>JBALDB010000031.1:0-119837 GCA_036918135.1 Nostoc sp.
ACTTCATGAATTATTTTCGAGCTTCTCCAGTCAGTTTTCCTCTTGCTAGTTGAATATTTTACTAATTATTCTCTCCCTAAAGTAACAAAAGAGGGTTTAAATTAGCTTCAGCTAATTATCCCTTCCTTGGCCCCTATTTGGTGAGTTCTCTTGTTCATGCGTATCCTGGTGGACTAGCAGGATTAGCACTTTTACTGCTGAGAGTGAGCGTTGGCGGTTTGTTTTTAATCCACGGCTACCCCAAGGTACTGCATATTCGGCGGTGGGCAGAATCTATTAATACACCTGTCTTTCTTTGCTTTATATCTGCATGGACAATGTTAGGTGGGGGATTATTCTTAATCATTGGATTGCTGACACTTTTAGCAACTTTGCCGATTTTGGCTTCTATGTTGTTTGCAATATTGTTAGATTTAATTCAAGGTAATCCTTTTGTAGCTACAGATCCCTACTTAATTCCCGAAGACCAGTACAAAGGCCCTTTAGGAAAAGGCGAACCGCCTAGTTGGGAAAAAGCGTTTATGTATTGCGTAATGCTGATTGCGTTAGCGCAGCTTACCGAAGGTATCGCAGTTTTAGGCCCTGGTGCTTATTCACTAGATGCTGGGATTTTTGGACGGTGAAGAATTTAGAATTACAAAGATGGCACATAACCATAGCTACGGACTGCACGAACACGAAACTAGCAACTACAACCGTAGCTTTGCGATTGGTACAGCTCTCAATGTGGGGTTTGTAATTATCGAAGCAGTGTACGGCTATCTAGCTCACTCCCTTGCCCTGTTTGCCGATGCTGGTCACAATTTGAGTGATGTGTTAGGACTGCTACTTGCTTGGGGAGCGAGTATCCTTGTCCGCCGTCCGCCAACTCAACGCTATACATACGGGTTGCGTCGCTCATCAATCTTAGCGGTGCTGCTAAATGCGATCGTTCTGCTTTTAGCAATGGGTGGGATTGCTTGGGAAGCACTGCGACGTTTCAATGCCCCTGAGTCTATCGCCGGAGGTACAGTTATCGGTGTTGCTGTAGTCGGAATTTTTATCAACACCATCACAGCTGTGATGTTTATGTCAGGTAGCAAACAAGACTTAAATATTCGCGGAGCCTTTTTACACATGGCTGCTGATGCTGGAGTTTCATTAGGAGTAGTATTAGCTGGCATCGCCATTGTGGTTACTGGTTGGCTGTGGTTTGACCCAGTTATCAGCTTAATTATTGCGATCGTGGTAGTAGTTGGTACTTGGCGGCTACTAAAAGATTCTATAAATTTAGCATTGGATGCCGTTCCAGAGGGAATTGAGCCACTAGCTGTTCAAACATATTTGGCTGAACGTCCTGGGGTTGTCCAAGTCCACGATCTACATATTTGGGCAATGAGTACGACACACACAGCCTTAACTGCTCATTTAGTAATACCTTCTGGTCATCCTGGTGATGATTTTCTAGTCCAGACTTGTCAAGAACTGCACGACCATTTTGGTATTGAACATTCCACTTTGCAAATAGAAGTTGGTGACTCCAATCGATCTTGCGCTTTAGCTGCCAAGAATAAAGTCTAATTTTGACTTATAGCAAAGTGCTGAGTGGAAAGTCAGGAGTTGGGTGTTCTTCTCTGCTCCTCTGCTCTCCTGCTGTCTTAATGATAAGTCTTTCATTGAACACAACATTATGCTGGAGGTACTTCCGTTTCAGACTCCTTAAGTGCGAACTCATCGAGGAGTGTAACAATGATAGCGGCCGCTGGAACTGCAAGTAACACCCCAATAAATCCAAATAACTTACCCATGACGAGAAACGTCACAATCACCATCACAGGATGTATATTAACTTGCTGTCCCATTACCAATGGTTGAACAATATGAGCATCTATCTGATTGAGAACTAAAAATAGTATGAGAACAAATACTAATTTTATCGGTGAAATACTCAGTGCTACTAATGCTGGTAAAAAAGCACCAACAATCGAACCAAAATAAGGAATAATTTCAAATAAACCCGCAATAACGCCAAAGGCAAACGCTGATGGAATCCCCAAAATCCACAGTCCAAAGGCAGCTCCTGCACCGAGAAATATCATGGCAATTCCTGTACCAAAAATCCAACCACGTAGTCTAATCTGGCAAGCTTTAAGGACTCGTGTAAACCGTTGGTGATGTCGGCGAGGTATTAACCGTAAAGTACCACTTACCAAAGATCTAGGGTCGTAAGCCATATATAGCGCCAGAATCAATGTTGCTACTAACTCTAATGTGAAGTTGAAGGCTTGACCTAAAAAAATTGGTACTCCGCCTAGTAATTGGTTAATAAAGTTTCGCAATTGTATTAATGATAGGGATATGTCAGGAACAGAGGGAAATTTGCGACGCAGTTGCTCGACATCTCTTGTCAAAATATTAAGATAAGCTGGCAATGTAGTTAGTAAATTTTGAGCCTCAGATATAGCGTTAGGTATGACTAAAGTAGTTAGCAATACACCGAAACCAACTATCAATCCAATTAATAGCAGAACAGCAACATCCTGCGATTTAACAAGCTTTTGCAAAAACCGCAATAGTGTTCGCAAAACTAAAGCAATTAATGCCGCAATAGCTATTAGTTCTAATACTGGCAAAAGTTGGTATAAGATATAGAGTACCGCTGCAAGTATTACTGCTAACGGTGCGCCATGAGTTAACCGAGAGTATCCATTGTCTTTATCCCTAGAATTTGCCATTTTTGATAATCGCTTATATTAAGTAAGATGATTTTTTTCAAAATAAAATATTTAAAAAATTTATAATAAGAATAATTTGTAATTTAATTAAAGATAACAAGTTGATGATTTTTGAGATTTTAATATTCTATTTCACAGACAAATATATAGCAGTTGTCAAGTAGATTAGGAAATTTTGAAAACGTGAATCTTATAAATAGTAAGGTTTTTACCTCCTGCCTTCTATTTTCTGCTATAGTTTGTTAAAAACCTAGAATAAATAATTTAGCTGAAATTATTATTGATATTATTGAATCCGAAAATAGTATTAATAAACCTCTGGCTAAAGACTGAAAATTTCAAAAATTGGTCATAGATATTTCTCAAGTCAAGGTAAAAATATAATTATTGTCAATACAAATATTTTGATAGCAATGCAAGTATAGCAAGGCTGACTTTACTTATTGATTAGAAAAATTAAATTTTAATCAGAGGATGTTTTAAAAGTTTTAGGCGAATATAATTCGCTACTACACAAACTAAGTCTGCCTCCACAGACTAACACAAACTTAAGGATTTGAAACTCACGGAGGTGGGTTTTGTCTGTGTAGCCAAGCCAGTACGTTGAGCGGGTTTCCCGACTTGTAGCAACTGGCGTGCGATGTCTAATCGCCAAGGTCGGTATTAATTTAGACTTGACAAACATCCTTTTAGAGAATCCATCAATTCAATCTATTGATTTGACACACAAGAATGATTGTTAATATTGCTTCGCTTATCTAAAGTTAAATTAAGTACTCCCTGCTAGGTCGAACTGTTAGAAGTAATATAAAACTCACGTGAATATTTTAGAATTTTCTTTACTAGTATCACTTAGCTCCTTAACCGCAGGTTTTCTCGGTTCACTAACTGGGTTAGGGGGTGGAGTAGTAATTGTGCCAATGTTAACTTTGGCGTTTGGGGTTGATATTCGATATGCTGTTGGTGCTTCGCTGGTATCTGTGATTGCCACTTCTAGCGGGGCTGCATCTGCCTATGTTAAGGAAGGTTTCACTAATCTGCGGTTAGGGATGTTCTTGGAAATAGCGACGACAGCAGGGGCATTAGTCGGGGCAATTGTGGCAGGGATGGTTTCTAGTAGAGCGATCGCGATCGTCCTTGGTATCGTTCTAATTTATAGTGCTTACCTGTCGCGTCAACCTCGTGTTGAACACGTTGATAACGAACCACCAGATCCTTTAGCAACTTCTCTTAAACTCAACGGTAGTTATCCAACTCAAACAGGACTGCAACCTTACAATGTCCGTGCAGTACCAGTTGGATTTGGATTGATGTTTATTGCTGGGATACTTTCAGGATTACTCGGCATTGGCTCAGGAGCTGTGAAAGTACTGGCAATGGATCAAGCGATGCATATTCCATTTAAGGTTTCTACCACCACGAGCAATTTTATGATTGGCGTAACGGCAGCAGCTAGTGCTGGAGTGTACTTAAAGCGGGGTTACATCGATCCAGGATTGGCAATGCCAGTCATGTTAGGTGTACTACTTGGTGCTTTGTTGGGCGCAAGAGTACTAGTAAGAGCAAGGATTGAGCTATTGCGAAATATCTTCAGCCTCGTTATTCTGGGGCTGGCAATTGAAATGATCTACAAAGGTTTAGCGGGAGGGATTTAGAATGTCTCAACCCAGACGCAGATGGAGCGAACACCAAGTTGAACAGTTCATTGGCAACCTGTTAAGATTTGGAGTACTTTTTGCTACTAGTGTGGTTGTAGTCGGTGGAGTTTTGTATTTAATTCACTATGGTACTAGTCCTGCCAATTACCAGTTTTTTCGGGGAGAACCCGCAGATTTTAACTCTCTAAAAGGAGTAGGAACAGCAGTTTTGTCAGGTCGTCGTCGTGGGATTATTCAATTTGGATTACTGCTATTAATTGCCACACCAATTGCACGAGTTATATTTTCCTTATTTGCCTTTGTACGACAAAGAGATTTGACTTATATAATTGTGACTTTAATTGTACTAATTGAGTTAATTTATAGCCTTGTGTGGGAAAATTCGTAAAAAAAGATAATATTGTTCTTTTTTTAACTGGTATTATATCTGAAATTACTAATAGAGAAATTTCTACATTTACTACTCCACAATCTGCATAGATTGTCAACTATTTTTACTGAACTAGCGTTCTAGCAGTTAAAGTCAGTTTCAGATTGAGAAATTGATGCCGCTAATGAGTTTCTTGCTTCAGTAGCGATAATTATATTCATCATTCTGCAATTAGCAAAATTGCATGTCCATCAGGATCTTTAACTAAACTACCTTGCTTGTAAGGACATGAACTATCAGTAAACTGCACAAGTGGTGATATGAATTGAACTCCATCGTGCTGTAGCTTATCTACTAACTGCTCAAGATTATTTACAACTAGCTGAATTTGCATATGTGGAATATCGCAACTTTGCCAATCACTCGGTATAGGACGGCCTTTCCCAGGTACAAGATAATCGAGCAGTTCAATTCCTACACCGCCTTGAACTGGTCGCAGTGCTGTAATTCTTACTTCGGCTCCTGGCAAATTATCCATACGAGCCTGGGTTGCACGCCAGTTGAGACTGCGGCTATCGATTTGCATTCCCAGGAGGTCGCGGTAAAAGTGTAGACTCTGTTCAGTGTTGGAAATAGCGATCGCACTATGATCGATTCCTAAAAATAAGCGATTCGTGTTCTGATGCCATTTATCTTGTCCTTTATCAGGTGGAAACCAAATTAGCTCTAAATCATGTCCATCAGGGTCTTTAAACTTGAAAGCGCGGACACCAGCAGATGCTTCATTTCCAGGTGGTATTGTTTGCGGTGCAGTAGATATGGGTTGAATAGGAAATGAACACAGATGAGCATAAGCGCGATCCATATCACTTACCACAATCGCCAGATGTTGAAACCATAAGTCATTACTTTGGGAATCGCTCGGAATAGGTTTTCCTTCTGCATTGAGATACTCCATTAATTCGATGAGTTCATCACCTAGCCGTAAAGTAACAATGCGAATTTTCGCCCCAGGTACGCCTTCTAAATTGCTGTAGTCTTCTCCTGTAACTGTGATATCACAAACGAGTTCAAAACCAAGAGCTTTTGTATAGAAATCCAAAGAGCGATCGCAATTTTTCACCGTTAAGCCAATAGCTCTAATTCTTTGTACCTGTACATCAGTTTCACTCAGCATATTCAATAGCCTCTATCAATATCTTCGCCAATTTATGAGGGTGAGTTAGCTGAGGTTGTGTTTGTGTAGCATTTTGATTCCTCTGTTATTGATCGTTAAGTTTAGCAGCGCCGAAAGTAGCGTTGAACGGATAACACCAAATAGCAACAGACTGATAAGAAGCTAAATCTAGCCAGGATGGGATGGAGTAACGCTGCTTTCCAGTAAAGCTTTGTAAGCGATCGAGCAAAAAAAGCTCTTGCTCTTTGAGCGGAAAATCTGGGGGAGTGGTAGAACCAATAACATCTTCAAGGCGATGAAGAACCACTCGTAAGTCAGGGCCTAGATCGGAAGTTTTAAAGTCTGGCTGCAACTCAACGAATCGTTGCTCGGACTCTACTACAATCTGAACTGTTCCTTCGGTAGGATGTTCGCCAGAAACAAAAGTGCCAGATAAGTTCATAGTTAAAAATTCTCCAGTTATCTCATAGTACTTAAACTCAACGTCTTTGGGGTCGTCAGTAGACCTTTTTACCAATTTCCCACAACTAAAACTCGTTGCTTTGCGTAAGTCCTGGAAGTTTTATGGTAAGTCCTTGTGTGGCTATTGAGAGGCAAAGCGGGCATCGCTTTCTTCTTAAGATATCCAGATGCTCTGAATAATTTACTTAGTAAAAACAAAATTTATTCTTGAACTTAATTTATAGAAAATTCCAGAAATAATAGAATTAAAACACTATCTTAAGATAAATTGATAATAAAAATTAATTATTTATTTGTGTTACCTAAATTAACTTTGTTCCTAATAATTAGTCAATTTAAAATTATCATGAATTCTGTTTTTTCTTTGATGAACAAGTGTTGCTGGCTTACTATTTAAGGATTTCCTACAATTATGAAAATTAGATGAAATTTTTCTAGACTTTGGGATAGAAGTATTTATTCTTCCAGTAGTTGGAGGCGATCGCTACTGCAAACTTCTAAAGTAATGCCAGAATCAAAGCAATAGGTGTCAACTCCAATTCGCAATTCGCAATTAAGACGGGTTATGGGGGCTTGAAACCCGCCACTAATTGTTTTGCACCAAATCGAAGAGCATTTGGTGGGGGCTTGTACCCCGTAATTAACCAATTAATCAATTAATAATTCGCAATTCCCTTTGGTCAAAAATTAAATACATACCTATGTAATTTTTAGTACAAATTTAGCAAGAATTTGAATAAATCAGCTTGGGATACCCCGCAAGCCGAAGCGAAGTTACTACAGTTGATTCTGGCAAAACGAGTCGGTGATGTAGAAGACATTGCCAAAGCCGCAGTTTGGTTAGCTTCTGATGATTCTGATTATGCCAACGGTACAACTTTGTTTGTAGATGGTGGCATGACTTTGTATCCAGGTTTTACAGAGAATGGTTAAAAAAGGGACTGGGGATTGGGGACTGGGGAAGAAAAATACAGTTTACCAATTACCAATTACCTCCTGCCTTCTGCCTTCTGCCTCTTATGCCCACACAAGTTACTGTCAACCCCGGTTTAATCACAATTAATGATGGTTCCTCATTTCTTGTCACAGCTAGTGATGGTTCCATCGACGATAATCAAGCGCAAGGTTTCTTTGTGCGTGACACACGCCTTATTTCTTACTATGAAATTTCTCTCAATCGTTACCGACTGGTGCTGCTAGCTTCTAGCAATCTCAATCATCATACTGCCCTTTATCAATTCACCAATCCGTCAATCCCCACGGTTAACGGCAACTTACCCTCTGGTAGTTTCCTCGTAACCATCCGACGCGACATTATGGGAGGAATGCACGAATCTCTGGATTGTTACCCTGGCTGAGACTTATAGCTGGAATGCCGATTTAGGTATGCTGAATGAATGTCGATCGCCATTAGAAAAAGCACTAACTTGGATTGATAAGTACGGCGATTTTGATAATGATGGGTTTGTCGAATATGTCACTCATTCTACTCATGGATTACACAATCAAGGCTGGAAAGATTCGGGAGAATCAATGGTTTATCCAAATGGCAAGTTAGTTGAACCGCCTATTGCTTTGTGTGAGGTACAAGGTTACGTATACGATGCTTGGCTAAAAGCAGCTTTAATTTATGAACTGTGGGGAGAACAAGCGCAAGCGAACAAGTTACGTCAAAAAGCAGAAGAACTGTACCAACACTTTAACGATCGCTTTTGGATGGAAGAGGAAGGCTTTTACTGTCTTGGCTTGGATAACAACAAACAACAAATTAAGTCTATCGCCTCAAATCCCGGTCAATTGCTTTGGTCTGGTATTGTACCTCAAGAAAGGGCGAAAAAAGTTGCAGCGCGACTCTTTCAAGCAGATATGTGGTGCAGTTGGGGTGTACAGACTCTTTCATCTCAAAATCAAGGGTATAACCCAATTAGTTATCAAAGAGGTAGTGTTTGGCCTCACGATAACTCCATTATTGCTGCTGGGTTGAAACGATATGGCTATCACAAAGAAGCCAATCACATTAACTAAATTTAATTACGAATTATGAATTAGCATCATGGCAACTGATTCATTTAAGAAAACAATATTTGCGGCGATGGGTGCTAATTTAGCGATCGCAATCACTAAATTTATCGCTGCTTTCATTACCAACAGTTCAGCGATGATATCTGAGGGTATTCATTCACTGGTAGATACTACCGACCAACTTTTACTGCTGCTAGGACTTCGCATGAGTCAAAAACCAGCAGATGATAGCCATCCTTTTGGTTATGGACAAGAACTTTATTTCTGGACTTTAATTGTTGCTATCCTTATTTTTTCTATTGGTGACAGGATGTCTATTTATGAAGGAATTTCTCATTTAATTAACCCTACTCCATTAGAAGACCCAAAGTGGAATTATATTGTGCTGGGTGTAGGACTGCCAAAGATGTAGCATCTCGTCAAGAGGCTGTTGAAGATGTTAAGTCATCTGAATATGAGTTCACACTCGATCAACCTGATGCTCCAAACACTGAACCACATTCGCATTTGAACAAAAGTGAGTAACCTATTGCACTATGGCATTTATTTTGAGGTGTAAATGGCCATAAGGGTCATCTGTCTGGAACAGTAGGTGATGCGCCAGCTGTACTGATGATGGTGCAGTTTGAAGAAACTCCAAGTATGGAATAGCTTTAGTGCTTGAGTTGAAAAAGTTAAAAACCAGAATTATGACAAAAGTTTTAACCCAAGTCGAACCGCTAATATCAGTCCTAGATGCTTCCAAGGCATTTGATCGACAGCAATCAGGCTGAGTTAAGGTAGAATTAGTAACAGGAGCAGCCTTTGCCAATGTTTAGAGTTTTTGTCAAGCTAGAGTTATGAATTGAAAGTTTTATATCAGTAAGTTACTCAACTTGCTGATAATTTTTGCTTTTGATTATTTTGCTTTTAATTATTAGGAGGGTTTCCTGTACGATTTAAGTTTATTATGGAAGAATCCTTGTCTATTACCATTTTAATCAGCGTAACAGTTGTAGCTGGTATTGCTGCTCAAGTTTTAGCTGGTTTTTTTCAAATTCCTAGCATTGTCTTGCTACTTTTGTTTGGGATTATTCTGGGACGAGATGGTTTTGATTTTTTAGAGCCATCTTTATTAGGGGTTGGTTTAGAAGTTGTGGTTTCGCTCTCAGTAGCACTGATTTTATTCGAGGGTGGTTTAAATCTCCAACTAAGAGAATTAAAAGAAGTTTCTCATAGTATTCGTAATCTTGTGACTGTGGGAGTGCTAATTACCTTTGTGGGTGCAGCAATTCCAGCACATTGGTTAAGTGAATTTCCCTGGCCAATTGCTTTTCTTTATGCCTCTTTGGTAGTTGTCACCGGCCCGACAGTCATTAATCCGCTCCTTAAACAAATTGGTGTAGATAAACAATTATCAACTCTTTTAGAAGGAGAAGGAGTTTTTATCGATCCTATTGGAGCGATTCTAGCAGTAATAGTGCTTCGCTTTGTCTTAAGTGGAAATGTCGAGCCACTGATTTTTATTAAAGGTTTGGTTTTACGTTCGAGTATTGGCACAGCTATCGGTATAAGCGGAGGTTGGTTGCTGTGTCAACTTCTCAAACAGGATCGATTCCTATCGCAAGAGCTAAAAAATTTAGTTGTTTTAGCTAGTGTCTGGGGTCTATTTAGTTTGGCACAGATGGTACGTGGTGAATCTGGTTTAGTGGTTGCTGTAGTTATGGGGATAGTTTTAAGAGCTTATAACTTGCCTTCAGAAGCTTTACTGCGGTGGTTTAACGAACAGTTAAGTATCTTAGCTAATTCAGTTTTGTTCGTTCTTTTAGCAGCAGACTTATCAATTACAAGTGTATTTGCTTTAGGTTGGGGTAGTGTTCTGACAGTTTTAGTATTGATGTTAATAGTACGTCCCATTAACATTTTAATCTCTACCTGGAATCAAGGTTTTAATTGGCAGCAGCAGTTATTTTTATCTTGGGTTGCCCCTCGTGGAATTGTAGCTGCTTCTTTAGCTTCTTTGTTTTCAGTTTCACTTAGTAAAGAAGGTATCAATGGTGGTGATTCGATTAAAGCCTTAGTATTTTTAACAATAATGATGACAGTTTTTATCCAAGGATTAACAGCTCCTTGGGTTGCTAGCTTGCTCAATTTGCGTTTAATAGATTCAACCGAACAAACGCAACTAACTAATGATGATGTCAAGAAATCAGAAAATGGAGAAATAGTTAACTCTATTTCTGAAGTAATTGAGTCACGCAGCCAAATTCAGGAGTCAGAATTCTGAATTTAAAATGAAAATAGGCTCTCTACGTAGTTTTGATTTTCTACCTAGATGTTATACTTCACGCTTTTGAAAATCTCCTATAATTTTAATTATTGATGAATTGCCAAAATTCTTAACATTCTTTTCTAATTTAGTTTAGTCATGCCATCTAAAATTTGCAGTCATCCTTATTTTATAACTACTCAGCCATTTAATCCTAATTATCCACTTTTTGTATTTCTTCCGGGCATGGATGAGACGGGAAAGGAACTCATGTATATTCAAACAGCAGGTTTAGAAGCTGCTTTTAATGTACGTTGTTTTGTGATTCTACCTGATGATTTAACAAGTTGGAATAAAATGACAGAAGAAGTGGTTAATTTAACTCAAGTAGAATTAGAAAAATTACCGCAATTGCCTGTTTATCTTTGTGCTGAATCATTCGGTTGTTGCTTGGCACTAAAAGTCTTAGAAAAATTCCCTCAACTATTTACAAAAATTATTTTAATTAACTCTGCTTCTTCATTTCATCGCGTACCTTGGTTAAATTTCGGTTCGCTATTGTTTCCTTACACTCCTAATTTCTTCTATAAAATTTCTTCATTTTTATCTTTGCCTTTTCTATCAAATTTAACTCGAATTTCACCTACTGCTAATCAAGCTCTTTTAAAATCTACTAGTTCTGCACCAAAAGAAACTGCTAATCAACGTCTATCATTGATGAGAGAATTTGATATTGATGAAGAAACTTTATCTCAAATTACTCAACCAGTCTTACTGATTGCTAGTAGAGATGACCGACTTTTACCTTCAGAAGCAGAGGCACAACGTTTAAGTCATATTTTTCATAATTCTCAAATAATAACTCTACCTCATAGCGGTCATGCCTGCTTAGTTGAAGCGGATGTTAATCTTTATCAAATTCTGTTGTCAGCTAATTTTATTTAAATGACAAGTTATACCAATTCTCTAAAATTATGCAACAGATTCCAACCCCCAAATCTAAATTAAATCTGACTTTCTTAATTACAAATTATGTTAGCGCAGCGTTAGCGAGTCCGCGAGTGTCATTACGAATTAATATTATGACTTATCTTCTAAATAAACAAATTGCTTTGCTCAAAATAGGTTTGAGAATTTTTAGTATAGGGTTACTGCCTGTACTAACTGCTTATCCCGCTTTAGGTGCAGAACGGATTGAGTTTAATTACGGTCTTTTAGAAGAGTATATCCCAATTAGTTCGCTCGAAACTTATGCGAGAACAGGCAAGGTAGACAATGATTTGGCTGTATATAGAAAGTATGTAAGCAAAAAGCAATTGATTCAACTGCGAAAAGCTTTAATTACTCCTATTCCCTTAAATCAGGTAGAAGTTTCACAATTTTTATATACACCAATTGGTGAGAGATTATTAGAGAAATTAGGAAACGTTATTCAGACTGAATCTAGATTATCAGGCTTTTATGCAATTCGTGCAGCATTGATTTTATCAGCCGCAGATCGACAAGATTTTACACTTTTAAATATATTACGCAAGTTTCCTACAAATACAATTTCAATTAATTTAAATCAAAGCTTAGAAATTATAAATACCTTACAAAATTCAATTAATCAAACTCAAAATGCAGTAGCACTTGTTAACCAAAAATCCCAACAAAAGGCAAGTAATACTTCTACACTTAATACCGTTACGGTGTTAGATTTAGGCAAACCTGGAAGTTTTCGTTTTTTAAAACAAACTATCATTCTTAATGACTTATCGCGTCTCAGAAAATTCCCAGCTGATATTTACTTACCAATTACTCAGACTCCTCATCCAATAATTGTTATCTCGCACGGACTGGGTTCTGACAGAACAAGTTTTGCATATCTAGCCGAACATTTAGCTTCTTATGGTTTTGTGGTTGCTGTTCCAGAACATCCTGGTAGTAATTCAAAACAAATGCAAGCATTATTCGCAGGTACAGCAGATAGAGTTACCAATCCTAGAGAATTTATTGACAGACCTTTAGATATTAAATTTTTATTAGATGAACTCACTCGTTTATCAAAGTCTAATCAAACATTTCAAGGACGGTTAAATTTAGAACAAGTTGGTGTGGTAGGGCAATCATTTGGTGGATATACAGTGTTAGCGTTAGCTGGTGCAAAGATTAATTTTGAGCAATTAAAAGCTGATTGTCCAGCTTTGGAAGATACATTAAATATTTCGCGATTATTGCAATGTTTGGCTGTCAATTTACCGAATACTGAATACAATTTATCTGATGATAGGATAAAAGCGGCAATTGCAATCGACCCAGTTGATAGTAGTATTTTTGGAAAAGCTAGTCTCAGCCAAATCAAAATTCCATTGATGATTGTATCTGGCAGTGCCGATACAGTTGCTCCGGCTTTACCAGAACAAATTCAGCCTTTTACTTGGTTAACAACTCCAAGTAAATATTTAGCACTAATCAATGGCGGTACACATTTTTCTACAATCGCAGAATCAGCAGATGCAGTTATACCCATACCTACACAAATAATTGGTTCTAGTCCAGCTTTGGCACGTCGTTATGTCAAAGCTTTGAGTATTCCCTTCTTTGAAACCTACGTTGCTGAACAGCCAAGTTTCCTTCCATATTTGAGTACAGATTACGCTAATACAATTAGTCAGCAACCGCTACCATTAAGTTTGATTAAATCTCTAACATCTGAACAACTACAACAAGCGATTCAAGAATGATAATTTTGCTAGGTTTTTTAACTATAGCAGTCGCTAAAGCTGTTAGGACGAGTTTATTGAAACGCAAAGGGCGCAGAGATAAGTGCAAAGGGGAGCAGCGCGTTACGGTGAGGGGGTCGCAGTCTTCTCCCAAAGGGAGAGGTTAACGCCAAGGCGGTTCCCGTCGTTAGCGTTAGCGCAGCGTTAGCGAGTCTTCGAGCGTCAGCGGTAGCGAGTCTTCTCCTGTCAGAGACGCTACGCGAACGAGCGTCTCTGACAGGAGAAGCGGTAGCAAAGCAGGAGCGTCACCCTCGAACCCGAAGGGGGGGTTCCCACGCCACTTGCTTTAAGTCGGGCATTGCCCGCCCAACACAGTGGCTCCCCGTTGTAGCGACTGCCGTCGCAAAGAGTTTATTTCGGTCTTTTCGCTATGCGTACTAAGCCTCTTGTTCGTTGCTATAGAATAGGAAATTTCAACTTTTCATCAAAATAATAGATCCCTGAATAGAGTTTTCAATCCAGCAACGCAAGGTCATACTTTTACCAGAACCAGAAGCACCTAATAACCCTAAAATATTTCCATGTGATTATCGATTGGCTGTCTTTTGTGAGTGCTGTTGTCTATGTTGCTGATGTTGAGAGTCATTGTCTTGAAAATGCAGCCACAGCAACACTCCGCCAATCACGGCAAAGATGATGTTGAGCCAAAAGGTGTAATCAATTGCAAATTTTACTAATTCTGTCAGCGCAGTTCTTTCGGTTGGTATGGCGTTGAAAAGGGCAAAAATTCCGTGTACGGTGATTCCCGCAGCTACCATGCAAACATAAAGCAATCCACAAAGATACGCCGCATATTTCCAACCGTAATATTTCGCTTGTAAATAAACTACAGTCGCCGCCACCAAGTCAGCGCCTAAAAAGCTCATAACACCCGCAAAAGAAGCATTCTTTGACCATAACAGAGCAGCTAAGGGTACATTACCCATTGAGCCAATAAAGGTAAAAAAGGCAATTATGGGCGCAACTAAAGCATTTTCTAATATCGCAAACAACGATGGTGCATCTTGACCGGACTGTAAAAATAAGGTGTTCCAAAAACTAGTAGGAATAAATACTGAGATAAATCCGGCAATGGTGAAGCCAAATAAAATCTCTTTGTAAGCCATCTTCCATTCCATAAAGAAAGCGTGGGAAATCGCCAGCCAACCTTCTTTGGAAGTTAACTTTTGCCACCAATTTTTGTTTTGCATTTGTCCGTGGTGGTGCATTCCTTCACCTTCTTGGTGTTGTTCGGCGTGTTGTTTCGCTTGATTAGCAAGTTCTTTAGGGAACCAAAAGCGAGTCAGGATGTAAGCGTAGACAATCATCAAAATACCAAGCAGAAAATTACCAACAAAGAACTTCCAGCCCAGCAATACCCACAGTACGATACCTAATTCTATGACCAAGTTGGTAGAAGCAATTAAGAAAGAGAGACCGTTAACCGCGTGTGCGCCTTTGACGAATACAGAACGCGAAGCGGCGATCGCGGCAAAAGAACAAGAAGAAGATATAAAGCCAAAAACACCAGCTAATATTGCTTGTTTCCAACCACGTTTACCTAAAACTCGCGCCATTTGCGATCGCGTGACGATCGCTTGAATTGCAGCAGAAACTATATAACCGAACACCAGCGCCCAAAAAGATTTCCATAAAATTCCAGCGCTGGTTAATAAGGCTTGTCCAATTTGATTTAACATTTATGACGCTTTCCTTTAAACATTCCCTTTTTTGCTTGAATGTATTTGCTTTTAGCCAGAAGCAAGCTACGTAATTCGTGAGGCGGTTGCCGTCTTGGCGCGTGCGAAGGGTGGTAAACTGCCGAACTCGAAGGGTAATTGAGCAAGTCAAATAATTTTGGTTAGTTGTAGTAGATAAATCACCGCGAATAAACTGAAAAATATACCTGCGATCGCAGTTCCGCCAAAAATCACCTTCGATGGTTGCAATTGTTTGGGCAACATTCGATGATTTAAGTAAAGAGTCAATCCGGTAACGATGGGAATGTGAGCGGCTTCAATTGCGCCCGCAGTTTGTAATAAGCCGACTGGTTTGCCGAAGAACAAATAAATAGCGATGGGTAAAGCTGCCAGTAGCACGACAATATAGACGCGCTACAACAACTTTTCATTTGTCCAGCGTTCCTCTACGCCAAACCCTTGCAAAAGAATCTGCGTACCATCAGCAAACATTCGCCCAAAACCATCTTCGACTGAAAGGATGGTATTACAAAAGGTAATAAAAACAATTGCCACCATAAACCAAAAGCCAAATGATCCCCAAAGGTCTCCCAGCAAGCTACCTAAAGTTTCTGCTACTTGATTTTCTTTTGGTACGAGTTTTTGCGGACGCAGCAATTCGCCACCCAAAATCAAGAAAGATAACGCCATTAACAGTGCACCCACCACAGCTAAGGTGTTGGATATAGTCATTAGATTTATCCAACCGCGCAGTTTCTTTTTTTGGTGTTGGTTGAGTTGCTTGGGGTCTATACTCTCTTGTCCTCGAACGCTAGCTGCACCGTATCCTCTGGCTTCTATCCAGTAGGAATACCACATCAATCCGGCTGCTCCTGCTAGCATAAAACCTAGCCAAGGCAGTATTTCTTGATACTGTATATCTTGGGGAATTTGCGGTACTATGCCAGTTGCCAACAGGCGAAGATTCGGAGAAACAAAAATAGCAGCTGTCACCACTGCAATCGTCAGGGCAATCCCCGCAGAGGAAGCAATTTTTTCTACTACTTTGTATTGTCCTAAAAAAACGATCGCTTTTATTATTCATTTTTTGCTATCTGATTTGCACCAATATCATTAGTGATGTTCAATCTGCCTTGAGGTGGCTTGAGCAATATCCGATCAGCCTGTTAGAAGGGGCCACGCAGGGGTCGTACATTCTTACTATCGCGTAATGCTTGCCACGTCAGCGCGCCTACTTTTCCATCACCAACCAATCTGTGCGATCGTTGAAATGCTGCTACTGCTGTAGCTGTTCTAGGACCATAGATACTATCAATAGCTCCGTTATAAAAGCCTAAAGATTGCAAAGCAGCTTGCACATCTTTCACAGGCTGTCCACGAGATCCTGGTCTGAGAAAGGGAGCTTTTACAGGAGAGTATTTTGAAAGCCTACTTCTAATTGAGGTATTATTTGTCTGCGCGTAAGCAGGTGCAAAACTCAAGGGTAACATCCCCAAAAACAATACAGAAATCAAGCCAAATGGCAAAATTCTTAAGCGCATCAATCGAGTATTCATAAATTTATATTCCTCCAAATCTAAATGGGAACCGCTATTATCAAATTTTGGCTCTGTTTGGATTTCTCCTATTTCTCAGGTTTTCTTCATAAGTTCTGAAGTTGGGATCGTTTAGTTCGTAAAAGTAAGGTTCCATTGTGTAGTTATAAAGAGGAGGAGTACCAAACATACCTGGCATTGTTGTTGTCGCTAAAGGTCGGTAAATGCCTCTAACTTTTTCTTCGTAATCATTATCGATTGCTAAACCTTCGGTGAATTCTGGTAAATTTTTTACTTGCTCTTTGGTTAGACCCGGAACGAGCAGATATTTATTTTCATAGTCAAGACGAGCTAAACCCACAGGTAACAATACTTTTTTACCGAAAATCCAGAAGCCTGTATCAACGATGAAATACCGGAAACGACTATCATTTTCATCAACTAATATGTTGACAACATTACCAACTCGCTTGTTATCGGTGTAAACATTAAAATTTTTAATGTCATTACCACCAAAAATTTCCTCAGTATAGTTGGGGTTATATTCATCAAGTTTGTACAAAGCCATGTTTTTTCCTCCTAGAAAATCTCACATTTCAAACTACTATGGCAAACTTAAAATTTCTAAGAAGGGTATACAGTTTCGGCAATTAAAACAGCTCTGTTACCATACTGTGCTTCTAATTCCCTTTTTACCTTCATATCCCATCTAAAATCATAGTCGCGCTCAATGTCAGCAACAACAAAAGGACGAACTTCACCAGTTATCGATACTGTCTGACCTTGATTGATTGCTATTTTGGACGGTGCTTTTAATAAAACTAGTAAATCTTGCCTACCAAATAATTGATTTTCATCTAGAGTTAATAAAACTGGACTGCGGACATCACCAACTTTCCCCGTAATTGCTACGTTACGACCATAGTATTGTTCGGGACGTTGCGTTATTTGACCGGGTTGAGGCGCTAAAACAAGGTATCGAGCAATAATCGCAGGTTTATTGATATAGTCTTTGTAATATTTATCCTGGATTTTGAGATTAAATTCTTGCTCAATTTTGGGAATTACTAAATTCCGAACCTGACCAGTAACTTGCACTTTAATGTTTTCATCAAGTGGTAGCTCGAAAGGCACACCTGAAGCATTGACAACTACAATAGGTTCACCGCCAAAGAATCGCGCATCGCTAACTGTGAAGGAACTCAAACCAATTTTTTGAGTTGCTCTGCTTTTAATAGTCACAGATTGACCAATGAATTCGTCTGTATTCTGAGTAATTGCAGATGTCTTAGTGATAGCTGGTTTTGCGTCAAAAAGGTTACAGCTTCTAACTAGCATAGCGATCGCTACTAGGAAAATTAATACCCCTGTCTTACTTAGTGCTTGTAATAAACCTCCACTTTCGGAATTATTTGCCATCGCCCTTACTCTTATTTATCTTGAGGCTAATTATGGGAAGCTTTCTCGATAGACAATGCCGTAAAATGCATTATTGAGGAATTGCTGAAGGGTAAACTTCATTCGCAACTAACACTGGTTTATTTTTGAACTCTGCTTCTAGCTGCCTTTGTAAAGTTAAATCCCATTTCAGGTTATATTCTCGTTGTAGGTCAGCAACGACAAACGGACGTAATACACCTGTGACAGCGACTTTCTCACCTTTATTGATAGTTCTTTGAGGAGTATTGGTGCGTATAACTAACAAGTCTTGTCCGCCAAATAACTTATCTTCGTCAAGGGTAAATGAGTTCGCATTACTAATATTTTCCACTTCACCTGTTACCGCTAAGTTTTTACCGTAATATAGGTTGGGGTTTGTAGTAATTTCACCTGGTTTAGGAGCAAGTGCAATTGATTGAGCTATAATTGCAGGTTTACTTTCGTACTCTCTGTACAAGTTAGGATCTAAACCCAACTTATAATCTCGATTAATATCTGCAATCACAAACTTCTCAACTGGGCCTGTCGCTTGAATTGGTGTATTTGAATCGTTAGGCAAGTTAAAAACTTTACCTGAAGCATTTACAACTATTATCGGTTCAGTCCCAAAGAATTGCTTGTCGCTGATTGTAAAAGTTGACAGGCCGAGTTTTTTGATTGGTGTACTTCTCACCGTTACAGTTTTACCGATTAGTTGGTTTGTATTGTCTGTGACTTCCTCTGTAGTAACGTTGTTTCCTGGTGTTGCAGCTTCTCGCTCTGGGTTATTGCTACAAGCTCCAAGCAGCAATGCAGACATTGTAATCACAATAATTCCTTTGGAACTCCATTTAGATTCAATAAAGTTAATCATTTCAAAATCTCTATTCAATTCGAGCTAGTGGACAACCACAAAAGTTTTGATTTGTTGTGGTTAGCGTTTTAACAACTCTCAAAACTAATGTGGTGAATTACATTAATTCAAGAAGACTTGACCATCCTTTTGAATTCTCAATACACCTTGATAGTTACCGAAATTAGTTGTTTCATCTAACGAAACTCCAAGGGTTCCTTCAGAGGTAGACATAGGCATAACTTTTAGTAGTCCACCATCTTGACGAACCAAGGTGATACTAACAGGCGTTGGTAAATTCCGTAAAACAAACTCTTGTCCACCTCCGAGATATCGAGGTTGTGTATAACCAATTGCTTGATAAGAGATACCAGCATTTGTATTATTTTTTAATCTCACATTGACTGTGCCTGCTGTTGGTGTAACAGTTGCGTAGACACGAAGTGGCTTGTCGTCAGACATCGCACTTTGTCTGCTTTCTGGAAATGGTGGTTGTATAACACTCGAACGTCTGCCATTCATTGGATAGACAGGAACAACAGTACCCTGAGAACTATTGATTTGCTGTTGCTGTCCGAATCTTAAAGTTGCAGCGTTAGGCGGACATCCTGCTGGAACCAAAACTCGATTTCGGTGTGGTTCTTCGTAAAAAATGCTAGGACAAGGGTTAACTTTTGGAATTTGTTGCTGCGCTACTGCCGATTTAGTAATTGCAGAAAAACCAACTACTAAACTTCCAAAAATTGTTCCTAATAATCCAATCCTTTTCAAGGAAGAGTGATTTAATTTGTACATAAATACCTCCTGGTAATTTTATTTCAATTAAATATTATCAAGAATATATCTTGTCCTAAATCAATGAAAAAAATTTAAATTAATACATACTTTTAGTGAATATTTAACTATAAATTTTGTCCTAAATTAAGCCGTAAAATGTTATTTAGGTAAAGTTAAGCTACTTATTTTTGATTAAGTAGCTTAACTAAAAAAGGAGCTATGAAAACAAATTTATGCTATAGTTCTTAGCTTAAATCATAATAGTGGAAAAATCGTGGAGAATTCCAATACATTACACCAATATTACTTGAGAAATAGTACAATCACTTCAATGGTAATAGCTGGTGATTACGAACAAATATAGCTATGGAATTAATTACTCTTCTACCCAATAGAGTAGACCAAGAGAAGTAACTCCTCCAAAAAAGTGAGCGCCAATCATGTTAACATTTGCTAACAGAACGAAAACATCTAGCGAACGAATTACATTTTCTGGTTGATAAATCGCAACACCTTGAGGTTGTGCTAATGCTTTTCCTAATATAATTGCAACTGTCGCTTCGGAAGCAATAAAAGCTATTAATAAGCCCACTAAACTTACGATTATTCCAATTCGTAAATTTTGAATTACGTCTTCCTTCTTAGGATGGTTTTGAGGATTTGGTGTTTGTAAAAGTTTAGCTAACTTTCTATAACGGAAAGCCCAATAAACTCGAAAGCACAGCACTAAAATACTAATTATAGCCAGAAATATACCAAACCCTATACCTGCATTGCTTGTCCCAGTTGTAACGTTACGGCTAAACCAGGCTAGTAACACAGCAATGCCAGAAACTCCACCAAGTACCAACTGTACCCAAAAACTAATTCGACTTACTAAACGCAAGGTAACAGCAAATTCTTGTTTACTCGGTGGATGTAAAAAGTATTCTAAGTTATTTGACATCTACACCTCCTAAGTTAAGAGCTAACGTAACAGTCCTAAATTACTCAAGATTGCTATATGAAGTTAGTTCTAAATTAGAAAATAAAAGTGGAAAACTAGTGGATAATATCTCTTTACTGAAAAAACTACTACTTAAGAAAGAGCCTGGTAAAACTATAGAGATAGACTAATTTCAAGCAAATACTCATTAAGTTTTAGGTGCTTGCGTTAGTTAATTTAGAAATATACCTAGCTGAATTAGAAACAGTCATTCTAATTTTTTAGTATATTTTAATTCAATGCTGCTGCTACTTGAGCAGCTAGTTTTTGAGGATTAAATGGTTTACTGATTATGCCTTTAACACCCAGTTGAGTAAATAAACGTTTGTCAGTTGCGCGTCCTCTAGCTGTTAACAAAATCACGGGTATATGTTGAGTTTTCTGATTAGCCTGTAGTTGTTGAAAAGTTGTTATACCATCTAGATCGGGCATCATTACATCTAAAAGGATGGCATCAGGTTGAGATGACTGAGCTAAGAGTAATCCTTGATGACCTGAAGTAGCAGTTAACACCTTCCAATCTCCCATTATTTCTAGGCAAGTCTGAATCAATTGACGGATGTCATCTTCATCATCAATAACTAAGATTTGTTTAGTATTCATTATTATTTTTCTTCAAGTTAGAAATTATTATGCTAACTACTTCAATTCCTCCAGCATAGTGAGGTGTACTATTTAGAACTATAGCAATCCTATCTGATTTGTGAGAATTCGCGGTGTCCAGATCCCCGACTTCTCAAAGAAGTTGGGGATCTTGTTTCTCACGAATGACTTAGCATTGCTATACCATATTCTTAAGATTAATTTTCTAAGATAAAACTTGAAAGTGGAAAACTCGTGCAGAATATTAATCAACCTTTGGCATAAGCAAAATTAATCGAAAATGTGGAGATTGACGCAATGGGCTTTGCCCCGCCTTTGGCGATTCTTCTACGGAGACGCTACGCGATGCTCCTTTAGGAGCTGCCAAGGGCGATCGCAACTACAAGGCTATAGTATTGCCTTCTTAAGTGTTTTACTAGCTCTACTACTGACACTGCTTCTATGGCAACTATACAGGCTAAATTCTATTTATTCACTATTTTTAGCTGCTGTCATGGTTAGCTCCTGGTATGGTGGCTTAAACCCAGGACTGCTAGCAACTTTTTTATCTGCCGTAGCTTGCGCCTACTTCCTCTTGTCTCCTTTTTATTCTCTGGCGGTTAGTGGGTTTAGTGTAGTGGGATTGCTTCAGTTTGTATTAGTAGCATTGTTGATTAGCTCGCTCAATTCTGCATTGCGTCAGGCGCGATCGCAAGCTCAGATGAATGCGCGAACAGCCCAGCAAAATTACGAACGTCTACGTCAAAGCCAGTATAATCTATATCAAAGCGAAGAACGTTATCGGTTGCTCATAGAAGGAGTAACTGATTACGCAATTTTTATGCTAGATCCCAACGGTAACTTTGCCAGTTGGAATATTGGAGCAGAACGTATTTTAGGTTATCAAGAAGCAGAAATTATTGGTCAACCTTTTGAGCGAATTTTTTCACCCGAAGCAATTGAGCGCGAACAACCACAACAAGCATTGCACAAAGCCGTAACCGAAGGTTTTTCCAAAGAGAATCGCTGGCACATTCGCAAAGATGGCACATTTTTTTGGGCGCATTGTCTGATCGCACCTTTACGAGATGACGATGGCAATCTGCGCGGCTTCTCTAAAATTATGCAAGATATTACCGAACGCAAACAAGCTGAAGAAGAAAAAGAACAATTACTACTGCGAGAACAAGCCGCACGCGCCGTTAGCGAAGCGGCACAACGTGCAGCAGAAGCCGCAAATCGTTCCAAGGACGACTTTTTAGCAATAGTTTCTCACGAACTACGCACTCCTATGACTGCTATTATCGGTTGGGCTGGGATGTTGCAAACAGGGGCGCTAGATGAGGCTAGAGCAACTCTCGCACTTGAGACGATTGAGCGCAACGCCAACTTACAGATGCAACTGATTGAAGACCTGCTTGATATTTCGCGTATTGTTAGAGGAGAACTTTCCCTCTCCATTGATTTGGTTGATTTAGTAGAAGTAATTACAGCCGCAATTGAAGTGGTGCGATCGCTGGCAGATGCTAAGGATATTCAACTTGAATCTATACTTGATAATTCAATAGAAAAAATTTGCGGTGACTCAGACCGCTTGCAACAGGTTGTGTTGAATCTACTCACTAATGCGATAAAATTTACACCCAACGGTGGACGAGTCGAGGTGCAGTTGTCAAAGGGGTTGGGAACTGGGGAAGAATTTTCTCAATACGCCATCCTTAAATATGTTCAAATTGAAGTTAACGATACAGGTCAAGGTATTAGTGCTGATTTTCTACCTCACGTATTTAAGCGCTTTTGCCAAGCAGATAGTACCTATACTCGGTCAAATAAAGGACTAGGTTTAGGGCTAGCGATCGCACATCATGTGGTAGAACTGCATGGTGGCACAATCCAAGCCCAAAGCCAAGGAATAGGGCAAGGAGCGACATTTACAGTCAAGTTGCCCATTCAAGAAGAAAGCAGGGGAGCAGGAGAGCAGGAAAGAATAACTTACACTTCTCCCTCATCCCCCTCATCTCCTTCATCTCCTTCATCTCCCTATCCCCTTACTGGCTTGCGAGTGCTGGTTGTAGATGATGAGGCGGATGTGCGGCAGTGGATTAGTGCAGTACTCGAAGACTGTGGAGCGCAAGTTAGTGCTTTTAGCTCTACAAGACAGGCACTTGAGGCGCTAGAAGAATTACATCCAGATGTGTTAATTAGCGACATTGGAATGCCAGACGAAGATGGCTACTTGCTGATGCGTAAAATCAGAGAACTTGAACCAAAGTTAGGTGGGCGGATTCCTGCTGTGGCGCTGACGGGGTACGCGAGGGTAGAAGATTACAAAGAGGCATTAGCAGCAGGATTTCAGCTCCATGTAGCAAAACCAGTTAGAGCAGCCGAGCTAATTGCGGTTGTCATCAGTCTCGGTAAAATGTCTGGTAAACTCTGAATAATTTTGACAATATCGGTCAAATATCCACAAGTTTTCCACTTTTTCAAGATATCTTCAAAAGTGGAATTCAGGCGATAAATGAAGTTATATAGCAACCGCCAAGATACCAATTCAAAATTCAAAATTAAGAAATCTAGATTTTGTAAAGGTTTCTGGGTTTGGATTTGTATGACATCAGCTTGAAGCAGTTAGGAAAGCAACAGCAACATAGTCGCACAGCATATTAATTGCTTTCTAACGCCCTATTTCTTCACACAAAAATATTTGGAAAGGTGAACAATGAATAGTATTTGGTTACAACGGTTTTCGACGTTGTTTATTTTCTCTACAATTACAATGCTTGGAAGTGGATTATCTGCTCAAGCACAAATTGTGCCGAAGCCTGGTAAAACTTCAACCACAGCAGCCGATTTGATTCCCCAGCCAACACAACCTGCTGCTAAAAATTCTGCTCAGGTGGCGCAAGTAGATGTTAACCCAGGTCGAACTACCCGTGGTGGCTCTAGCTATATTGGAGTTGCTGGCAACATTGGTTTAGGTGGTGGTGACTCAGCTTTAGGCGAAGGTAGCTTTACGGTCATCAGTAAAATTGGGCTGACGCGTGCTATATCTGTGCGACCATCTGTAGTAATTAACGATGACCCTGTTGTTTTAGTTCCTCTGACTTATGACTTTAACTTGCGAACCGCAGATGCTTTGAACGAAAGGTTTTCTGTTGCACCATACGTTGGAGCCGGTGTAGCGATTGAAACGAGCGACGATCCAGACGTTGGTTTGCTTTTATCTGGTGGTGTAGATGTTCCTTTAAGCAACAACATCACGGCAACAGCAGGAGTGAATGCAGCATTTTTAGATCAAACGGATGTAGGGCTGATGTTAGGAGTTGGTTATAACTTTTCTGGGTTGTAAGTAGAAAGCAGGAGGCAGGAGGTGAAGCAGTCTCAGTCTTGGCGCTTTGCGTCGATTGAGAACTGCTGAACCCGTTCGCGTAGCGTCTCCGACAGGAGAAGGGCAGAAGGGAAAAGCCAGTTTGTGAAAGGGTTTCACAGATTGGCATTTTACATTTAATTATATCCACCTACTTAAAACTTTTAATTTACATTCATAGATGAAGCTAGCGGTTTACGAACAGCAAACCGCTTTTTGTCTGCCAAAAAATTATTAGCAGCTTTGGTGGCAGACAATTATAAATTTGCGATCGCCGTTCAAAATTGTGCTGAAATTAGCGAGTTTCTTGACGCTTATCAACAATTTCTACTGTTGATTCATTGCTGGTGGTATGGGGAGTATCTACAGTCATTTGTCGATCGCCGTACATCTGCGGTGCCATATTGGGATTGCGATCGGGAGCATTGGACATATTATACGTTCTCCAATCACGAACCCCGCGATTTTTGAGAATCGAACCAGCACGCTCAATTTCATTGCCAAAACCTTCTATCATCACCAAGTAGTCGCCTTGGGATACCCGATCGCCGTAACTTTTGGCTTCTTCCTCTGGAATACCTAAACCAGTTAGCGCTCCGATAACACCACCTGCTGCTGCACCAATCCCTGCACCAGCCAAAGTAGTTGCGAAAGTTCCTGCTGCTAAAAATGGGCCTGCTCCGGGAACAACTAAACTACCAAGACCAACGAGAAAGCCACCAACGCCTCCTAGAACTGTACCTGTCACCGCTCCTGCACCAGCGCCTTCTTTAGCTTCATTATCACTCGCATCTCTGACTTGAGTGCCAGCAATTTGCTCGTTACGCTCTGTATCTTTCGCTAGTATCGAAACTCGATCCATCGAAAAACCAGAGTTTTTCAATTCATTTAAAGCTTCTTCGGCTGCTTGCCGACTAGAGAATGTACCAATTGCACGTTTGTATTGTTGAGTTGCCATTTTTTCCTCCTGAGACAATAGTAAATATATTTACTTGCTCAATTACTGTTACAGTTTCTCTACTCAAATCAAGAACTTCATCAGCCAATAGGTTTAGTTATTACCTATCAGAAGTAAGTAATTAATATGTATAAAAGTAACAATTTATGGTTATATTAGCGACATAAAATATAGCTTTTTGAGATTAAACTGCAAAAAATAGAAAAAATTTAACGTAACAATTCAGCAGCTAGAATACTGGAAGAATCAGAAGCTAACTCGACTTACCGCAGTCGCACTCAACGAGGGAACCTCACGCTCCTTTGCTCAAGTCGGGTGGTACAGTATTTACTTCACTCAATTTTAGCCTAATACCAATTTCAAAAATGATGGTTGGCGACAGATGGATTGACAGAACCTAGACGCAGACAGCAATTTTCAATCCAAAGTAGGTAGTGTAAACCTTGCCTTTGATAGATATTTTATAAACCAAAAACGGGCATAACCTAAGTTATAGAAATTGGACGCTCTAGCTCAAGGTTGCTTTTACAAGCAAACATTTTCATGAGAATTCTATTGGTTGAAGACGATGATTTGCTTGCTCAAGCTGTAGCAACAACTCTTACTAAACAAAATTATGTAGTTGATATTGCTGCTGATGGTGCAGTCGGTTGGGAGTTAGTGAGTGTTTGTAACTATGACCTGATTTTGTTAGATATCGTTCTGCCGAAGTTGGATGGCATAAGTCTTTGTCAGCAGTTACGACAAGCAGGCTACCAAATACTAATTCTGCTTTTAACGGTAAAAAATACTAAAACTGATAAAGTTATCGGTTTAGATGCTGGAGCGGATGATTATGTTGTCAAACCATTTGATTTTGAAGAATTAGCCGCTCGGATTCGTGCTTTATTACGTCGGGGAAATACTTCTTTACCTCCGGTTTTAGAATGGGGAAGCTTGCGCCTTGACCCTAGCACTTGTGAGGTAACTTATGCAGATATTACACTGCATTTAACAGCAAAAGAATTTAGTATTTTAGACCTTTTTTTACGCAACAACCAGCGCATCTTTAGCCGGAGTGCGATGGTAGATCGACTTTGGAGTGCTGAAAAAGACCCACCTGAAGAAAATACAATTAAATCTCATATTAAAGGCTTACGACAGAAGCTAAAAGCAGCAGGTGCTAATTACAATTTTATAGAAACTGTTTATGGAATGGGTTATCGTTTAAAAGCTCTATCTCATGAGCAAAGTTGTCATACACATGAGCCAGAAATAGATTTCAACCAGCAGCAAATTTTACTAACAGCCATTGCTCAAGAGCGGGAAAATTTTAAAGCTAATGTTGGTTCGCGCATTGCAGTATTGAAGCTAGCCGCTGATGCTTCAAGAAAAAGTATACTTGATGCTCAACTGCTGCAAAAAGCAGAGCAAGAAGCTCATAAGCTAGCTGGTTCGTTGGGTAGTTTTGGTTTTCCCAAAGCCTCGTTATTAGCTAAGAAGATAGAAGATTTATTTCAGAATCAAAAATTTATTAGCCAAGCTAAATGTTTTTATTTAGATAAGCTCTTAATGGAGTTGCAACGAGAGCTAGAAACAACTCCAATTGAACAAAACCAAAATCTACTATTAGTAATTAGTAACGATCGCCAAGTAGTTGAGGAATTGCTAGAAGAAGCTACAAATCAAGAAATAGAAGTTAAAATTGCCACTAAGATTGCCGCCGCCAGAAGTATAATCTCATCTTTAAATCCTCATGTGGTACTACTTGATATTGATAGTGTGAAAGACAGCTTGGAATTTCTCGCAGAATTATCCAAGCGAACACCTACAGTAGGCGAAACGCTAACACCACAAATACCCGTATTAGTTTTTACAGAACGGAATAATTTTAGCGATGCCTGCGGCGGGCTTCGCCTACGCGTTGAGATTGCACGAGCTGGCGGACGTGGTTTTTTACAAAAATCCATGCCTCCTAGCCAAATTTTAGAGTCAGTTACCCAATTATTACAACAAACTCGGATTACTAAAGCGAGAATCATGGTTGTAGACGACGAGCGAGAGACATTAACTGTTATACAACAATCTTTAAAACCATTAGGATTTAATCTAAAAACTCTTGAAGATTCACGGCAATTTTGGGATACTCTAACAGAATTTTCTCCAGATTTGCTAATTCTAGATGTAGAAATGCCTCAGATCAATGGTATTGAAATTTGTCAAGTAATACGTAATGACCTATATTGGCAATTTTTACCAATACTGTTTATGGTTGATAATATAGAAGCAGATATTGTTGAGCAAATATTTGCGAACGGTGCTGATGATTGTGTGAGCAAACCTATCGTGAGTTCAAAACTAATTACCCAGATTTTAAACCGTCTGGAGCGAATTACAATGATTCAAAGAATATTTGACAATTAATAAACCTCTTGAATCATTAAATCGTCAGGTAGGAATTAGACCAATTTTCTAAAATTCGCAACACATTCAAACCCTGAAACTCAGTTATTATCTGACGCATTTTAATTACGAATAAGGAAAAATGCTAGACCCAAAGCGTTTAACCACTTACCTTGAACTGCTGCGGCTATTACAAAAATTGCTAGTAGAGCTTGTCCTACCCACGCGATGACTCGATAACCTCTCCAATTTAGAGTTTTCATACGTATAACCAATACGAAAATATTGCTTAAAAAAGCTTCTTTTACGTAAGAATTCAGGAGCCAGAATACATTCGTTAGAATATCGGAAGAATCAAGGGCTAACTTTACTTATGAATATACTTGCGATCTCAAATCTTCAATAAATTCTGACTTCTGACGCCGGGTGCGGAGCTTTCCTTGCTCCGCTCCTGAGTGCTGAATTCTTACTCTTTTACGATTAATTCCAATTTTTCACACCACTGTTGGAGTTTAAAGCTTTGATAACAGCTTGATACCGTTCTTGTACGTCTTTGCGGTCTAGTTCTTCTGACAAACCGTCTTTGCTACCGCGCAAAATCATGTCAGCATGACGCTGTAAAACTGCTTGGTATTCTGGATTGTTAGTGTAAGTTGCAATATTAGCGATCGCTTCTAATAAACGAATAGTTACTGATGCATCAGATCGTGCATATTGCCGAATTCCATTAAAGGCATTATCAACCAATCCTTCAAATGTGACTGCATGAGCGATCGCACGTAATTTCCGATCTTCATCGTAACGGTAGGGTGAAGGAAAATCTTTTTGGGCTAAACTGCACAATGCAGCTCCGAGTCGATCGACACAGCGAATTGCAGTAAATGGGTCATTAATCCCTGGAGAAAGCGCACGTAGGGCAATTTCTACTAATTGCTCGAGCGGAAACTCGATATCTTGCTGTTCGCTACGTTCTTTACCCAAAATAAAGGCATCATTAATTTGTTTGCTTAATTTTCGATTCACCAATTCACCAGGGAAAACCATAACCAAATTACTGTTCTTAACAACAAACTTTCCCGGTCGAGACTCGACACGCAATAAAAGATTGTTTTTTCGAGCAATTTTAATCAATTCTTCGTCGTCAATTGCTTGTATGTAACCATTATCAGTAACTCTTACCCCAGAAGCAACTGAGTCAAAATCTTCAGGTATTTCTGCAAGTTCTTGTCCGAATGGAATACTACGTCCGATTTTTTGAGGAAACAAGCGATCGATGACTCTATCTAAGTCATCACAAACGTTCTTAATGATATGCGAAGCCTGAATTATTGTAGAAGCATGATGAATAAAATAAATCAAAACTCCGATGCTAATAATTGCAAGTACAATACCGAATGTAATTGAAAGTTGCGGTATGAACTGACCATATCCATCTCCCTCACCATGAATAGTCCGCAGTATGAGCAAGCAGTAAATAAACGTACCTATAAATGTACCAAGGACAATTTGATTACCAGTATCTTGCATGAAATTACGTAGAAGCCGCGGCCCAAAACTGGAAGCAGCTAGCTGAAGCGCCACGATTGTAATTGAAAAAGCTGTAGCAGCAACGCTAATCATCGAGCCTACAACCGCTCCTAAAAGCGATCGCGCTCCGTCTGCTCCACCAGTATAGCTCCACCAATAATTAACATTTGCCTTACCTGTGCGATCGAGCATTAATATTGTAAATGCCAAGGCAGTAGCAACTATAGCCATAATTGAGGGAATGAACCAGTAACTTGAATGGAGCGTATCCCACAGTTTGCCCAACTTTATATTTTTCATGTTTCTTTATTGACTGTTGGAGAATTTACCTTACTATTACCACCATCTTGCTTTTGAGCGAGTAACCTGAGAGAATCCGTAATCCGGCGCGGCTTTGGTACTTCACCTTTACCTTTAGGCCACCCTTCACGCTGACGGGAGCGATCGCCATCTGTCTCTTCGGTTTGGTCGTGGAAGAGAATTTGTTGCGTTGGGAAGGGTAAATCAATACCGTTTTCAGTAAGCTTTTTCTTAATTGCGGTAATCACCTTGTCCCGTGAAGTCAGACTATCTGCGCGTCGTGGCGGATGAACCCACCAGCGCACGCGGATGTTAACAGTGCTTCCGGCAAGTTCCATTGCCAATACATCAGGAGCAGGGTCTTTTAAAACTTCGTTTACACTATGCATTGCATCTAACATCAACTGCTTGGCTATGTCAATATCGTCACCGTAGCCAATGCCGACATCGTACTCTAATCGACGGTTATCAAAGGCAGTGTTGACAGTCACAGAATTAGTAAACAATTCCGAGTTAGGAATGACAATCCGCCGACCGTCGTAGGTTCTAATTGTTGTGGCGCGTGTTTGAATATTTTCGACAGTTCCCTCAAAACCTTTAAACACGATTTGGTCATCAATTTGAAAAGGTTCGGTCAGCAAAATTAAAATTCCAGCTAAAAAGTTTTGCAAAATATCGCGGAAAGCAAAACCAATTGCAACACCACTTATTCCCAACAGTTGCACCAAATCACCAGCTTTAAATGTAGGAATCACAATCGAAAGAGCGATAAACAACCCAATCAAAATTGTTATCCCTTGTGCCAACCTTCCCAGCACTAGTCCGAGATTCCGGGCAGAACGACGGTTACGGGTTAATCGCTTAACAAATGCCTTAATTCTGCTAGCAACAAACAAAAATAGTATAAAGACAATCAATGCTAAGACAAGATTTGGTAGCAAAGCAATGAAACCATTAATCATGCTTTGAACTTTATCCCAAACTGCTGAGATTTCTGTACCCATCAAATTTCCTCATTCATTCGATTTTGGATTTTGGATTTATTTGGACAACATTTTTAAATGAATTTTATTGATTTGAACTCTGATGTAATAATTCTTGAATTTCCTCCCGCAAGGCTGCAATTTCTGTTTGAAGCATTTGAATCGATTTCGCTCCAGCTAACTCTGCTTCATCGTCATCAGCATCACGACCAATAAAGAACGTCGCCAGAGTAGCAGTGACATAGCCAAACACGGCAAAAGCATATAAGGCTAAGAAAAAACACAGCACCCGTCCTTCGGGCGTTTTAGGCCAATACTCAGAACCCATTGTTGTTATTAACATTGCTGTCCACCATAAAGCAGTACCGTAATTGTGCAGCCCAGATTCATCAGCAATTTCGTTTTCAAATGCATACATTCCTGCTGCTCCTACTAAAGTAACGATCGCAGTTAACGCTACAACATAACCAAACCCTCGACGGCTAATACTTGCTGCTAAAACCCACATTCCTCTGTTAGCACGAGTCATGACTCGCAACAGTTGTAAACCTCTTACAGCCCGTGTTGTTTGTAGTATTTTGATAACTCGTATAATCCGAAAACTTCGCAACGCTGGCAATAACAGAGAAATAGCTGTTAACCAGTTGCTTTTGATATAAGAAATTTTATGAGGAGCAATAACTAATTTCAGAAGAAAATCTATTATAAAAATAATCCAAATAGTGATGCTAACAGCTTGCAGTAAAGGATTTAACCCCCGGATAATTTCGACGATGAATAGTGCTAGCCACGCAAAGCCCAGCACCAACATTGGAGTTTCTAACCAATCTTCCAATTGTTGCAAGACTTCGCTACGTTCTTTTTGTAGGGCTTGTTTTTCTAGCTTAGAACTACTCATAAATAATCGTCTTATTGTTTACTAGCTGGGGCTTCTAGAACGTTGACGCTAACTAAAGGTGTGACGTTAAAATCTTGTTTTAATAATTGAGTTTGAATTGCTTGAGTGAGGCGATCGCGTATTTCTTCATTAGATACTGTCACTTGTGGTTGACGCTGCACGTAAATAACACAAAGCAGGGTATCTTGACCTTGAATATTGGCTCGTGTAAAGCGCACATTTGACTCAACTAATTTTACTAAACCAACTTGTTCCACAGCTTTTTGGACTTGGGCGTTGCCGCGTTGGGCGCGGCTAGAGCGTTGTAAATTGGGAGAATGGGAGAACTGCCAAGTTAGTAAACCTGCCAATGCTATGACAGTTATTACCAAGGTAGAAAAAAATACCCGTTTTTTCCCACGCTGATAGCGAGTTCCTTGAGCAGATAGCCCAAACATTCGGAACAAAAGGGATGCTGAGAAATTGATGCCGCATAGTTGCAAAAACAGTAAGAACAGCCCCGAAGTTACCATATCCCACCTGCCGACTGCACTGGCCATACCCACAATTCCCGCAGGTGGAGCCAAAGAAGCGGCTACTAACATCCCTGTCGCTGCCCCAGATACTAAACTACTTCGTTCTGACTGAACTAAGTTGATCGCCCCTGCTGCTCCGGCTGCAAGTGGTAAAATCACTGCCACTGCTGAAACTTGGCTGTTTTCTACCATTAAAGTAGTGGGAATTTCTTGGCGTAATATCAGACTGAGTAGCCAAGTGGTGACAATTGTGACTGTTAAAGCTGCAAAATATCGGAAAACACTAAGCCAGAGGAGTTGGCGATCGCCCCAAGCAGTAGCAATGGCTGTATTCATTGCTGGGCCTGCGAAAGGTGCAATCAGCATCGCTGCCACCAGCAAGTAACTTGTATTAGTATACAAGCCAATCCAAACTACAAAGCCTGCTAGTGCCGCATAACCAAGAAAGCCTTGCCAAGAACCAACACTTTGCAAACCAGAGAGCAAAATCTCAATTGGACTGCGTTCTTCTACATCCACAACCTGCTGTGGTGCTTGTGATGCGGGCGGTTGCAGAGTTATCACACCAGTCGGGATCAGCGTGATGTGTACTTTGGGCAAGTTTTGCAATTCCTCTATAAGTTTTCCAACTTCTCGATTGGAAACGTGAACAATCGCTACATCAATCGGTTCGTCTGCATTTCCTTCCAATCGTGAGAGGTTTAAGCCATTGTGAGATTTGGCGATGTCAATAACTGCTTTTCCGTTTCCTCGTGGCACTCGGATAATGAGTTGGCGCATTTTCACCTCCTGCTGCTAACCATCTTGCTTTTTTAGCTAACAACTCTACTATCCAAAGAAATATTTTTTGAAAGATGTATCTCATACTCAATTAACACTTGATTTTTGTTTGCATTGGTGTGTCTTAACGAAACAACTGGTAATTGCAGCAGCTAATCAGGTTTATAGAAAAGGTTCGATCGCGTTATATTTTCAAATTTAGATTAAATTTAAATAGTGGAAAAAGCGTGGAGAACCACGCTATATTTTTCCTAACCAACCTAATTTTTATATTTTTATTACCTAAGTTGAAGATTTTTCTCTTAGCATGAACCTTTACTCAAATATTTATTAAAACTTTTTATTTGAAATGTTGCGTTATTTATATCTAAAGTGATAAGTATAATCATCCTTTAGTAGTATTTTTGATTGTGCGAGAAATTTCTCCACTAAATCTCCACTATTTACTAATAAATATTGAAGCATTAGAAAAATGAATTCTTGAAAAAACAGAGGGTATGGCTCGTGACTCAGTTAACTAAGCTAGTGTCAGCAGGTGCATCTTTACTAACTTTAAATTTGACAGTACTTGCAGTTGGCGCATTAGATACTTATGCTCAGTCTTCCCCTACAACTACCTTTAGTGATGTTCAACCTAATTACTGGGCGCAGCCATTTATCCGAGGTTTGGCTGCAAGAAATATTGTAACTGGATATCCTGATGGTACATTCCGACCAGAACAGCCAGTAGATCGGGATGAGTTTGCAGCAATCATTCGTAAAGCTTTTGACCAAGCACCAACTCGCCAGATAGAAAGTGGTGCTGTTTATAAAGATATTCCTAATAATTACTGGGCTACTCGTCCCATTGAAGAAGCATATCAACAAGGATTTATGTCGGGTTATCCTGGTGGCTACTTTCGTCCTAATCAACCTGTTTCTAAGATTGAGGCTATAGTTGCTTTAAACAATGGATTGAATCTCACTACTAATACATCAGCAGTTACCGTTCCCACAGTTACACAGAGAGTAGTTCCTCAAAACACACAACAAAAAACTGTAAAAAGACGTATTTTCATGCCACTGGGATTTACTACTTTGATCCAACCTTTATTAATACCAAAAGCCCAGGCTGTACCAACTGTTGAGCAAGCAACCCGTCCTGCATCATTTCTGATTACTAACACTTATGCAGATGCCAATAAGATTCCACAATATGCAGTTGGAGACGTAGCAACAGCAACCAGAAAAAATATAGTGGTGAATTATCCAAATCTCAAAGTTCTAAATCCAAGTAAACCTGCTACTAGAGGGGAGATGACAGCTTTAATTTATCAGACTTTAGTTGCTCAGGGAAAAATAGAACCACTTGCTATTAATTCACCTGCTAATCAGTATATTGTTCGTCCTGCTATTAGCAATCAAGCTAATTTGAAATAGGTTGCGATCGCCCTTGGCAGTTCCTAAAGGAACATCGCGTAGCGTCTCCGTAGGAGAATCACCTATGGTGGGGCGTAGCCCATCGCTAACTGTGACGAGAATGGCAAAATATTAAAATAGAGCAATCCTTAAAGAATACCTGCGGCAGTAGGGTAGTGAGTTAGATAGGGGAGCAATGTGAAGTAAGTTTTGTTGTATATAAAATAGATTAGTTGCTGATATCGATAATTGCCCAAGTACAATGAACAAGCACTAAAGTGGTGTAGTTTTTGGGGGTGAGGTTTGAGTTTATTTCGTAGGAATTACAGGCAAACTAGACCTAAGAGTAAGCGATCGCATCTAAAAAACCGTCTCTATTCTACTGGGATGTTTGTGTTTGTCGTCCTATCTCTCTCCAGTGGACTAGGCTACCATTTTTATAACCAACCAAAACTGGATGTAGGTAAGATAGCTCCCCAAACGCTGACCGCACCAAGTTCAGCCAATGTTGAAGATGTAAAAACAACAGAAGAAAGACGCAGGGAGGCTCGTAGCGGTGCTTCAGCAGTCTGGGTTGACGACCCAGTAATTAATGAGCAAATTCACCAAAATCTCCAGCAATTATTTACAAAAGGCAATCAAATCCGCGAAAATTTGGGCAATTTTCCCTTTGTTAAGACTTCAGTGTTGTCCACTGCTACACAAACTTACCTGCGACAAGCACCAGAACCTCAATGGCAGCAAGTATTACGAGGTTTGGATAAAAATAGCAATCTGACTGGTTTAAATTCTGCCCAGCAGCTAGCAGTGAAAAAACTGCGAACTTACCGAGAGTCTAACTCCTCCCAGGCTTTTGCTCAACTATTAAAAGCGATCGCCCAAGCTCGTCAGCGCTATAATATCAGCCTAAATGCCCTGAGCGCGATGTCTAAAGACAACACGCAAAGCATCTATGCCCAACCCGAAACCCTTTACGATGCCACTTTCTTAAACCTGTCTGATGCAGATTGGCAAAAAACTCAAATCCAAGTGCGTCAAACTTTAGACCGAATGTTAGCACAGGGCATTTATCCAGGGTTATCCAAGACGAACCTGAACTATGCAATCGGGATGCAGGTGAGTGTTTCTGTGCCAGAAACAGCACAACCTTTAGCAAGGCGATTGCTATCAGCGGCGATCGCACCAAATTTAATTAAAGACATTGAGCAAACCAAGCTGATTGCAGAACAAGCCGCCCAAGAAGTAGAACCAACGATCGTCAGCATTCAAAAAGGTGAAGTTATCGTTCAGGCTAAAGCAAAAATTACTCAGGCTGATTTTGTTCTATTAGACCACTTTCACTTGAGTCAACGCGGAATCGATTGGCTGCATCTGATTCGTTTTGGTGGGATGGTAGGATTGGCTGTGGCTGTTTTCAAACTGGTAGAACGAAGGATTGACGCTAAATTACGACCAAGCGATTATCTCTTGATACTGCTTCTTACTCTCAGTGCGCCGTTATTAATAATCTTGACCAAATCATTTACAGGCTTACCTGCTATTGGTTTGCTTGTTGGTAGCTTCTACGGTACTGCGATCGGGGGTACTGTTATGGGGTTACTAACGATATTGCTCTCAATGGGAACGGAACTTAGCTGGCATTATTTAGTACCTAGTGCAGCTGGTGGAATTCTTGGCGGATTGATGGCGGGACAATGGCGATTCCCTGGTAGAGAAGCACTGCGAACGCGAGAGGAATTAGCTACCTTGGGAATCTTAATTGGGTTGACGCAGGGAGTAGTTTATTTGTTGGTCAACACTGCGATCGCACCCCTTTGGTATGCTGTGCTGGGTGCAGCAGTCCTCAACAGTTTAGCTGGGTTAGTTTGGAGCATCTTAGCACTAGGTTTAAGCCCCTACCTAGAAGCTTTATTCGATCTAGTCACACCTATTCGTCTGGCTGAATTGTCCAATCCCAACCGACCTTTATTAAAACGCCTAGCTGATGAAGCTCCTGGAACTTTCCAGCACACACTGTTTGTCGCTACTCTCGCAGAAGCTGCGGCACGAGCATTAAATTGTAATGTGGAACTGGTTAGGGCTGGGATTCTCTATCATGACATTGGTAAAATGCACGATCCTCTAGCATTTATTGAAAATCAAATGGGAGGTATTAATAAACACGATGTGATTAACGATCCCTGGAAAAGTGCCGAAATTATCAAAAAGCATGTGAGCGAAGGATTGGTAATGGCTCGTCAGCACAAGCTACCGAGCGCTATTCAAGCATTTATTCCCGAACATCAAGGAACCATCTTAATTGCATATTTCTACCAACAAGCACGGCAACAGCAACAAAATCCTGAAAAAGTTTTACACGAATCAGATTTCCGCTATGACGGCCCCATTCCCCAATCCAAAGAAACGGGAATTGCTATATTGGCTGATGCTTGTGAAGCGGCCTTACGCTCCCTCAAAGACGCAACCCCAGAAGCCGCACTGGCAATGGTAAATAAAATCCTGAAAGCACGTTGGCAGGATAATCAGTTGGTAGATTCAGGGTTAACACGCGCAGAGATGTCTCAAATTGCTCATATTTTTGTCCAGGTTTGGCAGCAATTTCATCACCAACGGATTGCCTATCCTAAACTTTAGATATTAGCTAAAGCTACTCCTGGATTTCCAAAGGATAGAGTTAATTAGAAATGGGTTGCGATCGCCCTTGGCGGCTCCTAAAGGAGCATCGAGTAGCGTCTCCGTAGGAGAATCACCGATGGTGGGGCGTAGTCCATCGCCATTTATTAGGGAATGGTAAAATCTTAAAATAAATCAAGCCTTCAAGAATACCTGCGGCACCAGGGTAGTTAGCTAGAAAGTGCCAAGGATAATGTGTTTTGTAATACCACGAAAGGAGTTGCGTTTGGGCATTACTAACGATAATTCCAACTGATGGTAGTTGAAATAAACTGATGTCATTTCCAGAACCTCCACAGACGATAGTTGCTTCTGATTGCGCTTGCAGTAATTGTTGCAAATATGCAGTTGCTCTACCTTTATTACTGTTCTTGGGTATGATATCAACGTCTCGTCCATTACTAAAAATTACTTCATGAACCCAATTTTGTGCAGTATTGCCATAGTTCTCTCTTAAGATGGGGTTTTCTAATAGATTGTGAATAGCGATCGCCAATGCCTTAGAATCACGAGGAGGAACTAAAAGTCCAGTTTCACCATGCACCACTGTATGCTGTAAACCTCCCACATTGCTAGCAATTACAGGTGTTCCGGCTGCCATTGCCTCAATTGCAACTAAACCAAAAGGTTCGTAATAACTCGGCATAACGCAGACATTCCCTGCGGCATAGTAAGTAGGTAACAGCGCTTGAGAAATTTGACCGATAAAAACTGTCACTGCTTCTAATCCCAGTTCGTTCGCTAAAGCTTGAATGCGTTGTTGTTCTTGGAAGTCTGCGCCATCTTCGCGGCTACCACCAACTAGATAAAGTTGAAATGCTGAAAGCAAACTAGCGCAGGCTTTTACTAAGGTTTCAACTCCCTTACGAGGGTCAAAGCGTCTTACATACAAAATAATCTGAGAATCTAAAGCAATTCCTAACTGTTGCCGAGCAACTTCTTTATTGATAGAACCAAAGTGTTCAGTATTAATCCCGCAGGGAATAACTTTAATACGTCCATGCTGCGAAATTAACTGACGTAGGTCTTCTGCTTCTTGGGGACTAATAGAAATTACACAATCTACTTGTTCTAAAATTGCCCTTTCTACACAATGGCGAATAGCAGCAATCTGCGGTGGATTTTCTACATTACGATATTTAACTGCCCCTATAGAATGATAAGTATGAACTTGGGGTAATCCCAATCGAGATTTAAGTTCTAATCCCACCCAACCAGAAAGCCAATAATTAGTGTGAATTAGTGCATAATTGCGTCCTGTTCGCTGTTGAAAACTCAGCCAAGCTTCGACAAATTGTGGTAAATATTCAAATAAATTGTTTCTAGAAATGAATTTTGCCGGCCCAGCATTTAGACGAATTGTGCGACACCCTGGTGCTAATTCCACAATTTCTTCTTGATTGGGATGTTCGCGTCGGGTAAACATATCAACCTGACAGCCGCGTTTTGCTAATGCCAACCCCAGTTCTCGCACGTAGACATTTTGACCGCCAGCCCCTTCTTTACCTATTTCAGCTGTCGGATCGCCGTGAACTGAAATTAGCGCGTAAGAGGTTTGAGAATTTGGCGTTTCTGGAGCCAAATTTTCTAAAGATTGAACTAAATTTAGAGAATTCATAATTAAAATTTATTTGTAGATGACACAAATTGTCATGCTTACAGCCAAAGATGAGGATATTGATAAAATTTGGGGTTTAGAAGCAGGTGCAGATGATTATGTTACTAAGCCCTTCAATACCCGCGAACTACTGGCACGCATTAAAGCAGTGTTGCGTCGTCGTTCTGGGGAGTAGTCTTTATGAAAGGCTGGATAGCTGGGATTAAATTAAATACAATTTATGTCAAGCTGTTAGGCACATACCTGATGCTGATAACTTTTGGAATGTCATTAATGGCAGGTTATATCCTGTGGTCGTTCCATAATTACTTTATGCGATCGCGACAAGTAGATTTGGATAACTGGACGAGTGCGTTAAGTGAAAGTGTTGCAGATGGACTAGAAGAAAAAGATATCCAACGGATAAAGGTACTAGTGCAACGTTATGGCGCACCATAAAATTTAACGCTACGTGTTTTTAGTCAACAAGGCAGTCTATTAGCCACTTCTGACCCTAAATTAGATAGTCAAGTTAAAGATTGGTATCAAGTTCCGGGAATGCGAGAAGCTCTACAAAATCGTGTCAAACAAGGGATTGCCAAAGGTGTTTTGTCAAAAGACGATCGCCTATATATCGCTAGACCGATTGAGCGTAACGGTCAATTGTTGGGTGTAATCCGCATGTCTATGACTTTGGAGCAGTTTCAGCGACAGTTTGCTAGGGTAATTTGGAGTGTTTTAGGAACGCTAGCATTAACGATTCTCCTGTGTGCGTTAATTAGCAGTCGCTTTGCTCGCAGTCTCTCAAAACCAATTGAGATGATGCGGAACTTTGCCATTCGCTTGGGTAGCGGTCATTTTGGCGATAAATTGACAATCCATGAGAACAATAAGTTAGATCAATTGACAATCGAACTCAACCGGATGAGTGAGCGGTTAGCTTCCCTAGACAAAGAACGACGGGTGTTTTTAGCCAATGTCTCCCATGAACTGCGTACCCCTATCAGTAACGTTCAGGTGACAGTAGATGCACTTAAAGGCGGAGCCTATGAAGAACCAGAATTACGCGATCGCTTTTTCCAAACTATCGAAAACGAAACCAAGCGTTTATCACGATTGATTCATGACTAACTGGATTTAGGACGTTTGGAAGCAGGAGTCGCTGAACTAGAAAAGCAAACCATCTCGCTGCATGGATTGATTAACCGTGCTGTCAATGCAGTAGAACCGCGAATGCGAACTCTAGGAATTTCTATACAAGTGAACGTAGAAAACTTAATGATACATGGCGATTCAGAACGATTGTTACAAGCGATTCTCAATTTATTGGATAATGCGATTAAGCACTCACCAGCCAATTCTCAAGTATTGATTTCTGGATACAGCCAAGGAAAACAAGCTATCATTCAAATTCAAGATCGGGGACAAGGCATAAAAGAGGGCGATCTACCCCGAATTTTTGAGCAATTTTATACAACAGACCCCGCACGCAAAGGTAGTGGCAATGGTCTGGGGTTAGCAATTTCCAAGCGGATTATTGAAGCGCATCAAGGCAGTATTATAGCCAGCAGCACACCAAATCAAGGGGCAACTTTTACTATATACTTGCCGATAATTCGTAATGACACTCGCTGTAACTTGAACTAAAAAATGAAATTTTAGCTTACGATGCTGGAAATTCAGATTCGACCTCTGTTGCCACTTCCTTTAATTCAGGAAATACGAACCTTAACAAGGGAGGGGCTAAAAAGGTCGTAAGGATAACCATCATGATAATTGCTGCCCCCAGTGATTTAGAGAGAACACCACTAGCAGTACCAACACCAGCAAACACCAGTCCTACTTCACCTCTGGGGATCATTCCCACACCAATTGCTAAACGATTGATTTGGGGTTGACCAAATACACTGAAACCTGCGATCGCTTTGCTGACGATGGCTACGACAACTAAGAAAGTTGCCATAATTAGACCTTCGCGATTGCTAGGAATTGCTGGGTTCAATACTCCCAAGTCAGTTTTCGCCCCAACAGTCACAAAGAAAATCGGCACTAGCATATCGGCAATGGGAATAACTTGTTTTTGCAGTTCTTTGCGCTTATCAGTCTCCTCTAGGACTAAACCCGCCGCAAAAGCTCCGAGAATTGCTTCTAAGTGAATAACGGTGGCAAGGTATGCCATAGCAAAGGCGAAGATGAATGCTGGTATCACCAGTCCACCGCGTGTCTTGAGTGCATCAGCGATCGCCACAAAGGTCTTGTTGAAAACATTGCCTAGTAGAATTGCTCCCAAAATAAAACCAGTGGCGCTGATCATCAAATAAATGACTTTATTTACATCCACCACACCATCTTTGGCTAAACTGGCGACTACTGCCAAGATGATAATTCCTAGTACGTCGTCAATCACAGCAGCACCAAGGATAATCTGCCCTTCTTTAGAATTAAGTCGTCCCAGTTCTGACAGTACTTTAGAAGTGATACCAATACTAGTGGCGGTCAAAGCAGCCCCCGCAAAAATAGCGGGTACAGCACTAATACCAAACAAAGTCATCAAGCTGACAGTACCCACAGCAAAGGGTATTGTCACCCCCACCACTGCCACAATAGTGGCTTGGATACCGACTGCCATCAGTTCTTTTAAGTTTGATTCCAAGCCAATTTCAAACAGCAGGATGATCGCACCCAATTCTGCTAAAACAGAAATGACTTCGGATTGGGCTGCAAACACCGCTGGAGTGGCTTGGGGACTCAAACCAGCAGTGGTTTGGAGGAAAGCCATGAGCAAAGAGCCAGAACTGTCTGCACCACCTTCTGGAAATACCAACAGATGTAAAACAGAGATGCCCACCACCACACCACCTACAAGTTCCCCTAAAACAGGGGGCAACCCTACTTGATTTAATAATTCACCACCCACTTTACTGGCGAGGTAGATTACTACTAAACTCAGTAGCACTGCGGCTACTACCATTGAACTGTCTGCTGCTTCTGTTGTGCTGGCAACCAGAGGGAAATAGAAGTTGATTGCACTTAAAAACTGCATTTTTTTTGTAAAATTCTAATACGTTCTGCAAAAATTTTCTCTTTTTGGTTCATAGCACACTCGCGGACTCGCTAACGTAATTCGTAATACTCGCCTCTAGCGAGAAGCAAACTACGTAATTCTTAATTAAGTTTTGACCATAATCACTGTACAATTACTTTTGCGAGAAATATTTTCGGCAATATTTCCTTGAATCGCTTGTTGCAGTAGACTTTCACGGCTAGCTCCCAGAACAATCACATCACTGTTGTTTTGTTCGGCACACTTAAGGACAGCCTCAGAAACAGAATTGGCACTAACTGGAGTTGCCATCACTTTACCACTAACTCGACGTTGGAGAAAGCGAACAGATTTATCTAGTAATGTTGTATCAGGAATAGAATCAGTAGGCTGGAAAACCTGACATAGCTTGATTTGGGGCGATGTACTCAAAGAAGCAAGAGCAGGTAATAACTGAATTGCTTGCTTGGAGTTAGGGCCGCCTGCCATTGGCAGCAACCAACGGTCAAAGGTTCTTTTATCATCGAATTTAGCCAAGACAACATCACAAGGAGCTTGGCGAATTACAGTATCTACCACTCGGCTGAAAACTCTACCAGGAGTCGATGTACTACCTTTCCAACCCATCAATACTAAGTCAATATGTCGTTCTTTCACAGTCTCCAAAATTGCCCCCGCGACATTATGGGCAACTCGGATTTGAGTGTGAACGGGAATCCGCAAATTTTCTCCTAACAGTATTGCTTGTTGCAAAAGTTGAAGACTTTTGCTGATTTGTACTGGTGTTTCAGAAGGAATGCGGCTAGACGGAACGATAATCACTTGCAGGCATTCTATTTCGTAATTGCGATCTTTGGCGATCGCAGCTGCCATTGATAATAAAGTTTGGGCTGTCTGTGGATGTGAAAGTGTTACTAGCAACCTGCCTTTACCTGTAGCCGGAGCGCGAGTTTGGTAAACCACATAAGAAGGTGCTGATTTCGGTTCTGCTTGTTGAGTATTACCACTCAGTCGCTCTGCTTCTACACGGATAATATCACTACGGGTGATAATTCCTACTAGCTTGCGACCTTCTGTAACAGGCAAGCAGCTCAGGTGGTAACGATTGAGTATATGCAGCACATGGACCAGTGTAGCTGTGGGACTTACTGTTACTGGCTCTGGTGTCATAATATCGCTGATAGTTGTATCTCCACCTAACTGCTGAGAGGCAATATCAATTAAATCTTTTTGAGTGACAATGCCAACAACTTTGCCATTTTCTAAAATTGGGAAGTTGCGATGGTGGGAATGGGAAAATGCTTGTACTGCTTCATCAATGCTCATCTGGCTAGATAGAGTTTCAACACGTCGCTGCATCACATCTGCGGCAGTTAATTGTGCTAAAAGTCCCTCTGTAGTTGGCTCTTTGGTAATCTGAATCCCTTTCCACTCTAGTAGCAGGTCGTAGAGCGATCGCCGGTCAATTTTTTCTGCTACTAAATAGGAAACTACAGACACAATCATTAATGGTAGCACCAGGTTGAAATCTGTAGTCATCTCAAACACAATGATGACTGCTGTAACTGGTACTTTAGAGACAGCGCTAAAAAATGCAGCCATGCCTACATGAGCATAAGTTGTTGCAGCACTCATTCCCAGTAAACTATGTTCAACAGCACCCACTAAGTAACCAAGGGCAGCTCCCAAGACTAAAGTTGGAACTAGTAAACCTCCTGGTGCTCCAGAGCCATAAGTTAAAAGAATTAAGGTAAATTGGACTAAAAGAGCGATCGCTGCAAATAGCCAGTTGGCTTCACCTAGAAGGAGAATCTCTCTCAGCCCAGCATTATTGCGAAATGCCACGGGTAATAGAGCTATTACAACACCAGTGACTAATCCAACAATTCCAATTCGCCAAGGTAAACTTAGACTTAGCACGCGACGGTTAATTGCTAGACTGGCAATCACACCTTTGTTAAATAAAATGCCTAATAGCCCAGCCAGTACTCCCAAAATCAAGTAGAAGGGAATTTCCTGAGCGAAGAAGGTTGTATGTGTAACTGCTAAATTTAGGTTCAAATCTAAGCTATGACTGCCATAGAGTCGGGAAATGACTGAAGCGATAAAAGAAGCCAAAATCGCAGTACCAAGAGTAATACCTGACACATCTTGGAGTAGTTCTTCAATTACAAACAGTACACCTGCGATCGGTGCATTAAAAGCCGCAGCTAACCCAGCCCCAGCTCCGGCGGCGATGAGTTGACGACGGTGTTCTGGGGATGTCGGCACCCAATTACTGAGTTGATTTGCCAAAGCGGCTCCAATCTGCACAGTTGGCCCTTCCCGCCCTAAAGGCATTCCAGAACCCAGCACTAAAGTAGCACTGACTAGCTTTACCAACGCAATCCGCAGATTTAATGGCATAGGCACGCGAGCCAATACTGCTTTTACTTCAGACATCCCACTACCTGATGCTTCAGGTGCAAAGCGCTCTACTAAAGCGCCAGCTAAAATTCCCCCTATTAATCCAATACCTGGTAGCACCAAGTAGGCAGGCCATAGATAAGAAACATGCACTCGCCATGCACCTGCCCAGTCCACTGCCTGTCCTAACAAAACTGCCGCTAGTCCAGAAACTAAACCAATCAGGCAAGCTTCAAAAAAAGCCAAGCGCTTAGGTTGAAGTAACTGACGCCAAAGCCTCAACCAGAGAATTTTACTCCTAACAAACATATTTTTAGCGATCGCTTATCGTAGGTGAAGGTATATAAATGTCTAAAATGTCTTACCGTTCGCCCTATCTATAGCCTTTCATCAGAAAATGAAATCAGAATGAAATTTTTCTCTACCAAAAGATAGGTATGTACGGTAGCTGTAGCGATCGCGCCCCTTGGGCGGTCTCAAGAAACAAGATAGGAGACAATACTTTGCTCTAACGCTGATAGCTCTATCGGTGGTTGCCAATTTCCTGGTCGCATACGTACATTTTCAGCTTTCTATGCACATTTATTACTTGAATCTACCTCACTTCAGGTTACACCTCTCCTTGAGACTTTGTTAAATCTCGCTCAAGGAGCGCTTGTCACTATATGCCTTGCCTGGTAAGTGTTTTTGCTATTTTATTCTCTATTAGCGACTTCACCTTGGACTAATTTTTCTTTGTAGTCAATGATTAAACCTGATTTTCTAGCTGTTTTGAGAGCTAATACTTCTTGGGGTAAGAATCTTTCAACTCTTAACTGTTCTTCTGGGGAAAGCTGCTTCCAAGCTTCATCTTTAACAGCCAGATGCCTGTATATAGCACTTCTAATTTGATAGTAACTGGTGGCTGATTTGAGTTTTTCTGCCAGCATTGATACTTCTTCCCCAACTGGCTGTCGTTCTGTAGCGTTACTGATGCTAGTTTGTTCGTTTTGTTTTAGTCTGGAGTTAATTTCTATAATTTTTTCTCTCTCTGTTGGGGATATTTCTTCTTGTGGTAACATTCCTGACTCAACCACAACCACTTCAGATTTAGCAGTCTCTTCCTGGGGCTGCTCTTTTTCTTGGGATTTGATTTTGGCGTGATAGTCTGCGATCGCTTCACGAAGAATTTGCTGGGGGAGTAGCCCATATCCGTCAATCAATTCCTGTGTGAGTACCCCTGTTTGGTGGTCTTCCTCGTACTGAGGAGGGAACTGACAGTAGCGATCGCCTTTTGGAGTTCTACGCCAAATTGATATCTGCTTTTGTTGTTCCTGCTTTTGGGTTTTAAGGAGTGCTTTCCTCTGTTCGATTAACTCCAGCACGAGTTCATAAGGTTAATCCCCCAATTGGGTAATCTTGTAGCTGAGTGATAATCGGCTTGTATTGAAGAGAACATAGTCTGAGAAGTATTGTTACTGAAATCGGTGCTAAGTGTTGAGGACAAGTTGAAAATTCTTGGAAGTTTTTGGCTATTTTGAGCGCTCGTTTTTCCTCAGAACTTCCTTTGTCCCAACCGTATGTATCGAGCAAGGTTCGGTATTCTTTCTTGCTATAGGTGGTTTTGTATTCGTAGAGTAGGAAAGCGGCGTGCAAATATTCCAGACTGCTAGTCTCGATATGTGCGGTTGGATTTGGATCTAATTGATGCTTTTGGGAGTAAGAGATTGATGTGATAGTTGCTGGCATGATAAAAAAAGATATTTCTATCGAAGAATTGGAAGCTAGCCTTGATTCTGATAGTTAGGTAATTCGTTGGCCTGTGAAGTGTACCGTTTGGGCGAAGGTAAAGATATCACCCCAATCAGTCGTCCCAAGTTGTTTCACAATATAGCGAGGTTTTATGGCAGTAAGATTCCTAGAAAACAAAGGCAGTGGCAATATCCTAGAGATTAGTAGAGCTAGGCTTTTAGAACTTACTCCCAATGTTTATCCCCTTACCTGAGAAGCGATTCTTTCAGGTAAGGGTGATAGTGCAGCTATCTTGGGTGCAGGTTTTGCTGAACGTGAAGTTTTTTTTGGTTTTGAAGGAGTTGACCTAACGTGCTACCAACTTCCGACAATCGATTGTTACGACATTGCTATTAATCCACCAGAAAAGTTTTTAGCTTTACGCAGCCAATACCCAAATCTACAGTTAAATTATTTTTGCGATCGCAATTTAGCAGAACTAAAACTGACAAAACTTTACGCTCCTGATAGCCTACGGCTAGTTTCAGTTCATGGAGTATTAGATTACTTACAACCAGATGCCGTTTCGAGAACATTAGTTGATATTGTGAAAGTACAGCCAGAGACAATATCGATAAGGCTATTTTTAATGGGCAACCCGTGGTCGCGGAATTTTGCAAGTATAGAGCAACTGGCAATGGAATTAAATTCAATTGAAATTACTACAAGTGGCTTGGTTGAGCCAATTGATTTTGACATATTTTGTTGTACAGGTGTTGTGCAATTAAATATTTTAGATAAGGATAAAATTGAACATAATTTGTTACTAAGTTACGGTGCATCTCATGTAATGCCTGATAAATTAGTAGGTTATTTAATTAGTCAAGGATATCAGCTTGTTACAACTGATGTGTACTCACTTTCTAGTCAAGATTTACAAGGTGATGAATCGGAGAATGACAATAGTAATAAAGATATATCTTTAGATAATCCACACGGAATGCTGTTCTTCTTTAAAAGATAGAATACTTATCTGAATCGAGCTAATTAATGAAGATGAAATTGTTGACAAGAACAGTTGATAAAATAATGTTCTTGCAAAAATGTAACATTACTTGAAATTGCTCGAAATAAAAGAATTTAACTATATTAACATTGTAGATAATGTAGTGACGAACTGAATCAAAAAATAAAAAATCCTACAACTATAGTATTTTTTCTTCCAAGAAGAGGCGTAAAGCAATACTTTTGATTATCGACTTAATCTTTGCAGCGGGTGTTATATTTACTAAGTTTGTGGGAACACTAAGAATACGGGTTTTGATACCACTATAAAAATATAAGCACAATTATTATACACAAACGATACAGCAAGTGTAGAAAATGACCCGTGTAGCCAGAAGAAAATTAATCAAGGGGCAAGACTAAGGCGTATGCTTTAGCTGTGAAATTGGGCAAGTCACAAAAGATAGCTTTTGCTGCTCCATTACCACCAGAGCAAGTGTCAAAAAAGTAGCCAATTGTTCTACTCTCTTTAAGCGTGACTATTCCATCCACATCTAGGCTGGAGGACAAAACTACCAGGGGTACAGCTTTTACTATCTGGTGTTGGATGCTATGAATTGCTGTCACTTCAGCACTACTAGTCCACAATGTTTGATATTTTTCAGGAACTTCACCTCCAGTGGAGGTCATAATTTCTTGTTTGTATTTGTTGACTTGTACTTGTAGCGCTTTTTGTAGAGGTTCATTTATTTCCACCAGTACGCAAGGTGCTTGGTATTTTGTAACGTATGGTTCTGAAAACGCCACTTCTTTTTGAAGTTTTGTCACTTCAGCTGCGTACAGAGTCCGCTTACACTCCTGACAAGTTTTCCCTTCAAGCGGTTTTTTGTAGTTACCACAACGCTGATTTTTACAAGTCATACCGTAAGTGCGTTTCATCAACCGATAGCCTGTAACAGAATTTGTAATTTCTCCCCAAACAAGAGTTAAACGTAGCCGAGCATCTTTGATTTTGGTGGAGATAATTTTGGACTCTGCAAGTGTTGAAAGTGGTTGAATATTTAATTCTGATTCAGCTTCAGTAAATAAATCTGTATCTTTACCTAAAAACGCTAGTAATGCTTCTCCTTTCTCTTCATTTAAACTTTCACTGCGATAAGCTATTAACTCGCCGCTTTCATCTTGCAGCATATATAGAACCCATTTGACATCTAAGAAGAGACTGCAAGCCTCTTAAGCATCAGCCGAATAAAACAAAGATTAACTTTGGTAGTCGCATTAGCTAGAGTTCTCTCAAAGTTCTTGACGAGAATTTTACATCTGTCCATTCAAGCATTTGAGCGCTCAATCACCCACCTGGCTGCAATCGGAACAAACCCAGATTTACCTTGATCTTTCTTTTCCTGTTTCGATGGTTTTGGCGAAAGTTCAAAGGGTGATTTTCGCCATGATTTGGGGATAAACCTTTTCTAACTCCTCCCTGAGATGCTCAGGGTGATAACCGTGGTCTAACAGGATGGTGATCTTGGGAATATTAACTGGTTTTGACTTGAAATAATCAATGTTGAGAGTCAATATTTCAATCAAACCCGTATCATCAGATACATTCGCTTTAGTGCAGTGAGTGAAGAAGGGAAACCCCAAGGTATCAACGGCTAGATGCCTTTTAATGCCATTTGTCGATTTGTAGAAACAATCTCCTTTCGATAATGTGCTAGCATTACAGGTATTTTTTCCCGCTTGAGAGTCAATGTTCAGCAACGTTGTCCACTTGGCTTTTTTTTAACCTGCTCACGTACTTGAGCGTGTAAAATGCTCATCAGTTTGTCGATCGCTCCTTGAGCCCGCCACTGCTTGTAATGCCAATATACCGCCCTTGTAGGGGGGCAAGTCCTTGGGCAAGTCTTCCCAATTGCAGCCATTCTTGAGTTGATAGAAGATGCCATCCAAAATTTCTCGCTTTGTCCAGTTAGGTGGTCTCCTCTGCTTCTTAGTTGGTAATATTTGAGCCAGTAAAGGTTCGAGGATTATCCACTCTTCATCCGTCAGGCTGCTAGAGTATGGCATAACTGCTGGATAGGACTTTTGCAGTAACTTTACTTCAAGGTAGTAAAAGATGTCAAATGGGTTCTATAAAGATTGCAAACTAATTAACTATCAGTGCGATCGTCTTTGTAAAGTCGGTTGATGCTATGAAAATTCAGCATTTTTTACCTTTTGGACTTTGAACGAATGGTATAAAGATAACGGCAAACCCTCCGTCAAAGAATTTAATATAACTCAGCTTATCTCACGTAAATGCTATCGATTAAAGGTAACGCGCCATCCAGATTTTTAGTACGCTAGCGGTAGCGTAGCGCACTAACTCCTAACTTCTAACTACTTGTTCACCACTTGCAAACGCTGAGTTATCATCGTCATCCCATTACCCCGCAGGATAACAGCAGAAACCCATTGGCTACCAGGGATGGGTGGTGCTTGTCCTACTTTAAACACTCCACCAGATGTTAATAATTGCAAATCCACGGGTGTAGGGTTGAGATATTTATCTGCTCGGATGGGTTCCTCTAGCGCCGTTCCTAATAGAAAATCATCACCCAGTGGTTCTTGAACGATCGCATCAAAATTATACTTCTGTCCGACTTTCACTTGCTGTGGTAATTTAATCTCAATTTGGGGCGGGTTGCTGCCAGAGGTAAGTAGCGTGCGTTCCGACAAAATGTCTTGGCGGAGGATTTTTCCATCGACGATCCGCTGACGCGATTTAATCGTGGCATTCATACCCAAATTATTACTTTTAGCGGAGGGTGAGCCGATTATCTGGGTTTCTGTTTCTGCGATGATGGCGTTACCTTCAGCTTTTGCAGATAGCAGTTTGGTAGTATATTGCAATTTCGGGTATCTTTGCCAGAGTGAAACCAGCGACTTTTCCAGAGTTTGGCGATTTAATCCATCGCCATGAGTGAAATTAGGACTGTAAAATTGTAACACGCCTTTGACATCGCCTTTGCTTGCAGCAGCATCAACTTGTGTTAACAGGTTATTCAATCCGGGTGGTGCATTTTGGGGTGTAGTGGCTTGGACTAATTGCTGTGGTGTACTGGCTTGAGTGGGTTGCCAAGCACTTGTCAAACCAAGCGTCAGCAGGAACGAAATCAGCCCGATGCTGGTTGATAATCTAAGTTGGCGTCTCAGTAAAATGTTAGTCATTGGTAAGAGTTGACTGATTTGATTAGAGAAAGTAAGCAAATTGTTTTATCTTAGTTAAGCTAGACGCTAAACGGTAGAGGTTTGATGGCAAACGCACCAATCAAATTATTAATAGCTGCCAGTGGGACTGGTGGACATTTGTTTCCAGCGATCGCACTGGCCGAAAAACTGCCAGATTATCAAATAGAATGGCTGGGAGTACCCAATCGCCTAGAAACAGAACTTGTCCCTAAAGAGTATCCTTTGAATACTATTGCAGTTGAAGGTTTTCAGCAAGGGTTTGGTATTTCTTCAATTCGCATCTTAGCTAAACTCCTGGGTTCGGTTTTGCAAGTGCGGCGAATTCTCAAACAGGGAAATTTTGAAGGAGTATTGACCACAGGAGGTTATATTGCTGGCCCCGCCGTTATTGCAGCGCGTTCCCTTGATTTACCAGTGATTTTCCACGAATCTAATGCTTTGCCTGGTAAAGTAACTCGTTTTTTTGGCCCTTGGTGTAGTGTGGTAGCTTTGGGATTTGAAGTAGCTGCTAAGTATTTACCCAGAGCTAAAAATGTCTGCGTTGGCACTCCTGTAAGAGCGCAATTTTTGGCTGATGGAATGAACGCACCGCTGGATTTAGAGATTCCTGATGGTGTTCCTTTGATTGTCGTCTTTGGTGGTAGTCAAGGTGCAGTTGCAATCAATCAGTTGGTACGCGAAGCCGCAAATGCTTGGTTTGATGCTGGTGCTTATGTAGTACATTTAACTGGCGATCGCGATCCGCAAGCAGATACTCTCAAACATCCACAATACATCGCCTTACCTTTTTACAACAATATGGCAGCATTGTTGCAAGGAGCAACATTAGCCATTAGTCGTTCTGGTGCAGGTAGCTTGACAGAATTGGCAGTATGTGGGACGCCAGCGATTTTAATTCCTTATCCCTTTGCCGCAGAAGACCATCAATCCTACAATGCAGAAGTATTTAGCAAAGCTGGTGCCGCATTAACCCTCAAGCAATCACACTTAACAGCACAACAATTGCAAAGTAATGTGTTGAATTTGTTGCACTCACCCCAAGAGTTAGCCAAGATGGGGGAAAAAGCAAAGGCGATCGCAGTTCCCGATAGTGCCGAAAAGTTAGCGCAGTTAGTACGTGAAGTAGTAGAAATTTAAAAGATTCAAAATTCCACGTTGAAGATAGTAACAGAAAAACAGAATTTATTTTCTGGCTGATGAATATTTTATACCAATTAAAAAAATAATTGCGATAGATAAATTGCTAAAAAGCTGATTTACTAGCTCTTGGATAATTCAAGATTTAAAATTCCAAACCCAAAATGGTATTCTTTAACCAAAAATTTAGGCTCGCACTAAGTTGTGCTGGTTTATTAGTTGTCAGTTTAGCCAGTAGCTATCTATATACTCACCTAAAAACTAAACAGCTAACCCCACAAGAACGAGGCTTAACTCAACAAGAAAATTCTGCCTCACTTCAATCATATATTTCTTTGACTTCAAATCAAGCTGCTCATCCACTCATACCTAACTGGGAAAATTCTTTTGTTGTTGAGCAAAAAATAGACAAGCAAAATGCTCATTCATCTCAACAAAATTTGTTAGCTGCATCTACATCTTATCCAGTTGTCGATGAATTCAAAAAATATAAATATAGCGTTAATGGCAGCCAGGTTTTTACTCCAGTCAAACTGCCAGCTAATAAGGTTAACTTCAATCAAACAGATTTATTAACTGTTCTTATCAATACTAGAAAATATTTTCAAGACTACGCTTTACAAGACCCCGATATTCTCCGAACAGGAGTGCTTGCTACTCAAGGAGTTACTGTAGAAGATGTTCTCAAAACTTTGGACTTCATGGTTACTGTATTAAATGAGGATATCACTAACCACCGAACTACTCGGTTACAAGACCCTAAGTTTATCAATGCAAATTTTCGAGTTATTAAATGGACTGCCTACAACCCTAAAAACAAACAACAAAAACAATTAAGAATTACTAAATATGCTGTTTTTACTCATACTGGTTCTCGCAAGAAAACCTCTACTTACAATACGGCAATTTATAGCCTAAAAGATAACTCTAATACTGATAAGTTTTATACTAAATATACAAAACAGGATGTCTTGTCTGGTATTTACGAACCAGGTGGGAGAGAATTTGGCAAAGTTCAAAGTCTTGCTTATCTAACTAGAACTGGCTTAGAAGAAGCCTTGATGCAGGGAACAATTTTGATTAATTTCACAAATGGTTATAAAGCATTTTTTAATGTAGATAGAAATAATGGCATGTCTTATATTCGCGGATTAAAACCAACAGCACAAAAGCGTTATTGGTATTTTAGAGAAGTTGATGCTATTAAAGGCTATGGATACAAAATAGATGCAAAAATTTCTATCAAACCAGGAGTTACTTTTGCGGGAGATGTTCTGAATGTTGGTTTAGGCAAAGTAATTATCATTGAGCAGAATAAAGGTGGTAGCAAACATCTACAAATGGGAGTTATGGCGGATACAGGCGGAGCATTTTTACCCAATCTTTATCAACTCGATTTTTTAGCAGGTATTTTTCAAAATCAAAAACAATTTAGCCAACATATCAGCCAATTACCTGATTATGCTACAGCATATTTTTTAGTTAAGAAGTAACGTTAGAATTTAGCAGAGTTTGATACCCAAACTTAATAAGTTTAAAAAGTCAAATTAGTCATTTCTATTGACTTTATAGCAATTCTAAATGAGAAAGTGAAAAATCTTAATGGTGGCTGTTGACTGTCAATTGTTAACAGTCAACAAAATATGAGTCCTATATCAATTGTCTAGTTAATGCAAAACTTCCCAATCTTGCAGCAAGGAAATAGCATCTTTATAGAATGATAAATCCACTTGATTAACTTCCATTCCCTGTCCGATTCCTTCTAAAAGGGTGATTGTTAATTTTCCTCCTAAATGTTCGCGGAACTCGGTAAGACCCCTAAATATACAATCCGGATGGTCTGGGCGATCTAATTGCTCTGTGAGTGCTGGTACATACAAAGTAAAGCCTAATTTCTTAAGTGTGCTTAGAACCCTTTGCCACTCTGATTGTAAAAGTTGCCCTATTAAATATGAATAAGTTGTGTCTAAAGCAATACCGATCGCCACAGCTTCCCCATGACGTAAACTATAATTGGTTAAATGTTCCAGCTTGTGAGCAGCCCAATGTCCAAAATCTAAAGGACGCGATGAACCCATTTCAAAAGGATCGCCACCACCAGCAATATGTTCTAAGTGCAACTGGGAGCAGCGATAGATCAGCTTTTCCATAATCTCCATGTCTCGATTAGCTAATCTATCGGCATAAGTTGTAATAAAATTGAAGAAATCCGCATCTTTAATCAGCGCTACTTTTACGGCTTCTGCAATCCCCGATCGCCAATCGCGATCGTCAAGGCTAGTAATAAAATCAAAGTCATTCAATACAGCATAAGGTGGCATGAATGTACCAAGAAAATTTTTCTTGCCAAAGGCATTAATTCCATTTTTCACCCCGACACCAGAATCATTTTGTCCTAGTACTGTCGTCGGTACCCGTAGCAGTCGAATTCCTCGGTGAGCTGTTGCTGCTGCGTATCCTACCATATCCAGCACGGCTCCACCTCCGATTGCTAATACGTAGGAGTGACGACACAATCCAACTGCATCGATTACCTGATGAATTTGTTCTATGAATCTAGAATCGTTCTTGACTGCTTCTCCACCCGGAACTATCATCGGTTCACCACTCAAGGTGAATACATTTGCATAACGCTGTGCGTAAACTGATAATTTTTTTAGCAACCCATTTTGGTAATTTAAAACTCCTCCATCTACCACTACTAACACTTGTTTTGGAGTTATCTCGCCATTTGCAGCAATCACTTGTACCAGTAAAGGATTATCTAACTCAAACAAACCTCTAGTAAAACAAACATCATACTTGAAGGTTACTTGAACACATTGATTAATGGGTTGCAGATTGACAGCAGTCTGTTGTTTGATAGCCATATTTTATGTGATTAATTTTTAACTAATTGTATATAGATGTGCTACTTCAATTAAGATTAGCAGCAAGTTCAACAAAATAATTTTTGCACTTCAGTATTCAAAGGATTTACCAAATAATTAAAGCTAATAATTTAGCCTCTATTGTCTCTTTTGTGAAAGCTCATACTATAAGATTGTTGCTTGACAGCTTTCAAAGCCTACAGCAAAAGGTTTCCTGATTTACGTATGCATTAGACCTGTTGCAAAAGTCCCCTTACACCCCATCCCCAGCCCTTAAGAGTAGGCTCTTAGGGAAGACTTTGACTTTTGTCAAAGGCTCTTTGAGGTTCTTTTTTGATTTATACAAAAAGTCTATTATTTAATCGCAATCTCAGTGGCTCTGCCATAAAAGAAGCAGTATAAACATCAATGATTGCTTTACACTGCCTTCATCCATTGTTGGAGCGAGTCTAAAGTAACATTTATTGCAAATTTATTCATGCCTAGACTTTATATCTAACTTTGGTAGTAGAGATCGTGATTACATAAAATTCTAATTTTTTTAAGTAACCTTACTTCCAATTTTATCACCCCAAAATCATATCTTTATAGTATCTTATTTATAGAGACTATATTTTATAGATTCAATGAAGTTATTAGCTAAGTATATACTATAAGTACTGATTAAATAACAAAGTATCAAAATTAATGCTAAATATTATACATAGTTGTTACAAAAAAGTTGGGCAACTTCTCCTGAATTTATCATGAGTAAAGTAAACAAGTTACTACATCAGTGGTTAGTACAGTCTGTTTCAGATGTAGCTATTAGTTGGTTGGAACAGAAGCAGACACAGATTGCTAGCGGTACTGATGAGCGAGTGTTTTTCACAGCTTTTAGTGCGGTGCCGCGTTATCTGGGCAAACAGAATTTGCAGCTAACATCCCAAGACATAGAGGCAGCACACCAAGCAATTCCTGGTTGGAATCCGAGTATTTGGAGTGTAGACCAAGCAGGTCGCACACTCTTGATTTTAGCTTTGCCCCAGGATGATGCCCAAGCTTATGTGCGATCGCTTGATAAAGTCTTCTCTAGTGCCGATATGGGCGAGTTAGTTGCACTTTATCAGAGTTTGCCCTTATTACCACATCCAGAATTACATCGCCACCGTGCTGCTGAGGGAATTCGTAGCAATATGAGCAATGTGTTCCAAGCCATAGCACTTTGCAACCCTTATCCGGCCGATTATTTAGATAATGCTGCTTGGAATCAGATGGTATTGAAAGCTGTGTTTGTCGGTAGTCCGTTGCATCTAATTTGGGGTTTAGATCGTCGCGCCAACCCAGAATTAGCAAAAATGTTGACAAATTATGCCCATGAACGTTGGGCAGCTAAACGGTTAGTTACCCCAGAACTTTGGCGACCTGTAGGTAAATTTGCTGATAGCGCAATCATCGCAGATTTAGAAAAAGTCTTAACTAGTGGGGATATAGCCGAACAACAAGCAGCAGCATTAGCATGTGCTGAATCATCTTTACCCGAAGCGCAAGCATTACTTGCTCATTATCCAGATTTACAGTCATCCATAGAACACGGTAACTTGACTTGGAGCAGTTTTAGCCGCGAGCGTTGAAAGAATCTGAGGACTAGGCAATAGGATAAAAAATACTATTTCCCAGTCCCCAATCCTCAGTCCCCAATCCCTAAACCACACTATGATGTTTATCGATCCTCACATTCACATGTGTTCCCGTACTACTTACGATTACTTAGTAATGCGGGAATATGGCATCGTCGCCGTTATTGAGCCAGCTTTTTGGTTAGGACAACCCCGAACTAACGCTGGTACATTCAAAGATTATTTCAGCAGTCTTGTGGGCTGGGAACGGTTTCGTGCAAGTCAGTTTGGCATTCAACATTACTGCACAATTGGCTTAAATCCCAAAGAAGCTAACAATGACGCATTAGCAGCAGAAGTTATTGAATTGCTACCGCTTTATGCTTGTAAAGAAGGAGTTGTTGCAATTGGCGAAATTGGCTACGACGACATGACAGAAGCAGAAGATAAATACTTTTGCCAACAGTTAGAATTAGCCAAAGAACTCGATATGTTGGTACTAATTCATACTCCTCACCGGAATAAGAAAGCGGGTGCTATTCGGAGTATGGAACGGTGTATTGAATATGGTTTAGATCCTTCACAAGTAGTTATCGATCATAACAATGAGGAAACTGTTGAAGAAGTACTAAAACGGGGTTTTTGGGCGGCTTTTACGATTTATCCCCAGACAAAAATGGGTAACGCCAGGATGGTGGAAGTTGTCCGCAAATATGGACGCGATCGCATTATTGTCGATAGTAGTGCTGATTGGGGAATTAGCGATCCATTAGCAGTTCCAAAAACGGCTCAGTTGATGTTAGAAAGAGGCATTCCTGAAGAAGATGTACGAGCAGTTTGTTACGAAAATGCTTTAGCTGCTTACAGTCAAACTGGACAGATGCAAGCATCAGACTGGCTCAATCCCCAATCTATCGATCAGCGTCAGCTATTCAGTGGTAACTCTGTATTGCGAGGACAAGAACCAGGTGTTAATTCTGTTTCAGTGCTGATTGAATAGAAAGCTATAGACGTATTGGATAAATATTTTCACAATCCAAATTCTCAAATCCAGAATAGTATTACTACCCAAGGAGTCAGAGAAGTGAATGTTGCAAACTTGAATTTTCAAAGTTGGCGGGGTTATTTTGAATTGATGCGTCCGGCTAATATTGTTACTGCTTGGGCGGATATTCTAGTTGGCTTTGCTGCTTCTGGCTCGGGAATGATTTTCGCTAAATTAATCAATGGAGAAGCAAATTTCGCAAATTTGATTCCATTAGCTTGGTTGTTATTAGCTACAACTGGTTTATATGGCGGCGGTATCGTTTTCAATGATATTTTTGATGCCCAATTAGATGCAAAAGAGCGACCAAATAGAGCAATTCCTAGTGGTCGTGTGTCTCTTCAAAATGCTACTTTATTAGGCAGCATATTGTTTGCCATTGGTATTGGAGCAGCTTTTCAAGTATCTTGGTTGAGTGGGGCGATCGCAATATTCATTACTCTTTCAGCACTGCTGTATAATTCCCTTGCCAAACATCATCCTTTTTTTGGCCCGCTTAATATGGGTTTGTGCCGGGGAAGTAACTTATTATTAGGTGTGAGTGTTGTACCAGAAATAATAGGAGAACGTTGGTATTTAGTGCTAATTCCTGTTATTTATATTGCGGCGATTACTGCAATTAGTCAGGGTGAAGTTCATGGAGGAAAGAAAATTACAGGAATACTAGCACTAGTCTTGATTGCAATAGTTTTGGCAGCAGTTTTAGGATTAGGATTATTACCAGAGTATACAGCGATCGCAGCATTGCCGTTTGCAGTTTTCTTGGCTATCCGAGTCCTACCTAATTTTGTAAAAGCTGCCCGCGAACCATTACCAGAAAATATCCGCAACGCTGTAAAAATAGGTGTGTTGTCTTTAATCGTCTTAGACGCGACTGTTGCATCGGGTTTTGCTGGTTTGTATTACGGTTTAGCAGTCCTGATTTTACTGCCAATTTCTATGAAGTTAGCACAAATATTTGCTGTTACTTAAAAGCTAAATAGAGAATGTCACGCCCCAGTTGCTCCAGGCGCAGAGAGAAAGATTGAGTTTTTTATAAAATTTTGGAATTAGAAAAACTCAAAAATTTAAAAGCTCTCTGCGTTTGGGCGCGTGGAAATAATAAATAGAGGATAAAGTAGAAAATGAGAATTACAAAAAACAACTTTCACTTAACTTATTGCAGCAATATTCATCCTGGTGAAACTTGGGTAGAGGTGTTTGCAAATTTACAAAAATATATTCCTGAACTCAAATCGCGTTTATCACCTACAGAACCTTTTGGTATTGGTTTGAGGTTAGCAGATGCAGCCGCCAAAGAACTTTTAGAAAAAAATAACTTAGCTCAATTTCAAGAGTGGTTAACTCAAGAAGATTTATATGTTTTTACTTTGAATGGATTTCCTTACGGGGGATTTCATCGTCAGGTGGTAAAAGACCACGTTTATGCACCAGATTGGTCTCAACAAGAACGCCTGAATTACACATTAAATCTTACACAAATTTTAGCAACTCTCTTACCAACTGGACTTGACGGCGGAATTTCTACACTGCCATTATCTTATAAACCTTGGTGGGAAGACCAAGCAAGTTTTGAGATAGTTTTGAAGAATAGTTGTTTGAATCTAGCATCACTTGTTGCAGAAATGATTCACATCAAGGAAAAAACAGGAAAATTACTCCATATTGATTTAGAACCTGAGCCGGATGGATTAATTGAAAATACCTCAGAAATCATTGATTTTTTCCAAAATTGGTTACTGCCGATTGGTAGGAATTATTTATCAGAAAAATTGAATATCGAACAAAGTTTAGCTGAAACTAAATTGCTAGAACATGTTCGGATATGTTATGATACCTGTCATTTTTCAGTTGAATACGAGCAGCCAAATTCTGTATTTACGCGTTTGCAATCAGCAGGAATTAAAATCGGCAAGATTCAAATCAGCGCTGCAATTCAAGTAAAAATTCCTGCTGAAGTTGAGAAACGTAGTCTGATAGTTGAACGCTTACGTCCTTTTGCAGAATCTACTTATCTTCACCAAGTAATCGAACGTCGCAGCGATGGTACACTATATCACTATTCTGATTTAATCACTGCATTACCACACTTAGAACAATCTCTAGCTCAAGAATGGCGGACTCATTTTCATGTGCCAATTTTTATTCATGATTATAAAATTTTGCAGTCTACGCAAGATGATATTGCTACTGTTTTACATCTACTGCAAACAAATCATGCTTGTTCGCATCTAGAAATTGAGACTTACACTTGGGATGTATTGCCATCAGATATAAAAATAGATTTGCTGACTTCTATTGAGCGGGAATATAACTGGGTATTAAAAGAACTCCACAAGAATCCAGAAGACTTTGATAATTAAGCTGCTGAATTCTTACACAACTGGCTGCAAATTAAGAGGAAATTTTATTTATGAAAAAAACGGTTATTCTAAATGTTGTAGGATTAACGCCTAACTTACTAGGAAAAAACACGCCGTTTTTGTCAGCTTGGGCTGCTAAAGGTCAAGTAGTTCCAGTCAAAACAGTGTTACCTGCTGTAACTTGTTCTGTTCAAGCTACTTATTTAACAGGAAAATTACCTGATGAACATGGGATTGTTGCTAATGGTTGGTATTTTCGAGATGAATGTGAAGTAAAATTTTGGCGACAATCTAATAAATTAGTACAGGCTCCGAAAGTTTGGGACATAGCTAAATCAATTGACCCAAATTTCACTTGTGCCAACCTTTTCTGGTGGTACAACATGTATTCATCAGTGGATTATGCCATTACACCGCGCCCAATGTATCCCGCAGATGGAAGAAAATTATCTGATATTTATACCCAACCTAGTAATGTGCGATCGCCAATTCAATCGGATTTAGGTCAATTTCCTTTATTCGATTTTTGGGGGCCAAAAACTTCAATTAATTCTAGCCAATGGATTGCCAATTCGGCAAAATGGATTGAGGAACATTATAGCCCTACACTATCGCTAGTTTACTTGCCACATTTAGATTACTGTTTGCAAAAGTTTGGTCACGATGAAAAATACATCCAAACAGATTTACAGCAAATTGACGCTGTTTGTGGTGATTTAATTGAATATTATCAAGCACGAAATATTCAAATAATTATTCTTTCTGAGTATGGCATTACTCCTGTTGACAAAGCAGTAGATTTAAACCGCATATTAAGAGCAAATAATTTAATTGCTGTCCGTGAAGAATTGGGGCGAGAATTGCTTGATTTTGGAGCTAGTATTGCCTTTGCTGTAGCCGATCACCAGATTGCTCATGTATATGTCAACGATGCAGCCTACATCTCAAAAGTGCGATCGCTCTTAGAAGCCACTCCAGGTGTAGCGCAAGTATTGGATGAACAGGGTAAACAAGCCTACCATCTCGATCATCCCAGATCCGGAGAGTTAGTAGCGATCGCCCAACCTGATGCTTGGTTTACTTATTATTATTGGCTTGACGATAACAAAGCGCCTGATTTTGCTAGAACCGTAGACATTCACCGCAAACCCGGTTACGATCCTGTAGAGCTTTTCCTCAATCCTCAAATTAAATTTCCTCAAGGAAAAATCGCTCTTAAGCTACTTAAAAAACAACTCGGTTTTCGCTACTTGATGGATGTGATTCCTCTGGATGCTTCTTTAGTGCGTGGCTCTCACGGTCATATTACCACTTCTGCAAATGAAGGGCCTCTATTTATCACCCATCAAACTCACCTTATCGATACAAACATCATTGAGGCGACAGATATTTGCTCCTTGATTCTCAAACATTTAAATCCGCAGTAGAGGATGAGGCAGATAATATCAAAGACTCAATTAGATTTACTCCAAACTCAGCACTATTTTTGGAACCAACGCCAGTTATAACGATTCCATTCATAAATTCCTTGAATTTCATACTCAGCGCCGTTGAAGAAGCGGACGATACAATTAGTAGAAGAATTATCGCGATCGCTAGTTTCATTAACCTGAATTACAATCGAAGGAAACCATTCCGGCTTACACGGCCCATCTTCTTGCACCCATTCCCATAGTGCATTGGAAACTTCAATGCGATCGCCAACTTTCAACTTTAATGCATCTTCCAAATAAGCATACTTGTCAAAATGGTATGACTCAACACGGTTGAGCCACTGTAAACCGTAGCGCTGGCGGATAAATTGTACTGTTCCAGAGTCATTTTCCAACAGCCAATCATTAAGTAATTGCACTTTCCAAGTGCGGTTACGTTGTTCCTCGGCCTTAACAAACTCTAAAAACGCTTCTAACTCCTCTGGGGTAAGTTCGTCTAAAGGATTAGCAATATCTGAAGCCCCGTAGTTAGAATTTTCATGAATTTGCTCAATGACTTGCAATAATATCTCTTTCTGCACGTCAGTGAGAGGACACCCTATAGCATCACAACTATTAAAGGCTGCTTGCATAGCTGTTTCAATCTCATCTGGTGTCATAAAATTTAAAGTAATTGAGGGTTTATTTACCTAATTATTACAAATGTTAAATTAAAAGATATTTTTTAGTGTTGACTTACTTATCACCTCAGGGAAATCGCTATGAGTCAAACTCAGTATCCAACAAAATTCCTGACTTTTGAGGAATTTCTGGCTTATGACGATCGCACTGATACCCGCTATGAATTAGTAGATGGTGAACTAGTAAAAATACCAACTGAAAGTCAGGAAAACTGCGATATTGCCAAATTTCTGCTGTTCGAGTTGGCAAAGCATTTTCCTATTGCCTTGCTGGCTTACAAGGACATTGAAATTGAAGTTAGTGGACGGCGAGCAAGCTGTCGGCTACCGGATCTGGTGGTGCATACGGAAGAGTCGAAAGCAGCTTTGATTAGCAGTCCTCGCAATCTGATTACCCGCGATATGCTCCCGCCTGCGCTAGTGATTGAAGTTGTTAGTCCCGGAACTGAGAACCACAACCGCGATTACCGTTACAAACGCACGGAATACGCGGCTAGAGGCATTACCGAATACTGGATTGTCGATCCAAAGTCAAAACAAATCACTGTTTGTAAGTGGGTGGAGGGACAGTATGAGGATACTGTGTTGCAAGGTACGGCTCGGATTACATCAGATGTAGTACCCGATTGGGAATTGATAGTTGAGCAGGTGTTTGCTGTTTGACTGTTAACTGTTCACCATTATTAACCGTCATCAATCAACCGTAATTCCGTTGTAAGCTGAGGTTATAAGTCACAGAATTATTGAATTAAATTACGGGGTCTTTTATGCGGTTGCGCTCACTCACGGTCATTTTTATTTCCTTTTTCATCACTTTTTTATCGTGGGTGCTTACTCCCCCCGCTCTAGCACTGACACAGATTAAATTATTTGATATTTCCTATAAAGATTGTCCACCAGAACTGGCAAAAGGAGCTGTTATCAGTAGTGGTAGCGCGGCTGCCAATTGCTTTCTTGTCACTGGCAAGGCAGAAAATGGTAGTAATAAAACAGTCTACGATGCAGATATTTTTGGACGCATTTATGATGCCAATAATGACTCAGTAATGCAAAACCGCACCCGTCTTGGTTCGATTGCTGAGGTATCACCAGGTGTTAGCGATTTTGAATTGAGAATTTCTGTGCCCGCAAATCAACCTACTCCATTGAAGCTGAAGCAGTTCAAGGCAGCTGGATTTAGTGCTGCGGTACGTAAATAATAAATTTTAAGCTGTATAGGTCAGGGCTGTTAACCCAGACCTAAAATTTTTTCTAGCCCTAGTTACACCCTTTAAGACATAATGACAAGCACGAATGCTAGGGATAGTAATAGTTCTACCTCCTGCCTCCAGCAATAACTGCCTTCTGCCTCCTGCTTATAACTGAACGCAAAGTAAACTGCAAACTATGTCTTATACAACATAGGCCAGATTACTTATAAACCCGCCAAGAACTTGCAGTAGTATAATAGCTAACATGGGTGAAAAATCTATGCCGCCCAACGGGGGAATAAATGAGCGAAATACATTCAGATAAGGGTCAGTTATTTGACTCAAAGCGGCAAATGGTTGATCGTACCAGTTGATCGTCGGGAACCAGGTTAAAGCAACCCGAATCAGCAACAGAAAAGTATAAATTTGCGTAAAAGTAGCAAGAGTGGTAATCAGTAATTCCATAGATAACTTGGTTTCCTACTAAGTGTTAAACGCGGTCTTATCTATTGATTTTAATTTAGTCTATGTCATGGTGTTTGCATAAGCATTTACCACACTTGGCAACTTTTATCATGCCTAAAGAAACTTTAAGAATCTTTGGTGAAAGAGCGATCGCCTATTGTTTGTGGTGAAGTGCCATTCACATTCCCCAGTTGCTTTCGCACTTCATCTATTGTGGCATTTAGCTGGGCAATTTTATCTTCTAGCGATCGCCGAGCTGTATCTATGCTAACGCTCTCAGTTTCTGAGGCTTTCATCTGACGCCGCTTTGCTGCTATTCTCTTAGCTTCGGCTTGGCTATCTGTTTGTTCTATTTCGTCCTCTATTAGCAATTCGGGATCGCGTCGAGAAGCAATTAGCGCCCCGATTACACCACCAAATACGCTGCCGACAAATGCCCCTGCTAAAAAACCACTGGCAAAACCATCTCGCTGACTCATATATTTACCGCCTTCAACAACCTTGCAACTCTTACAGTAGTTATGCCATTTTTCTTTCCTAGCTGCATACTAACTTAAAGTCCCAAAGATGCGATCGCCTGCATCTCCCAATCCTGGTACAATATACCCCTTACTGTTAAGTTTTTCATCAATAGTAGCGGTGTAAACTATTAAACCTGGATAAGTAGTACTCAGCTTTTGCAAAGCTGGTGGAGCCGCCACCACACAAACAATTCGCGTTAGGCTTGGATCTACACCCCGTTGTATCAATTCTGCCATTGCTGTCATAATTGACCCTCCTGTTGCCAGCATCGGATCGGTAATTAAAACTCGTGTTTGGGGGTCAAACTTTTCTGGTAACTTGTTTAAATAACAATGAGGTTGCAATGTCTCTTCATCTCGTGCCAATCCCAGATGATAAATCGATGCCAAAGGTAATAAAGTCTGCGCTCCCTCAAGCAATCCCAGCCCAGCCCGGAGAATCGGCACTACTGCCACTGGTATCTGTGGATCGATTACAGTTGCAGGACAAGTATCTAAAGGAGTTTGCACCGCTGTTTCTTGAGTGGGCAACCAGTCACGCGCAGCTTCATAAGTCAGCCATCTTCCCAGCTCAGTCATGGCACTGCGGAATAACACCGAAGGTGTGCCTGCATCACGGGCAACTGCAAGCCAGTGTTGTATCAGGGGATGAGGTGGTACATAAACCCGCAATTGTAGCGTCATAGCTAGAAGTCAGCGCCTCTTTGTACAAGAACTGAAACACCATAATACTCTTTCCTGCATACGGCTGACTAGAAGGAGGGTGGCGACTGGGAGTGTGGGAAGAGTTGTTGCTTTTTTATAATCTCCCTCATCTCCCGGTTGTTGAGTTTCGACTAAGCGGAAATCGAGCGAAGTCGAGATTCAACTACCGCGAAGTCGAACTACATCTCCTTGTCCTCTCATAGATAACAGCTAAAATTAACCCCAAAATTTTATTGATAAATATTTTCATTAGCTGTTGACATCAATTCTCGATCGAGGCTATATTGTTATACAGTGTTCTCCTCTCTTTAAGGATCGGCAGACGGGATTAGCCAGCGGCAGCAGGCTTGTCCCTCTTTTTTGTGATTGGGCATTTGGAGAAGAGGCTCTAGGGGCAGTGAAGGTAGGCGGAGAAATAAGTAGAGTGGCGTAAAAAGACCAAAGTATGTAACAGAAAATAAAGTTGCTCCAGAAGCGCTTCTCTTCAGACTTCTGCTCTCTGCCTCCTGCTTTATCATAACGATAATTTTCAACACCGACTTACTTAATCAGTGACTAATACTTTTCTACGAGAGGTTGCGCCAACGGATTCACCCTTCTCCACGAGAGGCTTTGCCTGACACAGACGCTTGTCTGCGACACACTACGCGAACGCCAACGCCAACGGCTAGGCTTAAGACAGGCTCAGTACAAGTAACAAAGGACAAATGACCAATGACAATTGATGCGATCGTGATTGGATCTGGAATTGGGGGATTAGTAACAGCGACTCAGTTAGCAGCCAAGGGAGCGAAAGTGTTGGTACTGGAACGTTATTTGATCCCAGGTGGTAGCGCTGGTTATTTTGAGCGCCAAGGCTATCGATTTGATGTTGGGGCATCAATGATTTTTGGTTTGGGACAAAACGGCACCACCAACTTGCTCACCCGTGCATTGTCAGCTGTGAATGTCAGCCAAGAGGCGATCGCAGATCCAGTGCAAATTCACTATCATCTACCTCAAGGTTTAAACTTGAAAGTTGACCGGGTTTATGAAAAATTTTTGCAAAATCTTACTGCTCATTTTCGCCACGAAGAACAAGGAATTCGTCGCTTTTATGACGAATGCCAAAAAGTATTTAACTGTCTTAACAACATAGATTTACTGTCGCTAGAAGAACCCAGATATCTACTGCGGGTATTTTTTCAGCATCCTTTGGCCTGTCTCGGTTTAGTTAAGTATCTGCCCCAAAATGCTGGGGACGTGGCGCGACGCTACATCAAAGACCCCCAATTATTGAAATTTATTGATATGGAGTGTTATTGCTGGTCGGTGGTTCCAGCAGACATGACGCCAATGATTAATGCTGGGATGGTCTTTTCTGATAGGCATTACGGGGGAGTGAACTATCCTAAAGGTGGAGTAGGACAAATTGCTCAAAAACTAGTTGAAGGTTTAGAGAAGGCTGGAGGTAAGATTCAGTACCAAGCCAAGGTCACGAAAATTCTTACACAACGGGGACGAGCAGTGGGTGTGCAGTTGGCTAATGGTAAAGTATACCACGGTAAACGCATAGTCTCTAATGCTACACGATGGGATACATTTGAGCAATTACTACCAGTAGAACAAATCCCTAATAATGAGAAAAAGTGGCAACAAAATTATCAAAAATCACCTAGCTTCTTGAGTTTACACATGGGAGTAAAACAATCAGTTTTACCTGCGGGGACAGAGTGCCACCACATTTTGCTGGAAGACTGGGAAAAAATGACAGCGGCGGAAGGAACAGTTTTTGTTTCGATTCCTACATTGCTTGACCCAGATTTAGCACCAAGTGGATATCATATCATTCATGCCTTCACACCTCACTGGATTGATGATTGGCAAAAACTTTCTTCGAGTGAATACGAAGTGAAGAAAGAAGAGGCGGCTTGGCGAATTATTAACCGCCTAGAGAAAATTTTTCCCGGCTTAGATGCAGGATTGGATTATTTGGAGGTAGGAACACCCCGCACTCATCGCCGCTTTTTAGGTCGTAAGGATGGCACATATGGGCCAATTCCCCAACGCAAGTTACAGGGGTTGTTGAAGATGCCGTTTAATCGCACTGCTATTCGAGGACTTTATTGCGTAGGGGATAGTACTTTTCCTGGTCAGGGATTGAATGCAGTAGCTTTTTCTGGATTTGCCTGCGCCCACCGCATTGCCGTAGATTTAGGATTGTAAAATCTAAAATCTCGGCGCTTAGAGAAATAGTCTCCGCAAAAAGCCTAATAAACTGAGTGCAAAATCTATGTTTATTTGAGTTTTACGTGCAGCGTCAATTTCCTTTAATATTTTCTGCATTTCGGCTAGATTTTCTGGAGCGATTCCAATGATATCTCTATCTAGAATCGCTGCTGTTACACTATCAAGAATATCTTCACAGTCAATAAGTGCTAATTCCAACTTATTTATTTCCTCCCAGTTTTTTTGTTTTTGAGCATTTAAAAGTTCAAATTGCAGTCCAGAGCGAATATTTATTAAATTTTCTTGGGTAGTTTTTAGTTTTTGTAAATCAATTTGATTATTAGAAGTTGCTTGAAATTGAGAAATTATCTCAGTAAAATTATTTAAAATTTTTTCGTTTATCATTATTTATATGAAATATTTTATTGACATAGTTCAGATTTCGGTGATTGCGTTTGTTTGTTTTGAAGAGAGATTTCTTGAAGAAATACCCTCAACGTCTCATCTTGATTTACCTCTTGTTCAACGGTATTAATCTTTGCAAGTATTGAACTAGAGTCATTTCCAGTAACACTGGTAGCTACTCCCACAATTTGAGTAACTCTAGTAGCAATAACTTCAAAATTAAGATGAGGATAGTCATCAATAAGTTTTGAAAGTTTTTGTCCTGTTTCAGCTGCTACCAAAAGCTTAAAAATAGATTCATTCAAACTTTGTTGTTCGCTGGCATTAACTTTTCGCCATTCATCTATTTGTTCGGCAACTTGACGTTTAATTTCTTCTAATTCTGGCTGTGAAGCTATAGTTAATTTTTGATACTGCTCTCTGAGACGCTGTAGTTTAAAGCTAATCAGCACTCTTTGCGGATCGTTTGGTCTTGGTGGTCTTTCCTGAATCTCTTTGGCTAAGAGTAACATTTTGACTGTTAAGCAGCGTGCAGGTTTGGCAGTTTGAGCAACTATCCTAGCACTGTCGTAATCTATTGTTTCAATTTTATTAAATATCTCTGCTGCTGTGTCATATTCTGCTTGCAACGCATCAAGTACTCGATCCACTTGTGATGGCTGAGTATTTAGTTGATTTTTACCTGTGATAATTCGATTGACTTCTCCAGTAATTCCGAATTCAATACTAGGATCGTTCAGTAATCGTTCAACAACTAAATTATCATCTCTCGGTAAATCATTAAGTTGGTAGATTTTTTTTACAGATGTAATAGCATCAGCGGCGCGATCGCGAAAATTTTGTGCAGTTACTCGCAGCATCGCTCTTTTTTGAGGCGTACAACTACTGAGGGTCAGGCTGATGGTAGAAGTTAGTATACAAATTTTCCATAAACTTAATTTTTTAATTGTATAAAGTCTCATAAAATCTACTGCTTTGTAACTCAAATAAAGTAAAAAATTTTACTATTTATTGTTATATAGTGTGGAAGTAATTCTAAATTTTGCTGCGTCTGAACTAAATTTTTGTCTCGATTCCACTGTAATTCTCCGAAATAATACTTATTAATTTCAAGTATTATAAAATAATACCTCAGGAAATATACTAGTAAAATTAAATATTCTTAAGCGATACTATTTGCGATTTTTAATAATTTACAAAACTTTTTATAAGTGTGCTTTAATGGTGAGCGGCTTTTGCTGGTTCATGAATTTTCATCACACGAAAAGCAATCACTAATGCTCCTCACACACAAAGAAATGATTCTAAAAGCAAGCTGGTTTCTACCTAGCTTCTTGAGTTTGTTCCTATTTAGCTCTACTGTCAAAGCTGCGGCGATCGCCAATTGGCATTTCGATCGCAATGACAATCATCTAGACTTCACTACAGATGTAAATGTTCAACCTAAAATCCAACTACTGACAAATCCTACCCGTCTGGTAATTGATTTGCCTGGAGTTACACCAGGATATCCACAGACAAGCGAAATCGGGTCGGTAATTCAAGACATTCGCATTGGGCAGTTGAATGCACAGACTACCCGTATGGTAATTACCTTAGCATCCGGTTACACCTTCGACCTAGCACAGGTAAAACTGCAACAACAATCTCCCGATCGTTGGTCTGTGCAGTTACCCCAACCAGTACCACTGACTGCAACCCAGCCCAAATCTTTAGAAATAACTCCCACTAGTACTTCTGTAAGAGTGGGTGATTCTTTGTTTGCTGGCGTGGTTCCTATGCATTCACCAATGAGAGCACTCGAACCTGAAGTTAAAGCCTTGATGAGTCGCTATAGTTTTCTGAAAACAGGAATGTTTTTTCTAGATTTGGATACTGGCGATTATCTTGATATTGGAGGCGATCGCGTTTTCCCCGCCGCTAGTACGATTAAACTGCCAATTCTCATCGCCTTTTTCCAAGATTTAGATGCTGGTAAAGTCACCCTAGAAGAAAAGCTAACCATGCGCCATGACTTGGTGACCAACGGTTCTGGAACTATGCAGTATGAACGAGTTGGTAATAAATACACGGCTTTGGAAACCATCACCAAGATGATTACCATCAGTGACAATACTGCCACCAACATGATTATCGATCGCTTGGGTGGAGCAGCGAAACTGAATCAGCGCTTTCGCAGTTGGGGACTAAAAGACACAGTAATTCGGCATCTTTTGGCTGACTTGAGAGGAACCAATACCACTAGTTCTCAAGACATGGCGCGGGTGCTGGCTTTGTTAGTTAACAACAAGCTAGTTTCTTTACAAAGTCGGGAGCAAGCCTTAGATATTCTGCGTCACACCACTATTCACACACTGCTTCCCGCAGGTTTGGGGAAAGGTGCAGTTATCGCCAACAAAACCGGAGATATCGGCTTTCTCATCGGCGATGCAGGATTTGTAACTATGCCTAGTGGTAAGCGGTATCTGGCGGCTATTTTCGTCACGCGTCCTTATAAAGATTCCAGGGGAAGAGACTTTATCCGTCAAGTTTCCCGACTAGTCTACGATTACTTGAGTCAGCCCAACCCGGTGGCTGCGGTTGATTCGTCTAATAGTGCTACGAGGTAAAATAAGCGATCGCTTCGGTATACCCTCTTGCCCTTAGGAAAATCATAACAATGATTTTCCTAAGTAATTGTCTGACAAACTTATTTTTAATTATTCACTTAAAATCTGTTAGAGGTTTTTTGATTGGGTAAATTAGGCAAATACTGAATGAACCATCGAACTCACGTCAGGTTATGGCTGTTTTATCCTGAAAAACTTTTTGTTGCACAAGCGAGAATATTGGCTTAAACATTGTGCAATTGATAGCAGATACTCTTGTTAAATGAAACCTGCTTGAACGAGCTATCCAAGTTGATAGTCGTCTCGGCGCTACCGAGAAATAGGTAGCCATCTGTTCTTAATTGCTGTTTTACTTTTCTGAGCAAGTCTTTTTTAGTCGCTATACTATAGTAGATTAAAACATTACGTAGAAATATCACATCGATTTCGGGAAGGGATGACCAAGATTGCATCAAATTGAGCTGATGAAACTCTGCCATTTGGCGAATTTCCTCCTTTATTTGCCAGTTATTATCTAGTCTGTGAAAGTATTTGTCACGCAGATTTTTAGGTAGTCCACGCTTAATTTCAAGTTGGTTGTAATGCCCTTTTTGAGCACGCGCTAAAACTTTGGTAGAAAAATCGCTAGCAATTAGCCTGAGAGACCAATTGGTAAGTAAGGGAAAATGTTCGCGAATTAGCATCGCAATGCTGTAGGGTTCTTGTCCATTAGAGCAACCAGCGCACCAAATGTTTAGCGATCGCTCAATTGCTCGTTTTTTGATTAACTCTGGTAGTATGTATTGTTTGAGGGCTTCAAAAGGGTGACCATCGCGAAAAAATGAGGTTTCGTTAGTGACTAATGCCTCGATTGTCTGGACGTGAAGATTGTTAAACGGTTGAGTCCGTAGATGTGCCACCAGTTCAGCAATGGCAGCGAATCCTGCTGATTCTGCTATTGGTTGTAAGTGTAGCTCCGCTAGATAGGTTTTCTCAGCAGACAAGACAACTGCTGTATGCTCGCCAACTAATTGACGAAGATAATCAAAATCATTGGTACTCACACCCTTAGTCTGTTTCATTACAGACCCGAATTAGGAATTTGATTGTAACGAATTCGGCCCATAATTTCACTTGCCATTCGGTCAAGGCTAACAATTCCATCGGCAAGTCCAGCATTAACCACAAAACCAGGCATTCCCCACACCACGCTACTAGCTTTGTCTTGTGCAAGCACTTGTCCCCCTGCCTCGCGGATGCACTGACAGCCATGTAACCCATCTTGCCCCATCCCTGTGAGGATGACTGCCATTGCCCCGGCACCATAAACCTCTGCCACCGAGCGCAACATCACATCTACTGAAGGACGACAGGAATTTTCTCTCGCTGCTTGATGAGTAGCAAGTCGAACTACACCTTTATCGCGTTGTACAACTAAATGAAAATCTCCTGGTGCAATCCAAGCTTGTCCGGGTTCTAATACCACTCCGGGAATTGCTTCATTCACTTGGATTTGACATTTAGAAGCTAATCGTTCAGCTAATAGTTTCGTAAACATGGGGGGCATATGTTGCACAATCAAGATCGGAACTGATAAATCGGCTGGAAACTCTCTAAGCATTATAGTCAGGGCATTAGGGCCGCCAGTAGAAACCCCAATTGCTACAACATCTACCCGCTTGGAATTGGCAGAAGCGGGAAAAACAACTCGATGACCAATCTTGCTTGGTATGGGAAAGGGAGTAGTTCCTCCACCAAATACTTTGATTTTGGGAATTAAATCCTCTTGAATATGTTGAGTTATCGCCTCTACACTTTTTAAATTACTGGGTTTTGTTGCATAATCTGAAGCTCCCAAAGACAGAGCTTCGAGCGTTGCGCTAGCCCCAGCCCACGTAGAGGTACTGAACATAATCACTGGTAGGTGGGGATAAATTTGTCGAATAGCAGACAGAGTTTGTAAACCATCCATTTCTGGCATTTCGATATCGAGGATCGCAACATCGGGATTGAGCTGGGAAATTTTGGCAAGGGCGATGCGACCGTTAGCAGCGACTCCTACCACTTCTAATCCCGGATCGATGGACAAAATCTTACTGACTCGACTCCGAACTAGTACCGCATCATCAACAATTAGTACCCGGATCTTGGGCATTGGAGATTAGGGATAATAAAAAACTAATAAATGAACTGGCTAACGACTTTTTGCAAATCTACTGCCATGCGAGATAATTCTGTAGCTGCCTGTAACGTATTACTAGTTCCAGTTGTTGTATTTTGAGTATTTAATGCCACAACGGCGATATTTTTGGCAATATCAGATGTTCCTTTGGCTGCTTCACCGATATTGCGGCTAATTTCATTCGTAGTTGCTGTTTGTTCTTCAATAGCGCTTGCGATCGTGCTTTGAAAGTCGTTGATTTGATTGATAATATCAGTAATCTGAGTAATGGCTTGAACGGCAGCTGTTGTATCTGTCTGAATTGCTTCAATGCGCTGGCTAATATCTTCAGTGGCATTTGCTGTTTGTTTGGCTAATTCTTTCACCTCGTTTGCGACTACAGCAAATCCTCTACCTGCATCTCCGGCTCTTGCTGCCTCAATTGTGGCATTGAGCGCCAGCAAGTTTGTTTGCCCAGCGATCGCGGTAATAACTTTAATTACTTTACCAATTTCGATACTGCTTTGACCAAGTTTATTGATTGTTTGATTCGCGCGATCGGCGGTTTTAACTGCTTGATTGGCGACTTTTGCCCCTTCGATCGTGGTCTTAGCAATTTCTTGAATGCTGGCATTCATCTGTTCTACGGCAGTCACAATTGTACTGCTATTCTGGCTCACCTGTTCGGCAGAGGCAGATGCAAAGATTGCCTGTTGAGCGGTTTCTTCGGCGTTTTGAGTCATTTGTTTGCTGACTGCGGTCAATTCTTCTGATGAAGACGCAACTGCTGTCGCCACCTCTGCCATCTGTCTGATTGAAGACCTCAAGCTACTAATCATCTGATTGGCATTATCTGTGACCTGCTTAAATTCTCCAGCATTGCGTTGCTGAATTTGTTTGGATAAATCTCCTTGAGCTACCACAACCGTGACTTCATTAATACTTTTTATTTGCTCTGTTAAGTTTGTAGACATTTGGTTAAAGTTATCCACTAATTCTCGCCAACTCCCCTGCGCTCCTTTAACGATGGCTTGAGAACCGAGCTTCCCTTCAGTACCAATCTCGAATGTTAAGCGAGAAATTTCTTGAGCAAAGTTTTGGTTTATACTTACCAATTCATTAAAAACCAAAACAATTTCACTCAGTTCATTATTTTCCACGGGTAAACGGACGCTAAAATCACCATTTTTTGCGGCTTTGAGTGCTGATAGTAACGCTTGCAGTTGCTCTTTTGTTACACTCTCATCGTTCGGCGAAGTTAGACTATTCTCCAAAGGAGATTTAGAGTTGGCTGTTTTTGCAGCCCGATTTGTAGTCATTGCCAAGCGCTCCTCAATTACTCAGTAAGCTGATTTATCAAATTAACATTTAGAATTTTTTCAGCATCTAAAACTAGCACAAATCCATCTGGGAGAGGATAAGCTCCTGCTAGCATCGAAAGCATTTTACCTTTTAAGGTTGCAGGTGGGGGTTGAAACGTGTTCTGTGGGAACTCTAAGACATCACCAATATTATCCACGAGCAGACTGACTACTTCATCGTCAGAACGGACAATGATATTAAATCCCTGTGGCTGCTCTACAAATTTTATATTTGATTGTGTCTGCGGCTCGCTCATTTCTAATCGGCGTTGCAAATCGATTACAGTAATAATTTGTCCGCGTAAATTAATCAAGCCGCAGATATCTGGTGGAGCTAAAGGTATACGAGTTATTGCTTGGGGGCGAATCACTTCTTGAACCTGTAGCACGTTAATACCAAAATAAACTCCTTTAAGAAAAAATGTGCAAAGTTGTTCACTCATTAGTTATTAATTGCAGTAAATGAGGGTTAGCAATGCGAATTACAGCTTCAATATCAAGGATTTCTGTAATTTGACCCTGAAATACAGCGCATAAAAGTACACCCGGTCTACTAGGAACACCTGTAATTGTCACTGGTTCTTCCACAATGTCAACAATCCGCTCAACCACTAGTCCAACAGTCAGTTCTGAGGAGGGGGAGACAATCACTATTTGCAGGGTATGTGCCACACTTGCCTGAATCAGCTCCTTAAGGTGATTGTGATGATTATCGGAAAATACTTCGTAGAGGTCAATTAGTGGCAAAATTTTGCCGTAAGACTGTACGACATACTGATTACCCACTTTCTCTACCGCAGAAGATAGAATCTCTTGGAGCCGAAAAGCAATTGTCAGGGGAATACCCATGCGAGCGCCTTCCGGCCCCTCAAATAATAATATTGTTTGACGAGGGATAACTTGGTCTTGGTCTTTTGTAGCGTTTTCAAGTAATAACTGCTGCTTTTTGGCGGTTACACCAGATCGGTTTGCCAGACCAACAACATCAATAATTAATGTAACTGTGCCATCCCCTAAAATAGTGGCTCCAGCAAATAAAGATAGCGCCTTTAACTGTTTTCCCAAAGGTTTTACCACAATGTCTTGGATGTCTTCAATTGTGTCTACAACCAAGCCAAATTGATAGTTATCGACTTGCAAAATTACCAGACTGAGCATTTCTAAGTTGGTAAAACTATTAGAAATTTGCAATACTCGATCGAAATAAACCAATGGCACCAGAGTCTCACGCAAGCGGTACACAGGTACATCGTAAAACATCTCAATCCGATGAATTGCTTGTGCTTCTAAGCGTACTAGCTCTTGGATACTTGCTTGAGGAATAGCATAGCGATCGCTGCCACTGGTGACAATTAATGCTGGCATAATCGCTAAGGTCAGGGGAATCTTAATTTTGAATGTCGTTCCTTGTCCTTGCTGGCTATTAATTTCAATCGTGCCGTTAATTTTCTCAATATTGCTCTTGACAACATCCATCCCGACTCCACGCCCAGAAAGCTTTGTCACCTGTGCTGAAGAAGAAAAGCCGGGTAAGAAAATTAAGTTTATCGCTTCTGACTCACTCATGGACGCGGCTTGTACGGCGCTCGCTAAACCAAGTTGCTGCGCTCGTCCTTTAAGTTTTTCGACATCGATTCCCCGTCCATCATCGCCAATTTCAATATTGACTTTGCCGCTCTGGTGAAAAGCTTTGAGAAATAACCGTCCCACAGTTGGCTTTCCACAAGCTATCCGCTCAGCTGGTGACTCAATGCCATGAGCTATACAGTTGCGTACCAAGTGAGTCAAGGGGTCTTTAATAGCTTCAATAATACTTTTATCTAGTTCGGTATCTACTCCCTCCATGTCAAGCTTCACTTGTTTACCAGAAGCGATCGCCAAATCTCGCGTCACGCGAGGAAACTTTTGCCAAATGGTATTAATTGATTGCAGCCGAGTTTTCACAATCTCTTCCTGCAACTGGGATGTTAAAAGACTTAGGTGTTGGCAAGTGGCAATAAAGCTACTATCCTTAAATTTTGTACTCAAGGCGATCGCCTGATTACGGGTTAAAACGAGTTCGCCCACCAGATTCATCACCCGATCTAGTAGGTTAACATTGACTCGGATAAAAGTAGATTCCGATGCTGTCAGGGTTGAGACTTCCGGGAATTCGCAATCGAAATCGACTTCACTATTTGTAGTATCTAAATTCGGTTGTGAGGCTTGCGTATTCACCGCAGATGCAAGCGTTGGCTGCTCGGCTGACTGTAATTGAGTTAAAGTTTTAATCAGCGCTGAATAATCGCGATCGCCCTCATACTTAGTCGCTTCAATTTGGGACAGAATCTCTCGAACGCTGTCAAGTAATTGCAGTAGCGCGTTAACGATGGCGGGGGTAATTGCTAACTGACCACTGCGTAAAGATGAGAGCAAATTCTCCCCTGCATGAGCAAGTGATTCTAATTTAGGAAATGGTAAAAAGCCGCAGTTTCCTTTAATTGTATGGAGTGAGCGATAAATCCGAACTAACGCTTCTTTTTGTGCTGATACTTTTTCTAGTTCGAGAATATCTTGTTCAATTTGATTCAAATTTTCATAGCTTTCAATCAGGAATGCTTCTATATCATCGTTAATTTCAGTTAACTCCATTGCCTTATCGGTTAAAAATTATATTTTTTGTCTTCGTGTTAATTTAATTTTTTTATTTCACCAATCTACTAATTTTAGATAATATTTAGATTTTTGATGCTCAAAAGATAATGTTATTGTAATGCTAAAATAATCAATATGCAATGTCCTCGTTGGTATGCAACTCCTACTTTCAAGAATGGTTTTCCTTAATGCAAACAATGTTACAAATGTAAACAAGGCGATCGTCAGTTCCTCGAATATTATTGACTTTAATGCTACTCAACCAATGTCAAGCAATTATGTCTCAAGATGTATGTAAAAGGTATGAGTTTGGCAAAAATCGAGGGAGTAATAGATAGACCACGCTATAATTTTGCATTGACTTGGTCTAGCTAGGATTGATTTAGATGAAATTTAAAATACTTAATTGTTTTTATCTATACTATATATTATTTAACGTCCGGCAAGAAATTATTTATTAAATATTTTTAAATTGATAAACGAGATGAAATTATTTTAGAGTAAAAATGTCATTTGATTAAATATATTATCTGACTGACATTAATCAACAATTCTTGACCTAAAACATCAAAGGGTACAGATGACAACATTGGTTTTGATTATTGACGATGCAGCCTTTTCTCGCAGAATGATCCGAAAATTTCTGCAAGTAGATGGTTACGAATTTCTAGAAGCAACTAATGGGCGTGAGGGATTAGAATTAGTTCAGAAGCACAAGCCAAATTGTGTGTTAGTCGATCTACTCATGCCAGAGATGAATGGGTTTGAATTTCTCCAGGCTCTACAAGATGAAGAATTAAAAATTCCCACAATTATCATCTCAGCTGATATCCAAGAAGGGGCACGCAATCAAAGTTATAGTCTGGGGGCAGCTAACTTTATTAATAAACCACCAAAAGAAAATGAATTGCGAACAGCAGTCCAGCAAGTTGTTAATACTAAGGAATAAGTTTAGATGAATGTAACAACAGAACAACTTGATGCGCTGCAAGAGTTGATTAATATTGGAGTTGGTCGAGCAGCAAGTCTACTAAATGAGATGATAGATTCTCATATCGGTCTGAAAATTCCATTTGTGAAAGTATTAACTGCCACTGAAGCTTATCAGGAATTAGCTACACGATTTCATGATGATAGCTTGGCATCAGTAAGACTAGGCTTTACAGGCTCTTTTTCTGGTGGTGCTGGTTTAATTTTTCCTACTGAGAGTGCATCAACACTAGTTGCAGTGCTTACAGGTGAAGAACCAGGATCGCCCGATCTAGATGCGGTAAAAATTGGCACTTTGAGCGAGATTGGTAACATTGTAATTAATGGAGTAATGGGTTCGCTCAGTAATGTACTCAAACAGCATCTTAACTATACAATACCTGTTTACTTAGAAGATACAATTGAAAACTTGTTATTATCTACGTATGAAAGCGATTCTAAAATCTTGCTGGCACAAGCTCGATTTATCATTGAACAATTAGAAATTATCGGAGATATTATTTTAATATTTCATGTCGGCACCTTTGATGCACTAATCGATGCAATTAATCAGGAAATGGCAGTAATGTAATAAATATATTATAAATGGACTGGATAAAAATATTGAAACAATCTGTTCAAACTAATGAATATTATAGAACAAGCTAATGAACAATTTAAACTTTTAGATAAAATTCCTATAGGAGCTTTTGTTATCCAGTCAGATTACAGTGTCATATTTTGGAACTGCTGTTTAGAGGAATGGACAAAAATTTCTAGGAGTAAAATTTTAGGAAATTCTATTTATGAATATTTTCCTCATCTGAATCACCCTCGTTATACTAGTCGCTTAGATCAAGTTTTTCAAGGTGGGCCTCCGGCAATTTTTTCTTCTCAATTGCATCAATATGTTATTCCTGTAGCGCTATCTCCAAACAAATATCGCATTCAGCACACAACCGTAACTGCTGTGTCTGCATTCGAGGAAAATAAGTTTTATGCCCTTTTTTCAATTGAGGATTTCACAGATTTAACTTTTCGAGTCCAAGAATATAAAAACTTACGAGACCAAGCATTAGCAATAGCCCAAGAGCGGCAGAAAGCGCAACAAGCAGCTGAGGTAGCAAACCGGATCAAAGATGAATTTTTGGCAATTGTTTCTCACGAACTTCGTTCTCCTCTTAATCCAATTTTGGGTTGGGCAAAGCTACTGAAAAACCGCTCATTAAACGAAGCTACTACTGCGCGTGCCATTGACACAATCGAGCGCAATGCTGTACTACAGGCTCAGTTGATTGAAGACCTATTGGATATCTCGCGCATTCTCCGAGGCAAACTAGCACTTAATTTAGAAACCGTTAATCTTGCTTTTACTATTGAAGCTGCGTTAGAGACAGTGCAATTGGCAGCAGAAGCAAAGTCTATTCAAATAAATCTTCATCTAGATCTAGGAATTGGACAAGTTAGAGGTGATAGTAGTCGTCTTCAACAAGTTGTTTGGAATTTACTCTCTAACGCCATTAAATTTACACCATCCGGTGGACAAGTTGATGTCTATTTAGAGCAAACAGATTCTCAGATACAACTGAGAGTCTGCGATACAGGTAAAGGTATTAATCCTGATTTTCTGCCACATGTGTTCGAGTATTTCCGTCAGGCAGATAGTAGCACAAGCCGAAGTTCAGGCGGATTAGGACTTGGTTTAGCGATTGTGCGTCAACTTGTGGAGTTACATGGCGGTAGAGTTTGGGCACAAAGCCCAGGTGAAGGGCAAGGCGCGACATTTACAGTTTCTCTACCAGTGATGCAGCAGAGCGTGGAATTAAAAATGGAAGATCGGAGCATAGCTGACGATTCCTATCCATTGGGTATGCTTTATGCTCCACTACAAGGGGTACGCTTGTTAGTTGTGGATGATGATGCTGATACGCGGGAGTTTGTTACTTTTTTATTAGAAGAGCAAGGAGCGATCGTCACCAGTGCAGCATCCGCGGGCGAAGCACTCTCTTTAATAGTACAGTCAAAACCAGATCTGCTGTTGAGCGATCTGGGTATGCCAAAAGTTGATGGCTACACTTTGATTAAAAAATTACGATCGCTGCCTGCTCATCAGGGCGGACAGATTCCGGCGATCGCCCTAACTGCTTACGCCGCAGAAACTACCCAAAAACAGGTTTTAACAGCTGGATTTCAACTCCATATCACTAAACCAGTTGACCCGGCAAAACTAGTGGCTGCAATTGCAGCACTTGTTCAGACTTGACTTGTTAAGGGAACTCCAACAAATAAATTATCTTGTTTGAAGTTGATGACTGATGAGCGATGACTGTGAACAGTGAGATATTTTTTTATTCATAGCCGTAGTCATACAGGTTAGGACATAGTAACAAGCGTAAATGTCAGGAAGCAGTAATATTTTTGCCTCCTGCTATATTGTTAATAAAAAAAACGGAGCAACTCTGGAAAATACCAGAATCACCCCGAATTTTTTAACTTAGAGTAAGGAATTGTTCTTAAGTTCTAACTCCTAACTTCTAATTCCTAACTTGTGATTTAATTAAGCAAACGCAGCAGTTTTCACATCGTTATTTGCAAGAATTTCTTGTAATTCTTCGGCATCTACTGTTTCTTTATCAACCAACATTTGCGCTAATTGATCTAAAATCTTGCGGTTGCCTACTAACACTTCTTTAGCGCGGGTATAAGCTACATCCACAAGTTTGCGGACTTCTTCATCAATGGCAGCAGCGGTTTCTTCAGAAAAATCACGCTCTGACATGATATCTCGTCCCAGGAACATGTTACCTTGTTGACGACCGAGGGCGACTGGGCCAAGTTTATCGCTCATGCCAAATCGGGTAATCATTTGACGAGCAACACGGGCTACTTGTTGCAAGTCGTTGGAAGCACCAGTGGTAACTTCTTCTTCACCAAAGATTAATTCTTCGGCGAGGCGACCACCCAAAGCCACAGCCATCTGATTTTCTAGATAAGCGCGGCTGTACAAACCAGTGTCCATGCGGTCTTCACTGGGAGTAAACCAAGTTAAACCACCCGCACGACCACGAGGAATGATGCTAATTTTTTGTACAGGGTCATAGTCGGGCATTAAAGCACCAACTAAGGCGTGACCGGCTTCGTGATATGCTACCAAGGTTTTGCGCTTTTCGCTCATTACCCGGTCTTTCTTCTCTGGGCCAGCTAATACGCGGTCGATCGCATCGTTGATTTCATCCATTGAAATCTCAGTTAAATTCCGCCGTGCTGCCAAAATTGCGGCTTCATTCAACAAGTTAGATAAATCTGCACCGGTAAATCCAGGGGTACGACGGGCGATTTTATCTAAATCCACATCTTTCGCCAAGGTCTTGCCACGGGCATGTACCTTGAGGATTTCGCTGCGTCCAGAATAGTCGGGACGGTCTACTACCACTTGACGGTCAAAGCGACCCGGACGCAACAGTGCTGCATCTAGAACGTCGGGACGGTTAGTAGCAGCGATAATGATTATACCGGTGTTACCTTCAAAGCCGTCCATTTCTGTGAGCAGCTGGTTGAGGGTTTGTTCGCGTTCATCGTTTCCACCACCTAAACCTGCACCCCGTTGACGACCTACGGCGTCAATTTCATCGATGAAGACGATACAAGGAGCATTGGATTTGGCTTGTTCAAATAAGTCGCGGACGCGGGATGCACCTACACCCACGAACATTTCGACAAATTCCGAACCGGAGATTGAGAAGAAAGGTACACCCGCTTCACCAGCTACGGCACGAGCCAGGAGGGTTTTACCTGTACCAGGAGGGCCAACTAACAGCACACCTTTAGGAATTTTTGCACCAACAGCGGTAAAGCGATCGGCGTTTTTGAGAAAGTCTACGACTTCGTTTAATTCCAACTTGGCTTGGTCAATACCAGCGACATCACCAAATGTTACCTGAGTTTGGGGTTCCATTTGCACTCTGGCTTTAGATTTGCCAAAGTTCATGGCTTGGCTACCGGGGCCACTTTGAGCGCGACGTAGCAACAAGAATAAGCCAACCAAAAGCAATACAGGAAAAAATAAGCTGCTGAGTGCCTTAAACCAAAATCCTTCATCGGTTTGCGGCAAAACAGAAATATCAACGCCTTTTGATGTCAGAGTATTAATTAATTCTGGGTCGTTAACTAGGGTTACCACCCGTTTATTTTGGTCATATTTAGGTGTAACCAGTGCCCTAGAACGGTCTGCACTCAAACTGACTTTTTCTACTCTGCCTTGTTCAACTTCTTGAATAAACTTACTGTATCGCCATGTCTCTGTACTTTGGGGTTGTTTGTCAAAAAATGCTGTCCCCAGGGCAATGACAACAATAAATAGCAGCGCGTACAGCCCTGCGTTTCTCCATCTTTTATTCACTAAGGTCTATCCTCCTGTATTTTTTGCGCCATCGCGTAGCGTCTGTGAGCGGAGAGTCATTATTAAGAATTATGTTAACTTATTTTAAGATATAACAAAACGACATGACTGTGATGCTAAAAAAGCCCCCTTATTTGCTGAAAATTAGGATGGTGAGGATTATATTGTAGCGATCCTGTTGGCTGATAAACGGTATGAATGGGGATCATCTCTACCACACTATTAGTGTAGGCGATCGCTTCAAATCTTTCGACTAGCTCTGGACTCCAAGGTGCTTCCTGCATGGGCTGTTGCTGGTTTTGCAACCAATTTACAAGTTGCGATTGCAAAATTCCCGGCAAAATTCCGGCCTTTATTGGCGGTGTCCACCAACTACTATCACACCACCCCAAGAGGTTACCTGTAGTAGTTTCTAACCAATTTCCAATAGTATCCACTAATATTGCTTCTTGAGCGTCGGAGCTAGTTTTTGCTAACCAAGCACTCAGGTAATTTCCAGTTTTATGAGAAGGAAGAGAACGAAAAAATTCTGAACTAGCAACGGCGCATGATACACCATTCTTTTGTTTTTCTGTCAAATCTGGTGGTAAGAATCTGCCAGTTATCCACTCTCGTCCATCAGGAAATAGGGTAATTCTGAGAACGGGAAACTGTGGGAGGAGAACTTGGGCACCTTGGCGGACACGCTTCCAATCAGGTTGTTGCCAACCAAAAGATTGGATTGAGAAAAGTAGGCGATCGCAATGTGCTTGCCAATTGGTTAAATTATTATCTAAGGAGTTCTGATAAACTCTTAGCGTTGTAAAAACAGTCGCTCCATAAAGTAAACCCGGATCGTTAATGTTTAATTCCAGAATTTGCGAGTGAATTAATTTACCGTCATACCAAAAAATGTCATTTTTCTCACTCATTTTACTTATCACTACAACTCTATTGAAAAGTGATGACTTCTAATGCTCATGCGCTGCATGAGATAAAATCTGTGAGCTGCAAATCGCTGAACACCAGAATCAAGACTCAACTGTTGGCAGGAGTTATTTCTTGCATATTCAACTAGCCACTGAAATAACTGTTGACCATAGTTCTGTGACCGCTTCAATTCATCGACAACTAAATCATCAATATATAAAAATTTACCCGATGCTAAACATGTATAAATACGAAATCCAGCAACTGCGACAGTTCGCTCGTCTATTTCCAAGAATGCAATTTTATATCCTTCTTTCATCTGATATCGAATTTGTTCTATAAACTTAGCCTGCTCAAGGTGAGGGCGCAACTGAGACATAACAGAAAAACACCCTAATATTTGAAAATCAGATTCTGCTAATTGTATCGACACCGCTATTGCCCTTAAAGATATTATGTATTTTCTTTATCAGCTACGATAGCTTCGGAATTTTACAATAGTTTATTTCTCTTGCAACAAATCGCTATTAAGAATAATTTAATCTTTTGGGGGAAATGCAATTTTATAATTTCCTTCAGGAGTTTTAATTATTTTTCCCCCTAAAGCTTCGATTTCACCAATTGCACGTTTGCGAGTTTTTTCATCAACTTGATTATTTAGTACTATTGCCCATGTAGCAATTTGAGCATATTTACTATTAGGATTTCGACTGAGAAATTCAGCAGTTCTTTGAGAACTAGCAGCTACAAACTGACTTTCTTCATCTGAAAAATTTTTTGCCCAATTTGCTGCTGTTGCAAAAGATTGTTCGGCAGCTTTAGGATTGCCTAAAAATAACAACTCATCAGTTCCTTTATAACGCCAAATGTAATAAGACTTTTCTGGAACCCAAGGAGACAGCGATTTTAAGCCTTTTTCTGACAACGCGATCGCCCGTTCCGGCATGGCAGCGTACAATGAAGTACTAATCGAAAGACCTCGATAGGCTGCTAAAAATCGGGGATCGCGTTCTAGAATTACTTCAAAATATTCTGGACTTAAACTATAACCTGTTTTATCCCGGACTTCATCATCTCCGAAATATTGTAAAAAACTGAGATATACCAAATCTGCAACAAAATTATCATAACTAAAACTAGGCATTTTCTTAAGAAAATTAAGACGGATATTTTCTTTTTTAATATCTTTATTTAGAGTTTCTAAAGAGGCAGTTTGTTTGCTAATTAGCAGTTTTTGCAGTCGAGAAAATTGAAGTAAGCTAACTCCTAAGATACATACACAAGCTACTAAAGATGTAGCAAAAGCTTGACGAGATAACAACATATTTTTCTTATCTTTCTCAGGGTAATCACATTATTGTATACATAGTGGCATAAGAAATGTCAGCCAACACCCGCGCGTCTACGCTTTGGCAGATAAAACAAAAAACACGTTGACTAAAATAAATTATTTTAAAAGTAGTAGTATTTTATACTTATAAATTATTATTTGCTCTGAGATTTGTAAATTTATTTATCTGCAAGTATGAGTTAATTTATACTAAATATAATAAAATACGCAAAACTTAATTAAATAATTCTTTTAGAATCACACCACTTAGGAGAATGGGGCGATCGCTTACTAGAGTACTACATTCACTGCAACTTAGTGGCTGCAAAATCTCAAATAGTATTATTCTTTCTTTAAGAGAAAATTGGCTGAGGAAAATCATAACTTTACTTTTATTTATAAAAACTTCTTCAATAATTAAGTTGTTTTGACTTTAGTTACTTTTATGATCTAAAAGGCTTAAAAGTTTTGCCATCAACTAAAATTGTATTTTGTTTGGATATAAATTTATAACTTCTAAAATATTATGGTAAATACTAATCTTAACGAAAACACACAAAGTAATGGTCAATCTAGCGAAAATGGGGAAAATAATAGTCAACTTAGTAAGCCAAGTAGTGAATTTAAAAGAAAAGTTCAGAAACTAAATACTAAAGGAGAAGGATTCAATATTGATGACGTTATTGATACTATTAAAACAGCAATAGTTGAAGTTGTAGAGTTAGAAATTACCACTTGGGTTCCAGAGTCTTCTAATCAGCTTGAAGAAATAAAAGGTCAACAAATTGCTCAACCAGGTAATCGAATGTATACCGTAATTAATTTAATTGATGGTGATATAAATAATGAGGTTGGTAGTCAATTTATTGGTAGTGGCGCATATACAGAACTTCGTGAGTTTCATCTAACTCAAATAAAAGAAAGTCGAGAAATTATGCAAAAGAATATAGAAAGTTTGCATAAATTATATGAATTTTTTGTAGAAATTATTAAATCTCGTAAAACTTCACAACAATCATTACCACGTATATAGTAACTGTTATTTATTAATAGTTACACTAAAATGCTTACAACATAGGAACCTATCCAAACCTGTAAATTAACTTGCTTTAGATAAATCAAGTAAATTATTACTATGTCTAACAATATTCAAAAAAAAGCCAGAGATTTGCTAGATAAACTAGTCTCATCTGTATATGTATTAGTCGATGATATTACAGCTTTAGAAGTAAATACGATGGTTGTTGAGCAAATTACTGGGGCAAAGTTTAATGCTTGGCAAGCATATCAAGAGATTTATTCAATAAATGATAAAGACTACTTTGATATCAAAGGAATTCCAAATCCGGAAAGTTCAAAATTATCAGAACTAGAAAGAACTCAAGCTCAAGAGCTACGCAAGCGTTATAGAAGTCTATTTTTACAACTTGAAAGAGAATATTTTTACATTCTCCTCGAACAAAGTACTGAAAGTAGTGAGCCAGACCCCAGAATAGTACAATATCAGGATCGTCTTAAATATGAGGTTGAACATAAAGGAAAAATAATTGAAACTGATGATGCTTATATAAAACTAGCTCGACCAATATTACCTGCTCCAACTCCTGTTCCAGATATAGAAGATAGTAATAACCAAAAAAATTTGCGACAAAGATGGCAAGAAATTGAAGACCTTTTAAATAATAATAAATTTATTCGTACCCTGCGGAAAATGTCTGAACTTAAAGCTGCACTTGATGGTGGTCAAATTACGAGTGTAGATATTGATATTATTTATGCTCAAACTGTTATGCAGTTAGATGGAGATATTATCAGCCGTTATCATAAAAAACTATTTCAATTACCTGATGGTGATAGAGATTTAATTCTAAAAATACATAATGAAGGGGTAGTTGCTGGAGAAAAACAGTGGCGGGGAACACTAGATTTTTTAATTGGTATTGTACAAGGTATTGCAAAATTATCCCGAAATGAACGCTTATAAAATATACAAAGATAATCAAGATAATGTTCAATTATCCTTCTTTGTACAAATCCCTCAAAGCACTCCTATTGAGCTTGAAATTAAGGTTGAGTCAGGACACTACACTTTTTATTTGAATAAAGCACTTTTAAAAAAAATTGAACAAGCACCAAAAATAGGCTCCTCTCTATACATTCCACCAAAATTACTAGCTTATCTTTGGTACTACAACTGCTTTAGTAATAAAATTGTTTTTAGTAATAACACTGAGCAATCTAAAGAATTAATTAACACCCAAAAAAGCATTCAAATTTTTAACAATAGTTTTATAGTAAATTTTCTTCAATTACTATGGATTAAATCATTAAAAAATAAATCAACGTTACAAAATGGACTTACTTTTAATCTTTCTTATAGAGAAGATACATCAGTTTTAGATTTTTGGCAAGAACAAGATATTGTTTTACAAAGTAATGTTTGCTTTTCTGGTGAGATAATTCACAAAATTAGAAATGATTTTATTCAAAATCCTGAGTGTTTAAATATTGTTTATATACATTATTGGCTTATTGAACAAATATTGAGTTATCTTAAAACTAAATTAAATCTATTAGCTTGGGAATTATCTTTACTATTTCCTGCGAGTTTTTTAGCTTGGAAATTACCTTTATTACAATCACTTCCAGCTGTATTATCAATATTTGCTGGTTTAGGAATATATTTTATATTTGCTATTATTCGCTATTGGCTTGTTAATCAACTTCCAAGATGGACTTCTATCAACTCTCAATATCGAAATTGGCTGACCTGGGGATTGACTTGTCTGACTTCTAGTATTTTTATTAATCGCACTGATTTCTTGTTTTTACTGTTTTTGTCACTACTTGGGCCCCTATTCCAATGGGTTTTTAGTTTTATATTAGGGCAAGTTGGTAAAGGTTTTATGCGTTGGTTACTAGCTTGATAATTGGGCATGGAGTACTGATAAACAGATTTTTCTGTGAAACGCTGTTTTTGAAAAAGACCAGAGGTATAAGCTCTTAATATTAAGATTTGCTGTATTACCGTTAGTGTTAATCTTTTTCTTACAAATATTAACTTTTATACTTATTTTTATTTGATGTTATTTAAATTACACTAAATTTAATCAAAAAGATTATCGTTTTATTATATAGATAGAATTATTTTTCTGATTTTATTTATAAATATTGACATTAGATATTTTATTGATTATTATTTTCGATGTCCTGATTTGATTTACCCGACTGGGAAATTTCTGTAAGGTAATCTAACAATAATTGTGCAATCAAACATGAAACTACGCTGGTTTTTACTTAGCCTCGTGAGTATTATTCTGTTTTCCTCACCAGTAAAAGCAAATTCTAATAGTAATAAACTTAACTCTTCTAATAGCTGGAATCTAAATCAATCAAATCTACAATTACCACCACTGAAATTTATTCCTCCAGTTCCCAGTAATATTGTTAACCCAACGAATTTTCCTAATTATACTGGTGTAGTTCCTTTAGGACGCGAGATATCAGAACTAAAAATCCCAATTAATAAATTAATTACTCGCTACAAATTTCTGACTCCTGGTATCTTTTTTATGGATTTGGAAACAGGAGATTATATAAGTATTAACGGAAATAAAGCTTTCCCAGCCGCTAGTACAATTAAGTACCCAATTTTGATTGCTTTATTTCAGGAAGTAGATGCAGGAAGAATCAAACTCAATGAAACTTTAGTAATGCAGCATAAATATGTTGTTGGTGGTTCTGGAAATATGCAGTATAAGCGTGTAGGAAGCAAGTTTAGTGTTTTGAAAACTGCAACCATGATGATGACTATTAGTGATAATACTGCAACAAATATGATTATTGCTCGTTTGGGCGGAATTGCTAAATTAAATCAACGGTTTCGCAGTTGGGGATTACAAAGTACTGCTCTTCGTCGGATGTTAGGTGACTTCAATGGAACCAATAAAACTAGTGCAAAAGATTTAGTCAGACTTTCAGCTTTAATGGTAAATAATCAGCTACTTTCCGCTCAAAGTAAGTCTCAAGTCATAGGTATTATGTATGGTTGTCATAATCGAAGATTACTACCATCTGGTTTAGGTTATGGTGCAAAGATAGCTCACAAAACAGGAACTTTGCGTTTTGTATTAGGTGACGCAGGTATTATTGAAACACCTTCAGGTAAGCGTTACTATGCAGGAATTTTTGTGAGAAGACCAAATAATGACGATAGAGCAAGAGATTTTATTCGTCAAGTTTCTCAAGTAGTGTACGGGTACTTTGAACAACCGAAAGTCAGCCGTACACCATACGAGCATTTTTGATAATATTTTCAATACTTATACACCTTGTTCAAATTCGTCAATAGCTTGAATTTCAGATGAAATCTGGGTGCATTGTTCTAATAAAGCAATATTTAATTCTGGCAATAATTCACTTGATGTAATCTGTTCGTAACCGTAAGTATCTAAGAACTCAGACGGTATTTCTTCACGTAAATGATAAAGTCTGAGTCGATTAGTTTGCCAAATCCAAATTTCAGCAACTCCCAAACGACGATAAATTTCTAATTTGTCAATGTTCCCACTGGTGATGTTTACTTCTACAGCTAAGTCTGGAATATTTTTCTTTTCATAAATCGAGTAGCATTCATCTGGTTCAACTCCAGCTTGCTTAAGTTGTTTTTTAATTGTAGAACTCCCCATTGGGCTGAATCGAATTCGCTTTAAGTAAAAATAGCGTTCTATCAAAATAGCTAAACGTTTTTTGATATTTTCATGTCTGATAGACGGTGACACAATTTCTAAGATTTCATCTAAATAGGTGACACGGTAATGAGAGTTATCTTCTAGTTTGGCTAGTAACGCTTCATATATTTGCCAGCTTACTCCACTAGTGACAAATTTTTCCTCTGGGTCGTCAATATCTACAAGTTCTGAGTCGTCTAAGAGTTCTTTGAGGCTGGTGACCATTGTTTTCTCTTCCTTAGTACAACAAGGTAAAACTAAAAGTAAAGTTCAACTCCTTGATTGATTTCTTTGCTAAACAGACTCTATTGAAGAAGCACCAAAACGATAACCTTTACCGTAAACTGTGTGAATCAGCGTAATTTCTTTACCTACTTCAATCTTACGCCGCAGCAAGCGAATTAATGCCGCTATGGCGTTGCTACTGGGTTGTTCTTCCTCTATCCACAAAGTTTGCATAATCTGGGCGTGAGTCAGCAGTTGTCCAGTATGTTCCATAAAGTATTGCAACAGCTGGCTTTCTTTTTGCGAAAGTTCAATTATCCGTCCTTGGCGATAGGCTACTTGATTTTCACAATCAAGTTCTAAATCAGCTACACTCAGGCGTCCAATGCTACTTTCATAGGTTTGGGAACCGGAACGACGCAACAAAGCCCTGACTCTGGCTAGTAACTCTCGCAGTTCAAAAGGTTTCACCAAATAATCGTCTGCACCAGCATCTAAACCTTCTACGCGGTCATCTAAGGTATCTTTAGCCGTGAGAAATAGTACAGGAGTAGTTTTACCTTGGCGTCGCAATTCCTGACAAATTTCTAACCCTGTTTTTCCTGGTAGCATCCAATCTAAAATCAGTAGGTCGTAACTACCTACTCGTGCCCGATCGCTACCGCTTGTACCATCATAAGCGGCATCTACATTATAACCCTCGCGAGTTAACAAGCGACTCAAGGGTTGAGTTAGTTCAACTTGATCGTCAACTAATAAAATTCTCGTGCTGCTTGTGGTAAGCATATAGAGATATTCTCAATATTATTGAACTGCTAAGAAAAAGAATGCTGACTGTTGCATTGCCCAAAGGGGAACTACTTAAAAATAGCATCCAGTTGCTACAAGCTGTTGGGTTAGATTTTAGTGCTTTTTTAGATTCAGGAAATCGCCAACTTCAAATTCCTGACGCTAAGGGACTTGCAAAAGGACTATTAGTGCGGGCGCAGGATGTACCTGTTTATGTAGAATATGGTCAGGCACAACTGGGTATTGTTGGTTACGATGTGCTGCGAGAGAAACAGCCGCAAGTTGCCCACTTGGTGGATTTGCAGTTTGGGCATTGTCGGATGTCCGTGGCGGTAAAAGCGTTGAGTTCTTATCGATTGCCGCTAGATTTATCACCGCATGGTAGAGTTGCTTCTAAATATGTCAATTGCGCTCGTGAATATTTCCACAGTCTCGATTTACCTGTGGAAATAGTGCCGTTGTATGGTTCAGTGGAACTAGGGCCAATTACTGGCATGTCAGAAGCGATCGTGGATTTGGTTTCCACAGGGCGAACTTTGCGCGAAAATGGTTTGATTGAAATTGCTACGCTTTATGAAAGCACGGCGCGGTTGATTGCCCATCCTCTGAGTTACCGCCTGAACACAGGTAATTTGAGTGATGTAATTGCCAAGCTGCGGCAAACCGTTTTGCTAGGGGTTTAACAATAGCCCTTTTAAGGTGAGCATACGTACTATCAAGGTATTTACGGCATTTCAAGCATCAGCTGGAATTAAACAAAGAGTTTATCTATTAAACTCCAAATTTTGGGATTGTAAATTAAGCAATGCCTGAGCCAAAATACCAAAATTAGATTCAAATATGATTTATTAAAAAGTACAAACGTTCACCTTAAAAGAGCTAGTTCTAATACAGTTTTTGGGAATTGGTATTAGATCAAAGCTTAATGCCAATTTTTTTGCAAGTTCCTAAAGCTTGACGATACAAGTTTAAGGATCTGGGATTTTGATTATAGGTAGCGTAGATTGCTCCAATGTTTTTCAAGGTTATGCATTCACTCCCAACGGAGCCGGTTTGTTGGTGAATCACTAAAGCTTGTCCAAAAAACTCTATGGCTTTTTTGTATTCACGCTGTTTATAGTAAACTGACCCAATACTATTGAGGGCTATACCTTCTCCTGATTTGTTGCCGATTTGTTTGTTAATTGCTAAGGCTTGCCCAAAGAACTCTAAAGCTTTGGGATACTGACTCTGGCTGTAGTAAAATGCCCCCATGTTATTGAGGGTTGTACCTTCTCCTGATTTGTTGCCGATTTGTTTATTAATTGCTAAGGCTTGCTCGATAACCTCTAAGGCTTTAGGGTACTGCTTCTGTCCATAATAAACTGACCCAATACCGTTGAGAATAGAGGCTTCCTCTGCCTTAATACCGATTTGTTGGTAAATCGCTAACGCTTGTTGGTAAAACTCTAAAGCTTTCGGGTACTGATGCTGGCCGTTGTAAAATGCCCCCATCCTCGCCAGAGTTGTGCTTTCTCCTGTTTTGCTACCAATTTGTTTATTAATTGTTAACGCTTGCTCAATAAACTCTAAAGCTTTCGGGTGCTGACCTTGAATGGAGTAGATAGTCGAAATACTGTTGAGAGTCGAACTTTCCTCCGCTTTGCTGCCGATTTGTTGGTAAATGGCTAAGGCTTGCTGGTATAACATTAAGGTTTTGGCATACTGACGCTGGCTAGAGTGAACTGACCCAATACCTCTAAGGTTTGCACTTTCCCCTTTCTTATCGCCAATTTGTTTAGCAATATTATTTGCTTGCTGGTAAAACTCTAAGGCCATAGCATACTGACTGAGTTTGTTATAAACTGCCCCAATACCATTGATAGCCTGACCTTCCCCCTTCTTGTTGCCGATTTGTTTGGCAATGCCATTTGCTTGCTGGTAAAACTCTAATGCTTTGGCATACTGATTTTGGCTAGAGTAAAACTCTCCAATACCATTAAGGGTTTGAATTTCCTGTTTCTTGTCACCGATTTGCTTAGCAATGCCATTTGCTTGCTCGAAGAACTCTAATGCTTTGGCATACTGACTCTGGCTAAAGTAAACTTCTCCAATATCATTAAGGGTTTTTATTTGCTCTTTATTGTCGCCGATTTGTTTAGCAATGCCATTTGCTTGCTCGAAGAACTCTAATGCTTTGGCATACTGACTCTGGCTAGAGTAAACTTCTCCAATACCATTGAGAGTTTGAACTTCCTCTTTTTTATCGCCGATTTGTTTGGCAATGCCATTTGCTTGTTGGTACAACTCTAAAGCTTCGGGGTACCGATCGATGTTGTTGTAAACTGAGCCAATGCCTCTGAGTGTTGCACCTTCCCCTTGTTTGTCGCCGACTTGTTTGGTAATGTCTAAGGCTTGCTGGTAGAACTCTAAGGCTTTGGGGTACTGACCGATATCGTTGTAAACTTCCCCGATGTTACTAAGAGTCTTTGCTTGGTGGGAGCGATGCTCCTCCGGAGCCACTTCGCTAACGCCAGTTTCTCGATAAAGAACTAAAACCCGTTGAAATGTTTCTAATGCTTCTGTTAACTGACCTTGATTATACTGCTGTTCGCCTACTTGATACAGACGCAACGCCTCGTCTGTACCTTTTTGGACTGTTTGCGTCTGTGCCGATGCACTTAATATTGTTGAATTGGTGACAAAGAATGGTAAGGTCAAAGCTAAAAAAACTAACACACTCGCACTCAGCAAGCTCTGGCGATGAAGTCTGTTTTGGAACAAAATGCTGAAAAAATAATCCATAGAAATACTCATTGCCCATTTCAAGCAGAGATATTTTGCTTTCATCTTAGATATCACTCTTTTTTTCTGAAAATTATGCAGATGTTGCAACATCAACAAGTGTTAATGTGGATAACCCAAACATACTTAGAGGATGTTTCAAAAGTTAGAGCTAGTCAAAAATTATGCAAGCCGTCTGACCACGATCGTCAGTGAGTGTTTAAAATAAAGCGTATTTTATCAATCAGTTAAAATACTCAAAATAGTCTTATTGATAATCGTGCATAGAGCAAGGGGAAAGGAGGTGAGTGTCGCTCGCCTCCTCAAAGACATATTTTGAAATTAAACGTTTATTGGGATTTATCCTCTTTTCCTGCACCCTCTTGACAAATGTGCAATTACCTTAATCTCTCACGAATAAGTATGCAGTAGCCCTTTATACTGTAAATGTCAAATCTCCGGTGTATTTTCTCAAGTCAAGAGCTTATAACTTCCAGGGATTCGCATCTTGATCGTTAATTCTCACCCAAAAGCGAGTACCTGGATTACTTAGCTTAGGATCGTCAGATTGTGCATAGAAACCAAAACCTGAATATGGCTCATTAGCATCATGAAACTCTGCCATCCTGAACCCAGATAGACCATAACGGTTTTTGCCAGCTGCCTGACACTTCTCATCTGCATCTGCTGGAGAAAGCAACGAGCTACCCACAACCTCAGGAATAGCAAAGACTTCTCCACCAGACCAAGAGTTTGTATATGCAGTACCTGTGGCTATATCTGGAATCGGATTATTTGCAAGTTCATCTGATTTACGAATGCAAAGTAGTGACAAAGTTTGATTTACAGAAGTATCGCCAGAATAGGGATTAGTTTGACTATCATATCTAGCTTGCACATAAGTTTTGCCATTAACATTTACACTACTATTGATAATCCAAGTCATAGCTTTCTTGGAGGGTTGAGGTATGCTGACTGGGGTTGTGATTTGTCCTGGAGCTATGATGCCATCAGCACTTGGAAGGGGTATGAACTTTGGATTTGTTGGTGGCAAATCTTTCCTCTGTAATTGATCTAGTGGGATCTGGGTAGCACTTAGCAAGACTCTAGTATTCGATATCTTTATTGAACCAGGATTCAAAGAATTATTACTGTAGCTTAATGTCTGTGATTGTGGCTGTATTTGTACAATATTCTTAAGTTTTTTTTGCAACGGAATTTCGTCACCAGAAGCGCCAGAGCCGACTGGGAATTCAGTCCAGACTCCAATAACTACACCATTCTCTAGAGGATCTGTCTGCTCGTGGTAGATAACCAAATATTGAGTTACTCCTCCTTGTGAATTTGTCACAATGGGAGTCGCCATCGGTCTTATATCCTTAGCAAGGGTGTTGCCATCTCGTAGCTGAATAAGTGTTTGGAAGAAAGAGGGAGTTAGTGGCCCAGTTGAAGTAATTTCCTCGGAATATCCATAATGAAATAATACACAACCATTACCATCTTTACAAGTAGTATTATTATACGGAAAGGCAGGAGGATTAGAGCCAACATAATCAAAGTCTAAGGTTAGTCTATTGTTAGGTGGTTCAGTAGTAGCTGGTTTCTCATTGAATGTAACTTCTAGAAAGGGATTAGATGAATTAAGAGAATCAGTAAACTCAGGTCTAGATCCAGCCACATTTCTATCATTAAAAAAATTGATACTAAATGGATCAACCAGGAGATTTCTACCGAATACTATTCTACTTATGTAAGGGGAAGAATTAAGATTAAGCCTACCACCAATTGTGACAACATCCGCTTTTTGAGTACTAGTGCAAGAGAGTAGACATTTTAAGTAATTGACACCGTAAATAACATCAACATTGACCAAAACTTGGCTTTCTACTGCTTGGGCGCTAGCTGAAGATACTGAAAATATTGAGGAACCCATTAAGATTACTAAACCTAGCTGTTTTCCTAACTTTTTGAGCAATTGCATACCTGAATTTCCTTTAAATACAAAGATGAACTGTAGAGTTTCGCTATTGTGGATATAGATTTTTCCGCACTTACTGACGGCTACGGTTAATCGTAAATCCTCAATTAGTCGCCTTGATTTCGGTGACAAAGATGTGTCACTCAGATGAGCATAATTTTGCCTTTCAGTAGTTAATGCAGTACGAAACGCATCTAAAAATTTAGTGCTGCTGTTGTGGTAAACAAGCTTAAATAGGCAAAATTAATTGTTGCATTTTCATCTGTTTTCAATTGTTTTTTCAACGTAATTACGTATCGAAGAGGTTGTTTGAAAAGTCGTAAAGTATACTCAAAACCCCGCTTCCATTCCTCTCTCACTATGGGCGAGAGGCTTTCAAACCCCTATTTCCTTGTAGGAAAGGCTTGCTCAAGGGTTAGGTCTCTGAAGTTTTGATGTTAATAACAATACTTTTCAAACATCCTCTAAGATTCAGGTTGCGTAGATGCATACAAGAAAAAATTGGTGAATAGTCATTTACTAATCAGACTTAGATCCAAAGAATTATGCGTAAGGTTACAAAAGTTTACAGCTATTGCTACTGACTAACTACAACATAGGTTGCTATTTTGGCAACAACAGATAATTAATAGGCGCTTTGCTTGGAATTCCCGCGCCTAAATCTTGATTCTTTCTTACTTATGCCCAATAACACAAGTAAAGTCTTTATCAACTTTCTGAGGAACTTACAGCGGTTTTCTTTTGCATGAGGTACAAAGTCACTGGTTTTGAGGCAGGAGGCAGAAGGCAGGGGGGAGAGGAATAATTTGATTTGTGAATCCTTGTCTGCGTACCTTATTTAGTTGCAAACTGCTGTAATTTATCTCTACGTCAGAATCAAGCGGATCGCCCTTTCCACACACGATTATCATTCTTAGAAAGATTATTTTGAGTATTTTAACTGATTGACAAAAAGCACTTTATCTTAAATTCTTACGGATGGTTCGCGATCCGAATCATTGATAGAATTTAAACAGACTTTCCTGAATAGCCAAGAGGCGGGGAAATTATTAACAAATTGTTAAAAAATGTTAAGCTAATCTTGAGATAGGCACGTTGCTAACTGAATATTACATTTAGATTTTTAATCAAAATTAATGAAAGCAGGGCACATTGATACAGAAGTGGCGAGGCTAGAAGCCCTCCGCCAGTATCAAATTCTTGACACCGAACCCGAACAAGCTTACGACAATCTTGCTCAGTTAGCGGCATTTATTTGTGGCACTCCTATCTCCTTGGTAAATTTCATTGATGAAAACCGTCAATGGTTTAAAGCAAAAGTAGGTTTAAACGTATCAGAAATGCCCCGGAGTGTTGGGTTATCTCGCCTTTGCCAAGAGCAGCGTAACGTTGTTGTGGTTCCAGATACGCTAGCTAATGACGAATTGGCGAAGAATGCAGTAGTAATTGGCTATCCCTATGTACGGTTTTATGCAGGTGTACCTCTAATTACTCCCAAAGGAGATATGCTGGGAACTCTGTGCGTAATTGACCGAGTTCCTAAAGAATTGAGCGAAAAACAAATCGAGGCGCTTGAGGGTCTGAGTCGCTTAGTGATTGACCAACTAGAACTGAGGCGTTATGTAAGTGAGGTATCTCAAATTACTGAGAAACTAGTGGTGCAGGAACAAACAGCACGCGCCGAGTCGGAAGCAGCCAGAACCCGCATTACTAATATTTTTGAAAGTATCACTGATGCCTTTTTGACTTTGGATCGAAAATGGCGATTTACCTACATTAATGGTCAAGCAGAACAGGTGTTACAAAAAACCCAAAATCAGCTTTTGGGTAAAAATATTTGGCAAGTTTTTCCGGGAATTATCGGCACAGCATTTGAAAAGCAGTATCGCAAAGCAGTCTTAGAACACGTGAGTGTAGAATTTGAGGAGTTTTATCCGCCCCTCAAGCGCTGGTTTAAAGTCCATGCTTATCCAGGAAAAGACGGCTTATCTGTTTATTTTCAAGACATTACTGAACGACGGCGAACAGCAGAAGCACTTCAAGAAAGTGAAGAACGTTGGCAATTAGCATTACAGGGTAATAATGATGGTATTTGGGACTGGAACATCAAAACTAATGAAGTGTTCTTCTCAACTCAGTGGAAGGAAATGCTGGGGTATGAAGACCACGAAGTTTCCAATTGCTGGGATGAATGGACAAAACTAATCCATCCTGATGAGCGAGATTTGGTACTTCAGACCTTTGAGGATCACTTTGCCCAGAAAACACCATTTTATGTCTGTGAGTATCGAGTCCAATGCCGAGACGGCAGCTATAAATGGATTCTGGATCGAGGACAGGCACTTTGGGACGCATTAGGTAATGTAGTGCGAATGGTTGGTTCTTATACTGATATCACAGATCGCAAGCGAACAGAAGAGGAATTAAAGCGACAGAGTTGGCGATCGCAATTATTTTCCGAAATTACTCTTAAAATTCGAGAATCTTTACAAATAGACGAAATTCTCCAAACTACTGTTACTGAAGTACAAGAACTCTTGCAAGCTGACCGAGTTTTAATTTTTCAACTATCAGCTGACGGTTCGGGAACAGTTGTACAAGAGGCTGTACTACCTGGTTGGCCTGTAATTTTAGGTAAAAATATTATCGACCCTTGCTTTAAAGCAGAATACTTAGAAAGATATCGCCAGGGAAGAATTAGTGCGATTGAAGACATTGAAACCGCTTATATTCAACCTTGCCATCGAGAATTTCTTGAGCAGTTTGCTGTCAGAGCTAACCTCGTAGTCCCAATTATTGTCAGAGAAAGCATTTGGGGCTTATTATTGGCTCACCAATGCGCTGCGCCTCGAAAGTGGAATAACTTTGAGATAGAGTTGTTACAGCAACTAGCCAACCAAATTGGCATTGCTTTATCTCAGGCGCAACTATTAGAACAGCAAACTCACCAAAGTGAAGAACTCGCCCGTTCTAATGCGGAATTAGAACAATTTGCTTACGTAGCTTCCCATGACTTGCAAGAGCCATTGCGGATGATAACCAGTTATTTACAGTTACTTGAAAGAAGATACAAAAATCAACTTGATATTAATGCCGATGAGTTTATCAACTACGCAGTAGATGGGGCACGGCGGATGCAGACACTAATCAATGATTTGTTGAACTACTCCCGCGTCAGCACCCGTGGACAACCCTTTATCCGAGTTGATTGTAATGCTGTTTTAAAACAGGCGATCGCAAATCTCCAACTAGCGATCGCAGAAAGTAAAGCAGTTGTCACTTATGATACTTTGCCTGAAGTGATGGTTGATGCTACCCAGCTAACACAAGTATTTCAAAACCTCATCAGTAACGCTATCAAATTTTGTCAAAATCAGCACCCACGAGTTCACATCGGGGTAGTGAGGGGAGATGGAGAGCAACAGAGCAATCAAGAATCTTTCTCCTCTGCCTCCCTGCCACTCCCCAGTGCCGCCAACGAATATATTTTCTGGGTGCGCGATAATGGTATTGGTTTAGAACCCCAGTATGCTGAACGTATTTTTATAATTTTTCAGCGCTTGCATGGTAGAGATAAGTATGCGGGTACTGGTATTGGTCTAGCAATTTGTAAGAAAATTATAGAACGCCATGGTGGGCGGATCTGGGTTGAGTCGAAATCGAGTCAAGGCTCGACTTTCTACTTCACAATTCCAGATAGAAGCTCTTAAGCAATCGTAAACATGCAAGCGATTATACCTATTGAGGTTTTGTTAGTAGAGGACAATCCTGGTGATGCTCAACTTACACGCATCGCCCTGGAAGATAGCAAAATCTCGATTCACCTGAACGTCGTGGAAGATGGTGTCGAGGCAATGGCATTCTTGCGAAAACAGGAAAAATATGTTACAGCAGCTCATCCAGATATTGTGCTGCTCGATTTGAATCTCCCCAAAAAAGATGGGCGAGAAGTATTGGCAGAAATTAAAGCAGATGAAAAGCTCAAACGAATTCCTGTAGTCGTTTTGACGACTTCCCAAGCTGAAGAAGACATCATCAAAGCTTATAATCTATCTGCAAACTGTTACATAACTAAGCCAGTAGATTTCGATCAATTCGTTAAAATTATAAAATCAATCGAAAATTTTTGGTTTACGATCGTAAAACTGCCACCGGAGTAATGGCAATGGCAGGCGAAAATATAAAAGTCTTGTTAGTAGAAGACAATCCTGGCGATGTATTTTTGTTACAGGAGTTTTTAAAGGAAGTTAACACAGTTGTAGTTGAGTTAATGCCGGTTGAGCGGCTTGAGAAAGCACTCAACCACCTAGCAAATGAAATTTTTGATGTCATTCTGTTAGACCTTTCGCTACCAGACAGCCAAGGACTGGAAACTTTTGTTACTGCTTACCAACAGGCAAAAGCAACTCCAATCATTGTGCTAACAGGTATAAACGATGAAACCCTAGCAACTAGGGCAATGCAGGAAGGAGCGCAGGATTATTTAGTCAAAGGGCAAGTAACTGGCGATTTGCTGGTACGTTCGATGCGTTATGCAATTGAACGTCAACGAGCAGACAACGCGCTACGACAGAGTGAAGAGCGATTTCGCGTAGCCTTGAAAAACTCTCCCATTTTTGTCTACAACCAAGACCGGGAGTTACGGTACACTTGGGTTTACAATCCTTCCTATGGATTGACGGTTGAGCAAATATTGGGCAAAAAAGACTTGGATATCATCTGTGCCGAAGATGCCCAACATCTCACCACCATCAAACTTGAGGTACTAAGCAGTGGCATAGGAACACGAGAAGAAGTATCAATTACAACTAAACACACAACTCGATATTACGATTTGACAGTTGAGCCATTGCGGAATGAATCCCAAGAAGTTATCGGGGTGACTTGCGCCAGTATCGATATTAGCGAACGGCAAATTGCATTGCACGAACACAAATTAGCCCAAGAAAAAATTAAAGAACAAGCAGCATTACTTGATGTCACCACAGATGCTATTTGCGTGCGAGATTTAAATAATCAAATTATCTTCTGGAACAAAGGCGCAGAAACACTTTACGGCTGGCAAGCTACAGAGGTTAGGGGAAAAAGTGTGACTGAGCTTTTGTTTGACGAACCTTCACCAGAAATCGAAGCCGCTGTTTTAGAAGTTATTAATAAAGGTAAGTGGCAGGGTGAGTTAACTAAAATTACCAAAACTGGCGAAGAAGTCCTCGTCGCCAGTCGTTGGAGTCTGGTATGTGATGAAGAGGGAAAGCCCAAATCAATTCTGAGTGTTGACACAGATATTACCGACAAAAAACACCTAGAAGCCCAATTGTTTCGTGCTCAACGTTTAGAAAGCATCGGCACCTTAGCCAGTGGCATTGCTCACGACCTCAACAATATTCTGACGCCGATTTTGGCAGGAGCGCAACTATTACCACTCAAATTTCCCCATGCAGATGAGCGGACTCGCCATCTACTAGAAATTTTAGAAATTAACGCTAAACGCGGAGCCGATTTAGTCAAGCAGGTGCTATCCTTTGCGCGGGGTGTGGAAGGAAAACGCATTACTTTGCAACTCAAGCATTTAATTATGGAAGTTGCCAAGATTCTTAAAGAGACATTTCCCAAATCTATAGAAATTAGTACTGATATACCTCAGGATTTGTGGATGGTTTCTGGAGATAGTACCCAACTCCATCAAGTACTAATGAACCTCTGTGTTAATGCTCGTGATGCTATGCCTAATAGCGGTAGTTTGACAATCTCTGGACAAAATCTGTTTATTGACGAAAATTATGCGCGGATGAACTTAGAAGCCAAGGTTGGAGCTTATACAGTGATTACAGTTTCCGATACTGGAGTTGGGATTCCTGGGGAAATCTTGGATAGAATTTTTGAGCCATTTTATACCACAAAAGATGTCGGACAAGGCACAGGCTTAGGACTTTCCACCGTACTGGGAATCATTAAAAGCCACGGAGGTTTTATCAACGTGTACAGCGAACTCGGAAGTGGCACTAGCTTTAAAGTTTACTTACCAGCCGTAGGGGGAATGGAAACATTCACCTTAGAAGATTCGCTGCCACAGACAGGACATGGAGAATTGATTTTGGTTGTGGATGATGAAGTGGCGATTCAAGAGGTTACTAAATCATCACTGGAAACTCACAACTACAAGACCTTAGTTGCGAGTGATGGGATTGAAGCGATCGCACTATACGCTAAAAATGCGGATAAAATTAATGCTGTATTAATCGATATTATGCTGCCTTCACTCGACGGTTTAACTGCCATCCGCACCTTGAAAAAAATCAACCCACAAGTCAAAATTATTGCCACCAGTGGATTGATGTCCAAGCGGAAGCTAAGTACAGTTACTGACATTGGTGTGAATACATTTTTGTCCAAACCATATACTATCAAAGAATTATTGCTTTGTTTACAAAAAGTACTTTGATTGTCACAAGACTACTTCGCCCAAATCTAGCCTCGGCAAGCTTAGCGTAGACATTTCTGAGATTTGATATCATTGAGCATCGACTGACACACTCCGCTTAAGGAAAGTGGCGAGTCTTTTAGATTTTAGATTTGAGATTTGAGGTTGAAATTTGATCCCAAATCAAAATTTAAAATCCAAAATTGAATTGCTCCCCGCCCAATCTCTTTTAGTATGCCTCAACTTCTTAAGTTAATCATAAATATAGTAGTCTTAGCCGCGTTGTTAATTATATCTCTCCAAGTTTGGGCGCAAGAATGGCGTCCAGTTCGTGGCGGTATTACTTTTGGGATCAGTGGTATGGCTTTGATAAAGCAGCAAAGCAATTCTTTAGATTTTCTGATTGTTCATGATAATAAAAAACCCAGTCAAAGCCGATTATCAATTATTAGTATCAAAGGAAAAAATCAACCTGAATATTTTTCTTTAAACTGGCCAATAAAAATAGAATTAGCTATTGATTTAGAGTCGATAACATCTGTTCCTCAATCAAATTCAGATTTTATTGCTTTAAGCAGTACGGGAAAAGCTTATTATTTGAGATTAGATATTGCTCAAAAAAATATTAATATTATTAAAGAATTTAATTTACCATCAATTACCCCAAAAAGTAATTTAGAAGCATTTGGCTTACAATATATAGATGGTAAATTAATAGCCATTTGGGCCGATCGCGGAGAGAGAGAAACAGCAGCAACTATTTATTTTGGAGAATATAATCCCAAGACTTATGAAATTAAGCTTTCAGGTTATGGTAACTTTAAAGTACCATTTCCTTCCGGAAATGTCCGACATATTTCTGATTTAAAAGTAGACTCGTTGGGAATTGTTTACATCACAGCAGCAAGCGATGCCGGAGATGACGGCCCATTTCAATCAGCTGTATATGTTGCTGGTTACTTGGGATTGTGTGGTAATTATATAACTTGGCGATCGCATCCTCAGCTTGTTCCCCTTTACCGCTCTTACTACCACAAAATTGAAGCAATAGAACTTATTCCCGGTGCAGAAGGCGGTATAATTGTGGGCACAGATGACGAAAATCTCGGTTCCTATATCTACATTGTGGGTGGAAGTAGCTGAATGTGACAGCGCTTTTCAAATAATTCAACTACACCACTCCCTACTCCCATTCCTCAATCACCAAATAATTACTAAGTAGAACGGTGTGGAAAAAAGCTATGTTAATAAAAATTAAATAGGCTTAAACCCTCTTCCCTCCTGCCTCCTGCCTCATTCCAACGATAAATATTCACACCGACCTACTTAATTAGCGGAAATTATTAGGATTTAGGCGAACAGAACTTGGTTGAGACTGACGCCGAATTGCGACTCCATTGCGGAGGTTTCTAGCAGTACCACCATCTTTGGCATCGAGGAAAGGCTTAAGATTAATATCGCCTCTATATGAATTAACTCGATTATTGCCACCACCTAGAAGTGTACGTCCTAAATTATATAAGCTGTTTCCTGTTGTGCGATCGCCATAAGTGTTAACGGCTATGGTTTGCTGTCCGCTGTCAGCAGTAGTTAAGTTTTGGAAAATACTATTGCGGATAATATAAGGATCTTTGCCAGGCGGTACTGTCAACACAATTCTACAGCTGGGATTAGTTTGAGTTGTAACGCAGACAATATTTTCGTTATTTTCTACAGATGTCTGGAGTTCTTGTAAGCCATCTGGGCGATACTGTTCCAAGCGGTTGGCAATTGCTACACAACGCCTTTGTGCATCCCAACCACCGCCCAAAGTTGCAGGTGTCGCCCAAGGAAAGTATTGTCCTGGCTGACTTTGTGGCTGATACATCACGGTGTACTGACCATTGTAAGTCTGACAGGTAAAGCGAGTTGTACCGTCAACTGAAGGTGAAGGTGGTATGTTTGTTGATGTGTCAATTGGTATCGGTGATGATGTACCATCTGATGGCACTGTTGGTACTACTACACCATTGTCAGTAGAGTCATATTGCGCCATTGCGGCGGAATTGCCCAGACACAAAGATAAGCCAAGACTGCCTAAAGATATCAATCGTAGCAGTTTTGAAGACATAACCATCCTCCACTAAAAATCGGTAGGGAATTGATAGTTTTAAGGACGAATAATTTTGTTTTTTGATTCATTAAAAACGCTATTTTTTTTCTTCTCTGGCTTTTTTCTCTGTAAGTAGCTTTTTCACTCGTGCTTGAATTTCTCTATGATGCCCGACTCCTTCGTAGGCGTAACGGTTGTAGTTACTACGGGTAATCAGGTTTTCTAAATCACTAACTCGCTCCCTACCACCTGGGTGCGAAGACAACCAACTCGGAGGAGTATTTTTTTGCTGTTTTTCTAGTGTCACCATTAAGTTACGCAAGCCATCAGCAGCGTAGCCAGTAGCAACAATTAACCGTGTGCCAAGTGTATCTGCCTGACGTTCCATGTCGCGGCTGTAACTGAGTGCAAAAAGTTGACCGATGGTGCCGCCTAAAGGAATATATTGAGTAACGTTAGAAATTAAGTTGCCTTGGGTGATTAATTGAAAGCCGTGGGATAAAACAACATGAGATAATTCATGACCGATTAACCCAGCTAATTCTGCTTCGGAATTACTTTTAGCGATCGCACCTGCATTAATAAAAATTTTACCTCCAGGTAATGCAAAAGCATTAAGACTTTCCTCTGGAATCACGAAAAATTCGTATTGAAAGTCCTCACGTCCAGTTACTTTGGCTAATTTCTGTCCGATTTCATTCACGTATCCCAAAACAGCTTCATCTGTAATTACATGCAACTGTTTTTTTGCCTCTTTAGCCGCAGATTCACCTATAGCTGTTTCACCTTGTAACAGGATAATCGTAGAATCAAGAGCCGAAAATGGCCCGAGTAAACTGCCAGTAGCGGCGTAACCTAATGCACCTGTAATAATATTACCGATCAGGTTGCCTCTAATTTCGGCTCGGATATGAGTTTTGTAACGTTTGAGATTTTCCTCGGCTAAGTTTGTAAACTCAGGCGCTTGGGGATCTTTAGGGTTGAGAATGGCAAATTGACGCGCCGCTAAAGAGGCTTCCATCCATTTTTTCTCATTAGCCAAGGCAGTGACTTCAGCTTTAATCAATTCCGGTTGGTCTGGATAAAGCGAAGATGCTCGTTCTAATACATTTAACGCTTCTTTGGGGCGATCGTATTGTTTCAATACTTCAGCATATCGAAGATGACCGGGGATAAATTCTGGATATTGCTCAACCAATAATTGTAGGGGTACAAAAATTCGTGTTTGCAACTTTTTTGCTATCCCTGCTTCTGATTCTCGCCAATATACCTGACCTCCTGGGGATAGTTGCGTGGGGTCAACTATGGCTGGTTTACGTTCTTCAGATGTGCTAGTTTTGGCAAAAGGTTCTTTTAGCTGGCGATAAATTTTTTCTGCCTCTGGGATTTGTCCGGCTAAATAAAGTCTATCCGCTTCAATAAATTTTAGCTGACGGGTAATTTCTTCCGGACTGAGTGTAGGTTCCTGTGCAGACTCTGGCTTTTTCGGTTCCGAAACTTCTGGCGAGGCTTCTGGTGTTGATGGTTGCAACACTTCCCGTAACTTTTGGTCTTTAGTCGTTTCTGAACTGGGTGAGTTTATGGTTTCAACCGTAGTAGATGCAGCAGGTTCTTGTGCCGGAACGGGTGCTGTTGGCTGCGTCAAGATAATCAAAATTGATGTGCCAACTGACAGTAATACCCAGTTACAAGTTAGCAGTAGAGACTTCCAGGTTCGTTTCATGCTGGGTAACACCTATGCAAAAGGCTGTTTTTTAAATCTTACGAGGAATTAGCAATTACGTATATGCAGCGATCGCTGCTATTTTACAACCCAAGATACTACTGCCCTTGGGGATGTGTAAAACAGAAAAAACCCCGGCTAATTTAACCGAGGTAAAGTCGAGAAGTGAGGATGACGATGAGATACAGCGATAGGAAAATCAAAAAATCTTAGCTAACGCTAAAACCAACCAAAACTAAAGTAGTGACGATTAAAGTTGCGAAAACACTTTGCATTAGGTATTTACGTTGTTCCCAAATTGCTGGGTACTCAGCATAGTACATCTTGGGTTCAGCTGCGTAGTTATTGATTATGCCTTCTTCATTTACAGTGGTATACATTATTTTTTCTCTCTTGCTTCTTTGTTAACTTATGTAAATAAATTTAACAAAATTGTTACAAATAGTCAACATGACTTGACAAAAAAAGATTCATAACTTAAATAAAAATTACTTATCAGCAATACGCATGAAGTTAAAACACAAAAAACCCCAGCTAAATTAGCTGAGGTAAAGAGAGAAGTACGAATGGCGATGAGATACAGCGATGTAAAATCGAAAAATCTTAGCTGAAGCTAAAAGCAATTAAAAATAAATTCCTAACTATGTAAAGTTAGAAAAACACCTTGTATTAAATATTTACGTTGTTCTCAAACTGCTCGCTACTGAGTTCAGTTGCCTAGCCATTAAGAACTCCGTTTACATCAACATTGGTATAAATAATTTTTGTTGACTGCTTGTTAACTTATGTAAATAAATTTAACAAAATTGTTAAAACTCGTCAATATGACTTAATAAAAAAATACTAATATATTCAATAAGAGTTACTTATCAGTAAGTAACAATCCAAAACCGCATCGATCAGCGGCGTAGTTACAAAGCTAGCTGATAAAGGCGTAGTCAGCAGTCTGTGCCCTTACAGCACTCAGCATACTTCTAAAAGCTGAGTGTTCAGATTTTTGAGTGCTACTCAAAAGCAACCACAAAAAGCTGATTTATTAATTAGGAGGAAATTCTAAAGCTATTTCACCCAATAATCCTTTGCGAAAATCTGTTAAGAGTTGCCTTGCAGCTCGCTCTACATCACCTTTGTAACGATGCTCTGCCAAGGCGTGTAAATATGCTTCTCCAGTGTCAGATATAGAATCGAGTTGGTATCGGGATTGTAGCGGTTTTTTCGGTAATAAATCTGTAGCTACAGCTTCTAAATAATTTAGTAAATCTACTAACGCTGCTGCTACTAACTGATTATCGTAAGATGCCTCACCGATATCATCACAAATTGCTAATTTTAATGCTACCTCTTGGTCTTCTAACCTGGCGGGGATAACACCAGGAGCATCTAGCAATTCCAAGTGTTCAGAAATTCGCACCCAGCGGAGTTGGCGAGTTACCCCAGGACGGGCTGCACTTTCGACCACTCGCCGTCCTAACAGACGATTAATCAAAGCTGATTTACCGACATTGGGAAAACCAATCACCACAGCTCGCACTGGACGAGGTAACATGCCGCGATCGCTTCTTCTTTTATTGAGTTCTACTCCAGCAGCTTGCGCTGCCCGTGCCACTTCTGCTATACCTTTACCATGTTGAGCATTGGTAAAATAAGGGACTTGTTCTTGACGTTTAAACCAATCTAGCCACAGCGATCGCATTTGTGGTGTAATCATATCTACTCGGTTGAGGATCAACACGCGTGTTTTCCCCTCTACCCACTCAGTTATTTGCGGATGGTGAGTCGCTAAAGGAATCCGCGCATCTCGTACCTCAAACACCACATCTACACGTTTGAGCTGTTCTTTAAGATTCTTTTCAGCTTTAGCTATGTGACCTGGATACCATTGAATCAGGTTTAATTTATAGTTTTGCGTAATTGCCATTTTTGATTTGTCCTTTGTCTTTTGTTATTTATCCTCTGGGGCAAAGTTGAGCTACTGCATTCGATGGGTTTGTTAGCAGCCAAGCAAGTGGTGTCAGATTCCCCCAAGTCTGCGAGTCTTAGCTTTACATGTGATTAATCAGTTGTCCTTTACAAATGATTAATCACTAATGACTATAGCCGCTTGATGTAAAATCAGACGATTACCATCAGGGTCATAAGCATAAATTTCTCTACCATGGTCAGCAATGGAAATATTTCCTGGTGGGGGATAGCCCAAAGTGGTTAGGTGAGCGATCGCATCTTCCAAGTTACTCACCTCTAAACATAAACTTATCTTACTTTTGTTGTAGACACAAAGCGATGAGTCACCGGACATCACTTCAAATTCTGATTCATTTGTGTTCTTTGGTTTAAAAATACCCAATCGCATACTTGTCAAATGAAACTCAGCATAGACATTTGGAATCAAAGTAGCTGGCTTTTGCTCCAGCAATTTTGTATAAAAATTCACTAAATTTTCATAATTAACAGATGCTATGGTGACAAATGCATCAATGCACGGAAAAACCATATTTGTCTAATGCGTAAGTAAATGTATTATAGTTCGATTTGGTTGATAATTTTATCTGCATAGCTGGGCAAGAGGCAGAAGGCAATAGGCATTTTTTCAAAAATCAAAGTAAAAGCACGCCCACTTTATTTGGTTGGAGATTCTTACGGCTTCATGCCAGAATCTATCAATCAAAAACCTCTTTATTGTCGCCTGTAATCTAACAATGAGTAAGTTCCAGAAGTATTATTTATTCTTAGATTAGAAATTATTAAGTCGCAGTTCATCTTACATACAGATAAAAAAATAGCCTATCACTTTGTCGTTGGATAACTGTTTTATTTTATAGCTTTTACTCTTTCCAAACCAGTATAGATATTAAACCGTTCTCCACGCAGAAATCCAATTAAGGTAATTCCAAATTCCTTGGCGACAGACACCGCCAAACTGCTGGGAGCAGAAACAGAACAGACGATAGGAACTCCAGCAATTGTAGACTTTTGCAAAATTTCAAAACTAGAGCGTCCGCTGACTAAGACAATATGATTATTTAAAGGTAACTCGTTACTGAGAAATGCTGAACCAATCAATTTATCTAAAGCATTGTGACGCCCAACATCCTCGTGCAGATTTAATAATTGTCCTTGAAGGTCGAAGGTAGCCGCAGCATGTAAACCCCCTGTAGCCGTAAAGATACCTTGAGCAGCCCGGAGTTGCTGTGGTAGGCTGTAGATGATTTCAGGTGTTACTGTTACGCCAGCAGGAATCACTGGACATCCCCGCAGATGCAAAGCTTCAAGGCTAGCTTTACCGCATACCCCACAGGCGCTACTAATATAGAAATGACGCTCCAAAGGCTGTAAGTCAGGAATTAATCCATGCCGCAGTTCTACATTTACAATATTATGGCGCTGCTCGCCATCTATAGATTCATCTACACAGTAACTAATACGTTGGATATCTTCCCTACGGCTAACAACTCCTTCAGCATATAGAAAACCAGCAGCGAGTTCAAAATCTGCACCAGGTGTCCGCATGGTAACAGCTACTGTATTTCCCAAAGGGGCGAGGCGAATTTCTAACGGCTCCTCGGTAGTCAGATGGTCTGAACGCGATCGCATCTTACCATTTTCCACAATCGAAATTTGGGCTTTGGTTTTGCTACCAGTTTGTCTATTCATTACCTATATATTTTCTGGATCTATATTTAATTCTCGCAATTTGGCTGCTAAGCGCTCCACTTTTTGTTTTTGTTGTTCGGCAAGTTGCGCCTGTTCGTTGGCACGTTGCGCCTGTTGTTCAACAGCTTCTTCAGGTGTGGGAATTAATTGTCCTTCTGGGGTAAAATAACGCAATTTATTTTCATCAACACCCAAGTATAAACTTAGCTGTTGACTCCAGAATAATCCTTGAGGGTTGGGTTCTATAAGCTGATAAGTACCACCAACTAAGATAAACCCAGCAAACTCTAAATTTTTCGGGTCAAACCAAAAGTATTCGGGAGTGCGAAAAATATCTTGGTAAATTTGCTTTTTTAGCCCTTTATCTATCGCTGCGGTGGAATCTGAAAGCAGTTCTATAATCAAATTGGGATATTTACCATATTCTTCCCAAACAACCCAACTATCACGCGGTTTGCGTTCAGTATCCAACACCACAAAGAAATCCGGCCCCCGGAAGTCTTCAGATTTTCGTTGGCGTGGACTGTAATAAATTGTCAAATTCCCCGCACAAAAGAAATTATTCTGGTCGCGCCACCACCAATCAAGGCATTTGATTAATAGCAGCATTTGCTGTAAATGTAAGTATGTTTCCAATGGCGGTTCGTTACTTTCTAAATCTCCTGGTGGAAATATTACATCTTTTGGGTGTTCAAAATCTTTGGCGACAGACATGGCTGCAAGTCTTGGGGTGATATAAGTTTAGTGTAGCGATCGCATTATAATTTGACACACCTACAAGCGATATATTTCTTCAGCACAGCAACATTAGCCGAACTAAATTTTCTGCTATTCCTTTTTTGACGTTACACATCAGTGTGATGATTTGTCTGTTGTTTGTAGAATGGGCAAGATGCCCGTTCCTTGATTAAGCTTTGAATTCAAAACTTGGTGTTCTCAACTGAGAGTTTCGTGTTCTAGACAAATTACGCTTGCACCAGAAAATCTGATGCTGTCAGAGTTGGCGCACCAGTGAGGGTAGCAAATAGACCACCACTGCCAAAACCAGCCGCACTGCCATTTTCGTTGTAGAACAACTCCCCAGTTACAGAGTTGTAAACAATTTTTGCTGTGCTGGTTCCGCCTAAATTAGTGACTTGAAAATCACTCTTCTTACTAAAACCTGTTCCCGCTGCAGAAGTAATTGCACTAAAGGTAGTCTTATCTAGGATAATGTTGTCACCTTGTAAGGGATTCAAGTCAGTAATGGTATCTTGACCAACAGCAGAACTGGCAAAGGCAGCATTGGTATTGTAAAGGAAAGAGTCAGCACCCGCACCACCGACGAGAGTATCATTGCCTGCACCACCAATAAGAGTATCATTGCCTGCATCACCCCGTAGCAAGTCGTCACCACTTAAGCCGTCGATTTTGTCATTACCTCCCTGACCATTAATCACATCATTGGAGTTGTCAAAACCTGCAATTTTGTTGTTTAACTCGTTGAGGAATGTAACAGTGTTTTTGTTGAAAATGCTACCTTGAGTAGAATTGGCATCAATAACATCAATGCTGTTTCTAATGGTGGTCTCGCCATCGAACTGGATATTGCCAATGTTACGCGATATTACTCTTGCAAACTCGTTATCCAGGTTTTCTAGTTGAAAGTTTTGCAGGGTAACTTTAGTGTTTGCAGCGTTCTCAAAGGTGACTTCCAAGTTGTTGCGATTTTGAGTTAGTTGCAGATTCCGAGCAGTCAAGCCAGTACCAATAAATTGTAAAGTATCAAAATTTTCAGCTACCACCTCCGATGGATCGTACCCAGTACCCACACCGTCAAAATTGGTGATAATGTCATTGCCATCGCCTAGTCGGACTACAAACGTAGTGTTACCAGAACTACCAGCAACTAAAGTATCATTACCAGTACCGCCGATTAGAGTATCATTGTAATATCTACTGCCCCGCAACAGGTCGTCGCCGCTCTTGCCATCGATGGTATTGGAACCCCCTACACTATTAATTACATCGTTCGAGTTGTCAAAACCCGTGATATTCCTGGAGTAGGCATTGATGAAGGTGACGGTGTTTTCTTTGAGAATGCTAGTCTGATAAAAATCGGCATTAATCACATCAAAGCTATCGGTAATGCTAGTTTCCCCGTCAAACTGGATATTGCCGAGGGTTCCTAGTGAAGGATTTGCTGGGTTATCCAAGTTTTCTAATTTGAAGTTTTGCAAACTGACTTTGGTAGAAGCTACATTTTCAAAGGTAATTTCCAAGTAGCTGTAATTTTGCAAGTAGTCGTAATTTTCATTTAACAGCAGATTTCGAGCAGTCAAGCCAGCACCAATAAATTGCAAAGTATCAATATTGCCCACACCGCCAAAATCAGTAATGATGTCATTGCCATCGCCTAGTCGGACTATAAAAGTATCATTACCAGTACCACCAACAAGAGTATCATTCCCTTCTCCACCAACTAAAGTATCATTACCAGTACCACCTCTGAGCAGGTCGTCGCCACTCTTACTGTCAATGATGTCGTCACCCCCTTGACCATTAATTACATCATTGGAGTTGTTAAAACCTGCGATGTTATTGTTTAAGTCATTGAGGAAGGTGACGGTGTTCTTGTTGAAAATGCTACTTTGAGTGGAGTTAGCATTAATTACATCGAAGCTGTCACTAATTTGAGCTTGTCCGTCAAACAGGATATTGCCTAGTACTCCTCGTGAAGGAGTTGCTGGTAGGTTATCCAGGTTTTCTGATTTGAAGTTTTGCAGAGTGACTTTGGTAGAAGCTACATTTTCAAAGGTGACTTCTAAGTTGTTACCAATTTGAGTTAATTGCAAATTTCGAGCAGTCAAGCCAGCACCGATAAATTCTAAAGTGTCAACATTGTCAATCACAGCTGCCGATGGATTTGACCCAGTGCCTACACCACCAAAATCAGTAATGATGTCATTACCATTGCCAGAGCGAAAGACAAACTTATCTTGACCGCCGTTACCAGTCAAGGTATCGATACCAGCTAATCCATCGATAATGTTGTTGCCAACTGTGCCCACAAGAGTATCTGCATCAAGAGTTCCTGTCAAGTTAAGGATATCTGTACTGCCTACATTCGTCCCACCAAATAAAACATAGCTTTGTCCAGCCCAAGTGTTGCCGTTAGGGGAGGCAAAAAATGCCCCAATAATCACATCATCAACGCCATCGTTGTTGATGTCCCCCGCATCACTCACCGACCAGCCTATTTCGTCACCAGGAGCAATACCGTTAATAGCAAAGCCGTTGATGCCATTGAGGTCAGAGAGGTTGAGAGTACCGCCACTGCCTACATTTGTTCCCCCAAACACTACATAACTTTGCCCAGAATCATTTATGCCGTTGGGGGAGGCATTAGGTGCCCCAATAATCAGGTCGTCAAAGCCGTCATTGTTAAGGTCTCCTATATTGCTGACCGAGAGGCCTGAACGACCAGCAATGCCTTTAATAGTGAAACCATTAGTGCCATCAAGCGATGAAACATTAAAGTTACCACTATTGCCTACATTTGTCCCGCCAAACACCACATAGCTTTGCCCAACGCTACCGAAGTCACCTGCTGCCCCAATAATCAGGTCGTCGATCCCATCACCGTTAATGTCCCCTGCACTGCTGACGGAAAAGCCTGCGTATTCAACAGCACTAATACCGTTAATAGCGAAACCATTAGTGCCATTGAGGGACGAGAGGTTAAAGTTACCGCTACTGCCTACATTTGTCCCCCCAAACACTACATAGGTTTGCACCGTACCTTGTCCTGTGTTGGGGTAGGGAATAAATTCTGCAAAAATCAGGTCGTCAATGCCATCGTTGTTAATGTCTCCGACTTTATTGCCGAATGGGGCGTCAATTAAAAAGCCATTGGTACTATTTGGAGACGAGAGGTCGAGAATGCCGCTACTGCCTACATTTGCTCCCCCAAACACCACATAGCTTTGCCCAGCGTCATATTGCCAAACAATCAGATCGTCAATGCCATCGTTATTAATGTCACCTGCATCGTTCCCGAAGCCAAAGTTGGTAATTAAAAAGCCATTAGTGCCATTTAGGGAAGAGACATTGAGGGTGCCGCTACTACCAACATTTGTCCCTCCAAACACTACATAGCTTTGACCAATATATTTATTATCCTTCACGAAGGCAGTAGGTGCGCCAATAATCAGGTCATCAATGCCATCATTATTGATGTCCCCCGCATAGCTGACGGAACTGCCTGAGCGTTCAAACTCACCAATGCCGTTAATCGCAAAGCCATTAGTACCATTCAGAGAAGAAGGGTTGAGAAAGCCACTATTGGCTACATTCTTACCCCCAAATACCACGTAGCTTTGCCCAGCAAAAGTTATGCCGTTGGAGTAGACATCAGGTGCGCCAATAATCAGGTCGTCGATGCCATCGTTGTTAATGTCTCCTGCATAGCTGACGGAACTGCCTAAGTTATCACCAGGAGCAATACCGTTGATGATGAAGCCATTGCTACCATTGAGGTCAAAGAGATTGAATGATGAATTGGACATGATTTTCTCGTGTGTTTATTGTGATTGAGGGAGTAGTGAGTGGTGTAGTTAAGTGAACGTATCTGCACTTACCTTCTCAGATGCAACTCTGCTGCCAGCTTTAACTCACTGAGTCAATCTACCTACCATCGCCAAACCATTCATTAGATAAATGATGGCGATTTTTCGATTTCGGCTAGCGAAGTGATTTTACTTTGGACACTAAAAAATACTTTGATATGCGTAAAAACATTTAAATGTTCTGATGAATATTTAAGTATTGTCAATAGACCAAGTGTAGTTATGGTAAAGCTAGAGTGAATTTTATCAGGTGCTAAATAAAGTTTTGACGATGCACCCTTGAATTCATTAATTACAACAACTGTCAAGTATCATGAGTGCGCTCGCTGTGAATAATCAGAAATTTAAATTTTTTCTAGCCAAGCGATCGCATTATAATCAGGAACACCTTCGAGCGATCGCTTAGTTTTATCTAATAATACATTTCCTTCCGGCCAATGTACTTGTAAGTTGCCTGATTGAATGGGTGCAATGTAAACTTGCCCTGGCAATTCGCCTAACTTATTTTTCACAATTATTCGATCCCCATCTTTTAAATCCAACTTTGCTGCATCAGAGGCATTCATTAACACTGCCTCTCGTACTGCCCCAGTAATTGCATCTCTGCGTTCCTGCACCATACTATTAAATTGTTTACCCCGGCGGGTTGCTACTGAAAAACAGCCCTCTGGTAATTCTCTGTGTGGTGGTAATAATACTCCGAAATGTGCCTTCCCGTCCGGTGTGGGAAAGTTCCAGCCAAAGCACAAATGTGAGCCGCCATATTGAAACTGGTCACCCGCTTGTTGTAAGTGTTGAATACCAGCATACAGCGGGACAACTTGAGCAATTTCTTGGCGAATTGCAGATGTATCGGCAAAAGTCAATTTGTCTGCTAAATCTGGTTTGACGCGTCTGGCTAATTCTAGAAATACTACCCACTCTGGACGCGCTTCGCCGATACGCTGCCCTGGAATTTCTGGACTAAAAATTACCCGGCGTTCGGTGTTAGTTTCTGTGACTCCCCCTGGTATTTCGTAGCGAGTTGTTGCAGGTAAAAGCACTACAGTATCAGCGGGTTCCACCAACATCTGACTGGAGAGAATAATATCCATATGCACTCGCAACGGTATTTGCTTGAGGGCACTTTCCACGTAATCTGGTTCTGGGAGTACTTCTAGAAAATTTCCTCCTACAGAAAATAAAACATCTAATTGCCCCTGATGTGCGGCGTTAATCATCTCTGGAGCAATTAAACCTTTAGTTGTTGGCACCTCAAAGCCCCAATGTTGACTCAATTGGGCAGCATTTTCTGAGGTAATAGCTTTACCGCCAGGAAATACTGTGGCATAACATCCCATTTCTGCACCACCTTGCACCCCAGAATGACCGCGAATTGGCATTAAACCGCAGCCTTCCCGACCGACAAAACCTTTGGTAAGAGCTAGGTTAATGATACTTCGCACGTTGTCTTCACCGCACTCATGCTGAGTAATGCCCATACTCCAAACAAATACCGCTTTGTTGGCTTCCCCGACCATTTTGGCAAAGGCGTACATTTCCTCACGAGATGCGCCGGAAAGCCGCTCTAATTCTTCCCAAGACTGGCTTTCTAAGGATGCCTGAAGTTCTGCAAAGCCAGCAGTGTAGCGGTCAATAAATGACTGGTCTACCCAGTTGTTGGCAATTAGATGTTTAATTGTGCCATTTAAAAATGCTATATCTCCGTTCATATTTATTAAAAAGAAGTCTTCGGCAAACTTGGTGCCGAACAAGGCACTTTCTACAATTGACGGCACCCAATAACGCTCCATTCCTGGTTCGCGATAGGTGTTAATCACTACAATCTTAGTGCCAGCTTTTTTAGCATAATGCAGATATTTAACGGTAACAGGCTGATTATTGGCAACGTTGGAGCCAATGAAGACTAATAAATCAGTACCAATCCAGTCTTTATAAGAACAAGTAGTAGCTGCTGCGCCGAGAGCAGCTTTCAAACCCGCTGTGCTGGGAGAATGACAAATACGGGCAGCGTTATCTATATTATTGCTTCCCATTGCTCGCACGGCTTTTTGCGTAGCATAATAAGTTTCGTTGACAGTACCACGACTGGTAACATAAAAGCTAAGGCGGTCTGGTGTGGTGGTACGAATGCGACTAGCAACTACTTCTAAGGCTTCATCCCAGTTCACACGGCGAAAGCCTTTTTCGCCACGTTGACGAATCATTGGATAAGCAAGTCTTCCCAAGTCTCGTAATTGGGCACTTTTTTGCTTCTGCAACTGCGAGACATCCTCTAGTAGCATGGGGTCAAAAGCTGGCATAGTATTCATCCGCAACAATCGCAACCGGACATTGCACAGATGAATGCCATCTACAGTCCAATCTTTCATGCCGGTTGTTCCGAGAGCGCAACCATCGCAGACACCCTTGTTTAGGATATTCCACGCGTAGGGTAGTTGGTCACGAGAAAGCCAAATTGCCCGAAATACTTCCCAGTAGTTATTCGGGTACTGTTCGCCAATGCCAAAGGGCTTCCAACTTGCCCAGTGCTGGGGTGTCCAAAATTTCTTCGGTTTCGGCAACATGACGCGTATAAATGAGTGTGTTGGGGATTCTTCTAGGCTAGCGCTTAAGTAGCATTTAAGTAGCCAGTTAATTAAAAATCCGGACATTCAGCGCTGACGATTTCCGGGTGGCAATAGTAAGTTAATACCGTTTCCACAGTATCGCCAATCCAAAGGGCGACTTTATCGGGCGATACCCCAGAGCTGATTGCCCAGGTAGCGAATGTGTGACGTGTGGCATATGGTTTGAGATAGGGTATCTTCCCCAATTGAGCCAATTCTTTAACCAGTCCGGGGTACTTGAAACTGCCAGACCTCCACTCGCTCCAAAAAGCAAACATAATGCCGCTGGTCATTGGGCGGCCTGTTTTACTTAAGAAAACTAAATCGTGCTGCTGGTATTGTGCCGGGCAGATATCCAAAAGTAACTTTTGCAGCCTCGAACCATTTTGACACGGGAACATCCGCTTTTTACCGTTTTTAGTGCCTTTGTGGATGCGGTGAGTGTTGCACGATTTATTAATGTAAATTCGGCAGCGGTTGGCGCTGATGTCGTCCCAGGTGAGGGCAAAAGCTTCGCCAGGACGACAGCCAGTCCAAAACAGAAATTTCACTAAAGGAGCGTAGTGAGCGTACAATGAATGCTCCTCAAAGGTTTGAATAATCAAGTCCCGTTGTTCGAGGGTGAATGCTTTGTAGTAATCGCTGGTGGATTTGTTTTTAGGTTTGGGAATTTTGAGTTTAAAAAATGGGTTGCGTTCAATGAACCCGGAATCATAAGACCAATCGCAGCAGCGACTCAAGCAGTTTAAAGTCTCCCACGCCATATAATGGGTGAGGTTTGCTAAAATCCAATCTCGAATTTGCACTGCATCTTCTGGTAATTGACTGGGTAACCGCTTAATATAATTAGCCATTGAGCGGTATTTGGCTAAAATTGTGGTTTGTTCGACTTGGCTAGTTTTGAATTGGGTGAATCGCTCCCAAAGCTCTTGTAAGGTGCAAGGAGATTCAATTTCTTTTGCTAGTGTCGCTACTTCTCTAGCAAATGGATACTGGTAGCTTTTGAGCGACGAGTCAAACCGATTTAAGGCGATATCGGTGGCGATTGCGTCTCTCTTCAATCTCACAATGTCACGATTCCGCTTGGTATCCTTTAACCCAATACTGATAAAAAATTGTTTTGGAAATCCTTTCACCCAGAAACGAAGCACTAGTTTCTTTGTTCGCGGATCTGAACTAATCCATTTATCCTCATTCATTTTCTACATCTTCAAAAGTTAAATAAATTCGGTTCATCTTGGATTTGGTGCGGGAAAGTTAATATTTGGCAGGCTTTAGAATATTTCTGCGTTCGCTTCATTTTTTGTTAATGGCGAAAAACTAAATACAGGTTTTTTAATTGACCATTCTTTCAACTTTCGAGAACCATGTTGTTGTTCAACTCGTAAAGTCAAAGATAGCCAATTTTGCCAATGACAAAAAAGTTGTTTTGGCAGAAATATTTTTGATGGAGCAACATATGGACATGATTCTGGTTGCGCCATTGCATGAACTAATTTGTAGCAGGCTTTAGTATCATCATAAGCCCGATGTTTCCCTCCACCTGGAAGTTTCTGCCATTTGTTATTTCCCCACTCGACCATTCGCCATAGTAGTCAGCATAAAGAAGCATGGCGCAATCAGCTTGAAACTCTATTCTTGGTAAATCGTAATAGTCGCAACAGTTGTCGAGAATTGCGATATCAAAACTGGCGTTGTAAATACAAACAGATTTACCTTCAAGTATTTGTTTCAACCAGGGATAAATTAGAGAGAACTCCGGGGACTGGGCGACCATTTCATTTGTGATTCCATGAATTCTGGTCGTTTCAGCAGGAATTGAAACTGGTGGTTTAACTAGTGTATTGATTAAGGAACTTCCATGATGTGAAAGAATGCATATTTCTACCAAGTAAGCGTTATTTAGTCCTGTTGTTTCAGTGTCTAAGAAGTTGGGATTTGAAGCAATTATTTTTTGAGCTTCAATCATGGCTTGGTAACGATCTGTGCTATAAGCCTTTGTATTAAAAGCTGGTAGAATATTGGTAAGCATGGGCTAATAAAAAAGTCGTTTGAAGGTTTGATCCAAGGCTCTACTTTAGTGGGGTACAGAGAAGGGGATGGTACTACCCGCCTCAATGCTCGAAGGGCTGGAGTGAACCGCGTGCCTGAAATAAAAACTCCTTAGCCTGTGCCCCATTTTCAACTGTCTGAGCGCACGCTATAGCGTTTCCCGACCACTTCCAGCCGAGTCGATCGCCACTGCCTTCCACTTCTCCCAAACCTCTGTCAGCCAGCGCCGCAAAGACGATCCGCACTTCATCTGGTTGCATACCGTCAAACAGTCGGCTGGATTGCAGAAGTATTCGAGCTTTCAAAACCTCACCTGGGTGCTGTTGTCCCCAGTTAAGAATAAATTGCTCGTATTCGTTGAGGTCTTTTGAGAGCGATCGCGCCTCATCATCTCGGTGGCTGGAGGTTTGCAACAGAGGATTGGCATCGTCCACCGCAGGCATCGCGTTTGGTTGCCACAGTCCCAAATCCAACTCACAAGGGCAATCATCGACCAAAAATCGCTTTTTACCTCCAGCTTTTAGCCATTGCTCCAACTGGGAATTTTTCAGCGTTGACTTGGCATAATCCTGAGCTTTCTTTCCTAACCGGATACGTACAAAGCAGGTATCAAGGATATCAGCGTCACCCTCAAGGGCAAAGTTAGCAGCTGTGTCATTTTGGGCCAAAACCATAATGAACTGCTTGCGCTTCCTTCCCACTTTGGCGTGCTGCTTTATCCACTGCGCGGCGTTGTTGCAGTCAGCTAACACTGGGAACTCTTCAGCAATGTATAATCGTGCGTGTTCCACTGGGATCTCCTTTGATACCTCTTTGCGGTAAACTTTCATGGACTCTAGATGGTCAAGGGCTGATTGCATTGCGGCGTTGACCTCTGCTAGTCCACCGTCACCAATCAAGTTTTCTGGTTTCACCTAAGCCCAATCACCCTTGGCTGAATCGATATCATAAACAACGACTTTCCCGCCAATGCGAGTAGAGAAATATTGAGCTTGGGTTGACTTGCCGTCACCAGTCCCGCCCACGAGAGCAACGTGTTTTTGTACTTTGTTGACGTATTCAACTGGGTCAGTAATTATATTTTCGGGTTGCCAATTGGCATCAATACCAACAGTGAGCGCTAACTGTGCTGTGGGCTGAGTTTGGGTTTTGACCCAAGATTGAAAGTTCGCCCGCGATGCCGACTCGATGTCGCCCAAAGTTTGGGACAGTTGCTTGACGATGTGTCGTTGCCATCGCCCTGTCTCCAGCGAAATGACTGCTGTAGCTAGAATCCAGGGTTTATATTGTCTTGCGTCCCCCTGGAGCGATACCCCCAAAGACAGCAAACCACAACTGACAATCAAAGCTCCCCAGGATGACCAGTTAGCACGGGTGTACATCTGCAATTGCTGGTGTAGCTGTGATGGGTGTAATTCGGTCATAGTCCCAAAATTACCCCCAACGCCACTAGAAAGGCACGAAATGTCAATTCTTCGTCCACGTCTGGCACTGCTTGTCGTAAATAACACATGAGGGCGCCAGTTATTGCTAAAACTCCCAACACCCCCAAGCGTATAAAACTGGGTAACGGAAGCGATACCCAACAGCTGGTTAAAAGTGCGGGAATTGCCACAGATGCGGCGACAGCAAAGGCCATGTCTGCCAGAGTGTCTGGGAAAGCTATCGCTTCAATCCACCCCTTTTTAAATTCCTCTAGTTTGTTGGTTTGGGGACTGGAGAATAATCAGAGCGGTTTGGAACCTCAACTACAATTTTGGGCTGTTCATCTGGCATGATTCACCTCACAGTTGACCCGAATAATGTCTACAGTGGCTCTCAGGCTCAGTGCCGCCAGGGGCATGAGCAACAGCAAGATAATTAACGCTCCCATCGCTTCCCCTAAGGCAGAAGTAATGCGTGATGGTTTTTTCATGGATGAAAGCCCCTTCGTGGGGCTTGTTGGTTAGTCGAGTAAGCCATCAAGTATGGCGTTGAATCTGTGACTATTAGGTGTCTAATTGCGATCGAAGATCGTCTAGGAGTGATTCTGGTTTTTCAGTTTCAGGAGAGGAGTTTTTAAAAAAAGCCTCTGGGTTGTCAGGAATAAATTCCAACCTGACACGAAATCGTCCCTTTTGCCAGCCGCCGCCTGCTGTACGAAGAATCTCGCACTCCCACCCCTTTTCCGTAAACCAAGGATGTGTTTCTCTCATGTCCTTAGATGCCCAAGAAGCTAGGGAATTCATCATCTCGTCCAGCTTAATCATTGTCACTAGTAATCCGAACCATTTTGCATGAATAGATACAACATCATCCTTGCTCAAACCCAATCTGCCATCAGGGTCTAGCCCAAATCTTTCGATACTCATTTCGATTTTCTCTTTCGTAGACAACATGGCGGCTCAAGCGCCAACTTGATCCGCCTTTCCTAAGTTTTCCCAACGCTTGAAGGATCAAAGCCTATGAACAATTTCGAGGAAAAGTTTAAACACAAATACGGGTATCCTCTGATGCTTTCATCAAGGACACCCGTAGATGGTGGAATGAGTTGCTCTACCAACTCAATTCATGGAAATTCTACTTTACTGGATCATCAAAGCAATATGTATCTTGTTGCCAGCGCTTTACTATTACCATCACGCTAAGCAAGAACAAAACCCCAAGCCTCAATCATCCCCTGCAAAGCAAGCCAGGTATTCTCAGACCTATCTAACCAACCCCAGGAATCGACAGCTACAAGCTCAACTTTTGGAAATATTGGAGGGTGATGTCTCAACTGCTAAACAATTACTGCAACAGCAGCGGCGAATGTTTCCCGACAGGCATGACAACTGGTATCTGGCAAAAGTTATCCACAACCTGAAACACGGCAAAGATGAACTCAAAGACTACGAGGCTTATTTCCGACTTGTGACGATATTGCAGGGGGATGATGCCGCTGCCGACCGTCTACTACTTCAACAAAGGAATGCTTACCCAGGCAAACAATACGGTTGGTATTTAGAAAAAGTAATTTACGACTTGGAACGCGATCGGCGTTAGCTAACTCCAGCAATGCAGTTTAGCGGCGGCTGACTCTTCCCCAAGGACAGCCGCCATTTTTATTGCCAACACCCAATACACCAGCAATAAGAGAAGAAGGTGCTGCAACTCGCAGACGGCCAAAAATTGGCGTGAAGTATGCAGTTCTTTCGCCCTTGGCCGCTGCTGATGCAGCTTTTACAA
>JBALDB010000032.1:0-169545 GCA_036918135.1 Nostoc sp.
CCTATTTGCCTAAAAAACCCTCGATTGACATTTACCCAAAAGATTTGCCTGCACTACCTCCTACCATTTTTTAGTTCCGTCGAACTCACGTTAAGGTAAACTAATGAGTTGAAATTTAAGTCTACAGGCGCAGCTAGCTGTGATACCTTACCTATGGTTAAATTACCTGAAAATTGCTGTAATTGTTATGAAAAGTTACCGAGTGCAACTTGTTAATCGTCACAACTTGGTTATAGAGGTGGCAGAAAATCAGTATATATTAGATGCTGTAGAAGCTACGGGTTTGCGCTTACCGGTGGGTTGCCGATACGGTGCTTGCATCACTTGTGCAGCGCGTCTAATTGAGGGTAAAGTCGATCGCTCTGGGGCGATCGCACTCAAATCTGCACAAGAAGCAATGGGCTATGTTTTGCTTTGCATTGCCTATCCGCGCTCAGATTGCAAGTTTGAAGTGGGTGTAGAGTGCCAAGATCGACTTTACATCAATCCGTTTAAAGGTAGTCGCTGAGATTACAGTCTTTTAAGGAACTTTAAGAAATACAGCAGATTGCAAGTAAGTGAGGTAAAAATCCAGGACTGATTTATCAAATATAAAGAGTTTCTACCTCTTCCCTCCTGCCTCCAGCAAGAACTGCCTTCTGCCTCAAAACCCCTAACTTTATACTTCATGCAAATGAAAACTGCTGTAAATTATCTGTTTTGAAGTTGCCAATTGTTTAGTGTGAACAACGGAATATTTTTTATTTGTCAGTCCTTGAAGCGGGGCGCTCAACATTTATATTCAAAATTGGGAAGAATAAAGTCTGGTGAGATTACACAAGCAACTGTAATTCATAAAATGAGGCTTTAATCCCTATGAGTTCTGATTTTCAACCCCCACCAAAAAGCTTATCCATACTGGCTTCTGTAGGAGGAATAGTAACTGCTGTGATCGCCATCGCTGGTTTTAATTTTTGGTCTGGACAACTTTCTCAAACTTCCCGACAAAAACCTCAAATATCAACTCAAACTACTTCTGGGCAGTTATTACAACCAAAGGAACCCATACAGAGTACTCCTTTTGCTGCTCAAGAAACTGAAACAATTGCTAATCTTGACGCTACATCTGTAGTTTCACCTGGTGAACCGATTGCTAACAACCAATTAACAATAGCTATCACTCCTTATGTTGCTCCTGGTGCAGGCTCATTAACAAAAGAAGAAATCGCAACTGCTCGTCAGGCTTGGTCATACTTCCAGCGTAACTGGAATCAAGAAACTGGCTTAGTTAATTCTGTTGATGGCTTTGCCTCCGTGACTATGTGGGATCAGGCAGCAGCGATCGCCGCTTTAGTTAGTGCTAGAGAACTCAATATCGTGCCTGCGGCTGAATTTGAAGCCAAAATGAGCAAAATGTTGAAAACATTGGCATCTGTGCCGTTATACAAAGAAGAACTACCCAACAAAGTCTATAATTCAAAAACTCTCATCCCTGTTAATTATGGTCAACTAGAAAAACGCGAAGAAATTGGTTGGTCTGCTATTGATTTGGGGCGGATGGCAATGTGGCTGAAGATTGTTGGTGCAAAGTATCCTCAGATGCGATCGCTCTCTAATGATGTTTGGAAACATTGGCAAGTCAAGCGTCTGACCAAAAATGGGCAAATGTACGGTACTAGTGTTATTGAAGGCAAAGAACAGTACAACCAAGAAGGTCGCTTGGGCTATGAGAATTATGCTGCCTATGGTCTGAAGCTTTGGGGCTTAAATGTTAACAAAGCCTTGGATTATCAGTCTCATACTGCTTTTGTCAATCTTTACGGACAAGGAATTCCTTACGACGAACGTGACTATAAAAAATCTCAAGCTAATAACTATGTTCTCAGTGAACCCTATATTTTAGATGGTATCGAAACTGGGTTTCAAGCTTTGCCTAAAGCCTATGCTGATAGAATTTTAGCTGCTCAAGAATCTCGCTATCAAGCGACAAAACAATTAACTGCCGTCACCGAAGACAACTTGGATCGCCCTCCCTATTTTGTTTACAGCAGTTTATTTGTCAATGGAGAACCTTGGGGTACTATTACAGACACTCGACAACAGCGTAATGATTTGCGCTTTTTAAGTGCTAAGGCAACGGTAGGCTGGCATGTGCTTTATAACACTGCTTACACACGCAAGTTATTCGATTTTGTCCAAGCTAACCTCAAGTCAAAAGATGGTTGGTATAACGGTTTTTATGAATCTCTGCGTCAGCCGAATAAAACTCTGACAGCCAATAATAATGGCGTGATTTTAGAGAGTCTGCTGTACAAGCAAGTCGGACAACCGCTTAGTGTTTGGGCAGGAGTTAACAAAAGTAACAAATCAAATTAAGCCAGTCGCCTGACGAAAAGAATCGAACACAGCCCCCGGATTTATCCGTGGGGTGATCGCTGATTTTCTTCCACAACAGCCAAAAATATAGATTCCGCTTGCTGCTCTAACAGCCAACTTTCATCAGCTTGGTAAAATTGAGAGCCTAATCCCGCGTTTGCTTTTGATATCAAGGCTTGCGTTTGTGCATTGTTTGTGAAATACTACTTTCAAAATACGGTAAATCGATAGATATTAAGTATTTTATTAAATTTACCATCAAAAACGAAACTAAAAGCGGTTGGAAGCTAATCTCAAACGATGACAAACACAGAAATTCGCACTACTCAGGTTAAAGTCCCCAACGGTGATTTACAAATCGACGCTTACTTAGCGTCACCGACACAAAAAGGAACTTTCCCAGCTGTGATTGTGATTCAGGAAATCTTTGGGGTAAATATACACATTCGGGAAGTTGCTGAGAAATTTGCAAAACTTGGGTATGTAGCTATCGCTCCAACTTTATTTCAACGCACTGCTCCGGGTTTCGAGGCTGGATACAATCCTGAAGATATTGAAAAAGGGAGACAATATAAGCAGCAAACTAAAGCCGAGGAAATATTGAGTGATATTCAGGCTGCGATCGCTTATTTGAGAACTTTAGCAAATGTGCAAGGGGATGCGATCGGTTCCATTGGTTTCTGCTTTGGTGGTCACGTCGTTTACTTAGCTGCCACATTACCAGATATTAAAGTTACAGCTTCCTTTTATGGTGGTGGAATTACAAACTCAACTCCCGGCGGTGGAGAACCAACCATCACCCACACTCCTGATATTAAAGGCCCCATCTATGCATTCTTTGGTCTCGAAGATCAAGGAATTCCTTTAGAAGACACAGAACAGATTGAAGCGGAATTAAAGAAATATCAGATTCCCCATGCTATCTTCCGCTACGAGGGAGCAGGACATGGTTTTTTCTGCAACCATCGCGCTAGCTATAATCCCGAAGCTGCTGCTGATGCCTGGAAAAACGTTGTAGAACTGTTCCAAAAGAATCTTCAGCTGCAAACTGTCTAAATCTCTGTGTTAGTAGGGTAGCACAGCTGTGCTACCCAATGAATTGTACGCCCCTAAAAATAAAAAATAAAAACATAAAATTATTAACCGAATAGTATTACCTTTATGATTACTGCCTTCAAACAGCCACGAGTGAAAATTTTTCAACAGTTTTCACTATTCGTCTTGTCTGGATTATTAACAATCTCTACCACCTTAGTTAGTTGCTCAGTCGAAACCCCAAAATCAGAAAATAAAACTACTGGTTTTCAAGCTAAAGTTGTTCGCATGGGATATCAAAGTTACGGAGATATTGTCAGACTCAAAGGATTGATTGAAAAGCGTTTACAACCTTTAGGTGTTTCCGTAGAATGGGCGCAATTTGCCGCCGGCCCACAACTAATGGAAGCGATGAATGTGGGTAGAGTTGATATTGGTTCTGTAGGCGAAACTCCCCCAATATTTGCTCAAGCTGCTGGTACATCTTTAGTTTATATTGCTAGTAACAAACCTAATACTGGTAAAGGAAGTGGCATCATAGTCCAAAATAATTCACTGATTCATACTTTAGCCGACCTCAAAGGCAAAAAAATAGTTTTTCAAAAAGGTTCTGCCTCCCATTATTTATTAATCAAAGCTTTAGAAGAAGCTGGTTTAAAATATAGTGATATTCAAGCCCTGAGTTTACCTCCCTCAGAAGCTCGTGATGCATTTATTCAAGGAAAAATTGACGCCTGGGTTACTTGGGATCCTTATTTAGCAGTAGCAGAAAAAAAGGCAAATGCCCGTGTATTGAGAGATGCTAGCGGCATTGCTACTCAAGGCGGATATTACATGGCAGCACGAAAGTTTACTACAGAAAATCCCAAATTAGTACGATTAATCCTTGAGGAAATAGATAACACAGGTCAATGGGCTGACAAAAATCGAGCGGAAGCTGTAAAACTTATTGCTCCTTACTTGAAACTTGATGAAGATATTTTAAAAACAATGGTTGAAAGGCGAAATTACGGTTTAAGACCAATTACTCCAGAAATTATGCAAAATCAGCAAACAATTGCAGATTTATTTGCTAAAGAGAAAATAATTCCTAAATCTATTAATATTAAGGAAGCAATGCTGACTAATGAACAATATGCAGCTATCACACCGGAAACTATCAGTCAAAACAGTATTAGATAGTAGGTATGTCTTAGAGATTGGGGACTGAGGAAGATGAGGAGAAGAATTAGAAACTTATAATTAAAAAATATTTCATCGCTTTGAAGGCTGGAGGCAGGAAGCAGGATAAGAAAAAGTCATTTTGATGGATGTAAAATGAGATAATTTGTTTTTTAGAAGTCTCTTAATAACTAATAACAAAATTTAAATTCGGAACAGAGTGATTATGGAAGTTTTTTGGTATTTACCTACACAGGGAGATGAGCGTTATTTAGGCACTACAATTGGCAGGCGTCCAGCAACTTATCCTTATATGCAGCAAATCGCCCAAGCTGTTGATAAATTGGGTTACGGCGGGATGTTAATTGGTACTGGACAAAAGCAGGATACTTGGATTGTAGCTAGTTCTTTAATTTCAGTTACCGAACGTTTGCGGTTTCTCGTAGCTTTTCGTCCAGCAATTATGTCACCTTCTTTAGCAGTGAGGATGGCTGCTACTTTTGACCAAATTTCTAATGGTCGAATTATTCTGAATGTGGTGACTGGTGGCGATACAAAAGAACTTGCTAAAGATGGAATTTTTCTAAATCATGACCAGCGTTATCAACTAACTGATGAATTTTTAACAATTTGGCGATCGCTGATGCAAGGAGATGAAGTCACATTCAATGGTCATCATCTGAAAGTTGAAGGTGCAAAACTGCAATTTCCTCCCGTACAAAAGCCTTATCCGACTTTATATTTTGGTGGTTCTTCCGATGCTGCTCTCCAAGTTGCTGCTAAACATATTGATGTCTATTTGACTTGGGGTGAACCACCAGCTCAAGTTGCCGAAAAGATTGCCAAGGTACGCCGATTAGCAGCAGAACAAGGTAGAACTGTGCGCTTCGGGATTCGGATGCATGTTATAGTCCGAGAAACTACGCAACAAGCTTGGGATGCAGCCAATGAACTGATTCAGTATGTAGATGATGAAACCATCGCTGCTGCACATCAGCGATTTGCTCAATCGGAATCAGAAGGACAACGGCGCATGGCACAACTACATAATGGTACTCGCCAAAACTTAGAAATTAGCCCCAATTTATGGGCAGGTGTTGGCTTAGTGCGTGGTGGTGCTGGAACTGCTTTGGTAGGAGATGCAGATACAGTTGCAGCGCGAATGTTGGAATATGCTGATTTAGGCATTGATACCTTTGTATTTTCAGGGTATCCCCATCTCGAAGAAGCCTATCGAGTCGCAGAATTACTGTTTCCCCGCTTACCAGTGCAAACGCCAGCGATCGCATTACCGCAACAAGTTACAAGTACGTTTAGTGAATTTGTTACCAAAGCAGATTTACTCAAACCACAGCCTGTTTAAATGGGATTGGGCATTGATTATTAATTCTTCTAAATAGGAGAAAGAGAAAAACATGAGTGACCCTCAAGTGGCGATCGCCTAATACCATTTTAGATTTTGGATTGGGAATCGCTTTCTAAATTTAGGGTTTATCAATGCATTTATCACAATCATTTTTCAAATTGATATAACTTCTGATAAAGCAAGTTTTGCAGCAAAAAGGCTCAAGCATTATTGCTTAAGCCATAATTAAATTCAATTTCTCATTAGCTCTATTTTCAACGCATGTCTAATTTGTATTGACCGATTCATTCCAGTTAGATATCTGATTGGACTTTGGATTAGTTTACGTACTTAAACACAGTTCCTTTATTAGAACTGCCCCCACTAGAGGCAGTACCGTAAAATGTACCATTAGAAAGTTGAATTAGTGTAGAGTTCGGTGTTGCTCCATTCGTCCCATTAAAGCTAGATAGCAAAGTGATGGTTGCTCCACTCAATCGATAGATAGCTCCTTTGTTGCTTGCACCACCTGTAGAAGCTGTACCATAGAAGTTACCATCACTTGCTTTGATCAGCGCTGCTGTAGGGTTGGCTCCATTCGTCCCATTAAAGCTAGCAACTAAAACTGGTGAGCCACCACCGAGTGGAATTTTAAATATAGCTCCTTTATTACTGGCTCCACCCAAGTATGTCGTGCCGTAGATAAACCCACTTGATTCAATTAATCCAGATTGGGGACTTTGCCCATTAGTACCACTAAAGCTGTATGAAGTTATTACTCCTGCGGGAGTTAGCCTAAACACCACACCTTTATTACTTGCCCCACCTGCAGAAGCAGTGCCATAATAGTTCCCATCACTTGCCAATTGCAATCTTGCTAATGGATTTGCTCCATTTGTGCCGTTGAAGTTGACTACAATTGTCGGCGTACCTCCAGTCAGGGGAACCTTAAATACAGTTCCTTTACCATTGACTCCACCTGCTGAGGTTGTCCCCCACAACCTACCATCAGCACCGGAAATCAATCGACCTGCTGGCCCAGCTCCATTAGTGCTATTAAAGTTAAATAGTGTAGTCAAAGTTGTAAAAGTTGTTTTTGCCAGTTTAAATATTGTACCGAGGTCATTGGTACCACCTGTAGAGGTTACTCCATAAAAATTGCCATCACTTGCTTGAAATAATCTTGCGATCGGATTATTTCCATTAGTGCCATTGAACTGAACCAGTGTAGTCAAAGCTGTAAAATTAGGAGCAGTTAATTTGAATGCTGTTCCCTTATTTTGCGAACCACCTGTGGAAGTTGTTCCATAAATATTGCCATCGCTTCCTAGAACCACACCCGCTTTTGGGCTAGCTCCATTAGTACCATTAAAATTTACAACGGTTGTTAATGTGCCAGCAAAGACTTGTTGCGAGGGTAATACTATTGGAGACATCAAAACAGCTAACGATGTTAAAATCAACACTTTATTATTGTTTTGACGTTGTTTGCACAGATTGAGCTTGTTCATTTTTTAATCTCACCAAAATTTAGCAAATCCTGAATCTTTGCTCTCACAGGTTTTGTTATGACTAACGCTTTTAACACTAACTACTAAAACTAGGTACTAAAAATTAGTATCTTCTAGTTTGAAGTCACTGAAGACATGAACGAGTTTCTAACTACCTTTGAAAGAGATTTAGAAAGAAAGGTTATAATTAGTTCGTACCAATTCTCTATGAAGATGCGCCTTATTAAACCGCCCTGTAGTCTCTCCTTATCAAGGGAAGACAAGTTAGCCGGGAGGTAATAAAAGATATTGCAACTTCACAAAGAAACGGTATCAGTAATAAAGCCTGTATTACCGCTGAAAGAGTAATTTAAGCGATACAACTTCTAATTTCGCTTCATAGATAGCATACTTCACAGTTTAAGTAATTGATGTCGCCATCAATACAAAAAAAATTAACTTTAAATTAACTCTGGTTAGAGAAAAAAGCTGATAACGTAATTTGCTACTCATTTTCTCAGATTTAATGTTGGCTAAAAATCAATCATCCCAACTCAACATACTCAATAATTGTGCCATCAGGATGCATGGCTCGCATATTAACTCCAGTGGGGACTTTGTTGGGTTCCGCCAGAATTACTGCACCTTGCTGAGTCAGTGCTTCTCGAAAATCATTGAGTGAGTCCACGAGAAATGTTGCGTGTGTATTTTTGAATGGAGAGAGTGCTTCGGCTGAACCGGCAATTAAAAGAATAGAACCCACACCAGCGAGTTCCAACTCAGCTTCGGAATATTGAAACCACAACCAACATTTTTCTGTAAAGAGGTTTTCATAAAAAGCGATCGCCTCATCCAAGTCAATCGGACTAAGATAGACTCTAGTTAGTACTTTAAGAATTTGCATTACAACCTGTCTATTAGGCAGCTATTGTATTTGAGCCTGCTAAAAAATTCGGGTATTGCTCACCCAAAGGACTACCTTGGAAACCTGTCCAACGTAGTGCCCGTTTTCGAGTGCGGAATTGTTACTTTTAAAAAAGATGTTCAATGTGTTTACTTAGCTCAAGATAACCTTACTCGCTATTACTGAAAATGCATTTCATTTCTACACCTTTAGCCCTACCTCAGTCATCTGTATGGTTATTACGAATATATATACATGATTAAGCATCAGTACTTAATTTCAGTAGTAATGGCAAGCGCTAGCCCAAAAACTTCGGCACAAATCCTGATGATTTCGTCAACTTACAAAAGTTTTCCAGCTACTGAATTTGATTTATATGGATATTTAGGTTGTCTAATTACTAGATTAACTATTGAGTTTTAACATCTTAATAAATTTGTTTAAAGTTATTTGATATTTATCTCCAGCTATCCAAAATAAATTATTATTACTAGCCTCCTCAACCCACAAAGAAAGTTTTGGCAATGATGCAGCAGCAAATAATTTTTCTCTATGCTCGATTAGTGCTGTACTTAAGGACAATAAAACACCTTACAGATACTTAGATTTTTTTAGAAATTAAATTGGATTCTTATATTTATTAATTACAAGAAAAAAATTTGTTAAACTACATCCTACAACAAAGTCGCTCGCATCTGATAGACATGTTTACCCATTCTTGAGTTAGGGTAACAGATGTGCTATAAAATAGCGATTGAGTCTAAGCTGGATCTTGACAGTCAATAGAAAGCCTAAAAATGTTTTAGCGATCGCATTGGCTGGAGGATGGCTAATCAAAGCTGGATTTGGCTAGAAGATCCACAATATATATATTTCAACTCTTAAAGTTCATCTGCCTTGTTTGGAGTAGTAGGGATAGGGCATCAAAGAAGATATAATACTACTGATTTTGTCACAAAATTTAGAAAAAATTAATCTGCTTGTATTTAAGTAAGCGCTCAACTCATTCACCTATACTTAAAACATAAAACTTAAAATATGTTTATTATTCTTAAAAAATTTGCAGAGATTTAGGTACGATAGATAGTTGATAAGCTGTTCGATATAAAAGTTGCATAATTAGGGCGGGCTTTTCCGCCCACGCTACAAGAGTTTGATTCAAGCAATTTCCAAGAAATAAATTACCCCAAATTTTATTTATACATTTGTCGGGACGCACAACTGTGCGCCGTGACGATGGAATGTTTTTTAATTGTCAGTCCCTAAGTCCGACGTTTACCAGCTTACATAAGTAAAACAGTGTGGAAAAACAAAACTATGTTAAGAAAAATTAAATAGGCTTAAACCCTCTTTTCTCCTGACTTGAAAAAAGGTGTAGGGTGTGGGGTGTAGGGGATATTCCTTTTTCATGCATAGCGGTGAAACTTGTTTCATCGGGACTGCCCTCTGCCGACGCTCTCTACGAGACGCTGCGCGTAGCTTGCTTCTCTGTAAGAGTACGCAGACTCGCTAACGCTGCGCTATCCTGCCTCATCCCAACGATAAATATTCACACCGACCTAGTTATACAAAGCTTTTAGAATTCATTGGGATTCACTATTGATACTATCAAAACTTAATTGAATTATTAAACTTCTGTTAAACTTTCAAAATTATTACTCTCGATATATGCTAAGGTTAATTTCGTTATTTAGAAATAAGTTAAATTAAATTATAGGTTGCTAACATTATCCCCAGGATCTTAATGTTTGATTTCAACACCTTAACTGAGTTCTCTCGTTGCAACTGCGTGGCTATTTGTACATTTCTTGTGCCAGCAAATTTACTGTTTACAATTTTGACAATAGTTTTGACAGTATTACGTCGTCCATTGTATCAAGTCTGGCAATCTGCTGCGATCGCTTGCTTTTTCGCTTCCGTGATGATCTTGCACGTATATACTTGGTTTATGATTGGCGTGGTGATGGCTCCTACCTATATATTGATGTGGTTAGCAATCACCTGTTTACTGAGTAATTCAGCGGCAATTCTTTTTCATAGACGCTACGCTAACAGCCCTAGTTTTTCCAACAACGTCTAATATTCAGAAGACTGTCATATTATTGTCATTTCTTAGTTGTCATTTGTTTATTCACTAATGAGCAATGCCCAATGACAAGAGATAGTCTTTTATTGTTATTTGAAGTTTAATGAGTAAACCGATTGTTTGGGTACATGGAGACTGCCTCAGTCCATACAATCCTGCATTACAAGAATACCCAGATGCACTTGCCATCTGGGTTTGGGACGATGCTTTGATAGAAGAATGGCAATTGAGTCTCAAACGCTTGACATTTATTTACGAATGTTTGCTAGAGTTACCTGTTGTAATTCGTCGTGGGGATGTGGTACAGGAAGTTTTAGCTTTTGCTAAAGAACAAAAAGCCGACTTAGTAGTCACAGCAGACAGTCCCAGTCCCCGGTTTGATGATATCTGCAATCAAATTGAGCGTTCTATAAAAGTCGAAGTGCTAGAGGTGGAACCATTTTTTGATTATGATGGCTATATTGATTTGAAGCGGTTTTCCCGGTATTGGAAAGTGGCTCAAAATTATGTTTTTGTTGACGGTTGACGGTTGAGTGATGATAGCCATTTGTTTCAACTTTTGAAACCACTAAGGGCGCACTGTTAACACTCAACACTCAACACTCAACTTGTAAGGGTGGGATGAGCTGATTCATTCTGTTTTTGCTGGTTGAGCATCTTCAACAGAACTAGCAATTGCAAAAGAAACAGGCTTTGGAGATGGGGTGGTTGAATCTAACTGGGGGTGTTCGAGTGATGCTTCCATACTGGGATCGATGAAATCAGAACCAACAATCTTGTCGTAGTTAGAAGCAACAGCTAAAAAAGCCCCACCCAAAATATAGATAGGCAATGGCAAATTAAATTTTTGCAACCAGTCAAAAAATTCTGCCAACGCAAACAGTACGAAAAAGCAGGCAAGCCAAACTCTCATGTTTTCCATCTCTTGCATTCAAATAACTCTATTATTAGCCTAAATAGCCTCTACCATACTGGATGTATTAGAATATAACTGTCCCATAATCTCTATAACCCTAGATAGAGGCAGTAAATCTTAGACCCTTCCTAAAACTTGCTTGCAAGTATACAACAATCCTCAACGAGAAAGTAAAAATATCAGTGGTGGCTGTTGAGTGTTAATAATTAACACTCAACAACAGCTAATATTTCACTTTCTGATTTAGAACTGCTACATAAAAGGCTTTGAGACCAACCCTTGCAGATTCTCTTTCAAGGTAATAATTAGGGTTAGATACCCCCACTGATAGTTTAGACCAGAATAAATCTAGTTTTACCATTCTAGGCGTAGGCGTAGCCTGCCGCAGGCATCGCTATTCTTTTCTAATTTGGGTAACTGCTAAAATCAAACTACTAATTCTCAGCCTCTAGTATAAAAATCAAGATACAATTACAGCAGATTTAAAGGAAAGTCAAGTACACTATTTACGTCTGGTAGCTAGGCACAGAGCCGATTGTAATTGGTGTCACCAATTACGACCCCAAGCCGCGCAGCATCTTTGGCGAGGCTCCTGAATTCTGCTGTATTTACTCTTATAGTTTGACAGCTAAAACTGGCAACGCTCCTAGAAGTTTCGTTTCACAGGATATAACTGATGGAGAATAACCAATGAGGCGCTTTTAGCCAAATACTTTTAAAATCAGGAGCAGAAACTGTGACTGCTGAAATTCAGCCAATCATCCCCCAAAATATTCAAGAAATCTTAGCTAGGATCAGTGATGCCTTCGTCATATTGGATCGTGAATGGCGCTACACCTATGTCAATGACAAGCTAGTTCAACTAGCCCAAATGAATAAAGAAGATTTCTTAGGTAAAAGTATTTGGGATTTTCCTGATACGAGAAATAGCATACTCTACACTGAGATGCATCGGGCTGTTGTTGAACAAATTACAGTAAATTTTGAGTATTTAGACCCAAGATGGCATCGTTGGTTAGAATACCGTGTCTATCCTGGGGAAAATGGCGTATCAATATTAATTACAGATATTACTGAGCAAAAACGTAATCAACAGCTTTTATCTGCACACTACATAGTCACCCAGATTTTGGCTGAGACTACTGTTTTTGCTAATGCTGTTCCCCTGCTTCTGGAATCCCTGTGCCAAAGTTTAGGCTGGCAAGTTGGTATTTTCTGGAGTGTAAACGAGGAAATTAATGCTCTGCATCGCCTCGGAAGTTGGCATTCATCGGATTTGAGCATCGAAAATTCCCAATTATTGAACCAGCCTTCAACTCTTGCTCTTGGAGAAGGGTTAGCTAGTCAAGTTTGGGCTAGTGGTCAACCTATTTGGATTTGTGAACTTGCCTTAGATCGGAATTTTTTTGCAGCCGCGATCGAATTGCCGATTGTACTGGGTAATAAAATTTTAGGTGTGATGAAATTCTTCACCAACCAAATTTTACAGCCTGACTTAGATTTACTTCAGAAGATGAGTGCGATCGCTACTCAAATAGGTCAGTTCATCGAACAGCAGCGAAATGAGTCAGTGGTGCAATCAACCCAGGAAAAATGTCGCCGAATTTTGGAAACTGGCGATGCTGCAATTCAGGAGAAAGATTTTACCCTGGCGAATAATTTAACCGCTCGCGTCGAAGCCGAAGAGGCAATAGGTTTGCAGCAGTGTCTGCTCGAACAGCAAACTGCACTACGCTATCGCCAGATCGTAGAAGAAAATCTCCGTCATAGTGAAGCACGCTACCGTTCCCTAGCACAAGCAAGTGCATCAATTATTTGGAGTGCGGCACCTTGGGGCAACGTTATTGATGAGATTCCTAACTGGCAAGCGTTTACTGGTCAAAGTTTTCAAGAATATAAAGGCTGGGGTTGGGTAAATGCACTACATCCAGAAGACCGGACATCCGTAGCTGCAATCTGGAGACAAGCCTTTAATGGACGCAGCGTTGCAGTTGCAGAATATCGCGTCCAACGTCATGACGGCGAATACCGTCACATGTCTATACGCGGAGTGCCCATACTCAATGAAATAGGGGAAATCATCGAATGGGTGGGGATGTGTGTAGATATTAGCGAACGCAAGCAAGCAGAGTCAGAACGCGAGCGACTTTTGGCGCTACTGGAAACAGAACAGACTCGCCTGATGGAAGCTAACATGCTGCTTGATACCATTTTTAATAACGCGCCTCTCGGAATTGGCGTATGGGATGAAAAATTAAGATTTGTGCGCTTGAATAATGCTTTAGCTGAAATCAACGGTCTGTCCCAAGAGATGCATATCGGTAAGACTGTCGCCCAATTGCTACCTGGGTTGGATCTTGAGGTTACGGAAGCTTTGCGCCATGTAGTGGAGACTGGAGAATCTATTTCTCAAGAAACCAGTGGAGAAACACCCGCTGCCCCCGGAAAGCAGCAGTACTGGTCAGTAAATTATTATCCGATTCAACTACCCGGTAATATCACTTGGGTGAGCGCAATTTGCCAAGATATTACCGAACGCAAACAAGCAGAAGTCGAACGCGAGCAACTGTTGGAGAGCGAACGTCTGGCCCGTGTTGAAGCTGAAAATGCCAAAGAGCAAGTTACTACAATTTTGGAGAGTATCACTGATGGCTTTGTTGCCTTTGACAGTGAGTGGCACTTTACCTATCTCAATCACGAGGGAAGTAGAACTTTAGGGCGTTGCTGTGAAGAACTGCTGGGAAAGAATTTGTGGCAAGAGTTTCCAGAACTGGCTGATAGTAGTTTTGGTCAACTTTTTCAAAGAGCAGTCGCTTTGGAAGTACCGCTTGAGTTGGAAGATTATTACTCACCCTTTGATGCCTGGTTTGCCGTTCGTGCCTATCCTTCCCCCACAGGACTATCGCTATATTTCTGTAACATTAATGTCAGAAAACAAACACAAGCTGCACTAGTAGAGAGTGAAGCAGGTTTTCGACTGCTGGCGGAGAATTCCACTGATATTATTTCACGTAGTAGAGTAGATGGAATTTTGCTGTATGTTTCACCAGCTTGCTACACAGTACTAGGGTATCAACCAGAAGAACGAGTGGGTCGTCAAAGTCGTGAGTTAGTTCACCCAGACGATTTAACTGAGATTGCCAAGCATTATCCAATCAATGCTGATTTACCAGATATTTATACCGTTACTTACCGTGCCCGTCACAAAGATGGGCATTATATCTGGCTAGAAACAACTGCTCGAGCAATTCGCAATCGCCAAACTCAAGAAATTTTAGAAATGCAAGCGTCTTCGCGGGATATTACTGAGCGCAAGCAAGTGGAAGATAAACAGCGCTTTCTAGCTGAGGCAAGCGGGATTTTGGCTGCATCATTGGATTATGAAACAACCTTAGCAAGTTTAGCGCGTTTAACAGTACCCGAAATAGCCGATTGGTGTCTAGTTGATATCTATGACCATCAATCAGTCCGCAGGGTTGCAGCCGCCCATGCCGATCCGGAAAAACAACAATTGGTAGAACAGCTACAAAATTATCCGCTTGTAGAACAAACACAAGATATTGCTGAAGTAATACGCTCCGGCAAATCACAAATTACTTATTTTATTTCCTCAGAACAGATGCAAGCGGTAACCTCGAATGCCAGTCACTTGAAAATCTTGCAACAGTTAAATCCTCAGTCTGCAATATGTGTCCTGCTCATGGTTCGCAGACGGGTACTAGGAGCCATGACTTTAGTGTCTTCTGGCAATCATCGCTACGATAGTCAGAGCTTAATGTTAGCTGAAGAATTGGCTCGGCGTGCAGCGATCGCCGTTGATAATGCCCGATTGTACACAGAAATACAGCAATCTCAACAAGTTGCCGAAAGCGCGGCATTTCGCACTGCCCGTTTGCAAGCCATTACTGCGGCGCTTTCTGAATCTCTAACTCCCGCACAAGTGGCTGAAGTAATTGTAGAGCAAGGTATGGCAGCTTTGGGAGCTAGTTCTGCTTTAGTAGCACTTGTGACTAACAACGGCAGCGAACTGGAAATTGTCCGTGCAGTTGGTTTCCAAGAAGAAACATTAGATTTATGGCGGCGATTTTCAATTAATGCAGCCGTGCCACTGGCAGAAGCAGTACGGACTAAACAACTCCTCTGGCAAGAGCCAACGACAACAAGAGTGGCTCGTTACTCACATCTGGCCCAGGAGTATGCTAAGTATAATTACGTGACTTGGATTTCTATTCCATTAATCATTGAGGGACGAGCGATAGGTGGAATCTCTCTAGCTTTCGCTGAAAATCGCAAGTTAAACCAAGATGACCGCGCCTTTGTACTAGCACTAGCACAGCAATGCACTCAATCAATAGAACGTGCCCGTTTATACGAAGCAGAACAGACTGCACGAGAAGCAGCAGAAAACGCCAATCGAATTAAAGACGAGTTTTTAGCAGTTCTTTCGCATGAATTGCGATCGCCACTCAACCCAATTCTCGGATGGTCAAAGTTACTCCAAACCAGAAAACTTGATGAAAAAGCAATCCCTCAAGCGCTTAAGACTATCGAGCGCAATGCTCAACTACAAGCTCAACTAATCGAAGACTTGCTAGATATTTCCCGGATTTTACAAGGTAAACTCAGCTTAAATATCTACCCAGTTGATTTGACATCTGTAATTACCGCAGCAATGGAGACAGTACGGCTCTCAGCCGAAGCCAAGTCAATTGAGATGCACATCAGCATAGAACCAAGTTTAGGGCAAGTTTTAGGTGACTCCAGTAGATTGCAGCAAATCATTTGGAATCTGCTTTCAAACGCCATCAAATTTACACCAGAGGGGGGACGAGTTGATATTCGACTTGCAGCAGTGGGGACAAGGGAAGATGAGGGAGACGCCCAAGGGATGCAGGACAAGGAGACAAAAAGAATAACTAACTCCTCACTTAACACTCCTCATGCCCAAATCATCATTAGCGACACAGGCAAAGGCATCGATCCCAATTTTCTCCCCTATATGTTTGAATATTTTCGTCAAGAAAACAGCAGTACCACTAGAAAATTTGGGGGATTGGGGTTAGGATTAGCGATCGTCCGTCATTTAGTGGAACTGCATGGCGGCACAGTCGAGGCAGAAAGTCAGGGAGAAAATCGCGGGGCAACTTTTACCGTTAGACTTCCGCTAATTCAACAGCCCTTAGAAAGCAAACAAGACAGTAGCGACTCTGAGTCATCCTCAAATTTAAATGATGTCAAAATTTTAGTAGTGGATGATGATGCGGATACGCGAGAATTCATTGCCTTTTTGCTAGAGCATTATGGAGCAAATGTGACAGCAGTGGCATCAGCAAATGAAGCACTAACTGCCTTGAGGCAATCGCAGCCAGATGTCCTGTTAAGCGACATTGGAATGCCAAACATGGATGGATATATGTTTATGCGACAGTTGAGAACATTACCACCAGAACAGGGAGGACAAATTCCGGCGATCGCACTTACTGCCTATGCTGGAGAAATGAACGCCAAAAAAGTACTTGCCGCCGGATTTCACAAGCATATCGCCAAACCAGTAGAGCCAATCGAATTGATCCAAGCGATCGCCAACTTAATAGCTTCTTAACTCCTATTTTTCACTAATTAGCGTTGGTGGAGTAATAGCAGCATATTCTTCTGGAGTTAATACACCATCTTTCACATTAACTTTCTTTGGCAAAAGTCCTTGATTACACCACAAATCAGCAATTTGTTGTTGCTTATCGACAATTTTTTCAGTAATTGGTAATAGCCCATATGCTGATTTTGCTTGAATTTGTTTTAATGTAGGCACATCAATACCAACATCAGGAGAAACAAGTTCTGCCAATTTATCAGGATTTTTTCGAGACCACTCATCTGCCTTTAAAAGTTCTTCCAAGAAAATTTTTAGAACTTCAGGATGTTCTTTGGCAAATTTACGCGACGTAGAATAAAAACCTCCAAGATCCTGGAGTCCTTGTCCATCTCTTAACACACGACCAAAATTGTTCATCAGCAAGTTGTTGATCTTTAAAGATAAGAATGTGGCGATCGCGCAAAGTTTGCTTAAGTTGTAATATGACTTCAGGTGCAATAGGTTGACTCGCATCCAAACCAGTAACTATCGCTCCTAACGGAGCATCAATAGGGGTGATTTTTACTTTTCTTAAAATCGTAGTAGGCATAATTTTCTCCTCTGTTTTAGTATTTTCTTGGGAAGAATACCAATATAAAAAATCTATTTCTAGTAGTCTTTCCCAAAAAGGCACTCTCAATCCAAAATTTAAAATTGTACAGCTATTTATTAGCTAAAACCTCAGCAGGAGTAATTTTTGCGTACTCTTCAGGTGTCAAAAACCCAGCTTTCACATCCACCTTCTTGGGTATAAGTCCAAGACTGTACCATTTGTCTGCAACCTCTTGTTGCTTTGTAATAGTTTTCTCAGTAATTGGTAGCAGTCCATACTCATATTTACTATGCATAATTTCTAGAATAGGGGGGTCTAGTTGAGTTACAGGAGCAAGTAGTTGTGCTACTTCTTTCGGATGCTCTTTAGTCCAGATATCTGCTTTTTCTAGTTCTTCTAGAAATACTTTAATCACATCAGGGTGTGCCTGATAAAACTGACGTGAAGTCGAGTAAAAGTTTCCTGTATCCCGCAACTCACCTCCATCTGTCAAAACACGACCTACTTTGTTTTGTACATTTCTGGTAACAAATGGCTCCCAAATAAACCAACCATCTACTTTTCCCTGACTAAAAGCCACATTAGCATCTGGTGGTGGTAGAAAAACTGATTGGACATCGCTTAGTTTCAATCCTGCTTTTTCTAATGCCTTGACTAACAAGTAATGACCTATAGAGGCTTTTTGGAAAGCTACTTTTTTACCTTTTAAATCAGCAACACTTTTAATCGGAGAGTTGGTCGGAACTAAAAGTGAAACTGATTTACCACTGGAGTATGTAGTAGCTAGATAAACAAGAGGCACTCCTGCTGCTTGTGAAAATACGGGAGGCGACTCGGCTGTAGATGCAATATCAAGTCCATTTGCATTTATAGCTTCTAGCTGTTGCGGCCCAGCTGCAAACTCACTCCACTGTACTTTAAAACCTAAAGGTTCCAATCGCTTTTCTAAAGACCCCTGCTTTTCTAATACTGCTAGACCAGTAAGTTGTTTTGAACGCACAATTCGTACTACTTGCTTCTCTGTGGTGTTAGATGAAGCCGATGAAGCTGATGAAGCTGATGAATCAGAAGAAGCAGGGGACTGCTGAGCGTTATTTTTGGCTTCACTACAACTGGATAAGGTTGTAGATAATACTAAACAGTAGCCCAGAGCAAACAATAAAGAACGACGTGTTATTTTCTGGCTTTTACTAAATTCAAACTTTTGTTTTTTAGCTGGCATAGGTTGTTTTATTTCTTGTTCTCTAAGTGGTAGAAAAGTTATGATTAATGAAAAAAAACACAAAAATATTGTTTATTTTTTAGTAAATTCAAGTAATTAATATAGAGGAAGTAGAGTGAGTATTGCCCCACTCTATAACGACTATAGGAACTTGAGTTGAAGAGTTATGAGGCAGAAAATTAGAAAATGGGGTGAGGATAACTCACTTTAGGGTTGTGCTAAGTAGATCAATATTTTTTTGACTTTTAACTTTCAAGGTCACAACCCTATTTCTTCCAAGCAACCGAAATTGTAGCTTTAAGTTCTTCTGTAAAATGTCCAGACGGTTCAACTTTTAGCAATGCTTCTTTGAGGTCTGCTTCAAAAGCTGGGGTGTTATCGCCATAGAAAATTTTCAAAGAAAAAGCTGTGGTATATAAGTAGCCAAGATAGCTATCAACAGTCCAAGATTTTTCAAATGGCACTTCATAGACTTCTTGACGAGCAAAAGCTGAATTGGCAATTACAACATCATGAGGAGGATCGACTGGCTTACGAATCCCTTCTCCTCGTTGTCCAGTCCGCCGCCGATCGCCTAACCATTTCTTCACTACTCCAACAGCAGCTTGTTTCCAGGGTAAAGAACTTTCCCAAGGATTATCACCAGTATTCAGTAGTGCTAGTCCACCATCATCAGTAAGCAATTCATAAAGGCGCTCAAGCACTAATTGGCGTTCCATCCAGTGGAAAGCTCGACCAATAGTAGCTAATTTAAATGTCCCCAAACTAGAGTCGATGAACTCTGCCCCTTGTTGGAGCCAAGTAATATTGTTTGCTCCTACTGCTGCTGCTTGGCGTTTAGCTTCTGCAATCATATCGGGATCGGGGTCGATCGCCACAACTTCTTCAAATTTGGTTCGCAAAGGAATTGCAATTAATCCCGGCCCAGTACCCAAATCCAGCAATCGCCCTTGACCATTGAGATTGAATATTTCAGCTAGTTTGTCGAATACAACAGGCGGATATTTAGTTCTGTATTGAGCATAGCCTTCAGCCGCTCCCTCAAACAAGGTTGGATCGTAAGTAGCAAGTGTTTTGAGTTGAGTCATATCGATTTTAGATTTGAAATTTTGTAGAGACGCGATTCATCGCGTCTGGTTGGGAGATAACCAATGCCCCATACCTATGAATATTGTGTAATAACAGGTAGCTGTTCATTGAGTACCCAATCACCTATGGCTCGCAATTTGTAGTCCACAGGATCGTGGAGGGTAAAAGTTCGCAAATCTCGCCAGTAGCGGTCAAATCCATATTTAGTTCCAGTGGCACGAGTTCCTGTCACTTCAAAGATGCGATTGGTAATATCTATGCCTACACGGGTAGCTAATGCTTTGGCTGCGGAAACTGCGATCGCTACTTCTCCCCTTTCTTGATGAGTCAGCGCTATATCCTTTTCCCAAGCTGCTTGTACCTTTTCGGCTGCTAAGTCAGCTAGAGCGATCGCACCTTGGATTTCGATCCAAAAATCACCGTAACTATGCAGAATATACGGGTCTTGAGTAGCACTATCTACTCCTGATGTAATCCAAGGACGAGTATTAGTTTTAGTATACTCACGAGCTGCGGCGAAAGCTCCTTTGGTAATTCCTAAATAAACATTGGTTTTTGTTAACTGGGCAATAATACCAAGAAAAGTTGAGAAGGCATTATCAGGAGGTTCTGGTGGGCCTAAAATTTCATCTTTCTCTACTAGGATATTATTAAATGTATAACTACTACTATCAGTGCGACGTTGTCCAATATTGTCCCAATCTTGATTAGAAATTAAGCCTTCTCTATCTTTGGGAATTATGAATATGAAGGGCAATTCTACACCGTCTTGCAAAGCTGAGAATACTCGATAATCTGCAACAGCAATACCCGTACCAAAGCTTTTAACGCCGTTAACCCGAAAATTTTCACCTTCTGGGCTAATTTTCAGCCTAGTGTCCCGCGTATTAATAGCATTTGCCCAAAATAAGTTATTCTTAGCAGTTTCACTATAATATTTTTCCTTTTGGGCTGGTGTACCAGAAACATGACCCAAAGCCGTCAAATTCAAATGATTACCATATAACTGACCAATTGAACCATCAGCTTTTGATAGTTTTCTAATAATTTTTAAGGCATCAATCCAAGTTGCCCCAGTTCCACCATATTGTTTAGGTACAATTAATGGTAGCAAGCCAGTTTCACGTAGCCTATTAATTTCCTCTTCTGGAACTCCAGCTTTAGCATCCCTTTCAACTGAGGATTGAGCAAGTTCTTTAGATAAAGAAGCTGCTACATCAATGTAATCCTTTGGTTTTGTAATATCTAGTACCATAAAAAATCATCCTTGATACTTTAGTAACTTGTAATTAGCTGAACGCCGAAAAATGCTTATACAATTTTGAATTTTTATTTTAGATTTAGAATAGTGAAAAACATACTTTCCCAATTTATTGATACAGAATTTAGGAGAAATGTAGAGTGAGTTTTATTCACTCTACAACTAAACAGAGGAAATGGAACATGGAACACTTTTGGTGATTGGAGATTGGGCATTAGGAAAGTTCTTTCCTAGTCCCCACTTCCTATTTTTCTTCCCAATCTTTTAATTTAAAGTCTGACTTTGCTAAACCTTGCGAAACTAAAAATTTTTTAGTACCTTCTAAAAGTTTTACTCCCTCAGGTGGTAATGGTTCTTCTGATACTTGTTGAAGTGGGTAGGATACTTTGATGATATCAACGGGATATTTAGTAGTTTGCGCGTGGTATTGATAATATTCTTCAGAATTAGCTTTTAAATCTTTGGCTGCTTCTGTGAGAATATTGTTAAATTTCTCAGGAAAATCAGGCTGTTTCGCTAAAAAGTTTTCAGTTGCTACGATTAATGAAGTTCCTGATAAACCATTATGATTTACTGAAGAATCAATCACCGGAAATCCTTGGGATTTCAGAAAAGGCCCCATATCACTTGAAGTTGCATAAGCCGCTACATCACCATGTTCTAATGCTGCTTTTGCCTCAGTACTCATTAAGTGAACGATTTTTACATCTTTGGCAATTTTAGTTTCAGCTAATAGACCCAACAGGTATCGATGCATATAAGAACCTTTTTGGGTAGCTATTTTTTCTCCTTTAAGTTCAGCAAGCGATCGCGGGCCATTCTTTTTCGCTACGAGCCAAGCAGTTGTATTAAATTGAGTAATTCGCAGCAGTCGAGTTTTCTCCCCTTTGGCTCTCAAAACTATCGCTGGTGTATCGCCTAAAGAACCAACATCTAATTGACCTGCAACAAGGGCTTCATTTAGATCCGGCCCGTTCGGAAATCGCGCAAAAGTAATGTTTTGAAATCCAACTTTTTTGAGTTCCCGCTCTAATATTCCCTTTTTCTTTGCCCAACCAAGCGGCCCTGTAGGTTCTGTACTACCTACATAACCTATACGCAAGGTAGATATATTGTTAGATGCAGTAATAGAACTAGTACTATTGGCATTAATAGCTTCAATGGATTGAGCTGATTCACTTTTGCGGCTACATCCTGTAGTTAATAACAGTAAAACACAAGCAACTAAAGTCGATAATCTTATACTAGACACCTTATGTCTAGGCTCGAAATGCCTAACTTTTCTGTTTATAAAGCTACCTTCTACCTTCTGCCTTGTCTTCGACACGCTACGCGAACTGCCTTCTGCCTTCTTTAACGACAGCATGACTATTTTCTCCGCTGTACTATTTCATCTGCTTGAGAATTTGGAATGTTGAATCGCTTTTTGCTGTTGATGTACGTTTATGTCCCCAACCAACATTTTCGCGGTAACTACCCAGCAAGCCGACTTCTACCAATTCTGCTTCGTTGACTGAAGTCTGCATGTCGCTTTGAGGTGCTACATAAAGAGCGTCAACTGGACAATACAATTCGCACATATAACAGGTTTGGCAGTCACTTTGTCGGGCAATAGTTGGCGGTGCATCAGGTACGCGGTCAAACACGTTGGTCGGACAAACGTTCACGCAGATATTACATTGTATGCACCGCGATTCGCTGACCAACTCAATCACACTGCTGCTCCTATTTTAGATTTGGGATTTTCTGCTTTTACTGTAGTATTTAGCGGCTGAGTCTTGACCCAGACTCGATCTAATCCACCACTAATTAAATAATGTTGTTGGTTAGCATCTTGTTCGGGATAGTCTAAATGTTTGTGCATACCACGAGTTTCTTTGCGTTCAAGGGCACTGCTATACATCCATCGTGCTGTGGCTACCATTGCCGCAGCTTCTCTGGCCCGAATAAGTTCTTGATTCGATGTTACCTCGCTACTGCGGATTTCTTGCCAGAGGTGATTGAGTCTAGCTAGAGACTCAGTTAAGCCATGTTCTGTACGAAATAAGTTCCGTTCGTAGGGGAATACTTCAGCTTGGACTGCCTGAATCACTTCATCAGTTGCAAATTTATCAAAGCGATCGCTCTGACTCTTTAATCCTACCTCTCCCACACCCTTGAGGTGAGGTTGAGTTTTCTGTTGTCTGATGCGGCTATATTCGGCAGCCGATTCGCCTGACCAATAGCCAGAAGATATTGCCCAAGCTGCATTATGGCTACCACCGCCAGTGAATCCGCCACAAATCAGTTCTCGTGTGGCTGCATCTCCAGCAGCGTAAAGTCCCCGTACTGAGGTGGCACAGCTATCATCTAAAATCAGAATTCCTCCTGTACCGCGTACAGTTCCCTCTAGACGCAAGGTAACAGGGAAACGTTGAGTAAATGGATCGATACCTGCACGGTCAAAGGGTAAAAAGAAGTTAGGCTGCGCCAAACGCATAGATGGGCGCATGGATTCGGTTGCTTTATCCAAAATCGCGTAAACTGGTTGTTCGAGCAATGTCTTGGCTATTACCGAACGTCCCCTTTGAGAACCCGCACCAGGAATCACGCTGCCGTCTTCGTAGGTGAAGGTTGCCCAATTATAGAACAGGGTTTTGGTAACTGAAGAAAAAGCTGGGGAGATGCCATAAGCGTTGGAGAATTCCATACCCGACATCTCAGCACCTGCTTCAGCAGCCATTAAATAACCATCCCCTGTCAGGACGTTGCATCCTAACGCTTTACTTAAAAACGCACAGCCACCGGTGGCAATGATTGTGGCAATTGAACGCACCATCCATTTTCCACCAGTCTGACGGTTCACACCCGTGGCACCGCCAACAGCACCATCTTCATCTACTAATAGTTCTAAGGCGGGGCTGTGGTCTAAAATCTTGACTCCTGCGCGTTGAATTTGCCGCCGCATCAGTCGCATATACTCCGGGCCTTGGAGCGATCGCCGATAGGGTTTGCCTTCATCGTCCGTAGGAAAAGGATAACCCCACTCTGCTAACCGATTGACGTTGACATACGTCTGATTCAGTACCCGATCCATCCAATTGCGATCGCATAAAAACCCTCCCAATGATTCCCGACTTGCCTTGGCTGTTTCCCGTGCTTCTGGGTCGGGTGGCACATACCATACACCATTACCAGATGCGGCCGCACATCCAGTCGTCCCACAATATCCTTTATCTACGAGGACAACTCTAGCTCCAGTTGATGCAGCACTCCAAGCCGCCCAAGTTCCAGCAGGCCCACCGCCAATCACTAGGACATCTGCTTGCAGGTCGAGTTCAAAATCGATTGTTAATGTCTTGAGCATCTAAAATATTTCTCCCTATCGAGCAAGTCCTAAGCATCAAATCTTCACCCCATTGATGCCGCACACTATCAAAAATTTCTTTTGCCTATCCTAGTTAAGGGTTTTCTACTACCCTCGATTTATGGCTCCTTTAGTTAGGTTGCCTGTAAATTAAATTTTATTAATCTACTTTATCTTTAGCGATTAACCGTAGTTTATTACATAACAAAGCTTTTCACAATTTCTGACAAAAAGCAAGTATTGTAACAAATAAATTTAAATATAAATTTCTGCAAAATAAACTTTCTATATCTGAATATACACTTGCTTTTTACATAATTTTGTGCATAATCCGGCTATGAGATTGGGGAGATGTGGTTCGATTTGGCGGTAGTTGAATCTCGACTTCGCTCGATTTTTGCGTAGTCGAAACTCACCAACTGCCAGATGTAGTTCGACTTCGCTCAATTTCCGCATAGTCGAAACTCACCAACCAGGAGGGATGGGAAGCTTTTTCATAATCTCCTCATCTCCACACACTCTCAATACCCCAATTTTTATAAAGGATTAATGACCAATGACTAAAACCTAAAGACAGTACGAATCCAAGCATATAAACTATCAGGATTAGTGCTATCAGAGTTTGGTGCAGTAATCCAGATTAAACCTGGCGTAATCTCAATATTGTCCCCAATTTTATATTGGTAAAATGCCTCAACGTGGAGAGAGGTATCTTTATCTGCTTGTCCGGCACCAGCTCCCAAATCTACACTATCACTGAGACGGATCATTTTCGGCTCCATACCAACTAAAAATCCACCGAGAGCGCCTTCCTTAAAAAGATCCGGGAATGCCAGTCCTACCGCCCAATCCATAGCTGCGCCATCTCCGCGTCCTATATAGCGATGGGCTGCATAACTTACCCATCCATTGATTGCCAGCTTAGAACTAACTTGATAGAACGCCTGTAGACCATAAAGGTTACCTATGGTTCCCGCCCCAGCCACAGTACTGTTTACCAGGTTACTTCCCACTGCTGGGCCGAAGTTTGTTCCACTAAAACCTTGGGTATTTGGTGGGCTATAGGTATTGACGTAAGTTGCAGCTACTCGAAAATTTCTATTACCTGAGTAGTATATTATCTGTGCTAAAGCTAAATACCTGCCTGAAAAAAAGCCATTATTAACTGCTGGATTATTACCATTTGGTGTACTGTATGCTAACCCAACTTGAACCTGTTTGCCTAAGCGCTGGAGTATGGCAATTCCGGCGCCGCTATCTCCATAGTTATAGACCAAAGACCGTCGTGAAAATCGTGAAATTCCATTAGCACCAGTTGCAGAAGACGATTCAAAATATGGATTAACCGGGCCGGAAAGACCTATCTCACTAGCTCCATCGGATAGGGCATAGATATTTACTTGGGTATCTGGATTAGGTAAAAACCGATAGCGAACACCACCGAGAATAATCTGATTGAATGGAAAAGTAATACTGGAGTTATCAGCGGTTCTCCCTTCATAAGTTCCTAATAATCCAGCTCTTGTTTGTCCCAACGATCCTTGATTTCCACCTGACAAGGCTATGCTGAGTGAGTCTTTCCCGTTAAAACTGGTGTTTAAGCGTAAGTTAGCTGAGCCTTGAAGTGTGGGATTGTGAGGTGCGCGTGTCTTAGTCACGACATTATTACCCTCTAGAACTGAGCCAAAAATAATCTGAGCTCTAGCTATAAGTTTGGTTGTAGTCGAAAACTGAGTTGCTGCTAAGTTGGCAGTCCGCACTTCCAAGTTCTCTAAGCGTCCCCGAAATTCAGCAAGTTCTGGAGAAAATTGTTCTTGTAGTTTTTTGATAGTATCTAAGTCTTCCCGTCTGACTAAATCTGTCTTTGAACTGGCTATTAATTCATTGAGGCGATCTAAAGCTGCATTCAACCCAGCTGCAAATTCGTAGCGAGTTAGAGGGCGATTCCCTTTGAATGTGCCATCTGTATATCCAGCAATTACATCATAACGTTGTACTAAAGACTGTAGTGCCCCAAATGCCCAATCTGTGGGCTTCACGTCTGATAGTTGGGAGACGGATGTCACTTGTTCAGCAGAATTATTGGTAGGTTTTTTCTTAGTCGATAGTACAGCTCCTGACAATTCTGAGACAGGCGTCACTCGTTCTGGCTTTTTAGCCTTTTTTTTAGTTAGTCCTGGAATTGAAGTTTCTACTGTTTGATTCACAATTGGTTCTGGAGATTTGTTCACCTCTAGTTCACCAATTGAAGTTTGTACTGTTTGATTATCAACTGCTTGTTGAAGTTTGTTAGCTTCTAGTTCTTTAGGTAGTTCAGCCAAACTTTTAGCTGGATGAAAAACCACGACAGCTAGAATATTTAGTAATGAAATCAGGAACAGTATGGATCTATAATTCCAGCGGAAATTGGACATGACTCTTTAACTCCTCAACCTGAAAAACGAATAAACTAGCTTGAAATTAACTAAAAAATGAGTAGAAGTTCCTGATGCAATATTTGTGCTAGACCATTAGCAGGACATAGTAAAGGTTTCATTGATAAGAAAATGACAAATATCAGATATCAAAACGACTACTAAGTAGTTGAATGTAGAATCCGAAAGTCGCAGTAAATTATTAATTCTGGCGCTTCAAAGGATAATAAGACGATATTTGAAAAGTGGTAGCTGATAATTAGCTACATTTTGACAGCATCAATTATTCCCAAAGTACGATAAATCGATAGACTTACCGTTTTATTCAGAATTATCTTTGCATAGACCTTGGTACAACGCAAGACCTAGTGCTTATACATAAGGTGAAAATATGTCAAAATTATTGGCTAACTCAACTCGCTAACTGCGATCGCCTGACTTTTATCTGACTCATAGCAACGTAGATAAACGTCTCAATGGTTTTACGTAAAAGAGCGTAGTCTTTAATCGTAGAGCATCTTGAAGACTACTAATTCCTAGCTTCTTAAAGAAAATTTCAAGAAAAGTTGTTTCTAACACAGTTATTTTCATATAAAAGTGTAAAAATTCCTGACTAAGGAACTTTTTGTCTCGGCAGCCATTTTTGACTAATGGTTAAATAATGGTTGATTTTTACGTAATATCAAGTACAATCTTACCTATAAACTACGGTAAATCGGTCGATTAAACGTAAATTATAAAACTCATACCTGATAAACAATGCAAATTCTTTGGTTTATTCCTACTGGATCTCATGACGGACGCTATTTAGGCACAGATATTGGCTCTCGTATTGCTACACCTGATTATTTGCAGCAAATTGCCCAAGCTGTAGATAGTTTAGGCTACACAGGTGCATTACTACCTACAGGGCGTTCTTGTGAAGATGCTTGGATTACTGCTGCGGCTTTTATATCTGTTACCAAGCAAATGAAATTTCTCGTGGCAATTCGCCCAGGAATCACTTCTCCTGGTGCTGCGGCACGGATGGCAGCAACATTTGACCGGATTTCTAAAGGAAGATTATTAATTAATGTTGTAACAGGTGGAGATCCCGTACACCTTGCAGGAGATGGCTTGCATCTGAGTCATGACGATCGCTATGATTTAACCGATGAATTTTTAAGTGTTTGGCGGGGTATTGTCAGCGGGGAAACAGTTGATTTTAAAGGAAACTATTTAGATATCAAAGGCGGTAAACTTCTATTCCCACCAGTTCAAAAACCCTATCCACCCTTGTGGTTTGGTGGTTCATCTGCTGCTGCCAAGCGGGTTGCTGCCAAACATATAGATGTTTATCTGACTTGGGGAGAACCTCCACAACAAGTTGCACAAAAAATTGCTGAAGTTCGACAACTGGCGGCAGAACAAGGTAGAACAGTACGTTTTGGCATTCGTTTGCACGTAATTGTGCGATCGACCGAGTCTGCGGCTTGGGATGCTGCCAATGAGCTAATTAAGTATGTAGATGAAGAAGCGATCGCCACAGCTCAAAAAGAGTTTGCTAGTTCTGATTCTGAAGGACAGCGGCGCATGAGTCAACTACATAATGGTTCTCGCCAAGCCCTAGAAATTAGCCCCAATTTATGGACAGGAATTGGATTAGTGCGGGGTGGTGCTGGTACTGCTTTAGTTGGAGATTCCGACACCGTTATTGCTAGGATGTTGGAATATCAGGAACTAGGAATAGAAAGTTTCATTTTCTCTGGATATCCCCATTTAGAGGAAGCGTATCGCACCGCAGAATTATTATTCCCACACCTACCTTTACAGAACCAACCTGCACCTTCAACACCACAAGTATTAAGTCATTTTGGCGAAACAGCCGTTAATGAAAAATTTGCTAAACAACTAACAACTGCCTCGTGAGGTAATAATTCGTAATTAGTATTCTATCCAAAATACTTTCATCCCATGACTATCACTTTTAAAGAGAGCAAACGTAATAATATCTCCCTAAATGCAGTGCTAGAAAGCCCACAACTGGAGAAAATAGTCCCTTGGATTGTGCCTGTTCTAGTAGTAGTACTTTGGGAATTTGCTTCCAGAACTGGTCTACTTTCCAGTAGAATTTTACCAGCTCCTAGTGGTGTAATTATTACAGCAATTAGATTAGCTTCAACTGGAGAACTGTTTCAACATATAGGAATTAGTGCTGGGCGTGCCATATCTGGTTTTATAGTCGGTGGCAGTATTGGCTTCGGTTTGGGATTACTCAACGGCTTTTCTCGTCTAGCAGAAAAGTTATTAGATAGTTCTCTACAAATGCTTCGCACTATTCCTAATTTGGCATTGATTCCTTTAGTAATTCTCTGGTTTGGTATTGGCGACCAAGCTAGATTATTTTTAGTATCTATGGGTGTATTTTTTCCGGTGTATCTCAATACATTTCATGGAATTCGTAGTGTCGATTCTGGTCTGATTGAGATGGGAAAAGTATATGGATTGAAAACACCACAACTTTTGTGGCAAATTATTTTTCCTGGGGCTTTATCTTCGATTCTTGTTGGTGTCCGTTTTTCCTTAGGAATTATGTGGCTGACACTAATTGTTGCCGAAACTATTGCAGCAGACTCAGGACTTGGTTATATGGCAATGAATGCTCGTGAATTTATGCAAACTGATGTTGTGGTCTTGAGTATTGTGATTTATGCCTTGCTCGGTAAATTAGCTGATACCATTGCTAGAGCGTTAGAAAGAAAGTTTTTGGCTTGGAATCCTAACTATCAAGGTGTATAAATTTCATCATTAATCAAAAATTAAAATAGTTCATTTGATTTTGATTAATGACGGAAATTATATAGCAAATTTTGATTTAATTACAAAATTAACCATATACGCTCTGTAAATAAAGGAGATTTTTCGAGTGAGTTTAAATCTACAAGGCACGCAATTAAGTATTTTGGATTTGACAAAAGAATTTGGCAAAAAAAAGATTTTAAAATCATTGAATTTAGAAGTCGCACCAGGTGAGTTTGTTGCCATTGTCGGACGTAGTGGTTGCGGTAAGAGTACCTTATTGCGTCTTGTGTCAGCATTAGATAAACCGACTTCGGGTGGAATACTACTAGATGGAGAACCACTTTATAGACTCACCCGGTCTGTAACAGTGATGTTTCAAGACTCCCGTTTACTACCTTGGAAGCGAGTTGTTGATAATGTAGGATTAGGCTTGCAAGGGAATTGGCGTGAAAGAGCAAAGTGGGCACTCCAGAAAGTCGGACTTGAAGATAGAGCTGATGAGTGGCCATATGTATTATCTGGTGGACAGCGCCAACGGGTGTCATTGGCAAGAGCATTAGTGGGTCAACCGCGTTTGTTGTTGTTAGATGAACCTTTGGGAGCATTGGATGCTCTTACTCGCTTAGAAATGCAGCACTTGATAGAGAATTTATGGCAAGAGCGCAAGTTTACTGCGTTTTTAGTTACTCATGATGTAGAAGAAGCAGTAGCATTGGCAGACCGAGTAATCCTAATTGAAGCAGGACAGATTACTTTAGATTTACCTGTGAGACTTTCACGTCCGCGAGATAGAACTAACGAACTGTTTATCAATATCAGAGAAACAGTTTTACAACGAGTAATGAGAAATGAAAGTACTCAAGCAGCTAATCAATTAGTACAGTTGAGTAGTTGAAATTTAAGCTTTTTTAGTCAAGCAATATTAAACTTGAGGTAGCTACAGTAAAATAGGCTACTTCGAGATTAAAACTTTATTTTAAAAAGTAGCTACAGGAATCTAAAATTGTTTTTGAACACTCAAAATTTGTCTCAAGTCTGTTGTCTATACCTGTGAGTAATTTTTTCTATATTCACGACGTAGATAAACTAAAATACAATTATTAATTTATATTGTTAATTTAAAATAAATAATAAATATTTATTATTTATTATTTATTTTAATGAGAATTAAAAAATTAACAAAATATGATGCAGACTATGTAGTAATTGCGACACCGTTAACACAAGAAACTAAAGAATTTATTGATGAATCTGTATTGCGATCGCTCCCTTCCCATGCATACTTAATTAATATTGCTCGTGGTGGCGTCATTGATGAATCCGCATTAATCAAAGCACTTACTGAAGATTGGATTGCAGGTGCAGCATTAGACACAGTTAGCACCGAACCCCTACCACCAGAAAGCCCTTTATGGTCGCTTCCAAACATCTTTATCACACTTCATACTTCTGGTCATTCGCCAAAAAGTCAACAGCGTTCAATAGCTCTATTTATTGACAATCTTAACCGCTACCAAGCTGGTAAACCGTTACGAAATGTAGTAGATAAAGAAGCAGGGTATTAGGGCATGGGGTAAACAGGGAGTGTGGGAGGAAAAGGGGGTGTGGCAGGATGGGGAACAAATGCAGGTGTGGGAGGAAAAGGAGGTGTGGCAGGATGGGGAAGAAATCTTGCCCCCTCTCTCCCCACACTCCCCCATCTCCTCATCTTTTCCCCCTCTCTTTCGACACTCCCTACACTCCCTGTTTGCCCCGTGCCCCAGTCTGTTTAAAATCAGGGAGTAGAAAATATGGTGAAACTAATTTTACCCGATCATCTGATTGCCGAGATTAAGCCGCAATTACCATCTGATGTGGAGTTCGTAGAGGTGGATAGTGAAGGCAATTTTGATGGCGATCCTAGTGATGCAGAAGTTTATGTCAACGGATTCTACCTCAAGTCCTCTACCCTTGACAAAGTACTGGCAGCAGCACCGAAGCTGCGTTGGCAACAATCACCGAGTGCTGGTGTGAATCATATTCTCACGTCTAATTTTTTGCAAAGGGATATTATCCTTACAAATGGTGCGGGAGTTCACGCGATTCCAATTTCGGAATTCGTACTTGCATTCATGCTCTATCACGCCAAAAATCTGCGGAAATTGCAAACTTTGCAGGATGAACACACTTGGGTAAGAGGAGTGTTTCTTGAAGAGTTGGCAGATGCGACTTTACTAATTATTGGTACAGGAAATATCGGTCAAGCGATCGCATCTCGCGCTAAAGCTTTTGGAGTGCAAGTTTGGGGTAGTCGCCGCCATCCCGAACCCTTGCCCAATTTTGACAAAATTGTTGGTGCGGATGAGTGGCGCTCGCTCCTCCCTCAAGTAGACTATGTAGTTATTGCTATGCCTTTAACACCAGAAACTAAAGGTTTAATCGATGAAGCGGCATTACGCTCTATGCGTCCATTTGCCTACCTGATTAATATCGCTCGTGGTGCAATAGTGGATGAAACTGCATTACTTACCGCCCTACGTGATGAATGGATTGCGGGTGCTGGATTAGACACTACTGCCACAGAACCCCTGCCAGAGGAAAGTCCCTTATGGTCGCTACCGAACGCTTTTATCACACCCCATTGTTCAGCCCTGTCACCACGGCTCAGAGACCGTATAGCAGCATTGTTTATCGACAATCTTAAACGCTACCAAACTGGTCAGCCTTTACGAAATGTTGTAGATAAGCAAGCAGGATACTAAATGTTGGATATTGGGAGTGTTAAGTGTTGACAGATAACAGATGACTGTTGAGTGTTGAGTGTTGAAAGCCAGTTGCTCTACAGGAACGCTAAGAGCGAAGAACGGGGAAAATACACAACGCACTAGCTCCTGTTGAGCGGAGCTGGAGATTCCAAAAGCTCCGGTTAGGAATTCTGCCTTTTGTTTACCCCTCATTTCCTCAATCCCCATTACCCCTTATCCCCAGAGGGAACCCCACCTTCCCCAATCACTTAATTTTCAGTGCCGATTTTCCTAAAGATTGGCAAATAACGTCATTTTGCGGTGTATGGATACGGCTGCACAGAACATCACGGTAGTGTCGTTCTAAAGGATGCTTTTTCAACAGTCCAGGATTACCAATTAGTTCCAACCCAATCTCTACGGCACGAATCGAGTTAGTCGTAGTTAGATATTTAACAGCTTGTACCTGTAATCCTACGTTAGGTTCATACTCCCCGCGGTCAATATCTTTAGCCAAGCTATAAATCAGCGTACGGCTAGCAAATAACAGTGCTTCCATCTCTCCCACAGCGGTTTGAAAGCGTGGTAGAGTTGCTAGTGGCTCTCCTAAATTAGATGGCGATCGCTCCCAAAGATATTTGGTCAACCAGTCTCGTGCAGCAGTAGCTACACCGAGATATAAGGCACTAATTGTCAAGCTGCCCCAAGCGGAAATCAATGGATCGAGAGAAGGCGCAGCAGAGATGGGGCGGATATCAACGGCGTATTCTGAAGGAATTAGTACATTCTCCAAGATCAGGTCGTGGCTGCCAGTGGCTCTCATCCCCAAGTGATCCCAAGTTTCGACAATTTGCAAGCCAGGAAGATTGCGAGGAACTAGAAAATTCCCTACTTGTGGTTCATCTTCCGTTGTTAGTGCCCAAACAACGAAGTAACTGAGGATGGGACTACCTGTGGTGTACTGTTTGTGACCTGTTAAACGCCAACCCTCTGTTGTGCGTTCGGCAATGCTAGCAGGCAATCCACCTCTGGCTGGCGTGCCTAACTCTGGTTCCACACGCGCAGCGTTCAGCAGCGCAATACCTTCGATTGATTCACGGCACACCCGTTTGTATACTTCTGGATGCCAACGACGACTACGAGCTGCATGGGCATGTTGAAGATAGTGCATTGTCAGTACTAGTGCGGTGGAAGCATCTCCGTGCGCTATGCCTTCAATCACTCGGCAGATAGTTTCTAGCCCCAAATCCTCACCGCCCAGTTGGTGCGGGATGGTGAGGCTGAGCAATCCGGCTTCATGCAAAGCTGTAAAATTCTCGAAAGGAAACGAACCCTCTTTATCGTGTACCCCTGCACGGGTAGCAAAGTCCTTCGCCAAGGTCTCAACCTGGTGGAAAATATTGGGGGTAGTTTCTAAACTATTCGCTATAAAGGTGTCTGGCAGCGCTTGTTCCAACTGTGACATAATATACTCCTTATTGAGGTAAACTTAAGTCTTTTCAAGACGGTCAGACACTCGTCTTGCGAAAAAAAGTTGATGTTTCTACAAACTTAAGATGCTTTCATCAGATATTAGGCGATGTCTGACGACAAGCTGCTTCTCATCTCTACAGAAAGGCTGTGCCAACGAGACACTTTGCAAACGCGTCTGTGCATCAAAGATTATAACAATTCACCAAAACTTTGATAAAGTTTGCGATCGCTTTTACGAGTACCTCCAGCCATCTGATAAGCTGCCCTATCTGCGTAGCTAAATCAATGTGATTGCATATTACGAAAATATTGTGTATTTACCGTAGTATTCTTTAATAAGAATAAGAGAACTCTATAGATTGCTTGTGAAAGCAATAATCGATCGCCTGGATTTTCAAGCGATCGTTTCGTGGGTATCGTAACCATAGATTTATAGGCACTGATTACCCAATCCCCAGTTCTCTTTACGCTTGTCAAAGGTAAATATTTATCTCTAAAAGTAGAGTCAAGACGTTGATGAAGTTTTTTCCAACTCGTCAGTTGCTTAGGATTGCGATACCTGCGGTCAGCACAACTATCGCTTTCCTTAAGGGATTGAAGCAGCAGAGGATTTACACCTTTTCCCTAATGTTTACAGTCGGACTTAGTTTAACATTAGCTGTATTTGCTTGTTCTCCAACCACAAGCAACAGTGGAACGACCCAAACGACCCAAACGACCCAAACGACCCAAACAACCCAGACACCTCGCACTGCCATAGTTCGTATTGGTTACCAGAAGGCATCAACTATCCTCTATGCACTTAAAGCAAAAGGAAATTTAGAAAAAGCCTTTGCAGCTTCCGGTGCTTCGGTTACTTGGTCAGAATTTCCTGCTGGTCCTCCGATGTTGGAAGCATTGAACGCAGGTAGCATTGACTTTGGCTATACCGGAGAATCGCCGCCAATATTTGCCCAAGCAGGAGGTATTCCTTTAGTTTATGTTGCCTACGATCCTTGGGGTCCCAAGGCTGAAGCTATCCTAGTTCCCAAAGATTCACCTGTTAAAAATGTAGCTGAACTCAAAAACAAGAGAGTTGCTTTTGCCAAAGGCTCTAATGCTAACTATTTATTGGTTAAAGCCCTGGAAAAGGCAGGATTAAAATACAGTGATATTCAGCCAAAAAGTCTGCCACCAGCGGATGCTCGTGCTGCGTTTGAAGGTAAGAACGTTGAAGCTTGGGCAATTTGGGACCCGTACTTAGCCGCAGCACAAGCAGCAACAGGCGCACGCGCTTTAACAGATGGGACGGGATTAGCTTTCAATCGTGGTTATTATCTCGCGGCCAAGTCTTTTGCTGACACCAAGCCGGATGCTTTGAAAACAGTTCTAGATAAAGTCAAGAAAACCAGTGATTGGGCGAAAAGTAATTCCACTGACGTTGCAAAACTCCTTTCTCCAGTATTGGGCATAGATGCTACTGTTTTGGAGACAGCTGAAAAGCGGCGCGAGTATGATGTACTTCCGCTGACAGCTGAAGTGATTAGCAAACAACAAGAAGTTGCAGATACCTTTTTTAGAATCAAATTGATCCCAAAACAAATTAAAGTTCAAGAAATTGTTTGGCAAGGCAATAAATAATTCGTAATACTTCGAATTCGCCCTTCTCTTTGAGAGACGCTTGCGCGTAGCTTGCTTAAGAGCAGGGGTAGGCTACGCTCTCCCAAGGCTCAGTACAAGTTCGTAATACTAGCCTGGGCATGAGAAGCAAGCAACGTAATTCGTAATTGTAACAAAGAAATATTAATCATGGATTCAATAATTTTGAATTTAACCTCGTCTACTTTGAAACCCGTAGTTTTTCCTCGTCAGGGTCAAGATGATTTTTCACCCACAAGCAATGCCTGGGGCGGGCTACGCCTACGCTAATTTCAAAGGGGTTGTATAGAAGGATTGAAAGCACCACCAGAGATTCCAGACATTTGTCAGCGGGCGCACTTTATCCGCAATCATGATGAATTGTCGTTAGACAAGCTCTCAAAATCGGAACGAGAAGAAATATTGACCAAATTTCATCTAGGATAAAGAGCAGGTATAGCTATTCAAGTGTGCCATTCGTTTTTGAACCCTCTTTCACATTCGCGATGCTCCGATCTCAAACGTTGTTTTCCAGCTCGGTGATGCCAGAAAAATGCTCAGCTAGAAAATCTACGAAAGTACTTATTTTGGGTGATAGGTATCGCCAATTCGTATAGACAGCATAAAGAGATGAGGTTGCCACCGTGTAGTCCAGCTTCAGCACCTCCAATCGTTGGCTGGTAAGATCGTCTTCAATCAACCACTTTGGCAAAACTGCCAACCCCATACCGGCTAAGGTTGCCTGATACAGCATGATAGTGTTGTTGGAGCGGATCGAGACTGGCAGTTTGACTGTCTCCCGCCCGTTAGAACCCTCAAAGGATATCTCATCGGCAAATTGCGAGTAGTAATAGCTGATACTTAGATGCTTCGATAGTTCGTTGGGAGTTTTTGGGTAGCCATTTCTTTGCAAATAGTCAGTTGAGCCAACCAACATGAGTTGAATTGGGCAAATGCGTCGCGTCAGCAGTGAAGAACTGGGTTCCTCGGGCGTGACACGTAACGCCAAATCAAATCCTTCTTCCACCAAATCTACCAACCGATCGTTCAAATTCAAATCTAGCAATACGTCTGGATAGCGAGAGCGGTACTTCGCCAAGGCTTTAGTGAATAACGGGTTAGCAAACCAAACTGGGGCGCTGATCTTGAGTATGCCACGCGCGACGACGGCTGATTGCCTCACCGTTGCCTCCACCATTTCCAATTTATTAAGCATTTCCCGGCATTGCTCATAATAGACCCTTCCGACTTCGGTTAAGCTTAAGTGTCGGCTGGTTCGATTCAACAAACGTGCGCCAAGGTTTCGTTCCAAGTGCATCACATGCTTGCTGGTCATGGCTGTGGATAAGTTGAGCCGCTGAGCAGCTGCCACAAAACTTCCTGATTCCACCACCTGAAGCAATACTTTCATGCTTGTTAAGGTGTCCATCGTAGTTCTAAAGTTTCCTAAGAAGAAAGATAGCATCAACAAAATGATACTTGTACAACGATGAGAAATAAATGTAATTTGAGGAAGACGGCAGTATCAAATAGCTAGGCAAGCAAATAGCTATGACTAAACCAACAAAGAATGGTGTTCTATATTTGTTCCTCTTTGCCTGAAGAATTTATGCATTGAACGTTTCAGGAGTTTTAACAACAAATCTAAAACACGATCGACTCGTCAACTGCCTGCAAGGATTTCAACGTAGAGGGGAACTTCAATGTCTCAGAACAACGAACTCACAGCGATCGACCGCTTTACCATCTTCGAGCAGCTGAACATGCATCAGCGATGTATCGACAAGGGTTGGGGGCGCGAGCAGGCTGACCTCTACAACCGCCTTTACTGGCCAGAGGCTAAATTCCACGTCTACGACCTACGTACTTCAACCTTCGAGGGTTTTGAGGGTATGAAGCAGATGTTCGACTATGCACACAGCGTCTTCCCGATGGACAAGTGGTTCCACTCTATGGGCGCGTTTGAAATTTCTGGAGCGGGTGACAGGGCTGAAGCGCACTGGCGATGGTTCGTGTACTGGAAAGCTGAACAGGTCGGAATCGTTTCGACTGGCACTTACGACGACATCTTTGAACGTCGCGATGGCGTCTGGAAGTGTCTGGATCGCACCTCCAAGAGCGATCCCAACTGGCCTAATGACTTGTTCCAACCCTTCCTCGATCGCGCAGACATCACCTTTAAAGCGTCCTAATAGTGAGACTTTTGTAGGTTAGGTGGAGCTTCGCGAAAGCCGTCTATATATCGCTCATGGAAATGCGCGTCAATTGTTTTCACTCTAACTAAAGGTTCAACACCAAGTAAACCGTTGTGTTGTGAGTGAGGTAAATCTACCACTGATGGGAGTCGTTTATGGCACATAGCACAGTTGGCACTCATGTAGTCGTTGAGGACGCAGCTTCTCTGGCTGAAGCGGTTCAACGTACACATGTTGTAATCGAGGTGGCTGGTCGCCTTCATGACTTAGAGAAATTTACACTTCTTGAAGGTTCAAGTTTGGTGGGTACAACTTCTGAGGCTGAATTGGTCTTCAAGCCAGATTCAGACGGGGTAGCGCTCACGGCAAATAACACCCTCCAGAACTTAACCCTGCGATCGCATCCGAGCCGATTAACGCTTAGTCTAGAACCGGCAACAACTACCCTGGGACAACTCAAGTTGCAGCATCTCGTCGTCTATGGTCGGCTGCACTTGGAATCCAGTACTGTGATGACCGCTGACCTTTTGCTCGTTGACGTTCAAGTGTATGACGGCGACAGCACCTCAGCGCGGCATCGTCCAGTCGGTTACGGCGTAGAAGTCGTTCCGGGTTGCCTAACGATCTACAACCGCTGTACCGATCCCCAAAGTCGCTGGACATTGCGTGCCGAAAACCTCTCAGGGGGAACGCGAGATGTGCCGTTGCGGGGTAGCGGCATCTTTATTTTTGGCGGCATGACTGTTCCCGCAAACGCCGATCCTCAAGGTGGGCCAGCGCCCAGTTCTCCTGGTGGCATAATTGACCTGAAATTATTGACCACAGGCGAAATCCATACTAATGGCAATATCCCGGCTGGTATTGGCAATCTGATCTCAGGCGGGGTGTTCGTTGGCTCAGGCGTGAAGGCTCAACAAGCGATCAATAACGGCCCTGTAACAACTTACGGGACAAATGACATGGTGTTGGATAACTGGGGCAATGTCCGTCTTTGGCTTGCTCGGCAGTCCATTACATCTCATGGAACCAGTGGAATCGGATTCGTAAATTTCGGAGATTTGCAGACTCTGATTGTGCAAGGCGACCTGGCGACCTATGGCGAAGGGGCGCGGGGGTTCAATCTATACGACGGAACCTTGGCTTATGCAGAATTCAAAAGCATTACCACTCATGGCAATGGCTCGATCGGGATACAGACCAGTAAACCATTTGGCAATATCCTCGTGCTTGGGGACGTAATCACAAAAGGGGGTAGGGGTAACAGTTTGGTGCGTGGCGTGGTCGTACAGCTTGACGCGCACGCCCTGAGTCTCAAACCGGGCACAAGTGGAAAAGAGATCGTTGTACTGGGTCGAGTCGAGGCTCAAAGAGAGGAAATTACCTCATTGGATTTCGCTGCTCCAGCCAGCACAGTTGAATTCATTACGATCGGCGGTCAGCAGTATGTCGATGGATCGTCAACAGAGTAGGAATTGTAATTACCCAGAGGTAAGTAAGGGTTTAACGCTCAATCACTGGCGATCGCAGTTCAGCATTCTAAGCGACTACGAATCTTTTACTTGGTAACATTCAAAATTTCGATCGCCAGTGATTGATGAAATGTCGATCCATTTTATGAAAAGGAGTACGTCACAATGGCAACGATGAAAGCAATCCGAATTCATGCTTACGGCGGGGCTGAAAACCTCAAGTACGACGAAGTACCCCGTCCTGAACCGCAAGCAGGGCAAGTCCTCATTCAAGTGTATGCAGCAGGCGTAAACCCAATCGATTGGAAGATTCGTGAAGGGTTTTTCCAACAAATCTCTGATTATTCGCTGCCCGTGATTGCTGGCGCTGATGTGGCTGGTGTTGTTGCAAGTGTGGGCGATGGTGTCACCACACTGCAACCAGGACAAGCGGTTTATGGAACAGCAGACATGGCGCTTTCGGGAGCCTATGCCGAGTATGCAGTGGGCTATGCAGACGCGATCGCTCCGAAGCCAAAAACGCTCGACTATATTCATGCGGCTTCTGTCCCAATCGTGGCAATCACCGCATGGCAAGCATTATTTGATGGCGCAAATCTCCAGCCAGGGCAGAGTGTGCTGATTCATGGTGGCGCGGGTGGAGTAGGTCGCTATGCAATTCAGTTTGCCAAGTGGAAGAGGGCACGAGTCATTGCAACGGCATCGGCAGCGAACCTTAACGATCTGAGAAACCTGGGTGCCGATCGGGCGATCAACTATGCGAGTCAACCGTTTGAACAGCAGGTAAAAGATGTAGATGTGGTGCTTGATTTGGTTGGTGGAGAAACGCAAGCGCGATCGTGGCAAATCATTCGTCCGGGTGGCGTTTTAGTTTCGACACTTGGTGTGCCTGAATCAGGCATTCCACAGGGCATTGAAGCGGTTCCTGTTTTCGCCAATCTCAGAGCAAATTCCCAGCTCCAGCAGATTGCTCAATTGATTGATGACGGACAGATCAAAGCGTCTATTGAGCAAGTTTTTGAACTGGCAGAAGCCGCTAAAGCACAGGAAGTTAGCCAGCACGGACATCCACGCGGCAAGCTGGTTTTGCAAGTCGTTCATCCAGCTTGAGGCAGGCTTTTGTAAAACTTTGGTTCATCGAACTTTTTTTCTGTAAGGGCGAAGCATTCGGGCAATAATCTTTATCTCAATGGGTTATTAACCAAATGCTTCGTCCCTACGCAGAGTGTATCTCAGGCAGAGTTCATTAACGAAATCTTTGGAATTATTGCTTAAAAAATGCGAACCAGACCCGTTCGTTTATCACTTGAAATATTTCTGCAACACAATCAATCAAGGCTGAAGATTTTCCGCTAATCGAACAAGAGTACGTTGAGCTTCAACAGTGAGTAAAAACTTAGTTATGCACAAAAGTAAGGAGCGGCTATTATGGCAGCAACGACAGATAAGAAATCCTCAGCACCAAACATTGAACTAGGAACACCCGCACTGAACTGGATTGATGGCGAGTGGATTGATTCAAAAAAGCATACTGATAGCATTGATCCAGCTACAGGCAAGGTGATTGGAACTTATGCAGATGGTGGGCGTGACGAGGCAGTTCAGGGGGTTAATGCTGCGGTGCGGGCGTTCCGAGAATTAGACTGGAAGGAAAATCGGGCACTTCGGGCGCGAGTGCTGAATCAAATTGCCGATCGCTTTGAAGCCCAAAGAGATGAACTGATCGCGATTCTCTCGCTTGAAAACGGCAAAGTCCATGACGAAGCAGCATTTGAAGTCGATATGATTCCCAGCAAATTTCGATACTGGGCAGCGGTTGTGCTGACGGATTATGGACGGGCGATGGAAGTCCAACCCGGACGCCTTTCGTTTGTGACTCGATCTCCAATCGGAGTTGCTGGAATCGTCGCACCGTTTAACTCGCCGCTTGTGCTGACTGTGCGTTCTCTGGCACCTGCTCTTGCTGCTGGTGTTACAACTGTTATTAAATTGCCGGGTAATACAGCACAGATCAACTATCTGTTTAGTAAAACCCTCGCTGAAGCTGCCGATTTACCAAAGGGCGTGATTAATGTCTTTAGTGAAAGCAAAGGTAGAGGCGGATCATCTTTTCTGATGGAGTCAAAGGATGTTCGGGTGATTAGCTTTACAGGAAGCACAAAGACCGGGAAAGCAATTTCCGCAACAGGGGCAGCGACGCTCAAGCTATTTCAAACTGAACTCGGTGGTAAGACACCGATGATTATCTTCGAGGATGCCGATCTGGAGGCGGCTGCACCCAGAGTTGAGAAGGCACTCACGACTTTTGCAGGTCAATTCTGCATGACGGGTTCTCGCCTGTTAGTACAGCGTGCTGTTGCCGATCGCTTTCGCACGCTAATCGCCCAAAGATTAGAGAACGTCAAAACTGGACCTGCGTCCGATCCGTCCAGTGATATGGGACCTCTCATTGATAAGCCGAATGTTGAGCGTGTGAACAAGATGGTGGAGGAGGCGATTGCCGCGGGTGCTAAGGTGCTTGTACGCGGCGGCCCAATTGTTGAAGGGCCACTCGCCAGCGGTGCATTTTACCGTCCGACCCTGCTGGAAGTGACCGATCCGAAAATGACGATTGTTCAAGAAGAGGTCTTCGGTCCAGTCCTCACCATGCAAATCTTCGATACTGAAGCAGAAGCGGTGCAGCTTGCTAACGACAGTGAGTATGGCTTGGCCGCGAGCATTTGGACTCGCGATGTTGACCGTCCACTGCGCGTCGCCCGCGAAATAGATGCAGGCACGATCTGGATCAACGATTGGGCGATGGTTTGGGACGAGTTTGAGGAAGGCGGATTCAAGCGTAGCGGTAACGGCAGGCTGAATGGTCTGACGGCTATGGATGAATTTCTAGAGTACAAACACATCGCCTTCAACTCAGGCACAATCCTTGATACTGGCGTTCCTGCTCACTAATCGAGCTTGAAATCGGCTCGTCTGCTTGGACGTTACTACTTATATGAACAATTTGACGGGGATAGAGAACATCGACACCTTGATCTACCCAGTGGGCACTGTACCCGCCACAGAATTCTCACTACTACAAACCAACTGTAACCAAAAAAGAATGCACCTATGTCAAACACCAAGGTTGAAATCGTGCAGCAACTCCTCAAAGGTGCCACCAAGCCTGAGGTCGTCAATCGGCTTGTGGCCCCCGATGCCATCTACGTATCACTCACCTATGATAATCCCGATCTAAAAAAGCTTATGCCTTGGGCAGGCACGCATAAAGATGGTCCGGCCAGCGTCCTCAAAGTTTTCCAGGAGCTCAACACTTTTTGGATGATTGAAGGCTTAGAGGTTCAAGATGCCTTTGGCGAAGGCGAGAACGTAGCGCTCTTCGGCACCTTCACCACCCACTCTGTGAAACTCGATAAAAAGTTTACCTCTCCCTTTGTCTTCTTTGCGAAGGTCAAGAACGGCTTGGTCACCTACATGCAATACATGGAGGACACCTTTGGCACAGGTTCGACCTTCCGATCTGGTGGTACCTGGACATTCCAGGGCAATCCAGACGGCAGCGAAGTATCAGTGCCGTAGCGAGGTGTTCCAGGTGGATAGCACGCTTCAAAAGCCGAAAAGCCTCTGGCTGACAGGGTGACAAAGTGACTGAAGCCGAGGAAATAGGATAGTGTGACCGTTTTGGGGTCAACTTAACATAAAACTCTTATCAAAACTTGATTTTGAATTCACTCATTTAGGATCGCAATTCGCCTTACCCCATCCCAGTTTTCTCTAAAGCCAAAACTTCCCCTCAGAGCTTGGTTTGAGGGGATTAAGGGATGGGGTAAAATGTCTATGGGACAATGGTTTGAGCTTAAGTTGACACTAATAACAAGATACCCACCCCACAAGATTGATATAACTAAATAATCTAAATTTTTGTAATTATCAGGTAAATCACAATGATTAGCGGGATTTTTGAAAATTGTGTTGGTTCAAAGGATATTGAAGCTACTCTGAAATATTGGAATGAGTTCGGCTATCGAGAGGTCAAGAGGGGAGAATTTTCTACAGAATACGCAAAATTACTCTACGGTCATGGCTCAGATTTAACATCACTGCGACTGCAAAATGGTAACTCATCAGAACATGGACTGGTGCGAGTAATGTGGTGGGAACAACCGCGCAATGAAGGACTAGGTGATACCTTGCCAGTGGTGGAGGGTAGTCGGTGGTTTGCTTCTTTGACTCAAGATATTTATGCGATCGCAGATGCCTTTGCCGACGACAAAGCCAATGGCGGAGACTGGATTTATACCGAACCAGTCCGTGGCATCGAATTTGTTGGCAATGTGGGGACGGGATTATATAACCGCTTTGTCGGTGTCCGGGAAATGTTTGTTATTGGTAAAGAGACACGACAGGCGTTTTTCCAGCGATATAACTATGACCGCCCTGGTTATGGCACTATTAATCCGAGTTCTGGGCTATTACTGAGCGAGGGCACTCACTCTAGTTTCATCACTTCTGACCACAGCCTCACCTCTTTTTATGCAGAGGTTTTTGGACTTGTGCCATCAGAGAATAACCCCAAGCTGTCTGGCTATAAAAATCCCTCGACTCGGCAGATTATGATGCTGGATGAAGGGCAAGAATTTTATCTTTCGGTTTTCGCTTCACCAAAGACCAATGTTGGAGTTTTTCAAGTTTATAGCCCACTTTATCCTACAAGCGATCGCCGCGAATACGCTCAACCAGGTTCATTGGGAATAAGCCTTTTCACTTATCAAGTTGAGGATATTGAAGCTTTTCAGCAACGCGTCATTGCCAGCAACGCTACTAATGTCACACCGATTGTTCCTAACGAATTTGGCGAACCTTCTTTTGGATTAGTTGCACCAGATGGAATGTACTGGGTAATTGTTGGTTAGTCAAGGCTTTTCGTTGGGGAATATGGTGAGACAAGTAGACAAGGGGACAAAAAATAACTTTTAACTCCTCACTCAACAGTTAACAGTCATTAGTCATCAATCAACACTTATTAACCAGCACTCCATATTTGCCCCATATCCGCATACATTAAACTTCTCTACCGCCTGTATGCGAAGAAGTTAACGTCAATAGATAGCCGTCTGGCCCAGTCAAGGTAAATGAACTGTGGATTCTACCTGGTTCGATTTCAGAAACAGTCAGTCCCCACTCTCTAAAAGTATCTCTAGTGGCAAAAACATCATCTACCATCAAATCAAAAGGTGCCTTGGTTCCAGAAGTAATGGCCTCTGGTGTTGTTCTCAAAACTAAATGCGTTCCTCCCCGTAATTCTAAAACAGCTACTTGTTCTGATTGAGTAATTTGCCGTAGCCCTATTTTGACGAAAAATTCACTAGCCTCTCGTACATTACTCACATACAATCTCACGTGACCAATCGCCACAGGAGGACGACTAGCTTTTTCTTTTGCAATAGTTTCCGATAGTGACATAACTTCAATCCAAAAATATTTAGATTAGTGTTCAACGTTGACTTAATTAAGTTTCCCATCTTCTAAATCAGCTTTGCCAAATTCAGCAGTTTTGGGTAAATTCATCTCAACATTTGATATAGTATCAACTTCTATTTTAGCATTTTGAAACTGCCCATCTAAAATATGTCCTCCAGTTTTTCGATTTGCAGTTATAAAATGAAAATGGTAGCCGTTAACATTTATCCCTTGCATATATTTTGGTGTACGAAAACCTACTATAATACCATTGACATTCCTTAACTCAAAAACTGATTGTTTTTTTAGTACCTCTACCAAAGGAAGATAGGGTGGGGTTTGTTTGGGAACAGTTCTAAATTTGAGATAAGGAAAATTACCTTGAATACGAATCGCATAAGGATAATTTTTTGTTAGTAAGCGTCGATCTAAAGATTCCTGCAATTGCTGATAATTTATTTGTCCTTCAATATTAATTAGTTTTTCTGGTTTAAAAAAGGTGACTGCTGCAAAAGGACTTGCCATCGAATCAGGAACGACAGAAGCAACTCCATCTGCTTTGATTTGATAAAATTTTCCATCTAATCCAATCATTTCTCCATCTAGATAGTTGACTGTCCCTAAACCAAAATCACCATATTTTTTTAATTCCTTAAAATTAGTATTTCCCTCATAAATTCCTATTGCCAGAGCGCTAATTGTAGATGTTTGAAATAAGGTATTTAATGATGTGTGTGCCTGAGTTGTTCCCAGCATAATCACACCTAATAATGCAGTGATGCTTAAAATAGCTATCCAGAAATAACGCTTGATTTTCATAAGATAAAATAGATAAAGGGTATAGGGCATAAGGCAGGCAGCCACTACGGTCTTAGGATCTCACACGAATGGCACTAAGACTCATGTAAAACCTTTGCCTAGAGTGGGTGTGGGAGGGGTGAGAAGTGTGGGAGGAAAAGGAGGTGTGGGAGGATGGGGAAGAAATCTTTCCCCCCTCTCTCCCCACACTCCCCACACTCCCCACACCCAAAAGCCTTGTAAACAATAGATTTGCTGTTATCGTTAGTGCCATTGGGATCTCACACCACTTCCTACAGCAGGGGAACCATCAAGGGCAAAGTAGATCTCCCTTCGGGTGACGCTCTCTACGAGACGCTCTTGCTAGCTTGCTTCTCTGTAAGAGTACGCAAGCTCGCTAACGCTGCGCTGACAGAAGTTTCAACTCGACGGGAGTCACCAAGACTTGAACTTCCTCACCAAGTAGAGAAAGTGGCGTCATTGGGCATTGGTTATTCCCCGCGTCTTTCAATCTCCCCATCACCCTTATGCCGTCGTCTTGCGATAATTGTCGTTCCTCGCACTGCTAATTCACAGTTATAACGAGGCACTTCCACGTTAGATAGCGACGTAGGAGCGTCTGATTCGGCGAATTGCTACTCTATGACCGTGACCAGTTGAACTGTATGTAGACAGGGTAATTAATTAACACCAACTAAGCTTACAGCACGGCAACAGATGCAGGTATTGATAATCCAAATCTTTTCGCCAAATGCTTGATTCTTATAATTTTCTATGATATTTTTCTTTCTACAACCCTAAAAATACGGTAACTTTATCTATTTACCGTAGTTAAAAGATATGATTAACCTAGTTGTAGAAATTTAAAGTAAAGAAAGAATAGGTAACTTATGAAGTTGATCTATTGCAGGCACTAAATTGCCAAACAACGATCTAGAAATTAATCTCTAAGCCAGGGTAACCTTATGAGCAAAATACGTGCTGTGATTGTTGACCCTAATGTGCCAGGGCGTTTGGCACTGAATGAAGTGACTGCACCACAGCCTGCTTCAGATGAAGCTTTAGTACGGGTAGCGGCGATTTCCTTAAATCGGGGAGAGGTGAAACGTTCAACCACTGCTGAGGCTGGTTGGCAGCCTGGTTGGGACTTGGCTGGTGTAATAGAAACTCCTGCCATTGATGGGTCGGGGCCTGCCCAAGGAGCGCGTGTAGTTGGCTTACGTCGTAGCGGTGCTTGGGCAGAACTTGTGTCTGTTCCTAGCAACGCTCTAGCAGAATTACCGCCATCAGTATCCTTTGCTAAAGCTGCCACGTTGCCTGTAGCCGGTTTAACTGCGTACCATGCCTTGCTAAAAGGCGGCTCACTTTTAGGTAGACCCGTTCTAGTGACGGGTGCATCAGGAGGTGTTGGTTACTTTGCGATTCAATTGGCACGACTCTCAGGGGCGCAAGTCGTGGCACACATTCGCCAAGCTGGGTATGAGACTTTAGTTAGAGAAGCAGGGGCGCAATCAGTGGTGATTGGCGAAGACCCGTCAGCTGCAAAGGAATATGGGCCTTATCATCTAATTGTAGAGTCAGTGGGTGGCAAAACTTTGGGTATAGCTCTTAGTTTACTGGCTCAGGATGGAAAAACTGTGCTGTATGGAGTATCTGGGGGAGCTGAAGTGACATTCGATGCTGCTCAATTTTTCGGGACTGGTAGCGTCAGCTTGTATGGTTTACGTCTGTTCGATGAACTGAGATTTGAATCAGCAGCAATCAGTTTAAAACGGCTTTTGAGTTTAGTAGAAGCAGGTCATTTGCGTCCTCACATTGATTTAGAAGCTTCTTGGACAGAAATAGCTGATGTAGCCCAAAAACTACTCGACAGGAGTTTTCCTGGCAAGGCTGTATTGCACATTTTCAATTGAGTATTAGCAAATTCGTAAATCGTAATTAATTCTCTTTTTATACACCTAAATTCATTGTTTAGAGCCGCCTAACTTCAGGTGTTGGGTAATAATTATGAATTACGAATTAGCAATTGCGAATGACGCTGACTTCTGGTTGAAACTAGACCAACTTGTAGCTGCTAGTAACCTGAAGATAGATCGTCCAAAAGGGACATCACATCCACGTTATCCATCCTTTATTTATCCACTGGATTATGGATATTTGGAAGATACCTGAGCAGGAGATCGAGCTAATATAGATGTCTGGACAGGAAGCTTGTTTAGTAGAACAATCACCGCCCTCATTTGTAGTGTTGACTTGGAAAAACGGGATACAGAAATCAAGATACTTCTAGGCTGTACATCCCAGGAAAGCCGAATCATCTTAAATATCCACAATATAGGTTCTCAATCAGCAATATTATTGGTTCGCGCTAAGGTCGATGCAATTGGGGAGATAGCTGGCTTGTGAAAAAGAAATTACATTTTGAGTGTAACTTTGTATGAGCTTAGAACTAAAACTATCTGGTAAAACAGCGATTGTTACAGGAGGAAGTGCAGGAATTGGCTTAGCGATCGCCAAAGCCCTCTATAGTGAAGGTGTGAATGTGGCGATCGCAGCTCGTAATTCAGAACGACTAGAAAATGCTGTCAGTGCAATTCAGTCCTTACCGACTCTAGGGGCGAAAGTCATCTCTATCAATGCTGATTTGACTCAAGCTGAGGATGTTGAGAAAGTTGTCTCAACAACTCTGACACAGTTTGGTCAGATTGATATTTTGATTAATAATGCCGGTTCAGCGCGTGCAGGCTCGTTCCTCGAACTGGGCGATGATGTATTGTTGGATGCTTGGAACTTAAAACTATTGGGCTACATTCGCTTGGTAAGAGCCGTTGTACCCCATCAAAAAAATCGAGGTGATGGACGCATTGTCAATATCATTGGTGGTGCAGGACGTACACCTCGTCCTGGCTTCGTTGCTGGTGGTACGACCAATGCCGCGCTACTCAACTTTACTAGAGGAATTTCTAAAGAGTTAGCCGAATACAATATCCGGATTAATGCCATTTCACCTGGTGCTACCGCTACAGAACGAGCCGAACGCTTGGCACAACAGAATGCCCAAGCGCGTGGCATCACACTAGAACAGGCAAAAGCAGAAACTATTCAAAGCATTCCTTTAAAAAGAATTGCTCAGCCAGAGGAAATTGCATCCTTGGCTCTATTTTTAGTTTCTGACCTTGCCGCTTCGATTACAGGAGCAGAAATTCTTGTTGATGGTGGGTCTACCCCTGGTGTTTAACGCATAGAGGTAGGTGGGGAGATGGGGAAATAGAGAGGTGGGGGAGAAAGTAATTCTTCTTTCCCCTTATCTCCCCATCCTCTTACCCCATGCCTAATGCACATTCACTTTAAAATTTTTCAGGAGAAACAAATACATGAGTTCCCAATACTTTGACATCAAACCAGTTGCCGGACGCATCGGTGCTGAAATCTTAAATGTTGATTTGAGTACTGACCTCAGCGATGAAATTATCAGTGATATCCGCAAAACATTAGTTCAATACAAAGTAATTTTCTTCCGTGGTCAACAGCGACTTGATGCTAACGGACAGGTAGTTTTCGCTCGCCGCTTTGGTGAAGTCACTACCGCTCACCCCACTGTCCCTTCACTTCCAGACCATCCAGAAGTCTTAGATTTGAATTATGGCAAAACCAGTTCCCGCGCCAATAGTTGGCACACAGATGTAACATTTGTAGACCGTCCTCCGCTTGGTTCTATTTTGCGATCGCTTGTGATTCCGTCGGCTGGAGGCGATACAATTTGGGCAAACTCGGTAACTGCATATCAAGATTTACCAATTCATCTACGTAATACTGCAAATGAACTCTGGGCAGTACATAGCAACGCCTATGATTATGCAACTGGATTTGACCTTCCCGAAGATGTGAAAGCTTACCGAGCTGTTTTCACCTCAACGGTATATGAGACGCTTCACCCAGTAGTACGCGTTCATCCTGAATCAGGGGAGCATGGGTTATTTATTGGTGGCTTTGTTCGCCAGTTCCGTGGTCTATCAACGACTGAATCAGATGATATTTTACGACTGTTACAAGCTTATGTAACACGTCCGGAAAATACGGTTCGTTGGCGTTGGCAAGTTGGTGATGTAGCATTTTGGGACAACCGCGCTACTCAGCATTATGCAGTTGCTGATTACGGCAACCAAGCCCGCCACGTTCAACGAGTGACAATTGTTGGCGATATTCCAGTTGGTATTGATGGCAAACAAAGTCAAGCCATCAAGGGTGACTCTTCTGCATACAACCGACGTGAGGTAGTTGCAGCAATTTAAAAGTTAGAAGCTATAAACATTTTATGAAATACTTGATAGAGATAAGTAGCTCAACCTAATTGAATGTGAAATGTAATTACGAGTAAAACGCACTCAAGCGTACCACTTCCCTGCGGGACGCTACGCGAACGTAGAAGCAAGCTACGCACAGCGTCTCGTAGAGAAGTAATCGCCAAGATTCTATCTTACGTTTTTCAATGTTGACCTACTTATTAAGTAGGGGCGTATAGCTTACGTCCCTACAGATGATATCATGTTCGGCTAATCAGTTGTGATATGTCCGAAGCGAGTGCAACAAAGTGGAACCAAACAATTACATGGTGTGTGCGATTACTTCACTCGGTTTGCAATGACAAGTATTCACCCAAATATAATATGATTCATATGTTGCAAAGATTTTTGTCAATGCTATTAGAGCAGAAACTTTCTTGCAAATTTAGTATTTAGCCAATATTTCAATAATTACCATTGTGAAAAAGGGTGTTTTACTAAATTGCTGTTGAAATATCTGGAATCATGAGAAACTTCTTGTCCAATCCAGATTGGTAGTTCGATTTGTTGATTTTCATCGCTGAGTTCAACTTCTGCTAAAATCAGTCCTTTATTAACACCTTCAAACTCATCTATTTCCCAAATCAAACCACCCCACTCTATCTTATATCTGATTTTTTCAATAAATGGACGTTCGCACAATGTTTCAAGCATTTGTTGAGCATCTTTAATAGGAATAGGATACTCAAACTCTAATCTTGAATATTGAATAGTAGGGCCTTTAATTGTCAAATAACCTTTTTCTCCTACTATACGCACACGTACAGTTGCTTTATCTTGTGTAGGAATGTATCCCTGACGATAGACATTACCTTCAGCTAATCCTCTCCAACTATCTCCAATCGCTAAATATTTACGCTCTATTTCTTTCGCCATCTTACTAAATCCCTAATCCCCAGTCGCTTTTACTTCCAAACTTCGGTTAAATCAAAGAGAAACCCAGGCAAAACATTTTACCCTGACAAAGTTACAGAATTATCCTATACTTATACGCCTGGAGAAAGTATATAAAGTTTTACTTTTTTTTGGTCATTTAACCAACCTAAACAAGCTTCATTCTCCAATTACTATCTCATTTTGGCTTGAGTAACTCCAGGTTGTCATTTTTAGAATGCAATTTTAACACAAAATTATATCTGCGGTAACTTCCAAAGTGCAGAATAGTTGGAACCTAGTTTGCCAACCCTGTGCTTTAAGTGTTGGTAACGTACCGTAGCAATCTGGCGAAAGCTATTCACTTATTTGGCGATCGCAGCAGTCTCAAAGTCGGTAAAGCCGATTTACTCGCTGTTGATAATGATATATTGCTATACCTAATTCAACCATCTGTCAAGGTCGTCGAATTACTTAAATAAAATCACGAGTCAGAATTCAGCAATGCTTGAAGTGGCGCATTAGAACTCTTCACAAATTTTGCAGAGGAAATAGGGAACACGAAACACAAAACTCTTAACAAGAAAGAAGATATGTAGAGAAGTAAGTCGCTTTTGCAAATATTAAAGTCAAGTCTTATATCAGTTATAATTTAACAATCAATATTATATTATTAAATGATAACTTATCACTGATTAAAACTTTAATAAATATTTATTCAATAAGCACTAAGTTTTCTGCTTTTACTTGTTCTTTTGCTAAAGCTAATGCTTGATAAGCATTTTTAAACCTTGTCTCATCTGTAAATTTATGACCAAAACGCTTTAAATAAGCTTCCAGATACCTAATACGTAAGTGTGGATCGCTCGGACTTTGCATAAAGGGGAGATCTGCTTCAACCATAAACCGAATAGCTAACAAGGGAATAGGGCTACGAAGTGGACGGAAGTTCGGGTTATGCAAACCAGAACTTTCATTACGTTTATGAAATTCTCCGAGCATTAATCCTGATTCGACAAACAAAGGTTTAAGTTTTTGTTGAACGCTATCTATTAATTCAGGAGCTTCGTCTACATGAATGTCAGGAAATATTAGCAGAAAAGCTCTACTGATTGTTAATTCTTGCTCTTTGACTTCCATATTAAGGAAGATATCTCGGTAATGTCTAACAATATTTTCTACTTGTTCTGGATACAAGTCTTTTGTATGAATAACTGCTAGACGAATGCTATTTGATTTAAGAGAGTGAGGTACAAAAGGGCAAACCACACCAGGTCTTCCTAGATGAGGATGAGGTCTTCCTAAAAAATTTTTGACCCACTCCAAAATTTGAATGAAGTAGGGAAGGTCTTCGCCTTCCTGAAGTTGTCCAATTTCAACAGGTGTATATAGTTGCATTAGCTTAAGTTAAGAGTAGTAATTGTTCAATTGTTAATTCAAAATTATTTGAACGATGCTATTTAATGCCTAAAATTATTTTTTATCTAAAAAATTAGCCTTAATTATGTTGTATTTATGGCTGATTTATCTTTTTAAAAATATAAAAACTTTTTAATATTTTGTATACTTCTATTACTTGAAAGCAGCACAAATAACACAAAATATATTCAAAATATATTTCAGGCTTAAAGAATTTATTTCTTTTTTATGAGCATCATTTGTAGTCTTGTAGTTGAGATATCTATTTTTTAACCTTGTCCTCCTGCTTTTTTAGTATTTATATATCTCATAATATTTTTAACAAAAGTATTATAAAGTTAAAATATTACTACGTAGTTTTATTGTAAAAATTTAGTATAGATTTTCAATTACTGATAGTATGTAATATCAAGTTAATATGAAGCTAAATAGAATAGAGAGAAGCAAACTTGATAACTATCAATTCCTATGAGCCATCCGTTTAAGATTGAAATTGCAGAGAGCGAAGAGGAACTAAAAAAATGTCTGCAAATAGCCTACTTGGGAAGCCAGAAAGAAAAACTTATTATGTTGTAATGGCTCAAAAGTGGACAGGTAAAGGAACAGCAGGAAATAGGTAAACGCTTGGCTAGAGATACTTCAACAGTAACTAGATGATTACAGAAATATAAATCAGGTGGGTTATCTGGCTTATTAGAAATAAAGAAAGCACTCTTGTGCAATACGGAAGATAGATGATGCAGCGCTCGCTGTACTACAACAAGAGTTGAAAACAGGGAAAGGGTTTGCCAGTTATGGTGTAATATTTGAATAGTGAAATAAGAACATGGGTAAGATATCGAATATGCAACAGTTTATACGTTGGTTCGATATCAATACTTGGGCAAAACTAAAAGTACCACGTCCTCAAAGCTATAAGCGGAATGAAAAATAAGGAATAGGAAAAATATTAATTGTCTATTCCTTATTGCCTATTTATTTTTCAATAAATTCTTTTACTACAGCCATAGCGTTAGGAGGAATCTGGGTAATTAAGCGAAATGGAAATGCCGGGGTTGAGGAAAAGTTTGCATAATCTGATGTCAGAAAGATAGCGTAGTTTTTTGCTTCTGGAGTCAGTTGTGCTGCAAACGCCAAAGTTAAGGCTTTAACTAACTTACGAACATCAGCTGCTTGTTCGCCGACAACTTCACCGCCGCTAATCGGGGTATTTGGTTGTCCTATTTGATCCATAGTAGTACTGGGGTCTTTCACACTTAGATGAGTACCTCCAACTACACCAACTAGCCATTTGGGGGATGGGATTTTGTCAAATCCGATAATTTGTTCGGTTAAAGCTGGGGTAGTTTTATCTGCCGAACTTGTCAAGACCAAAGTAGGAACTTGCACCTTAGTTAACCCAGTTTTGCCGAATATTAAAGAAGTTGTAGGGTTAAGAGCGATCGCCCCTTTGATTCTAGTATCCCGTAATTGATAGCTATTTTCTGGCAGTTCTTGAGCGATGCACTGCATACCTTCTCCCAAACTCAAGATAGCCAAGTTCTGTTTGCAACGCTGTTTGAGACTTTCTAGTTGTAACTCGGCACCAGCAATTGCTAAAGCTGTACCACCACCAAATGAATAGCCAACAACCATCGCCTTGCTAGTTGTAAGTTTGCCAGCAAGGGGGTTATTAGCTGTTTGGTTGAGCTTTTCTAATTCGTCGAGAACAAAACTAATATCTTGAGGACGACGCAAAAATTCCTCAGGTTTGACAACTCTGGTTTTCCCTTGAAGTGCTAAATCGACATTGGTCGCATTACTACCAGGATGTTCTAAGGCTGCTACCACATAACCGTGAGATGCTAAATGTTCTGCCAGATAGCGCAAGTCTGTGCGGACTGACCCGAAACCATGAGAAAAGACGATTACAGGTTTGTCAGGAGTTGCAGCAGTTGACCAGTAAACATCAACTGGAATATTGCGATTGTGCTTTTGGTCATTCAGATCTAACTTGAGTACTTTTACTTGAGCTGTTCCTGGTTGAGAGGGATCGAAAGGAAAAGCAATCTGGGGTGTTCTAGGGTGTGGTGTTAAGAGGTCAAGTTGAGGTGCGATCGCCAGCATAAATTGTTGGGTGCGCCAAAAAGCAGTATTCAAACTCCCTGCAACCTTAAAAGCCTGTGGTAAATTAATTTCTAAGCGTTTACTCGGATAAGCGGCAATAAAACTGAGTATAGAAAGACCTTTCGGTGTAGTAGAACCCAATACCAATCCTGCTCGGAGTGCTTGTACTCCAGCTTTGTCCTTTCGGGCTAAGGCTGTAGCAAAGTTATTGAGAATACTTGTACCAATCTGGGTATTAATTAATTTATCAACGGTAACAACATTTACTGGTAGGTTCACATTTAACGCCCCTAAAAATAACTGACGTTGCTGTTGAGATAATCCTTTAGCGTAAGGCTGCAAACTTCCAGGTAATTTTCTAGTTTTTGCAGCCTTTTGCAATTCAGTAAGGGAGATAGCTTCTGTAAATAGACCAAAACGGACAACAACAGTGTCAGCAGCTTTTGCACAACTATTTGTACTGAACTGTGCCAGTACTATGGCGCACAAGAAACCGCCAAGTTTTTTTAGACTTACCCAACTTTTTGCCATAAGAATCTTCACCAAATCATACTTACGGGAATATAACCAATATTTGTGTATTTGACTACTCAATTAATTTACGTTCAAGAGAAATAAATTTTTTCTTAAACTTGATAGCGATCGCCCTTAACTGGTAAAAATATATGCAGGTGCGATCGAAGCCCATCAAAAGCATCATAAATATAACCAACTGTACAATTCATTACAGCTAGAAAATTGAGTAAAAATCGGTGTTAACAGCCACAAAAAACTGATTGTTTCTCAACTAAGTTTAAACAAATGTCTTTTGCGATTAGTCGTTTGTTAATCACTAATGACTAATCTGTTGCAGGTGTATAGTCTTATTGCTATTGCTGCACTACCATTACTCCTCAAATTGCACCAATTGCACTAATACTTTTTCCTATTTTTATGCGTCGCCTACTGATTTTTATTTTTATTTTCCTGCTTTCACTGAGTATTATTACACTATGGTGGCCTGTGAATGATTCGGCTTGCAATTTTGAAAGTTTTTTCGCATCAAAAACTACAAAAATTCAAATACAAGCCAGTAAAGTTGTTGTTCAACCTTGGCGTGGCGAACATAAATCATACGGAATATTTATGATTCCTGATGAATACAAACAATCTAAATTTTTTGTGTTAACAGTCAAAGGTGCTGGCAATTATTGTTCAAGACAATTTGGTTATAAAAAAAAGTTTGATGATGTTTTTGCTCAGCCAGGAACTTATTTAGTGAGGAAGTTTATTAGAACTCGAACGGCTGTGCGGCTGATTCTCCAAGGTTTGTATTTTCAACTCAATGATAAAAACAATTGGACATTAACTTTTCCTGAACCTAAAGCAAATTAATGAATAATGTTTGATACAATACCTATATTTAGAATTAATGAAAATTACTGTAATATATAAAGTTGCTCTACCTCTAAATGTATTAATTAATAATTACGAATTAGGTTGCTGGCTGAGTTACTAAAACTTCGTTTTTTTCTAATAAAGTGGTTGTAGCATTAACTACAATCTGTGCTGCTCCTGTGAAAAACGAGCGATCGATAGTCGCTGGAACATCACTAGGTTGATGATAGTGTGGAGTACGCAAATTTGCGGTATCTGTTACCAGTACAGCACCTACACCTTGATACCAAAACGCTGCATGGTCACTGCGTAGTGTGTCTGGTGTCAGTAAACCTTTGAGAGGAATCGGTAGTGTTAGAACTGCTGGTAAACTCGATTTTTCTTTATTCTTCTCTAAGTTTTGAAAAGCATTCAGTAAAGGTAAATGTTCAGTATCACCTACTACCACTAAAAAATCACCCTTATTGCTAGGTGAGTTAACAGGCAATCCCGCAGGATATTTTTGACACCCAACAGTGTAACAAGCATAAGCTACCATATCCATGACAACTGCCCCGCCCAAATTTTCTAGGCGTGCTGTTTTCCTCACAAAAGCCTGACTACCTAAAAGTCCGGCTTCTTCTTGGTCAAAAAAAGCTAGCTGTAACGTCCGTGGTGTGGAACGGGAACCGAGTAACCGCGCAACTTCCAGCATTACGGCTACACCGCTGGCGTTATCATCCGCACCTGGAGAAAAAGCGACGGTATCGTAATGCGCTCCTACGAGAATAGCTTTAGCAGCTTTATTAGTTCCTACACGTTCGGCAAAAATATTCACTCCGTTGGTGAACTTTTCTAATTTGGGCTTCCAGCCGAATTTTTTTAGTTCATTTGTGATATATGTGCGAGTACGCGATCGCTCTGTTGTCGTGTAGCGCTGAAAATTCAAATTTTGGATATGAGTTAACAGCATGTCAGCAGACACTTGTAAGGTACTGTCAACTTCCTGAAACTTTGGCTGTGGTTCGGGTGTTTCTGCTGGAATGCTCTGAACAATTGTTGGTGAGGGACGCTGTTCAAAAAAAGTGCTACCTCTGCTACCCAAGACTGCAACTACCATTAGCGCCAACAGCATCAGCCAAATCCATTTTCTCATGTCATTTATCCTTGGCTTCCAGATTTAGGGTAGCGCAAATCCTCAGTCAGTCCAATTATTATTAAAAGGCAAAATTTTTAGCTAGTGCAGAGGCTATGCTTAATAACAAAAGCAATCTGTAGAAGAAAACTATACTCTAACTACACTAACAATCAGAAGAATTAACTATACAAAACTTAAGCTCACTATTGTTCTGCTCAAGATTAGTCGGTTTAATTGGAGTAACCAAAACCCTAATGTTTTTTTCATTGCGATCGCCATTTTCGTCAAAACTTACTCCTAAGCCACGAACTACACTACTTTCTGAATTAAATGTAGATAAATAATCTTTTATGCTTGAGCGATCATTTCGTGCTCCTGACTGTAATATTTTGACCAATATTTTAGTTGCTTCATACGCCATAGCAGTTCTATAGTTTACGTCACCATACCAGTATTTTTTATTTGCTTCCTCAGCAAAATCCTGCGCTCCAGTCTCCTTATGATGCCAGTCAACAGCAATAATTAACCGATTATTGAGTTGTAAATCTTTAAGATTATCTAAGGTATCCATTAGATAAAGCGAATTTGCACCCAAGATTAACTTGTTTGCACCTGTACGTTCAATCACGCCAATTGCTCTATCAAATTTATCAACTTGGTTTTTGCTCTCTTGTGTTTGACTATCCGTCTCTACTGTTTGACCATCAGGGAAAACAGCTAAGGCATCAGCTTCTCTAATTTTTCTTAAATCTTTTCTTAAACTATAGTCCGCTGCTAATAATGAATAGTTATTAATAACACGTCCTTTGTCATCTTTTTCTAAAGTATCTTTAAACTGCTCGAATAGAGATTGACTGAAATTTTCTTTAGGGTTGTAAAAAACAATAATTTTAAGATGATGGGTTTTTCCACTTTTTTGCAACAAGTAATTGACCAGCGACTCAGCTTCTACTTTCGTTGAAGAGACGGTGCGAAAAAACACTTTATTAGAATCTCCACATTGTGAGCGCATATTAAACATAGTGCTACCTGGAGAAATCACAACAAGATTGCCTTCGGTATATTTTGGTAGAGCAGAACAGGTGCTACTAGAAGCATAATGTCCTACAACAGCAATAACATCTTTTTGGTTCTTGGCGATTTCATTTGCTATATTCTTAGCTTGAGATTCTTCGTTGCCATCATCAGCAATTAATACTTGTAAATTTACTAATTCTGAATCTTCTAGTGGATTAACAGCTTGATCTTGTGCTTGAGCAACTCCAAGTAAAATTTGACTTCCAGCACCAGAAGATATTTTTATCGGAGCCGCAACAGCAATTGTGTAAAGAGTCGATTCTGGTCGATTAATATGATTCAGTTGTGCTTGAGCGTTATTACCAAATATCAAAATTTCAGGATCTTTTAAAACTTTTAGAGCCGCATCTTTTTCAACGTTTGTAGCAGAAGTATCATTAGGATATCTCTCTACAACACTTTTAGCATCTTCTCGAATTTTCTTAAATATTTCAGATGCTTTCCGATAATGCTCTTTTTTTAATTCTTGCACCCCTGATTCTTTAGCCTTTTCTAATTCTTGCATCCCTGATTTTTTATCAAAGTCATATTTCGTGGCAGGCTTAGCCTGTCTAGGAGCAAGGAGAGATTTTTCCCCAAAGCTAATCAAATTTTCCACCTGAAAGGTAGGTTGTGGATTATCTATTGGAGCAGGGGGAAATAGTTTTGATTTGAGAAGGGAAGCAATTAAGAGAATAACTAACAGACTGATAATTTTTAACCCTACCTGCCGATCAAAACGGTAGCGTCTGCGAAATAACAGAATCTTGACTCTTCTAGTAATCTTATCTAACCATGATGGTTCGGAAGGTGGTATAACAGGGACAGGATTTTCATTAGGTATAGGGAGTACGGGTTTGCGTTTATTACGCAGACCTTCAACTACCCGTCTAATTCCTTTCGCTACATCAGTTAAAGAATCATCCTTTAAACAATCCTTACAGATAACAGGTTTACCATTTTTCGGCAAAGCCTGAAGATTGCTAAGAGGCTGATATTTCCAATCGCAGTGACGAAGAATAACAGGAATGACACAAACTTCACCGCGATTGTGTCGATCCAGTGCGATCGACATTTCAATATTATAACAATAATTTGAGGCCAGAAAATCTGCGCTAACCAGTAGTAAGACAATATCTGCTGTCCTCAACCGATCTTCAATTTCATTTTGCCAGTTTGATCCAGGCTCAATGAGTCGATCGTACCAAATTGTAATAGAACGCAAATTGATAAGATGAGCGAGATGCCTTACCAATTCATCCTGCAGCGGTTCGTCTTCGCGGGAGTAACAAAAAAATACTTTAAGCGCCTCATCTACTACTCCAGAGAATGAGCGTGAATTCATTTTTAGTTCTAAATCTAGTAGCGATTATTCTGGCAAAAACTTATTATACATTGAGACTCTTTACGTGGGAATATTGAGTTTTATATAAAACAAATATATTTGTTTTATCGGCTTTTGGGCAAAAGAACTAATTCCCTAAAATAAACATCAAGTTTGACAACTTGTCTTTTGACACAGAACGCAACTTCACTTACAGTACCCCACTAGAGGAGTGCTGAGTACTGAGTACTGAGCAAAGAGGAAGAAAAAACAATTTCTTCTTTTAATTCTTTAAAATCTTTATTTCAATACTCAAAATTGATGGCTCAGAACTCAGGACTTTTTTTATGGTAGATTTATTGCCGATCGCAATTCTGGGGTTCCTGGGTAGTTTTGGGCATTGTTTTGGGATGTGTGGCCCCCTAACAGTGGCGTTTTCCCTGTCTCATCAGCCAAAAATTCCTCACACAGCTTCCCGTGGACGGACATCAACTTTAGAAAAGTCGAACACTCACCAACAGCAATTAAAATTTCATATCCTGCTAAATCTGGGACGAATGCTGAGCTATGCTCTAGTCGGTGCAGGTATTGGGGCGCTGGGTTCGGTATTGCTGCAAGGTGGACAGCTAGCGGGTGTTGGCAGCGATTTCCGGCGCTGGATGGCAATTATAACTGGTGTAATGCTGATTTGGTTTGGGTTAGGACAAATAAAACCCGATTTGCTGCCGCGCATTCCCGTATTACATCCCCTATTAAAGGGCAGTTTACACGATCGCCTCAGCACCGCAATGGTCAAACTTTCTTTAAAAACGAAATGGTGGACGCCATTACTTTTAGGAATGACTTGGGGTTTAATGCCTTGTGGTTTCTTGTATGCTGCCCAAATTAAAGCCGCCCAAACTGGCAATTTATGGATGGGTGGGGCTACTATGCTGGCTTTTGGCTTGGGAACCCTACCCACGATGCTAGGTGTCGGCGTCTCTACCTCTTTGGTGAGTAAAGACAGGCGCAGTCAGTTATTTCGATTAGGTGGTTGGGTTACCCTCGCCATTGGCGGCATCACCTTGCTGCGGACTGGGAACACGATGGTAGATTACACCGGACACGCCGCTTTACTCTGCTTAATTTTGGCTTTAATTGCCCGTCCGATTAGTGGCTTGTGGGCGTCACCTCTGCGTTACCGTCGCGCCTTGGGTGTAGGAGCTTTTGTACTATCTGTGGTTCACACCCTCCACATGCTCGAACACTCATTGCAATGGAATTTTGCCGCTTTTTCTTTCCTGCCACCAGAATTTCAGTGGGGGATGGCTGCGGGTGCTGTAGCATTGATATTAATGTCCCCCGCCGCTTTAACGAGTTGGGAATCATTGCAGAAATCTTTGGGCAAGCGTTGGCGACAGATTCATCTATTGGGTGTGCCAGCTTTGCTTTTGAGTGCTATTCATGCTGTGTTGATTGGTACCCATTATTTGGGTTCCTTACAATCAACTTGGGGAAATAAATTAGCGGCAGTACTGATGGTAATTGTTACCCTCGGTGTTTTATTAGTGCGATCGCGCTTTTTTTGGTCAAAGTTAGCCCTAGAAAAGTTTTATGTTCCCCCAACAAAATCACGGTAAATCATTCTTATTTTCTGGCTCCGTCCCAACGAGTCAAAAACAGAGGCGTTACCTCAACAAAGCAACAATCAAGTATTTATTATTCCTGAGTTGCTTAACTATATCAATAACTAATTTGTACCCTGCTGCTGCTCATGAAGTGGAAGTAGCTGGAGATGTCGGTGGTACTCTCCACATTGAACCAAATGATAATCCCCGTGCTGGAGAACCCAGCCAGGCCTGGTTTGCCCTTACCCGCAGGGGTGGAAAGGTAATTCCCTTGGCACAATGTAATTGTCGGTTGGCTGTTTATGCCGAACCTTATGCACAGGGAGAGCCACCACTTTTAGAACCAAGCTTAAAATCTGTGGCAGCTGAGCGTTATCAAGGTATCCCAGGTGCAGAAGTTGTCTTTCCCAAAGCAGGAATTTATGAGTTGCAATTGAATGGTAGACCAACCTCTGGCGCAAGATTCAAACCCTTCGAGTTGAAATTTGAAGTTACAGTGGCAGGAGGGTCTACAGAAAATACACGAAACTTGCGAGATGTCAATGGTGATGTAGCCGAGGACGAAAATAGAAGTTTACCATTTTGGGCGATCGCTCTACCAATCTTCGGATTTCTCGCTATCTTATTTGTTGCACTACGAGGAATCAGAGGAGGGAGTGGGGAGTAGAAAATTGGGAGAGGGGAGAAACAACAGAGCAATTTTTCTTCCTTATCTCCTTCATTCCCACACCATCCTCTGTGCTAGTAGTTGAAGTTGTCATCCCTGGAATTCGGGCTTTTAGCTAGCAAGATAATTTTTAATCATGTTGAAGAGAATTTTTTTGCAGCCATTTGGCTATTGATTCTTGAGTTTCTTTATCGGTTGCAAGTCGTTCTATCATTAAGACAACTTCCATCTCTGAAATATTCAGTGAATATCCATTTAATTCAAGAAAGGTAGCCATCGTTACGAAAGCTACCCGTTTATTACCATCTACAAATGCATGATTTTTAGCAAACCCATAGGCATAAGCAGCAGCTAAATCAAATATCGTGGGTGTTGGCTCACCATAAGCAAACAAATTCTTAGGTCTATCTAAACAAGCTAAAAACAAATTGTTATCTCTTATACCTGTAAGACCACCATGCTGTGCTAATTAGTCTTCATGCATAGCTCTAACAATTGTTTCATCTAACCAGAAAAGCTCCCTCACTTTGCTAGTTCATGAAGTGCATTCCTATATTTAGTACTGACTTTTCTGTAAGCTGACATCGCCTTTTCAAAATCAGGGTTACAGGCAGTTAGGTGAATACCAGAGGGAGTTTCTGTGACAAATACGTTGTCCCCTTCTCTTATTCTCAGTTTTTGGAGAGCTTCTTTGGGTAGTGTTACACCTAAGGAGTTTCCAACTCTACGAATTTTTAAGGTGTACATAAATTAATCGGCTCTTGAAAGAAGTAATACTATTGTAATGACACATTTTTGTAACCTGCTTACAAAGTCAAAACTCATCGCATTGTGTTTTTGCTGTCTTACTTTAGCCTTCCACATCTCAAGGATAGTTTTAAGAGCTTCAAAAACAAATTGTACATCTAGCCACGGCTGATGCTATCAAGTCGAATGATGTCGCTGTTGATGCCACTGCCACGCATGAGCGACAATATCTTTGATGGATGGGTACTGAGGTTGCCAGCCTAAGATTGTTCTGGCTTGCTCGCTAGTACCAATGAGAATTGGGGGATCGCCAGGACGGCGTTCGCGTTCTTCAACTTTTATACTAGCTTTTGTCACTGCCTCGGCTGCTGCAATCACTTCTCTCACAGAAAAGCCGCTACCATTACCTAAATTAAAAACTTCGCTATCGCCACCTTTTAATAAATATTCCAATCCTAAAATATGAGCATCTGCTAAGTCATTTACATGAATATAATCACGAATACAAGTACCATCAGGCGTGGGATAATCTGTGCCGAAAATTGAGATAGATTCTCGTTTGCCTAAGGCTGTCATCAACACCAAGGGAATCAAATGGGTTTCTGGATTGTGATCCTCGCCCAGCAAACCATCGGGATTAGCACCAGCAGCATTAAAATAGCGGAAACGCACTGATTTTAAACCGTAAGCCACATCAAAATCAGTAAGAATCCGTTCTACCATCAGCTTCGTAGCACCATAGGGATTAATCGGATTTTGGGGATGGGTTTCTGGAATCGGTACGAATTCCGGTACACCATAGGTGGCACAAGTCGAAGAAAAGACAAATTTATTAACAGAAGCCGTTAACATGGCTTCCAACAAAGTCAGAGTCCCAAGGACGTTATTGCGGTAATATTTGGCTGGGTCAGTCACGGATTCTCCCACGTAGGCATAGGCAGAAAAGTGCATCACAGCAGCAATATCGTGGGTTTTGAATAGGTTATCGAGCAAAGGGCGATCGCTTGTATCGCCTACTAATAGTTCTACTTGTAAAACCTTTTCTACTAAGTCACGATGCCCATATACCAAATTATCAAGAATGATGACGTTATAACCCGCTTGCTTGAGAGCAAGTACCGTATGGGAGCCAATATATCCAGCTCCGCCTGTGACCAAGATAGTAGGCTTTCCAGACAACATAGTTTTTCCTTTTAAGTTAACAATTACCCAATTAATTTAATTTACTGGTGCCACATTACTCTTCTGGAAATTTATAAATAATAGACGCAGTGTCAAAAAATTGCACTAAAATCACTACGACGGTAGTCTTTCGGTGTGAGGTTGAGGTGTTTTAAGTCAAACGGTGCAATTACTATTTGACGATAAAATAAATCCATTTCCCGAAACCTCTAGGCTAGCTCTTACAGGTTAGCCAGTTGACACCAGTTGCTCGTAGGGAGCTACTAAGTTGTTCGGTATTTCCCGCTCAACAGACTGTCTCCATAAGAATACACTGGTTAATTTACGTCGGGAAACCATTTTGGCAGTTCCTTGTGGGCAGCCATAACCTTGGCAGGCAATGCCTGATTTCAAGCAAGTGGCGCAAAAACCCCGCTTCAAATGGACTGCTTTACCACCGCACTGGCTCACCGCACCAGAAAATTTGAGAGTTAATCTATGTTTCTATTGCTAAGCCGGATACTGCTGTGGCTGTTGATTGGCACTATCGTATATTCTCTGTTCCAGCGATTTTATCCTTCAGGAAGTTTTGTCGGGCGATTAATCTTAGTCATTGTGTTGATAATCATAGCCCTATCGTTTGTCAACCCCAGCGAACCAGCTGTGGCGTCGTTGTGGAGGATGATCTCTTTTCCGCTCAAGCCTCTAGGAGCCTCTGTTTTAATGATGATTTTTGCAGCTCAGAGGATCAAAGGAGGTGGGATAGACAAACCAGGAGGATATTTAGTGGGTTGGGCACTAATGATTTTGCTGTTGGCAAGTACACCAGCAGTTGCCTATTTTCTTTATAGAGCACCTTTAGCAATGACAGGTGAAACCTATGTAGCAACTGCTGTCCCAACATCTGGCACACTAGTGGCATTAAGTCAACAAACCACCACAGCAAACATTTCAGATGTGACGGGGGATAACATTCTTTCTTATAATTTGAGAGTGCCTCCTTACTTATTGCAAGGAAATCTTCAAGATATTCGCACACGCGGTTTACGACTTGAAGACTTTGTACCTAATGCAGAAACCCTGCAACTGACAACGAGAACTTGGGAAAGTTATCTCATTGAAATTTACAGGTTCTTGCGTGTTCAGCGGTAAGAAAGTAAAAAAGAAATACTCAAAAGGCCGCAATCCACATTCTAGTAACGTTTTTGAGAAGTCAAAAATTAAAAGGAGCCACTGCAGTGAGGCAGCCCTCTGATTGACGGTTTCCGTCGTTAGCGCAAGCGGTAGCGAGGAACGAGCTTCTGGGGGACTGCTCAACCCAAAGGGTCTTGGGGTTTCCCCCATGAGCAACTGCCGTCAAGTGGCTCTCAAAAGTCAAAAAGCTGACTTTATTAGCTTTTGGGTAATTTTAAATGGTTGATTGACTTTTGTTGTAGTGTACTAGTGGCTGGATTAATTGCCTTGGGGGAGTCGCAGTTAATCTTGGATGATAAAGTTGCAAAATTGCTTTAATGGCAAAATCTCGAAGACTCGCTAAACTTGGTGCTTACCTTCGACCCCATTGGCGGGAAGTGTCTTTAGGCATTCTCGCTTTGTTGTCTGTTAATGCCTTGGGTGTTTATATCCCTTGGTTGATTCGGGATGGTGTTGACAAACTATCAGCAACCTTCACCTGGAATCAAATACTACATTACGTAGTTATTATTGTATTGCTCAGTTCAGCAATGTGGCTGATGCGTATGGCTTCACGCATTTGGCTATTTGGGGTAGGGCGTCAGGTGGAATTTGACCTCAAACAACGGATTTTTGAACACTTACTCAGGCTGGAACCGTCTTATTTTGCCAGTAATACTGCTGGTGATTTGATTAATCGGGCTACCAGCGATGTGGACAATATCAGACGGTTGTTGGGTTTTGCTGTCTTGAGTTTGGCAAATACAGTTTTTGCCTATGCTTTGACACTGCCAGTAATGCTAGCGATTAGTGTGGATCTGACGCTAGCCTCTTTGGCAGTGTACCCCTTTATGTTCTTATTAGTGAGTTTGTTTAGCGATCGCTTACGCAAACAACAAGCAGTAGTTCAAGAGCAACTGTCTGAAATTAGCGAACTCATCCAAGAAGATATCAGTGGTATTGCTTTAATTAAAATTTATGCCCAAGAAGCAAACGAACGCCGAGCTTTTGCCAAGAAAAATCAGCAGCTATTGGCTGCTAATTTGGAACTGGCAAAAAGTCGAAATACGCTATTTCCGTTAATTGGCGGTCTAGCTAATGTTAGTTCGCTGGTAATTATCTGGCTAGGCGCGGGGCGAATGTCTTCCGGGACGCTTGCAGTTGGTGACTTTTTAGCACTGTTAATTTATGTGGAGCGTTTAGTTTTCCCCACTGCTCTTTTAGGGTTCACAATTACCACCTACCAACGAGGTGAAGTTAGTATCGACCGACTTGAATCTATTCTCAGTGTTACACCGAAAATTCAAGACACAGCCGATGCAGTACATTTAACAGTGGATAAACTTAAAGGAGAACTGACGGCTAAAAATCTCAGCCACACTTATCCTGGTTCTACTACTCCAGCTCTAGTAAATGTTAACTTTACCATTGTTCCCGGAGAAACCGTGGCAATTGTTGGGGCAATTGGTTCGGGCAAATCTACTTTAGCCAATGCTTTGCCGCGTTTGTTGGATATTGAATCAGGACAATTGTTTTTAGATGGGCAAGATATTACTAAGATAGCCTTGGCAGATTTACGAAGTGCGATCGCCTACGTTCCTCAAGATAGTTTTCTCTTTAGTACCACAATCAAAAATAATATCCGCTACGGTGACCCAGTTAGCGAACAAGAAAAGGTAGAATCTGTAGCCAAACTAGCCCAAATTGATACAGAAATTCATAATTTTCCCCAGCAATACGAAACTATTGTTGGCGAACGTGGCATTACTCTTTCTGGCGGTCAACGCCAACGCACTGCCTTAGCTAGAGCTATGCTAGTCGATGCACCAGTATTAATTTTAGATGATGCCCTCTCCAGTGTAGATAATCAAACAGCTACACAAATTCTCAAAAATCTCTCCACTGGTACACAGCGGAAGACAGTAATTTTTATTACTCACCAATTATCTGCTGCTGCTGCTGCTGACCGAATTTTTGTTATGGAAAAAGGAGAAATCGTTCAGATGGGAAATCATTTAGAACTTGTACAACAACAGGGTCTTTACAGAAGTTTGTGGAGCCAGCATCAAGTTGAGGAATTACTACATTAAAAATAAGAATTTATAATTGAGAATACAGAATCAATTAGTGGTAGCTGTTGACTGTTAACAGTTGACACTCAACAGTTAACGGTCAATAACATGGGTAGCAAGATTTCACTTTCCCATTTAGTACTACTATGTGTATGTTTATTCTTATTTTTGATGATTGCTTTGTTTAAAATGCTTGGGATACAGGTTGAAACAACTTCCCTGCAAGTAGCCGAAGAACAGTCAATAAAAGTTTTATTTATTGGCAACAGCTATACATATTTTAATGACCTCCCTTGGTTAACACAACAACTAGCTGAGTCGGCAAAAGAAACCAAAACCCTTAAAAATGAAATGGTTGTAGTGGGTGGAGCTACACTAAAAAGTCACTGGAAACGCGGTGAAGCACTCAAGCTGATAAAAGCTAAACGCTGGGATTACGTAGTACTGCAAGAGCAGAGTATTTTACCCATTACCGATCCCCAGGAAATGTATGAGTACGCTAATCTGTTTGATGCCGAGATTAAGCAAGTTAATTCTCGAACTGTATTTTACCTAACTTGGGCAAAGCAAAATCAACCAGAAACGCAAGAGATATTGACCAATTCATACATGAGCATTGCTAAAAAACTCAATGCTAAAGTTGCACCTGTGGGAATTGTTTGGCAAAAAGTTCGAGAAGCAAATCCGAAATTAAATCTTTATAGTTCTGATGGAAGTCATCCTAGTCCTATTGGCTCGTATGTCGCAGCATGTGTCTTTTATGCAACTTTTTACGAAAATAGTCCCGTAGGTTTGAGCCGTCGCATATATAGTACTAATTCTACTAATCCACAAAAAAACAACAGAATTGAGTTAGAAAGTTTAAGTAAAACAGATGCCCAAATAATTCAAAATTTGGTTGATAAGATTGTCATAAAAATCTAGAAAAAACTTTTTTGATATCCTTGATGAAGTGAGTTATAAAAAAATTTATATTTTTTTACTTTGAGTGAGGTTGTCTTTGGGCATAATTGCACTTGGTTGAAAGAGGACAATCATTACAAAGAGGATTTTGTGCCTTGCAAACCATCGCTCCAAAATCTAGCAAGGTTAAATTCCATTTACCAACTTTCTTATCGGGAGCAATTATTTCTGCTGCACCCCAAAGAATTTTACAGCGCGATTTCACTCTTTCTCCTTGCAAGCCAAAGAAGCGTTCGAGGATGCGAGCTACGTTAGTATCGAGTACGGCTAGCGGTTGATTGAAGGCTTGAGAACAGATAGCACGAGCTGTATATTTACCAATTCCAGGTAATTCAAGCAACTGCTTTTCTGAATTGGGGATTTTTCCTCCATACTGCTCTAAAATGATGCGAGCACACTTTTGTAATCTTTCAGCGCGGAAGAAAAGGCCCAAAGGCTCAAGTAATTCGCTCAATTCATTAATGCTTGCTTTTACTAGTTGCTCAAGCGTTGGATATTTAAAGAGAAATGTATTGTAGATAGGAACAACCGTAACTGCATCTGTTTTTTGCAACAAATGTTCTGCAACAAGAATTGCGTAAGAATCGCAAGTCTGCCGCCAAGGAAAATTGCGTAAATTTTGTGTTTCCCATATAGACAGACGGTGGCGAAACCATTTAATTTTTTCAGCACCCAAATTTGAGGCTGCGTTTTCTTGAGGTTCTTTAGCCGCACTCTTCACGATTGTTTATCTCAACTTAAATCTAGCAGATGATTGATTAGCGATCGCCTCTTAAATGCACTTTTAGTAATTATTAATACATTCATATCCAAGATACTGTAACCACTACTGAAACTTTACATAACTTTATAAAGTTCAGATGATTTATCGTTATTATCACGTTAGTTTTTTGGGTTAGGTGGGTAGTATAAATTACCGAAAAACCTAATTTACTATCTAGCTATGTTCAAAACTAAATTATCACCATTCCGTGCTACACGAGAATTTTATATCTCTAAGGTAGTCGATCGCCATATTGGAGCGATCGCAGCTTTAATTTTAATTAGCTTGCTCAGTTCGTGGAGTGGAACACCAGCCATTCGCGCCATCTCTAATTCTTGGGAAGGTTTTCTCTGGGGAGTAGCAGATCCAGTCATTAGCTCAAAATGTTTAGTTGGTATTATTACTATTGGCTTACTATCAGCTATATTTGCTCGTGGCGCTTTGATAGTTGGATGTTTTGTCTTAGCAGCAGTTTTGGGTATTGTAATTCATTTATTCCAGCTAAATTTACCAGGCACAGAAATAGCGTTGGCAATTTCTACTATCGTCTTAAGCATAATGTTGATAATGCCAAATCAAGCAAACTTTATAGTAGTTGCTTTAGCGAGTGTTAGTGTTGGTTTATTTCAAGGTTACACTCACGGACAATCGATAGTTGAAATACAAGTAATACCATTAATTATGTATATACTAAGTATGATATTAACTCAGCTTGCAGTTGCCATAAGTGTTAGACAAATTGGTAATGCAATGGGGATAGGTGAAACCAATCGAATTTTACCCTGGAAAATCAGTATTGCTGGCTTGTCTTTGTGTGCGATCGCCATCGTGTTTTTGAGCAATTCGATTTAGACAGTCGAATATTTTACTTTAGGCAGTGACAAATAAAATAATATCCCACTGTTCGCAGTCAACAGGAGCCAGTCTGCTGTGGGGTTCCCTGAGTTGTACCGCTAACGCCAAATCATAGGGTAGCAACTGGTTCTCATCGGTCATCAGCCATCAACTTCAAATGGGATAATTTATTTCTGAGATTTCCCTCAATAAAATACAGTTATTCGTAGGGATGCACAGCTAACGTGTGTATCCCTATCACTTATTTCTTCAATGAGTACAAGTAATTAAGAATTATTTGCAAATACATATATAGTTATCCTTCAACTGCATAGCGTTTTGAGTAAAGAAAATTTAGACTGATTAATTTTGCGAGCAATAGCGATCGCCATTAATAAAAGTAATAAAATTAATAGTCTTACCAAAATCCTCTTCAGTTGTACTGAAAGATAAAAGGTAAATTGCAATTCTCAAAATTGATAATTAGTACTTAAATAAATCCTGATTTATTGTCTTTGATAAATTGTTGGACGAAACGTTAAATAACAAGTGTATAATTACTTGGACTTAATGAAACTATATACTTAGTTTAATTAAAAGTATCCATTTTAACTATATACTTACTTAAATTTAGTAAAATCTCTCAGGAGAATATAACCAGATTGATTAAAATATTTTTTAAAGAAGTATTTTTATATATAATTAACTATTTTAAATATCTAATTTAGAAGATTGATTAAAAAATGTAATTCATTAAGTACCTAAACACAACATAGGGTAGATGCATCAAGCAACAAAATCACACATATTATCGGAATAACAGTATTATCTAATGTTGGTACTGAAATTAATTATTTCAATTTAAATTAGGAATTTTACTAAGATGCTCTCTCAAAATTAGGGTGGTAAAGAAATGATTTCAACCGGAGTTGAAGTAAAAATAAATCGCTTGGAATCTATTGTCGAACAAATTGGGGAAGCTGTACTTTTAACTACTGAGGCAATTGAACGTCTTGCGGAAAGATTGGAGACTGTCAGCACACAACTCGAAGTACAGGGACAGCAGGTGCAGCAACAAGGCTATCAAATTGTTGCTTTATGTGATGCAGTACAAACTCTTGCCGAATCTCAGCATAATTCACTGCAAAAACTTAACGACTTGACACAAACTCTAGATAGATTTATGGGCTTAATTCAAGGAGCGGGTGATTAAAAAGTAAAAAGAACTATCAACTTAATCTTTCTTTTACCTTGTGACTGCTTTTGCTTTGTGTCAAACTCTTAATTTAGTTACAGCAATATTACCAGAAAAACACACATCTACATCGCTACCAGGAGTGCGATCGCGTTTACTATATTCCCCAACATAATAAAAATCATTACCCTCAATCCGATAATTGACGGGTAAAGGTTTGATACACGGTTGGCAAAACACCACCTCAGGATCTCGTTCTCCTGGTTGCTGATGTGGCAAGTTTACATTCCAGAAGCTTCCTGGTTCCAAAGGACGCTTGAGTAAGTCCGCTAAAACTTCAGTTGTCAATTTTGCGGCTAAATCCCAATCGAAATTTTGCTTGGCTTTGCGATAGTGGGAAATAGCAATTCCAGGAATACCGTGCATTGCAGCTTCTCGCACAGCTGCAACTGTACCAGAAATGTAGGTATCAACTCCCAAGTTACCCCCAGCATTGATACCTGAAAGTACGTATTTGACATCCGCAGTAATTTGTGTTAAGGCAATTCTTACACAATCAGCGGGAGTGCCAGCGATCGCATATTCAGTTTCAGAACGTCGCTGGAGTTTGATAGCACGAGTGGTGGTGACTTGATGTCCACAGCCGGACTGATGCTCAGCAGGAGCTGCAACAATAGCATTTTTGCCTACAGCTTTGACCAGCGCTCGGATACCAGGGGCGTCTATGCCGTCATCGTTAGTTAAAATTATGGTCATGTATTTATATTGATATAAATTTAACTTAAACAATTTCTCGAAAAATTATTGGCATTGCCGAATTAAAATGTGAAATGCAAAAATTACACTTCTTTAATTGGCATTGCATAAATGCAGGATAATTATTACAGATTTTTCTTTACACGCCAGTTGCTACCCTCCGAAAACCGCCTTCGGCGGCGTATACAAGTCTCTGTGTTAGTGCCTGCCTTGTCTTCGTGATGGCACTCGCTCATGGGGAGCCAGTCCGTTGCAGGAGTTCTTGCCATTGTCAGAACTGCGTGGAAAGACTGTGTTCTGGGCGTTGCCTTGCCTTTTTTTGCTTGCAACTAAATTGATAATTTCCATACAGCAATGCCAAATTCTTTTTCTAGTCAAAAATAAAAAATGCAGATATCACCCTTCAATCGGTGTAGCAGCTACTACTTGCAGATATGAAAAAAATAACGTTGATTATACCAAAAATATCCATAATACGATATCATTTCTAGATGGTTTGCAAATTCCGCCCTCAGCATTTGGGTTAATTCCCGAAAGGGCGGTATTTCTTGTAAGTAATCGGTGGGTTAGCCTCAAGTTTGATGCTTCTAGTCCTCTGCAAAACAAATTTGTGCAATAAAAAATCCTGTAAAATATATATCTGCTGGCAGTAGCAGAAGCTTCGTTATTGGACAAAACTCGGAACTAGGTGATTTTTACAGTAGTTCTATAGTATTTTTGGTGCAAACCCGTCTGAGAGTTAATACGATGAAACATCTCCTCAAACAAGTATTTAGCAATCCAAAAGATTTTATCCGGTTAATTTTACCATTGGTGACGGTTACTTTAGCAGCTTTACTGTTTACCGCACCTGCTTTAGCCACGGGTGTGTATCAAATACCTAACCTCACATCAGGGAATGACACCTGGGTTTTAGATCAAGGTGACGTGATCAGTCGTGTGAATGAAGGTAAGATTACCAGCGCTTTCGAGGATTTGGCAAAGCAAACTGGAAATGAAGTCAGAATCGTTACTATTCGCCATTTTGATTACGGGGAAACACCGGAAAGTTTTACTAAAGAACTGTTTGAAAAATGGTTTCCAACGAAACAAGCCCAAGCTAATCAAACTTTATTAGTTCTTGACACAGCCACTAACGGCACCGCCATTATCACTGGGGATCGGGTTAAGTCTTTGCTCACAGACTCTATTGCCGAGAGTGTAGCTAATGACACCTTGAGTGTACCCTTAAGAAAAGGTAATAAATACAACCAAGCGTTTACAGATACTAGCGATCGCCTCGTAGCAGTCCTTTCAGGCAAGCCCGATCCCGGCCCGCCCGAAGTAGCTGATAATGTGCAGGTAGAAGGTACCTTCAAGAAAGCAGAGGAAACTGACCAAGGTAGCGCTACTGCTTGGGTAATAGGATTGTTAATTGCCGCCACCATTATTCCAATGGCGACTTATTACATTTATCTAATAAATCAGCCATCATCTAATGGGTAGTGCGAGAGTTAGGAGTTTTGAGTTAGGAGTTAGGATTTTTGACTCCTCACTCTTAACTTTTAACTCCTCAGTTTATACTTTAATCTTGAATATACTCTTGTTCTGTAACTAAAGCCACTTCAGCCCGGACAAATTCTCGACCTAAATAAGCTGCATGATTTAATTGAGTAACAGGAGGGGGTTGAGTTTCCTCAAAGATTTTCACGCAAAGTTCTTTCGCTGTTCTGCCATTAAAAACTGTGGTATGAGTTCGTTCTACCTTTTCTCGTGCGGGAATTACTTTTCCCGTTTCTGGATCGACTGCTAAACCACGCTCATCAATCACATTTGTAAAATGCTTGGCATAAATTAACCCTGCGTCCCTATCCAAATAAATAATGAAATATCCACCAGGATCGAGGTCAATATGACGCCGAGAAAGTTGCTCGTCAATTACTGCTAAATCTTTAACCATTAAATCGGTAAGCATTATCAAAAGCAAATTTTTTTCTTAAGAGTTTTTACACTCTATCTCAAGTGTAATTCGTTGTTGAGTCTCTAAGTTGTAAGTAGAAAGTAGAGAAAATCCTACTTTCATACTTGGTGGTATACAAAGTTCATTGAGACGGACTTTGAATTATTTAAGAATCTCATCGGTTACTAAATGGCAACTCTGCATTAATTGCCTCAATCTCTTGCTGTTGGAGTTGATTTACTTCTTTAAGATAGGGGCGTATAATTTGTCCTAAACGATTATTGTAAAAGCGGTGCAGACTGTGATTAGGCATAGCTGGGAAACCGCGCCGTTTTTTGTGGCGTCCACCAGCGCCAGGGTCAAAAATTTGGATTCCGTTAGCGATCGCCCACTCAATCGGCGCATAATAGCAAGCATCAAAATGCAAGCAATCTATTTCTTGAAAACTGCCCCAATAGCGTCCATAGAGTTTGTCAGCTTTAAACAAACAAAAAGACATTCCTAAAGCATGAGAATTATCTTGCTCGCTATATGCAGCAAATAATAAAACTCGATGGCGATAATCAGTCTGTAGCTGCTCAAAAAACCGTTGTGTGAGATACTTGCTACCCCACCAGCCAAATTTATCACAGGTATCAGCATAAAACTGATACATCAAACGAAAGCTAGACTGAGAAATTTCATTCCCAGTTAACGGCTGCAATCGTAAACCGGCCTTTTCCACAGCTTTACGTTCCCGCTTGATGTTGCGACGCTGATTGGCGTTAAACACTTGCAAGTAGTCATCAAAAGTTTTAAAACCAGAATTTTCCCAGATGTAGCTGTGGTGCAGCCAACTTGTAAAGCCATGCTGTTCTAACACAGGACGCCATTGGGGATCGACGAAAAGAAAATGACAGCCAGAAATTCGATTTTTAGCACAGAAAGTGTCAATTTCATGCACCATTATTGCTGTAATTTCATTCTCATCTTCTCCTGGAGCAATTAAAAATCGATAACCTTCAGCGGGGGTAAACGGTGTCATTCCTAGTAGCTTAGGATAATACCGTATACCAATGCGATCGGCTAATTCTGCCCATTGATGATCGAAAACAAATTCACCAGAACTATGTCCTTTTAGATAAAGTGGGGCAGCAGCAATGAGTGTTCTATCTCGCCACAATGTCAAATGATTTGGCAACCAACCAGTTTTAGCCGTAACACTTTGGGAAGTTTCGAGATTATTTAGCCACTCCCACTCTAAAAAAGGCGTTTTGAGTGGCATTGCCAAAGCATTCCAGGCATTTTTGGATACTTCGGCGATTTTGTCCGTCCAAACAACAGAATAACGGGGCTTGAGTTGTTCCACCATTGTGTGGGTTGTTAAGCGAGTGGGGATTGGGGACTGGGGACTGCGGACTGGAGACTGGGTATTGAGTATGAAAAAACTAATCCCTTATCCCTAGTCCCTAAGCCTTAATCCCCAGTCCCTTACTTAGCCTAATCTAAGAAAGCTTGTTGTTGCAGGCAATAATGCAAAAACACTTCTTGCTCAACTTGATGAACTTCTAAAAGTTGCAATTTCGGAGCTAAATGTGATAAAAATCCTTTACCATCTACAGGCGTGGGTGCGGTACTGCCACCTAAAATCAGCGGACAGACAGTCAACCATAATTCATCGATTAAATCTAATTCCAGCAAGGAAGCTACTAATTTACCTCCACCCAAAACCACCAAGCGTGTTATATGTATAGTGGCTAGATACTTCAATGCTGCGAGGATGTCAATTTCTCCCGTTGATGTTTCAAAAACCATAATCTGCTCAAATTCTGGAGGACACTCCTGTGCAGAGGTTTGAGAAGCAACAGTTTCCTCTAGTTCAAACAGTTGTTCCAACTGCTGCCCTTTTGGCAAGCCAGCACCGTGTTGGCCTTTATCCAATTGAAGCGAGTGGCGCAATCCCTTTTCGCCTCTGTTCCAAGAAACTGCTCCCGCTGTTGTCGTAAGTAACCAACGTTTAACTGGTTGCTTAAAAAACTTAATTTCCGGATTCAGGTTTCCAGAACGTGTAATCACTATATGAACTGGCTGAGGGGGCTTAACCCCTTGTGCTCGATGTTGCAGTAAAGTTGGATCTGTTACGGTAAGTGTGGTTCCGTAGGCGGCGACAGTACCAGCACCGAATAAAACGGCATCTGAGGCAGCGATTTGTTTTTCTAAGTGTGCTTTATCAGCCCTTGAACCAAACCGAGCAGGCGATCGCTTAAAATCTGCTATCTTGCCATCTACACTCATTGCTAAAACAACTGTAGTATGAGGACGATGTTGCAACATGAGATTAGTTTGATAGTTTTGCTTGTTAGTGTATAAATATTAAAAAATCCATGCTTGCAAGCTGCTGTTTCACAATTTCACTACTGTAACTATATGGAACACAAATCGTTTTCATATCTACCGTATATGAGTTTTGGTATACCACGTTTCTTTTTCTACTATAACAATTTGTTATTTTTAAACATTGAACATCAAGTTATGATAATTTAACTAAATGTCTCATTTAGCTGGTCTAAGTTGCATATCTTTGCTTTTATGGTTTGCAGATGCAAAGTGAGACACTCGATGAGTAATTCCCGTCAATCATCCTTTCGTCGAATTTTAGTAACGAGAATATTGCTTCTCTTTGTCCCAGTTTTACTGATAGGTGAAATTGTCGCTTTGAATAAAGCACGTTCTAGCCTATTAGCAACTGCTCGTCAAAATTTAACAGAAAGCGCTATCAGTAAAGGGGAGAAAACAACAGATGCGATCGCTCTGTTGAAAGCTGATTTGCTGGATGTCACTAAAACAACAGTAATTCCGTCGCGTTTGCCTAGCGAAGAAGATGAAATCCTCAGACAGCTAAAGCAAGAACTTCCAGCGAGTATTGAATGCATCCAATTAACAAATTTGCTCAACCAAAAAATAATTGCTAGTAATTGTGGCGAACGAGCAATTGGAGAATTAAGGTTTCCTTTGCCTAGTGACGGAGTTGATGTTAAGGCAATCTTTCCATCAAAGTCAGGAATGACTGGTAAAAGAAACAACCAAAATCTACTGCAATTAGTTTTAACTGCGCCAGTTTACGATCGCCGAGGAAATTTAGCTTACAGTTTAAGTATTCAGTCGGCACTCTACCAAAAAACGGTAAATCGTCCGGGATCGCTCACAGGCGCTATGGTAGTGATTGCTGAAGATGGCACAATTTTGGCGCATCCATTGACAAATTGGGTGGGAACTAATATCAAGCAGCATCCAAATGCTTCCCAACTCCAAAGTATAATCAAAAATGCAATTGCTGGGCGAAATGATTCAAGAAATATATCTTTTCAAGGACAAGAATTACTAGCTGGCTATACGGCGATCGCAAATCCACTCAGCCAACAAAAGCAAGAAAAATGGATTGTTTTAGCTGTTACTACTGTTGATAATGCGCTTTTTGGTTTAGAAGAAATTAAACTTATCCTCATCGTTTTAACAGTTGGTTTAATTGGTGCGAGTTTAGTAGCATCCTTATATTTAGCTCCTTACTTGGCAAGTCCTGTAGAAGAATTGCGAGACTACGCTCTAAATATTCACTCTCACCACGCTGCACAACCAGTTCCTCGCAACTTCAAAATCCGAGAATTCAATCAACTAGCTCAAGCACTAGACCAAATGGTAGAACGACTCAAAGCTGGGTCAGAAGAACTAGAAATGGCTTGGAAAGAAGCAAAAAGTGCTAACCAAGTTAAAAGTCAGTTTTTGGCTACGACTTCCCATGAATTGAGAAACCCATTGAATATTATTATTAACTGTATTCGCTTAGTTGAAGAAGGCTTATGTGATGACCGAGAAGAAGAAGTAGAATTTCTCAAGCGTGCGGATGAAACAGCAATTCACTTGCTAGGAATTATTAATGATTTACTCGATATTTCTAAAATTGAAGCAGGTAAACTCTCAGTAGTCACAACACCAATTGACCTCAGACAATTACTGCTAGAGGTAATTAATTTACAATCAGTTAATGTTCAACAAAAAGGCTTGCAATTGAAATGTGAGTTAGATACTAAACCGATACCAATTAAGGCAGACGCTGCAAAACTCAAGCAGGTGCTAATTAATATTATTGGTAACGCTACTAAGTTCACTGACGCTGGAAGCATTACCATTGCTACAGAAATTGAATATAGTAATGGTGCTAAGGTAATAGTCAGTATCAAAGATACAGGTATAGGTATCGATCCGGCTCAACAGCACAAACTATTTCGTCCCTTTGTGATGGTGAACGGTGCAACCACACGCCAATATGAAGGTACTGGACTAGGATTAGCAATTTCACGGAACTTAATCGAACTCATGGGAGGTAGCATCTCTCTTGAGAGTGTAGGACTTTATCAAGGTACGACAGTAAAGATTACTTTACCTTTGATTGATATCTCCCTGTTATCAATTCCCAAGAAAGAAGAAAATGTAGGGGATCTTGGATTCTCATCTGCAAATGAGGGGGTAAAGATAAGCCCTTACCCTAGCCTACAGGAGTCTGGCAGAAGTCTAGTTGTCGGGATCGACAAATCAGAGAAAGCAGGGGTAGACAAAAAGAACTCCTCGAACCTTCAACAACTACCTGGGAAGAAAATTTATCAAATTAGTCTTTCGCCTCATCAAACTATCCTGCTAAGTCTTCCAAAAGGAGGGGTTTGTGCAAATGGGACATCTCAAAGATAAAAGCAAAAAGATGACTGAGGACTGATGACTGTAAATAGGGGGATATTTTTTTATTTGTCAGTTTTTAAAAGAAAGAAGAAAAACAATGTTTCTCAGCCAGTCAAATTTCTTAATGTGTGGGACTCTTTTTTAGTTTTTAATTGTTAATTTTGACTGTTAACCATCATTGAGAAATACAGGTTTGCCGCCTTCCTTTAAAGATAGTGAAAGAGCAGCAAGAATTTCTACTAACTGTGCGCCAACCCAGCCAGACGAAACCTCTGAGGAAGTATTGTTAAGAATACAGACAACAAAGCGATCGCAAACTCGCCCCAATGGTTCCCCTGGTTCTAATTCCAACATCACTTGGCTTTGATTTACAGGAATAAATAGATTGCCCTGCTGTTCAAACTCCCCATGTAATAGGGTTAGAGGTGACAATTGCGACATTTCATCAAAAATTAAGCTGCCAAGGCTGCCTACAATCCCTAACCGTCGTTGCTTGTCGGGATTTAGCCAGCACAAGTGAATATAAGCTTGAAAGTTATCTGGGTATGTCAGTGTTAGCCATACTAGGTCAGCCAAACTTTGAGACACAGGGGCAGAGGGGCGGGGGGACAGAGGAGAATTTGTATTTTTGTTCCCCTCTGCTCCCCTGCTCCTCTGCTCCCCACCTGCCTGTAGCCACACCGTACCCGTTGCCTGTACTTTCACAGGTAATTGACCCAGCCATGTGTTAAAGATAGCAATATCGTGAATCGCTAAGTCCCATAGCGCATCAACATCTTGCCGCACAGGCCCTAAATGGGTGCGGGTGGCGTAGCCATAGCGGAGATCCCCTAATTTACCTGCTTGAACTACAGTTTGCCCTCGCTCGACTGCTGGGTGAAATAAATAAGTGTGGTCAACCATGAGTATTAAATGATGCTGGTCTGCTAACTGGCAAAGTTCCCGGCATTCTGCTGGGTCGAGAGTTAGCGGTTTTTCTGCCAAAACATGGTATCCCTGTTGTAGAGCGTCTTTAATTAAAGCATAGTGCGTGGTAGCAGGAGTTGCGATCGCCACTGCTGTTAGTCCAGGCACTTGTTTTAAATCCTGCCACTGAGTTGTTATGACTACATCTGTTTCTAAATTGAACTGCTGTTTTACCGCCGCTAACCGTTCTGGATGGGGGTCTACTACAGCAACAACACTTACCTGAGGATGTGCTAAAAAATTTCGTAGTAAATGCACTCCCCAACGTCCAACTCCGATGACAGCGATTTTAATTTGGTTTGTCATTTGTTATTTGTTATTTGTCATTTGTCTTTTGTCACTTGTACTGAGCGACCTAACAGTGCGTCTCGTAGAGAAGTATTCGTCATTTGTCATTGGTAATTAGTTTTATACAAATGACAAAGGGCAAATGATAATCAACTGAATTATTAGTTTTATTACAGTCTTTTGGGTTCAGGTTTTTTACTGATTATTAATTGCTAAAAAAGCTACTTTGGCTGCGGCTTGTTCGGCAGTTTTAATCGAGCGTCCCTTACCTTGTCCGAGCATGTTTCCGTGTAGCCAGACTTCAGCAACGAAACGTTCTTGATTGCGGTATGGTTGATTAACTTCTACAACTCGATACTCTGGTAAAACCTTAAATTGTGCCTGTGTCCATTCTTGGAGAGCAGCTTTGTAATTAAGTCTAGCTGGATCGAGGCGAATTTCTGTCGCTAGTTTTTGAAAGTGAGGATCTAGCCAAGGGCGAATTAATTCTAAATTTTGAGTGCTTAAATAAAGCGCACCCAGAACTGCTTCAAAAGCATCTGCTAGTCGTGACTCTTGACCAACTTTATCAGCCGTAGCACTGCCAGCAACTAGTAAATATAGCTCCAAACCATATTCTCTAGCTAATTGCGCCAGAATGCGATCGCTCACTAACACTGAACGAATTGCCGCAAAATCCCCTACTGGACAATCTGGGTAATTTTCCCACAACACTACAGCTGACACTAACCGTACCACTGCATCGCCAACAAACTCTAGCTGTTCATAATTTGCCGACTCAGAAACAGTAGCATGAGTCAGCGCTAAGTCCAATAGTTGCCATTTGATTGGTGCTTCTGGTGGCAAACCAAATTTTTTGACTAAGTTTTCGAGTTGTCGTTGACGGCGTGGATAAACTAGGGTCATCAGTTCTTAGTCAAGAGTTATTAGTGATTAGTTATTGCTCATTCATGAATAAAGAAAGAGTCCGTAGTAAGCCAGCTAGCCTACATATTAACGATATTAAACACGTTTAAGCTTAGTTTTTTTCAAAACATACAAATCTTGTACAAATTAATCGTAGTGTTAGGCTATTCACTATTAATACAAGTAGTATATGTATTATGATTCTGGCACAAGTAGGCTATTAATTAGTTTACTCAAAATTACTCTAGCTATATTTGTCTGTCTTGATGTTGCTTTAAAGGGTCTGGTGACTGATACAGACCTTTGCTTCCCCAACTTCTCCTACTCACTGTTCACAGTCATCAGTCAGCAATTTCAAACTGGATAATTTATTTTTTGGAGATCCCTTGTATTATTGGCTATTTAGCAACTGTTATACTTTGCAAACACGGCAACATAGTAAAGCTTCCTATGCTCTATCAGTTTACTAATTTTATTAAAATAAGTTACAAAAACTACTTCTTTGATAAGTCAATTACAAGCTGGAGTTAATACAACTTAAGCTCAGTTTATACATAGTAATATTTAGTTACAAACGCTGGGTTTTTAATAAATAAAACTAATAAATTTTAAAAAAAAATAAATTATTAATTATAAAATATTAAATGATAAGTAAACTAGAATTTTTAGCTAAATACCTTATTGCTAAATTATCAATTAACAAGTTTTAGTAACTCCGGCATGTTCTGGAGTTACTCCAGTATCTTCTAAAGTAACTAAGAACAAGTTTTAGTTACTCTGGTCTTTGGAGTTTCAAGCCATAACGCAGCGTAACTGTTTTCTATTAATTTCAATAGATCGATACTAAAAATAATGGAGTACAAACCTAAAAAGTTTGATACTCCATTTTGAAGGAAAGAGCAGGACATAAGCCGGGTTCTGTTCTCTTACGAGGGCAGTTATCTATCTGGGACGTCTGTTACCAGACGCCTCTAGCGGCTCTTATTGAGCGGAACTGGTAAAAAACCAACCGTAGTTCCTCTGGCCTTGCTCCCAACCGGGGTTTACCGAGCCAGCACCTCTCGATGCTGCTGGTGCGCTCTTACCGCACCTTTGCACCCTTACCAAATTTGTCCTTTGTCTTTTGTCGTTTGTCCTTTGTTATTTCACTAATGACTAATGACTAATGACTGATGACTAATTGGCGGTATCTTTCTGTGGCACTATCCTCACGATCGCTCGCACTGGACGTTATCCAGCAAGTTTGGTCTTTCGGGAGTCCGGACTTTCCTCAAACCAGTAACTATGACCAGTCTGCAACCGCCTGCGCCTACTCTCTCCCTAAATCAAGTGTAATCTTGGATGGCATAGTGTGTTGGCTTGAGGTGAGGTTCGTTGACGGATGACGGTTAACAGTTGACCGTCAGCAGCCAATAAGAAAAAATATGCTGCATTAGATGCAAGGGCAGCTTATTAAGTAGGTCGGCGTGAATATTTATCGTTGGAATAAGGCAGGAGGCAAGAGGCAGTCTTTCGACTACGCTTAACAACCAGGCGTGAGGGAAGAGGATTTAAGCCTATTTAATTTTTATTAACATAGTTTTTTTTCCACACCGTTTTACTTATTTCTTTTTATTCCAAGGTAGGGCGTAAGTCCAAGGTAATTTTCTGACTGTGAAAGGACAATTAATAATGCTAATGGGAGGGAAGTTAATCCCAGGAGCTAAACCTATACGCACTTCAGATATTCTTAATACTAATTGTAGAGAGAAATCTAACTCCTTTCTTCTATTTATAAAGTCGTTGTACAATTTTTTTTGTCCTTTTTGCAGCCCATTGATATCAATCAGTGGTTTTTTCGCTGAGTAGGTTCCAGTTGCTTGGTCACGTTGAAAAACATCTTCTGCTGTCACTGTCTCAGAAAGTGTTTTCTTGGGAACAATCAAGCTAGGACTTTGGGGTACAGCTAAGTCGCGGGTTAAGTCTGGTGATTTGCGGATTACTCGGCGCGATTGTTTGCTATGTTCGACTACCAAGGAGCTATTATCCCAGTCAACGTAGACGGCAATATTATCAGATTTATTTTCTATACTAATGGATAACTCTTTCAAATCATCAATTGGATAAGAAGATTTGAATCTAAAGGAAATTCCAATTTTGTCATCGAGATTTTGTTCTTTTAACTGCTCCTCGACAAATCCTTTTTTAAACTCAAATTTAATTTGGTCGTCGATGGATTCAATCATCCGGTTAAAAACATAGGATACACCAATGATATAAATCGTCAAAACTACTAAATTCTGGTCGCTACTCCTCATAATTTTAAAATATAACTCCGGGTGTTAATAAAAAATTATTCAACTCATTGTTTACGTGCAATTCTTTAGTCACGTTTAATTGTGAAAGAATTTTGTAGCCAGCCTCGTTGCCAGAAAAACAATAGTAAACCAAGGGCGATCGCTATCATCAGTGCCCAACACATTGGATAGCCCCAATACCAATTTAATTCAGGCATATTATATGGTGATTTCTCGGTATTGAAATTCATACCATATATTCCGGCAACAAAAGTCAATGGAATAAAAATTGATGAAACCACTGTTAAGACTTTCATGATTTCATTCATTTTGTTGCTCACTGCTGAAAGATAGACATCCATTAATCCAGATGCTAGTTCTCGGTAAGTTTCTACCATATCCATTACTTGCACGGTATGGTCATAACAATCTCGCAGGTAGATTCGCACGTCTTCACTAATCAAATCACTGCCATCTCGAATCAAGGAATTAATTGCATCTCGCTGCGGCCAGACAGCTCGGCGTAGTTGTAGTAATTCTCGCCTAATTTGATAAATATTTTGTAATGTTTGCGGAGTTGGTTTAACTATTACTTCCTCTTCTAATTCTTCGATTCGCTCACCATAAAGTTCTAGTACTGGAAAATAGCCATCAATAATCGCATCTAACAGAGCATAAGCTAAATAATCTGCTTTTTGAGAGCGGATGGTGCCTTTACCTTTTTCAATTCGCGATCGCACTGGTTCAAAGCAATCATGCTCTGGTTCTTCTTGGACTGTAAGCAAATAATTTTTACTCAATATTAAACTCACTTGTTCGCTGTAAAAGCCACATGTTTTTTCCTTTGGTACTACCATGCGAGCAATGAAAAGTAATTGGTCTTCATAATCCTCTGTTTTCGGACGCTCCGGTACATTGACCACATCTTCTAAAACCAGAGGATGCAAATCAAAAACTCGACCCAATCTTTGTAATATGTCTTGAGACCCTAAACCTTGTACGTCTACCCAAGAAACAGTTTCCATCTCTAGATATGGACTACATTCTTCTGGAGTTGCTACTTGTTCGTGGATAAAATTGGTTTGGTTATAGTCAATCAAGAAAATTATCGGTGCTGGAGCATTTGCATCAATAAAAATCGTTCCTGGCAGAGTTCCTGGTTGGTGATAGAACTCTTCTTCAAATGGCTTATTTACTACTTTCGGAGCGCGGCGCAGTTTTCGTGCCATGAAATATTACCTAATAGTAATTTGTCATTTATTACAAAGTTCTGATGTCTGACGAGAAGCCGCCCTTCGGGTGTCTACCCAAGAAACCTCCGATTAGTGACTTTGCCCTTTGTCAGTTGTCATTGATAAATAACAAAAGACAAATAGTAAATGACATACATATAATTTTACAAAAATTAATCAAAAGGCAGTAATTTTTAAATTACATAATTGATTTACGTGGTTAATTTGGTCATCAGCATTTTATTAGTCATTAGTTATACTTACGACTAACCACTGAAAACGTTGATAATTAAATTTATTTATGTTCAGGAAGTTACCAGCAATACAGATAACATATTGCTTCTAAATCAGCAATGGTAGATATAAAAAAACAGTTTGTCTTGAGAAGACAAACTGCTTAAAAAATATTTATCTAAAAATTCAGGAGCAAAGCCAGAGACCTTTGCCTGGATTTCTCACTTGTGAGAAATCCAAGGAGTGTGTCCGGTGTGGGAGGAAAAGGAAGTGTGGCAGGAGAGGGAAGAAAACCAGGTGTGTGAGGATGGAGAAGATGGGGAAGAAATCTTTCCCCCCACACTTCCCACACTTCCCACACTCCCCACACTCCCCACACCTCCCACACTCCCAGAAATCCGGGTTTGCAGCTTTGGTTGCAAATTGTTACATCTGTGGGCGAACAGAGATTAGAACATGCCGCCCATGCCGCCCATGCCACCCATACCGCCCATGCCGCCCATGCCGCCCATGCCGCCCATGTCAGGAGCAGCAGCAGATTTCTTTTCAGGCTTTTCGACAACGATCGCTTCGGTGGTTAAGACTAAGCCAGCAATCGAACCAGCGTTTTGTAAAGCTGAGCGCACGACTTTGGCGGGGTCGATAATACCGACAGCAATCAAGTCTTCAAATTCTCCGCTAGCAGCGTTGTAACCAATGTTAATTTCGGCATCCCGGACTCTAGAGACAATTACAGAACCTTCTGCACCAGCATTGTCTGCTATTTGACGCAAGGGAGCTTCCAATGCACGCTCGACAATATTAGCCCCAATTTTTTCTTCCTCGTCAAGGCTGTTTTTAATTGCTTCTATTGCCTTGGCTAAGTGAATCAGGGTCGTTCCACCACCAGGAACAATACCTTCTTCCACAGCAGCTTTAGTGGCGTTGAGGGCGTCTTCAATCCGTAGTTTACGGTCTTTGAGTTCGGTTTCTGTGGCCGCACCTACTTTAATCACTGCCACACCACCAGCTAGCTTAGCGATGCGTTCTTGGAGTTTTTCTTTATCGTAGTCGGAATCGCTTTCTTCTAACTGCCTGCGAATTTGACCAATTCGCTTTTGCACCTCTGGTTTATTATCGCTACCAGCGACAATTGTGGTGTTTTCTTTATCGATAGTGATTTTGCGAGCAGTTCCCAGCGCCTCTAAAGAAGCGGTATCTAGGCTCAAGCCGATTTCTTCAGAAATCAATTGTCCATCGGTAAGAATGGCAATATCTTCTAATAAAGCTTTGCGGCGATCGCCAAATCCAGGCGCTTTGATGGCAGCTACGGTAAGCACACCCCGTGCTTTGTTGACTACCAAAGTTGCTAAGGCGTCTCCTTCTACATCTTCGGCAACAATCAGCAAGGGTTGACCGGAACGGGCGACTTTTTCCAATACCGGCACTAAATCTTGAATGCTGCTAATTTTTTTATCAGTAATCAAGATGCGAGCGTTTTCAAATTCGACAATTTGCCGTTCGTTGTTGGTGACAAAGTAGGGAGAAATATAACCCCTATCGATTTGCATCCCTTCTACAACTTCTAATTCAGTTGTCAAGGATTTCGATTCTTCAACGGTAATGACACCATCTTTGGTGACTTTTTCCATTGCTTGGGCTAACATATCACCAACTTCTTCGTCGTTACCAGCAGAGACAGTGGCAACCTGAGCGATCGCACTTCCTTCTACTGGTTTAGCTATCTTGGCAATTTCTTCTACCAGCGCTTCGATAGTTTTGTCGATCCCGCGCTTTAAGCTCACAGGGTTACTACCAGCGGCAACGTTCTTTAGACCTTCGCGAATCAAAGCCTGTGCCAGAACTGTAGCAGTTGTAGTACCGTCCCCAGCAACATCTTTAGTTTTCGAGGCCACTTCTTGGATGAGTCTTGCACCTGTATTTTCCAAAGGATCTTCTAATTCAATTTCCTTGGCAACAGTGATACCATCGTTGACAATTTGAGGTGCGCCAAATTTTTTCTCTAAAAGGACATTGCGACCTTTGGGTCCCAAGGTGATTTTTACGGCATCGGCAAGGGCGTTAACACCCCTTTCTAGAGCTCGCCGCGATTCCTCGTCAAATGCAATAATTTTCGCCATGTTTTATTTCTCAAGCGCTTCCATTAGACAATTTAGCACTCACAGGACAAGAGTGCTAATCTCTCCAGCAAGTCAAGTTACAAATGGAAATAAAAAATTGATTAATATACAGGTGATGCTCATACTAAATACTGGCAGTAATGCTTGAATTGGGAGATGAACTTAGACAACTCCCTTAAGTCCCTTGGTATTGCCGAACCTAGCGGCACCGGCTGGTTGGCAGTAGTATTTACCTTCCTCTTAGCTTGGCTGGTAACTTGGCGTTTAATTCCGACAGTACGTAAATTCGCCTTGCGCGTAGGTTGGGCTGACCAACCCAATGCACGGCGACTCAACCGAGAACCTTTACCCAATGCAGGGGGGCTAGCTATCTACGCAGGCGTAATTGCCGCGCTGGTATTAGCCAGTCTTTTACGACCTATCGAACTCCAAAACGTATTGGCTCAGGTACTAACTATTCTCTTGGGGAGTTCAATATTAGTCCTTGTGGGCTTTATCGACGATCAGTTTGGCTTACCGCCCTCTGTGCGTTTGTGGGCACAAATTGTCACAGCACTATTATTGGTAGCTAACGGTATCAGTGTCAAAGTCTTATTTGGTACTCCTATCGACTCGCTGCTGTCCTTGTGCCTGACGGTGCTATGGGTAGTAGGGATTACCAATGCCATCAACTTGATGGATGGTATGGATGGTTTGGCGGGAGGAATCAGCTTTATTACCGCCATGAGTTTGTTAGGGGTTGCAGCCCAATTTAATAACCGTGCAGCCGCAATATTGGTGTTAGCAGCCTTAGGGGGTGCGGCACTGGGCTTTTTGCGCCATAACTTCCATCCGTCACGGATTATTATGGGTGATGCTGGAGCATACTTTTTCGGCTATGTCTTAGCAGCAACTAGTATTTTAGGCAGACTGCAACAAAACACAATTTATGCCCTCGTACCCACAGTTTTATTTCTGTTGTTACCAGTATTAGATACTACTCAAGTATTTGTGCGACGACTATTAGCAGGAAATAACCCTCTGAGTACTCCTGGCAAAGACCACCTCCACCATCGCTTGCTGGCTTGGGGACTCTCCCAGCGCCACGCTGCCTTTACATTGTGGGGAATTACCTTGGTTTGCAACTTGCTAGCCATGAGAATACAAGGTATGAGTTTGGCTGTAATGTTGACTACCGCCAGTAGTATTATAATTCTTTTAGCCTTTACTGTGTGGCAAAGAATACGCCAACAACCGTAGTAGAAGAAGGCAAAAGTAAAACCATTTGAGGAAATATCTGTTACAGATACACACGTAGGGGCATACGGCTGTACGCCCTTACAGCCAATTCATTTGGGATCGAGATTTTGATAAATAATATTTAGAACAGAGCGATGGCTCACTATATTTTAAAAGCTACCAAGGAAAGCGTACATCTGGGTGGTTTCTCCGATTCATTAGACCCAGCACTCACTATTGATTCTGGTGATACAGTTGACGTAGAAACTTATACTGGTTACTACGTTTATGACAAAGCACCACCAGAGTTTCTCACTCCAGAATTTCTCGACATTTGCCAAAATCTTTTACCAGAACGCAAAATTGCTGGGGGGCCGCATTTGCTCACAGGGCCAATTTACGTGCGGGATGCCCAACCAGGGGATGTTTTAGAAGTAAAATTAGAGGCGATCGCACCTCGTTTACCTGTAGGCTTCAATGCAATTCGTACAGGTTGGGGAGCTTTACCACATCAGTTTCCTCAACCCGCTTTAAGATTCATTCCTCTGGATTTAGCAAACAATATTGCAGAATTTCCACGCGGTGCTGGGATCAAAATTTCCCTGAAACCGTTTTTTGGAATTCTTGGTGTTGCTACCCCAGAAACCTCTCGAACTTCCGTCCCACCAGGTTGTTACGGCGGTAATATCGACAACCGCGAACTCCAAGCAGGTTCTCGTTTATTTTTGCCGATTTTTGTCCCAGGTGCGTTATTTTCTATTGGTGATGGGCATTCTGCACAGGGAGATGGAGAAGTCAATGTTACCGCCATTGAAACTTCAATGAACGGTAGAATTACGCTCAAACTTCGCAAAGATTTACAACTGACAACACCAATTGCCGAAACTCCAACTGATATCATCACAATGGGTTTTGCTCAAACCTTAGATGAAGCCTTAGAACTAGCTTTAAAAAATATGATTGATTTTCTGGAACGCTTCACAAATTTGTCGCCAGAAGATGCTTATGTATTGTGTAGTTTAGCTGTGAATTTTCACATTACTCAAGTTGTGAACAGTCCCCAAAAAGGCGTGCATGGAATGCTACCTAAATCAATATTGTCTAATAATATTAATTTATAAATTCTAATCTTAGCGACGATTTTTTACAGCAGGTTTCAAGTTGCTGAGTTACAAAAAAATACATAAGTGTTGAAGAATTGCTTATTTAGTCGTTCGATTGGACATCTGTTTTACTTTCGATTGCTACTTTCTCTAAAGCAGGTTTTTCAAGTGTAAACTCATCAATGAGCGTAACGAACACTGCTGCTGCTGGCACTGCAAGCAATATACCAATAAATCCGAATAACTTACCCATTACCAGAAATGCCACAATTACCATCACCGGATGAATATTAACTTGCTTACCCATCACCAAAGGCTGGACAATGTGTGCATCTATTTGATTCATTGCTAAAAATAGTAACAGCACAAATGCTAGCTTGATTGGTGAAATACTTAGCGCTACTAATGCTGGTAAAAAAGTTCCAATAATCGAACCAACGTAAGGAATGATTTCAAATAAACCTGCAATAATCCCGAATGGCAGGGCAGAAGGAATCCCTAAAATTAAAAGTCCAAACGTTACTCCAACACCCAGAAATATCATTGCTATCCCTGTGCCAAAAATCCAACCCCGCAATCTTATTTTGCAAGCCTTAAGGATTCGTTGAAACTGTTGGTGATGTCGCCTTGGTACTAATCTTAAAATTCCATTCACTAATGAATTTGGATCGTAAGCCATGTAAAGCGCTAAAATTAACGTCGCGGCAAATTCCAAGGTGAAGCCGAAAGCTTCACTCAAGAAAACTGGTACTCCCCTTAGTAACTGGTTAGCTAAGTTTCGTAATTGTATTAGAGCTTGAGAGATATCAGGAATAAAAGTAAATCTCGTCCGTAGCTGTTCAACTTCTGTTGTCAATCTATTCAAGTAGGTTGGTAATGTGGTTAGTAATTTCTGTGACTCAGATGTTACACTCGGAACTACTACTGTAATTAGTACTATAAAAAATCCGATAATTAACCCAATTAAGAGTAAAACAGCTATCTTCTGCGATTTCACAAACTTTTGCAACAATCGTAACAGTGTGCGTAAAATCAAAGCAATCAATGCTGCAATCACTAAAAGTTCTAATACCGATAATAGTCGGTAAAGAATATATAGCGCGACTCCTAGTATGACTGCTAACGGTGCACCATGAGTTAACTGCGACCATCCATTGTCTTTATCTGTGAGATTTGTCATTAATCGTTATATTTAGTAACTTTCAATATGTTTACTTTAAATTTTCTTTATAAATTTTCTCTCAGATTATTCTGAATTGGTCAGACCATTAGGCATGTTATCTCTAAATAGAAAATCTAGAACACGCCGAACATAAGTACCCCATGATTCGGCATTAGGTGGAAAGACTGATGCATAAAGCATGATACTGCTTATTGTGTCAAAGAATAAATCGGAATCGGCATCTGCTTGGAGTTCTCCCCGCTGTTTGCCACGTTCTAACACGATCGCAAAAGCTTGCCGTCGAGGCTGTAAATATTTCTGCCAATACATTTGAGCGAACTGAGGATTGGTTAATGCAGTACTAATAATTATGGCAACAGTCTGTTTTCCTAAAGGGTTGAGTGTCAGTTGTGCGGCACTCTCGATTAAACAATCGATATCACCCCAGAAACTACCTGTATCAGGTATCACAAGTTCTTCTCTGAGACTTTCAATAGCGTCTGCAATCAACTCTTCTTTGGAACTATATCTTCGATAAATTGTGGATTTGCCTACTCCAGCACGGGCGGCGATCGCATCAATACTCATGTGAGTAAAACCAACCTCTATCAATAAATCAATTGTCGCTTGGAGAATTGCTTGATGAGACTCAATACTGCGGGGTCTTCCAGGACGCTTTTTAGCCGATTCACTCATGTAACAAAAACTTCATCTTAATTTTTCTCTCAAACAAACCATAAATATGATTGACATTTCTGTTTAATATTATCGATACTATTAGTATCGATAATATTATTGACAGACCTATGTCTTTGCGAACTCGACCCCAATATACCAACAAAAATAGTACTCAAACTTTACGTCAAGGATTAGAGGAATACTACGCCCGCAATTTGAATCTCACTCATCCCAGTACTCAGCCAGAGGATTTTGCCAAAATTTTGCTTGCTCATGATATTAGTCATGTCATTTATGGCTGTGAGACAAATATGTACGACGAACTTAAGATTTTGCCGCTAACATTTTGGACAAGTGACTTTAAATTTAGAGATTGGTTGCGTGAGCGCCAGAATCCATCTGTAAATGTGATGTATGAAGACTTGCTCAAGCATTATGGTGTGATTCGCTTGTACAGTTCCATATTTTCTCAATCATTACGATTAGTGCCAGAGTTTATTTCAATGTGGCTTAAAACTCGTAACCATAAAACTTTCCTCCCATTTCTTAACTTAGAACCAATGTTAGACCGTTCGCTATTAGAAATTCGTCAAGAGTTTGACCTTTTTCCTTTTATCAAATAGATTTATCCTAGTTTCCGCACGAATGCCAAAACTACAATTTTGGTAAACACAAACCTTCCTGGGCTGACACTAATTTAACTTTATTCATTTGCCTGTAATACACTTTTTACCTCATTCATTGTTAGGATTTTTAATTCGCTACAGCATATAGCAGGAGGTAGGAGGCAGAAGGTAAAACTATTACTGTTGCTAACATTCATGCTTGTCATTATGTCCTAAAGGCTGTGACTACAGCGATATCAATCGGTAAAGTCACCCATTTAGGTGAAGGCATACAGACATACTAATGCCTAGTATGAAGTAAGATTAAGACATTATGAAGCTAATTATGCCCCTAACTGTGAAATAAAGATTTAATCCCAAAAGGAAAACTCCGTATTCTCTACTTATCCTCTAACTAAAGGCTACTCTTATATAAAAATATTTACAGGCTTCTATAATATGGCTACGCACATAGAAATTCCAGTTATTGGCAAAGTAAAGTATCCATTACGCTGGCTGATTGGGCTGATGGCAGGGGGAGCTTTAGTTGTTGGTACAGTCGCAAACTATACTCTGATAAATCAAGGCACAAACAAACAAGACATCGATCGCTTAACTGTTCCAGTTGCAGCACAAAATGTTACATTACGGATTACGGCGAGTGGGAAAGTCGTACCAGTGCAGAGCGTGAATATTAGTCCCAAGAATCCTGGTGTGCTGTCGCAATTGTATGTCCAACAAGGCGATCGCATTCAAAAAGGACAAATTCTCGCCCGCATGGATAGTGCCAGCATTGAAGCACAAAGGAGCCAGTATCTTGCTAACTTAGCCCAAAGTCAAGCACAGTTAGCCGAAGCCCTTGCTGGTAGTCGTCCTCAAGAAATTACCCAAGCTAAGGCACGATTAGCCCAAGCTCAAGCCCAGCTAACCCAGGCTCGTACAGGTAATCGTCCCCAAGAAATTGCCCAAGCTCAAGCCCAAGTGGACGCAGCTCAAGCAAAGGTGAATTATACTGCTCAACAAGTCAAACGTTATCAATATCTTTATCAACAGGGCGCTGAAAACAAACAATTACTCGATCAAGCCATCAGCGAAGACAAAAGTGCAACAGCCAGTTTAGAAGAAGCAAAAAAACGATTTTCCTTAGTGCAAAGTGGCAGTCGTAGTGAAGAAATTGCTGGGCGTCAAGCAGCTGTCAATGAAGCACGCGCAGCATTGGTACTGTTGGAAGATGGTACCCGTAGTGAAGAAATAGCCGCACGCCAAGCAGCTGTCGCAGCTGCCCAAGCTCAGTTGAAGGGTGTGCAAGTACAGTTGGAAGATACAATTATTCGCGCTCCCCTTTCGGGAATTGTCACCCAAAAGTATGCCGATCCTGGCGCTTTTGTCACACCCACAACTTCTGCTTCTACTAGTGCATCGGCAACTTCCAGTTCAATTGTCGCCGTAGCACGCGGTTTAGAAATATTAGCTCAAGTTCCGGAAGCCGATCTTGGCAGAATCAAACCGGGACAGCAGGTAGAAATTGTCGCTGATGCTTATCCAGATCGAGTTTTTAAAGGTCATGTACGCCTGATTGCTCCAGAAGCAGTGATAGAACAAGGTGTGACATCCTTCCAAGTGCGAGTTGCATTGGATACTGGCACAGATAAACTGCGTTCTGGGTTAAATGTAGATCTGACTTTTTTGGGCGATCGCGTTAATAATGCCTTAGTATTACCAACAGTATCAATCGTCACCGAAAAAGGTAGAACTGGCGTACTTGTACCAGATGCAGATAATAAACCCCAATTCCGCGAAGTCACAGTTGGGGCGCAAATCAAAGACCAAACTCAGATTTTAGAGGGAGTTAAAGAAGGCGATCGCATATTTATCAATCCACCTAAAGATTACAAAATCGAAAAGGCCAAAGAACAGCAGAATAAATAATTTCAAAATTGGGGAGTGTGGAGATGGGGAGATAGGAAGAATAACTCTTAACTTCTAACTCAACAGCTAACAGTCAACTTTTAATAGAAACTTTTAATCTAAAATCTAAAATTGGCATGAATTTCTTAGAAAGCGTCCAAATGGCAGGGAAAACCTTGCTATCAAATAAGCTGCGTAGCGCCCTCACCATGTTGGGTATAGTTATTGGCAACGCCTCAGTGATTGCCATGATTGGCATTGGCGAAGGTGGACAAAAGTTTGTTAATAAACAGTTGGAATCACTAGGGCCAAATGTGCTGTTTGTAATTCCCGGAAATCGAGAAACTCAACGCATTTCCTTTGAAGTACCAAAAACTTTAGTGTTGCAAGATGCCGATGCAATTGCTTCTCAAGTGCCAACAGTAATAGGAGTTGCACCAGAGTTAAATACAAGACAAGTAATTACTTACCGGAATAGAAACACTGATGTCAACATCATTGGCACAACTCCCAGCTTTCTACCGGTGCGCGATTTTGAAACTGATAAAGGCAGGTTTTTTAGTGAAGTAGACATCAAGCGAAGCAACCAAGTTGTTGTATTAGGTGCAAACTTAGCAGAAAAACTATTCGGTAATAGTAACGCTATCGGTCAGCAATTGCGAATTGGTAATACTAGCTTTCAAGTGATTGGGACATTAACAGCCAAAGGTTCCAGCGTGGGAGCAGATTACGATGAAGCTGCCTTAATACCGATTACAACCTCAGCAAACCGCCTTGTGGGAAAGAATTCTCCCTATGGTATCGCCTTAGATTACCTCGTCGCTGCCGCTCGTGATTCTGATAGCGTCGATGCAGCAGAGTTTCAAATTACTAATTTGCTGCGTCTACGCCACAAAATCAATGGTGAAGATGACTTTACGCTTCGTACCCAGAAAGATGCTTTGCAAACTGTAGGTCAAATTACGGGTGCATTGACAATTATGCTAGCAGCGATCGCCGCCATATCCTTGTTTGTCGGCGGCATTGGCATCATGAATATTATGTTAGTCTCCGTCACCGAACGCACCCAAGAAATCGGATTAAGAAAAGCGATCGGTGCAACAGAGCAAGATATTTTGCTACAGTTCATCATCGAAGCAATAATAGTTTCTGCCGCCGGCGGTTTAGTTGGGACTGCCGTTGGTGTTAGTGGCATTCTGTTAGTAGCATCTTTAACACCTTTAAACGCGGGAATTTCTCCCGTAGCAATTACTATGGCAGTTGGTGTTTCTGGCGGTATCGGTTTATTCTTTGGTGTTGTTCCTGCACGTCGTGCAGCGAAACTCGACCCCATCGTGGCCTTAAGAAGTGCTTAGTCAAACAATTTTCAATTTTGGATGAAAATTCGCTAAAGTAAAAATCAAAAACAAAGGCGGGTGCGGGAATTGAACCCGCTAATCCCCAAAATGGTGGAGATGTATCCGATAACCCTACATTCTTCGTCCCCGAAAGGCAAGTTGCGAATAAGGGTAACCCGCCATGAAGTAATGAAAGATAAAGTTTTTTATCCTTATCCTTCACCAATTTTTATAACTCATCCGTGGCCAGCATTTGGATAATTCGAGGCGTACCCGGATCGAATCCTGCCAAATCCCAAGACAGCGAATCTTCAGGATCTACCAAAGTAATTTGATAAGGTGTCAGGGTGACATACACCACCTTGACGTTGGGATTTATTTTTTTGCGGTACTCTTCCAGCGCTTGACTTGGATGCTTATATCCAGCCCAACTTTCCGAGTCAGTCCAAAAGCAGACAATATCCGCCTTGAACTTGTTTTTAATCATCCAGTCGTAAGCCACAGATGCATCGGTTCCACCGAAGTTTTGGTTACTAGCTTTGCGAACAGCAGAACTAAAACTATCTTTAGCAGTGATATCTAATTCCCGGAATTCTGTAGCAAAGCCGCGAATTATGTAGTTTTTCTCTGCTTTTGCTGTTACTAATGCCATTGTGGTCGCAATTTCACAACAACTCAGTCCCATATCTGCAACCAAGCTACCCATAGAACCAGAAACGTCTACGGCGTGCATGAACACTTTACCTGTAGGTTGCACAACATCAAAAGACAGTTCAACTGCTTTTTCTAAAATGTCCACAATCCGAGGAACTGGATTCCAAGTCTTCTGACTGCGTCCTAATCTACCACCAGATTGATATGTTTTGAGCGCTTTCAAAACATCAATCGGATGTATGCGACCTTTACGCAGATGTTCTTGGTTATTGAGAACTACTTCCACTCGTAGCAAGTTGGCGCTTTCGTCAGTTCGCAATACACCTAGTTCGGTCAAAGAACCCAGGTTACGCAGCATTGCACCTATTGGCATTTCCTGAAATAGCAGCTGCCAAGCAGCTTTGTCCATTTTGCCTACAGGTGCAGCCATTTCGTGGGTTAGGCGTCCTTGGGAAATAGCTTCATGAGTTTGGGTTGGGTTTTGCTTAAGCCATTCATACCACCAAATCTGCGCCAAGGCTTCTGAGGGGATATCTGCTGGCAATTCTTCCCAGCCTTTAACCACCCACTCAAATAGTTGACGATGATTTTCTGTAAGTGGTTTGACATGGAATAACCGCAATGCATCTCGGTGAGTAAAGCCTTGACGCTGTTGATATTTCAAGAGTTGATAAGCTAAACCTTTGACATCTTCCCGTGATAGCCAAGTTTTACCAGCTTCCCGTACTACCTTGCCAAATCCTCGCAGAGATTTGGTGTAATTCAGCCATTCATAGAAGTGGCTACCAGTGCGGACAACTTGGGGGAAAATTTCACTAAAAGCTCGTTTTGCTTCTGGTGCTTCACCCATAGACAACAAAACTAAAGCCAAGATAGGCGCACTGTTATTGATGGCACGTCCATCGCTAGCATATAAAATTTCTTCTGCCACACGACCGGGATTTTCAGCAACAGCTTGTCTAACAACTGCCACAAAATCTTCAGTTAATTCTTGTTTGCCAGCATAATAAGTGCTTTTTGCCGTGCCAACTAAAAGACAACGGCGTAACATTTTCCAAATACCAGCATCAAACATCCAACCGCCGGAACGTCCCTCAATCATCTCGGCTTCCCGTCCGGGAATAGGCTGATTTTGAGGTGTAGTTGTCTTCTTTTTAGTGAAAAAATTGTAATTCATCGTTTCATCTCCCGGCCCTTGCGGGCAAAAATGAAAGGTGGCAGAGCAGGATTTGTAGCTTGCTTCCCGTAGGGTACTTGTGATATCCGGCTTAAAAAGCGGTAACCCTAATTTGTCGAACTTTTCAGGCAAGGGGTGAACAAAGATGTTTTTCGGCGCTCTACTACTGAGCTACCTGCCACATGAAAATTAAAAACGTAAAATTTACTCTGGTGGAACAGGATTTGAACCTGCAACCCATGAATTGGCGATAACCCTCGATTCGTCGGCCTTTACAGGCAAGTTTGTGAACTAAGGACTATGGGTAATTAACCCATTCATTGCTCTACCAGATTGAGCTACCCACCAGATGATAATTCAAAATTAGGTTTTGGGTGGCGGAGCAGGATTTGAACCTGCGACCTCTCGAACCCAATTCGATAACCCTCATTCGTCGGCCTTTGCAGGCAAGGGGTGAACAAGGATGTTTAGCGCTCTACCACTGAGCTACCCGCCACATGAAAATTTGGGATTTTGATTTTAGATTTTAAATATGGTCCAAAATCTAAAATTATTTGATGTACTGGAGCAGGATTTTCACCTATATCTCCAGAAATTAAATTAAGGATGTTTTAGTTATTTGAAATAACCCTTGATATGTCGGGCTTACATACAAGCTAAGCACTCTATTATTGATTTGAGCTATCCGCTTCTAATGAAGGCTAACTCTTTAATAAATGTCGCTTGTATTATTAATGTAGTATACGTAATATAGAATGTCAAGTGTCTGGGAAGCTAATTTTGTATTAGTGTAACCAGGTGTGTCGCTACATTCTTATCTCATCTGGCAAACAACTTTTGGCGGATATTTCACTGACAGCGGTTTTCAATTGAATAAAATACACTCGAAAAGAAAATTATTCTAAGTTAGTACAATTGTCCTAAAAGGCTATGGTCTATTGAATTGCAAATTGCTATATAGTCTGCATTTTGTCTAGTTTGGGGGACTATAACACCTACTAAGTAAAGTTTTTGCCGGAAAGTTTGCTAAACGATACAAAAAAATGTCCCACTTTTTGCCAATATAGTAATATTATTTTCCAAAATTCACTTGGCAAAAATCGGCATGAGTGAGAAACCCATAGAAGATAACGGTAAGGCTTTTCTCGTTATACTTTTGCCCCTCTCTTTTTTGATTATTTTCCTAGTTGCCACTTGGAGAATTTTACTGGCAGTAATTGTGCTGGTAATTGGCTTCAAGCTTTGGCAGGAATATCAATGGCAACAGTGGATTCGGCGAGTTAACCCCATTTTTCATCAGTTGGTTCGAGAAAATCAGGGCAGGCTGACGCCAATGGATTTGGCAATCAGAGGCAATTTTCCTGGAACAACAGCAAAACGCTATTTAGATACTAAAGCTCAGGAATTTGGTGCTAGTATTCTCAATTCTGAAGACGAAGGTCAGTCTTATTACTTTATAACTGCCAGCATTCTAGGCAACATACTTGACAGTAGTGAGCCTGTCAAAGAACTTTCTGCTCAACCAATTAGCAAAAGTGCGCGTTCGCTTTTAGCACCACCGCCACCAACTCCACAGGAGGAAGAACTAGAAACAGAATCACTCCCACAGCCAACTCACAACGAAGTTAGACAAACGCTAGAAAAACAATTAGTTTTTGGCTCTCTGATTCAATCTGAACTTGCCAAACGGCTAAATGTCTATTCCAGCACAGTTTATAAACGGCGAAACGACCCCGAATTTCCAGAGTGGAGTCGCAGCAGAGACCCCGATGGTATCGCTTGGTCATACTCGGAAAAAACTAAAGAGTTTTTCCCAGTGGAAGAATAAAAGGGTAAAAGGCAAAAGTAAAGAACTTTCAGGCTTTACTTTTTACTTCTAAACCCACAGCTTCGCTGATGGAATTTAATCCGCTTTCTTCTAAATGAGAGAGCAAACCTCTAAGAATCCGACGTACCATCACTGGCCCTTCGTAAATCCAGCCTGTATAAACCTGAATTAAGCTAGCACCAGCGATAATTTTTTCCCAAGCATCTTCTGCGGAAAAAATGCCGCCAACGCCGATAATTGGGATTTGTCCTTGAGTTTGCTGCCAAATAAAGCGAATTACCTCAGTGGAGCGGGAGCGCAATGGTTCGCCGCTAATTCCGCCAGCTTCCGACTGGGGTGATTTACCAGTTGGCTCAATCGCCTGGGTTTTGAGTCCATCACGACTGATAGTAGTGTTAGTAGCGATAATTCCAGCTAATTGATAAGTTTTAGCAAGAGTTATAATGTCAGCGATCGCTTCCCACGATAAATCTGGTGCAATCTTGACAAAAAGAGGTTTTTGTGATTTATTTTCTGATTGCAATAACTCTAAGATGGCACTGAGCATGGTTGCATCTTGGAGCGATCGTAACCCTGGTGTATTTGGCGAAGAGACATTAACAACAAAATAATCTCCCAAATCCTTTAGTAGGCGAAAACTATCAAGATAATCCTGTGCGGCTGCTTCCAAAGGAGTTATTTTAGATTTACCTAAATTTATCCCTATAGGTATTGAACTTAACTGGTGCTTTTCGCCTGCCAATCTTGCCGCCATTGCCGCCGCACCACTATTATTAAATCCCATGCGATTGAGAGCAGCTTTATCCAATGGCAAGCGAAACAAACGGGGACAAGGATTTCCTGGCTGTGGGTGAAAAGTTACAGTTCCCAACTCCGCAAAGCCAAAACCGAGACTAGGCCAAATGCCAGCAGCAACGCCATCCTTGTCAAACCCAGCAGCCAACCCTACAGGATTAGGAAAGCTTAGCCCAAACAAATTTTGTTCTAGGCGTGAATCGTACAAGCACAAAGATTTTCCTAAGCGGCGATTTAGCCAACTAGCAGGAGGATAAGTACCTGTTTGTGATAGCCAATTAAAACTGCGAATCGTCTGCTGGTGTAACCACTCTGGGTCTGCTTTTACCAGATTGAATAACAGTGGACGAATTGCAACTTGATAAATATCCATTAGCATTATCTAGAAAGAATTGAGAATTTAGGAGTCATACCAATTTGCATTCACAAACGTAATTTCAAAATTTCTATTCTCCATCTCCCCACCTCCCTACTTCCCAATCTCCCCAAAGCAATAAGTCTAAGCTATTAAGTTTTTAAACTACACAGTCGCTCATGAAGTTTATCAATCGGCGACGGTTAAGTGTCAACTGTCAACAGTTAACAACCAACACGAAAAGATGTGCAACTTAAAGCAAGGGCAGCTCATTGATTTGGTGGGAGTCAATGTTAGGTTTGCAGGAGTTAGCGTTGAGAGCCAAAATCTTTTAAGAAGCGAAGTAAGGCTTCACTAACTACTTCGGGAGACTCCACGCTTACCCAATGACCAACACCAGGAATGATAATTTGTTCTTTCAAGTTCACAACCCACTTGCTCATTTCATCCAGGTTCATTCCAGGAAACTTGAGTACTGGATCTTTTTCACCAGCAATGAACAATGCTGGTTGGGATATCTTTTTATCTTGTAGGTCAGGGGTAATTTCTATGTTCCGGTCAATGTTGCGATACCAATTTAATCCCCCACGAAAGCCACTGCGTTCGTACTGCTCTACATAATAATCTAGATCCTCTTGGGTTACCCCCAATGGTAGCTCTTCAGGATCGATTAACCCGTCTAGAAAACCGGAGGTTGATGGTTTAGGCTTGAAGAAATTTCCTTCAGGATTAGAGCCGCTAGCGCTAGTATAAATCATCCGCAACGAACGACGGATGTCAGCTTCAAATTCAGCTTCAGCAACTCCAGGCTTTTGGAAATATACCATGTACCAAAAGTTGTCTCCAAAATTCTCTTGTTTTGTGAATGCTCCAACTGGGTAACGAAAGTAGGGGACGCTCATCCCAACAACAGCATTGACTCGTTGTTGGTGTAGCAGTGCTGTGTTCCAGGCTACAGGCGCACCCCAATCATGTCCGACAACAGTGAAATTTTCATAACCAAGGGCATCGGCAATGCCAACAACATCTCCAGTTAAATTGATGATGTCATAAGCATTAACTTGTTCTGGGGCATCGCTGCCACCGTAACCTCGTTGGTCGGGAACAGCCACTTGGAAACCTGCTTCCACAAGCGGGTCGATTTGGTGACGCCACAGATACCAGCATTGAGGCCAACCGTGAAGCAAAATTACCAGAGGCCCCTGACCCTCAACAACTGTCCTCAGACTAACCCCATTTGTGTTGATAGTACGAAAGTTGCGTTGTTTCATATTAAAACCTTTTGTTTTTCACTATTAACCTGTTAATACCTGTTTTAGTAACTACTGCTCGATAGTTTAATACTTGTGGCGATATGATTCAGAGTGCGTTTGTGGGCATCTTATATATTACAAGTTACGTAAGACGATAAATCAGATGGGGCAGCCGCAAAAACCTATAGCCGCTGAACAGCAGATCCTTTCATTGGGGCGCGTCCTCCAGAGCGTCAGGGAAGAAGATGATGTTGATGTTCTGATTGAAATTGTTATTTCTTATCTCCAAGAACAGTTTGACTACAAACTGATTTGGATTGCTCTTTACGATCGCCTGAATCACGTATTGTTCGGCAAAGGTGGTATCATTCCTCACAAAGACACAAGTTTTTTACACCAAAAATTTGTTATTACTCCTGGAGATTTATTAGAGCAAGTAGTAATTGAACAGCATCCTTTAGGCGTAGCTGATTTGCGAGCGGAAATTCGTGCTGCCCAATGGCAAAAAGTTGCAGAAAAATTCAAAATTCAAGGAACAATCATCGTACCAATTCGCTATAAAGACCGTTGTTTAGGTTTGCTGTTACTGGGTTCAGAACGCTGGGGCTATCTACTGACAGGAGAAGCAAAAGCTCGTTTGATGATGGTTTTAGGCGAACTGGGAGCAGTGCTTTATCAACATGAGATGCATTTGCAGCAAAAGCAAACCAGGCGAACCGATGAGCCATTATTAGAATTGCTAGAAAAACTACGCAACGTCAATAACTTGAATCAAAGACTAGAAGTAGCGGTGCAAGCAACGCATAAATTTGTCTCTCCCAACCGGACTAATATCTACTGGTTTGAGCGGGAAGGTCGCTATTTTTGGTGTCGAATGAGCAATCAACTTGTGAAAATCGATTTTAATTCTAGCACTCAGCCAGCAGCGGGAATGACAGTGCAGGAATTGAGCGATTTTTATTATGCTTTGTCAGTGAACCAAATTGTCTCTATTGGTGATGCTCGCAGTTCCTTAAAAAGTCATTTTACAGCAAAATTGCTGCAACGGTTGAAGGTGCGATCGCTCTTGGCAGCTCCAATTATTTGGCAAAAAAACTTGCTGGGTTTTCTGGCGGTGGAAAGTAATGAACCCCGGATTTGGACGGACACAGACAAAAATTTTGTCCAAGGTGCTGCTGGCTTAATTTCCCTAATTGCTCCTAACGAAAACACTGAAAGTACCATCAAACAGATTCAAGAAGATGCCCAACTAACTAGCCAGGTTGCCCAAGGTGTTTTTAACGAACATGAACTTCAAGAAACTTTACAAATTTGTGCTAAAAGAGTTTTAACTCGATTTGCTGCGACGCGCTTTTTGCTGTTGCAGTACGACCCAGAGCAGAATAATTATCAATTTATTTATCAAAGTCAGCCGCATAACCGCCGGCCGTTGAAATTTCCCCTCGATACTCTCAAAGAATTAGATGGGCAACTTTTGCAACGTTCAACTCAAGCGGTAGAGATTGAAAACTTAGATGAAGATTTACGCTTTTTTAATTGGCGTCCCTTGTTGTTAGAAAATGGGATGCGATCGCTACTTATTTGTAAATGTCTTCACGGTCAAATACCGCCAGCACTTTTAGTCATTGCTCACGAAACCCATCGTTCTTGGACAACTCTAGAAAAAGAATTGCTTTGGGCTGTGAGTCAACAAATTGGTGTAATTGTTCGTCAGTGGCAGTTGCACACCCGCACTCAGCACCAGCAAAAAATTACACTTGCATTTGAGCGATGTCTAAATATTCTCGCGGAATCAGAAAATAGCAAAATCGAGGCAGGAAAAAAGCATCTAGAATCTACAGCACTCGAACAAATAGCAGCGATTCTGGGCTGTCCGCTAGCGGTGCTATTTTCCTGGTCGCCTAGTGACAAATGGGCAGAAATTATACTTGGAGTCACTACCAGTAGTCAATTTGGGATTTTTGCCGATGCATCGATTTCTATCCAAACTGAGGCGCTAATTCAGTGGGCACTGGATACAGAAAGTTATTTAACTCTCAAGGTGGACAATTTACCCCCGGAAACGCGTAAATGGTTAAATACGCCAGACAAAGGGCAAATTTTCTTAATGAGCTTACGTACTAACACTGAGTATAAACCTACAGGTGTAGTTTTGTTGGCAGATACTCAAGAGCGTCGCTGGTCAGAACAAAGCTTGAATACCACAGCAACTCTGATTTCTCAATTAGCTTGGTGGCGTCGTCAAAAGCAAATTAACCACCTTTTAGAGTCCACAACCGAGGAATTACAACAACTTAACTGGTACAAACATCGTCGCCTAGAGGAAATCCAAAGAATAACAGCGCTGTCTTTGAGTCAAATACACGATTTAGGCATTCCTGCAAATGAACTTACTCAGATGCGCTACCAGCTGTTACTACGGCAATTAGACCACGCAGCTACCTCTATGAGTGGATTGCTAAAACTAGAGCAATGGCAGCTACACAAGAGTTGGGAAACTATGCCCATAGCTAGTTTATTAAAGCGATCGCTCGAACGCATCGATAATTTAGTCAAACAACAAAAGCTATGGATTGGTGTGCATGGTTTAGGACAACCAATTGAAGATGGAGAATCACCAAAAAGTTGTTTATTACCTAGAGGTATTTCTAGCTCCAACGCTCAATCAGGAATGGCGATCGCCGGGGATGTGATCAAAATTGAATTAGTGATTCATGAATTATTAGTTAATGCCTGTAATCGTTCTCCAAGCGGCGGCAGAATTGATATTTGGTGTCGCCGTTTAACTGACCATAAATTCACAGATATCAAGAGAAATATATTCCAGCTGGGGCAAGATTCTGCTGTCAGAGTAGGGGTTGCTTATCAGAAATTCTTAGAACTGTCAATTACACACAATGGTGCGATCGAACCACAGCTATTAACAGATTTAGATAAAAATACACTTAAAGATGTCCTTGCTCCCTCTAACCTTAACCAACCACCAGGTTTGCACCTGCTAATTTGTCAAAACCTGATGCAGGAACTAGGAGGAGAAGTGAATTTCTATCAATTACCCGATAATCGAGTAGTTAACCGTTTACTTTTGCCGTTAGCTGGTAATGATTCCTAAATATATAGCAGCAGAATTCAGGAGTCAGAATTGAGAATTTACTACGAATTAAAGTGCGAGTAGCGTGAATTTAGCCGATTTAAGTTTCTCAACTTTGTAAGAGAGCGGCGGGTCTATTTTGGAAAGTTCAGATGTCTGATGACAAGCCGATGCAGCGTCTATGGCAAAAGCCACCTCGTGACTTTTTGCTAAATCCTTACTAATATATTCTAAATTCTGCATTCTCTTGAATCAAAAGCCCAAGACATTCATTGATTTTTCAAGTACTTCTTTAGGGCGAAATGGTTTAGTTAGATATAAGTCTGCACCAACCTCAACTCCTTTTTGTTTATCAAATTCCTGTCCTTTAGCTGTCAAAATCACAATGTAGATGTCATTCATTTGCAACTCGTGTTTCACAATCTCGCAAACTTTTAGACCATTCATTTTAGGCATCATCACATCAAGAAAAACCAGATTTGGTTTTTGCGTTTTAATAATTTCTAGAGCTTCTTCACCATTTTTAGCAGTTAAAAGTTCAACGCCTTCATCTTCTAAAGCTTCTAAGGCTTGTTCCATCAAAATCAAGATATTAGGTTCATCGTCAACAATTAGAATTTTTTGGGTCATAGGATTGGGGAATGGAGTATTGGTATTGGGCAGGGAGCAGGGGGCAAACAGCGCAAATAAAGAGTGTGGCAGGGATAGTTAGGATTGTTGCTTTTTTATAATCTCCCCACACTCCCTCATCTTCTTACTCCCCACTCCTCATTCTCTAAATTAGCGATCGGATAGCATAATAAAGAATACATTCTCCAACTGTTTCTCAAAGCGTAGGGTTTTCACCAAATCGGCTTTTTGAGAGAAGATAGAATCAATAATGATCATGTCAGGTTTAACTGACAAAGCTTTATGGATGCATTCTTGGGGATTTGAAGCTTCAATGACGCTGTATCCCTGAGTTTGTAGCACGTCAGATATGGTTTTTAAGGTTGAGGCATTTTCATCGACAACTAATACCTTTTTACTGGAAGTGCCTTGAGTAAGTAGTAAGCCAATTTCGCTCAGAAGATTCTCTGTATTGATAGGCTTAGTAAGATAGCGATCGATGCCAATATGGTAGCCCCGTTCCTTGTTTTCAACAATTGACAAAATGATGATCGGAATATCTGCGGTTTGAGGATCGTTTTTCAGGACGGCTGCCACATCGAAGCCGTTGATTTGAGGCATCATCACATCTAAAAGAATCAAATCTGGACGGGCTATTTTAATTTGATGAATTGCGTGCATTCCGTCTTTGGCTTCCCGAACGTTGTAGCCTTCGTTTTCCAATTGTTGACGCAGCAGTTCCCGAATATTGGCATCATCATCTACCACTAAAATGGTTTTGCGGTTTTCGTTGGGCAGAGTGTTTGTAGTGATGACGTGTTCTTTGAGTTGTTTTACCAAGGCATCTAAATTCAGCTTGGCATCGGTTTTGTGATTGTTAGTGTAAATCGGAATGATGAACGAAAACATACTACCCTTACCAGACTGACTTTCCACCCAGATTCTACCGCCGTGATGTTCAACGATTTGTTTGCAGATGGGCAGTCCTAAGCCCGTACCTTTGGGTTTGTCGGTGAGGGTGTCGCCAACTTGCCGGAATTTCTCAAACACTTTCGGCTGGTCTTCAGGTGCAATGCCAACGCCTGTGTCAATGATGCTAAAGCAAAGAGCGTCGTTCTCTTGTTTGATGCAGCAGGTGATAGAACCAGATTGGGTAAACTTGATAGCATTGGAAATCAAGTTGATCAAGACTTGGAGTAGACGGTTGCGATCGCCTACTACTTCAGGTAATCCTGGTTCAATTTCGGTAATTAGCTCTAAGCCATTGGTTTCAAATAACGCCGCTGTGGAAGTAGTCGCCCAATCTAGTAACTCAGTTGGGTCAAGGGGTTGCATTTGCCATTCCACTTTACCTGCTTCCATCTTGGCAATGTCTAAGACATCGTTAATTAAAGATGTCAATCGTTCTGCCTCAGACACAATAATGTTGAGATTGTCACCTACCCGCTTGATTGTTTTCTGAAGCTTACGGTCTTCGCCAGTAAGCATGGGGAAGACATCGCTTTCCAGCTTTTCTTTAATAATCGAGGCAAAACCGAGAACAGAAGTCAGTGGTGTCCGCAGTTCGTGAGAAACTGTGGAGATGAAATCGGTCTTCATCTTATCGATTTCCTTTTCCACAGTTACATCCCGAATCAGCAGCGCCGAACCAAAGCAAGCAGCAGGTTCATTGCCTGACCCTCTTTTGAAGATGGCGGCAGCTACTGCTTGACCGATACGTTCCTTTACCAGGGTAACCTCAGCAGCTAACACCTCGCTGGGATGAGATTGGGTTTTTTCCACTAAGTCTGCTAAACCGGATATCGGTAGTTTGCGATAGTGGCCTTTGAGGGTGTCGGCTGTCAATCCATACATAGCTAAAAAGGCAGGATTGAAGTGGGTGATTTGTCCGGTAGTGTCTGTCACTAACAAACCATCCGCTAAGTTGTCCAAAATGGCATTTAAACCTTGGGCTTCTGCTAGGGTATTTTCTAAGGCAGCCGTCCGTTCTGTAACTTTAGCCTCCAGTTGTTGATTCAGTTGCCGCAGCGCGATTTCTGCTTGTTTGCGGGCTGTGATGTCAGTATTGATTTCTAAGACAGCGCAAGCCTGACCAGAAATGCTCCGTTGCAGCGTCCATCGGCTTTGAACGGTAATCAGCTGACCATTGCGGGTGAAGTGTTGCACTTCTCCTTCCCAATTCCCTTGCTGTAATAATTCTGCGAAGATTGTTTCTTTTGGTTGGGGAAAAATTTTTTTGAGAAATGTGTAAATGTATTGGTTTTTTACTTCCTCACGCGTCCAGCCGTAAAGCCTTTGTGCGCCTTGATTCCAGTACAAGATTTTGTCAGTCATGTCGCGGATGATAACGGCATCGCTGGAATGATTCAACATATCCATCAGCCGTTGATTTTCCGCTTCTGCTAACTTGCGATCGTTGATATCGCTACAAGTACCAATCCATTCTCGAATACTGCCGTCTGCTTCCAGTACGGGGGCACCACAAACTGAGAAGTAGCGGTGTATACCATCCTTGCCACGTAGGCGGTATTCAGTTTGATAAAGACCTCGGTTGGCCACAGCAGTATTCCAAACTTCTGCGGATTCGGCGCGATCGTCAGGGTGAATTGGATCGAGCCAACCCCAACCTGTGACTTCCTCTTGTGTCTGTCCTGTGTAGGCTATCCAGGTTAGCATTTCATTGCCGATCCCCAGCCCTTCTGGAGTAGCTCCCCAGACGATCTGTGAAGTAGCAGTCACTAAAGTGCTATATCGTTCTTTAAGACGCTGATTTTCCGCTTCTGCTAGCTTGCGATCGTGAATATCAGTACAGGTGCCAATCCACTCGCGAACGCTGCCGTCTTCTTCGATTACCGGGGCACCCCAGACCCAAAAGTAGCGATAATTACCATCTTTGCCGCGAATTCGGTATTCAATTTGATATAGACTGCGGTTGGTTACGGCAGTACTCCAGACTTCTCCAGTGTAGGCGCGATCGTCAGGATGAAGGGCGTTAATCCATCCTCCATTCTCAGCTTCAGCTAAACTTTGACCTGTGTAGGCAATCCAGCTTGCCAATTCAAAGCAAATTCCTTCTGGTGTGCTAACCCAAATAATTTGGGTGTTAGTTGTTACTAGAGAGCGGTATCGTGCTTCACTCTGTTTCAAGATTTTTTCAGCGTCTTCGCGTTCTTTGTGGGCACGCTTGAGGTCGCTAATGTCCTCCACAGTTGACAAAATTAGCCGCTCCCCATCCTTCTCAACCAGTACTGCCGAAAGCCTGACCGGAACCAAATGCCCGTTTTTGTGGATGTAATCTTTTTCACAAGGTTCGCAGCGGCCATTTCGTTCTAAGCTCTCTAGCATCGTTGATTGAGCGCCATACTTCTGCGGTGTCATCTCCCAATAGTTAACATTCAAGGTTTGGGGGACAGTCCGCCCCAAAATAGCTGCATAAGCAGGATTGATGTCAATCACTGTCCCATTTAGCCGGGACAGTACTAGACCAACTGGACATTGTTCAAATAGCTGACGGTAATATTCATCAACTTGGCTAGGCATGGTTGAGGTTTCCTCAGTCATTTAAGTGAGTGGCATTCTGACAACAGAACCAGGACAATAGAGTGGCGTAAAGCTTTAAGGAAATTGGGTGGCGTTGGAACAGTTGGTAAATTTGATCGGGTTGTGCAACGCCAATATCTGGACTCTGCTGTGAAAGTCGTTGGATCAGTTGAGTATGGCGGATTAGTAAATCTGCTGGTTTGAGCATTGGTATTGTTGATGAAATGAAACCCTCGGCATCGATAGTGGAGCAGAGTTCGGTTGTGGGAGTTGGTGAAACAGAATTTGTGTCACAGTGCCCTGGTAGAGCTTCTAGCACTGAATAATTCACCGGAATTTGAATCCAGAATTCTGTACCTTCACCCAATTGAGAACGACACTTGAGAATTCCTCCGTGTCTGTCTACAACAATTTGGTGGCTGATCGCCATACCTAATCCAGTTCCTTTACCAATCTCTTTGGTAGTAAAGAAGGGATCGTAAATGCGTTGGATGATGTTTTCCTTCATGCCTGGGCCGTTGTCTGCAATGCGAATTACAATCCAGTTGTTATCTAGGGTTTGGGTGCGAATGCTGATTTGGGGAGTAGGGGAGCGTTGAGTTGTGATTTGTAAATTGTGATTTAATTGTGATTCGTAATTTTGCCATTCGCTATTCGCCATTCCCTCTTCTAGCGCATCAATAGCATTTGCCAGGATGTTCATAAACACTTGATTTAACTGTCCTGGGTAGCATTCAATCAGGGGAAGTTTGGCATACTCTTTAACGATTTCAATTGCCGGACGGTGAGCAGACGCTTTTAGGCGATGGCGAAGAATCATTAGCGTCCCATCAATGCCATCATGGATGTTGACAGCTTTGATTTGGGTTTCGTCATGGCGGGAGAAGTTTTTCAGAGATTGGACAATTTCTACAATGCGGTCTGTGCCCAGTTTCATCGAATCCAGCAGTTTGGGAAGATCCTGCATGATAAATTCCACATCAATACTGTCTAGCTCTGATTGCAGATCTGGCGGAGCTACAGGTAAAAATTTCTGATAGTCTTGCAGCAGGTGTAATAAGTCATTAGCGTACTCTGCAACATACCTCAAATTCCCGCAAATAAAGTTCACTGGGTTATTGATTTCGTGGGCCACTCCAGCAATTAGTTGCCCTAAAGAAGACATTTTCTCGCTTTGGATTAACTGAGTTTGTGCCAGTTGCAAATCTTGCAGAGCTTGTTGAAGTTTTTGTGTTTGGGCTTTTGCTTGGATGGTTGCTTGAGTGCTTTGCTCATAAAGCAAAGCTTTTTCAATGGCGATCGCAGTTTGAGACGCAAAGATAGTTACAAGTTTCAGGTGTTCGGTTCTGTAGGAGTCGATTTTGTCTGTACCAATAGCGATCGCTCCTATTACCCGCTCTTTTGCTCTTAAAGGTACACAAATCAAAGCGTTAATGTTTTTCTGTGCCCATAATCGAGAATCAGCTTGCACGTCATTTACCAGTTCAGCTCGACCGGATTCGATAATGCTGCCAATTATTCCCTTGCCTAGTTCTGGCTGATTCTGCTCAAAAAACGCTCCAAACTCGCCAATGATTTCAAATTCAGCCGTATCGGGACTGAGCAGCAAAATTATCCCTGCTGAGGATTCAATCAATTGACTCATTTCCTGGAGTACAAGTTGGGCAATCTGTCGTCTATCCAAACTCGTTGTCAGTTGAGTTGAAATGTCTTCAAACAAATCAATTTCCTGATATCGCTCTAGCAGTTCTTTAGCAAGTATTTTCTTCTCAGCTTCCTGCTTTGCCAATAACGAGAGCCAACCCGCCAGTAAACTTGCCTGTTCTTTACCAACAACCCAACCGATGATTTCTCCTGACGCCTCAATTGGATATCGATTTTCTGATGTTTGCTCGCCAATACTAATCAGTTTCGTACCGTCCACTAGTTCAACGTCAATCGCGATGTTCAGTCGGTATACTAAGTCCTGAAGCAGAGATGGCAACTCTTCTTTATTAAGAATCTTTCTAAGGCTAACTGCCGACATGAAACACCTCATCTAGAGTGGATTGTAAATTTCCGGCAATCAAGACAACCCAGTAATTAATTTCATCCGCTACCCCGACTACAAAGTTTTCCAAAGCAGATATTTTAGAAATTTCCATCAAAATCTCGGAAATATAATAATTCGCTAATAACACTAGTTTTCCCAGGAAGATTGGTAGCATAACAATTACCTTACGGAGGAGCCAATACCTTTAAAATCTGTAACAAAGACGCCCTTGATGGGTGAAAGCTTATTATTTAGCGATCGCCTCTTGTTGCTCTCTGGAATTTTATCTTCGTAAATTACGTATACTTAATTTCTGTTAATCCATAGGCGATCGCTGCAACGTACGGGAAATTTACTCAAACAATAAAAGTTGTGGCTCAGACAACTTTTGAGAGCGCTACATGAGTAGAAAAAATTAGTTATGGAAGTTTTATAAATTTATCAAAAATATCAGCAATATTAAGTGATAACGAGAAAACAGTATTATAATATATTTTTCTTTTTGTCAAGGGTAATTTAACGTAGATATAAAAATTTTTTGCTAATTATCTAAATTAAATATATATATTTACTGACTTCTAAAAATATAGCAGGAGGCAGGAGGTAAAAACATTACTCTTCGTGATATTCACGCTTATAGAATGTCCTAACCTATATGACTACAGCTATAGATAATCTTTAAGCTTTTAGGAAAATTCATATTTTTACTAAAGACGTGACATTTATCAATGTACTAGTTAATATGTAACTTGACAATTGAATGATTTTACTCACTTATTTATTAAGTTTAACTAATATCAATTGTTAAATACTTTTCCAGCCAGCAGCAAAATTGTCTTCTCAATCTGGCTATTAATGGAATCGAAACAATAAAAATAGCAATAATTCTTGGAATAAGAGCAATACTTAATTGTTGTTTTAATCAAGATAATTAACATTAAAAAACTGCTATTAAATAAATTTAGTTTGAGGTGTAAATATATTGAAGAAGCTGATAATTATATTTAATCGAGCGTCTATATTTTAAATAAAAAAAGCTAAGTTGTGTTACTGATTATTTACTATAAATCAAACTTTTTATCAGTTACATATGGCAAAGACAGGTTAAAGCTGTAATTTATTCTGGACTAAAGAGATGATATCAGTGCATCAATTTAGTACTGTATGTTTATTGATTTAATCTCTACTGCAAGGAAAGGTAGAAGGATGGCACTACAAGGTCAAGATAACGCAAACTATATTTGCAAGTTTAGGCTACTACTTTGAGGCATTCCAAAATACAACTAAAATACCTGGAGAAATCTATCGATGAGTTTTAGATACTTCAAGCATTGGTTAAGATTTAGGTCAATTCAAAGCATTGTTGTTTTGGTTCTCGTGTCAACTCCTCTATGTAATGCATTCGCTCAGACTGCTCCCAAAGGAGGAATTGATTGGATTTTGGTAGTGGATACTTCTGCTTCAATGCGTGGTGTAGGTGGAACAAAAAATATTTTTGACTTAGTAAAGAATTCAATTACTCAATTTGTTAACACAGCCAGATTAGGCGATACAGTTACTATCTATACTTTTGATAAAGATGTAACCTTAAATGCTGACAATATTAGTATTACAAGTAATCCTGACAGAGGTAAACTCAAGCAAATAATTAACTCATTTCAGGCTGAGGGTGTGCGGACTCACACAGGTAAGGCAGTACAAAAAGCTTTGCAACATTCTGCTGTATTAAATCAACGTGCTGATGCTCTTGGTCGGACTGTCAGCATAGTGTTTCTGACAGATGGATTAGAAGATGTGCGTGGTATTCCTAATCCAGTTCCCATTCCCAGTAATACTCAATTTTTGCGCCAGCAACAATGTAAACCCTATATATTTTTTGTGTCTCTAGGATTAAAAGAACACGAAAAGCAACTCAACGAATTTGCTAGTAATCCAGCGCTTTGTGGTAAGGGAAAGGTATTGCGAGACCCTGGAGGAGTTCAGCTAAACCAGCTGGCTCAAAATATTCGACCCGTGCTAATTCAACCCAAACTAGATGTTAATTTATCGACTCAAAATTTACCAGCAGTATCACCAGGCGCAACTACTGAAACATTCAATATTAATAGTATCAGTAATGTCAACACTAAAGTAAGTTTGCAACTGGAAGACCCCAACCAAAGTGGTATTCGTTTAATTCCACCCGATCGCACAATCGACTTAATTGCCAATCAACCAACAGCTATTCCTGTGCGCTTACAGATACCAGCAGAGGCAAAGGGAGGTACTAACAGTTTGCGCTTAGTGCTGACGAGCTTAAATCGAGAAATCGCACCAATTGCACTAGACCTACCTTTAACCATTCAGTCAAAACTGCAAATACAACCTACAAGGATAGATTTTGGCTCAATAGAAGCAGGCAAAACCACTCAAACCCAAACTTTAGTAGTTCGCACCAATATATCGGGAACAGCTAAATTACAGTTGCAAGGCAATTTCCAAGATATTTCTGTCGGACAACCAACAGCTGCCATATCCTTGCAACCAGGAGAAACTAAAGTTCCAGTACAGTTACAAGTTGTTGATAGCAGTTTTGCAGGCGATCGCACCTTCAGCTTGTTACTCACCCCAGATAATCCGATTGCTAGTCCTATCAGTGCAGAAGTTCATCTACATATTTTCATGCCTTTGGGACGAAAAATAGTTATTTGCTTGCTTTTAGTACTGCTGGTGTTGTTAATCACCCTGCTAGTAATTTGTTTGATTCAACGCAAAACCCCCTTAGAATTACTCGAAGATTTCCGCAACCGTAACCGCTTAGAAGGAGCATTGGTAGTACTGGAACCACTACCACAATCATCCCAGGACGAAGAGATTAGTCTGACTCACCAACATAAGAGTAAAGTATGCTTGAGTGAATTGATACCAGCAATTACTGCCACCAATTTTGATGCCGAGTTAGTTGTAGCTTGGCGAGCAGGAAAAAAGAATATATATTTACGCTGTTTAAAAGGTGTAATTTTTGTCAATACTAAAAATATAAATACAGATGAACTCTACGATGAGGACATCATCGAGATTGGCAACGTTAAGCTGCAATTTCACTGGATTGAACACCAAAGGCCCTCTGAGTTAAACAGTGGGCAGACAAACTTTTGAATCATGTCAGGGGAAAGTGAATGTTAAGTCCTACGGTTGTGCGTCCCACGGTTGTTTTTCGACCTACTGTTGTGATTGGTTTAGGAGGTACGGGCTATGAAGTTGTGCTAAAGCTCAAAAAGCGATTCATAGATGTTTACGGCTCAGTACCAGAGGTTATTCGTTTTCTTTCTATTGATACTACCGAAAACATCCAAGAACGAGAAAAATCACCTGATGGCATCAAGGTTTTCTTAGAACCTAACGAACTTTATGCAATCTCAGTAGCAAATCCAGGACAACTAATAGGGGGACGTAACGATCACATTGATGAATGGTGGCCTAAGGATAAGGTTCCTACAAACTGCATTCTCAGTGGTGCAGGACAGATTCGGGCACGGGGACGATTAGCATTATTTGCTAAAGTTGCGGATATTAACGCTTTAATAGGTCAAGCCATTAATGCAGTACGCGAAATTCGTGCTAGCAAACAAGTATTTAGAGAAAACTTTCAGGTTTCAAATCGCGACGGTGTTGAAGTTTATGTTGTTGGCAGTTTGGCTGGTGGGACGGGTAGTGGCACATTTTTAGACGCGGCATTTTTAGCACGGCAATATCTCAATAGTTTTTCTAATATTACAGGGGTATTTGTTTTACCTAGAGTGTTTGCAAATCTCTCCCAAACTCATTTGGTAAAGTCAAATGCTTATGGCGCTCTTAAGGAAATCGAACACTTTTGGGGATTGTCACCGTCTAATAGCATTGAGATTGATTACGGTATTTCAAAAATCAAAGCTGACCGTCCTCCCTTTGATGCTGTATTTTTGATTGATGGGGTTAACAAAAATGGAACTGTAGTCAGCCGTCCAGACGATTTGCAAAATTTAGTTGCAGATGGTTTGTACATCCAGATTGGTTCTCAAATCGGTCTAGACGCTGCTAACGTTGCCGATAATATTCGTGCTTATCTAGCAACTGGCGAGAAAGTCCGAGGCCGGAATATAAATTACTGTAGTTTTGGCTTTGCTACTTTGACTCTGCCAGTACAGCAGTATGAGCGGATGAAATTGGATGATGCTCAAAAGTTAATGAAGAATGAGTTGATGGCATCTACCCCGACAATTGATTTAGAAAACGACATCAATCGATTCTTAGAAGATTGTAAGTTAGCAGATGCTAGTACTGTGCTTAATACTTTGACAGAAAGCGATCGCGGTGGACAGATTAAACCTGAATTCCGCATTGGTGAAATGCGTTACGACCGTACAGCTTTACCGACAATCAAAGAACTCCACAAGCAGCAGTTAGATAAATTTGAGCAACGGGCGGCTCAAGAATTGGCAGTGAATTTTTCTCAACTAGAGCAGACTACAACTGCTGCCATTTCTACTTGGTGGGAGCGGAGTCTCAACCGTCCCAATGGACTAGCTTATGTTTTGCAATTTTTAACTAAACTATCCCACATATTAGATGAATTGCAGCTGAGTGTGCAACGCAAGTCACAAGAGGCAAAATCCAGCTTCAATGCTTTGAAATTAGAACCACAAGAAGAAAAGATTAAAGAAGCCTCAGAAACTTGGTTTCCAAATAAAAATACTATTCAAACAGCTTGCCAAAGGTATAAAGAACGGGCCGATCAAAAATGGAAGACTTATTTACATTGGAAGCGTTGTGATAAAGCAGCTGAACTTTATGGTGTGCTACGGGCTAGGCTGGAAGAACTCCACGAAAAGTGCCAGCGTCTACAAAGTAATTTAGATAAAGTTTACCGAGATTTTGAACAGAGTGATCGCGAAGTCAGTCGTGAGGGAAATAACGACAATCCTTTTATCCATACTATTGGGCGGATTAATCTCCAATCGAAACGCCCTAAAATTACTGGGGAAGATTTTATCCGTTGGTCTAGAGAACAGTCTCAAAGTTTAACAAATTGGTCAGAGAAAAAAGCTGAAGATGTCAAAAGTCAAATCTTAGCATTTTTGAATGAGACTTATAGCCCACTGACGAGTATGACTGTTGAGCAGGTATTAGCAGATAGCAATCCGGAAGATGCCGGAAAAGATTTAGAACAACTCGGAAAACTTGCAGTTCCTTTGTGGCAATATCAAGCAGAGGAAATTCCAACTCAACAGCAGCACGTAATTACGGAATTTTATTACTACGGAGTAGAGACTAGCAACACAGTTTTTAGCAACCCACCGCTTTCAAGTCGGCTACCTAAAGGCAATAATAATCCTTCTTTCGTGCCAACAGGCGAACCTCATAAAGTCACTTTGTTTCGAGTGGAAGTAGGTGTCCCCTTGTTTACCTTCAATGGAATGAGGGATATGGAGCTAGCTTACTTAGATCCGAATAAGGTCTTCAAGCACCTGCACCGCAATTGGACTAATTTTCCGAATTTAATTCCTCTAGAAGATGACGGTGGGGCGTTGCGTTGGTTTGCCTTAGCGCTAGCACCAGATCCATATAAGTTGATTGTCAATCAGAGGCGACAATATTCTATTTATACGATCCAAGCGAGAAAATTAGAAGGTCAAGTTTTGCCTTTGGGAGGCGATCGCAAATCAGCATTTAAGGCTTTCAAAAGCAACTTGCCTCTGGTGAAAGAAATTGCCGAAAAAGTTGAACGTATTACCCACGAAAATCAAGACAAAGCCAAATTTTCTTTAGAAAACTACATCAATCACCTGAATCAGGTTTTAAACGGGGGCAAGGTTGATTCCCAAATTAAAGAACAGGTAGAAATGGAAATCCAGGAAATTGAAGCCTACCTGGAAAATTTGGATGTGATTATCTAGCCCTCTAGTCTACGTTCTCAGAATATTTTTATGCCGAAACCAACTATTTTAATTGCACTCGATCCTCACAGTGCCGCTTTTTGTGCAGCGATTAAACGGCAATTGCAAGAATTTCCGGTCGCCCAAAGCTGTTTAATTCAAACTTATACCCTGACTTGGGATGGTCAAGCTTTTGGCTTTAGTCCTGAGTTAGATCGATTTGCCGATCCGAGTTTCGATCTGGCTCAAACTCATAGTAAACAAGCTTATCTCTCCAAAATTCGTACCCAGTTTACCGAAGGTGCTAGCAAGCTGCAAACTGCACTGATAGATGTAATCAAAGGCGGTACTCAATCAAAAGAAGCGCAAGCTGCTAAACGTCAAGGAGTGGAAATCAGCAGCAGCCATCAAATATATCTGATGCTATCAGTTAGCAATCATTTTTCTAGGGCAGTAGTTTTTGAACTAGTGCGCTTAATGCGTTGGCTATTTACTAAGTATTTTACAGATATTCCCCATAGCTTAGAAGCTTTACTGCTATTGCCAGGGTTATTTGCCGAAGCCACAACTGCCGATTATAGTGCTGCCTACGCCCTGCTGCGGGAATTAGATTATAAAATGACAAGTGGAGTGGCGATCGGTGCCAGTCACAAAGCACCACCTTTTGATAACTGCTGGCTGATGGATGAGCGAATTGGGGGACTAAGAGATAATTTGCTCAGCTATGCTGATGCTTTTGCAGGCTTTCTGACTGTGGAACCCGAAAGTAACAGCTTGTTGATTGGCACACAAAAAGTGCGAGGCAAAATACCCGCCTATAGTGCTTTTGGCTATGCAGAATTATTTTATCCCGGAGAAACAGCTATTAACCGTTTGAGTGCTGCTTTAGCTGCTGATATTGTAATGGAGCAGTTTTTACCGAAGGCAGAATTCACTTTAGAAGCAAATCGCAAATCGCTGTTAGATGCCAAAGAATTTGTCCTCAGCGAAGATTTTAGTAATGCTTTTTTGCAACTAGAACGAGATAATGGCAAACCAGTTTGGCAAGATTTTAATCCACGGATGGAAATCCGGGCTGGGATGTCTCAGGAATATGGAATGGAATTGCAGCGTGCTTATCGGCAATTTGAAAATAAAGAATTACTTTCCTATAAGCGCACTCTGGAAAATTGTTGCAAACAGGTACAAACAGCACTAACTACTTTTTTAGACCGCAGCATTAACCGTTATGTTGATGCTACACCTAGAGGCTTGCATGAAGGAGTTAGACTATTAAACATATTGACCTATTTATACTTAGAACTGCAAACAGATAGCATTGGCGATCGCTCTAGGAATCTTGTTACAGAACTGCGTGCGGCTGAAGCATTTCTCGACTCTAGATTGCAAGTTATAATTGATAAAGAAACTACTCAAAATTTATTCAACCAAGTTTTTTCCTTAAAATTGCGACGGCAACAATTACAAGATGCTTTAGCTGAAGGAAATTCTCAAGAACTGCTGCAAGAGATACAAGCAATTCAAGAACAGTTAGAAACAGCAATTGCTGAGTATCGCCAAGCGTTAAACGCAGAAATAGAACAAGCTCGACAAATTCGCCCTCAGGCGATCGCTCGCGCTCGCGAACAAGCCCAAGCAGCGATTAATGTAGCTCAGAATCACTTAACTGCTATTGAAAATCAACTCGAAACAGCTACAGACAACCTCAATGAACTGCTAGCAGAGGAAAACCGTTTTCGCTCTCAGTATCTAGTCATTTATCCTACCTTAGTTACTGTTGGTTTATTTGCCTTGTTGATTCTCACCGGAATTTTCAGTCAATCAACATTATGGGTATTTTTGCAACAAATCTGGGCTAACCTTATTAGTTATTTGCTTTGGATTGCGGTAACAATTTTGACTTATTTAGGCATCGTTTGGCTGAAGTACAGCACTAATATCCGCGATCGCATTCAGAAGGTTCAGAAACAAATTCAACGATTAGAAAGCAGTTTAAAAGCAACTGCTGTAGAATTGCGCCGCAGCTATAACGAACAATTAAAGTTAGAGTATGATTTATATGCCCAAAACCTTCGTGTTGAAGCGTTAAATCATTTGATTAAAATAGCTAAACAAAAATTTGAAAGTTTACGACAAACCCTCTCTAATTTTTCTGAAGTATACAATAATTTGGTTGCTCAACGCAATCAAGCTACGACCTACTTTTCAGAAATTAAACTCACAGTTTTTACAGACACAGATATTGATGCTTATTACCAAAGTTTCCTTACCAAATTACCAACCGAAAAATTTACTCAAGAACAGGTGAGTCGTTCTCAGTCATGGAAAATTTCTGCTGAAGAATTTCAAAACAAACTTATGTGCTTTGCTCGCCAACAGTTTGAAAAACTGCATAATTTGTCTATTGGAGAAGTGTTAAAGCAATCAGATTTAATTACGCCAAGTACTGCTACTCTACGCTTGAATCAACTATACGATCGCGCTAACTTGTTGCTGCGACTTCAAGATATTGACGCTAACTTAAACCCTACTTCTCAACGAGAAATGACTCTCTGGGTAGGAGCAAAAGATAAAGAACAAATTTTTGGGCTTTACAGTCGCTTGAGTCGTAGTTTAACCGCCTTGTTAGCTGAAGATGAGCAACGATTATCTATTTTGACGACTTCGTTGGGCTTTCCGGCTTATTTTCTCAGTCAAATTGAGTTTTATCGAGACTGCTATGAACGTACTCAGGGCGAACAAATTGAGCAAGAGGAATTCTTTCCTGATTTAATACCAGAAGAAATCGGTTCGAGTAGAGAATTAAAGCTAGCTTATCAAACTCTACTGTTAGCGATCGCTTTGGGAATATTATCCCAAAATGCTCAAGGGAGTTATCAGTTCAATAGTCAATTACTTGGTAGAGAACGCCAACAAATTGCCTTAGCTTTGGCAACTGAGTTTGCTTTCCAAGAGATACACGCTCAAATTAAAGAACGTATAGAAGTCTTTGAACCTGATTTGATTTATCAAAAATTACAGAAGTTGGGAACATTTGCTTCAGATTTAAATCATTACGAACGTAAACTTTTAGACCGTTTGCTCTCAGAGTATAATCCTCTGAATTAAAATTAAATTCCTTTATTCTAACTTGCCAGAAAATCTCTAATTAAATATTTTTTACATAATTTCTACGTCTAAATACATGAGTTTACTTAATATTCAAGCTATCTGACTCAAGCTTTATACTTCCACGCATTTAAAAAGTAAATTTCATGAGAGATTAACATAACTATTTATTCGCCCGACGTATCCTCCCTTCGTAGGAAAGTCGTTATAATTATTTTCCATCCCTCTCTGAAACCAAATTCTCATCTACACACTATTTATATGGGACGTGCCCGTTCTAAATCTGACCTACCTACAAAAATCTGTCCGGTATGTCAACGTCCTTTTACATGGCGTAAAAAGTGGCAAGATTGCTGGGAAGATGTGAAATACTGCTCAGAACGTTGTCGTCGTCGCCGTTCTGAAGCTCAAAATGAAACTAACCGCAACACAGACGCAAATAGCGCAAAGGATTAATGGAGTCACAGGTGCAACCTAAATTAATTATTCATGGCGGGGCTGGTAGTTCTCTCCACGGTAAAGGAGGATTGGAAGCGGTACGTCGATCGCTTCATACGGTTGTAGAACAAGTCTATTCTTTACTATTGTGCGGAAAAACTGCCTCTGAGGCGGTAGTACAGGGTTGCCAAATGCTGGAAGATAACCCCCGCTTTAATGCTGGTACTGGTTCAGTGCTGCAATCTGATGGGCAAATCCGCATGAGTGCTTCGTTAATGGATGGCACATTAGGGCGATTTAGTGGTGTAATTAATATTTCGCGGGTAAAAAATCCCATCGACTTGGCACAATTTTTACAAAGTTCGCCAGACCGAGTACTATCAGATTTCGGCTCGGCTGAATTAGCGCGAGAAATGCAAATTCCTACCTATAATGCTTTAACTGATTTGCGATTGCAAGAGTGGATACAAGAACGTGAGGATAATTTTAAAAGTGTGATGGCTAATGTGATTGCAGAACCCGAACTGGCAGAAACCAGTAATGCTGGACGGGGTACCATTGGGGTGGTAGCTTTAGATGCCTATGGCGGGCTAAGCGCTGGGACTTCTACTGGTGGAAAAGGCTTTGAGCGAATTGGGCGGGTAAGTGATTCTGCGATGCCAGCAGGCAATTATGCTACTAAAGAAGCGGGAGTTAGTTGTACTGGTATTGGGGAAGATATTATTGATGAGTGTTTAGCAGCCAGGATTGTGGTACGTGTTGCTGATGGTATGTCCCTCAAAGATGCTATGCAGCGCTCCTTGACAGAAGCGTACCAGAATAAACGGGATTTAGGAGCGATCGCCTTAGATGTTAATGGAGCGATCGCTTGGGGTAAAACCAGCGAAATCTTACTGGCCGCTTACCACGATGGCGACAAAATTGGTGACACCTTGGAATGGACTGGCAATGAACTAATAGGGTATTGCTGAAAGAATGGGGGGTGTTGAATGTTGACTGTTGACTGTTAAGTAAAGGCGAAGACGTTCTCTGGTGAGGAGTTATTATTCTTCTGTGTGTACCCTCCGCTCCCCATCTGTTTATCTCCCAGTGCCTATTTTAAAGACAGACAGTGACACGACAAATCGGACAACTAGGGCAAAAAATACTTCTTTCGCCGTCATCAGTCATCAGTCAACAGTCAGCTTTATTTTCAAGACAGGAATCAGCGATCGCAAATATTCGCCAAGTCTACGTCACAATTTGTGTGACTGAGATTTTTATTGGCACTTTTTTACTGAAAGATAGACCGTTTTCACTTTTGTCAATGAAAATCGTGTCTCCAGAGATAAAAGTATTTTCCAGTAACTTAGTAGCGAGAGGGTTTTCGACTTCTCGCTGAATTGCTCGTTTGAGTGGACGAGCGCCGTAAACTGGGTCATAACCTGCTTCTACCAGGTAATCACAGGCAGATGGGGAGATTTCAAAGAAGATTTTTTGATCGCGGAGCAGATTTTCTACGCGTTTGAGTTGAATCCGGATGATATGCCGCATTTCTGAACGGCTGAGGGTATGGAAGAGAATTAAATCGTCAATGCGGTTGAGAAATTCTGGACGAAAATGCGATCGCAAGGCATCCATTACCCGTTGACGCATGGTTTCATATTTGGACTCATCACTAGATATATCTAATATATGTTCGCTGCCTATGTTACTAGTCATAACGATGACGGTGTTGCGAAAATCTACTATTCTCCCTTGAGAATCAGTAATTCTACCATCATCTAGAACTTGTAACAAAATATTAAACACATCTGGATGTGCCTTTTCCACTTCATCCAGCAGTACCACCGAGTAGGGACGACGGCGAATCGCCTCGGAAAGTTGACCGCCTTCTTCGTAACCGATATATCCTGGAGGCGCTCCCACTAATCGAGAGACAGAGTGTTTTTCCATATACTCGGACATATCCAAGCGCACCAATGCATCATCAGAATCAAAGAGAAACTGAGCTAAAGCACGCGCAAGTTCGGTTTTACCCACACCTGTAGGCCCCATGAACAAAAATGAACCAATGGGACGCGAAGGGTCTTTCATTCCCGCACGGGCGCGGCGAATTGCGGCTGCTACTGCTGCTACAGCTTCTTCTTGCCCAATGACTCGTTGGTGCAAATGACTTTCTAGTTGCAGTAATTTTTGTCGTTCCGATTCCAATAAGCGATTGACAGGAATTCCTGTCCATTTGGCGACGATTTCGGCAATATCGGCTTCGGTGACTTGTTCTCGCAGCAAAGTGGAACCTTGACTTTGAATTTCTAAAAGTTTGGTTTCTTTGGCTTCGCGATCGCGTTGTACTCCTTCCAATTTCCCATACTTCAATTGGGCGGCTTTATTCAGGTCATAAGCACGTTCTGCCTGTTCGATTTGCACTCGCAGCGCATCTTCTTCTTTCTTTAAGCTACTTATCGCCTCTAATAGCTGCTTTTCACCTTGCCATTGATCGTTAAATATGTGCTGTTTTTGAGTCAAATTGGTGATTTCTTGCTCAATTCGCTGTAAACGTTCCCTTGTTTGGGAAGTACCCTTTTCTTCGCCAGCTAATGAGAGCTTTTCCATTTCTAACTGCATAAGGCGGCGGTCGATGGTTTCCAATTCCGTTGGTTTGGAGGTAATCTCCATTTTCAACTGTGCTGCTGCCTCATCTACTAAGTCAATAGCTTTATCTGGCAAAAAGCGATCGCTAATATAACGCGCTGACAAAGTTGCTGCTGCTACCAAAGCCGAATCAGAAATTTTCACATTGTGATGAACTTCATAGCGCTCTTTCAATCCCCGGAGAATGGAAATAGTATTTTCCACACTTGGCTGATCGACAAATACTTGCTGAAAACGGCGTTCTAGCGCGGCGTCTTTCTCAATGTGTTTGCGGAATTCATCTAAGGTAGTAGCGCCAATGCAACGCAGTTCTCCCCGCGCCAGCATCGGTTTGAGTAAATTTCCTGCATCCATCGCTCCTTGTTGATTGGAACCTGTGCCGACTACGGTGTGCAATTCGTCAATAAATAGAACGATTTGCCCGTTAGATTCCATCACTTCCCGAAGAACAGATTTCAAGCGGTCTTCAAATTCACCCCGGTATTTAGCCCCAGCAATCAAACTGCCCATATCTAAAGAGATTAGCTGGCGATTTTTCAGCGATTCGGGAACATCACCGTTGACCATCCGCTGGGCTAACGCTTCGGCGATCGCAGTTTTACCTACTCCAGGTTCGCCAATCAATACTGGATTATTTTTGCTGCGGCGGGACAATACCTGGATTACCCGGCGAATTTCGTCATCCCGTCCAATCACCGGGTCTAGTTTTCCAGATTTTGCCTGTTCTGTCAAGTCCCTGCCAAATTTTTGTAAAGCCTCATAACGGGATTCTGGATTTTGATCTGTGACTTTTTGGCTACCGCGAATAGTTTTGATTGTAGCTTCCAGCTTAGCTGCATCGGCATTAAAGCTTTTGAGTATCCGCCGTCCAACACGTTCATCTTCAGCAAATGCCAGTAGAATGTGTTCCACAGAGATGTAGGAATCTTTCATCCTGGCTCTAATTTCTTCGGCTTGGTCTAGTAAAACATCTAAACTACGACTAAGGTAAAGCTGATCGCTTTTGCCAACTTTTGGCTGACGTTGGGTAAAAGCTTCTAGTTGCTGTTGCAAGCGGATTGGATCGACTTCAGACCGAGCCAGAATACGTATTGCTAAACTAGTAGGTTCTTCTAACAGGGCAATTATTAAATGTTCAACATCTAATTGCTGTTGTTGATAAGCACGGACTATATCCTGAGATTTTACAATCGCTTCCCAGGCTTTATCTGTAAATTTATTCGGATCTGTAGGTTGCATCTTTAAAATTTTCGATTTGAGATTTTTAGTTTAAGGCTTGGGGAGTGCTGAGTTAAGAGCAAAGCCGGAGACTGTGAAAGCTTTGGTTAGGTAGTGCTGAGTTAGGAGTTATTCTCTCCCTACTTCCCCTGTTCTCTCGTCTCCCAGTCCCCAGTTCCTACCTATTCCTTAATTTAAAACGAAAACATGCTGATGAGCGTAGTTTGCCAGATGTTGCTATTAGAGCGATGTCTACGACGGGCTACACCTACGCTATTGGTGTTACTCATCAACGAGTAATATAGATTTTTACTTTTAGAGTTACTGACTTACAAGTTGCTCTTTTGATTCGTGTTTGATTGCTGACCCTTGAGTTCCCAACTGAATCAGTTCAATTTTATACCCGTCTGGATCTTCTACAAAAGCAATTACTGTCGAACCATGTTTCATCGTTCCTGGTTCTCGGACGATTTTACCGCCCTGATTGCGGATTTCTTCACATTTAGTATAAATATCATCAACTCCAAGAGCAATGTGACCGTAGGCATTACCCAATTCGTACTTTTCTACTCCCCAGTTGTAGGTTAGTTCTATCACCGTGTTATCACTTTCATCACCATAGCCTATAAAAGCTAGGGTAAATTCTCCTCCTGGATAATCTTTTCGCCGCAGTAATTTCATACCCAGAACTTCACAATAAAATTTTAATGACTCTTCAAGGTTGCCCACTCGCAGCATTGTATGTAGTAATCGCATATTGACCTTTGCTAACTTCCTTAATTCTTATATTTTATATCTCACGAGCCTTTTCCACATAAGCTGCGTTCAACTATACTTTTAAATACTCAATTATTGGTAATTCTAGCATTGGTATTTTATTGATAATTATTAACTAGAAAAGTTTAATAATAAAAAACTAAATGTTCTTCAAATATTCATATATTTGATTTTTGGAATATTAGAGTTGTAAATAACTGCTTATCAAGTCAAAAATTAATTTAAAAATATCTTTTCATTCACTATTGTAGTTGGAGCAACCGACTAAAATAGGTGAGAGTTACTTAATAAAAAATATCCTAACGTTCACAGTCAAAGGTCATCAGTCATTAATCATCAACTTCAAAGTGGATAATTTATTTGTTGATAAAAATTTCTTTTCCATACTCCCCATTCCCTAATGACTTCCTTTCTATAAAATATCCCACTGTTGACAATCAACACTCAACACTCATCAGTCATCAACTTCAAAGGAGATAATTTATTTCTTGAAATTCCCCTATTTTCAAGGTAGGTTTATTATTCTCCTGTTTGCCCCTTGTACCCCATGCCCATTGTTTAAAGAATTTTCTTGACAGAAGTAACGCCAGAGCCACGTGCGATCGCTACAATCTTAAAGATAAGCAATACTCAATGGTGCAGCAGATGCTCAAGCGGCTAGTTCAATGGCTCAAAAAACTTTTTCAGAGCTTGTTTGGTAGAAAACAGACTGCCTCAAAAGTTAGAGGGAATGTGCAAAAAGAACCAGCACCACCTCTAAGTGATACAGACCTGGAATTTCTCTTCAACGAACTGTTGCAAGGAGTTCATCAAGCCAGAGGAGAAGCTTGGGCACGGAAGTGGCTGGATAATATTGAACATCGCATTCCATCTGAACGCTGGGTTGAGTGGTTGAGGCGCTTTGGTGAAAGATTGCTAGCATCACCCACACCTAATAATGAAATGGCTGCCCGATTGGTGGAGCTGGGTGATCTGGGCATCGGAGAAATTACAGATGTTGCTTATAGTATTGGGATGCAGTTGCTAACACGCAATCAAGGCGAACCAATTTGGGAATATGAAGGCCCAGATGCTATGATTACAACTTTGCCACCTCCAGCAAACATCACAACATCTGAGGAACTAGACGGCAAAGAGAACCTACCAGAGGGAGAATATCAAACTGTTACCCTAGAAGAACTGTTTGTAATGTTGCAAGAGGATGAAAATTTACGTCAACAGATTGCCCAGCAATTGGCTGTTGATAGCGACGACCCACAAGTTCTTGTGCAGGCATTAATTAGTCAATTATATCCTGCGGGTCAATCGATTCCAGACCAAACAGAAAATTAACTACTTAGCAAATAAAAAAATTATCTTCCTCAGAAAAATTGGCATGGTAGTATCTGGTCTAGTAAAACTCCAAGGTTGAATCTTATAAAGGAACTTTAAGAAATAAAAACCACCACTTGAAGTTGCTGACTAATGAACGCCAGTTGCTACCCTGCGGGTTCCGTGTTAGCGGTACAAATCGGTAGAGCCGCAAGAGCGCACTGGCTTCTGTTGAGTGTAAGCAGCGCGATATTTTTTATTTGGAAGTCGCTTATTATAGCGTTATAATGCTGGAATCTTCAACTTTTGTGTATTTTTTGCTAGCCTACCCTAAAAACACTGTACGGATATAATGGGTTTTTACGTAATTCATGACTTTTTTAACACAACGATGGCTACAATCTAGAAAAACAAAATCCAAGAGTGTGGCAGATGCTCAGGCGGATATCACAGTCGCTTAAAAGGTTTTTAAAGCGCCTCATTAAAAGTAAGCAGACTCGTTCTCTCAAGGATACAAGAGGACACAATTTGGTAGAGGTACTACCAGAACTAACTAATGCCGATCTGGAACAATTGTTTATCCAATTGTTGGAAGGCGTGCATCAAGCACGAGGACGACAGTGGGCATTGAGGTATCTGCAACGAATCGAAAATCGCATTTCGGCTGAACGTTGGATAGCTTGGTTGGTGATGTTTGGTGAAACCTTGCTAGCTTCACCTACACCGAATCAGCAGTTAGCAACACAGATGGTGCAACTAGGAGAACTTGGTATCGGCAGAATTGGAGATCTTGCCTATGAAATTGGCATACGGCTGATGCAAAACTTACCCACACAGATAGAAACAGAAATACACTATGAGGACGACAGGGCGCAAGATGTCATAGAAACTACTCCTGGGCAAGAATTGATCCGCGAATTAGGCGAACAGTTATGGGAGTATGAAGACCCAGATGTCCTAGAAACTACTCCTGGGCAAGAATTGATCCGCGAATTAGGCGAACAGTTATGGGAGTATGAAGACCCAGATGTCCTAGAAACTACAACCGATGACGAAATTCTACCAACTTCGCCTGGGCAAGAATTGATCCGCAATTTAGGCGAACAGTTATGGGAGTATGATGAACCAGATGCCCAAACAATAACGCCAGCACCGGAAGTCTCTGTAGAAGAAATATTTAGCCAAGACTCAGAGGAAGTGATATTTGAGTATCAAGAAGAAGATGCCGAAAGCACAATACCTACACTTCCTCTCCCCCCAGCAAAAGATTCAATCACTACATTAACTCAGCTGAGGTGGGATGATGAAGAGGAAGATACTCAAACTCAAACACGAGCAAATCTACTTTCGACTAGCCAAAGGACTGAATTAGCAACAACTGATTCAGACCAAACCTGGAATAGCAGTTTGGCGAACTTAGAGCCAAATGTCGCAAATACTTTAGATGAACTGTGGGTGAGGTTGGATCAAAGTAGCAATTTAGTCCAGCAACTTGCTTCTAACTTAGCAGTTCAAAGCAGCAATTCCTCAAGTATTATTGAGCGATATGGCAACGAGCCGATTACCGAAGCTCAAGTGTGGTTTTACCAAGGTCTTGGGCAAGCGAAAACAGGTGATTTATTAGGTGCGATCGCATCTTACGACCAAGCCATTGAACTGCAACCGGAATTCTCAGAATATTGGTTTAATCGCGGCTTGACCCTGTTTCATTTAGAACGTTTTCAAGAAGCAATTGCATCTTACGAAACAGCCATCGAACTCAAACCCGATTTTTACAAAGCTTGGTACAACCGGGGTGGAACTCTGGGAGAATTAGGATATTTTGAAGAAGCGATCGCCTCTTTTGATAAAGCCATCGAAATCAAGCCAGACTACCAAGAGGCTTGGTCTAGTAAAGGTTTAGCACTGCTGAAGTTAGGCTGGCTACGGGAAGCAATTTCTAGTTACGACCAAGCCCTCGATCTGCAACCACAAGACCAAGAAAATTGGTATCACCGGGGCATAGCACTAGCCGTAGGCGAACAATTTGAAGAAGCGATTGCATCTTATGACAGGGCGCTAGAAATTGACCCAGACTACCATGAAGTGTGGATAGATCGGGGTGTAGTGTTGTTTAATTTAGGACGCTGGTCACAAGCCATCTCCTCTTGGGACAAAGCACTTTCAGTTCAAGCCGACTTTTATTTAGCTTGGTACAACCGGGGTGTGGCGTTAGATAATTTAGGACGCCGCGAAGAAGCCATCGCTTCCTATCGGCAAGCGATCGCCATCAAACCCGACTTCCATTTAGCTTGGTATAATCAGGCAGTAGCATTGTTTTATTTAGAACAATTTGCCGAAGCGATCGCTTGTTATGACAACGCTTTGCAAATAAAACAAGATTACTGGGAAGCTTGGATTGGTCGTGGTACCGCTGTTGGCAATTTAGTAGATCCACAGCCATTACTGAATTTGTCAAGTAGTATCACAGCGAACAATTCTGACTTACAACAGATAGGCTACGAGGGGAAATTAGCTAGCTTCGAGGAAGGATTAAAACATCTGCGTACAGATACCCACCCAGAAGGTTGGGGTAGATTGCATCTGGCGATCGCTAACGCCTACTACGATCGAGGTAAGAAACAGCCTAATCCTCGTGATTATTGGCGTAAAGCTGCATCTGAGTACCATCAAGCGTTGTTAACTCTCACCTTAGAATATTTTCCTCACTTACATTTAGAAGTTTTGCAATCCCTAAGCAAAGTATTGATGGGTTTGGGACAAACAACACAACTTCAAGAATTACTGCAACGAGGTAGATATTTATTGCAACAATTATTAAGTGAAGAAACTCGCTCTGAAGAAAGTAAAAAACAGTTAGCCCTGAAATTTGTAGGCTTTGAGCAACTAGCAGTTGATTTAGCGGTAGATTATGGTGATGTGGTAGAAGCTTGGGAAATTGCCGAACAAGGCAAAAATGCTTGCTTAAATTGGCTGCTATTTGGTTGGAATAATGATATTTATTCACCCCATTATCACACAATTCAGGAACTATTTAATCCCACAACAGCAATTATTTACTGGCATATTAGTCCAGTTGCCCTACACACCTTCATTCTCAAATACCAAGCGCCATCACCGATTCTACTTTTTACACCTATACAAGATGTTGGGGCAATAACTTTAGGAGAAGAGGCTATCCGTCTCAATGAATTACCCCTACCTGAAGCAGTACGACGCCTGATTGAATTTGAAAATTGGCTAGAAGATTGGCATCAACAATATCAAGAATATCGTACCACGGCTCAAGATAAAGAAAGTAAAATTCAGCATTCTTGGCGAGTGGATATGGAACAAAAGCTGTTGCAGTTGTATGAAATTTTAAATATTTCTACAATTGTTCAGGAACTTGAAGGCATTAACCAACTGATTTTAATTCCTCACCGCGATTTGTACAGATTACCTATTCACAGCCTTTTTCATTTTTCTTCTCCATCCGCAGAAGATTTACCAAATATTGAGTCAAATTTCACCGTTACTTATTTGCCTAGCGCTCAAATAGGTTTATCAATAAAAAATCCAGCTATTTTCCCGTGGCAAAACCAATTATTGCTCAGTGTTGAATCTCCTGAAAGTACAGGTTATCCGGCGCTGAAGTTTGCTAAACTAGAATCTGAGATTGTCAGCGAGATGTTTGATAATATTGAGCGCATTCAAGGCTCACAAGCAACGAAAGATATTGTAAAAAGTGCATTATTTGATAATTATAATATTTTGCATTTTTCTGGTTATGTCACGAATTATTTAAATGAGCCAAAAAAGTCAGAATTGATATTAGCGGGTGAAGACAAGCTGACTTTAGAAGAAATTTGTCAACAAAGTTTAGCAAGTTACAATCTTATTAGTCTCTCTGCCTGCGAAAATGTCAGTACCAGCACCTTCATTACCAGCAGCGAATATGTGAGTTTAGTTAATGGTTTTTTGAATCAAGGCGTTCCTCAGATAATAAGTACTCTCTGGACTGTAGAATCTTCAGCTAGTGCTTTGGCGATCGGAGAATTTTACCGAAGATTACAGCCTAATATATCAGCAGTGACAGCCTTAGCTGAAGCAACATTATGGCTTAAAGAATTAACTGCTGGAGAACTGACAAAATGGTATGAAGATGTACTCAACAATTTGCATCCTGATGAAGTACGAATTAGGGCTTATTTAGCAACACAATTATATAGAAATAGCAAAATGGCATCAGATAAAAAACTTTATAATCATCCCTACTATTGGGCAGCATTTACGATTAGTGGTAAGCCAAATTAGACTTATTGCAGAAGTCGGGAAAAGGGAAAGGGGAAAAGGATAAGGTTTTTCTTTACCCCTTTCCCCTTAACCGAAAGGTATTGAGTCCCTAATCCCCCAGTCCCCACTTCATTTAAAACCTGCCATTTCCCTGAACAATGTGCTTAACAGTAGTCAAGGTTTCCAGGCTAATAAATCCCCGACGATGACCTTTTTGATTAGACATGCCCAGAAATACAGAATCTCCGCGCGAGGGGTTGCGAGAAAAACGCGGGGAACTGTTGATGTAGGTAGAGGCGCTATTAACTCCTAAAGCAAACTGCCGACTTTCCTGGTAAGATTCGGTAACAATGCAGTCAGCATGACCACTGCTGTGTTGATTAATCCAGGCGATCGCACCTTCTAAGCTATCCACCAGTTTAAAAGCTACTGTCCTAGTTAAATAAGGGTTTCCCCATTCGTTTTCCTTCACCAACTGCAATTGAGGAAAAGCTTCTACTAGTTCTGCATCGCCTTTGATTTCAAAACCTTTTTCCATTAAGCTGTTCCACAGAACTGCTAAGGATGATGGCAAGGCTTGGCGATGAATTAGTACTTTTTCAATGGCATTGACTGGATCTGGTTCGCTCTGATGGCTATCGATAATCATCCAGCGCACCATTTCTAAACTGGCATTTAGCGACCAGTAGAGGTAACAATTACCCATTGCTGACTTTAAGACTGGGCAAGTTGACTGTCGTACTACCTGCTGGATCAAGCTAGAACGTCCGTAGGGAATCACTAAATTCACGTACTCGTCTTGGACGACTAAATCCCGAATCGAAGCACCGTGTTCGGTTGCGATCGGTTCTAAACAGCCGAGTGGTAAACCGACTTCACTGAGCGCAGTTTGCAGTACTGAAGCAATGGACGCGTTAGAATGGCTCGCTTCAGTACTGCCTTTGAGAATTATACTATTGCCAGTTTTGATACAAAAACCCGCTGCGATCGCCCCTAAATCGGGAAATGCTTCATAAATAAATCCAATCACTCCTAAGGGCATTAACTGGGAGTAACTCTGGGAATCTTCCAATTGATAATCAGCATTCCTGACGCGCCGCAGCGGATCTGATAATTCCCCCAACCGTTGTAAAATGTCTACGGTCGTCTCTAGCCTTGTGGGAGTCAGCTTTAGCCAGTCTAATATCAATTCTGGCACTGCCATTTCCCGACTGGCTTCTAAATCCAAGGTGTTGGCTTCTAGAATGTCGTCAAATGAGCGCTCAAGCGCCCGTGCCATCGCCAATACCGCGCGACTCCTGTCTGCTCCCTTGGTGATCCCCAATTTTAGGGAAGCTTGATACGCTCGTTGGGCACTACTAATAGGTTCGGGGTGATCGTCCAAAACTTCAACAGTCATTGAGTTAACGTCTGTAGGTAAGCCAGACCATTAGTGCTGGTAGAATAGCCAACAACACCGCCACTATTGCCCAAGCAATAATGCTAGAACCATTTGCCAATCGCAGTGCTAATGGCAGCCATATAATCACTAGCACGAAAATAATGCCAAGTGCTATAGGCAGATAGCTTTCTCCCAAACGCGGATGGACAACACGCCAACTATTTCCCATCCAACGCCAAGCTCGCTTGTAAGGATAGGTGGTAGAAAGCTGTTCTAGGACATGACCATTATCTTCTACTACAAAGATTTGCTGACAGCGATCGCAACCAAATGCTTCTGTCAACGTAATCGGAATTAGCTGACCCCGGCGACGACAGGGACAGGGGTATTCAGTATTGAAATCTATTTTTTCGGGTTTTTGAGATTGCACAAGCGTTCTAATAACTTGAGCGTGTTTTTATAGAAACGGTGGGAATACGATCCCTTGGTAAATGCCTTGGGGGCTTCTCGTGTTTATACTTTCTCTAAGTTGGCAGGCGAAACAAACATTGTCATAAATTACAAACAGTAGATACAGCAAACTCTAAGTAGTGTAATAGTCATTTCTCGGTAGCTGGTAATTTTGTTTAAAAATTTCCTTGTTTCCATCTGTTGCTTTAAAGGTAATGTGGTTGGGTTTGTGCCATTGATTGTGCCGACATGCTTGGTACAATTTTAAAGCTACATCTCACCACTCCTAAAACAAATCATTTGGTAAGGCTACGCTGATAAACAACACTTTAATAATAAACCCTCATTTTCCTTCGGGTCACTATATATTTGGTATGCAGTTATCAAGGTTAGATAAGGATCGCTGGAAATTTTTACTCGTTGCAGTTAATAACCGTTTCCAAAGCGGCAATTGCCAAAACACCCATCAATGTGTGACTATTTGTATGGAGTACATAGACTAGTATTTGGTAACGTGTATGCTTTCTAGTCTGACTGCCATTGCCTCCTTGCACAAATATAATTTAGTCTTACACAGCGTGTCTGGTCAAAATACCTTTACTAAGTCAAGCCTATACCCCGACACTTGCCTACTTCCTATAGGCGAATAACTATCACTTTACAAGCTCTGTCTTATGGTAGACTACAGTATTTATCTGTGAGCTTCTGTGTGGTCTTTAGCTTTTTTATTTCCCACTTTGACAAGTTTGCTGACCACTGCTACTCTCGTCTACCAACTAGCGGTTTGCACTATTACTATAATACCACGGAGATAGATAAAACTCAACTCTCGTAAGTCATCGACTGACCGTAAATAATATTATCTTATAGGGTCTCTGTTTTTGTTTAGGACATACTGCAAAGGCCAGTCAGTTATATCTCATGTTACCCTTAGTGATGGGACACGAGCTTTGTGTGCGAACAATTTAACAACAGATATGTCACGCTTTCTAACTTTAAAAACTTTTTTCAAAGCGGGTAACGCGATTCGAACGCGCGACATTCACCTTGGCAAGGTGACGCTCTACCACTGAGCTATACCCGCAATCATTTACCAAATATTACTATCTCAGATTTCTTCTAAATTGTCAACCTCTAAATTTGAGCAGGGAAACAGGGGAGCTTCAAGTCCACAGAATAAATCTGTAGCAAATCTTTACCCTTTACCCTTGAAGCTCTTTCCCATGCTCTGTTTGGTCAATACTCCATACCCAATGACCAATACTTCGACTTCCCTCAGTACAAGTGACCAATGAGGTACTAACTTAATTCTTCTGAGTCTACTGTTAAATTGCCAACGCTGGCACTTGGAAAAGAAGGTGGCAATGACTGGCTATTACGAGAATATGGTTCTGTTAAGTTAGAACGCAGTTGCCGCATTAGACTAGCCATTTCTAAAGCATTTAAGGCGTAATCCCAACCATGATTACCTTTGATGCCTGCTCGTTCTAAGGCTTGTTGCATAGTGTCTACCGTCAAAATGCCAAAAATGACTGGCACCCCGGTTTGAAAGCTGGCGGCGGCAATGCCTTTAGAAACTTCGGCGGATACGTAATCAAAATGAGGTGTTTGTCCTCGAATCACTGCACCAAGACAAATTACAGCATCGTAATGATGGGAAAGTGCTAGTTGGCGAGCTACTAAAGGCACTTCAAAACTTCCCGGTACCCAAACGTAGTCTACCTGATTACCGTGAGGGTTGGGGTCTACACCGTGGCGTTTCAAGCAATCTTGACATCCCTCTAGCAGCTTTCCAGTAATCAGGTCATTGAATCGACCGATTACCACTGCAAAACGCAAAGGTTCCGTTTGAGTAAAAGTTCCTTCAAAAACTGCCATGACTGCCTCTTAATCAACTATACTTCTGGCCAATATACATTTCTTATTTAAATTAAGAGGAGCAGGAAAGCATGGTCAAAACGGAGGAAACAGGAAAAATCTCTGCTTTTTTCCCTTAACCTTTGACCTTGGCTTTACTGCCCCTCTAATTTTTATATTAAGTGCCTGCCCTAGAGCGAAGCCGTTGCCTAGACAACAAAAAAGTTTAACAAACCGACTAAAAATACCAAAGCAATCCAGACGCCAGAACCAAGCCACAGCAGCTTTTTAGATTCAACCCAATATTGGGGAGTAGCATAAGCAACGGGAACACCAACAACTAGAACAAAAGACAACATAACTAGGCCTATCAGAGCAAATTGAAATATTATGGTCATTTTTGCTTCTCCCACTACAGCGAAATACTAAAGATAGAATAATCCTAAAGGGCGACACAGAGACTTTCTTCTTATTTTTAAGCTACCAGAAATTGCAACATTTTAGTCAAACGTCCCAACTTAACAGTCCAAAATCCAGGGTGTAAATTTGGACTCTTGATTTTTGACTTTTGACTCTTGATTCTGAAATTATGGATTTAATTCTTTGCCACACAACAGCTGATTTTGACACACTTGGGGCAGCAGTAGGACTAACGCGCTTACTTGCGGGAAGCAAGATTGTACTTAGCGGTGGTTCTCACCCTACTGTACGGGATTTTTTAGCCTTGCATCGAGATGAATATCCGCTAATTGAACGCCGTTCGGTGAATCCAGAAAAAATTCGTTCTCTGAATGTGGTGGATACGCAACACCGCGATCGCTTGGGTAAAGCTGCCGAGTGGTTAGATTTACCTGATGTCAAAGAGATTATAGTTTATGACCATCACTTAGGACAACAATCAGATATTCCCGCCACGCGATCGTATATTTCTTCAGTAGGAGCCACCACAACTTTAATTGTCGAGCAATTGCAACAACAGCAAATTTCTCTAACTCCTGCTGAAGCCACAGTCATGGCTTTGGGTATCCATGTTGACACTGGCTCGTTGACCTATGACCAGTCTACACCACGAGATGCTTTAGCTTTGGCTTGGTTGATGCAACACAGTGCCAGTTTATCGGTCATTTCCACCTACCGCGACCCTGGATTGTCTGCTCAATTGCAGCAGCTACTAACCAAAGCCCTAGAAAATCTAGAATCTCTCTCTCTACGCGGATATACAGTTGGGTGGGTAACTTTAAAAACAGATAGCTTTGTAGCTGGTTTATCAAGTTTGGCTTCAGAACTTGTAGAATTAACCGAAATTGATGCCATACTCCTGGCTGATGAGTATTCTTTAGGTGATGGTGATTCACGCTTAACAGTAATTGGGCGATCGCAAATTCCCAAAACAAATCTCAATTTATTATTCCAACCCTTCGGCGGTGGCGGTCATTCCCAAGCTGCATCGCTGAACTTAAGAGGAGTAGATTCACAGGCAATATTACAACAGCTCCTTGACGGGGTAAAAGCCCAAATCCCTCAGCCTCTGACTGCTAGGGACTTGATGTCTTCTCCTGTCCGCACTATTTTGCCTGAAACCACAATTGCCGAAGCCCAGCGTATTTTATTGCGCTATGGAAATTCTGGTTTATCTGTAGTCGATACCGAAGGGCAATTGGTAGGTATTATTTCGCGACGGGATCTCGATATCGCTCTGCACCACGGGTTTAGTCATGCGCCAGTTAAGGGTTATATGACCACAAACCTGAAAACGATTACACCAGATACGACACTGCCACAAATTGAGGCGCTGATGGTGACATATGATATCGGGCGTTTACCAGTATTAGCAAACGGGCAATTATTTGGTATCGTCACACGTACCGATGTGTTGAGAGAATTACATCAAGAGGATACAGGGACGCGGGGACGCTCTGACTCAGGGACTGGTTCACTGCTTGCATCAGAGCGTCTTAATCTCTCAGTATCATCTTCTCTTGCTCCTCAACTGTGGCAATTGCTAACTACAGCCTCGCAAGAGGCAGAAAAACGAGGTTGGCATCTTTATCTTGTCGGGGGTGCAGTGCGGGACTTGCTGTTAGCTGACGCAGCAGACAAGTTGATGATTAAAGATATTGACCTTGTAGTTGATGGCTTTCACAAATCAGCAGATGTTGGCGCTGGTGTGGAATTAGCAAAAGCACTCCAACAACTTTACCCAGCAGCTCGTTTAGAAATCCACGGGGCTTTTCAAACTGCGGCTTTGCTGTGGCATAAAGACCCAGAATTAGATTCTCTATGGGTGGATATTGCTACGGCTAGAACAGAATTTTATCCTTATCCAGCAGCGAATCCGGAAGTTGAAGCGAGTTCTATTCGTCAAGATTTGTATCGTCGAGATTTTACGATCAACGCCCTGGCTTTACGGCTCACCTCCCCCCGTAGTGGTGAATTACTCGATTTCTTTGGTGGTTTACTCGATTTACAAGCTAAACAAATTCGGGTTTTACACGCCAACAGCTTTATCGAAGACCCCACGCGCATTTATCGCGGCGTGCGCTTTGCTGTGCGCTTTGGCTTTGAGATTGAACCGCAAACACAAGAGTTTATTCGCTATGCCATCAACAGTGGCGTTTACGATCGCACTGCTCAAGAGAATAGCAAAACTCCAGCCCTGCAAACTCGATTAAAAACAGAATTAAAGCACATCTTAGAAGCCCCCTACTGGAAATTGGCTTTACAGTTACTCGATAACTTAGGGGCATTGCAATGCATTCATCCTACACTAAGGCTAGACGCATTACTCCTGCGACAATTACGTTTGCTAGAACGGTGTTTGCGGCGATTTGACCCTCAACAAATCTTAATTCACTGGGAAATGCGTTTAGAAGTGTTAATCGCCCATCTAGAACCACAGTATCGGGTGAAAGTGGCAAAAAATTTGCAATTGCAAGAGGATGGCATTAAACGGTTGCAAAATCTAGCTCAGGCTCAAGCTGAAGTTTTAGAAACTTTACCTGGCTGTCAACGCCCTAGTCAAGTTGTTCAATTTCTAAGGCAGTACGACTTACCAATGTTAATTTTAATCGCCTTACAAACCCAGCAAGTAATCAGGCAGCAGATATGGCATTACTTAACAGTTTTGGCTAATATTGGGCCGATTTTAAACGGTAATGACTTAAAAAAATTAGGTTACAAACCAGGGGCCCAGTATCGACATATACTAAACGATTTACTTGCTGCAACTTTAGATGGAGTGATTAAAAATAAAGCTGAGGCTGAGGAATTTTTAGCCAAGTCTTATCCTCAGTAATTGATATTGCAATCAGGTGACTATTATCGTTCTGCTTTTTGTTGTGCCTAGCGACTGATTCACACTTAACAGTCAACAGTCATCAGTCAGCAACTCAAACGGAATAATTTATTTTTTAGAGTTCCCTCAATACAGATAAGGATTTGTCTTCGGTTGATAGTCACAACAATCAATAGCTTCTTCTGTGTTAGCAACAGATGGGCGTACAGTGCATTTCAGACGGTAATTGTCAGTAAAATATTGGCAACCAGTACAGGGAATTTGATGCATTTGCTTGGCTGTTGTCACACTATCTCGTGCTGCTGCCCAAAGATTCAAAATAATCAGAATAATCACTGCCCAGGCAACAACAAAGCAAATTGGGGCTAACAAAGGTTGGATTACATGAATGAGGAAATAAATCAGTTCTAGCACGGCATTTCCTGATACAACTTAGTAATTAAAAGTATATTAACTCCTAACATTTAATTCTTAACTTCTAACTATAGAAGTATAAGTTTATTAGTTAAGTGCTTAAGGAGTGGAGAAGATGTGGTTCGACTACGCGGTAGTCGAAACTCACCAACCCGGAGGCAGGGAGAATAACAGCTAACAGTTAAGCTGCCCTTGCATTTAAGAAAGCACATCTTTTTATGTTCGTCGTTGGCTGTTGACAGTTAACCCTCAGCGGTCAACGAACTTAGGAAGCAGTGGTGCAATTTAAAAGCGTAGTAGCTTAACAGTTAACTGTTAAATTCTAACTCAGCAGTATTTTGTTAAATGCCAGCATGACCCAAGGCTAAACCAACAACGAGCATTCCCAGAACAAGGAACGGTTGGGCGCTGGCTTGGTATTTAACGTCATTAGCCACAGGGTCACGCAAGAAATAAACATTCTGCAAGATGATTTGTGGGATGATTAACAGTACAAGTATGGCTGCGTACAAATATTCATTAATGTTGACTAGATAAGCTGCGATCAATCCTTGAAAGACATCAATTGTGAGTACGCAAATCCAGGCGGCAGTAGTGATACCAAACATGACGGGTAGTGAATTTAACCCTAACTGACGATCGCCTTCTACACTCTTAAAGTCGTTGACAATGGCAATTCCCAATCCAGCTAAGCTGTAGAACATTGTCAAAATCACAATTGTAGAATTGAGGTCGCCAAACAAAGCGTGTCCTGTAGACCAAGGTAGGGTAATATAGCTTGCACCCAAGGCGTAGCTACCTAGCCAACCGTTTTGCTTGAGTTTTAGGGGAGGCGCAGAATAAATGTAGGCGATAAAAGAACCGATAATCGCGATCGCTGTGATTGTCGGGAATTGATGACCAGCCCAAACATCTAGCGAAAATGCCAAAACAATACCAGCAATTAGTAATACCCAAATCTGGGTAATTACTTGAGTTAGAGAAATTGCTCCAGAGGGAATGGGGCGATAAGGTTCATTGATGGCATCGATTTCGCGATCGTAGTAATCATTGAGGATTTGGGTGTAACCTGTCATCAATGGCCCAGCCAAAAACATACAGGCTGCTACCTTCAACACATTTTCTAACGTCCAGGTATAGTTACCAGAAGAAGCCGCACCACATACTACCCCCCAAATTAAGGGAATCCAGGTGATAGGCTTCATCAGTTGCAAACGGATTTTCCAAATTGAAGTTTCTCCTGGCGATGCACCTTTCATCCCCAGTAATTGCCTAGTTTTGGCAGTGCGGTCAGATACTATCACTTCTTCACTAGGATTATCTGCCACTGAGTCTAATGCTTCAGCTGATGTAGAATCTGGGGTAATGGGAGTTAATTCTGACATAACTTTTACTTTTTAATAGGGGATTGGGGATTAGGGATTGGGTATTGGGTACTGGGTATTGGGTACTGGAAAAATTCTTTACCAGTCCTTAGTTCCTAATCCCTACTCCCGATTTCATATTCCCCATACCCAATAACTTAAAACGAAATTATCAAATAATTATTCTGAAACTTTGCTCCTGCAACAGGCCTACCACTCAGAGCTGGGGGTAGGGAAATATTCCGCCGCTGGTCTCCTGCTTCCACTGTGACTTCTGGACCATACTGGGTAAGTTTGACCTGTTTTTTATCAAATCCTGGTAAGAATAGGCGTACCTGACGATTAGGGATATCGATTTCAATTGGTTTGGGAGCCTGTAGCGCTTGGGCTTCAAAATTGGGTAGGGCGTCTATGAGTGTTTGCCAATTATCTGTTGACAAGTCAGGAATAACGCTCACAGGTAGCGGTATAAATTCCTCTGATAAGTTAGCGCTTATGTCTGAAGATACAAGCAGAACGCCACCTACAGTTAGACCAATTTGCTGAGCGCTACCCCACAAATAACGGGCACTTGCGACCTCGATGGGATCTTGTGTGGTCACTAAGAAAGCAGCAACACGCTTAGGATCGGTAAGGGCAGCTCTCCCATTGTCTAAGAGATTATTGACTTGGTTGGTAGGTTGAGCAAAGTTATCTGCTGTCCAATTGATATTGAAAAAGGTGCTAATCAGGGGTTGAACTAAAGGCGATTCAGCAATTGTCTTGCCTAAGTCAGAGTTGACAAACAATTGGCGAAATCGCCGTACATACCAACTCAGAGACTCTGGCAAACCTAGCGTCCGTAGGGCTGAAGAGTCACCCGTGCCATCATAGACAATCGCATCATATTTGCCGGTGGCATCATATTCGCGAATAGCATTTAGGGCAAGGGCGCTGTCCATTCCTGGCAATGCTACCAATTCTTGACCAAAAACATCTTTGAAGATAGGGCTGCGGAGGTATTGAGCCTCAAGTTTCTTTACTTGTTCCCAGTTGCTCTCTAGTAGTACAGATGCTTGAAACTGTACTGCTTGCAAATTAGGTGCTATTTCCTGGGGTTCAGAACCAATGGGAGTACCTAGCAGAATTGATAGTGCTGGTTCTGCTAGTCCTGCTAAAAGTACGCGCTTGCCTTGGCTTGCCAATAACTTGGCGGCGGCGATCGCAATTTTGGTACGAGCGATGCCGCCTTTGCCCAAAAATGTCAATATTAGAGCCATTACTTGATTCCTATTTTCACCGCCAGTCTTTTCAACTCCAACTTAGCACTCAACAAAGATTCTCAGCTTGTGCTTTTAACTTCAGATTTCAATAAAAATCTCGATTCGAGTTTTTTCTCCTACACAGGTTTGATTTCATCTTCAAAAAACCAAGTAGAAGAATTATCCTCAAACAGCACCACTACACCGATTCCCTGACCATCAGTAACTTTGTAGCCTTGGATAGTACCCACTTGTCCTAGTTTTTTCACAATGGGAGGAGAAACGCGATCGCGCAAACGATAAACTTTAACCTTTTGTCCGATTTCCATGCCTGATTATAATGCAATAAACCAAGTCTCAGTTTAGCTCAATCCCTGACTCACCTTTCACAAATTCCGAGAGAAGTGGGGAACACAAGGGCAGAGGGGAAAAACTAATAACAAATGACAAAAAGCTTAAAATTAAATCAACAACCAAACAGGTACATACTCAATGTTCGTCACAGCGCAACAGCTAGAACAACAGATGCCCGATGCAACTCGGTTGTTAAGTGATGAGCCGGAGATGGAAACTTCATTACACTACATGCAGCTACTTCTGCTAGTAACTTCCCTTGAGTGGCTGTGGCGTGACTGTGATGATTTCTTTATAGGTGCGAATCTCACAATCTATTTTAGCCGTCAGCAACTGCGAAATCGGGATTTTCGGGGGCCAGACTTTTTTTTGGTCAAAAATAGCGAAAAGCGACCGCGCAATTCTTGGGTAGTCTGGGAGGAAGATGGTCGTTATCCAGATTTGATTATTGAATTACTTTCAGAAAGTACGGCTGATATTGACCGGAATTTGAAGAAGAATCTCTATGAAAATCGATTTCATACACCAGAATATTTCTGGTTTTCGCCGGAGAATTTAGAATTTATCGGTTTTGAATTGGTAGGCAACAAGTATCAAGAAATTATACCAAATGCGCGAGGATGGCGTTGGAGCGATGTGCTGAGCCTGTATTTAGGCATAGAAGCAGGTAAACTGCGCTACTTTACACCTGATGGTGATTTAGTTCCAACACCAGAGGAAACTGCTATTGCCGCGCAACAGGTGGCTATTGCAGCACAGCAACAGGCATCACAAGCACAGCAACAAGCATCACAAGCACAGCAACAAGCATCACAAGCACAGCAACAGGCATCACAAGCACAGCAACAAGCATTAGAAGCGCAACAACAGGCATCTGAGGCTCAATCGCGGTTGGAACAAGAACAACTGCGATCGCAACGGTTGGCGGAACATTTGCGATCGTTAGGAGTAAATCCCGATAGCTTGAGTTAAGCAATAAAGGTAGCAGTCATGTATCAAACAGATCCTCCCCGTCCACCGCAAGAAACCATGCCCACGATGTATGATTTACCCAGTGAATTAATAGGGGAATCAGGTTTGCCAGATGAATTTCACTGTATTCAAGCGAATTTACTGAGTGAAACTTGTCAACCTCAGACTTATCCATCTGAGGAAATTTTGCTTGCTAGTGACTTAAATCTTTACTACGACCCCCGCCATACCTTGTGGTACAAGCGTCCTGATTGGTATATGGTTTTAGGAGTACCTAGTGCTAATCAGCAGCAAGACCTACGCTTAAGTTACGTCATTTGGCAAGAGGGAGTTGTTCCTTTTTTAGTAGTTGAATTACTCTCGCCTGGTACAGAACAAGAAGACTTAGGAAAAACACTGCGCGAGGTAAACCAGCCGCCAACCAAGTGGGAAGTATATGAGCGCATTTTGCGGGTTCCCTACTACGTTATCTATGACCGCTATGAAAATTATTTGTGTGCCTATCAGCTCAAAGGCACTCGCTACGAAGCAATCTCTTTACCAGAAAACCGCTTCTGGTTGCAAGAATTAGAACTAGGATTGGGTCTGTGGCAAGGTTCTTATCAGCAGACAACAGGCTTGTGGTTGCGTTGGTATAATTCAGCAGGTTGGGTGTCAACATCAAAAGAAAAAGCCGAACAAGAACGCCAACTAGCTCAACAAGAACGTCAACGAGCCGCTCGATTGGCAGAGTATTTACGTTCTCAAGGAGTCGATCCAGATAGTTTGAGTTAGGTTATGGACTAGTGTGTAAATAATTCAATAATTTTAATAATCATAGATATCCTGAAATGGATGATATTTGACTTTTGAAAAATTTTATGATACAAAAAGCCTGCTGGTTTGTGGCAAAGAGTTTTTAGGAACCAATTCATAAATTAACTGGTCTTCCAGGAGGAAGATGCGGTTAAGAGTAGAAAAATGGTAATTGGTAGTGTATTTAACAATGCTTTGTTAAAGCAAAGTTTTTCATAGTAGGCTAGTGCAGCAAAGTACACTCTAATAGTATAAAATTCGCAAATAACTCCCGTGTGGTGTGTGGTAGTTTTTAAGGATGATAATTTCACTTAAAGATAATTCAACTTGGTTGCAAGCGCGGCGCTACTGGGAATTGCTCCACGTTTTAGTAGCGCGAAATCTTAAAGTACGTTATCGAGGTTCGTTCTTAGGGGTTTATTGGTCGCTGTTCAACCCGTTGATTATGACGGGGCTGTACACAGCGATTTTTGGTACAACTTTTGCCTCCTATTACGGTAACTCAATATTGAACTATGTATTGGCAGCCTTTACAGGACTGGTAGTAATCAATTTTTTCTCAGCTTCTACCTCCCAGGCATTGAGTAGTGTAGTCGGTAATGGCTTACTATTGAATAAAATTAGTCTGCCAGTCAGCGTTTTTCCTGTCTCAATGATTGGTGCAAACATATTTCAGTTTTCAGTAGGGACATTTCCATTGCTGGCATTAATGACTTTGATTAATTCCAAGAGTTTAGTCAATGTATTAGCGCTGGTTTTTCCGTTTCTAGCCTTAATTTTAGTTTCTGCAGGAATAGGTTTTTTAGTCAGTGCTCTATATGTATTTTTTAGAGACTTGCCTTATTTTTATGAGTTAGTTGTATTTGTAATTTGGCTCACTAGTCCGATATTTTATCCAGCAGCTATTGTTCCACCGCAGGTAAGGCAGTTTTTAGGTTTCAATCCATTATCACCAATTATTGAAAGTTTACGTCAGATTACATTATCAAGTTCCCTGCCGGATTTAGGTTTGATTTGGGGCGCTTTGCTCAGTGGGGTAATTATTTTAGCCTTAGGATGGACTTGTTTCCACTTGTGGCGACATCGATTTATGGATTTGCTGTAAATGGAAGTAATTCGCCTAGATAATGTTTCGCTGTTGCGACGAACACAAGAAGAGTTTTCTTACGATCTTAAGAAAACAATGTTATCTATTTTAGAGGGTAAATATCGTCAGCCAGTTAAAAAGTTAGTACTGGATAAAATTGATTTTGTAGTTGAAAAAGGTCAAAAACTTGGTATTATTGGTGCGAATGGTTCCGGTAAATCCACTCTTTTAAAGGTAATTTCTGGAATTTTGCAACCTACCAGTGGAACAGTACGAGTACGAGGTAAAATTGCGCCTTTGATTGAATTAGGAGCAGGCTTTGATTCGGAAATTTCTGTAATGGATAATATTATCCTGTATGGTGTTCTGCTGGGATATTCTAGATCCGAAATGAAAAATAGAGCAGCATCAATTCTGGAGTTTGCGGAATTGCAAGATTATGCTTTAGTTCCAGTGAAGGGATTATCTTCAGGTATGGTGGCAAGACTGGGTTTTTCCATTGCAACAGATGTACAGCCTGATATTCTAATTCTAGATGAGGTTTTATCTGTAGGTGATGAAAGTTTTAAGAATAAATGTAAGCAACGAATTGAAAAATTATGGGACGACAATGTGACTATTTTAGTAGTCTCTCATGATTTGAAGTTTGTTCGACAATCTTGTGAGTATGCAGTTTGGTTGGAAAAGGGCAAAATAAAGTTTGCAGGAGAGGCTAATAAAACAGTCGATTATTACCTTAGTTCTGTTTGATAATCTTTAAGTGTTGATTGAAACCAACTAAAGCAATGAATAAAACAGCCTTTATTATATTAGGTTCTCCTCGTAGTGGCACTTCCGCTATTAGCCATATGATTCATAAATTTGGGGTTGATTTTGGAAAACCAGAAAATTTTTTAGATACACAACAATACACTCATAACCCAATATTTTTTGAATTAGATTGGGTGAATGAATATAATAATAGGCTAATTTCTAGTATAGGAAGTAAATGGGAAAATGGAGGTCTATGGGGACGCAATATAAATCCTGATTCCAAAGATTTCGAGAATGATTTGATTTTAGAAATTAAGCAGGAACTATATTCATTAATAAATCAAGAATGGCACGGTCAAGAAAATATTGGAATTAAAGATCCACGTTTTTGCTTTACATTTCCAGTATGGCAGGACGTGTTATTCAAAATGAACTATAGTCTCAAAATAATTTTTGTTTTTCGGCATCCATTAGGGTATTTAAATTCAACTAAAAAACTTAATGGTTTTAAAAATAGTAAAAATTTAAATTTTTGGCTTCAGCACAACTTAGCGGCTAGATATTTTATCAACAACCAAGATTTTTATCTTATTGATTACGATTGTGTAATATGTAATCCTACTATAGAAGCGAAAAAAATAGCATCTCTCTTGAAATTAGACATTAATTTAGTTAATGTTAGTGCTTCAGTGATTGACAAATGTTACTATCACAATGTAGCAATTGGTGAAACAGGTAACTTAGTTATTGATGACTGCTACAGAGCTTTAAAAGAAAATAATTTGTCTGCATCAAGATATATTACATACAAAAATATATATTCATTATTTAAAGAAGATATATCCGATCTAAAGCACTTAGTTAATCAAAAAGAACATCAACTACAACAAACTCAAGGTGAATTAGAGCATTCGCAATCTCAATTACAAGATACTCAGGTTCAATTAGAGCATTCGCAATCTCAATTACAAGATATTCAGATTCAATTAGAGCATTCGCAATCTCAATTACAAGATATTCAGGCTCAATTGGAGCATTCGCAATCTCAATTACAAGATATTCAGATTCAATTAAAGCATTCACAATCTCAACTACAAGATACTCAAGCTCAATTAGAGTGCTCGCAATCTCAACTACAAGATACTCAGGCTCAATTAAAGCGATCGCAATTTCAATTACAACAGACTCAGATGAAATTAGAGCGATCGCAATCTCAACTACAAGATACTCAGACTCAATTAGAGCATTCGCAGGGCACAATTCTAGCTATGAATACTAGTAAATTTTGGCAGATGCGAAAAATATGGTTCAAATTTAGACATATTGTGGGTTTACTAGACGATAATCCGTTTGACAAAAGTTTAGGTTTAAAATTAAGAAGCGTTATAAGTTTGTTAGGTAATTATAGTTCATTTCACAGAACTTTTTTCTCACGTGTAAAAAACTCATGGACTGTTTTAAGAACCAAGGGACTCCGTTACTGCTTGAATAAATTACAGGAAAAAACTTCTTCCAAGTTAAAATTCGATGATCCATCACTACCTACCATAGCACTCCCAGATATTCCTAAAACTAATGATATTAATTACCAGAAGTGGTTGAACCAAAACTACCCTAATCAAATAGCCTTACAAAAGATGGGTGAAACAGCAGAATTATTAGCTTATAAGCCGACTATTAGTCTTATTATGCCTGTTTTCAATACTCCTGCGTGTTTTCTGCAAGAAGCCATTGAGTCTGTATTGAATCAAGTATATCCCTATTGGGAGTTATGTATTGCTGACGATTACTCTACAAATAATTCTGTTAGAGAAATTTTAGAGGATTACTCATCGAAAGACTCTCGAATAAAAGTTGTTTTTAGAACTGAAAATGGTCATATTTCTCGCTGTTCTAATTCAGCCATAGAAATCGCAACAGGTGAATTTCTTGCCTTACTCGATCATGATGATTTGCTGACTCCAGATGCTCTGTATGAAATTGCTCTACTGCTCAATAAGCATCCAGAAGCAGATATGATTTATTCTGATGAAGATAAAATTGATGAAAATTGTAAGCTTCGAGATCCTTTCTTTAAACCAGATTGGTGTCCTGACTCCTTTTTATCTCGGATGTACACTTGCCATTTAGGAACCTATCGACGAGAGCTAGTAGTAGCGATTGGGGGTTTTAGAATAGGTTATGAGGGAAGTCAAGACTATGATTTGGTTTTAAGATTAACCGAAAAAACTACAAAAATATTTCATATACCAAAAATATTATATCATTGGAGAATTCATTCCCAATCTGCGGCAAGTAAACCGGATCAAAAACCTTATGCTGTCAAAGCAGCAGAGAAAGCATTAGTAGACGCCCTTGTTAGACGAGGGGAACATGGACGCGTTACACAGGCTCGAAACCTTGTGGGGCATTACATCATTAGATATACAATCGACGATTATAAGCTTGTTAGTATTATCATTCCCACAAGAGATTTAGGTAATGTTTTAGACAAGTGCCTAACATCTATTTTTGAGAAGACTACTTACCCAAATTACGAAGTGATTCTCATAGATAACGGTAGTCAAGAAGAAAATACAGCTAATATTATTTCTAAATGGCAACAAAAGGAATCTAGTAAATTTCGGTGTTACCAGCTTGATATACCTTTTAACTATTCCAAAATTAATAATTATGCAGTTAATCAAGCTAACGGAGATTATTTACTATTTTTGAATAATGATATTGAATTAATCACTCCTGACTGGATGAATGCAATGGTTGAACAAGCTCAAAGACCTTCTATTGGTGCTGTTGGAGCCTTGCTATTATATCCAGATAATACAATTCAACATGCTGGAGTAATTATAGGTATCGGAGGAGTTGCTGGTCATAGTCATAAATATTATCCTGCAGAATCAGCTGGATATTTTGATCAAATCCTCACAGCCAATAATTATTCTGCTGTGACAGCAGCTTGTTTAATGTGTAGACGAGAAACTTTTGAAGCAATAGGAGGTTTTGAAGAAGAACTTGCAGTAGCATTTAATGATGTTGATCTATGCTTAAAGCTTGTAAAACTAGGTTATAGAAACATCTATTTACCCCATGTTATGCTCTATCACTATGAATCTAAGAGCCGTGGAAGTGATAATACACCTGCAAAACTAGCAATATTTATTAAAGAAATAGAGTATATGCAAAAAAAATGGAAAAATTTTATAGAATATGACCCTTGCTATAGTATAAATTTGACAACCAAACGTGAAGATTACAGTATCAAGGCTTGATATTAATCTCAAATCTGCAAACTTGGAAAAATTAATAAAACTTTTAAAAAATATGAGCATTTTAGAACAATATATCAAATCAGCACCTAGTCCTCAAATTGCACTAGACATTTTTAAAAATGAGTGGTCATCAAAATTACCTGCTCCACTAGCAGATTTGAAAGCTGGTTCAGTTCCCTTATTTGAAGATCCAAGGATTGATTGGGCAGCTAGTCAACTAGGCGGGATTCAAGGTAAAACTGTACTCGAGTTGGGTCCATTGGAAGCAGGACATACTTACATGTTGGAATGTTTAGAAGCAGCATCAATTGTATCAATAGAAGCTAATACCCGTGCTTATTTAAAATGTTTAATAATTAAAGAAATTTTAGACCTGAAAAAGACGCATTTTTTATGTGGTGACTTTGTAGAATATTTGCGAAATACTCAAACTAAATTTGATGTATGCATAGCTAGCGGTGTACTATATCATATGAACAATCCAGCCGAATTGATTGGATTAATAGCTAAGTGTACAGATCAAATATTTATTTGGACGCATTATTATGACAAAAATATAATTTTAACTAAGCCGAACCTTAGACATAAATTTGTGGGTAGTTCTCAAAGTAATTATGATGGTTTTAAACACACTCTTTATCGTTATGAATATGAAAGAGCATTGGAATGGTCAGGCTTCTGTGGTGGTAATGAAAGCAATAGTCAATGGATGAGCCGCGATGATATACTAGCAAGCCTCAAGCATTTTGGTTTGAAAGACATTCAAATTAGTTTTGAAGCTCCAGATCATCCGAATGGACCTAGTTTTGCATTAGCGGCTGCTCGTTAGTAGAAGCTGAAGTCAATATATTCTATGAATACCCTCCTGGAGCATTCAGACATCCTCATGATCGAACCGGAAATATTTGGTGAAGATCGCGGATTCTTAGTTGAATTCTACAATCAAGAAAAATTCACCGAAAAAAGATGTATAACAAACTTCTCTCATTCCAAAAAGCAAAGTTACTCTTAGCAGTTGCGTATTCTCTACCAGTTGTTCTACTTTTCTGGTTTATAACTAGCTTCAGTGTAAACGTACCTTTTGGCGATGATTGGGCATTAGTAAATTTTTTTGCCAAAATTCACAGCGGTACTGTAAACTTTCAAGATTTTTTTTCTCAGCATAACGAGCATCGGATACTTTTTCCAAAGATTATATTTGCAATACTTGCATTTTCTTCCAAGTGGAATATTAAACTCGAAACTTACTTTATTTTTTTATTGGCTTTAGTAAATTTCGGACTTATATATAAAATTGCAGCCTCTAATTTTAATCAATCTAATAAAAAAATATTAAATTTATTTAATATTACAATTTGTATTACACATTTTTCTTTAAATCAGTATGAAAATTGGCTATGGGGATTTCAAATATCTTGGTTATTTATAAATACTTGCTTAATTTTAGCAGTATTTATTCTTACTGTACCTAAAAACTTACTTCCAAATATTAAATTATCACTTGCCTCTCTATGTTGTTTTATTGCTAGTTTTTCGTCGGCTCATGGATTACTCTCTTGGCTGGCAATACTTCCATCAATATACATCGTTGAAGGGAGAAATAAAAATAAAAAAATTAGAATTTTATTGTGGATTGGACTTTTCGCTTTTTGTGTTGCTATCTATTCTATTGGTTATGAAAAACCTTCTCATCATCCTGGTATATTGTTTGTTATACAGAAACCTTTAGTTGCATTTGAATATTTTTTCACTCTCATAGGTTTCTGTTTAAGCAAAAAAGTTTTTTCTCCTGTATTTACTGGATTAATAATATTCTTTACTTTTTCGTTTTTTAATATTTTCTGGTTAAAAAATTTTCAATCTGAGTTTTTCAATAAAGCAGCACCCTGGTTATCATTCGGTTGGTTTGCAATTTTGTTTGTATTAATAACTACTATTGGTAGAGCTGGTTTTGGTATTGAGCAAGCTACTTCATCTAGATATATAACTGTTTCGATATTATTAGTCATATCCTGCCTCCAATTGTGTGGATTATGGATTTTATATAAATGGCAAGATAGAAGCATAAAATATGTATTTTCAGGATTGTGCCTGAGTTTTTTAATATCTCTTTTGATTTCTAGCTCAATTAATAGCATTGTAGAAGGTAGAAATATTTGGATACAAAGGAAGGCTGGTAGAAATTGCTTAGAACTTATAAATTTTATAGATAAATCTATAAGTTATTCACCTGATAACTGTTTAAATTTTATTTTTCCAGATCAATTTTTAATAAGAGAACTAAGTACAGTTCTTCAAAAATTAGAGTTTAGAAATTTTCCTCAAAGTATCACTTTTATAAATAAGACTGAGAAAGTTTACGGTTACATTGATGTTCCCCCAACCACAGAAAAGGCTTTAAATCTACGCAGGAGTGATACTTTAAAGTTATTGGGCTGGGCTATTCTCCCTGAAGATCAAGAACAGCCGCCTATAGTTCTACTATCTTATGGCAATAATCAATTATTTTTTGCCAATGGGCTTGTAAATTCAAACAGACCTGATGTTGTGACAGCTTTAAAGTCAAGTCTTTATAAGACATCGGGTTGGGAAGCGAATGTTTCTCTAAAATCTATACCACCAGGTGAAACTGTAATTAAGGCTTGGGTTTATGACCGAAAACGTCAAGAGTTCATAAAGTTGAATGGTGAACCAAAAATCAAAGTGGTGGAATAAAAAATAATTTATTTGAGAAACTGTTGTATTTATAATTGGGAATATTAAAGGAGTGATAAAGTCAAATGATAAAAAAAATGTTTAACCATAAAATACTAAAGTTTCTGCTAGGTGGTGGTTTAGCAGCAGGACTAAATTTAATACTTATTTATTTAATTATTGAAAAGTTTGAATTTAATACACCTTTGTTACGAAATATTGCCAATATAATATCTATTGAAATTTCTCTTGTATTTAGTTTCTTTATCTATCGAACTTGGGTTTGGACTGGCGGTATTTGGAATCTTACAGAAGTATTTTTACGACAACTTCCTCTTTATCATGTTTCTGCTGGACTTGCAGTAATTACTCGCATTTTATTTATCTTCCCTATTCTAGATTGGTTAAAAGTTAACTATGCCATCAATACTATAATAGGCGCACTGGTAAGCGCATCGATTAATTATTTGATTAGCGATCGCTTTGTATTTAAAACCCCAACAAAAAAAACTTATAACAATTCACACACGGAAAAAATATCAGTTACATATTATCCAGAATCATTAGCTCCAGCTCTATCAATAAATTCTAGCTTAAGAAAAGATGAATCAATAACTATAGATACTTCAAAATCTGTTAAGACTCTATCAATAGTAATTCCAGCTTACAATGAAGAAGACTGTATAGTTAAAACTGTTCACATTATTAGCAAAGTTTTAGAACAAGAGAAAATAGATTACGAAATTTTAGTTGTTAACGATAACAGCAAAGATAACACAGAAAAATTATTACAGCAGCTTAATACTGAAAATAAGAAGTTGCGTTACGTGAATAATTATTATCCTAACGGCTTTGGGTTTGCAGTTCGTTGTGGGTTAGAAAGTTTTACAGGAGATGCTGTAGCAGTAGTTATGGCAGATAGTTCAGATGCACCAGAAGACATAGTATCTTACTACTATAAATTGCAAGAGGGATACGATTGTGTTTTTGGTTCCCGCTTCATTAAAGGAGGTAAAGTTATTGATTATCCCAATCATAAATTAATTGTAAATCGTTTAGCTAACTTATTTATTCAAATTTTATTTGGCTTAAGATTTAATGATACGACTAATGCATTTAAGATTTATCGTAAAGACGTTATTCAAGGTATTTCACCTTTAGTATCTCATCATTTCAATTTAACCGTAGAAATGCCACTCAAAGCTATAGTAAGAGGGTATTATTATACAACTATTCCCATTACTTGGAGGAATAGAACCACAGGCGTTTCTAAGTTAAAACTAAAAGAAATGGGGAGTCGATATTTATTTATAGTCCTATACATTTGGCTAGAAAAACATTTATCGCGTGGAGATTATCATCTCAGCAAAAATAGACTACTAATCAATCAAAGGTTAAAATCAAATGGCTGAGAAGATTCTGATTTTAGGAGGAGCTGGTTTTGTTGGCAGTTCCTTAGCAATTAATCTGAAAAAGCATCATTCTCACTGGAAAATTATATGTTTTGATAATCTCCGAAGGCGCGGTTCCGAATTAAATCTTCCTAGACTCAAAAATTTGGGGATTGACTTTATTCATGGTGATATTCGTTCTTCTAGCGATTTAGATCCTGGAATGTTTAACGTCGATACCATCATTGATTGTTCTGCTGAACCTTCTGTACTTGCAGGATTTGTATCTCCACAATACGTCCTGCAAACAAATTTGGTGGGAACGATAAATGTTCTTGAACTAGCTAGACAAATTCAAGCTCGTTTGCTCTTTCTATCTACTAGTCGTGTTTATCCGATTGAAACACTTAAATCAGTTAATCTAGTAGAATTACCAACCCGCTTTAGCATTGCTGTTGAACAGAAAATACCAGGAGTGTCTCATTTTGGTATTGCAGAGGAATTTCCACTACAAAACTACCGTTCTTTATATGGTACTACTAAACTTGCCTCGGAAATGCTGATTGAAGAGTATCGGCAGGCTTATAATATTCAGGCTATAGTCAACCGTTGTGGTGTAATTACAGGTCCTTGGCAAATGGGTAAAGTTGACCAAGGTGTTTTTGTTTTGTGGTTAGCCGCACACTATTTTGAAAAATCTCTCAGTTACATAGGTTATGGCGGTACAGGTAAACAAGTAAGAGATTTATTACATATTGAAGATTTGTTACGTCTAATTAATTATCAGTTAGAACATTTTTGTGAACTAGATGGAGATGTTTTAAATGTTGGCGGAGGTATTGATAATAGTTTATCTTTATTAGAGACTACTAGATTATGCCAGACAATTACTGGGAAATCTATTCCAATTAAATCAGAAGAAACAGCCAGACAAGGTGATATCCCTATTTATATTACGGATTCATCGAAGATAATTTTTAAGACTGGATGGAAGCCAATTATGAATCCCGAACAAACTCTCAAAGATATTTATCATTGGATTCTTGAGTATGAAACAATTCTGAAGCCCATTTTATCCTAAACTGATGATTGTACTATGACGTGATTCAAAATATTATGCCCACTGTTTTAATTACTGGTTCTTGTGGTCTAATTGGTTCAGAATCGGTTCATTTTTTTGCCCAGAACGGTTTTCATGTTGTGGGTATCGATAATAATATGCGGGCGGTATTTTTCGGAGAATCAGCATCAACAGACTGGAATCGCTGTATCCTAGAAGATAAATACGGTGACAGCTATCGTCATTATGATATTGATATCCGCGATCGCTCTGCAATCGAAAACCTCTTTCAAGAATATTCCTCCGATATTTGTCTGATTATCCATACAGCAGCCCAACCATCTCATGATTGGGCAGCAAAAGACCCTCATACAGATTTTACAGTTAATGCTAACGGGACTTTAGTATTACTAGAAGCAACTCGACAATATTGCCCTGATACAACTTTTATATTTACCTCAACTAACAAAGTCTATGGCGATACTCCTAACTATTTACCTTTGGAGGAGTTAGAAAAACGTTGGGAAATTAAACGAAATCATCAATACACAGAGGGTATTGATGAGTCAATGACAATTGATAACTCTAAACATTCTCTATTTGGTGCTTCTAAAGTTGCCGCAGATATATTAGTTCAAGAATATGGTAAATACTTTGGCATGAAGACTGTTACCTTTAGAGGAGGTTGCTTGACTGGCCCCAACCATTCTGGCGCTCAGTTACATGGTTTTCTAGCTTACTTAATGAAATGTACTATTACAGGTGACACTTACACCATATTTGGCTATCAAGGTAAACAAGTTAGAGATAATATACATAGTTACGATCTAGTCAATGCTTTTTATCATTTTTATCAAAATCCCAGATGCGGAGAAGTTTATAATATTGGGGGTTCTCGGCATAGCAATTGTTCTATGTTAGAAGCAATCTCAATTTGCGAAGACATCGTAGGTAAAAAGCTGCAATATACTTATACAGAAGAGAATCGCTCTGGCGATCATATTTGGTACATTTCAGATGTAAGAAAATTTCGTTCTCATTATCCAATATGGGAATACAAGTATAATCTTCGACAGATACTAGAGGAAATTTATAATGCTCAAGTATCTAGAAATGTTAGTTATTATCAAAAGCTGTTTTAAAAGTATCTAGATTGTGATTTGTGTTAGCTCGTTTTAATAAGCAAGCTTGAAGATTAGAGAATTAGAATATAAAATACATAAATAGAGTTGTTACATAATATCTAAATCAATGAGAGCAAAAGTGGCAGCCTACATAACCCTCTATCAAGATAAACAAGCTGCTACCAAGTGTCTGCAAGCTATTAAATCTCAATCTTTACCAATAGATATTGTTTTTGTAGTAGATAATTCCGAACAAAAATTACTAGAATTCGATAATAGTGCATCTATTTTGATACATCATTATCCAGAAAATATTGGTATTGGTCAAGGTTTAGTACTTGGGTTGGAATGGGCAATAAAGGAAGATTATGATTTTTTATGGACTTTCGATCAAGACAGTTTACCAAGTAAGGATTGTTTAGAAATTTTGTTAAAATTTTACAATAAGTTGTCTTTAGAAGATGATAAGAAAATTGCGATTATTGCTCCTACTTCTATTGATGAAAAAACAGGGAAAGTTATAGAAGGAGCAGTTTTTGTAAGAGACCAGTTTAGAGGTTACAAACACAATAATAATATTGATTTTTATGAGTGCGATTCTCCTATAACTTCTGGTTCTTTAATTTCCATTGCTGCTGCTAAAACTATTGGTCTTCCTCGTGCAGAATTCTTTATAGATGGAATTGACCTCGACTATGGACTAAGATTACACCAACAGGGATTCCGTAATTTGATAGTTACTAAAGCTAGTATGTATCATAATTTTGGTAATCCAGTGAAAGTAAAATTTTTTCAGCGAGAAACGATTGTTCAGCAATACTCTGTTCTACGTAACTACTATATTAATCGAAATCACACTTATTTAGAAACTCGCTATGCCCAAGGCTTATATCGACTAACTAGTTATGGTCAACGCATAAAATATTTACTCCGCAGGATAGTTACAATTTTGCTTTATGACCCTGAAGAAAAAACTATAAAAATATGGGCTTGTTTACTGGGGACATTTCACGGCTTTCAAGGAAAGCTTGGTAAAACTTGGTTTTAAGTTGATAAAAGGGACTAAATATTGTAGATTTTCAAATAAAAAATTATGTCTTAGTCTTTAATAAAAAACATTTGTAATTTTGATATTTGAGTAGTAATACCAATTTAAAAATGATTACGACAGATACAAAGGTGAGCAAGTATATTTACTAAAATTTGTAATTCTTTTTTAAACAAAATTAGTTGAGATAAAAAATTAATATAATTATAGTGATTTATTTTTTAATAGTTAATTATTATTCTACAAATTTAATTCTCAAGTTAATTGATTCAATCCAAAAAATAACTAATGTTAACTATAAAGTAATTATTATCAATAACTCATCTGATGACCATTCTATTGATAATCTTAAAACTGAATCTATATTGATTTTTGATGCTGAGACTAATTTAGGTTTTGGTTGTGCTTGTAATTTAGGCTTAAAATGGATTTATATTCAAGACCCCCAAGCCTATGTTTGGATAATTAATCCAGATACTTATTTAATAGAAAACACTTTACATAAAGTTAAGCCATTTTTTGAGTTGTATCCAGAAATTTCAATTCTTGGTACACTTATCTATACACCTACAGGCAAAGTTTGGTTTGCTGGCGGTCGCTTCATTGCTAAAACTGGTGCAATCATTACTCAAAAAAAATTAACGGATATAGATTTGGGTTATGTTAATTGCGATTGGGTTTCCGGGTGTAGTCTAGTTGTTAATTTAAATAATTTTACTGAATGTCCTAATTTTGACTCTGCTTACTTTCTTTATTATGAAGATGTAGATTTTTGCTTACGCTATGGTAATCAAGGACATATAGTTGCTATAACTAAGAATTTTTCAATAGTGCATGAACCATCATCTATTACTAATAGAAATATTTTTAATAAAATTAGAAATAGTACGTATAGTTATTTACTAACGCTCGATAAATACACAAATAAAAGTATCTTTGAAATCAGATTAATTTTTCAAATATTCAAGGCAATCTTAGCGATTGTGCTAAAGCCAAAAGCTGCATTAGGAAAAATTTATGGAATACATGATTATATCACAAAAAAGTAGATTAAATGATTAATTAAAGACTTAGTATAATTTGCAAACCAAATATTTAAATATTAAATTTATAGAAATCAATTTTTAAATGTTTTCTGATTAACAATCGTGGCATTATTAATTAATCTGTCATTTTTATTAACTCAACCCACAGGTATCACTACCTATGCTCTCAATTTACTACCTCACTTACAAGAACTCGATCCCACACTTTTGATTTCCCAAGATATTTCTGGTTACAACTGCTATCCAGTTCCTCCTCATCAAACCGCAGAACAAGGGGTAAAAGGCCACTTGAAACGGCTTGTGTGGACGCAATTTCAATTACCAGAAATTTATAGAAAGTTAAAATCCCAAATTTTATTTTCCTTGCTTCCAGAAGCACCCCTTTATAGTAATTCTCGTTTTGTGGTGATGGCTCACGATTTTATCCCATTGCGTTTTCCGAAGAGGTTTTCACCACTGACATCTTATCACCGCTATTACATTCCTCAAGTCATCAACCAAGCACAACACATTGTTTGTAACTCCCAAGCTACAGCCCAGGACATCACCAATTTTTTTCATATTCCCGCTAGCAAAATTACCTCTATCCCTCTTGCTTACGATCGCACTCACTTTTGTTTGCTCAATCTCCCCACCCGCAACTATTTTCTCTACATTGGACGCCAAAACACTTATAAAAACTTAGATCGATTGATTGCAGCCTTTGCTGCGCTACCCAATAACAACGACTATGAACTTTGGTTAGCAGGGCCGAGCGATCGCCGTTACACCCCAACTTTAACAGCCCAAGTTGCACAACTCGGTATCACTAATCGAGTAAAATTCCTCGACTATGTTCCTTATAGCGAATTGCCAAAAATCATCAATCAAGCGCTCGCTCTTGTTTTCCCTAGTCTCTGGGAAGGCTTTGGTTTACCCGTTTTGGAAGCAATGGCTTGTGGTACCCCAGTAATTACCTCCAATCTCTCCTCTCTACCAGAAGTAGCTGGAGACGCAGCAATTCTGATTAATCCCTACAATACCAGAGAAATTACAGAAGCAATGCAGGCAATTGCAACTGATTCGGGATTGCGATCGCGCCTTTCTAATCAGGGAATTATTCACTCCCAACAATTCAGTTGGGAAAAAACAGGGAAAGCCACCGCAGAAGTCTTATCCCGCTACCTGTAGAATAATACCGTTGAGTAGAGGACGCGGCGAATAACAAATGACTAATGACCAATGACCAATGACTAATGACTAATCCTTATGAAAGCATTAATTCTTTCTGGCGGTAAAGGTACACGCTTACGTCCCCTCACCTACAGCGGAGCAAAACAACTCGTTCCAGTTGCTAATAAACCTGTTTTATGGTATGGCATTGAAGAAATGGTTGCTACTGGTATTACTGATATTGGTATCATCATTAGTCCGGAAACAGGTGCAGAAGTCCGAGCAAAAACCGGAAATGGAGAATACTTTGGAGCGAAGATTACCTACATATTACAAGACAAGGCAGCCGGACTTGCTCATGCCGTCCTAATCGCCCGTCCGTTTTTAGGAGATTCTCCGTTTGTCATGTACTTGGGCGATAACCTGATTCAATTAGGCGACTTAAGTTATTTTCTGCAACAATTTAGCCAACAGCAGCCTGATGCTTTAATTCTGTTACGTCCTGTTCCTAATCCTACCGCCTTTGGTGTGGCTGAGGTCGATGATAGAGGCAGAGTATTACAGTTAATTGAAAAACCTAAAATTCCTCCTTCAAATCTGGCATTGGTAGGAGTTTATTTCTTTTCTCACGTTATCTTTGATGCGATCGCTAATATTCATCCTTCCGCCAGAGGGGAACTCGAAATCACTGATGCTATTCAATATTTAATTAATCAAGAAAAGCACGTCGTCGCGCACAAACTCCAAGGTTGGTGGCTAGATACTGGTAAAAAAGATGATTTATTAGAAGCTAACCGATTGATTCTCGATACCTATATGACAGCATCAATTTTCGGTGAGGTCGATGCCCAAAGTCAAATTATTGGACGAGTTAAAATTGGTGCCAAATCTCAAGTTATTAATTGCACAATTCGCGGCCCGGTAATTATTGGTAGCAATTGTTATTTAGAAAACTGCTTCATCGGGCCTTATAGTAGTATTGCTAACAATGCCACACTCGTGGATACAGATTTAGAACACAGTGTAATTTTAGAAGGAGCTAAAATTGCCGGAATCCATCAACGGATTATCGATAGTGTGATTGGACAACGCGCACAATTGACTCTTGCACCCCGTCGCCCGAAAGCTTTACGATTCCTGATTGGCGACGACTGTCAAATTGAACTCACATAATTTACTTATTAAAAACAAGGAAAGCTACAGTCAAAATGTTATGCTACTACCTGTAATTATTGGGTTAATTTTTTGACAAAATTAACACTGTGGCAAATTACTCGCAATAATATTATTAATGAGCATTACATATACTAAAATTCCCGAAGTTATACAACTCGAACCCAAAGTATTTGCAGACGATCGCGGTTTCTTCTTTGAAGCCTATAACCATCAAAAATTTACTCAAGAGACTGGTATTGCTGCGAACTTTGTGCAAGATAACCATTCTTGTTCTAAGCAAAACGTCCTGCGTGGATTGCATTACCAAATTCAACAACCCCAAGGTAAACTCGTTCGGGCGATCGCCGGCACCATTTTTGACGTAGCCGTTGATATCAGAAGAAGTTCGGCTACATTTGGTAAGTGGGTGGGTTATGAACTCAGTGCTGAGAACAAACGCTTACTTTGGATACCGATAGGCTTTGCTCACGGCTTTCTCGTGCTTTCAGAAACAGCTGAAGTGGTGTATAAAACTACAGATTACTACGCACCCCAAGGCGATCGTACAATCCTCTGGAACGATCCAGATTTAGCTATAGATTGGCCTTTGAGTGCGCCACCGATTTTATCAGCTAAAGACCAAGTCGGTAAATCTTTAAAAACTGCTGAAATATTTAATTAAATACTTTTAATATTAATCTGGACTTTTTACTGTAACTATCAGTTTGGAAGAGTAAGAAGATGGGGAATGTGGAGCAGAAAAGCAGAGGGGCAAATAACAAATGAACGATACTTCTCTACGAGAGGCTGCGCCATCGGCTTCTCTACCAGACGCACTTGCGTTCGCTCAGTACAAGTGACAAATGACTAATAACTAATGACTAAGAGTAAATCAATTCTACTGATTGGTAGCAATGGGCAACTAGGTCAAGAATTGGAACAAATTCTTCCATCCTACGGCAATACTATCTCAGTTGCACGCCCAATAGTAGACCTTACTGAGCCTGATACTCTTTGCAGCATTATCAAATCAAAGCAACCGCAAATCATTATTAACGCTGCTGCTTATACTGCCGTAGATAAAGCCGAAAGCGAACCCGAACTTGCCACTGCTATTAATGCTACTGCACCTTTAATTCTCGCCGAAGAAAGTCAAAAGTTAGGAGCCTTTCTAATTCATATTTCCACTGATTACGTTTTTGATGGCAATAGGTGTCGCCCATATCAGGAAACCGATGCGACTAACCCTTTGAGTGTCTACGGAAAAACTAAGCTTGCAGGAGAACAAGCAATTCGAGACAATTGCACTCATCATCTCATCCTCCGTACAGCTTGGGTTTATGGAAACTATGGCAAAAGTAACTTTGTCAAAACCATGTTGCGACTGGGTGCAGAACGTCCAGAACTGCGTATCGTCGCCGATCAAATTGGTAGCCCAACTTGGGCAAAAGATATAGCCGCAGTCATCGCCGAGATGATTCCCCAGTTAAAGACAGATATTGCAGCCACATACCACTACACTAATAGCGGCGTTGCTAGTTGGTATGACTTTGCCGTTGCCATTTTTGAAGAAGCGCAACAGCTAGGATTTCCTTTGAAAGTTAAAAATATTGTCCCCATTACAACCGCCGAATATCCTACACCCGCCCATCGCCCTGGTTATTCTGTACTTGCTTGTGGCAAAATTTCGGCACTTCTAGGAACGTATCCGCCTCATTGGCGACAAAGACTCCGCCAAATGCTCTTGGAGATTAAGAGATAAGGGGGATGTGGTTCTACTCCCTTCCCTTACGGGACGCTCTTGCTAGCTTGCTTAAGAGCAGGGGTACGACTACGCTACCTCGGCTTTGCTCGGCACAAGTCAGGGCAAGTCGCTCACTAACCGGGGGATGAGAGAGTGTGGAGAGATGATAAAAACCTTCTTACCTTTTCCACCCCTTTGACAATCCCAATGCCCCAGTCCCCAGTCCTTATCCCCTTTTTAAAACTCCTATCTCTGTTTGTTTTGGCAAGACATCTAAAATATCAGTTTGGGAACAATATTTTAAATCTTCTTGACATTGAAGACGTAATAGGCGTTTGCCGTGACTAGCTTGGTGGAATAATTCCAATAAGCTATCTTGCCACTGAGAATAAAGAGCGATCGCACTAATTACTTCATCATTACCAGCAACTTCCTCTAGTGACAACTCAGTTTGCTGTAAAAGACTATGGGCGATCGCACCCGCACAAACTGTATCCTCTAAAGAAAAACTGCCTTCCCACCCCGAACCGACAATCCATATTGTCTCTGGTTGCTTTCTCTTAATAAATTCCACTACTGTTGCTCGATTAATTAAGGCTGCTGCAATTACATTTGGGGAGTCTTGCACCCGTTGTAATGCACGAGTACCATTTGTAGTACTGATAAATAATCGACGCCCCTGCACCAATTCTGATGTGCAATCGAGGGGGGAGTTACCTAACTCAAAGCCCTCTACTTTAGCGCCGCCGCGTTCTCCAGCCCGCAGACGTTTTTCAGGAGGCCATTTTTCACTAACAGCGATTAGTTCATCTAAATCGCTGAATACTTGTACAGCTTCGCCTCCAGCTGCCAAAACAGTCGCTATTGTGCTAGTGGCTCGCAAGACATCAACTGCGATCGCACATTCTGGCGCTTTATCCGTTGGAGTCAATTCCGGAGTGTGGTATACAAATAGCTTCACGCGCTGGATACACCTGTTTTTATACTACTGCGGCAAACAAATAATATTCTACCTAGTTAGTGTCAATAACTATAGTCATAATTAGTCTTACAAAATTTTTTCGCATCAAAATACACAATGTATCTCATTAAATACATAAATAGCAGATTAGAGGGATGATGGAAATAAGAGGGATGAGGGGGAAATGAGGAGTGGATTTTAACCAAATATTAACAGTCCTTAATCTTTAAATAAATGCTCAAAAAGCTCAATTTTCTATTTTTGAGACTTTCAGATTTGCTCCCCAATCTTGTAATCTAAAACAATAAGATTAATAGTAAGGTTAACAGTTATTGGGCATTGGGAGTGCTGTTAGGTTTCTTCTCTACGAGAAGTTACGCCAACGGGGCGTTGAGCCAGTGCCAAGTTAGGAGTTATTATTCTCCCTCATCTCCCGGTTGGTGAGCGTACCCCTGCTCTTAAGCAAGGTTGGGCGTAGCGTCTCGTAGAGAAGTCGAACCACATCTCCTTCATCCCGCTAATCTCCCGACTCCCATTCAAAAATCACTATGGCACCTTTACCCGACTACCGTCCTAAACAACTGTCTGTAGGCCCTTTGGAAGCGGAAATACTAAATATCATCTGGGAACTTGGTTCAGTTACAGTCAAAGATGTCCACGATCGCATTCTCTCAGATCCCAACCGCGAATTAGCTTATACTTCTGTAACCACTGTCCTGCGACGCCTCACAGATAAAGGTTGGCTAGCCTGTGATAAAAAAGGACGGGCATTTTATTGGCGACCGTTGCTGAGTAAGCAACAGTCAGAGGTAATCAAAGCCCACGAGCAGTTACAGCGATTTTTGGCGGTGGGTAACCCTGATGTAGTTGCTGCCTTCGCCGATAGTCTTGATGAAGCAGCCAGCGAGCAAATCGCAGCCATCGCCAAACGCATACAATCTGCACGCCAAGCCAGGGAGGAAAAATGATGCATCTAATGATGATTTTGATTGCTTTGGGAGTTGCCTGGTGGTTAAGATCCTCTTGGAAAGAACCCCAAGGCAGTTGGAGTTTACGGTGGCGGCGGTCGCTATTTTTGTTTCTCTTCCCTCCCTTGTTAATTTTCATGACAGCGATCGCTGTACTGTTCATGGGGGCCCAAGGAAAAATGGGCGGAATGTACACAGGTTCAATCAGTTATCTGCTGGCATTAATTTATTTAGCAATTTTTGCCATTTTATGCATTAAACTTGCTTTTCAAGGTTGGCAGTCTGTGGAATCTGCCCGTAACTGTCCTTTAGTGAATTTGGGCGACAGACGAGCCAGACTACTGCAAACAGAAGCAATGTTTGCCGGTCAAATTGGTTTTTGGCAACCTGAATTAGTGGTTAGCAAAGGATTACTGCAAACTCTCTCACCAAATCATTTAAAAAGCGTCTTAGCACACGAACAAGGGCATTTTCAATATAAGGATACATTCTGGTTTTTCTGGTTGGGTTGGGTGCGTTCCTGCACTGCATGGTTACCAAATACAGAACCTTTGTGGCAAGAACTGTTAGTTTTGCGCGAACTCCGCGCCGACAGTTATGCAGCATTGCAGGTAGACCCTTTGGTGCTAGCGGAATCACTGCTGTTGGTGGTTAGTAACAGCCCTGTATCATCAGAAATTTGCTGTGCTGCATTGGGTTCTCCTAATGCAGGCGATAGATTAGAACAAAGAGTAGAAGCTTTATTAGCACCACCAGAACCAACCCCAGAAGTTCAATTGCATTCTTGGCATCAATTTATGTTAGCTTTCCTACCTTTAGTAACTGTAATATTTCATAGTTAAGTTGAATTTTTGCCAAAGTACCATTCAAAACTTAGACTTTCGCGTAGCGTCTGGTATTTTCAGTAGTCTAGAATTATCGCAAAGGTATAAATTTAATTGCATATTATTTAATACTGTAAAATATTTATGTGTTAAGCTACTCAGGGTCAATAGGAAGGCAAAAGTAGAGTCTGTAAAATATTTACGACTTTATCAGCCGCCATCGTCATTAGGCGATGCTTTTGATTGAGGCATCGAACTAGGTACATTTGTCATGGCTTTCTACTTTTACCAAGCGTTATTATTTAATTAATGAAGGTAATTGCTGCATTTAATTTTATTGCAATAATCACTGGATTATTCTCGATTTGGATAAGTTATGTTAGTTGTGTTTTTTTGTAACAATGATTCTGGGAATCAGCGCAGTTTACTACAAAAAATCTGTGGTTATGGTTGGTACGAAAATTTATTTTTCTGCCAGTGTGCTAAAGGTTAAAATAATGCGTTTATTGGCAAAAAGTACTTGTAAAAGTTATTTATAAAATTTGATTTTCTCTAATTTTAAAAGTTTTGAACTAGTGTAAAAACAAGTAAGTTGAGGATGCAATCATGAAATTTGGAATTGATAGCGGACACAATTGTCCACCAGACACGGGAGCTAGAGGAATCAAAGTTGAGGATAATTTAACTTTAGATGTCGGTAATAGAGTAATACCGAAGTTAAGAGCTTTAGGGCATGAAGTCGTAGTATGTAAACCAAATAGTGCTAGTACAGTACGTGAATCACTTTCAAAAAGATGTGCTACCGCTAATAACAGTAACGTAGATGTTTATGTCTCGATTCATTTTAATTCTTTTAATGGGCAAGCTAATGGTACAGAAGTATTTGCAACTAGCGATACAGGGAGAAAAATTGCTAAACCTGTATTAGATGAAATCGTCAAGTTGGGATTTTTTAATCGCGGTGTTAAGAGTGGTTCGCACTTGTTTGTCCTGAAGAATACAGATATGCCAGCGATTCTTGTAGAATGTTGCTTTGTCGATTCGGCAAAAGATATGAATCTTTTTAATGCCGAAGCAATGGCAAATGCGATCGTCAAAGGCTTAATAGGTAAAGTGCCAAGCGGCCCAGTTAACCCGGTACCAGACGAAGAGGAGAATGTAGATACCACTATTAAGAGACTGCAACAAACCTTAAATCGACTTAAAATAACTGATAAAGATGGTAAGACGTTAGTGGAAGATGGTATAAACGGGTCTAACACCAAATCTGCCATAGAAAAATTTCAGACTATTGTCGGGGTGCAGGCGACTGGAATTGCCGGCCCAACTACATGGAATGCCATAAATGTAATTTTGGCAAAACGAATTATCCGACTAAACCATGCTGGAGGTGAAGTTATTAGATACTTGCAATACCGTCTGGGTGTGGAAGTTGATGGTGTTTATGGCCCACAAAGCGAGGCTGCAATGAAAAACTTTCAAAAGCAAAATGGTTTGCAAGCCGATGGGATTGTCGGGCCTGCTACCTGGCAGAAGTTAATTGGTTAGACTAAAGCTGTTAGAAGTGTAAAGCATGAAGGATGAAGACAGCAGACACAAGGCTATCAATAGAAATAAAAAACAAATAAGATTTGATATTTTGTAGTTTATACTTCATACTTCAGCTTTTAGTGGGATTAGCCACGGTTTCGTTCTAGCAGTAACATCATCATCAAACTTAACAAAATTTGCTGCTCTTGGCGATCGCCGAGTCGATCCACAGTTTTGATGATAAATTTTCTGGAGAGGAAAGTAGGGATTTTCTCCAAACGCATCACAATCGTGCCATCAGCTCGGCTGACCAAGTAGACAGGATTAAAAACATAACCAGTGAACATACCCACAACTGGGATTTCTGCGAACAGAGCATCAGCAATTTTTACCCACGGATTTTTCTCGTGGATGTTCAAAGTAGTCGTGTCGCCATCAAAGATGTCATAACGCGCACGCCAAAGAGATTTTAATCCGCGTCGTTTTACTGAACCAATGTAAGTACCGTTGCTATCGGTAAAGTCATAGCGTGCCGAGAAGTCAATAATGCGATCTGCTTTGATGTAGTATATGGGACGAGTTTGCTCAGCATCAGCAAAGATTGTAATTGCTTCCTTGAGCTTGAAGAGTTTCTGTTTGACATAAAAAGCCAAATTCCCTTGAGCATCAACAATAGACATTTGTGGTGCTAATGCCCAGAATTTAAAGGTGAGTTCCAGAGGATACTGCATCGTTTTGGGGAAAATCAGAAAATTATCACCCTATTAATCCCAATTCTAGGAGAAAAGTAACATTAATCCTGGTGACTGCTACCAGCAGTTAAAAAATTTAGTCCAAGGGTGCATAAACAAATAAAGGTCAACCTATTTGGTAAGTGAAGGGTTTGAAACCCAAGATACACGTCAACACACAAATAGGAGCATGACCATGAAATTCCGCCACTTCACTAGTTCTTTGTTAACTGCTACCGCACTTCTAACCAGTACGCTACCAGCTTTTGCCGGCCCTTTTGATATCAGGCCTAGTACTATCTTCAAACCTGTTACTGTTACCCCCGGAGCCAGTGTAGGAAATGTAACTCCTAACACTCCTGCTCCTACACCCAACAATGCAGTTGGTAGTACTGAAATTCAAGGATTAGGCGACCATCAATCTTGGGTCGATCCGAGAACTTTAGCGAAAGACCCCCGTGCTTTGTGCAGTGATGTTGGCTTAGGTAACAATACTCGCAGCAGTTCTAGCAAACTCGCCTTGGCAAACTCTACTAGCACTCGTTCGAGTTCTTCTACTAGTCATAATGACGGCGGTGGTGGTGGTTTTAGCTTCTTAGGTATTGGTGTCAGCGGTAATGGTGCTAGCCAAGGTACGAAAAATAACAGCGATGCTGGCGATCGAAGCAGTAACCGTACAGAGGAAAATACCAGTAGTTCCTCAAGTGTTGTTCAAGGCAGGAATTGCGATGCTTTTGTTAACTCGGCCGCTGCTAGAGATATGAACTATGAAGATAACCTCACTCGGCGCTATGAAATCAAAACTGGTCGTCGGGGACAACAAGTCAATCAATTACTAGAAGATAAATAAGCTGTTAGAGATTTACAGCAGAATTTAGAAATTTACAAGCAAAGCTAAAGACACTCCGCTAAGGCGTCAGAAGTAAAACAAGCTTTATACCTAACTTGGAGAGTAATATCTACTTCACTAATTTGAAATCTGCTGTAAATTCTATATTTACTTATAAGGGTTATTCATCGTCCGTTGTCATTTGTAATAAAGAACAGCGGACAATTACTGAATTTAACCTGAGGAGAAACGATGAAAAGCAGGCTAATAGGATTTTGGATTAGGGGTCGCAGCTTTGGTACGCTGACAGCGCAACTTAGATTTTGGATTGTGAAAGAGTTCGTAAATAAGCTTTTTGGTAATAAATCTGTTACCACTATTTATAAAATTGGTAGAACAAAGAGAATTATTGCTCTAACTACAACTGTGTTTTTGTCCATACCATCTTTAGCAATTGCACAAACTATACCAGCCGCGAATCCTTCTCCCGCATTTGATAATTCTCAAATTATTCCCTATCTCTTAGATAATCCTAATGAAAACTCTTTGGTAAAAGTGCGTTGTCTTTCCACCGATAGACACCAAGTAAATAGGAAGCGGCAGATGATTAGAGAGCGACTTCTGCAACCTACTGTTGGCGATCGCAATTACACTGTGACTATTGAAGTAGAAGGAAGTTGTCGCAATCTCAAGGTTCACGTTCAAAACGACTCAGATTTTTCTGATGTCCCTGTTTATCATCCCTACTCGAACAATAATTCTACTGACTTTGATGACTCTTGGCTTCGTGAAGGTTCTGGATGGTATTGGTTACTACATCGCCGCTAACAGCTAATGCAAGTATGCAGTAGTGAACTGAGTGATGTCTGACGACAACCCGATGCAGCGTTTATGCACAATTGAGTTGACCGATAAAATCAATCAAAATAACTAAATAACCAGGGCGTAGGAAGCAACCTGTGTTGCTTACAGGAATTTGTTCAACTTGACAAGATTTGCGTTTGATAAGTTTCAATCGCACTTGATCGCAGGTAATTTCCTTCGCTCTGGTGCTTCTTTGGCGGTGAAGTTTCGCCAAAAGTATAAAAGTAAAGGGCTTTACAAGCCTATAACACTTATTCTAAATTTATTGTATGATAGTACACATTTTTGCTATTTTCTAACAGTTTTGGACTATATCAAATTATGTCCGGTTGAATACTTTTGATATCTGTGAGGGTTGGTAATGGGTAATGGGTAATAAGTAATAGGTAATGGGTGATGGGTGATGGGTTAACCTTCAATTCCCAATTAGCAATTACCTATTACCAATTACCAAACATAAAAAAACCCCCCGAATCGGGAGGCTCAAAATTTAGCGGAGACAACTTGTAAACTTACTAGCGAGATACAGCGAGCGCTCCTCCCACTGCTGAGCAAACGCCTGAGACTACTGCTGTGGCAAATATCCACCAAGCTGCTGTAGCTGCGGCTTTGCGGGTTTCTTCTGCTTGTCGCTGTGCTTGATATTTCACTTCTTCGAGGCGGCGTTGGGCTTCTTGCTGTAGACGTTCTGCACGTTGCAATACTGTGTTGCGTGCCCGTTCAATTTGATCGACGATCCGGTTGGCATCCTCCTCGGAAATGTCTTCACGAGAACTCATAATTGCCACTAGTGTATCACGGTCAAAAGAAGACAGGCGATCGCGCAAAGCATCAAACCCGGATTGGGGATCTTCAAAAAAGGTGCGGACATCGCGCTTGATACTATCATAATTGAGTTCTGGGCGATCCAAGGAGTTAAGATAGTTACGGATGCGGCCAAAAACCCCGTCAATTGCATCTTGAATGCCTCGTTGGATGCTCCGCACTTGTTCTACAAATTGATCTCTAACCGAGACAATGTTATCAGCAATCTGCGCTGCTTCTTCATCGCTCATGTCTTCGCGAATTTTTAGCAGGGCGATAATGGTAGAACGGTCAAACTGGCCGAGGCGATCGCTAAAACTTTCTACCCCCACTCGCGGATCGTGCAACAGTAACTGTAAGTCGCGTTTGATACCTTCTGGGTTGAGTTCTTCTTTCCCAGTTTGCCGCAGATAATCTTCCAGATAAGTTTTGAATGTTTCTACTCTTTGCTGTGTTCTGGTAGCTAAACGACGAGGCGCACGTACAATGCTGCGAATCGAGTTTTGTACAGAATCAATAATTTCATTAACTTGTTGCTCGCTCAAGTCTTGACGTTGACTGAGCAATTTCACTAGTGTATCTCGGTCTACCCGGGACAAACGATCGCGTAGCGCTATAGCTCCATCTTGGGGATTTTCAAACAATCTATTCAAATCCCGTTGAATACCTTCTGGATTCAACTCTTGTTTACCAGTATTGCGGAGGTAATCTGCGATGGAGGTGGTCACCGAGTCGTATTGCTCTTTAGCTTTGTTTGCTAAGGCTTGGGGTGCGTGGCGGATATTATGCCACGATTCTTCAACGGCATTGATAGTTTGATTAACTTGATCTTCAGTTAAATCTTCTCGCTGACTCAACAACTGTACCAAAGTATCGCGGTCAAAGCGAGACAATCGCGCCCGAATCGCACCAATTCCAGCTTCCGGATCGTCTAGTAACTTTTTGAGGTCGGCGCGGATGGCATCAGGATTCAATTCTGATTTGCCAGTGTTACGCAGATATGATTCGACATTCAACCACAAAGTTTCTGCTTGATATTGTGCTTGTTCTGCCAGACCTTTGGATTCTATTAAAGCGCGATCGCGTTGTCTTTCTAAGTCTTCGAGAATGCTGTCTACTTCATATAGTTGTACGTCACTACGTTCCAGCAATATCTCCCGCATTTGGTCGCGTTGAATATGAGCTAGTCGCCGTGAGAGGGTTTCATAATCTGCTTCTGGATCTTGCAACAGTGATTTGAAATCCCGCTCAATGCCTTCGGCTGACAACTCTGCTTTCGGAGTAACCAGCAAATAACTGTGAAGTCGGCGTTGCAAATCTTGGACGATTTCTCTTTCTTGTTCGGCTGTGACTGTAACTAGCACTTCTTGGCGCACAGTTTCTAGCCGATCTGCAATGCGGTGAATTTGAGTTTGAGTAAGTAGTCCCCGCTGTTGCAAAATTTTGATGAAATCGTTGCGGGATAGGCGCTCTAGTTCCCTGCGGATTGTTCCAGAATCGGCTGCTGGATCGTAAATGACATCGCGAAACTCCTGAGCAATTCTTTCTGGACTGAGTTGCCAAGCATAAGTATTGAACAAGTAGTTTTCCACATCAGCCCGAATTGGACTATAGGGTTGGGATGGTGTGGGCAAACCTAGCTTATCTGCTTGTTGGGTAACCTTGTCTTTGGCAGTAGTCAGGCTACCCAAGATTTTCTCTACGTCAAAATCAGATAAATCAGTCCTTCCCAACACTATGGCACTTAAAGCAGAGAGTCCTTGTTGCAGTGTACTTTGAATTGGCCCGGATGCGGCTTTTTGCTGAGACTGTTTGTCACTACGCATTTCTCCCACTAATCGATCCAGCTTAGCATTGAGTTCATCCGTCTTGGTTTGTCCGGGTGGCAGTGATTTAAGATATTCGATTAATTCACCCAAACTGTCTTGGCTGGGTACTTGTTTACTTACTACCTGTTGCCAAACTTTATATAAAGTATCAGCGATGCGGCTAACATCTTTTTTAGAAAGGTCGGTACGACTGCTGACTAACTCAATAAACTTTTGGCGGTCGATATTGCCCAAATCCGAACTAGCGGCGAGTGCTTTTACTTGCGGATCGTTGAGTAAATTTTCAAAATCACTGCGAATCTTCGATAAATCTAGTTCTGGGGGACGCAGCTTGTCTAAGTAATCTTCAATGTTTTCTCGGATACTTACTGGGTCAATGGCGCTTCCTAGTTCCCGACGTACAGCAGCAGCGGCAGCTTCGGCTGTTGCTACAACTTGGTTATTAATAGCTTTTGCCCCCAGTGCGGCGGTAGCTGTTCCCATAATTGCTTGGAACCCAGAGGTTGCCGTATTGACAACCGAGCCAATCAAGGAACCCACTGTGGTGGAACTGACCCAAAATAGTAGTGAAAAGTATGCAGCCCAAATCACTAAACCGAGAATTGCCCCTTTTCCTGGATCTGAAAACAACAGGCTTAATTTCACTGCCAGGAAACAGGCAATCAAGAGGGCTATGGTTACAGTAACTAATGTCCAAATACCTACTGCTGTGCCAACTTTGCGAATAGTGCCGCCCAAACTTCCGACTTCACCACCACTTGAATCTGAGTCCGATGAACGCCCGAGGTAGGAAATACCGGCTGCAACGGAGAGATTAGTTAGAACTAATTGAAAAGCAAAGGCTAAAATCACACCAGAGATTAAAGCCACAAAAAAGCGCGGCCCGGAAGACGCGATCGCTAAGGCATCTACTGGAACCTGTGCCACCCACAGAAATGGCTTGTAGAGTCCCAGCATGATTTCCGTACTTTGAAACATTGTATTTCCTTGTCTTAGTGTTTTAACTTTCGGGCGGATTAAGAATTTCCTGACAAGTAACTCTTAGTAATTATCTACTGTACTATAACAATACCTAACTCTTTAGATCAGAATCCTGGAATTTAGGTGGTTCAAGCATCTCTCCAAAGATTGAAAAGTATATCCAGCGAAAGATATAAATTTTATTATCCGTTGGTAGAAATTTTAATTACCTTGGTAGTTGCTATTAAGATATAAATGATTATTTTGGTAAACTTCGATTCTTATCCTTGTGATTCTTTTTGATTGGATTATATAGCAGCCCTAAATAATCAAGTGAAATATTACTGCTATTAATAGTTAACAGTCAACGGTCAACAGTCAATACTGATATTTTTCACAACTAAAATAAGATTGCTATAGTTTGCTGACAAAAGCCAAGTAGTTGTTGAAGTACTTATTTCTATCACCATCCCAAGGTTGATTTGTCTAGAAAATATATTTCTAATTATCGTCCACAAGAAGTGCTTGGAGTTTGTGCCTACAGACAGAAAGCAACTTAATTACAAATAGCTACATTAAAGTTAACAAATGAGTTCTCAAGAACAAAAAATACTTATTTGTTGTCCTTTTAGCAAAATTTTTGAGGATAAAAATGGCAACTAGAGAAACTCGTCCTTCTACTGATTTACCAACCGTTGCACCAGAATATAACGGCGTAGACCGTAATAAATTTCTCTTTGGCTGGACTCCCCAAGCGGAAATTTGGAATGGTCGTTTTGCAATGATTGGTTTTGTTGCTTATTTACTTTGGGATTTAGCAGGTTATAGCGTTCTACGTGACCTACTGCGGCTAATTAGCTACTAAAGCTTAAACGTCTAAAAAACTAATAAATTTTGCAAAATTTTGGCGGAAAAAATGGCAACTAAAGAAACTCGTCCTTCTACTGATTTACCAGCTGTTGCACCAGAATATAACGGCGTAGACCGTAATAAATTTCTCTTTGGCTGGACTCCCCAAGCGGAAATTTGGAATGGTCGTTTTGCAATGATTGG
>JBALDB010000033.1:0-93225 GCA_036918135.1 Nostoc sp.
GTTATGGTTTAGATCATTTACGTTCTATTCTTCTTGATCTTGATTTCAATTATTATCCCTTTCTTCACTCCTTAAAATTTTTGTCCTGTACTTAGTAAAACTGTAGGCTCAAAAATTAATGGTTTGTAGCATTTTTTCAAACAAAGGGTCACCAAAATTCATTAATCGTAGTGAAGGCATTTCATCAAAAACACTAGGGTAAAAAGTAACCATGTAATTCTGCCCTTTATAACTCAATTGCCAAATACCCTCACTACTTCTCTCAAACTGCACACCACTGGCTTTTAAAATTGCTGAGTCGGTGAATAACTGCTCAATAGTTTCTGGCGTAAAAGGAGCAGAGGGGATTGGTTTTTGAATTTCTGCTAAATCAGCGTCTAAGTCCATCGCTACCATTTCTTCAATTGCTAAACGAGGCGGTGGGCTGTCTAACACAGAATCGAATTGAGACATTAAAACATCCTCTTCTTCTGGATCAGCACTCATAACAGCTCGTTCAATAAAGGTAGGGACTTGGGCTAGAATCGGCTGGAGATTACCAACAACAGTGGCAAAGGCATTAATGCGATCGCGCAATTTTCGATAAACCTTTGCTTCTACAGTGCCATCATAGTAAAAATTGTGAATTCGCACAGTCGGATATCTTTGTCCAATGCGGTCAATTCTCCCAATACGCTGTTCGACCCGCATGGGATTCCAAGGCATATCATAATTAATCAACACACCGCAATTTTGTAAATTCAACCCCTCGGAAGCAGACTCAGTACAGAGGAGAATTTTGATTTCATCTTGGCGAAATCGGCGTTTAATTTCTTCCTTGGGAACTAGACACCACTCCCCATTCTGGTACAGTTCACCGCCACGACCTGAATAACAAGCTACTTGACTACCGTACAACTCCTTCAATGTATCCCGTAGATAGTCCATCGTGTCAGTGTACTGGGTGAAAACGATCGCACTTTCTCGATCAGTTAATTCTTGGCGTAAAATCTGAATAAAGCGAGAAAGCTTGCTATCTTCCCCAGTGTTTTCAAATTGACGTAGTAATTCTTCAAGATATTGAATTTCCTGGGGGTCTACTGGTTCAAAGAAAGATTCCAGCCCAGCAATCACTGCATCATCCTCATTATCCACATCTACTAAATCGTCGTCACTTAAAACGCTTCCCCGTTGAGTTAACAAATAATCCAAACGACGTTGCAGAGATGACTTGATAGCATAAAATGAACTGGTCAAACGTTTGCGGTAAAGGGTCATCAAAAAACCCAAACAAGAACGCTGATCTATTTGTGCCAGTCGGTAAAAGTGACGTACATAGTCGCTGACAGCTATATAAAGCGGTACTTCCCGTTGGGGTTCCAGCGTAATAGCATTATCCTGCACAACTCTGGTGGGAATATCCCGCTCTAGCAGTCCCCTTTTATAGTATTGTCGGAGAGTATCGCGGGTGTGGCGGAACATCAAGTCTTTTAGGGGCGTGTTCACTGTCAAGTATTGGCGTGAGGTGTCGATAAAGTCTTCATCTGCCAATAGTTGTTTGTGATTGGAGATTTTCTTACCCCTTTGCCAAGTATCCTGCATTTTGTAAGCAAGAATGCGATCGCTCTTGGTCAAAAACTGCTCTAATCTAGAACAAGACTGTCCGCCGCGCTGAAAATAATCGCTAGACATGACTTGCCAAAAATTAATTACTTCCTGCTTTACAGCACCTTGTAGCGAGGCGAAATAATAGCAGAAGTTATCGCCATAACTCCAATGTCCCTGCAATCCCAGCAGGTTTAACAAGTCGAAAACTTCTATGGCATCAATTTGCATGGGAGTTGCTGAGAGAAGAATCAGGGATTTAGTCTTCTCCTTCAACTGTGCCATTAACTGTAACAAGCGATTGGGCGTTTCTTTGCGGTCTTGGGGACTTTTGCGGCGTGCGTGGTGTGCTTCGTCTAAGATTACTAAATCCCAAGGTTCTGCTGATAGTAGCTGCTGCATTCTGTCAGTTCTCCGCACCAAATGAGAAGAAGCCAGGATTAAATCTTGGGTATTCCAGGGATTAGCTGCTGCGGGGATAGTCCGCTTGTAGGGGTCTTTAAATTCTGTAGATGTATAACTCCAAAAATGCAGATTAAATTTTTCCCGTAATTCTTCTTGCCATTGGGGTTGGACACTAGCAGGTGCTAAAATCAGTACCCGCTTCACTTTTTTGGACAACAGCAGATAACGCAGAATTAAACCAGTTTCAATTGTCTTTCCTAAACCAACTTCATCAGCGATGAGAAAACTTTGGGGAAAATTTTGAGCAACGCGGCGCAGGATTTTAATTTGGTGTGGCCAGGGGTGAATGGGAATTGATTTTAAACAAAAGTCCAAGCAGCCGGGATGTTCATGAATATTGGCAAGTTGAGTAAATGCCAACCGTTCTTGTTCCCTTAGTTCTGTATAAATAGCTGAAGAGTCTGGTTTTAGTTCCGGTTCTGGTTGTGCTTCTGGTTCAGTTAATTCTATTTTTGTTAAAGGTCTAGAGTCAAATTCAGCTTGGGCATTCCAATCAGGTTTAGTAGATTTTGCGTAACGCAACAGCTTTTTCTGTACCGCCTCTGGAACTTCAAAGACTCGCACGTTAGGCGATACGTCATACCAAAGTTGCTCAAATCTCGCTACTTCTTCTTCAACTCTATCTAGTTCCCTTCCTCCCTCCCAAGAACAATAAACGTGAAAGGATTCTACATTCCTCTCCCAGCCACCGATAGATTCGTTATTAGAACCGTTAAATGCTAATTTTTCGCCCTTGCTATCAGTAAAAATGCCAACTTTTTCGTGAAATATATGCTGTGGGTCTAGTTGCTGTGTAGTCTCTTCAGGTAGTCCATTTTCTTTGAGAGGAATAGCAATTTTAATATCGAGATACTGGTTTTGAATCAACCAACTGAGAATTTCAAAGTGTTTGAGTTGGGCAAAATTTTCAGGTGGTTTTAAGTCTGCGTCTAGACGAGATAGCAATGCGTCTCGCAGTTCGTATCCCTGTTGAATTGCTTGTAAATCTTGGGGGCTAAACTGACAACCCATGATTAACCGCATTCGCCCTTTGTTGTGCAACATTGCACCTAAACCCCGTGCAACTTTACTCAGGATAGCACTGCTAAAAAAACCTGCTTTCCGGTCATATTGAATGGCACACTCCAAAGCAGGAATGTAGAAATCAGTGATGGTGTTGTGGGTGTTGCTAGTGTAACTAATTTTCCAGGGATATTCACGCAGGTTTTTCAACTTTCTAACCAGTTATCTAATTTTAAGTTGGGGATATTGATAAAATCTTTGATATTGTTAGTAACAAGAATATCGTCACGAGAACGAGCTACAGCAGCAATCAAAGCATCAAATTCTCCGGTTGGTTTCCCAATTTTTCTGAGTTCGCTTTGAATCTTGCCAAATTCGATAGCTGCTTCTATTCCAAATGGTTCTACTGGTAGGAGTTCAGTAAACTGTGCTAATATCTCTAGATTTTTGGCTACCTGTTGAGAACAATACACGCCTTTATATAGTTCTGAAACTACAATGATAGAGAGATAGCATTGGCTGAAAAAGCGATTAAATTTAGTAACAGCTTGGGGATTTTCATTCAGCAGTGCAATGCAAATATTGGTATCTAGTAGATACATTAGCCGTTATCCCGATTATCAAGTGAGTCTATAGTTCTGCCTTGATAAGTATGGCGCTGTTGGTCAATTTCTGTAAAAATTTCTGTTAATTCAGGCTGGTTTTTCCAAGCCCCAAATAATTGATTTAGTCTAGCTAGTCTCTCCTCATCTGTTAATGGTGGTTGTGGTTCTGTAATTTGATTTGCAATAAATTCTACATCTATGATTATTTCTGTTCCATCAGGAATATTATTAAGTTGTTCTAATATTTCAATATTTTGACCACGTTTTATACCTCTAACCTTCATGTTTGATTATCTCCTGTAATTATTAGTTGACTGATGATTGATGATTGTTAGCAAAGAAAGTTATGATATAGCTTTTGTTAAGATTGGATAATTAATTTAGAAACTTTATCCGATAAATTTTGCTGACAAGCATCAAACCATTCTTGAATCAATTTATCTTTACCATCTGGAACTTCATAAAATCTGAAAGACATACCGCTACTTCTAGATATTCTGACAACTCCTGATAGGTCTAATATCTCCTGATTGATTTTAGCGGATATTTCTAATGGGATAGATACAGATTCGATTTCTTTGTTAGATGGGTGTTCTGATGGAATTCCTCTGCTCTCTGCTGTTTTTTTCGCCAATTCTAAATCTTTCAACGCCTCAGCTTGACCTGTAGATTTTAGCTCTACACTAAAATCATATTGATTCATTTTTTATTGACTCCATTAATTAATTATGACAGTTGTCTGTTAACGGTGAACAGCCCTCAATCATCCGTCTCGAAATTTAAACTCATTTGTCCATAATTTAAGGATAGCTCAGGTTGCACATAAGACACTTTGGCTTTGATTTCATCCATAGCCAACCACAAATCTAATAAGGCTTTTTCTTCAGTCAGGCGTTTCTTTTCATCACCAATGCGCGGAATTACTTTCAACGCTACTTCAAATGTCCGCATAAATAAATCGTTGCTGACTAAGCCTGTATTTTTGAGAAATCTACGGACTGGTTCTGTATTGTCTTCCTCTTGGTAAAGGGCAATAATGGCGTGGAGTCCATCAACTAAATATCTGGCAGAAAATTCAGTATCAGTGACAGAGAAGGCGCGTTTTTTCAAGCGTTGTTGCGGGGTGAGTAATTTACAGTAACCGCTTCCAGAATCGAGTAGTTTGTGTTTTTTGACTAAATCGGAGACATCAAAACCACCCACTGCTAAGGCGAGTTGTCTAGCTTCATCGAAGGGGAATTCTCGCGCTTCAAAGGTATCCCATGCCAAGATGTACCATTGGGTTAAGGGGTCGATACCGTTGAAGTCTTTACCTTCTAATAAGTTTTGTAATCGGTATTCGACTACTGCTTGGCGTACTTCTTCAAATGCTGCTTTGGGTTCAACTTGATTTCCGGCACTGTCGAGGACGGAACTATATTTAGTAAACACACTCAAAGCAGAACCGAAAGCACTTAAGCACAAGTTAATACCAGGGGGTTTAATGCGGCGTTGTGGATCTGCTACTCTATCAGCTGCTGGACGTGAATCTTCAGTTAAGCATTTTTCGAGTTCTGGTGCTTTTTCAAAGACGATATTTCGCACGTCAATTCGCACGTCATCCCACCAAGCTTGTTCGGCGTTGCGATCGCGTTTGCGGCATACTAAAAGCACGGTGCTGGAAACTGCGTTTTTCTGTGCTTGGTGCAAGTTTTGCGGGTTTTCGGTACTGACTGCCCAAGATGCGGTAATCTCGAAACCAGCATCGATGAGGGATTTGGCTAAGACATCCCACGCGCCGGAGTCTTTGTGGTTGAATTGTACTGTCATTACGCCGTCATCGCGGAGGACGCGGTGATATTCGGCGAATGCCATTGCCATTTTTGCTTCATAATCTTGGTTGGCGAGAATTTCTGGGGTAATTGCTTTTGTGGTATCAGTAGCAGGTGTACCCATACCTCTAAAGCGCGAAGGGTTGGCTACAGCTTCTCTGTCTTTATCGGTGAGTTCTAGGTAGAATAATTCGGGGAAGATATCACCAAGACAGCGCTTCATCCAAACATAAAAGAAATCAGAAAGTTCTGCATATTGAATTGTGGAATAGTAGGGGGGATCAGTGACAATGGTATCAACTGATTTATCGGGAATGTGATGAAGGCTATCGGCTGATGCTAAATCAATTTGAATAGTTTTAAGGTTGTATTGTTCAATGCCTGGTAAACCTGTCAAGTGGGGTTTTGTGCCAACTAGAGAGCAAAGTTTTGGATATTCAGATGCCGCTACGTTAGAACACAAATCCCACAATCTACCGACTCCACTAATCTCTGGATAATTCCACATCAAATTAAGTGAATGCTGAGTAGATGCTCGTTGTATTTTATTAACGCTTGTATCCCAAGTTGATAATCTACAATTCATATCAACACATCTATCAAAAGCCAAAGCTAAATAAGTTGTGATTGCTTCTGCTTTATCCAACTCATACTCATTCTGAATCAACGCTTTAGCTTCATTGATCACTTCTACATAAGTTACAAGTGTTAAAAGTTGACGTGTATTAAAAAGCTCATGCCAACTTCTGACTCCACGATTATAACAACGAGTATCTTGCCCTTGTAAAAGTGGCTCAGATGGAATTAATTCAGAGTTATTATAATTTTCAACAACAGATTTAGCTTTTTCAATTCCTTCTAAATCTAACTTTACTGGTAATCTAAATTCAGTTTTTCCAGAACCATGTTGATAAGCAATGGCATAAAGAGTATAACTAAATTGTTTTTGAAAAAGTTTATTATCTATAAAGCTACTTTCTATTAAGTTTCCACAGTTCAAACATTTACCTTCTCCCCTGTTAACAGTTATTTGATTATCTGGATCATATTCACCATCATCTTTTATAATCGTTGATACTTTGCCTTTCTTACCCCTAACTAATTGAAAATCAACTCGCTTATGTTCTGGATTAGGTATTGGCTTTACAGCATACCAATCACTTGTAATTTTTCTCGCCTGTCCTTTACCTGCATAATTGCTAGTTTTACTTAACCACCAGTTTGGACTCAACGGAACAACAGACTCACAACTCGGACAAAGAACCGTATGCGCCCAAAAATAAGTCTGCACAGTTTCCCCAGGTAAAGATGGGAAAAACTCAGCTAATCTTTTCTCCGCCTTATCCCCTACCCACTTCACCCATTTATCAATATCCTGCTGCAAATCTGGGCCAAACTTTAGCGGATATTCCATCGCCGCCTTCATCGTCACCACTGCCACAGGATTTAAATCAGAAGCCAGCACATTTAACCCATATCTCGCTGCTTCAAAGGGAATACTCCCACCACCTGCAAACGCATCTAATACAGTCGGTGTGCGCGTTCCCCAAACCTTCTCACAATAATCCTGCACCTTCTTAATTTGCACAGAATTAGGCGGCGTTTTATATAGCTTTACCTCCTGACCCGGTACTAACCCCAGCAAATATTCAAATTCTTGCATTGTGATATCTGCTGGTAATAAAGAAGCCAACACACTGGCGCGACTAAAAGATAATGGCTTCCGCGAATACCAGCGATGTAATCCTTTAAATGGATTTCCCCCGTGTTCAAAATTAACTTGCTCATTCAGCAGTTGCACGGGCATCATTTTTTCGATAAAGACAGATGGGCGTTTGGGGGTTGAGTTGGTCATAGATTAGTGGTACAGAACAAAACACGATTTACTAGCAAATTCTTTACCAAATTAACAGGAAAGTCCTTCTGCTTGCTTGCGTTGGCGTTGGATTTGCTTATAAATCGGAACTCCGTACATTTCTTCTTCTAGTTTCATCCATTTGACATTATCCAATATGCCATTACGGGCAAACCCCAGAAAATAGGCTTTCTTCACCATTCCTGCGTAAGAAATTGTTGCTTTTGTTGAATGCTTTAATCGCACCAAATCTTCTGGGGTGCATTCACCTTCTTTTACTCCCATCTCAACTAAACCAGCAATAAAATCTGCGTCTGGAAACAACATTTCAGCAGCAAAAATTTCTGCCCCAACTTCAATGTTTTCATTTTGATTGTATTCTCCACACAATAGAGATTTCAGGTTGCGGTCAACGAGAAAATGCTTCAGTTCATGACACATTGTAAAAAGTGCTGGAGCTTCCGGTAGCGAACGGCTAATCATAATAGTTGCACCGCACTCATCATAAAAGAAAGCCCCCCGCAACTTTTTGAATTTCGCTGTAGGGGGTGAATTTTTTGGGGGCCACAAATCATATTTGATTTTATGTGCCTTGTAGATGCGTCCTATATCCGACTTACGTACTCGCGGAGTTGTCAAGCCATATTCTGACCGAACCGAACGTGCAAGTTCCTTCATCTCCTCATAGTATTTATTCTGCGTCATTCTGTTTTTTCCTCTTCCGCCCTGATTTCGATTTATCTCCTGGTTGGTAGAGACTTCGCGCTTTACGAAATTCAGCGTAAGTACGCAATTCTGCTAAATCTTCAGGGGGTAACTGTTTAACTACACGCAACAATGCAGCTATTTCCTCACTGAGCGGAGCCTCTTCTGGAGGAAAAAAAGTTAAAATTGACACTCCAAAGAACCGAGCGAGGCGTTCGAGGTCTTCAATTGCTGGGCGATACGTCGCAGTTTCCCAACGTGAAATGGTGTTTGCAGTTGTTCCCACTTCTTTTGCTAGGGCTTCTTGGGATAGCCCCTTACCCCCATAACTCGTCCTCAGATAGCGAATGCGTTCTCCGATGTACTCCATTAATTCCATTCGGTTTGTGTTGTTCGCAACTAGCCCCATCGATATAACTTTCCTTTTATAGGATATTACTTCCTTTTGATGTTGACGATCCTTGTAGCAAAAGTTATTATCCCATATTAGGACAGTATTTCAACACAAATAGGATGACAGCGAGGTTCCGACTTTCCTGCGGCTAACTATCATGCTTGAGAAATTACTCCCCTAAAGCACATCTAGACACAAAAGGAGTCTTATATGCAGATTGAATCTAAGCAAGACGCAGAATTATTGGCGAAAAAACCCAAAACAATCACTGTTACCGTCAACGAACGCCCTGTAACCTTCTCAGAGCATAAGGCTACAGGCTTAGAGATTAAACAGGCTGCGATTAAGCAGGGTGTAGCGATTCAGGAAGATTTCGTGCTGTTTGAGGTCAAAGGCAATTCGCCCCTCAAGCAAATTGGAGACTGCGAAACCGTTACCCTGCATGAGGGGCAAAAGTTCCGCGCCACTGCACCTGATGACAACTCATAGGAGATATCAATGACACCTGAAGTTGAACAGGCGATCGCAGAAATTCAGCAAGTCTTTCCTAGACATTCCGTTGAAGTGGAAGCTGAGGCGCAGGGTGGCGCAAACGTAATTGTCCATAATTTACTAATTGGCGAACAGTACGTACCTTCCACTAGCTGGGTAGGCTTTGCAATTTCCTTTCAGTATCCCTATGCAGATGTCTACCCGCACTATATAGATCCAGGGTTGCGTCGGGTTGATGGTTTAGTTCAAGGTGATGGGTTCTCCTCAGTTAATTGGCGAAATCAGCCTGCAATCCAAGTATCGAGGCGTTCCAATCGATTGAATCCAGCTATTGATACGGCTGCAACCAAATTAACTAAGGTTCTTACGTGGTTGAAAAGCCGATGAACAAATCTATTGAATTCAGAATTGATCAGCCACTTTATCAAAAGCTTCATCAGCATCTTTTTCCTGGTGATGGTGATGAGCATGGCGCGGTAATTGCAGCAGGTATCGTAGAAACTCCTCGTGGTATCCGCCTGCTGGCGCGTGAAGTTTTTCTAGCGCAAGACAGGATTGACTATGTACCTGGCACTCGCGGCTACCGTGCTTTGACTGCAAAGTTTGTAGCTGAGATATCAGGTTACTGTGCAGAACAGAATCTCTGCTACTTCGCCGTACACTGTCATGGCGGTAGAGACGAAGTTTGTTTCTCTGCTGATGATATGGCATCCCACGAACGAGGGTATCCGGCGCTGCTCGATATTACTCGTGGTGGCCCGGTGGGGGCGCTAGTATTTGCCAAAAACGCGGTAGCAGGGGATATCTGGACTCCCTCTGGTCGCTTTCAACTCGACCACATGACCGTCATCGGTTCGCATATTCGGCGACTTTATCCTGCGCCCCAACCCCAACTGTGTGCCGCCAATCCCATGTACGACCGCCATGCACGCTTGTTTGGCGATGTCGGACAAGAAATTTTTGCCAATTTAAAGGTGGGAATCATCGGACTTGGCGGCGGAGGTTCGCTAATTAATGAATGGTTGTCCCACTTGGGAGTTGGACACATCGTCGCCATCGACTTTGACCGCGTTGAATTAACTAATCGACCCCGAATTGTTGGCACAAATCCTTGGGACACAATGACTTGGTTAACTAAACAGCCGATTCCGTGGTTGCAAAAACTCGGCAAGCGATTGGCTGCTTATAAAGTCCATGTCGCCCGCCGGTTTGCCAAACAAGCTAATCCCTCCATCCGCTATGATGCGGTTGTGGGAAATATCGTCGATGAAGCGATCGCAAGATTGCTGGTTGATGCTGATTTCTTGTTTTTGGCAGCAGACTCAATGCAAAGCCGTTTAGTTTTTAACGCGCTGGTGCATCAATACCTAATTCCAGGAATGCAAATTGGTGCTAAGGTTCCTGTCAATCAGCAAACAAAGCAGGTTGGCGATATTTTTACTGCTACTCGACCCGTACTTCCTTATGCTTATGGTGGTTGCCTGCACTGCCATGAATTGATTCCGGCTGGTAGGTTGCAACAAGAAGCATTGAGTGAAGAGGAACGACGAACTCAGCGTTATGTTGAGGATGAAGATATCGCTCAACCCAGCGTCATTGCACTCAATGTTAAGTCTGCCGAGCAAGCCGCGAACGATTTTATGATGATGTTCACGGGGCTTTATCAACCAGAAGTCCAACTGTGCCATCAATTAAGGTTTGCGCGAGAACGCAGTATTATCAATGTGGAGCCGCGTGCCAACGATGATTGCTTAGATTGTAGCAGCAGTTCTCGGAGTCGTCGCGCCAGGGGCGATCGCTATCGTCTCCCCTGCCGAATGCCAAAAGCGTAGCAGTTACAGCTAATCACCAAGCAACACTCGAATAGCCTTTAATGCAGCACTCCGCCGCCCATTACTCACTTTAGAAAACCAGTAATGGGACTCCTCATTACTCATCGCTGTAATCCCAGCAGTAATATTAGCAATCCGTTCTGGTTTAGAGAGGGGCTGCAATACTTGAAACAACAGTGCTAAGTTTACTCCCGACTCTTCATCAAGAACGTAAGGTGACTGGCGACTATGACTTAGGGTTTTTGGGTCGTAATTGTTACCTTTCAAGCAATTATATATTGCCTGTTTCGCCTGCACTAAAGCATTGCCCTTTAGTCGCCCAATGCACTTGGCTGCTGCCCTCTTTTTTTCTCCAGCCTTTTTATAGGCACACTGGTACAACTCAAGGGCAAAGTTATTATTGTCTGTAGGAACCACTCGCAGTTGAAACTCTTGCATCTTTAGTAAGTCACTTTAGCCATCAAGTTCAGCCGTTCAACCGGGTTACGATTAAGGGCACCTTTGATAGTACTGATTTCTGCGCCGTTTGGTTGCACTGGAGATGAAAATTCAAATACCAGCTTCAGCGACACGTCAGCTTTTACATCTGGGCTACTTAGCAAAGTGTTAACAGCCCCCTGAAAACTCTGAAATCCTTTGACTGGCCCTTGGTACTCTAACCTGATAAACTGTTCATTAACAGTAATAGTTGCCGTTTGGTCGATTTGCAAGGGTAGCTTGATCAACATAGGGAAAGCCGTCATCGACTTGCGGTAGTCCATTACTTGCCCAACGGAGATTTCCAACGACTGGATACCCTGAACTTGATTATCTTGAATGCGATCGCTTAATTCATTAAACACCCGATCGAGTGTTCCCTCCAAGTCAAATTCTTCTGGTTTAGCTTTAAACAGAGATAAATCATTCCAGTCATCGCCAATTTTTTCGCTACCGTTAGGTGTGCGGGGTGTACCAGTACCGTAGGTTAAGATGCTTGCTGGGGTTTCCCTCTCCTCTACTTCGCCATTGCCGTAGTCAGCTACAATTTTGAAAGTTGTGGTTTTAGCGATCGCTGTCTCATGTTCATCACTAGGGCGAAACTCTCCTGCAACCAAATTCCCATCTTGATACAGCTTAATCGTCAAAGCCCCCGATGCTTTCCACCGTATCCGCACAGGTTTTACCGATTCTGTACTGGACAAGACTTGAGCATTCAGTTCAATTTCTCGCGGTTTTGGTGGTTCCAGAATTCCCCGGCGGTAGAGTTCCATCCGCTCAGAAAATTCTATGGAGTCAGGTAGGGTAAACTTCCCGTCATCAGTTTTAATAAACAGCTTTTCTCCTACTTTCATATCCCAGTTACCAGTCTGCAACCCTTGGCGGATGGTATCTCGGAGCTTTGAGATTTCGGCATCGACAAATATATTTAAACTCAAATCTTTGGCGAAAGCTTCTTTTAATGCTTTAGTTGTCCAATGGTTTAACCCAGACAGCCATACCTTCTGCAAAATATAAGCAGGGGCGTAGGATGGTGCGTCATCAGCACGAATTTTTTGACAATCTTTCAGTGCTTTTAAGATGACATCTTGTTGATTATTTTTACCCTTCACATCGCTAGAATCTTGGGCAGGAAGGGTATAGTGCATCAACCCCTTGGGAGCTTTTACTGGGTCATTAGCAGGGTAAAATAAATGGCGGTAGGCATTTGTTAAAGATACTCTTACCCCTAAATCATGAGAACCTTTTTTATCTTTGAGTTGTTTTTGCTGATTTTCTGATAAATCTTGCAAGCGATTGGGAGAATTTAGAATATTTTGAATAGCCCGAAACTCCCTAGCATTGTCAATTGCTCGTTCTAATTCTTGCCTGTTGGCAACTAAAAATAACAACCGATTTCTAAAAGTACGGAATTTACCTGATTCACCTGTTTCATTAAAAATTTTCTCCACCATTGGCGGTGGCCCTTCGGTAGTTACAGAAATAGTCGCCTCGTTAAAGTCAATTAAACACAGGGCAATACTATCGGACACGTCATCCACATCTGCTGGTGATTCCGGTGCAATAACTAACGTCAGTAGTCTATTAGCAAAAATGGCATCGCGGCGACTTCGTAAATCATCCTTCGCCTCGGTAATTCCAACTTGAGCTTTTTCTTCGGCAATAATTTTATTGATTGATGGTTCTTCCTTGAAACGAGCCAAAGTTGTCATTGGATCATTTTCCAAGTACCAAGCAACTTCACTCAACCTTTCTAAGGCAGTATCAACAAAACCAATTTCTAGCCCTGGTGTCAACAAAGATAAATTTAATTCGGCGCGACGAATCCCTGCCGATATACCTTGAGTGATGGAATGCAAAAAAATAGTCCGAGCTACCCAGGTTGAAAAGGGAGGTTTACCAGCAGCAATCCATTCTGCATCTTGTAACTGAGCGTGTGCCTCTCTACCATCTTTGTTGTAAATGTCTGCTTGGATCGTAATCCGCATCAAAGGACGTTCCAAACGGGCAGTTAAATCGCTGGTGATTTCTTCCTCAATACCAACAGGAATGTGGTGAGAATGAATTAGCGGTATCCATGCAGTAGTATCGTCCCACAGATAACGTATAACTCCAGCAAATAACCGCAAAGCGCCTCTGGTGCGTTGGAAGTTTGGGATGGAGGCAATCTTTTTAGTCAGCAGATTAAATAATTCCGGGTGGAAGGGATAACTCTGCTCGATACTATCGGCATAGCGTGCATCTTTGCAACCATCTGGTAAATTAATCCGACTAGCTTTATAAGTTTGTAAATATTCTTTTGAAGCATTATTGGCAGCATTAGCTTCAATACTGCTGAACATCCTCTGTTTAACTATATTGTAAATTTCAATATCAGTGCTGGGTTTAATGATCCGCTCTTGCCTCGCGGTAGCGGAAATGGTTTCCCGGATTTCGGTGGTTTCTTCGCCAAAACTGTCAGTGGAGGAAGCCAGCGTGTAAACAAATACTAAATTATTACAAGATGCTGCTAAATCCATGAGGGCGAATAAAAAAGCAACTACCTGTCCGGCTAAGTTGCTGTTACCAACTAGAGTAGCCTTGGCTTTTCTCAGGTATGAGGCAATTTCGTCGATGATAATGACTGTGGGTTGCCCTTGGATTATCCTTTCTAAAACCACTGTGCCTGGACTGACTCGCTGTTCATCAGAACCTTTAAGCAAGCTATAACCTGCTACACCATTAATTTGATAAGCAATTTCTCCCCAAAGGGTATAAGTGGTAACGCCAGTGTCCGCATGGTAAACACCGTTAACTGGATCTAGGTCTTGGCAAGCTAAAGCAGCTGCTTGAATCGGTCGGTCTGGAATTAAATTAATATTGTCAGTAAAACGGTCTAGTCCAGGAATCTCTCGTCCATGTTTAGCAATATGCCACAAAGCAATTTCATCGTGGGTTTTACCACCACCAAAGCTGGTTTCTAGTCGGATAATGGGGGAGCCGACAGCAGCGCCCACTAGCCGCCCAAACACTTCCGAGATTAAAGTTTTCAAACCATCGGTAGCAAATGTATTGGCGAAAAAGGCTGTGGGGTCTTGGTAGACTTGGGGCGCTTTCCCTTCCACAACCAGTCGTAGCTTGGCGGCGAATAATTCGGGGGAGAGTTCCCCTGCTAAAATTTCTTCTCTGGGAAGACACGTTTGAAATACTGGCGAAAGCATTGGTATATATCAATAGTTGTTAATTGACAGTTAACTAACAACCGCCAACAGTAGCTTGTTGTTAAATATACAACTTATATTAATAAGTATAAGTGTAAAAAATTCTGATTTCCATAATATTGTAAGTAACAAGAGATTTGCGATCGCCTCCGGCGGGCGAGTACGCCGTCGCACTTCATGTAGTGCCAGGGTGCGTTCATCAAGGTTCTGTAATGTTCGTGCATCACTCATTTGAACAATGACAATTGACCAGGAGAAATATTGCCTCGTCGGAATCGATGGTAGTAAAGATGACAGCCACTTTATATAGACAACAACAACCAATTCTACAACGTGGAAAGATTTTCTAAGCGATTGTCAGAAGGATCAAAATTAAAGTGGTGTACCTGAAGTGTATAGACTCGGCGCTGGGATAAAGTTAGCTCTGGTGGCTTTTGTCCAGGACGCAGGCAAACGCGATTGCATCTAGTACAGCGCCAATCAAAAGATTCTTTGATAGAGGTGGCGATTTCTTTCCAATTCTGGGGATAGCGGCTGGTACTCATGAAAATACTTGAGAGAGCAACAACATGAGGTAATTCTAATCGATTAAGTACTCTTAAGGTAGTATTTGTGGCACGGAAACGTGTTTAGAGCTTTGATGAGTATAGTACAGACAGCTTTTATACCAACAATAGAATCAGGACTAAAAGTGATTGAGAAGTGGTGAGGCAGAAAGCGATCGCCTAACTATCTCCTAAGTACAAAAGAATATTTATTACGCTTTCAATAATATTAATATTTAAAGCTGCTATTTTGAGCAAAAAAAATTCTAGCACTCGTGAGAGAAATTAAACTGGTGTTATGCCAAAAATCAACAAGTGTGTAGGCGTATTTAAAATTAATAAAAATACTAACTTACCGGATGATATAATCCCGTATTTTCGTTAAATTCCCACCCCATACCCGATTTATCCTTGCCCTTGCACCATGCCACAAAAAGCGGTGGGTGCAGCTTCAGAAGCTGCTCGCGTACAGTTTCTTGACTTACACCAAGTCTAGAAGCTAAACCTTCTTCCGTTAATGGTTGAATTCGCGGAGTTTGCCCTTTGAAGGATGAATTGTTGTACGATTTATTAGCCCGTCTTGGTTGATTGTTGAGATAGTTTTGAATTTTGATAATTGCCTCTGCCAACTGTGTCATTCGGGTTGTCATCCCCTCCACTTTTTGTTCTAAATCGGTGAGATTATGGATTGCTCCGGTTTCGTTGCTATTAGATTCACTTGAAAACTGTGACTCCAGCTTATCAAGTCGTGAGCAAATAGCTAATATCGTTTCATTCGTAAGACTGGCGTTACTATTGTTACCAGCAACCAAGTACTCCTCAACACTTGCCTTAATCTTAGAGTCCAGACGTTTATCTAAATTATTGCCACCAATTGCATCAAGATTATCTAGATCATCTAGGTAGAGTTCGATAAATTGGGTCAGCGTGGCTGTTGCCGTCGTCCCTTTCGACTTACAACGGGCAATAAACTGCTCCCACATCTTTTGGTCGCAGTTAAAAGATGCCAGTTTCTTATTTTTCCCTGTTTGGCTCATGTCTAGGTAATGTCTAGGTAAATCTGGACTCTCCGCGACTGAGTGAGCGTGTCATCCATCTTGATAACTACCTTGACACTATCATTTTGGAGCGCATGAGTGCGATGGCGTACCCGCTCGGGTGATCGCCTCTACCAAAAAGCAGTCAGATTACTACTGTCTGCAACAGTTAGTTAGCCACTGTTGGAGTTGTTCAGGAGTCGTTGGCGCTCAATTAGCTCGACTACACTGGCGATGGTTTGGGCATCCACCCCAGTGGTATCCCGATATGTCTTTACCTTTTCCAACTCCACATCTTCTAGCGTGTAGCTGCACACACCCAACTTGCGGGCAAACTTCACCAACGATTTAATGCTACTCAAGCGACGGTTGACCGTTGCTTCCTTCAACCCAAGAGCCAGTAGCTTGGCCTTATATTTCAACACCACCGCCACCGCCCGTTTCTCAGTCAGGTGCAGAAATTCCAACACGCTATCAACATTCGGCTCAATACCAGTCATCGCCACAAAAAATTTCCGCAAATCTTTCTGGTATTCGCGCCGCGTGCTGGATGCGCGAATATTGGCGAGCATCAAAGCAATGATATCCTGTTCATCCTCTGTTGCGGCAAAATACCGCTCAATTGGGGCTAAGAGAGATTTTTTTAATGACTCTACCGCATGATCAAATCCGGTATCATCGTTTGCTTTTGGGGATGCACGCTCTTGGGGATATGAAGTATCAGACATAGCATTGGGCGCGAAAATGGTGTTTTTCGATATCAAATCTATTCTCCCCTTCTTTGCCGTGTCTGACTCAGTTTGAAGCGACAAATTTTCAATTATACGTCTTCTACATAAATGTAATTTAATATACTAAGGCAATCCTAAATCAGTCGTGAGATAATATGGTGTTGCGTGTTGGCAAATGAGTTGGTACTTCTCATCTATGAGGTCAAGCAGGGTATGAAACAGAGGCGCAAGGATATTAAAGGTCGCTAATAGGGTTAAGTTGCGTTTTTGCAGGATATGGTTGATCCCAGTTTTGTGTCATTGGTGAAGAGGGAGTGAGTACGGTGGTGTCATCTCACATCTTGCACCAATAAAATTGATGAATTTTGAATACTCAGTATTAAACCAAAACCCTTTATGTAGCGATAAAAGTTTATAAAAATAAGGTAGCTTTATTGCCCATCTTTTTATGTTGCCTGGGTTTGTACGTAGAGGTGCAAGACATGAGCCTCCGACTAGCGGCGAATGCCTCCGGCACGCTTCGCGATCGCCCCTAGCAACAAATGAAAGAAGCACATTTTTCGAAAATGCTAAAACCCTTGCTGTATCAGGATTGTCAAATGTGCATCTTAGGAGTCATCGTGTTCACTCTGCATTCCCAATCAGGTTAAATGCAGCCCAGTCGTAGGGTGAAAAGTCTTTCTCAATCATTGTCTGCATTGCTTTTCGCAGCGATCGCGCTTTATCGAGCTTTTTCTGTTGTAAATTTTGGTAAAATTCCGTCATTAAGGTGGTTGTAGAGTTATCCGGTACTGACCACAAAGAAACAATTACACTGGGTACACCTGCGTTCATCAAAGAACGAGATAGTCCGATAACACCATCCCCTGTAATCCGCCCTTGTCCAGTATTGCAGGCGCTAATTACCACTAGTTCGGCATTTAGTTTCAAATCGAAGATTTCTTCGGCGGTGAGCAAACCATTGTCGTTACCAGAGGGTGCAAGGGCGATCGCACTCCCTAATCCCCTTAGATCATCCAGTATCCCATGTGTGGCGAAATGAATTATTCTGGCTTTAGGGAGAATTGGCAAAATTGCTAGTTTAGTAGCATCTTTACCAATAAGCGGTTTGGCTTGGAATATGGGAGCTATGGCTTTAACTTCTGCTTCGGTTCCTGGTAATTGAGGTAATTGTTGAGGTTGATCTCCTAGTTTCATGGCTGCTTTGGGCATGATAGGATTGCCCACAAGTAAGACATCTTTTGCTGAACTAGGAACTCGCTGTCGTTGTTGATGGGTTAATTCTAAAACTTGAATTGATGGAGCGGTAATAATTGTGTGCTTTTCAATTAAGTACCGCCCTTTCGGGTCTTGCAGTGCAGGAAAGGGAACGGCAAATAGTTCGTGCTGAGGGATAAAAATTACACGAGCATCTTCTTGGGTAGGTAAATCTTCAGCTATAGGCTTGATCAGCAGTTGATAGAGTTGTTGCAAGTTGCGGTCTTTGGCGTTGGCGCTAGATTGGGAGTTGTTTTCACCGACTTTTTCTACTACATCGATTATAGGATAGTCTGATGTCTGCCCTGGTGGATAAGAGGGTTGTCTGAGGGTAAGTGTATTAGTATTAACTGCTACTACTATCCAGGCAGAGTCACTAGGAAAGTCATTTTTGAGTTTAACGTGATCGCCTTTTTTGAAGGTTAGCTGATTGGTATTGCCACGAGGTATACTTACAGCTTTGGCATTTTTAGGGATGGATACAAGGGTATCATTAACAAGGTTTAACAGGGAGTTCTTTTTTTGCTGTAATGGGGTGAGGTCAGATTGGTGAAATTTAATTTCGCCGTTGGGTTTAACAACCCAGATGAAAAGTTTTGCGGCGGGCATTTGTGGTTTTTTACTTGCGACTGAAGATGGAGATATACGCAAGCGATCCTGAATAATTTGGTATTCAACTAAAGTTGAATTTTGCTGCTTGACTATCTGCTGAATTTGTTGGATAGAAATTTTGGGAGTTTGTGTTTTCAACTCGCGGTTTTTAGAGTTACTGGAAGAGTTTGCTAGTAACTCTGCCAATATTCTAGCTCGACCTCGCTCAGAAATTTCTAGTGCTTCCTGTTTTCTGTTTTGAGCAACAAGAACTTCTGCAAGGGTTTGATATGTAATTAAATAGGAATTAAAAAATGATATTCTATCAGAATTTCTATCTTGCTTACCAACTCCTTTGTCAAGTATTGATTCAAATTTTTCTATTGCTTTTGAGAGTAATTTCTCAGCTTTAGCTGTATCTTTAGCTAAAAAATATAAAAATCCTCCGTTTGATTGACTTAATGCCAAACCATGCGGATTAAAATCTGGTTTTACCAATGACTCAGCATCGCGCTGAATTTTGAATGCCTTATCAACATTACCAGTTGCAGCATATGTGAGTGCTAGCGATTGGAGTAAGTTTGCTTTTGTATTCCAATTTAAATAATTGCTTGTATCTGTACTTCTGCTATCAAGGGCTATAGCCTTTTCGTAATATTTAATCGCATTTTTCCAATTACCTTGTTGAAAATAGGCAGATCCTAAATACTGAAATGCAGTAGCCTCCTCATCCAATAGTTTGAGCTTTTGTGCTAATTCTAACCCCTGGTTAATAGACTTAATTCCTGTATCAAAATTATATTTTTGATTTCCAACTGAAGTAGATAAAAGACCTAAAATGCTTAAGGATTGCACTTTCATTTGTTGGAAAGATTTACAATTTTCTCTTTGTATCTGCTGGTTAAAAAAATCTTGCTGGGATTGTGAGGATAAATTACTTTGGTTTTCGAGCGAGCAGTTACTCGAATTTTTAGCTATTTCTAATGCTTTCTCCTCGTATTCAATTGCTTTATCTAAAGCACCAATCAATTGATAAGAAGCACTTAAACTTCGATATGCTTGAAACTCAAGTAGCGGGTTTTTATTATCTTGGGCAATTTTTATCCCTTGGTTAAAATGGTCAAGGCTAACATCATATTTGTTCTGAGCAAAATAAGCTCCACCGAGAATTATGTGTGTACTTACTTGTTCGGCAATATTTCCATTTGATATTGATAATAGTTGCTGGAAATATTCAATTGCTTTGTTCGTATCTCCAATTGCCTGATAATTTGAACCGAGAAGTTTTAAAATACTTTTTTCATATGTTTTATTACTTAAAAAAGGATTATTTTTTAGCCCCTGATAAATTGCACGGGCTGAGTTCAAAAATTTTATTGATTCTTGAGGCTGATTTGTTTTTTGATAAACAATTCCTAATCCTAATAAATGCCTAAACTCAGCTACATGATTGCTGGTATGTATTGCTGGTTCTGGATTATTTTTGTATTTTTGGACAATTTTTAAGCCTTGTTCGTAACAACTAATTGCTTTGGAATAATCTTCTAACAACCAGTAATTATCACATAATATTGCTAACTCCCCTCCCTGCAAAAGTGCTACCCAAGGAGCTTGATTTTCATCAAAAATTTTCTGTTGTTCTTCTCGAAGGTTAACTGCTGTTGGAAGTGTTCCAGTAATCTGATATGAATTTGCTAATAATCCTAGAGCCACAACCTCAAAATAGGGGTTTTTAATTTCCCGTGCGATCGCTCTTAATTGCTCAGAATATTTAATGGCTTTAGCGTAATCTTTTTGAACAAAGTAGGCATTACTGATTTGTCCCAGTGCTTTACCTTGGCTTTGTAAGACAGATGTTTCCAGTTGGGTATCTTGAAGTTCTTTGGCGATCGCCGAAGCTTGCTCGAAAGATGCGATCGCCCTGCTGTTATCCCCTACAGCCATGTAAGCCTGTCCTAGACTGACTAAGATATTAATTTCTCTTCGTTTATCTTTAGTACCTCGAACATTTACTAAATTCTTCTCTAATAAATCGATGGTTGTTTTCAAACTAGATAAAGCTGTTTGCTCTATTTCGCGGTTTTGACTGCTTCTGGCGATCGCTAAACTTTGTTGATAATAATCAATAGCCTTTACTGTATTTCCTTGTGGAGCATTTAAATTTATCGTTCCAAGATTAAGTAGCGCCCTTGCTTCTAAATCGGGGTTTTTAATTTCTCGTGCTATCGATAACGCCTGTTGCTGGTGGGCGAGTGCTTGAGGAAAATCTTTTAAGAAAAAGTAGGCGTTACTAATATTCTTGTGAGTATGTCCCTCTGCTAAACGTTCCTTAATTTGCTGGTAAATTAGTAATGCTTTTTGAAAAGATTCCAAAGCAGCTTTTGGTTGATTGTCTTTTATTTGCTGCTCACCCAGCTTGAACAACCGATCAGCCTCAGCTTTGCTGGAATTATGCATAACTTGGGTTACGTATAAGGATATTGGTTTAGCTGAAGGTAAAGCGAACGCAAACGTACCTAAAACAATAGCCAGCGCACCCAGAGAAATTTTGCTAACAGCCATAACAGTTACTATTTAGACTTACAACAAGAAACAATAGGCTCTTTGACGATAGTTTCTAAACGCACTCCATCCGACTTCAACAAATCCTCCCAGTCAGCTTGAAAATCTTCATCCTGGGGATTTTGGCGGCGAAGTTCAATTAATCCCGTGAGAGTGTCGTACCAATAACCATTTTCAGCGTAAATAATCAGGCGCGATCGCCCCCTACTCGCCTGTAACTGACTCATCACCTCTTGATTCACTTTTACTCGTTTGATTCTGCCACTTACAGCATCAATCTTAGGAGCGCAAGTTACAGACAGTCGCCACTCATAGATTGTGTCAACTTCTAAAGCAGATACATTTTTAGGTATTGTGACACCAATAACACCAGGCGTATTTGTTAACTGCAAATTCTGTTTGTAAATTTCTTTGTCTTGTGCATCTTTCAGCACAAATTCTACCGGAGTTGTAGAATTTGGTTGATAAGGTACGTAAAACCAAAATGTGGGGCGTTCGGCGATGGTGAAGCCCATATTTTTCCCTGGAATCAAAGCAGTAAGAGGAGGCTTATTTTTGTTGTCATTGGAGCAGGTACCACGACTTGCAGCTCCTTCCCTGTTACCAGGTGCGCCATCATTTGGCGATATGAAGCGAAATGGTTGTCTTCTTGGGCGCTTAGGTGGTTTTGGTGATGGTGGGGTGGAAGGCTTTTGTCCTAGTAATTGTTGTGACAGTCTATGCTCTGATGGGGAAGTGGCTATTGGCACATTTGGGTAACAACCAAGTAGTAAAGGGAGAATTAAAGCTGGTGTTAGTTGGTGCGATCGCTTCTTTTTTAATTTCATGATTTGAGGTGCTAATTTATATATTTATTGTCGATTTTTTATATATGGCATAGCATATCAGGATTCCACCGGAACTCACTAATGTCAGCAGCGATGGTACAAGCGGCACCCAAGTTCCTAGCATGAACAAGAAAAAACACGAGCCATATAAGATAAATATGGCTGCAACAGTTGTCAGCACTAGAGGTACTGCTCCCCAAACACACCAAACTATCAAACCCCCCACAAAAGACCAACCGCAAATCCACAAACCATCTGCCCACCAAGACCAAACTCCCAACAATGGACGCTCACCCAACGCTGCACTGATAATTTGACTTACCATTTGAGCGTGAAGAAATACACCTCGTATTTGCGTGCCATAGGGAGTTTGAAAATCATCGGGCACAGCAGAGTCTGTAACACCAATTAAAATTATTTTGTCCCTTATGGAATCGGGTGGGGCTCCTCTAAGTAAGTCTGTAATGGTAATGGAATTAGCAAAATTTTTACCGTAACGGTAATTGAGCAAGATTTGGAAACCTCTGTTATCTAAACCCTGGTAGCCTCCTGCATTACTCGGCAACTTTTTAAAATGCGCTTCACCTAACTGTAATTCTGTATTTGAAATCTGCTGAGGCTTAATGTTTTTTTTCGTATCTAAATAATACTCTGCCAACTGCCAGTTAAAAGAATTATGTGCTGTACAACGAGAGCTAGAATCTGGATTCATGAACAGCAGATGGCGACGAATCATTTTAATTTTACTATCGGGATTAACCGCAGAGTCAAACACAACATCACTAAATCCCAAGCTCTCTAATGGGATAAAAGGTGCTGGTGGAGTACCTACTAAATTCCCCTCTTTTGTATTGTTAACTTTGCAGACTGTAAACAACTTCTCGTTTTCAAAAAGCTTTTCTAAATATGCGGTAGGTTTAACATCAGATAAAGGAGATAAATCCCTGTACATATCTAACCCAATAACTAGCGGTTGATGTTTATTGAGTTCGTTTATAACTTGAACAAGTTTGGTATGTGATAGCGAAAACTCACCTCTTTCTTTCTTATCTTGAGCATCAATATCCCTTTTGTTAACTTCAACAACCAAAATACGAGGGTCAATTCCTTCATGTGGTCGCTGTTGCATCATCTGGTCGTAAGCTTTAAGTTCCAGTGGTTGCAACCAACCTAGATGACGCACTCCCAACATTAAAGCAGCAACAGCAACACTTGCAGCTATTACCGTTTGCAACTTGGGAGCATAGCTGCGTGGAATCCAAGTTAGTGGTGTACAAGCAGGGTTTTGGAAAATAACAGGTAGCCAACTGGCACAAGGGAACTCACCCTCCAAACCTTGTAGGCGTTCTCGTGCTTCTCGCACTGCTAAATATAATGAGCGATCGCGAGCGAAAGCTGCAAGAAAATGCTTTAAAAATTCGTGTGCAACTACATCTGGAATCGATTCCCGCATCACAATCATTTGGGGAATCTGCATTGCACTTAATTCTGCGGCTAGTCCTAAGCCATCGCAAGAGTTAAAAATTGCCAGAGAAAGTCCTTTTTTAATCGCTTTATTGAGGGCTAATTTTAAATCTTCAATACTTAACCATTCATCTTCATTAATTTTTATGCTGCCTTGATTTAACTCCCTCTCACTTTTACTGTGTCCAGCAAAAAATAAAATATCCCAACCTTGTTCCCAAAGTTTATCGGTGAGTTGTTTTCTCTTTGGCTGTTCTAAAAATTCAATATTTGCATCTGGTAATTGCTGCTTTAATATATTATAGTCTTTCTGAATATCAATATCATTCTGGTCTTTTTTACTTTGATTATTGAGATTATTACCCAGAATAGCCAATATCTTAATTTTACGCTGAGATTTTCCCCCTGATACAGGTTCATATCTTCTTGGACTCAATGCTATTTCAGCATATTGATATTCAGTCAAGAATTCCCATAGACTCCAAGGCAATTTCCACAATAATTTGTCATCTGTTTGCAAGATAATTCTAATTTTTTCGTGATCTTTGATTTTTCTAAAAAACTTATCTGTAATAGGAGCAAAAGAATTAGATTTTAACCATTCATTTAAGGTATAGCTTAATTCGCTTCCTGCTTCTAGACACTCATCTATGGGATCGCCAATAAAATCGCCGACATTTTGTATTTCAGTATCTACATGATCTAAACGCATTAACGACTTGGAAAGGCGATAATGGAAATAGCATGATTGCCAACGTGTGTAGCTTTGCTCAACTTGGGGAGCAGCAGGTAATCTTCCTGTGATTTTGGTAGAGACCGATTTCCCTTCTTCTGCGATTTGCAATGTGACAGGATATCCCTGCTCAAAATCGCCTTCCCCAAATTCCAGGACAACTAACTTACTCATTTTTAAAATTGGACTATCAGCATATTGAGTAGTTATTCACAGGAAGCATCCCCATTTTTTAAATAAACAACACAAATAGCTCTGATGAAATCTCTGCGCCCCTTTGCGTGAACCTCTGCGTCACTCTGCGTTTAAAAATGAAATTATTTGCATTGTTACAGGAATTACTTATACCTGTAAAATGATCTTAATATTTTTGTAATAAAAATGCAGAACTTAGAGTACTTCACGGATTTTCTATGGCTGTAATGGTACACAACGCAAACTGTGGTTTAATTAGACTCGCCAATTAAGGTAAAAGCTGCCCAGTTCTTGGGGAGCTCCTTACCCTCGATTTGAGTGTTTTTGATTTGGCGTGCGATCGCCAATGATTGTTGTAGGTTCTCAATGGCTTTGTAAGAATCTCCCTGGTAAATGTAGGCAAGTCCCAGATTAAGCAGCGCTTTCCCCTCGCTTTGACGGTCTTTGATTTTTCGGTAGATATCAAGTGCTTGTTCCCAAGACTGTAATGCTGCTTGAAATTGACTTTTATTCAGTTGTTCTAGACCAAGGTCATTCAATCGGTCTGCTTCTACTTTATTTGGATTTGATGTCTGCAACAGTACTTCTGCTGTAGAAAATAGCACTAATAAACTAACCGTAAAATTCCCTGTAAAGCCTACTAAAATAGTAACTAAACTCAAGATTACTTTTTTTAATCGCATAAAAAAGAGTTCAATACAAAATCATTATCTTTGTACAACACTCCCAGTTTATCCCGCATTTTCATATACATATTTCCTTATTAAAGTATATCAAATCTCTGCTGAATACTGAGTAATTATTGTTGCTTCAATAATAGCGATCGCATTCAATTCAACTAGAAACCGGAGGTGCGATCTCAAACCACTGCAAACAATTCCTAAATTGAATCCAGTGAGAATAGCACAGAATTGTTTCTAAAAGACACTAAGACTCTTTACAGCACATATTCTCCCTCTGAAATCTGTGGTAGTCGTCAGGGGAGTTGATGTTTAAGTAATCAGATCGAGATGCTATTCTTGGAGCAAACAACTCACCCATAGTTAGTGATGTCTGTATAATTGAATTCATTTGTCGAGGATAATCGTTTTTCCAAGTTGTTTCAGCTAATATCGATAAGTAGGTTTTAAGAGAGTTTAGATTAAAAATAAAAATTCCAACATTATCTTCTCCAAAATATGGGATGCAATCTCCTGAACTATGAAAGAGAAGCTTTTCAACATTTCCATCTAAATCTCTTTTTATGGATGCATATGGATAGTCTAAAGTAGTGGTTGGCATAGTAAGTCCTTGATTTTGATGAAGTGCATAATGTAAATTTAGAGACTTTTTAATAGTGACAGTCCTATAGAGCATATCGCACCATAAAATAATAACTGTCCCATAATTTGCATCTATATCCCTGACTGCAACCTGAACAGCACTACCATGTCCCAGTGGATTATCATCAATAACTAACTTAAAATTATCTAAACTACTTTGGACAATGTAATTCTCTACAGCAGCATAATTTTCACTTCTAACCACTAACCTGATCTCATGATGGCTTAATTCACTAATTTGCGAAGCTGTTCTTGACAATAATGTTTCATTATCCTCTAGAGAAAATAGAAGCTTCGGTAGATGAAATCCCCTAGCTTTCATCCTAAGAGATTTACCAGCAGCTAAGATAATAAAATGTATATTTTCAGTATTTATTGATGATTCAATAATCTCTACTAACGATGACCTATCAGCTATCTGATAGAAATATTTTGTCAGATAAGCAGGTATATTATTGTCATTAGACAACATGACATCTTACTCCTATTCTCCTATGAATATTTATTCAGATACTTTATACTATTTAATAGCATCTCAGAAAATGAATTATTAAAGTAGCTATCATAAATGCAAAGCTTATTTTGAGATGTAATTTTTGTACTGAAGTCAGCACCCCATATGTCTAAGGAATACTTCATATTATTTAACATCCTCAAGCCTTCTACCTTGATATCTCTACAGAAATCTAACACTAGAAGCTGTTTTTGACTAGGTTTAGACTGGAAAGGTATATGGTGTAGTAGGTTTTGTAACTGAATTCTCTGCGGCATTGGAAGTAACCTCAGTATTTGTTGGTCGGAAACCTCTATACGAAAAGACCTAGATAGCCATTGAAAATAAGAAGTAGAGCCTAAATATCCAACATAAGCATTTGCAATAATTTTTTGAGGAAGCTTATGATAAACACAGAAAGCATTTAAGAAAACATCGTCCGCAATAATATAATTAGGAATAATTGGGTAATTTTTTGTTCTCATACCTAACAATCTTCCAACTGGTAAAGAGTATCCTGTAAGTTGTCTCTTAAGAGTTACAATCTTAGAAAATAAATTTTCTGTCTGATTTGTTAAACAAGTAAGCTCAATTAAAGATGGATTACCCCCAACCAAGGCATAATTACCTTTTACTAGCTCTAATAAGAGTCTTGGAATTGTCCTCGGATATAAAATCACATCATCATCCATGAAAAAAATGTAGTTAATATTGTTACTGATTGCATACTGATGTCCATAATTCATGGCTAAAACTTTACTTTTATTTTTTGCATGAATAGCTGCTATATATATTATATTTTTAATATACCTATGTCGTGATAAAAACTTCATTAACTGTTTTTTAAAGTTGGAGCTAATTTCTCCATTTATCACTACTAATATATGAATTAAGAATTCGCTTAAAAATGTATTAATTTTATCATCACAAATATTTTTAACTACTCTGCTTAGATGCTCTAACACATAAAAATCACTGTCACATGTTGGAATAACTATTATAAGACTCTTGTTTTCACTATCTTGAGTATTAGTAGAAGCATAACTCATAAACTGGTATTCCCACGGATTAATGTCTGAAATTGGATCATGTACTATGATTTTTCGAGGTTGTATCCATTTGAAATCAAAATAGTCTACAGTCACTGATGTTCCTAGTCTCTCAAGAATATAATTCATACAATCTCCGTTTTGAGTACATAAAATGGATTCAATTTATTGCGTAAATTGAGAGCGATCGCATTTCAGGTGCAGAGAGTTAGAAGTGCGCTCGCTTTTAGGTACATAAAAAAACTATGTTTTGGCAGCTAATAGCAAGTCAAATAAGCGTAGCTTTCTTGCAAAATTTCAACATAATTTAGTATCTCAAAATGTCTCATTGCTATTACGCAAATAGCCATCTGCGAGTGGCGTACATTTTCTTAATCTGCAAACCTGTGTTCGCATTACTGCCCAATCTGAGAACATTGTTGAGCTACTAAAATGCTCGTTGGAGAATAGGGCGGAGCTACAGCGTAACCAATCCCAGAGGCTGCATCAGAAAGCTCCTCTGCAAATGAGTAAGCCATACGTGCAGAGCGACAGTATTGATATGGCTGACTTAAAGCAAATGCATCAATCTGTCCTATATAACCTTGCACTACTGAGTACTGGACTGAAGCAAAGGGGCTGTTCTGTTTCAAAGCCTCCAGATAGTCTTGTCCCGCTTGACGCATACCCTGAAAAGTAGAGGTTAAGTCAACTACTACCTGTGCATTACTCGGCTTGGGATAGATACACAGAATAGTCATAGCAGTTGCTAAATTTACAAGTATTGGTAAAAAACGACGTGATGACATTTTTATTCTCCTTGAGGTTGTAAAATCTCGATTGTGGCAGCTTGATTAACTGTTGATCTGCGATAAATTTAGTTACAAGTTGGTTACAAGCTTGATTCAACAGAGCAACTTGGGTTGTCGATTCTCTGTTACTGCTATATCTGGATGAGGTTTGGCGAAATATGCAGTTGACGTAGAGAAAATATAGACCAATGCTGAAAAGCGCTAAAAACCGTATATTGCTCGCTGTTTCTCTTGCTAAAAATATAAAACAGCCGACTTCACCCGACTGACAAAAGCAAGTGCGATCGCCTAGGCTATTGAGCATAGATGTAAAACTAAAAATCCGGTTAAAACTTCATTTTCAGCTGAGGACTGGAAAATGAAATTAGTACCGCTACGCAAAAGTCAAAAGTCAAAAGTCAAATCCATTCCCAGTGTTGATTAATTTGTAGAAATAGAGGAAAGAGCCAGATCCTTCGTATGTAAGCGTAACCACCGAACCAACCTTTGCTTCAATCAAATTGCTGTACCATACGAAGTATTGGTTGCTGCTTCTAGATTGAATCAAGGCCTTGTATTGCGAATATACCTGACTTGCAATCCTAAGATAAATTTATGGTAACTTTTCAACTTTTACATCAGCACAATTCCCCGCCTCATCGCAGGTTTTCCAGTTAAATGAATTATCAGGATTAAATTCAATAATAAAATTGTCAGCAGCGTAATTGGGATATGGTGTTTGAGTACCAGGATATACAGGGTCAGAACCCAACAGTAATAAGCCTGTAGAAGATTGCTCCAATTTGATGCTTTGCTCAACAATTTTAGTTTGATTTGTGTTTTTATCAAAAAATTTAGTTAGTATTGTCCCTGAATCACCTTTCATATTCAGGGTACTTTCGTAGACCACTTCAGAAAAGCTATACCGCAGTTTAAAATTTCCATAAATATCGTCAATACTTCTTGATGAAGTGCCAGGTGCTAGAGTTGCTAGTGGCGTAGGAGATTTTATAGATTGAGGTGGTGCATTCATACTGATCGATGAATCTATGGATTTCTTTGAAATCAAGGCTCCGAATGTAAGTGAAACCGATAAGAAACCTAGAATTGTTACGACACAACCTACTCTAATATATTTTCTACCAGAATTTTGTTGATGTTCAAATCTCGGATAAGTAAATGGTATTGCCGCCGGATGCTGAAAAATGACAGGTAGCCAATTAGCACAAGGATAATCTTTTTCCAATTCGTCTTTCAATCTTTGACGTGCATTCCTTACAGATAAATACAAAGATTCACCTTTTGAAAATAATCCGAGAAAAAACTTCAAAAATTCTTGCGCTACTTTGTCAGGTATCGCTTCTCGCATCACTATAACTTGGGGAATCTGTAAATCAGCTAACTGCTGTGCTAATCCCAAGCCATCGCAAGAGTTAAAAATAGCTAACTGCAACCCTCCTTGAATTGCTTTTCTTAAGCCATTTTTTAATTCATCAATATTTAAACTATCATTTTGATTAATATAAATCTTTCCTGTCATACTTTCAGTATGGCTATGTCCCGCAAAAAACAAAATATCCCAATTTTTCTCCCAAAGTTGTTCGCTTATTTCACTGCGCTGAGGTTCATGGAGAAAGTAAACCTCAGCGTTGGGTAATTGTTGTAATAATTCACGGTCTTTCTTAATATCAATATCAGAGCTATTACCTAAAATCGCTAGTATACGTACTTTGCTGATTTCTGGAAATGGAGGAAGGGGAGCATAATCTTGTCTCCCCAAAGCAATTTCTGCTTTAGGATAACGTTCAAAAAAATCCCAGAGATGCCAAGGAAGTCGCATCAAAATATTATCTACCTGGAGAATTACCCTCACTTCATCAGATTTAGATAAGTTCTCCAGTAATTTTTCTTTAACTGGACGAAACTCATTTGAATTCAACCAATTATTTAAACTATTACCCAACAAATCGGCAGCATTAAGACAATCTTGATAAACATCACCAAGATGTGTGAACTCTTGTGTCGCTGCATCTAGTCGTCGAGGAGTTCCTAAGCTTAGATAAATTGACCGCCAATCCTGATAATATTGACTAATTTCTGGGATTGGAGGTAAATTACCATTAATTTCTGTGTGGAAAGGTTGACCTTCATCTCCTATCTGCAAAATTACACTGAACCCCTGGTCAAAATCCCCCTGATATGCCTTAAAAACCACTAACTTAGCCATTACCATCCTCTACGAATAGTTACTAAAAAGTTAAAGTGGAAAATCTTTAGCAATACAGCTATCTCCTAGTGATATTTTGACGCTAAATCTTTCTCCTCGTTTAGCACTAAACTTCTTTTGAATGGCTCTATCAGATTCTCTGGCAACAATTTCGCTGAAAATATTACCAGTTTCATCTAACACCGTCATTCGACAACCAGGAGGTAAATATCTTTGACCTTCCATCGCATGAACTTGTACTAAAACAGCAACTTTACTATCACTTTTTTCTAAAAACCCCACAATCAAAGCCAATGGATTACCAGCTAACTGCATTCCTAAATTACTACCTCGTTTAACTCCCACCGTAGAATTATCAGGGTCTATCATCCACAAACTTGCAGCAGCAGTCCAACGAGTTTCTTCATTTTGTGTTGTTCGGATTAAATGAATTAGAGAATCAATTGTTTCTTTATCTTGATAACCAATTTCTCCTAATCTTTCAGCAGCAGTTTGTCTTTGTGCTTCATCTGAAGTATTTTTAATTTGCTCAATTAGGTTTTTTATCTGTTTTAAAGTTTTAGCATCAGGCTTTTTACTCAACCTTTCATTTCTAAAAGACCAATTGACTTGTGAAGTTGCAAATAATTCCTCTAATGTCCGCCAACCTGTATCGAATATATTCTCTAACCAACTTGATAGATTTATTGCTGCTTTTGTTGGTGTAACCACAGATGGAGTAATAGCGGATACTAATCCACGATTTCGATGTTCATATAGTTTCTGCCTCCATTCATCATTTTCTAATAATGCTCCCCACTTTAAAAAATCTATATCCAAACGAGGCGAATAAGGAGAAGCTTGACTCAATTGTTTGATAATATTTTCTGCTTCGTTAGCTGATATTTTTGGCAGAGGTTGAATAGCTTCTCTTTGTTGTGGACATACTTCTAGCGAGACGATAAATGCATTAATATCTTGAACTAAATCATCTTTGAGTAAGGTATAAGTATGCTCAAAAGCATCATATTCTACCTGATTTTTCAAATCAAGATGTGTGGTAAAGCCCCAAATACAAAGGTTAAGTTCATCTGGAATAATTTGTACGGCTAAATAATAATCAGCAGTAAATTTAGGAATATCCACCCATTCTTGAGCAACACAAAATTCTTGATTATCAATCGCTTCGCTGGGAATTATAACAATGCGTTTATCCCCAAGAGAAAATGACGTACCATTTACAAATTCCCAAATATCTGGCGAACTCCAAGTTATAGGTTGGGATAAACCAAGCTCTTCTTTTAGCCATTCGCTCAAAATATTTTGACTGAGAAAATTGAGAAATGCATTCCAACGGGCTGCATCATTAGAGTATTTTTCTAGATGATTTACTTGCGACCATGCCTTTTCTTTGTCATTTTCTGAAAACTCTAAAATCACAGCTTTAGAATTATTATTGGTTAATTTGACTATGTTTTGCTCAAACATGACTTTCCTCTCGTTAGTTTCCAAATGTGGCATAAGATGCGTTTTTTACCCATACATCAATAAAGGCAGAGATTCGCTGATTAGCTTCATCGATGAAGGCTAAGATTTTCTGTTGATCTGATTCAGAAGAATTAAGTGGTAAATCTCTTTGTACTTCTTCGGACAATTTTAAGTGTAGCTGCTGTTTTACGCCATCAATTCTTTCCTGCAAGGCTGATTCGAGAATATTCTTCAATTGCTCGCTTACTTCGTTTAATGGCAATTTCTGCCCATAGTGAAGCTTGAATATTTCTAAATTATCAGAATCTGATTGAGGAAAGTTAATAGTTAAAAATTCACTCAAATTCGACTTAAAATATTGCTCTAAACAAGCATCTATCGCCTGGGAAATCTCCTTAACTTTCTTAGGAGTAATATTTAATTTTTGTAAGCTCCATTTAACTACGTCTTCCAATATCAATTTTTTCGCTTTGCTGAGACGACGGGATACTTGACACTGTTCTATATTAAAAGCATAGCCAATATATTTTTGAGCTATAGATAACCCTAGCTCAAGCTGGAGCATTTTTTGCTCTTCTTGAGAAAGTTGATTGTAAGAATTAATGAAAATGGTTTTAATTTCATTCCATTCCTGGTTTTGTAACTCTTCCTCCTCATAATCATCGAAATTATCAGCTTCTACAGTATCAGCCAAAGTTATCTGAGTCTCATCCGAAGGTTTTCCTAGAGGTTTATCTAGGGATTCTATAGTAGGTGAGATGTCATTACGTAAAGCTTTTACACAGGCGAAGAGTGATTTATTGAGTGTTTCGCTATTAATCGCTGTGTGATGTAAAGCTACTACACATGATTGGAGCCACTTATTACTTCTTCCACTATTAATTCCTTGTTGTGGCTTAGACAGTAATTGATTATAACGATTAGCAATCGATTCAAGCTGTTCTTGATTTGCCCATTCTAACCGTTGAGCTCCGGTTAATTGTTTTGGTGTATAAATTTCCTTAAAGCAATACCAAGCCAAAAGACATTGAGATAATTGTTTATTTTTTTCTGTGTCTTTAATACCAGTATTTATTAAGGCTTCTCTGAGGAAAGTATGTGTGACAGCACGCAACAATGCAGCATCAGAATACTTTTTTTTGGCTACACCTATATGAATAAATTCATAAATAACTGTTCCCAGTTTATATTGAGCAAATTTGGTGATGGAACCACGTTTTGAATCATATTTATCAAACAGTTTGGAGAATTTTTCTTGGTTGAGCAAGTTAATTCTAGCAACTTGGATCAAATCTAGCCAGGAATAATTAAAGCTAGAATAATTTAGAGACTGTTTTTTAGCTACCCAATAAGCAGTTTCTTCTAAATAAGATGCCATATGTTTGTGTGCCAATAAATTTGGGTTTTGCTGCTTACTTTGTTCTAGCCAATACTGTATCCAAAATTCTTCACTATCTTCTTGTGTTAAATTATAATTTTTCTGGAAATTATCATTCAAATCACGGTCACGCAACCAGCGAATGCTAGAACTTGTATTGCTATCAATACCTATAAAAGTTGTAAACTTTTCTGTTATTTTTATCCTTTGTGGTAACATTATTTGTCTTCCTGTTGTTGATATCAAGCTTACTATTTTGAAATAACTTGCTCTTGAATAGGAAAGTTTTGCACAATATATTTGAAATGTTTCAGTTCAAATGATTGTTGGATAATTTAATAAATATATACTTGTAATTTATCTACAACTATCCAACAAATCATTTTTTAACTGAAGCAACAACATTCCAGAGTTTTTGCCAAACATTACTTGAACTGGAATGATTCTCAGTATCTGGTTGCTGAGTTGGAGATTCTGCTAAACTTTTGCGGCGGAGTAGTGCTTGTTCAATGTAAGTAATTGACCCTGGATAGGTTTCTTCTAAATTCAATAGAAGTTTTTCTCCTATTTTTTCTTCAGCTGGGTCGATACCAGTATCTAAAATATTTTTTAATCTAGGCATGGCGATTTCGTCTACTATCATAACCAGAGCTTCTAAACATAATTCAAACTGTTTTTCTGTCAATATGCTATCCAGTAAGGGAAGCTCAACTGTTGCACAAATTTCTCTTCCCATCGGGTCATAACCCCAGCGCACCATATTGGTTTGCAAAGACAGATTCAGTAATGCTTTGAACAATACAGGTGCATGTGCATCATTGATATTTGTCAGCAGTTGCGGTGCTAGCATTTGCAAATATTCTCTTCCTTCGCCTAAACTAATTACAATCAAAAAATCCTCAACATTTTCAGTTTGAAATCCGGTGATAATGCGTTGATTTTCTGCATCGACTTCATACTTTAAGTCGTTTTGTTGTAAGTAACTTGCAACTTGCTCTAGTGTTGCTGCCATAAATGATCCATTTTGATTTACTATTGGCTGACATCAGTAGTTCTGGATAGGTTTTGAAATTTATGCAGGCTACAGTTTAATTAGACTCGCCAATTAAGGTAAAAGCAGCCCAGTTCTTGGGGTCTGGGTGTTTTTCCATCGTTTTCAGCATCGCCTGACGCAGTGCAGAGGCTTTATCATTGCTTTGCTGCAACCGTTGGTAAAATTCTGTCATCAGAGATGCGGTGGGAGCATCAGGTATCGACCATAGGGACACAATCACACTAGGTACACCTGCACTAACCCTCTTCTGTCACTTTCCGGAATAAGCAAGTAGTTCAGGAGCTAAATTATCCAGAAGCATAATAGGGTTTAAATTGATTCATTGCTGCAATTAAATGATTGAATCCCAGTAACAAATGTGAATTAGGGAAAATACTTAACCAGGGATAAATTAACCAAAATAGTAAAAGTGGTTGGATAATGAGACGCAGATTATTTAAAGCATTCTTCCATCCAGATTCATGGTTCCATTGCGGATGGTTAGAAAAATCAACATCACTATTTTCTTGTGCGTCAGTCTCAAGTTGACGAGATTGATTTAAGCCTAAGAAGACTGGAGAATTTAAACTAATCATCGTGTAAACACAAAAAATAATCTCCCACCACCTCTCAATATGTTGGAAATTGGTGAAACGGTAATTTGTCCAGCCTAGCTCTTGTTTACACTGTCGAAATCCATATTCTACCCAGGTTCTTAATCCATATAAGTCACCTAAAGTTTTCTTGAGATTACCTTGCAGATTCGTCATCACGAAGGAGGTAGAGTTTTCCGGCATGGTTTCTGGGTCAGTAGTTATTTCCCAGTAAGTTATGGCTCTTTTTTTACCATAAATTATTTCTCGTATATATCTGGTTTCTGATTTTTGATTGCTAAATGTTCTCTCAAACTTACACCACTTATTTGCCCTAACGCTTTGCCCTGAAGGTAACCAGACTCCATGATTACTTCTAATTGCTACGACATAAGCTAATTCATATTCATTTAGTTTTTTAAGGAATTCGCTACTTTCACCATATAAACTATCTGCTAGTACTAGTTCAATATTAAAGCCTTCATTTATTAATTCTGTAATAATTTCTGATGCTAACTCTATTTTGGTTTGATATTTATCTCCTGATTTGAGCGTCCCCTTCGGTTTAAATACTTTGAAACTTAATGGAAATGTTATATTGTCACAAACTCCATAAGCATTGACTGACACTATTCAATTATCTATTTTTCCTACGCTCCCTAGATATTGTCTTGCTACATAATCTGTCTTTTTACCTTTTTTCCTATCTCCCGTTTCATCTATTACTACGGTTATCGCATGACCCTTTAATGCTTTCTTTAATTTATTTAATCTTCGGCTCTTTAATTTCTCTACTAACCAATCTGAATAGGCTATAAAATGATGTAATGACTGTGCCGAGTTTATACTTACTACTTTGGCTATTTCTGGTAATGATTTTCTTTTTATTGGTGAAATTATCCCTAAATGTAAATATTTGAAGCATTCATAATTTCTTACTTCTTTGAACAGGTCTTTGTACTCTGCACAATATTCATCTACGATCGCAACTGTTGGCTGGGCATCCCTTGGCAGATGTTTCAGGATTTGTAATTCTACATCCATTGCTCTACTTACCTTGTAGAGTTTTATCTTTCCTTTATTCTATTCATTATATCCGGAAAGTGACAGAAGAGGGGTAGTACCATTCTTCACTAGACCTCTTGCAAAAGCTCCCTAAGACCCTACCACCAGCCTCTAAGAGCCTGTTAGGGCAGACTTTGATGTAAATCAAAGGCTCTTTGGGGTTCTTTTTTTGATTTATGTAAGAAGTCTACTGAGAGATTACTAACGCCACGCGATCGCAATCAGGCGGGCGCTTGCACTATCGCATCTTGCTTAAGCAAGTTTAAGCAAATATCGCAGCCGATTCATGGCAGATAAGATTTTACACAATGCCTACAAGCGAGCGAATTGGAGTAGAGGTAATCAATACTCATTCGTTTAAGTATAAATAAAGTTAAATTGCTTTATGAGTCTATGCTGTAGCCATTCACCCCAAGATAAGTGAGGATTTTATTTTTTGCAAGTTTCTTGGGAAGAATAATCTATATGTGCTAGTTAAAGTCAAACTTTTGACAAGCAATCTTGATTATTGAGAACAGAACTATGACAACAGCAATCGATAGAATTTATAGTATTAGTGGCTATAAATTAATAGAAACACTTTATGAAGGTTCTAAAACCGAAGTCTATCGAGCCATTCGATTGGTAGATCTACAAGCTGTTGTCATTAAAATACTGCGAACAGAATACCCTACCTTCAACGAACTGTTGCAGTTCCGTAACCAATATACCATTGCCAAAAATTTAAATATTCCTAGTATCGTCTGTCCTTATAGTCTGGAAGCATATCGTAATGGTTATGCTTTAGTAATGGAAGATTTTGGGGGAATTTCTCTAAGAGAATATACTAAAACCCAATCGCTAGAACTGGTGGAGTTTTTTACAATAGCTCTGCAACTTAGCGATATTCTCCATTCACTCCATCAAGAACGGGTAATCCATAAAGACATCAAACCCACGAATATTCTGATTAACCCGCAAACTAAACAAGTAAAACTCATCGATTTTAGTATTGCTTCTTTACTTCCTAGAGAAAGTCAGACTCTTATCAGTCCCAATGTTTTAGAAGGAACTCTCGCTTATTTATCTCCCGAACAAACTGGACGCATGAACCGAGGAATAGATTATCGTAGTGACTTTTATTCTTTGGGTGTGACATTTTTTGAACTCCTGACAGGACATTTACCCTTTGAGTCAGACGATCCAATGGAGTTGGTACATTGTCATATTGCCAAGCAACCACCACTTTTAAAGAATAAGGCACAGGGAGAAGAGATACCGCAAGTACTGTGCGATATTGTGATGAAGCTGATGGCTAAAAATGCCGAATACCGCTATCAAAGTGCTTTAGGGTTAAAACATGATTTAGAAACCTGTCTTTGGCAACTGAACGAAACAGGTAAGATTCAATACTTTCAAATTGGGCAACGGGATATTTGCGATCGCTTCCTGATCCCAGAAAAACTCTACGGTCGTGAAACCGAAGTTGCCACGCTTCTACAAGCCTTTGACCGCATCAGCGCTGGTAGTACAGAAATCATGCTAGTGGCAGGTTTCTCCGGTATTGGCAAAACAGCAGTCGTTAACGAAGTCCACAAGCCGATTGTGCGGCAGCGGGGTTACTTCATTAAAGGTAAATTCGATCAGTTCGGGCGCAACATTCCTTTTTCGGCATTTGTGTTGGCATTGCGGGACTTGATGGGGCAATTACTGGCTGAAACAGATACGCAACTCAAGCAATGGCAGACTAAAATTCTTTCCGCCTTGGGCGAGAACGGGCAGGTGATTATTGAAGTCATTCCTGAACTCGAACGGATTATTGGCAAACAACCGCCTGCTGTAGAACTTTCTGGTAGTGCTGCTCAAAATCGCTTCCGTCTGCTGTTTGTAAAGTTTATTCAAGTACTCACAACCCCAGAACATCCTCTAGTGATTTTTCTGGACGATTTGCAATGGGCAGACTCTGCATCGCTACAACTGATGCAACTGCTAATGAGTGAGACAGAAGCTGGCTATCTTTTGCTCATTGGTGCGTATCGAGATAATGAAGTTACCCCTGCCCATCCTCTGATGCTGACAATCAGTGACATTGCTAAAACAGCAGCGATTGTCAACACTATCACTCTAAATCCCCTCCAGCTATTTGACCTCAACCATTTAATTGCCGATAGTCTCAGTTGTTCGCCAACACTAGCAGCACCCTTGACTGAATTGATATATCGGAAAACTAAAGGTAATCCTTTTTTCGTGACGCAATTTCTCAAAGCATTGTATGAAGAGGGATGGATTAGCTTTGATACTCAAAGAGGGTTTTGGCAAGCAGATATTGCTCAAATTCAAGCACTGACACTCACTGATGATGTTGTTGAGTTTATGGTGCGTCAAATCCAGAAGTTACCCACCACCACCCAATCTGTCCTGAAACTAGCTGCCTGTATTGGTAACTGTTTTGACTTGGCAACTCTTGCCATTGTTTATGAAAAATCCTTAACTGAGACTGCTGTAGACTTATGGAAAGCGCTGCAAGAGGGATTGATTTTACCAACCAGTGAGGTTTATAAGTTTTTCCAGAATGATAATAGCGGTGAATCATGCCAATTACTGATGAGCAGGGAGCAATTGCCTAACTATAAATTTCTGCACGATCGCGTCCAGCAAGCTGCCTACTCTCTAATCCCACAAGAGCAAAAACAAGTCACCCACCTGCAAATTGGGCAACTATTGCTGAGTCACACAACCGTTGCCCAACAAGATGAGAAAGTGTTTGAGATTGTCAACCAATTGAATATCGGTAAAAATCTCATCAGCGAGCAAACACAGCAGATTGAACTCGCCCAACTCAATCTCAAAGCCGGACGTAAAGCCAGAGCCGCTACTGCATATATAGCAGCATTTGAGTATTTCAACACAGGCATTGCTTTGTTGCCACCAAAACCATGGCAAACAGAGTATGAGTTAACCTTGGTGCTTTACGAAGCTGCTACTGAAGCTGCTTATTTGAGCGGGAATCTAGAGCAGATGTCACAACTAGCGGCAGTTATATTAGAACAGGCTAGCACCTTGTTGGATCGGGTCAAGGTCTATGAAATCAAAATTCAAGCAGCTCAAGCCCAACATCAATTTCTCGAAGCAGTGCAGATTGCCTTGGAAATTCTGGAACATCTAGGAATCAGTTTTCCAAAACAACCTAGCGAATCGGATATTGCCCAGGCATGTGCGGTAACTAACTCAATTCTGGCAGATAGGCAAGCGTTAGATTTAATTGCTCTACCCCAGATGAGCGAACCGGAAAAGTTAGCCGCTATCAGAATTCTCGCTGGTGTCTCTTCTTGTGCCTATGTTGTAGCTCCAACTCTGTTACCATTTCTAATCCTGGAGCAGGTAAATTTATCAGTTCAGTATGGCAATACTTCATACTCTACAAATGGTTATGCCTACTACGGACTGATGTTATGCGGAGTGATGGGAGAAATTGAGCGTGGCTATCAATTTGGACAACTGGCACATTTGTTGCTCGAACAATTGAATGCTAAAGAAATGGTAGCTAGAGCTTATGTAGGAGTTCACTGTAGTGTCTGGCATTGGAAACAGCCGCTACACAACACCCTACCATTTCTCCGCAAAGGCTATGAAAGTGGACTGGAAACGGGAGATTTAGAATCAGCGACTATTTGTGCATTTGTTTACGTCATGCACTCTTGGTTTATTGGCAAAGAATTGGGCGATTTAAGCTGGGAGAGTGCTGCCTTCCATGCTCAACTGACTCAACTCAAACAGGAAGGACTTCTCAGCCATTTAACTATTTTTCAGCAAGCGATTTTAAATTTAATCGGCGATTCCCCTGAAGCATGGCAATTAATTGGGAATGCCTTCGACCAAGAGCAAATGCTGCCTAGCATCCAGCGAGCAGGGGATCAGACAGCGCTGTGCTATTTCTATATCAGCAGACTTTTACTCTGCTATGGGTTTGCTCAATTTGAGCTAGCAGTTGAAGCGGCGATCGCTATCGAAAACTACTTGGGTGGTGCTACAGGATTATTTTTGGTTCCTGTTTTCCACACCTATGACTCTTTAGCACATCTAGCTATCTATTCTCAGGTTTCACAGGCAAAACAACAAAGCATTCACCAACGGGTAATTGCCAATCAGGAAAAGCTGAAAAACTGGGCTAATCATGCCCCAGAAAATCACTTGCACAAATATTATTTAGTGGAAGCAGAACGGCAGCGGATTCTCGGCAACAAAGCTGAGGCGATTGAGTATTATGACCTTGCAATTACTTTCGCTCAGAAAAATCACTACCTCAATGAAGAGAGCCTTGCCAATGAACTCGCCGCCTGCTTTTACTTGGGGTGGGGTAAGGAGCAACTTGCTGGGGATTATTTGCTGAAAGCCTATTATGCCTATGCTCGTTGGGGAGCGAAAGCCAAAGTTGAGGATTTAGAACAACGTTATCCCCAATTATTAGCTCCCGTACTGCAACAAGACAGAACCCAGTTGAAGCCTCATATCACAATTAGCGCGGCTGATAACGCTACTTTATCTCACCGAAGTCCTAGCAATTCCACCACCACTGGTACTGTTAGTGTGTCTGCCGCACTTGATTTAGGAACACTTTTCAAAGCTTCCCAAACACTATCTAGTGAAATTCATCTCGATAAACTGCTAGCCACATTACTGAATGTGTTAATTGAAAATGCTGGCGCAGATAAATGTGCTTTGTTACTACTCAAAGAACAAAAATTGCTAATTGAAGCAATTACGATTGGACAGTCAACAACAGTTATGCAATCCCTAACCTTGGAAGATTCGCAGGAGTTGCCTATCTCACTGATTAACACTGTTAAACGTACCCTGCAACCCTCAATAATCAACAACAGCACTACCCATCCATTAGTGATGGCTGATGCCTACATTATTCGCCAACAACCCAAGAGCTTGTTTTGTACGCCGATTAATTATCAAGGCAAATTATTGGGAATTTTGTATCTGGAGAACAGCATAACCGCTGGAGTGTTTACAAACGATCGCGTCGAAATCATCAATCTACTTTGCACCCAAGCCGCGATCGCTTTAGAAAATGCCCGTCTTTTTCAGCAAGCTCAGACTTCTGCTCAACAATTACAGCGATCGCTTGCCCAACAAAAGACTTTGTTTAATGTTGTTACCCAGATGCGAGAGTCGTTAGATTTGGATGCAATTTTCGGTGCAGCTACCCAAAATATTCGTCGCATTCTGAATGCAGATCGAGTTGGTATCTATCATTTTAATCTCGAATCAAAGTATGAATACGGCGAATTTATAGCCGAAGATGTCTTACCTGCATTTCCTTCTGCCTTAGCTATGAAAATTCAAGATCATTGTTTTGGTGAGGACTATGCAACTCTGTATAAAAAAGGTCGATTCTGTGTAATAGCTGATATCGAAACCGCTGATGTCCTAGACTGCCATCGGGCAATTTTACAGCAATTTTATATCAAAGCATCACTAGTTGTGGCGATTATGCAAGATGAAGAACTTTGGGGTTTGCTTTGCATTCACCAATGCGACCAACCTCGTCACTGGCAAACTTCTGAGATTCAATTTGCCCAACAAATTGCTGCCCAAATGGGGGTTGCACTTAAACAAACGGATCTGTTGACCAAAACTCGCCAGCAAGCATCCCAGCTAGAACATACACTTCAGCATCTTCAAGAAACTCAACTTCAGTTAGTACAAAATGAGAAGATGTCAGCGCTAGGAAATCTAGTGGCTGGAGTTGCTCACGAAATCAATAATCCCCTCAGTTTCATTATGGGCAACCTTAAACCAGCTAGAGAATATATCCAGGATGTGTTTGAACTGATTGATTTATATCAACAGAAGCTACCAAATCCCGATCGTGAAATTGAGAACGAAATTGCAGCAATTGACTTAGACTATCTACGGGAAGATTTGCCAAAGTTATTAGATTCAATGACACTGGGTATTGACCGCATTCGTGATATCAGTATCAGTTTGCGAACTTTTTCTAGGGCTGACAAAGATTACAAAGTGCCATTCAATATTCATGAAGGTATTGATAGCACGATTCTGATTCTCAAGCACCGCTTGAAAGCCAACGAAAATCGTCCAGCAATTGAGGTAGTGAAGGACTATAACAAGCTACCTTTGGTAGAGTGTTTTGCCGGACAACTCAACCAAGTATTTATGAATTTGTTAGCGAATGCGATCGATGCTTTAGAGGAGTCGAATCAAGGACGCAGTTTTGCAAACATCCAAGCAAATCCAAATCAAATTACAATTCAAACTTGTCTACTAGAAGATGGACAGCATATTTTGATTCGGATTGCAGACAATGGTGTAGGAATAGCTGAGTCAGTGAAGCAACAGATATTTGATTATCTGTTCACTACTAAGTCAGTCGGTCAAGGAACAGGTTTAGGGTTGGCGATCGCTCGCCAAATTATCGTTGAGCGACATGGGGGAACGCTCAAGGTGGATTCTGTTCTAGGACAAGGAACAGAATTTATGATAGTGCTTCCTGTTGTGGTTAAACTGACTGCTGTTTCACCACAAGTAGAACATGAAATTTAAAGAGAATATGGACGAGAAAATTCCAATTCATTCAATAGTAAGTAGGTCAATTTTGAAAAAAGTAAGATAGAATCTTTGCGATTACTTGGCTTAACTCCGTTTTGCTCGTAATCACATTTAATTAGGTTGAGCTACTTACCAACAACAAGTAGATAAAAACACAACTTTCTGGCAAACTTACCAACCAGAATTTGTATATAGCCTATTACTACATAAAAGGATGTCAGACATGGGGCGAGTGACTCGCGAAGTGGATTGAGCTTAAAAGGAGGCAATATTTACCTCCTTTTTATTGGTTATTGAGATGCTGGCTGAAAACTACTATCTTTAATTACTGCCACACAAATACTTTAGCTTCGTATGGTCCCAAATCAATGGTAATACCATCATCACCAGCTTCAGCATCATAATTTGCTGTCCATTCGTGCCATGTACCAGCGCTAGGAAAGTTAGGAAGATGATAATCACCGAGAAAATTTTCTGAGAAATTGGCTACCACAACTACACGAGAACCCTCATCATTCCAACGGCTATAAGCTAACACTTTTGCTTCTGGATTTTCATGAATGAAATCAATATTTTCTGTGTAGAGAGCTTGATTACTTTTACGCAGGTTGATTAAGCCTTTGTAATATTCAAATAAACCACGATTTAAATCATTACCCAATAGTGTCCAGTCAATTTTAGCTGATTCGGGTTGATTCGGTTTGTACTCACCAAATTCCTCTCCCATCCAAATTAAAGGTACACCAACAGCAGTCATTAGGATAGCAACTCCTAATTTAATCCGCCTAAAGGCTTCTTCATCAAAAATCTCACGGTTCCCTAGTTCTACCATGAGATGATTATGGTCGTGATTGGTGAGATAATTTACGACATTAATAGCACCCAAGAAACCTTGACGTTTGCAGTCAATAACATCTTTGAGACGCTCTAAATCAAATGTATCACCACAGATATGCTCTAAAATGCAGTGATAAAAACTGTCATGCCAGCAACCATCCATCGGCCCATCAAAATTGGTAATGCTGGTAGTTTCAGGAATGTGTTCTGCGACATTATAAAAAGGCTTTGGTCCAGCAACATTTTTGGCTTCTTGCACAATCCAGTGCATGAAATCATAGTTAGCAATTTGCCGTGCTGCATCATAACGAATACCATCGAGATGATATTGCCCAATCCAATAACGCACTGTATCACCAATAAATTTACGTGCCGGAAAAATATCTAAGTTTTCGTCGTAATGTTCATAGTTAAACTCAGGCCCCCAGTTATTATCAGGATCGCGAGGCGAGTGATGATACCAATAATCATGGTCAATTTGTGTTAGCGGACTAGATGCTTCCGAATGGTTATAAATACCATCAATAATTACACGAATGCCTCTACCATGACACTCATCAATTAAATTTTTCAATCCAGCAATGGAACCATAGCTTGATTCTGTGGCAAAGAAGTGGCGGGGATTGTAACCCCAGCTATAGTCACCAGGATATTCTTTTAGTGGCATCAACTCAATAGCATTGATTCCTAATTCAGATAAATAATCTAACTTTTCTACGACATGTTTGTATTTGCCTCGTGCATAAGGATCGTCTTCACCACCAGAAAAATCACCAACATGCAGTTCATAAATTACTAATTCGCGATCGGCAGGTAAGGGTTTATCGTCATGTTGCCAAACATAGGTATCAGTAATTCTTTTTCCATCTTTGATGCAGACAACACCGTCATCTTTTCCCCCCATTTCATCTATATCAGTTGCATAGGGATCTGTGATATCAACCCATTGTTCTGGCTCAAAAAACCATGAATTTGATTGGACGCGGAATTTATATTGATAAACGCCGTCTTCTAATTCAACACTTGTGCGGAAATAACCATCCTCACCTTTTTCCATTGGAATTTCTTGCCAATCAGAAAAAGAACCAATTAATGCGGCTCCTTTGTTATAGGGTGCAAATAAGTTAAATTCAATTGGCTTTGCCATAGAAGTGTTTGTCAGCTCAAGGATTGATAAAAGCATTCTCTAATGATTAATTAAATTTGCGAATCACTCTACAGAATGAATTGAATAAGTAATGCTTCTACCTTCAGGAATAATTAATTGAAGAATTTCAAATTAGCTATTTTTTGACTTTTAAATTTGTTTTACTATTATTTTAATTAAAATTTTCTCTACAAAGTAAAATTACTTTCAGCAAGACAAATAATAAAATAAAAACTTTGAATCTTTTTCATAGTGTTGCTATAAAAAATTACTTACTAATTTAACTAATCTGAATTAATTTATGGATATTGAGTTTATTATTTTTATATTTTCAATTGCTAATTAATTTTATCAGTATTTTGTTGTAAATAACTTAACAACCAACCCGCTGCCGTTGCTCTACGAGTTTGTCGAGGGCCAAATTCACCAATTTTGTAACCTTTGAAACCCAGTTTTTGCTTGAGTAATTGTTTATTTTCGGTAGGAATGGAACGAGTTAATTTGACTGTTGCAGGGCGAGAGTCGATAAAATCTGGTGGTTGTGGGTACTCATTGTGCCATTCTGGTGCAACTTGGCTAGTGTCCCATTGTGTAGTTGATGGGTTATAACGATAGCCTAAATAATGCCATAGCAACTGATTAACTGTCGCATCATCTAGTTCCTCGTTGAGAATTGCCCAAATTGTTTCTGTATTGAGTGGTGGCAGATTAGACATAAGTACGTAAGAATTCAGTATCCATAAATCAGAATATAATAAAACTTTGATACCCAAGCTTAACAATTTTGAATGAAATTATTAAGCTATAACACCCTTGACGATCGCGATCGCACCCAATACAAGCACTGCAATTAAGACACTCAAGACCGCAACTATACATATCACAGCCAAGACGAAGATGAAGAGTGCGATTAATTTCGCAAGTTAAAGCTAAAAACAGGTTGTGTATACAAAACTAGGTAGACTGGAAATCGTAAAGAATAGACCAGTCTATGCACAATCCTACACCACCGCCAAAGATTGTCCGCGCCCACGTATTTATTTCTGGCCAAGTCCAAGGAGTGGGCTTTCGCTACGCCACCATCGATACGGCTACTCAGTTAGGATTAACTGGTTGGGTGCGGAATCTCCCCGAAAGTCGAGTAGAAGCAGTTTTTGAAGGGGCGCGACAGGTTGTAGATGAAATGGTTCGCTGGTGTCACTCTGGGCCACCTGCTGCTGTAGTAAAAGAGGTTTTGGTGGAGTACGAAGAACCAGAAGGCTTGCGAGGATTTGAAGTTAAGCGAGGTAAATAGCTAAATGCAAAGATTTTCACAGCCAAAGAGACACTAAGGGGAGCGATCGCTGTTTGCTATCGCTAAAATTGGGGTATAAGTGCCAGATTTGTGAATGCAACCCGCTTTAAAGGGATATGACGATGGCTTCAAAGAAATCATTACACTTAAGTTAGTTGCCCTGCTAGCATTGACCGTCCCATAGAATCGATGACTCAACAAACTTCAAGAATCTGCATCCTTGGTGGAGGCTTTGGTGGTCTCTACACAGCCTTGCGTCTAAGCCAGTTACCTTGGGAATCTACGCAAAAACCCGAAATTGTTTTGGTAGATCAAAGCGATCGCTTTTTATTTTCTCCTTTTCTTTACGAATTACTCACTGGCGAACTGCAAACCTGGGAAATTGCCCCACCATTTACAGAACTTTTACAGAGTACGGGGGTGCGTTTTTATCAAGGAGTGGTAGCTGGAATTGATATCGACCAGCAACGGGTAGATTTACACGAAGGGCCCCAAATCCCTTACGACCGATTAGTGCTGGCGTTAGGAGGAGAGACACCACTAGATTTAGTACCTGGGGCGACAGCCTACGCTTATTCATTTCGGACAATTTCTGACGCCTATCGTTTAGAAGAACGCCTGCGATTTTTAGAAGAATCCGATGCTGATAAAATTCGAGTGGCGATCGTTGGAGCTGGTTACAGTGGTGTAGAGTTAGCTTGTAAGTTAGCCGACAGACTAGGTGAAAGAGGACGCTTTCGGCTCGTTGAAATCGCCGACCAAATCTTACGAACTTCCCCAGAATTTAACCGTGAAGCAGCAAAGAAAGCTTTAGATGCGCGTGGTGTGTTTCTCGATTTAGAAACCAAAGTAGAATCAATCGGGGAAGATACCATCTCCCTAGAATATAAAAATCAGGTAGATACAATTCCCGTTGAATTAGTAATTTGGACTGTGGGAACACGAGTTGCACCAGTAGTAAAATCGCTTCCCCTCAAGCAAAATCAGCGCGGTCAAATCACCACTACATCGAATCTGCAAGTCTTTGAGCATCCAGAAATCTTTGCCTTAGGAGATTTAGCAGACTGTCATGATGCACAAGGACAGCAAGTCCCCGCTACCGCTCAAGCAGCTTTCCAACAAGCTGATTATGCTGCTTGGAATATCTGGGCTTCTTTTACCAATCGTCCCCTACTTCCCTTCCACTATCAACACTTAGGAGAAATGATGGCATTGGGGACAGACAACGCCACCCTCACTGGCTTAGGAATCAAACTAGAAGGGCCTTTGGCATACATCGGTCGTCGTCTTGCTTATTTATATAGGTTGCCAACTTTAGACTATCAACTCAAAGTTGGTTTTAATTGGCTAGTCCGTCCTATTATAGAAACACTTTCTAAATAAGCATTGGGTATTGGGAGTGGGGAGATAGGGAGATGGGGAGATGGGCGAAACTACGCCCACCACCCCACCACCCCACACTCCCAATGTCCCCGTCCCCAGTCCCCATTATGGAACAACCAAAAGTTATTTTTTTAGATGCTGTGGGCACACTCTTTGACGTTAAAGGCAGTGTGGGTGATGTTTACAGTCAGATAGCCGAAGAATTCGGCGTTAGAGTTTCTGGCGACACATTAAATACAACCTTCATCCAAAGCTTTAAAGCAGCACCGCCCCCCATATTTCCAGATGCAGAACTAGAAGATATTCCCCAGCGTGAGTTTGATTGGTGGCGGATAATTGCCTTGAATACTTTTGAACGTGCAGGGGTTCTCAAGCAATTTTCTGACTTTTCAGCTTTTTTTAGTGAATTGTATATCCACTTTGGGACTGGTGAACCGTGGTTCGTTTATCCTGATGTCATACCAGCTTTAATGAACTGGCGACACTTGGGAGTTACTTTAGGGGTACTGTCCAATTTTGATTCTCGGATTTACTCTGTATTACAAAGTTTGGGATTAAGAGATTTTTTTAGTTCTATCACCATTTCTACTCAGGTACGTGCAGCTAAACCCGATCCTCAAATTTTTGCCATAGCCTTAAACAAACATAAATGTTCTCCAGAGGCAGCATGGCATGTTGGTGATAGCATCGTTGAAGATTATTACGGAGCTAAAGCAGCTGGTTTGAGAGGTGTTTGGATTAACCGTGGGAAGTGACAGACATAAGTAGGTCGGTGTGAATCTTTATTGTTGGGATGAGGCAGGGGGCAGGGGGCAGGAGGAAAGACGGTTTTAGCCTAGCTAATTTTTCTTCACATAGTTTGGTTTTATTGTACCGACTTACTTATTTTTGTGATTGTAGAGGAAAACAAATCCTACAATCTTTACTCACTATTGCGAACCACTGAAGAGGCTTTTGGGATCTACGAGTACCTAAAGCAAGCGGGCGACATAGCTAAAGGAGTTCAGCCGATGACGCCCCTGTTTGAAAAGAAATAGATATGGGGCATGGGGCATGAGAATTGAGGTTCTAAACTCCATTAATGAGGCTTTGAACTCCATTAATGAGGCTTTGAACTCCATTAATGAGGCTTTGAGCTTCATTAATGAGGCTTTGAGCTTCATTAATGAGGCTTTGAACTCCATTAATGAGGCTTTGAACTCCATTAATGAGTCTTTAAACTCCATTAATGAGTGTTTGAACTCCATTAATCAGCCTTTGAGAGAAATAAACAACTCTCTATATAGACTTGTCTGTTAATCACCAGTCCCTAATGCCCAATGCTCAATGCTGCCCTAACACTCGTATGATCGAGATATCAGCAAAATATAACAACCAGATTTTTACCGTAAAACATGGGCAGTATTTGGGAAATCGATTTTTACTCTCGTCCGATTTTAGACGCCAATCAAAAAAAAGTTTGGGAAGTCTTAGTCTGTGAAAGTCCCTTGGATACAAACACAAAAGCAGATTCTTTATTTCGCTATGCTCAATATTGCCCCAGTACCCAGGTAAATTCGGGCTGGTTGCGGACTGCATTACAGGAGGCTATTGACCAAGCTGGAAAAGCGCCAATTAAAATTCGCTTTTTCCGCCGCCAAATGAATAATATGATTACCAAAGCTTGCCAAGACTTGGGGATTCCCGCCCAGCCTAGCCGCCGTACTTTGGTTCTCAACCAATGGTTAGAACAGCGGATGCAAGAAGTGTATCCTCAAGAACCTGGATATCAAGGCGGAACTAATCCCTCAGTACGATTGGAGAAACCTTTGCCGCAACGTTTGCCAGATGCTTTGGAAGGACAGCAGTGGGTATTTGTGAGCTTAACAGCCGAGGATTTAGCAGAGATGCCAGAGTGGGAAATTAGCTTTGGTGAAGCTTTTCCGCTAGAGTTTGCACAAGTATCACCTGAAACCCGTATTCCTGGTGTTTTGATTTTCTCATCTAGAGCGTTGCCTTTGGCGGGCTGGATGTCTGGTTTGGAGTTGGCTTTTTTGAAAGCTGACACTAGTCAAGAGGCGAAATTGCTTTTAGAAACTGGTGTTACTGAAAGCTGGATTGTGGCAAATATCAAAAAACCTCAAATTTTAGCAGAAGCTAAAGGTTTTGAACAAGCCAAGCAAAAAGCTAATGGAGTGCATTTTCTAGGCGTACAGTCCAATCCTCAAGCCGAATCATTTGCTGGTTTTTGGCTGTTGCAAGAGGTCAATCTTTGAAAAAGGGGATTGGGGACTGGGGAAGATAAGGGGAATAACTAACGACAAATGACAAAAGACAAATGACAAAGCGCAAAGTCTGTACACGCTTCTGCGGCTTCTCGCAGGGTGTGCTGGCTTCCAGCGTAGACGCCCGAAGGGCGGCTTGTCGTCAGACATCGGAACTTTGTAAGAGAGGACTAATGACAAAGGACTAATGACAAAGCGCAAAGTCTGTACACGCTTCTGCGGCTTCCTGCAGGGTGCGCTGGCTTCCAGCGTAGACGCCCGAAGGGCGGCTTGTCGTCAGACATCAGAACTTTGCAAGAGAGGACTAATAAGCAAAAATTGCGATCGCCTAAGAAACGTTGAGACGTGACAATGATTTGGGATAATTATCTGCGTCCATTAGTGTCGATCTGCGGTTTCAAATTGCAACTGCCAAGACGCGCTGATGATTTTTGGATAATTATTTGCGTCTGTTGACGTTGATAGGCTGTTCAAAATCCACAATTCACTAAGGGTCATGGATTCTGAAAATTTGTCAAAAGATACACTAGCAGAAGAACTGCTGGAACTAGCGATTAAATCTGGAGCAGAAGCAGCTGAGGTGTATCAGTCGCGATCGCTTTCTCGTCCAGTGTTTTTTGAGGCAAACCGACTCAAGCAGCTAGAAACCAGCCAATCTGAAGGTATAGCACTGCGGCTTTGGCGAAATGGGTGTCCAGGACTAACGGTGGCTTACGGTTCTGTCCCCGCCTTAGCGATTGTGGAAAAAGCTTTAGCTTTGAGCGAACTTAATCAACCAGAACTAGTGGAATTAGGCTCTAATTTTCAGCCATTGTACCCAGACTTGGGAAAAATTGTGCCGATAGAGGTTTTGGTAGACTGGGGCAAGGAAGCGATCGCCCTGATTCGCGATGCCTATCCTGAGGTTATCTGCAATGGCGACTGGGAATGTGATATCGAAGCCACAAGACTGGTCAACACTAAAGGTTTAGATTGCCACTACACCGATACTACCCTTAGTTGCTACATATCCGCAGAATGGGTGCGCGGTGATGATTTTTTGAGTGTTTCCGATGGTCAAACCAAACGGGGCGAACTCCACCCACAGAGATTAGCTAACCAAATTTTACAGCGGTTAGTTTGGGCAAAAGAAAATGTTTCATCTCCTAATGGTCGCGTCCCAGTTTTGTTTACTTCTAAAGCCGCCGATATGCTTTGGGGTAGTGTGCAAGCAGCTTTGAATGGCAAGCGAGTTTTAGAAGCAGCTTCCCCTTGGGCAGAACGTCTGGGTAGCCCAGTCACATCATCTAGCCTTACCCTCTACCAAGATCCCCAAGCTGGGCCTTACAGTTGCCCTTTTGATGATGAAGGCACTCCCACTCAATTTTTAGTATTTATTGAAAACGGAACTTTAAAGCATTTCTATGGCGATCGTACCACCGGAGGTCAACTGGGTACTCAGACCACGGGAAATGGTTTTCGCCCTAGTTTAAGCAGCTATCCCACTCCCGGTTTATTTAATTTTCTCATCCAGCCAGGTTCGGCATCGCTACAAGAGTTAATTGAACAACTGGATGATGGCTTAATTGTGGATCAAATGTTAGGTAATGGCGGCACTATTTCAGGAGATTTTTCGATCAACGTTGATTTAGGCTACCGCGTGCAAAATGGTCATGTAATTGGGCGCGTTAAGGATACGATGGTTGCAGGTAATGTCTACACAGCTCTCAAGCAACTGGTTACACTGGGGAACGATGCTGATTGGAATGGTTCTTGCTATACTCCATCTTTGATCGTAGAAGGACTATCCACTATGGGGAGAAACAATTAAAAATTCTGGCGTTGCTCAATTAAGGGATGATTCTTGTAGTGTGAACCGAAAATACAAGGGACGGGCTTTTTGGCCTATCCCACAAAACCATCAAAATTATCCCATAATTAGCAACACCAAAATTCTCAATTTATAGCAAGTAACAGGTTTTGCAAGTAGTAAAGCAAGCGAATTAAAGGTTAGGACATCTTGAAAGCCTGGATGTTAGGAACTAGTAATGTTTTACCTCCTGCCTTCTGCCAACGCTCGCGGACTCGCTAACGCTGCGCTATCCTGCCTCCTGCTATAAATGTTGTGTTTGATTCATTGAAAGTTTAATCAATCATTTTTGAATAAGACAAGAAATTTGACATCATGTCGTATCTACCTATCTTCCAGCGCTTTCGGCAAGTCTTACAACCACGGCGTCGTTTAGCAATCTTTGAAGCTTGTCTGATTGGTTTGGTTTCGGGTCTGGCAGCAGTCTTACTTAAATCGGGGGTGGGATTGCTAGGTGCTTGGCGAGTGCAGACATCGCTGCTATTACCAGCTTGGTTCGTGTTACCAGGTATCGGACTGACCTTCGGATTCCTAGCAGGATGGCTGGTTGAGCGCGTGGCACCAGAAACTTCCGGTAGCGGTATTCCTCAGGTTAAAGCAGTGCTAGCCCGGATACCAATTGCTCTGGATTTGCGGGTTGCTCTGGTAAAGTTAGTCGGTGGTATTCTGGCACTGGGTTCTGGGCTAGCTTTAGGGCGGGAAGGGCCAACAGTTCAGGTGAGCGCAGCTTTAGCATCTCAACTGAGTCAGTGGTTTCCTACTTCACCAGACCACCGACGCCAGTTGATTGCTGCTGGTGCAGGAGCAGGGTTAGCGGCTGCCTTCAATGCGCCGATTGCAGGTGTGTTGTTTGTAGTAGAAGAACTGTTACAGGATTTCTCAGAATTTACTCTGGGCACTGCAATTCTGGCTTCTTTTATCGGTGCCGTTGTCTCGCGGGTATTGGGTGGTCGCAGCTTAGATCTTAATCTGGCATTAACTGCTCCCAACACAGATTTTTTTGTTCAAGATATCCCCTTCTATTTGTTGTTGGGAATTGTGGCTGGGTTGATGGGGGCGCTATTTAATCGCGGGATTATTACCAGCTTAACTTTTTACCGACGTTCTCTACGTTTTGGATTACCTGCTCGTGTAGCACTTGCTGGGTTGGTGTCTGGGGTGATTGTGGCATTACTACCGTTAGCGTTTCGAGACAACACGGGACTGCGGGAAATTTTAATTACAGGTGAGGCTAGCTGGTCAGTAGCAGCGATCGCCTTTTTCTCCCAGTTTATCCTTACCCTCGTAGCCTATGGCTCTGGTGTGCCAGGAGGATTATTTGCTCCTGCTTTAACTCTTGGGGCTGCCCTTGGCTACTTAGTGGGTATGGCAGAACACAGTCTACTCATTCCTTTTGGAATCGCCAGTGGATTACCAATTACTTATGCGTTGGCAGGAATGGGCGCATTTTTTACTGCGGTAGCCAGAGTGCCAATCACGGGGATAGTAATTGTGTTTGAAATGACTACAGATTTCAACTTAGTACTGCCCTTAATGATTGGCTCTGTAACGTCGTATCTAGTGGCCGACAAGTTAGTGCCAGGATCGCTATACGACAAACTTTTAGAGTGGAATGGGATAATTATCGAAAAAGCTGCACCTGCGGGGGGGATTATAACAAATTTGACAGCCAAAGATGTCATGCAGCAACAAGTAGAAACTCTGGATACACAGATGCCTTTAGATGAAGTAATACAGGCATTTGCTCGTTCCCACCATCGGGGCTTTCCGGTAGTAGAGGATAGCAAGCTTGTAGGGATTGTGACGCAATCAGATTTACTAAATATCCGCGAGCGCAACTTACCAAACGATACTGCCTTAGGGAAAATTATGACTGCGGCTCCGGTAACAGTCACACCAATCCACACCCTAAGCAATGTACTGTATTTACTCGACCGCTATCAAATCAGTCGCTTACCAGTAGTGAATGGACGAAAACTGATCGGGATTATTACGCGTGCAGATATTATTCGTGCGGAAGCAGACCATCTTAATGGTGATGACAGAACTTTAAAACTGCGACCAGAACCTTCGTATGTAGTTTATCAAACGCGATCGCCCAGCATTGGTAGAGGTAGATTATTAGTCCCAGTAGCTAACCCGGAAACAGCAGGGATTTTATTACAAATGGCAGCAGCGATCGCCCGCGATCGCCATTATGAAATAGAGTGCATCCAAGTAATACTAGTGCCACGCCACAGTTCCCCATCTGAAACACAAGTCAGGACAGCAAAAAGTCGCCGCCTGCTCAGAAAGGCAGAAGTCTTAGCAAAAAAATGGCAAATTCCCCTGCATACACAAATCCGAGTTACCCACGATGTCGCCCAAGCAATTTTGGAGACAATCAACGAACAACACATTGACCTGATTTTAATGGGATGGAAAGGTAATACATCTACCCCAGGTCGGATTTTTGGCACTGCCGTAGATACTGTAATTCGCCAAGCCACTTGCGAAGTAGTTTTAGTCAAGTTAGGCAAAACTCACTCAGACGCGGCGACACAGGGACGCGACGATACAGAAAAAGAATTCTCTCCATCCGCGCATCTCCCACTCTCAGCATATCCTTCCTCTCCTCACTTCAACAGCTGGCTAGTCCCAATGGCTGGCGGCCCCAATTCACAAGTAGCGATTAAATTGCTTCCGGCTTTACTCACCTTGGGGAATCAACCACAAATTCGCTTGACACAGGTGTTTAAGCCATCTGAGTCGCAACCAAACATGACAGTTTTAGAAAATGGTATGCGTCAGTTGATGCGTCGCTATAAATTATCTAAGACTATTCTTGCTGTCCCAATACAAGCTGATTCAGTTGCCCAAGGTGTGATTAAATTAGTCAAAACTGAAGGTTACGATGTTGTAGTTTTGGGAGCTTCGCGTGAGGGATTGTTGCAGCAGGCGATTCAAGGTAATATTCCAGAAGCGATCGCCTCTGGTGTAGAAAGTACAGTAATTCTGGTCAGGAGTGCGATTAATAGTAAAGTCTAAGCGACTTCCATATAAAAAATATCCTACTGCTGACGCTCAATAGCCACTAACTTCAAACGGGATAATTTATTTCTTGGAGTTCCCTAATAGCTACTAAATAACTTAGCTAAATTGGCGCGAAATTGACTAAATTCATAAGCTTCAATGGTTTTTTGTTGCAAGTACTCTGGTTGATAAATCACCGGGTTAGAGCAATCACCTTGGAGAATTTGAATGAGATTATCAGCAATTTCTTCGACGTTATCAGGGTCAACTAAACATCCCAGTTTACCCTCAGCTAATGGGTCTATAGAACCATCTTGATTACCTGCCAATACAGGTTTACCACAAGCTAAGGCTTCTAAATAAACAATACCAAATCCTTCTCCTTTGCTAGGCATAGCAAAAACATCACAGAGATTGTAATGAGCGCACAATTCTTCATCTGGTACAAATCCGGCAATAGTAATACAATCTTGGAGGTTTAAGCTATTAACTAAAGTTTGAATTCGAGGTAAATCATCCCCCTTACCTACTAAAAGAAAATGAACATTTGGGATTTGCGATCGCACTTTAACTAAAGCATGAATAATTTGGTCATAACCCTTATATTTTGCCATGCGTCCCAGCCGCGTTACTGTGAGAATTACAGGCTGTTCATCTTTTAAGTTATATCGTTTTAGTAAGTGAGTAGGTTTAGGTTTTATTTCAAATTGGTTGGCGTCAAATGTATTAGGTAAAAGCACTATTTTATCAGCATCAATTTGAATTTCTCGAAGCAAGCGCTGGCGAGTATAATTACTAACACTAATTACTTTATCCGCTTTTTGTAATGCTAATTTGGTCATCTTATTCTCAATATCCCAAACTTCTAAACCATGAGCAACTACCCAGTAAGGAATTCCAGCAATCAGTTTGAGAACATAACAAGCAGTGGCATAGTTAACATGAGTTGATATAACTATAGTCGGACGATGAAAAATAGCCAAAATAATTATTTTTGTAGCAAACAAAATAGTTTGAAATAATCTTGGTAAATCTCCAAAATAATGAAATTTTGTGGAACTTAAATACTGCAAATTTGACCGTTGTTTTAAATTTTGCTTGTCATATTTGAGAAACACATCATAATTAGCTTCCGGATATAAATCTTGCAATGCTTTGAGCAAAAACATTGAGTAAACTTGAATACCTCCTTTAAAACCAAACATATTTGGAAATATCAAGTTAAAATGGCACTGATTTCGAGTATTTGTTTTTAACATTGTAACTAATTTCACTTGCTTGATTGTACGATAAAATCTTTTCGATAATTAATAGCTGCTGCCAAAAAATAAAACTCAATAGTTGTAAAAGTATAATCTTCAGCAAAAAAATCTGGAATTTGAGACGCTAAAAACATCATAATTGGAATAATCGTTAAGGGATTACTATGTTTAACTTTAGTTGCTATTTTTACTAAAAAACTAATAAAAATAAATAGTCCAATAACTCCTTGTTCTACTAAGACATTTAAAAATATATCATGTGCATGAAAACCTTTGGCTCCAAAAACTTTCACTCCTATATGTTCTGCAAAAACTCCTATACCTATACCTGTAAGCGGTCTTTTAATAGTTTCAATAATAGCTGCTTGCCATAGAACAAACCTTGACAACGCTGTTCCTACAGGACTAGGAAGCACTATTTGAATCGGATTTGCTAAAAATAAATTAATTAATGGAAATATTTTACTATTTCCTAAACCAATTCTGTATGTAGATACTGGTATAGTTACAATACATAAAAACCATAAACTTAAGATAGCAATCATCTGTTTAAAATTAATAGTTTTATATATCAATAAAAGAATTATGCCAAAAATAAAAATTAGCCAAGCATTTCTGCTAGCAGAAAACGCTAAGGAAATTAAAAATATAAATTCACTTAGATATAATTCAATTTGAGAAATCTTTTTTTGTTTTTCTAGAATTAAGCTTAAACATAGCCCGATACTCATTATTGCCCCAAACTGATTAGGATTTTGCATGATTGAACCAATCTGAGGATAAAAGCTAGGAAATTTTAATAATTTAAAAATCCAGTGATTGGGAAGTAAAGCCTCTAAAAAACCAAACCCTGCAATTATTTGTAATAAGTACAATATGCAACGATAATAAAATGTCAAGGAGGATGTTTTGAGTTTTCTATAAGTTAAGACTAGAAAAGCAAAAAATAATATAAAGTACGTTGAATACTTAATACTATAAATAATAGCAGTATGAGAAAATTCACTTAAAAAAGCGGATATCCACATCCATAAATATAATATAGCCAAAAATATTAAAATAATTTTATTTTTTTTAATAGTTTCTTTTGTATCTTTTAATGAAAAACTAATTATCCCAAAGCTAAAGCCAGAAAGTAATAAATAATGAATACCAATATTGAATTCAGGAAATTTAATTCGCCCTAAAAGGGAAGAAAATAGTATGAGCAAGAAAAATATATTAATCATAAATTCTAATTTTCAATAATTTTTGACAATATAAAACCTAGATGAAAACCGATATTTACAGGTTTCAATAGAGATATTGCTATTTTTTCAACTTATAGCAGTGTCCAGGTAGATTAGTACATAAACTGAGGATGAAATCCTCACACCAAATAACTTTTAAACCTATTACTCTATTGCCTGCTACCAGATTTTTAATTCCGTCGAGGATATTATCACAATACTCTTCGCCACCGATATCAAGCTGGTAATTAATTAACTCTCAGCACTTTTTAGTGAATTGTCTGCCAAATTTTTAAAATATTTTCACCACTTCCGCCGCCAGCAATAGTCTGTCCATCTGGGCTGATGGCTACGGCATAAATATATCCAGAACCAGTTTCTAAAGTGCGGATTTTTTCTCCTGTCACCGGATTCCACAGTTTGATGGTTTTATCACTGCTGCCACTAACAAGGGTGATGTTATTTAAAGGTGTGCTTGGCAAAAAGGCGACGGAATTAATCTTATCATTATGTCCCTTTAAAGTGTGCATTAACTTTCCCGTCTCCACATTCCACAATTTAATTGTTTTGTCATTGCTGCCACTGGCAAGGGTTTTGCCATCGGGAGCAAAAGCAACTGAAAGAATCGCCCCACCATTTCCCTTCAAGGTGCGGATTAACTTTCCTGTCCCTAAATTCCACAATTTTATTGTCTTGTCCCAACTACCACTGGCAAGGGTTTTGCCATCAGGACTAAAAACTACAGCTTGAACACCATTGGCATGTCCTTCGAGAGTGCGGATTAACTTTCCTGTCTCCAGATTCCACAGTCTGATTTTCGTGTCCTTACTAGCACTACCACTAGCGAGGATTTTGCCATCAGGACTGAAACTCACCGAGGTTACTCCGTCGGTATGTCCTTGGAGAGTGCGAATTAACTTTCCGGTTGCCAAATTCCATAATTTGATTGTTTTATCTGCACTCCCACTAGCGAGGGTTTTGCTATCAGGACTGAAGGCTATAGTCCAAATCCAATTGGAATGTCCTTCGAGGGTGCGGATTTCTTGTTTAGTTGCCAGATTCCATAACTTGATTGTCTTATCATCACTAGCACTACCAAGGGTTGTACCATCAGGACTGAAGGCTACAGAATTTACGTCACTAGAATGCCCTTTGAGAGATTTGGCGAGATAAGAATTTTCTAAGACGTTTTTTTGAGAAGTGACAGGCTGAGAAATCGGTTCAGAAAACTCGCTAATTTCAGGCGAACGAGTTTGGAAATACCAAACTCCTCCCAATCCCAATACCAAGATGCTAGTACCCAAGAGTAGTTTACTTTTGAGCTTGTTATTTAGTTTTGGTGAAACTAGTGTCGTTTCTGCCGAAGAAGTCGTGAATGTTGGTGTAAGTATAGTTGGGGGGACTAATGGCAATGGCGGTGATAGACTGGGTGTTAAGTCAGCGATGACTTCTTCGGCTGATTGATAACGCTTTTCGATATCTGGTTGTAACAGCCTATCCAAAATTTCAGCCAACTCTACAGACACAGAAATCTTATCTCTACCAGGACTATTTAAGTATTGCTGCCAAGATTTAACCCAACCGTAACCTTGGTGTATCCACAGTTGAGATGGGCGAACCCCAGTCAGTAGATGAAAACAAGTTGCCCCCAAGCTGAATAAATCACTGGCTGGGTAAGCTTTGCCTTCTTGCATTTGTTCCAGTGCTGTGTAACCATGTGAGCCAATGACAGTGCCAATTTTAGTCTGCACAGTTGCTGTTAGCTGCTTAGAGGCTCCAAAATCAATTAACACTAATCGCCCGTCACTTTGACGGCGAATAATATTTTGTGGCTTGATATCCCGATGAATTACTCCTCGTACATGAATAAACGTCAGCAAGGGCAGTAAATCTAACAAAAGTTCTCGAATTTGTATTTCGTTATAATTTCCCTGCGTCCCCCATTCCTTGAGTAAGTTTTGTCCGTCAATAAACTGCTGCACTAAAAATAAATAGCCATTTTGCTCAAAATAAGCCAATAAAGTTGGAATTTGTGGATGTTCTGCCAGTTGTTGAAGTCGGCTAGCTTCTTGTTTAAATAGTTCAACGGCCTTTGTTAGTGGCCCAGTTCCGTGAAGTTTTGGTGCAAATTGCTTGACAACACAGCATTCATTTAATTTGTGTACATCTTCTGCCAGATAGGTTCTGCCAAATCCGCCCTCATCTGACAACACCTGAGTGGGACGATAGCGACCTCCCAGTAGGGGTAGTAATTCGGCTTGACAACTGTGACAATAGTTGTTTTTCTCAGGATTCAGGGGTTTTTGGCAATCGGGATTCACACAACAAACCATACTGGGAATCCATTTCCATATTGGGGTATATATTCATCTTAAGTCATGCAGTATAATCTCTCTTGTTAGTCAATCTCACTGAGATACCATCCAAATCGCCAATTTCCTTACTTCATCAGGTATTTAACAATTTAAAGAACTTAAAAAAGTTTTGTTTTAATGAAGCTTTTTGATGAATTAATTGATGTTAATCCGAAATATTTATGTATACATTCTCGATTTAGTAGTCCGGCAGCATTTGCCTCAGTTTGGCAAAAATATCTCTGCAAAAATCCGAAAAGCAGTAATTTCAGTTTGTAGCTCAGTATATACCTACTAATTTATGATTTACTCTCGAAGTCTAAACTAAGGTAAGAATTTAAAACTCAGAATAGTTAAAGAATCAAGACGCTAAATTTAAATTTAGTATCAAAATATCAAATTAATTTACCGATAAAAGACAAAAAACATGAACTTAAACCCCATAAATCCCAAATTTTCCCAATATTAGGAGCGTAATTATGTTAATAGAAAACAACTATCGTCGTAAATTAAGTTACATTTTAATTTGTTGCTTGAGCAGTAGTTTGTCGATCGCAACTAATGTGCTGCCTATCAGTGCTTTAGTAAAATCTCAAAATTATCAAGACTTTTTAATCGCTAAATCACCAGATGAGAGACAGCCAGAAGCAGTAGAAAAAGGAATTGAGCAAATTCCTGCTTCTCAAGCCTCAATATCTCCGAGACGGAAGCAATCTATTGAGTCACCCATACAGAATCGTAGTATATCGTCTAACACAGAAAATTCCCGGCGTTCTTCTAGTACTTCAAATAATGGCTCTGGTTCTAGCTCGTCTGGACGTAGAGCTTCTTACTCAAATGCTAATCGTGCTAGTAATAGCTCTGGTTCTAGAGCGTCTAGACGTAGGGCTTCTAACTCAACTGCCAATCGTTCTAATGGTGGCTCAAGGATAGTTCGCAAGCCAACTCATAACGTAACTACAGTTAACAACCGAAGTATTGAGGATTCACCAGCACCTACTTACAAAGAGATTAACTTTGTAGATGTCGCATTGGGTATTCTAGATAAAAATGACTTTCAATCTCAAGGTAGATATTTTAATTTCTACGAGTTTGAGGGTAGAGAAAATCAACTAGTCCAAATTAGACTTGTTGGTAGTAATGATACGCGCAGAACAAATAACTTAAGTTTAAAACCCTTATTATTTCTGCACGACCCTGATAATAATATCATTGTTAAAAAAGGTACTTGGGATAAAAACAGTGATGGCGATGATGCATTCATTTTTGCACGATTGCCTGTGAATGGTACTTACAAAATTGCAGTTACTAGCCAAGATCCTGGAGAAATAGGTCGCTATAGTTTGGCTCTAAGGAATGATAGAGCTAGCTATACTTTAGATGAATCAGGTCAACTAACTGCCAAAAGTTCAACCTTGAAACAAAATGGAGGAGCTTACAATGTTTCTAATTTTCAAGGTAGAAAAAATCAGCTTGTAAGTATTCGTGTAGATAGTGTTGATGAAGAGTTTTCTCCTTACGTAACCTTACTTAATTCTAAAGGACAGACGATCGCTGTAGATAAAGACAAAGACAAAGGTGGCGTGTATACTGCTTTAATTGACCGAGCTAAGTTACCTGAGGATGATACTTACTATATAGTTGTTACTTCCAAGAATCCACAGGAACACGGTAAGTATAGATTGACTATTTTCTGAGGTAATTAGGTTCATTTGTCAGTTAATACACCAATCTTATTTAATTTTTCAAAATGTTCAAATCTGCCATTTCTCAAAGAAGTGGAGATTTGAACATATCACTAAGTTAGTTGAGTGCTGCTAATAAAATAGCTACTCTACTAACTTTGTATTCAATTTAGATAAAATCAGTTGTGATTTCAAATTTCACAAAATATCTGCCAACTTTACCAACAGACTATTTGCTAAATCAACTAACTTGATGTCATCCGCTTCATGAAGATTTTTACCATAAGTTAATAGATTTGTCACAGCAGATAACCTGTCATCTACTTCAGAATTGCTCCAATATTCTTCCAAGTTTACTGCAAAATCAAATAGCGATCGCTCTCCCAAATACTGCCTGACTTTTACAGCTACATTATCATCACTTACCAAAAATTCTTTAATAGCATCTAATCGAGAATTACCTAATATTTCATCATTTCCCCAGGTTTCTAACCAGTCTCCTTCTACATCTTCAACATAAAAGTTGACAAAATCAACGCCGTAAGTTAACCAGTTCTGCTGCATTTGTCTAGCTGTTGCTAAAGCTTCGACAAAATTATTTATATCGTTGTAGGTGTGAGTTTCTCTTTTATTAGCCATAAAAGCTGTAATGAGCAGGTAAGTATGTAGGCTAGAATACAAATCTTTTAAATCAAAATCCGGAGAGGCTCAGAAAAATTTTAAATATTTGCCACCAGAAAGATAATCACTGTTATACAAGGCTATGTTGACTAATTGGTTAACAAAATTAGTATCCTTGGGATTGTAACTTAGGAACAATCCTCTCTCTATTTCCCACGATCGCAGTGTATTTTGCCAAGCTTGGTACTTTTGTTGATTAAGTTCTTCACTGACGCTAGTAACTTGAATACAAAGTGGTTGATTGTTACGATTACTAACAATTAGATCTGTCGCCATAGAGAGGTCGGCAATATAACGCTGCCAAAAACTACCTTCTCGCTGAACAATATCTTGGGCTATATTTCTAATAATATCATCATCACCTTGATTAAATTCACCTGCCATCAATTTTTGTTTCCAAATATAAAACTTGGAATCATTTGCATTAATCCATTTCGGGAAAAGGTAACCATACCAATATCTTTCAATGGGCGTCATTTGCTCAAATTTTGCTTTTTGTTCTTCTGGTGAAGGTGAGGATTTTACGATCAGCCAAATTGTAGAGTCCGTAATTACTTCTAAGAGAAAAGCAAGGACAAAAGGTTTAGCCGTCAGGGAACCCGGTTTGATATTCTTGACCCAACGATTGATTTCATCTAATCTTCTCGCTAAATTAGGATCTATCGAGTCAGCTTGCTCGATGAGGGACTTGAGTTTATCCTTAATCTCTTTTGCTTGCAAACGATGCCCTACTTTCAAAAATTAATACTTTTTTAACAATTACTCAGTAGCTATCGTCAGTTTTGTGTTTAGCTCTAAATCTCCATCATACGCCTTAGCTGACTATTTACTATAAATTTTAGATTTCAAATTTAAAATTTTGGATTTGGGTTTTTCGCTACTCCTACAAAGAAGCTATATGTTTAGTGTATTGTAAACAGAATAAATTTTAAAGATACCCTTGGACTGGCGATCGCAAATTTTAAACCTCCAGTCCCGTAGGAGGCTTGGCTTTTTGGGGAGCCACTCTCAGGGTTTCTAAGATTTGTAATAACTGGCGTCAGACTCCAAGACCCTTTGAGTTCGCCAGTTATTTGCAAAAAGATTTCCCTCCCACACTGCTTCCCCTTTTACTGTTTGAGCAAATTTATATTTAATTTTAACGTAAAGCGTCTATGTTAATTTACCTATTCAATCAAATATTCTCAGGGTTAATACCTTGTAAACGCAAAAGTTCACGCAGTCTAGCAATTTCTTGTTCTGCTTGTTGGGCGCGTTCTTCTGCTTGTTCGGCACGTAAACTTTCTTGTTGAGCTAGTTCTTCAGATGATAGTATCAATTGATTTTCAGTAGTAAATAACCTTAATTTACCTTCATAAACTCCCAAATAAAGTTCTAACTGCTGACTCCATAAACGGCCATCAGTGGTGGGTTGAATTTCTTGATACTTTCCATCTACTAAATGAAATCCCTGAAATTCCATTGTTACCGGATTAAACCAGAAATAATCCGGTGTGCGGAAAGTATCTTGGTAAACTTGTTTTTTGAAGCCTTTATCAACTGCTGCTGTTGAATTCGACAAAATCTCTACAATTACATTTGGATATTTCCCGTCTTCTTGCCAAACTACCCAACTTTTACGGTCTTTTTTCTCGGTTCCTAAAACTACAAAAAAGTCTGGCCCACGGAAGTATTCTGATTTTTTCTGGTTAGGACTGTAATAAATTGTCAAATTCCCAGAAGCATAAAAATCTTGCCTTTCTCGCCACCACAATTTGAGTAGGCGAATCAGCAAATCGATTTGGTCTCGGTGTAGATCACTTTCCAAGGGTGGTTCGTCACTCAGTATATCGCCAGGAGGAAATATAACTTCATCTTCTGAAGTATTAGAGGTGAATTCTAAAATAGCAGGTTCAGACATAAGCGATCGCCCCGCAATTAACATCAATTATTACTGAAAAGTTATTAAATTGCAGATGCTTTTAAGAACTTGTAATAACTCAATTGTATCGGGAGATTCATTGAGATTTAATAATGGCATTAATTGATAATTCGGCTGTTGCTCGCGTCTCAAATATACAAATTGATAACGCAGTCCGTTAGTTACTAAACCCCAAACAGATGGTTGTTGTTCTAAGCTTTTAAAAGCATAAGTTAGTAATTGAGGTAAACCCTCAGCTACATCGATCGCACTATTTTTTGTTTCAATTACTAAAATCCAAAAAGTTGATGCAGTAGTACTTTGATGATTACTAATTGCTAAAATATCCATCCGTCCGGTGATTTTTTTATCCTCATCTTCGAGTGCGATCGCAATGCTATCTTCCATTGTCAACCGAATCGGCACATCATAAAATCCTGCTGACCGCATTAGTGGCGCAATCGTTAAAAATTTCACCAAGCCTTCAGAAATTTTGCCCAGTTTGAGATAACGACTAAAGTCGTTTCTAATTCGTAATAAATCCTGTTGTTCAAACTCTGTCAACGTTTCTAAATTTAAGAAGTTTGTGAATGAACCAGTTGAAAGTTCTTCTAGTTTTAGAAAGCGATGAACATCGTTGAGAGATAAGCTACTGGCTTCGAGAATAAGTGGCATAGTTTTAGGGAAAGGGAGTGGGGAGAGACGCAAGGACGCGGAGAATGACCAATGACTCAGCAATTTCCACCCAGCTTAATGAAAATCTAAACACAGTACAGCATAACTGGGCTAAGAATAGTTTTTAGTAACAATAGCGATCGCCCTGATAAACTATGTCTCAACCAACCATAGAATCAATCCTACAAGAGAATCGCCTTTTCCATCCTAGTTCGGAATTCTCACAAAACGCCCACATCAAGAGTCTGGAAGACTATCAGCAGCTTTACGACCAAGCCAAAGCCGATCCGCAGCAATTTTGGGCAGATTTGGCGACAAAAGAATTAGCATGGTTCCAAAAATGGGATACAGTACTGGATTGGCAACCGCCTTTTGCCAAGTGGTTCGTTGGCGGTAAAATTAATATTTCTTACAACTGTCTTGACAGACACCTGACTACTTGGCGCAAAAATAAAGCAGCACTGATTTGGGAAGGCGAACCAGGTGACTCGCGTACCCTCACTTATGCCCAACTGCATCGGGAAGTTTGCCAGTTTGCCAATGTGTTGAAGCAACTAGGCGTACAAAAAGGCGATCGCGTTGGTATTTATATGCCAATGATTCCGGAAGCTGCGATCGCGATGTTAGCCTGTGCGAGAATTGGCGCACCCCACAGCGTGGTATTTGGTGGTTTTAGTGCCGAAGCTTTGCGCGATCGCTTAATTGATGCTAAAGCTAAGTTAGTAATCACAGCTGATGGTGGCTGGCGCAAAGATGCGATCGTTCCTCTGAAGGAACAGGTAGATAAAGCCTTAGCTGATGGTGCTGTTCCCAATGTAGAAAATGTCTTGGTTGTCAAGCGCACCGGACAAGAAACTTATATGCAATTGGGGGGACGCGACCATTGGTGGCATGAGTTACAAAAAGATGCATCCGCTGATTGTCCTGCCGAACCGATGGACAGTGAAGATATGCTGTTTGTCCTCTACACTTCTGGCAGTACAGGCAAACCGAAGGGTGTGGTGCATACAACTGCTGGCTATAATTTGTATACCCACATGACCACCAAGTGGATCTTCGACCTGCAAGACACAGATGTATATTGGTGTACCGCAGATGTGGGCTGGATTACGGGACACAGCTACATTGTTTATGGCCCCCTTTCCAACGGTGCAACAACTATTATGTATGAAGGTGCGCCGCGTGCTTCTAATCCTGGCTGTTTTTGGGATCTAATTGAAAAATACGGTGTCAATATTTTTTATACTGCACCTACGGCAATTCGGGCATTTATTAAAATGGGCGAACAACATCCCAATGCACGAAACTTATCTTCATTGCGATTGCTGGGAACCGTCGGCGAACCGATTAACCCAGAAGCTTGGATGTGGTATCACAAAGTAATTGGGGGAGGCCACTGTCCAATTGTGGATACTTGGTGGCAAACGGAAACTGGCGGTATTATGATTACACCGCTACCAGGAGCAATTCCTACTAAACCCGGTTCTGCAACGCTTCCCTTCCCTGGAATTCTTGCAGACATCGTAGATTTAGAAGGAAATTCCCTACCCAACAACGAAGGCGGTTATCTAGCAGTCCGCCATCCTTGGCCGGGAATGATGCGGACGGTCTACGGCGATCCAGAACGCTTCCGCCGCACCTATTGGGAACATATCCCCCCCAAAGATGGTAATTATACTTATTTTGCCGGTGATGGTGCCAGACGCGATGCAGATGGTTACTTCTGGGTAATGGGTCGCGTCGATGACGTACTCAATGTATCCGGACATCGACTCGGTACAATGGAAGTAGAATCAGCCTTAGTTTCTCATCCAGCAGTGGCAGAAGCAGCGGTAGTGGGTAAGCCGGATGAACTCAAAGGTGAAGAAGTAGTTGCTTTTGTAACTTTAGAAGGCACTTACCAAGAAAGTGAACAATTGAGTAAAGAACTCAAGCAACACGTTGTTAAAGAAATAGGTGCGATCGCCCGTCCTGGAGAAATTCGCTTTACCGACGCTTTGCCCAAAACGCGATCGGGTAAGATTATGCGGCGCTTATTGCGGAATCTAGCTGCGGGACAAGAAGTATCTGGTGATACTTCAACTTTAGAAGATAGAAGCGTGTTGGATAAATTGCGCGAAGGCGCGTAGGAATTTTAAATTTTGGTGAAGCAGCACGGTCTTCCCTAAAAAGAGACGCCCTGCGTATGGGTAATGGGTAATAGGTCATGGGTAATGGGTAATAGATAATAGGTTATGGGTAATGGCTAATTATTTCTTTCCAATTACCTTTTTCCCAATTCGCAATTACCTTTTTCCCAATTCGCTATTACCAATTACCTTTTTCCCAATTCCCTGTTACCAAAAAGACTAACCATATTGTAAGTAATTAGCCGAACTTGATATGAGTTATTTTTGCCACAACAGTAATAAACTAAGGTTGAGAGCTGAAGTGACTGAAAAAATAGATTTAGGTAACTAGTAAAGTTATGGCAAATATCATTGGAACTAACGGTAATGATACTCTACTGGGTAGTAACAGTGCTGATACGATTAATGGTTTCTCTGGCAACGACACTATTACAGGTGGAGGCGGCAATGATATATTTATTTACGATTTGGGCGCCGGCATTGATACCATCACCGATTTTGGTGGCATTGGTAAAGGAATAAACCCAACACCAGCAGTCATTGCCGAAGTGGATACAATAAGATTTCGAGGCGGTAGATTCATTGCCAAAAACCTGCTGCTGACTCAGGATGGCAACAATCTGAAAATTTTTTTTGAAGGGATAGATGGCGAAGTCATCCTGCAAAACTTTGCCCTAGAAAACCTAGATAACCTAAGTTTATCTACACGAGCCACTGTAAACTCAGGCAATATTCTGTTTGCTGGACAAACTAGCATCACGGACAACTTTGATATCTTCAATGCCAACTCCACCCAAAGCACTATCTTCAAGAAGAACACAGTCACTTTCCTTAACGACTTAAACAACAATGTTAATGGCTTTGACAACTCAAATGATGTAATCAATGGTCAGGGGGGTGATGACATTATTGACGGCAAAACTGGCAACGACCTTTTGAGAGGTGGTGCGGGCAATGACAAACTCAATGGTGGTGGAGGCAATGACACCCTCAATGGTGGTGCAGGCAATGACACCCTCAATGGTGGTGCGGGCAATGATTACTTAAATAATAACTATTCAAAAGACTCACGAGGCGATGACCTGCTCTTTGGAGGTGATGGCAATGATACTCTCTGTGCCTCTGGCATTGCCGACAACCGTTATGAGATGACAATCTCTGATTATATCTCTGACAATAACACCCTTAATGGAGGCGCTGGTGACGATCGCTTGTTTGCTGAAATTTCAATAGGCGATAACTTACTCTCTGGCGATGATGGTAATGATTATCTCTCTGCTGAGATTTCAACAGGCGATAATCTGCTCTCTGGGGGCAATGGCAATGATACTCTCTCTGCCTCTAGCTACTACTACAAGTACCTCGGTACCTATTTTGACACCTCTGGTAATAATACCCTCAACGGTGGTGCTGATGATGATTTCTTAGATGTTAGCTCTTCAACAGGTAATAACCTGCTCGATGGGGGAGATGGTAATGATTTCTTGAGTGCCCGCGATTCAACAGGCAATAATCTGCTTTATGGTGGAGATGGCAATGATAATCTCTTCAGTGGTACTGGTAATAACACCCTCAGTGGAGGGAATGGCAATGATTATTTCACAATCTTAGCCTCCTCTTTATCAATGACTCAAACAGTAGATGGAGGAACAGGCGACGATTTACTGGATATCTACATCAGTAATTTGATCGATGAGGAAATCACAAAGGGAATCACAACGACATTCAATGCTACTACTAACGTTGGCTCAGTTACCGCAGGGACGAGATTGGTTAACTACAAAAATATTGAAGAATTAATTATCGGAGGTACAGCCTACGATGATTACATTGTGGGAAGCAATGGCAATGATACACTCGACGCGGGCTATGACGGTAACGATACCATAGATGGAGGCACAGGTGACGATCTGTTATCCGTCGATTTTATCAATCCTACTGAAGGAATTACTTCAACTTTTAATACTACTACCAACGTTGGCTTAATTATCGCAGGGACGAGATTAGTTAGCTACAAAAATATCGAACGATTGAGGATCGCGGGTACAGCCTACGATGACTACATTGTGGGAAGCAATGGTAATGATATACTCGATGCAGGCAGTGGTGGTAACGATACCATAGATGGAGGCACGGGTGACGATTTGTTATCCGTTGATTTCTCTTTTAGCAATGCTACCGGAGGAATCACTTCGACATTTGACGCTACTACCAATGTTGGATTGATTACCGCAGGGACGAGATTAGTTAGCTACAAAAATATCGAACGATTGAGTATCACGGGTACAGCCTATGATGACTACATTGTGGGGAACAATGGCAATGATATACTCCAGGCGGATGGTGGCAATGATACGGTTATTGGCGGTGAAGGTAATGATTATTTAAGTGCTATAAATTCAACCACTGACAACATCTTCAATGGTAACGCTGGTGATGATATTTTGGATGCTCAGTATTCATCAGGCAATAACTTACTCTCTGGGGATGAGGGTAATGATTCTCTTAGTGCCGCTGGCTTCGACTCTGGCTACTTCGGCGGTGATGAACTCGGTCCTGGCACGCCATACTATTATGAAACCTCAGGCAATAACACCCTTGACGGTGGCGCTGGTAACGATTCTTTGAATGTTGACTATTCAATAGGCGATAATCTACTCGATGGTGGTGATGGCAATGATACTCTGTTTGCCTCTGGCTACAAATACGATGGAGTAGACCAAGTTTATCGCAGGGCGTCTGGCAATAACACCCTCAACGGTGGCGCTGGCGACGATGTTTTGAATGCTGACTATTCATCAGGCAAGAACCTACTCTTTGGGGGCGATGGTAATGATACTCTCTCGGCTTCTAGTGCATTAGGCAATAACACTTTTTATGGTGGTTTTGGCAATGACTACCTCACAGGTGGTTTTGGTAATGACACCCTCTATGGAGGGGATGGTGCTGATATCTTTACTTTTAATAGTTTCAATGAAGGTGTAGATAGTCTCTATGACTTCAACGCCACTAATGAACTGATTCAAGTATCGGCTGCTGGTTTTGGTGGCGGATTATCAATAGGTTCACTTCAGACAAGTCAGTTTACCATCGGAACATCTGCAAGCACTAGTGTTCAGCGATTTATCTACAACAGTGCTACAGGCGAACTGTTATTTGACGCTGATGGCAGTGCAGATGCAGTTACTCAGGTAAAATTTGCACAACTATCAGGTGGATTGTTATTAACTGAAAACAATTTTGTGGTTGTCTAATCGTGATTAATGCTCTGCCATTATTCTAAGTATGGGTTGCGAAGTGGTATTCTAAGCACCTCGCATTCGATTTATCAATCCAAGTTATTTTGGTAATCGATAGCCTATTTTATACAGATATAAGATATTGCTAAGCGATGGCAATATCTAAATCCTAAGCAAAGCGACGCCGAATAGCCTACTAATGATTTGACCTTAAGCACTCACCACCCAATTCTGACTCGCTTAGCCTGAGTTTAATTTGTCACGCTTGTTGGTAGGTTATGCATTTAGTAACGCACCTCAATTTATCATGATAATCAGGACATTATTGAGGTAATGAGGGCGATGAAACTGAACAGCAAACTGAAATCAGCATTTGTTCAACCATTTAGCTGTATGACACTGAGCATCATCACTGCAACTGGCTTATCACCATCAGTGTTAGCGCTTTCTGAAAAATCTTCACATTCGCCTCAACAGTATCCCCACAGACAAGCACAGAAACTAGCACAATTTTCAAACACAGGGTCATCAGACCGAGCGCAGATTCTCCAACAAGCCAATGCTTTGTATAATCAAGGAGACTTCAAAGGTGCAGAGGAAAATTTACGGAAACTAATTAAACAATCTCCACAAGATGCCTTTGCACACTTTCAACTAGGAAACGTACTTTTTCAGCAAAAGAAATCAGAAGAAGCAATTAGCGCCTATCGAGAAGCCATTCACCTCCAGTCAAAATATGCTCTAGCTTACAATGGGATTGGTATGGTTTATGCTAGCGAAAATCGCTGGGAAGATGCTATTACTGAATACAAAAAAGCTTTAGCAATTAATCCCAATTATGCCGAAGCTCTGACGAATTTTGCCTTGGCAATGTGGCAAACAAATAAAAAGGACGAGGCACTATCTTCTTTAGAAAAAGCTTTAAAAATTTTCCAAGCACAAAATAGAAATGAAAAAGTTAAACAAGTTGAACGAATCTTGCAAGAAATCAAAAAATCAGACGATCCTAGTATTTCCTGAAAATTAGATTATTTAGGGAATAAAAGTTAATAACATTTTTTGAAGATTCGCTTTGATCGTGCTTTGCTAAAAATGCGATCGCTGAAGATGATTATGCGGCGATTGTCGCATAATCTGATTTTTAGATAAAAAACTGATGCTCGACAAATCAAGAAAACAGTATATGCAAGTTAGGCAAGAAATTTTTGATACCTATTGGCGATTTGCTACTATCCGCCAAGAAGTATTTTTCAACAAAATTAACAATTTACCACCGCCTTGGACGAGCGATCCTATTGTTAATACTTATAAATTTTGTAACGCATATCGAGCAAGCGATCGCGTTTCACAATATCTGATAAAAAATGTAATTTACAATGAGAATAGGAGCAAAAATCAAGAAGAAGTAGTTTTACGGATTCTACTATTTAAGATTTTTAATAAAATAGAAACATGGGAATATTTAGAGAATAAAATAGGAGATTATATTACACTGTCTAATTTCGACTCAAATGCATATTCAGATATATTACAAGAGGCTATTAATCTTGGATATGTTATTTATACAAGTGCATATATGTCTTGTGCCAGCAAAGAGTTTGGGTATGAGAAAAAGCACCAGAATCATTTGGCATTAATTGATAAAATGGTTGTCCAAGATAGAGTAGATAATCGCATAGTCGAAGCCAAAAAATTTGAAGACGTTTTTCAGATTCTTCAAGAATATCCATTGCTAGGTAAGTTTATGGCTTACCAATTAGCGACAGATATTAACTATAGTGAAATTATCAACTTTGATGAAAACAGTTTTACTATAGCAGGCCCAGGAGCCGAACGTGGCATCAGCAAGTGTTTTCTTGATACAGATGGTAAAACATATACTGATATAATTCATTGGATGACTGAAAACCAAGAGAGAGAGTTTCAACGATTAGGGTTAAACTTTCAATCACTCTGGGGTCGTCCTCTACAAGCTATAGACTGTCAAAATCTTTTTTGTGAAACTGATAAATACTGCCGAGCAGCATTCCCTGATTTAAAAAGTAATCGTCAAAAGATAAAAGCCAAATTTACTTCAACATCTCAACCAATTGATTATTTTTATCCACCAAAATGGCATATTAACGATAAAATTCAAGAAAATTTAGTACAGAAATTACCACGATTAAATATTCATAATTTGCAACCAATCAATAATAGTAATTATCAGCAATTATCTTTGAAATTAGATTTTCTGGTAGAAACAACATCTGAAATTCAGAATAATATATCAAAACCACATAAAAAATATGAGCAAGAGACTCAGAAGAAAAAATCAAAAGCTTTCCAAAACGTAAATACAGAACAATTTCAACAGTTATGTCTGTTTTGATGCATTTTATTATTCATAAATGAACAGCAATTTAGAGTGAAACATATCGAAATGAAAGGATATGCCAAGATTGATAGCACTGAAAAGTATCGATATTTACTAGGGCGTAAATGGGTTGAGAATTTGCCGCAAGTTACTTTTGTGATGCTTAACCCAAGTACTGCCGATGCTGACAAAGATGATAGGACACTCACTAAATGTATTAACTTTGCTAACTTTTGGGGTTATGGTTCTCTTGAAGTGGTGAATCTATTTGCTTATATTACTCCAAAACCCCGTGAACTTCATCAAGTAAATGATCCTGTGGGTTTAGAAAATAACTCTTATATTAAATCAGCAACAGAACGCGCTGACTTAATTATTTTGGCATGGGGAGCAAGTAAGTACCCCAAAAATAACTGTGACCGTGATAAAGAAGTGCTAAGTCTAATTTCTGATAAAAAAACTCTTCACTGCCTCAAGCTAACAAAAAAGGGATACCCAAACCATCCGCTATATCTTAAAGTTGAAGATAGTAAAAAACTAATTATTTTTCCTAACTCTTCCCTACAAATATAGCTGAATTAAAAACTTTAATGGCAATACTGTTTAAGTTTTATCACATTTGTATTTTAGCCCTAAAAAAATCGCTTTAATCAACAAATTTGAAATTGGAGTAGTTTCATTATGAATTTTTATGAGTATCAAACACAAGCACTTAATACAAACCAGATTCCATCTGTAGAAGGTACTGAACTAATAATACCTCTTCTCGGTTTAGTAGGTGAAGTTGGCTCATTGATGACTGAGTATAAAAAACATTTACGCGACGGTGATGCACACAAACTATTTAAAGAAGGTATTGCGGAAGAGTTGGGAGATATGCTTTGGTATATTTCCAACTTAGCAAGCAAATTTAACCTTAATTTGGAAGAAATTGCGGAAGATAATCAGAGAAAGTGCCATGATCGCTGGGGATGGAGAGATTCAGATACAATAAATAATAAAGCTACAAGCTATATATTTGACAATGATTTCCCTGAAAATGAAAGTTTCCCACGAAAGTTTGAAGTAGAAATTACTGAGGTAAGCAAAGATAATTCAGTCAAAATGAAGGCATTTATAAACAAAAAACAGATTGGAAATGACCTCACGGATAATTCCTATATAAGTGATGGGTACCGCTTTCATGATGTTTTCCATTTTTCCTATGCCGCAGTTTTAGGTTGGTCAGTTATCACTCGTAGTATGCTTAAACGTAAGCGCAAAAGTAATTCTAATATTGACGAAGTTGAAGACGGCGGCCGTGCAGTAGCTATTGAGGAAGGTATATCAGCACTCGTATTTAGCTATGCCAAAAATCACGGTTTCTTAGAAGGCGTTTCAACATTAGATTACCAACTATTGAAGACTATCAAAAATATGACATCCCATTTAGAAGTTTCTCAATGTTCGCTAGGTGATTGGGAGAAGGCGATTCTTATGGGCTATGATGTCTGGCGACAGGTAGAGAAAAATCGGGGAGGAAGGGTAGTCGTTGACCTTGATGCACGCTTAATAACCTATTTGGAGGAGTCTAGTTTACGTTTAGCTTCTGTGGAAATAAAACATTCACTCAACGATATCTTGCAGAGGAAAAAATGAGTTTTTGGTCATCACAAACTTTGATGTCTTATCTTCCTAGTTTAATTGAACCATTTAATGCCGATCAAATTGAGTCTGCATCGTATGAATTGTGCATCGGGGAAGAAGTTTATATTTCAGCCCTTCCTGATACACCTTTGAGAGAGCGGAAAAAAATTATTCTTAGAGATAAAGAAACTGTTCCTATTCCTCCAGGGCAGTTTGCATTTCTAATAACTTCTGAAACAATCAAAGTTCCAAATAATGCACTTGCATTTATTTCAATTAAATTTAAATTTAAATCGAATGGACTGATTAATGTTTCAGGTTTTCATGTCGATCCTGGCTATAGTGGCAAACTAATTTTTGCTGTTTATAATGCTGGGCCTCTTAACTTTAATATAGGAAAAGGTGAGAGGGTTTTTTCTATATGGTACACAGATTTAGATAAAGATGATGAAAATCCCCGAAAGAAAGTAGGTTATGATTCAATTCCCACTGATTTAATGAATAGTCCTGATTTAGTTTCTTCTCTTCCTTATTTAGTAAAACGTTTGGATGATATGGATAAAAAATAGAGAATTATTCTGTTAAACAGGCTTTTGTCTTTACGATTGCTATTGGGGTTCTACTTGCTTTGGCAAAACCAATAGTAGATATATTTATACAGCCATTACTCAATATAATTAAATCTTCTCTTGCCATTTATTAATTTTCAATTGGTAAAATGAATCTAAGCTGTCGCTGTATACATACTTAGACTAAATAAGTGAAAACTTTTTAAGTATCAAGTCTTCTAACGCAACAAAGCTTGTTAGATTTATTAGGATAATAAATGAAATACAAATATAATCTAGGTTGTGCCTATGACTTCCTTATCAGCATTAACTTTACCTGACCACACCCAGTTACCAGACTCAGATGGTACATTTGTGAAAAATCTTCAGGAGCATCCGCAAAGTATTTTAATTACAGATTCAATTAAACCTGTTTTAGAGAAACTTCATCCTGATGGTCAATATTGTATCGGACAAGATTCTGGTATTTACTGGCGATTGACAGATCCTCTTGAAAAAGGGGCTGAAGCACCAGACTGGTTTTATGTACCCAATGTACCACCGACACTTAACGGTAAAATGCGCCGTTCTTATGTGCTGTGGAAAGAGTATGTTGCACCCCTAATTGTGATTGAATTTGTTTCTGGAGATGGTTCAGAAGAACGAGACAAGACACCGTCATCACAAGCGGAAAGTGGAAATGCTGGTAAATTTTGGGTTTATGAACAGGCAATTCGAGTGCCTTATTATGGAATTTATGAAGTAGCAAAAGCTCAGGTTGAGGTATATCACCTTATCGATTTTACCTATCAACAGATGAAACCCAATGAAAGAGGACATTACCCAATTGCTCCTTTAGGGATAGAGTTGGGAATTTGGCAGGGTTTGTATCAGAATGCAGAATTACCTTGGTTACGGTGGTGGGATGCACAAGGAAATTTACTGCTAACAGGTGAAGAACGTGCTGAAGTTGAGCGACAAAAGCGGCTATCAATTACAGAAAAATTACGTACTCTCTCTGTTGAACAACTCAATGCTTTAGGAATTGACCTAGAAATGTTGGATTAGTAAGTATTATCGTCTAGTAATAATACATCTTCATATATTTCGGCGTAGGCGTAGCCCGCCGCAGGCATCGCACAACGAAAATCAACGCTAGCTAAATGTACTTCGTCTCCTTTTTCATAAGGGTAAAGTACCCAATGTCCTTCTTCATTACGGCGAAAGCATTCTACACTCATTCTGTCTGGTGAAATTAGCACATATTCTTGTAGTGATTCTAAATGTCGATAATTAGCAAATTTTTTTCCTCTATCATAAGCTTCTGTTGATTCAGAAAGCACTTCCACAACTAAGGAAGGATAGCACTTAAAATATTCAAATTCTCTATCTCTTGTATCACAAGTAACCATGACATCAGGATAAAAATAGCGATTTATAACATCAATTTGGGCTTTCATATCTAACATGTAAACACGGCAACCACTACCCCGGAGATGGTTTCGCAGCAACATAGATACATTCATGCTAACTGTGACATGACCATCACTCGCCCCAGCCATTGCATAGACTTGCCCATCAATATACTCGTGTTTAATTTCACTTACTTTCTCAGCTTCTAAATATTCTTCTGGGGAGATATAATACTCGCTTTGGCTAATGACCATTTTAGTACCTGAGTAGTTTTATCAAATATTTTAACCAATACAATAAATTTAATGAGCGGCAGCACTACCACTTGCTTTCACTTTTTTAAAGAATAAAATGGCAATTCCACTCAACAACAATGCAATGCCAATAAAGTAGAAACAATCGTTAAAAGCCATCACAAATGCTTCTCGACGAACTATATTTGATATAGATGCGATCGCCTGATTTTGTGCCGTACTCAAATCTGCTCCTTGGCTGACAAAATACTGTGTCATCTGCTCCATTCGCTGTTGAGTTGTTGGGTCGTATAAAGATATTGCATCACCTAATCTATTCGAGTGTAATTGTTCTCTATTCGTTAATAAAGTTGCTAAAGAAGCAATTCCAATAGAACCGCCTAGATTCCGCATCATATTAAATAAACCGCTCGCTGAACCTGCTTCTTTCGGACTCAATCCCGCAGTGGCAATCGAACTAAGTGGTACCATAATTAGCGGTTGTCCCATTGCACGCACAAATTGTGACCAACGTAATTGCTCTAATCCTGTTTCATTAGTCATTCCGGAATTCATAAATGCACTCACGGCAAACAACGTTACACCAACACCCACCATTAGGCGCACATCAATACGTTGCATCAATCTTGGTATCAAAGGAATAATAAATAGTTGAGGAATCCCAGCCCACATCAATACTTCACCAATTTGCAGCGCATTGTATTTTTGAATTTGGGCAAGATAGAGCGGTAAAATATAAATTGAACCATATAATCCTACTCCTAAAGATACGTTCACAATACTGGCTAAACCAAAGTTACGCCTCAACAAGAGTCGGAGATTAATAAATGGTTGTTTTCGAGTTAATTCTATAAAGAAAAATACTGCCAAAAAAATTACGGCAATTACAGTCAAGCGCACAATTAACGCTGAACCAAACCAATCTTTGCGGCTACCTTCTTCTAAAACAACTTGCAGGGAACCTAATCCAATTGCCATTGCAATAATTCCCCACCAATCACCTTGTTTTAATAAACTAATTTGTGCTGGTTCTTGTTTAATTCCATACCAAACTCCAGCAAGCATTAACGCACCTGGAATTAAATTAATATAAAAGTTGTATTCCCAACCAAAATTTTCAGTTAACCAACCTCCTAATGTCGGGCCAATTGATGGGGCAAAAACTGCACTAAAACCAAATGCCGCCAACCCTATTGATTGTTTTGACGGCGGTAAAGTCGTTAAGACAATTGTCATCGCGCTAGGAATTAATACTCCGCCACTAAAACCTTGTAAGGCGCGGAATAAAATCATGGAATTTAAATCCCAAGCCCAAGCACAACATATAGAAAATAAAATAAATAATAGAGTATTTACTAATAGATAACGTTGCAGAGAAAAGACTCTGGATAACCATCCTGTTAAAGGAATGACTACAATTTCTGCAACCAAATAGGCGGTAGAAATCCAAGAACCTTCTTCTAGAGTTGCGGCTAAACTTGCTTGAATATCTTGCAGCGAAGCATTAGTTATTTGAATATCTAATACCGCCATAAACGCACCAAGCATACTCGCTAATACACCAATCCAGGTTCTTAGCGATACACGATCTGGTGGTACAGCAGGGTCGTGCCCCTGCTGACGAATTACATCTGTATTAGCCATAGTGTTGTTTAACTTCTCAGATAGAGTAGTAAAAAATTTGATGATTAAATCTTATACTCATCTGGAATTTTTTCGTCATTAGTCATTTTTTCTTCAACTAATGACTAATGACCAATGACTAATAACTAATGACCTACTTGACTTCCACTGCAATTTCGGCAGACATCCCCGGTGTAATCCGCGATTCATATCCTTGAATACTCTTTTGGTCAAAAACTATTTTGACTGGGATGCGCTGTACAATTTTGGTAAAGTTACCTGTAGCATTATCTGGTGGCAATAAGGCAAACTGAGCGCCGGAAGCTGGCGAAATACTGTCAACATGACCAGTAAAGCTGTGATGAGGGAAACTATCGAGTTTGATTTCTACTGGTTCTCCTGGGCGCATCTTTTCTAATTGGGTTTCTTTAAAGTTCGCAACTACCCAATACTCGTTATCCACGATCGCCATTAACGGTGTTCCTACTGCAACTCGGTTACCAACTTCCACGTTTTTTCTACCTATTCGTCCGGCACTAGGAGCGGTAACATTAACATAAGATAGTTGCAACTGAGCGTCTTTAAGAGATGCTTCTGATTGAGCGATCGCTGCTTTTGCTGCTTCGTATTGACTGCGTTTTGCTGTTGTGTCTTGACCGCCAGCTGTTGCTTGTTGCAATCCTCCTTTGGATGCAGCCAACTTCGCTTGGGCGCTGACTACATTTTGTTGAGCTTGTGCTAGTTGAGACTGGGCTTTGGCGACACCAACTTTGGCAGATGCTAATCTGGCTTGGGCTTGTTCTACTCCCTGAACAGCAGCATTTTTCTGTGCTACAGCTACATCATACGCCGCTTTGGCTGTGTCTAACTGCTGACGAGCGATCGCACCCGATCTATACAATTCGTTGTAGCGATTGTAATCGGCTTGGGCTTTTTCCAAGTTGGCATTTGCTTGGGCTACTTCAGCTTGGGCAGCAGGAATTCCCGCTTGGGCTAATTTAACTTCCGCTTGTGCTGCTGGTATTCCGGCTTGCGCTTCTTGGACTGCTGCTTGAGCTGTGGAAATTGAAGCTACAGCATTGCTGACATCCCCCTGCGCCTGAGTTGTCTTACCAGTGGTGGTTTGGGAAGCTAAAGCAATATTTGCTTGGGCGGCTTGCGCCTGACCACGCGCATTTTCTAATGCTGCTTGTGCTTGTTGTACTTTACTTTGATAATCGCGTGGATCTAACTTCACTAACAACTGTCCCGGTTGTACCAGTTGATTATCATTCACAAGCACTTCAGTCACGGTTCCGGGAATGCGGCTACTAATTTGGTGAATGTTTCCTGTAACAGTGGCGTTATCTGTTTGTTGGTGAGTAGAGGAATATTGCCAGTAGTGATAACCAAAACCACCAGCGGCGATCGCACCTACGCCTAATCCTGCCAAAATCAAACCAATCGGTTTTTTACGCTTCGGTGAAACTTCTTTGTTTGTCTCAGGAGTTACAACAGGAGCTTCTGGTGTTTCTACAGCTTCTGGTGTCTCTACAGCTTCTAAAGTTTTTAAATCGGTAATCAGTTCTTTGTCTAAAACTGGAGTTTTGTTTTCCTTACGTCCGTTCAATGTTGTAGCGCCCATGTGATTTCTAACTTCCTTGCAGAATGATTTGATTAAATTTCGTTTATTTAGAATACGTATTATTTATCTACTAGACTTATCTCGTCTTTTATTTAGTATGCGTACTATAATCTCACAAGAAATCTTAACGTTGCTTCACCCGATTGGGTGATTGTCGGACAATCTTAAGAAAGATTAGCGATCGCCCGATTCAAGATTTGGGAAAACAGTTCCCGGTCAGCAAAGGAAATACCGTCCATCGCTTCATCACGCACTGCTGCGGCGATTGGCGGTAAAACAGTCTCTAATTCTTTACCTGCATCCGTTAGCCAGATTCGCCAGATGCGGCGGTCGTGAGTATCGCGTTCTCGACGCACCAAGCCGCGTTCTTCCATCCGGTCTAATACCCCAGTTAAAGTACCGCCCACTTGTTTGAGTTTGTCCCCAATACTAGAAGTAGGTAAACCATCTTCTTGCCAAAGACAGCACAATACCAACCAGTGAAATGGCGTCAATCCAAAAGGTTCTAGTCTGTCTGTAAACTTGCGTCCAACTAGTTGGGAGAGTAATTTGATTCTGTAGCCCATATTATATGGTGCAAGATTTTGCTGCCACGACTCTAAAGCTGGGGATTGATTAGATGTATAAACCATTTGGCAGAATAGTTCGTATACGTAATATTAATATAATATCTAAATTTTTGTGTTTTGACAATAGCTGCTTTTAATCTTGATTATAGAGAATAGCGTATGGGACATAGAGGATGAAATATTGGTAATTAGTTTTTGACTAATGACAAAACTTAAGGCAGTACTTGAATAAACTGGTACTCTTTGACAGTACCGAGAATGCGGTGAGGTCTAGATAATTTAGCTGACTGCTCTTTATAAATCCAAGCATAGCTAAGAGCTGGTACTTGGGAAATAGAGTCTACTGGTTTGTCGTCAGTAGCAATATAGAAATCGAGCAGTACTTGGACTTTATCATCTATTTGCACAAAGTATATCGGATTAGTTCTCAAAATAGAAGCGATCGCACTTTGTTGGAGAAAAACTCTTAAAGCAGGATTATAGTCACTTAACAAACCTGTGCTACCCATTGCCGCTAAAGCTAGCCAACAGGGAATTAACCAACCTGCAATCCAGTAACGAGTTGTGAGATTTTTGCCAAATTTATCACGACCAATCCACACTACAGGTAAAATTAACCAACCCAATCCCATAGCTAAACCAACAGTTGCATACTTACGAATATCGGAACTACCCCAGCCAAGAATCAAAATACTAGCGACGATCAGTAAAACACCAAATCCGCCAAAGCCATAACTGAGATTTCGCACAAGATTCTGCTTGCTAAAAAATTTTAATTGATTTTTTTTACCTTTTTCCAGAGTAAATTCTGAGGTAATTCCTGACTCGTAAATTTTGCCTAGCCAGTTTAAACCCACAGATGCATACAAAGCAACGAACGGATAAAGGCAAAGACTATAGTGAGAGAAACGAGTTGTAAAAATACTAATTTCAATAAATAAGACTAGTGGAAACCCAACTAATAACAAAGAGTAGTGAGAGGGAGGACGGATAGCCAAAAACAGTCCGATAATTCCCAAAAAAGCCCAAGGAAATGATTTTAAGGAAATATTCCAGACATAGAATAGTAAATTAGTATGATAATGGTCATCAGTACTTTGATGTACAACAAACTTGTACAACTCTTCAAAACTCTGATTGCCATAATGTAACCAACTCAGCCATAGCCAAAGCAAACTAGGAATTAAGCCGACGAAAAATCCCAAATATAAGACTGGGTTAGTCAGATGACGATGACGGCGATAATCCCAAATTAAATAAGGCAATAAAGCTACGATCGGGATAAAAATCATAAAGCTTCTGACTAAGAAGCCTAAACCTAAACTTAAGCCAGCAATAAAACTCCAAAAGTAGCGATATACAGGATTTAATTCCGCTTTCAGAAAAGCTAAAATAGCTAAAAGTACCAATAAAACTAAAGGTACATCAGGTGTACTTAAACGACAATATTGCAACCAGAGAAATTCTACACTTAAAATTGCAGCAGCTAACCAAGCTAATTTTTTACCTAAGATAATTTTGCCAATTTCATATACAAGCCAGATACAGAAAATCCCTGCGATCGTGCTAGGAAGACGCGCACTAATATCATTGACACCAAACAACTTGTAGAAACTAGCAATTAACCAATAAGGCCCAGGAGTCTTGTGATGTGCCTTTTGCCAAGGTGCTATCCAATTATCAGAATCAAACATCAGACGTGCGCGTGAAGCATAAAGTGCTTCATCATGTGCCATTAGGCTATTGTCGCCAGAAGTAAATAGTAATAAAGGTAGTATCCAAACTAACAAACTCAAATAGGGTAATGATGCTAACAACCGGATTTTTCGCCAAATATACTGTAAAAGGTGTAATTTATAAAACATCAATATTTATAAGCAATGAATGCTGCAATGTGAACTCGTTGATGGCAGTTTTCCGAGTTGGTAAAGTACACAAACTAAGCCTGTTTTATTTCTGAATTCGCCAATTCTGCCCTATATGTCTGATTGTTATTAAAATATGTTACATAGGCTTGTTTAAAAATACCTGAAATTGCCGCGATTTTGCAAAAAAGTTATCGACACGAGGATTTATGCAGCTAAGACCGAATCAACGCCTAAAGTTAGATGATACAGACGATAAGCTATTCTACGCCGATCCTCGCTTCGTCACTCATGTCGATGAAGGATTTATTCAACAGCTAACGGATTTATATCGCGATCGCCTCAAACCCAACACCCGCATCTTTGATATGATGAGCAGCTGGGTGTCTCATCTGCCAGAAGAGATACAATTTTCTCATGTCGAGGGACACGGACTCAACGCTGAAGAACTAGCACGTAATCCCCGATTAAATCATTACTTCGTGCAAAATATTAACGAAAATCCGCAGTTACCCTTGCAAAATGAAGATTTTGATGCCGTTCTCAACTGCGTATCTGTGCAATATGTGCAATATCCAGAAGCAGTATTTTCCGAAATTCACCGCATCCTCAAACCCGGTGGTGTTGCAATCGTCAGTTTTTCTAACCGGATGTTCTTTCAAAAAGCAATTCAAGCTTGGCGAGAAGCTTCAGAAGCAGAGCGAGTCGAATTAGTCAAGGGTTACTTTGCCTCAGTCCCCGGATTTACTACCCCAGAAGTTATCGTTCATAAATCAACATTAGCGAATATTTTCCAGTGGTTGGGCGCACCTGGAGGAGATCCATTTTATGCTGTTATAGCTTACCGCATTTAAGTGAACTATTAGCACACCGACCTTTACAGTGCAGTGTGGAGTTTTGCTCAAATAACTTAGAAGTAAACTTAGGTGTAAAGCCTAAGTTTTTAATGTCTATTTCTAGTTTAAATATCAATTATTTTCAGAAGACGTTGGAAAAGTATTAATAATTTTAACTACGTAAGCCAGCACACACAGATAGTCTTGACAACAGAATTCAAACAATAAAAATATTACATTTATCTAAGTGTGATAATTGATAACTTACGCAATAATTATCAAAAAGTAAATTTTCTGGGTCAAAATCGCTAGCACCGCAGATAATTGCCTCAAAGCTCAAGTATCAGGAGATGCCAAGAATGATTTTACATGGTGGGCGTAAAGTTTTAGCTGCATTATTGCTCTCAGTATTATTACTAACAACATCTTGTAGTGCAAAAACCCCAGGACGTTTCGACCAGGCGCAACAAGATAGCAGTCGGCAAAAAAGCGGTCAGGCTGTGGTTAAGACTGCAACTCAAGGTAGCGAATTTAACAAATTTTTTCCAGAAGCTAGTAATGGCTACCAGCGCGTCTATACCCAAGAGAAAAAAGGTTTTGCTGAAGCCAAGTTGAAGAAAAGCGGTAAAGATATAGCCATGTTATCTATTTCCGATACCAGCAGCACACCAGCTACAGCAGCAAAGTTCTCGAAAAGCACTAAAAAAATTGGCGGTTATCCCGCAGTAGAAGTAGGTAACACGCAAACTGCAATTTTAGTTGGTAAGTACCAAGTAAAAGTACTTTCCCGCGATTCGTCATTTACAGGTAGCGATCGCGCAGCTTGGCTACAAAAATTTAATCTCAATGGTCTAGCTAAACTCAAATGAGCCGCATTGACAAAATCAACATCGCAAACCTTAGAATCAGGAGATTTTTGTGAGTAAATCAATTTTTGAGTTGGTCGATCGATTGCCAACTAGAGGGTTAACTGTTTCTCTGTTAAACTCCCTCGATTTTGTTGCTCCTGGCCAGTGGCAAAATACCGTCAGCTTTGTCAACACTATTAAGACAGTCACTCTCGAAACCGACGAAGATTTAATTCAGCAAATTGGCGAACGAGCCATTTATCTATTCAACGACAAATCCCAAGGATATCAAACAGCTTTGTGGCTATATCAAACCGTTGATAATACAGATAAAGCCCTTGGTGCAGCAGCTTTAGCTAACAAGGTCGGTGAAAAAATTCCTTTGTTGGGTTTTTTAAACTCTGTTACTCCCAAACCTGACAAAGCCCAAACCATTGATTTGACATTGAAATTAGTGGCTGAATTGGTAGCTTTCTGCCAAATTAACGGTATTCCCGGAGACAGTATTGGAGATTTTGTTGGTGCTTTAGGAGAATATAGCGGTGAGTCACTCATCCGCATGGTGGCGTTAGTTTGTGTTGATGGTTTGATACCTCTAGGCCCAGACTTCATCAGCAAAGCGGTATCCGGGCTAAATCAGACAAATCCGCAAGAATTAGAACAAAATTCAACTTTCCAAAACATCAAAGATGTAATTCCAGGTAACAATGCTGGCAGTAAACTTAACTTTATTGGCGAAAGCTTTGACTCAGTTAAAGGTTGGATGAGTGGGCTGGTTAACGCCAATAATTTAACGCCACAAAAAGTTGTCCACAACTTGCAAAATTTTGTGGAAATTGCCGATGACAAGTTAGACTACCTGGCGGCGTTCTTGGATGTATCAACCAATTATTACGAACATACAGGTACGCAAACTTTGGCACGCCGCTTAATTGAACGGGCGGTGGCTGAGATTTAAGTTGATAGAAAAGTGACGGACTAGGGACTGGGGATTGGAGAGATAGGGGAGTGTGGGGAGAGAGGGGATGGGGAAGTGTGGGAAGTGTGGGGAGTGTGGGAGGACAAGGGGGAAAGATTTCCTCCCCATCCTCCCACACCTCCGACACTTCCTGTTTGCCCCATGCCCAATACCCAGTCCCCAATCTCTATTGCGGTAAATGTAAATCTGCGGCGATCGCATATAAATAAGGTTGAAAAATAGCCAAATTTTCCAGCTTCTCAAACTTACCTGTTTGCGTAGCTGGATCGAAGGCAGTCGTAATTACATAAAGTTTAGTGCCGTCAAAGGCAACATGACCGATATGTTGCTCTTGTACTTCACCTTGTTGCTTAAGTCCGGCGAACCCATAGCGGATTCCCTGAAGCTTTCCAATTGCTACTGGTTGCGCTGGGTAGGCTGAAAAAGTAATCTCTTTTCCATATTTACCCTGACGGTCTTTGGCAAAAGTAGCATAGTTGTCTGTAACCCAAGCCTTGAGTGCTGTCAAAACTTGAGTTTGATATTTAGAATTTTGGGAATCAACTTGAGAATTAGTTGAAATACCCGCAGCTACAAGTTTATTTTGAAAATCTGGAATCTTTTCTAGTGGGTAAACGTTAATTTCAACTGTACCCAAAACTTTTCCTTTGGACGAGACACACAATAAAGGTGCATTGCCATTGCAAGCAGCAACTTGCCAGTTAGTTGGAGCAGATGTATTTCCGAGAATTTTTTCCCAGATATTTCCCTCAGCAGGGTTGAGATGTTTTGCCACGGTGGGAGGATTTGGCACTTTGGTTGCAGAAAATTGCGGCAGAAGAAATTTTGCTCCTACCGGAATTAACACCAGCAAAACAGAACCTAATAATAAATGATAAAGTCGTAACATTTTTCTGAAAATCTCAAGCCAAAGTAACTTCAGCAAGCTGGCTGTTTGATGTCATGCCATTGATGCCTGGTTTTTCTAGATTCTTCTAGCATAATTGCTGATTAACAAACGCAATGGTATCTTAGCGTGTTACTGATGTAATAACCTTAGAACTTTGTTTGCGTTTTTTACTAATGAAATTCAGCGAAATCTTACACCAATTGGGCGATACAGCTACGATTCATAGCCTGAGTAACAATCCAAACCATAACCCAGAAATTACAGGAGTAGCAGCTATTGATGAAGCTACTAACGGCAATCTCAGCTACGTGGAAGGAGCAAAATTTGGATCTTTTGTCAGTAAGACCAATGCTAGTGCTTTAATTTTGCCCCAAGACGAAAATTTGCAGGCGCTTGCACAAGAACGTGGTATTGTCTGGCTCAGCACTCCTGAACCGCGATTGTTATTTGCTAAAGCGATCGCACTTTTTTACCAACCATATCGCCCCCTCCCAGAAATTCATCCCAGTGCTGTGATTCATCCCACAGCTAAAATTGGTAGTAATGTTTATATTGGCCCTCACGTTGCGATCGAACAAAGGGTGGAAGTTGGTAATGATGCAATTATCTATCCAAATGTGGTGGTCTATCCAGATGTCAAAATCGGCGATCGCACAATCTTGCACGCCAATTGCACCATCCACGAACGTACCCAGATTGGTGCAGATTGCGTAATTCACAGTGGTGCTGTCATCGGTGCAGAAGGCTTTGGTTTTGTTCCTACCCGCACTGGTTGGTTAAAAATGGAACAATCCGGTTATACAGTCTTAGAAGATGGCGTGGTAGTTGGCTGCAACAGTGGCGTTGACCGCCCATCTGTGGGAGAAACACGGGTAGGTCAAAATACAGTAATTGACAACTTAGTACAAATCGGTCACGGTTGCCAGATAGGTGCCGGTTGTGCGATCGCAGGTCAAGTCGGTATGGCAGGGGGCGTAAAACTGGGAAATCGGGTTATCTTAGCTGGACAAGTGGGAATCGTCAATCAAGTGAAGATGGGAGATGGGGCGATCGCATCTGCTCAAGCTGGAATTCACAACGATGTTCCATCAAGAGAAGTTGTCTCAGGAACTCCCGCAGTTCCTCACAAACTATACCTCAAGGTATCTGCCATTCATAATCGCTTGCCAGATATCTATCAATCGTTAAAACAATTGCAACGTAAATTCAAAGATAGTAATGATTGATAGGAACTAGTAACTTAAAAGCTAAAAGTAAAAAGAGAAGAAAGACTTAATAAGTTCTGTTTTGTCTTTTTACTTTTGCCTTCTTTTGGTTTCTTGCACTTGAGAGGTTATTGATAAAGTAAAAATAAAATTCTTGTCAGGTGTGTTAAGCGCATCTTTCGATTTAGTTTTCACGAAAAGCTTAATATTAGCGCCTAACGCACCGTGTTATCGTATATTCAAGGGTTTAAGACCCCTACGTCTCTGTTGGAAAGTTCAGATGCCTGCGGCAAGCCGCTGGCGCGTCTACGGAGGAAACCTCCGCTCTGACTTTCCGCTATAGGTAGCATATTTTGGGTTAGGGTTTAAATCCCCGACTCAAAATGTCTTAAATTTTGAATTTTGAATTGTTAACTGGCGGTGCGTTAGGCAGACAAAGTATACCGCAAGGTACAGAGGCGATCGCTCCAGCGCTCTGATAAGCGTTGCAAAATCTATGATCGTAAGCTCTGTTTCATTAGTCATTAATCTGTAGCTTAGTATTAGGATTGCATGAGTTCGCAACCTATGGAAGACTAACACCACTAAAAGGATTGTTAGGATTTGTCTAAATCCTAAATAAAATCATTCATGCACATTCATCATCTCAATTGCGGCTGCATGTGCCCGATTGGTGGAGCGCTGTATGATGGCTTTAGCCGCAGCTTAGAAGCCCACCTTGTTTGCCATTGCTTGCTGATTGAGACAGATCGGGGACTTGTTCTCATTGATACTGGCTTCGGTCAGCGCGATGTCGAGGCACCATTGTCGCGGCTTAGCCCGTTCTTCGTTTATTTCAATCGCATTCAGCGAGAGCGAAAATACACAGCGATCGCTCAAATCGAACAACTCGGTTTTAGTGCGCGTGACGTTCGCCATATTGTGCTCACCCATCTAGATTTCGATCGTGCTGGTGGTCTGGAGGATTTTCCCGAAGCAACTGTGCATGTGATGCAGGATGAGTTTGAAGCCACACAAGATCGGCGCGGTTTTATCGCCAGCTGACGCTATCGTTCTCCTCAGTGGGATGAAGTCAAACACTGGAAGTTTTATTCAGCCAAGGGTGAACCTTGGTTCGGTTTTGAAGCAGTACGCGACCTCGAAGGACTACCGCCTGAAATTCTCCTCATTCCGCTTAGCGGACACACGCGAGGTCATGCGGGTATCGCTATTCAGACACCAGCAGGTTGGCTACTACATGCGGGTGACGCTTACTTTTACCGACACGAGATGGGTTCTCCCGAACGGCGTTGCACGCCTGGTTTGCGTGCCTACCAGTGGATGATGGAGGTAGACCGCAAGGCTCGTCTTTATAATCAAGACAGGCTGCGCGCATTATCCTGCGATCGCACTAAAGACGTGCGCCTCTTCTGTAGCCATGACGCTATTGAGTTTCAAGCATTCGCCGATCGGTCTAAGAGGATGTTTTAAAAGTAGGAGGTATTGTAAGAAACTCACAAGGCTTTTTGCTCCCCTCTCCTTGAAGGAGAGGGGCTGGGGGTGAGGTCAAAATCCTTTACATCGAATTCACGTTAAATCCTCTTTAAACAAAAACAGCAACATTCAAGCTTAGAATTCCGAAGTTGCACCTTTGAACTCAAAAGTTGCACCTTTGAACTCGGAAGTTGCACCTTTGAACTCAAAATGTCCAGTTGAGAAATTAAAATCCTAATTTTTCCAATACTGGCTTTGTAGAAACAACGTGGCGTTCTAAACCCAGTTCTTTTGGACTAACCCCAAGTGCCAAAGCAATCAACTGGGGTAAATGCAACACTGGTAAACCTAGTTTTTGTTGAATCACTTTTTCTACCTCTGGCTGGCGGGAATCTAAATTTAAGTGGCACAGAGGACAAGGTGTAACCATACAGTCTGCACCAGAAGCCAAAGCATCCTGAATATGCATCCCCGCCATCTTGAAAGATTGGGTAGTGGCATAACTAGCAAGCGGCCAACCACAACATTGTGTGCGACCTCGGTAATAAATTGGTGTTGCATCTACTGCCCGAAACATATTTTCCATTGCTTCTGGTTGGAAAGGGTCGTCATAGGGCATAGACTTTTGAGCGCGCAGGAGATAACAGCCATAAAAAGCCGCGCATTTTAATCCGGTTAACTTCCGGGTGACACGTTTAGTAATTTCCTCTAAACCGTAATCTGTTACTAAGGCGTAGAGGAGATGTTTAACCTCAGTACTACCGCGATAAGGCGAACAGCCTTCTTTGTGCAGCAAACCATTGACTTGTTGAATATAGGCAGGGTTGGTAGTTTGGCATTCCTTCAGGTGTTCGTTGACGTGACCGATAACACCTTGACAAGTGCTGCAATGGGTAAGTAACGGCAGATTTAATTCTTCTGCTAGAGCAATATTTCTGGCGTTAACCGTATCTTCCAGCAGTTGGGAATCTTCTTTAAACGTGCCGGAACCACAACAAGCTGCTTTTTTAAGTTCAACCAGTTGAATACCCAGTGCTTGAGTAAGGGCTTGAGTTGACTGGTAAAGTTCCCGACATGCTCCTTGGGCAACACAGCCAGGAAAGTAAGCGTATTTTAGTGTCTGAGATAGCATATAACTATAGTTTGAGTTAGAGCGATCGCTCTAAACAATAATTGGAAAACAAACGCATCTACATAGTGTCGGCTAGAGCGTACCATACCCTACTGTTCGACTGTCTAAAGAAAACTTAGCGATTCTTTTGAAAAAGGGCAGAAGTTTTCCTAGAGAAAAACTCTTAGCAGTGTACGGGCGATCGCGCTTGACGATAAGATGTATATGCTCAAAAAAATGTCTCCTATAATGAGCAGATCCTAGCAATTAGTTGAGGACTTGATATCCATGAGCCAAACTGAACTTTTTGACAAAGTTAAAAAAATTGTTGCCGAACAACTCAGCGTTGACGACCCTGCCACAATCAAACCAGAATCGACATTTATGGAAGATTTAGGTGCTGATTCCTTAGATACCGTTGAATTGGTAATGGCTTTGGAAGAAGAATTTGAAATCGAAATTCCCGACGAAGCTGCCGAAGGAATTTTAACGGTTCAAGACGCAGTAAATTACATCAGCAACAAAGTTACCGCATCAGCTTAATTGGAAGTTGGGGATTGGGAACTCGGTACACCCTGAAGGGGATAAAGGGCAACGGGGATTAAGAAGATTTTTCTTATGCACCTAGTCACCAGTACCTAGTCGCTATTATGGAACTTTTTGCCCGCCTTGTGTTGAAAAGTTTAGATGTCTTCTCTACGAGATGCTAGGCGTAGCTTACTTCACCGTATAGGTAAGCCAATCACAAGCCTTCTGGTAGGCGTCTGTACCGTCAGCCGATGCTTTGACTTTTCGCTTTTTCGCCACCTTTAACTGAATCATGACAGATATTACACGTAAACGCGTTGTTGTAACTGGTGTTGGCGCGATTACACCTATTGGTAACACAGCAACAGAATATTGGGATGGATTATTGAGTGGACGCAATGGCATTGACTACATCACCTTTTTTGATGCGTCTCGCCATGATTGCCGTATCGCTGGTGAAGTAAAAAACTTCGATCCGCATGATTACTTGGAGCGCAAAGAGGCCAAGCGTATGGATCGATTTGCCCAATTTGGGGTTGTAGGAGCAAAACAAGCTATATCTGACGCGCAGTTAGTTATCAATGACTTAAACGCGGAACAGGTGGGTGTCATGATCGGTTCGGGCGTTGGTGGCATCAAAGTATTAGAAGACCAGCAGACTGTCTACCTCAACCGCGGGCCCGATCGCTGTAGTCCATTCATGATACCGATGATGATTGCCAATATGGCAGCAGGATTAACAGCAATTCACACTGGTGCTAAAGGGCCAAATTCTTGCGCTGTCACAGCCTGCGCTGCTGGCTCGAATGCCATAGGCGATGCTTTTCGCTTAATTCAAGGGGGATATGCCCAAGCAATGATTTGCGGTGGTGCAGAGGCGGCTGTCACACCATTGTCAATGGCTGGGTTTGCCGCTTGTAAGGCGCTTTCTTTTCGCAATGACGACCCAGCTCATGCTTGCCGTCCCTTTGACCGCGATCGCGACGGATTTATTTTGGGTGAAGGCTCAGGGATTTTAATTCTAGAAGAACTACAACACGCCATCAGTCGCGGCGCTCACATTTATGCTGAAATGATCGGCTATGGTATGACCTGTGATGCTTACCACATCACTTCCCCCGTACCTGGTGGACTAGGTGCAGCTAGAGCCATAGAACTAGCTCTCAAAGATGCCGGACTTACTCCCGAACAAATTAGCTACATCAATGCTCACGGCACCAGCACCCCAGCTAACGATTCAACTGAAACCTCAGCCATCAAAAAAGCTTTGGGAGAACATGCCTATAAGGTAGCAATCAGCTCTACCAAATCGATGACAGGTCATTTATTGGGCGGTTCTGGAGGTATTGAAGCAGTAGCAACGGTACTGGCGATCGCTAATGACCAAATTCCACCAACAATTAACCTCGAAAATCCCGATCCAAAGTGTGACTTAGATTACGTGCCTAACTCTAGTCGCGCTCAAAAAGTTGAAGTGGCGCTATCCAATTCTTTCGGGTTTGGCGGTCATAATGTCACACTAGCCTTTAAGAAATACCTCTAAAAAAAGTCACAATTAAAGAGTCAAAAGTCACAATTCAGGAGTCAGGAGTTATTTATCTCCCTCATCTCCTGGTTGGTGAATTTTGACTACGCAAAAATCGAGCGAAGTCGAACCACATCTCCCTTATCTTTTTGTGCCCTCTGCCTCCTAAAATGACAGTGCTAAAAGTACCATAGATGTCATTCCGATATCAGCTAAGCGTTCAAGATGACCCAATTATTAGCTTGATTTATCACCAGAAACTCCGGAGATCCCGCTTGTCCATCGACAATCGGGAATGGGATGATGAGGATACCGTGGGAAATTTGAATCAGTGTTCAGTTATCAATAAACAGTTACCACGCTGATATGGGAAACTCAAACCCAATCAATAAAACTGTTAACTGTTAACTGTGAAAATAACCCCGACAAGAGTGAGAAGCTCAAAGAGTGCTAACCCGTCGTTAAAAACAATCATATTATGGCTGTTGCAACCCAATCCCTCGAAGAACTTTGTATTAACTCGATCCGCTTCTTGGCTGTTGATGCCGTAGAAAAGGCAAAATCGGGACACCCAGGGCTGCCGATGGGCGCGGCTCCAATGGCTTTTGTGCTATGGGAGCGCTTTTTGCGGTTTAACCCCAAAAATCCGAAATGGTTTAACCGCGATCGCTTTGTTCTGTCCGCCGGTCATGGCTCGATGTTGCAGTATGCCTTGCTCTACCTATATGGCTACGACAGCGTGTCCATTGAGGATATTAAGCAGTTCCGTCAGTGGGAATCCAAAACACCCGGACACCCGGAAAACTTTATGACTGCTGGTGTAGAAGTCACCACCGGCCCATTAGGTCAAGGAATTGCCAATGGAGTCGGTTTGGCAATAGCAGAAGCACACCTTGCCGCCAAATACAATAAACCAGATGCGAAGATTGTTGACCATTACACTTACGTAATTTTAGGTGATGGTTGCAACATGGAAGGAGTTTCCGGTGAAGCTTGTTCTTTTGCGGGTCACTTGGGATTAGGCAAACTCATCGCTCTCTATGACGATAATCATATTTCCATCGACGGTTCCACAGATGTAGCATTTACCGAAGATGTTTCCAAGCGCTTTGAAGCATACGGTTGGCATGTCCAGCATGTTAAGGAGGGCAATACCGACTTAGAAGGAATTGCCGAAGCAATTGAAGCCGCTAAAGCAGTCACCGATAAGCCTTCTTTTATTAAAGTGACAACCACTATCGGTTTCGGTTCACCTAACAAAGCAAACACTGCTGGCGTTCACGGTGCTGCCTTGGGTGGAGACGAAGTGGCATTGACTCGTAAAAATTTGGGTTGGGAACACGAGCCTTTCGTAGTTCCCCAAGATATTCTTAACCACACGGGCAAAGCAGTAGAACGCGGCGCAGGCTACGAAGAAGACTGGAACAAGACATACAGCGACTACAAATCTAAGTATCCTCAAGAAGGGGCTGAGTTTGAACGTTACCTGAATGGTAAACTGCCTGACGGCTGGGATAAAGTACTGCCTACTTACACTGCTGAAGATAAAGCACTGCCCACCCGTAAGCACTCAGAAACCTGCCTTAACAAACTAGCAGCAGTTTTACCTGAGTTAATCGGTGGTTCGGCTGACTTAACCCACTCTAACCTTACTGAAATCAAGGGTCAGGGCGACTTTCAAAAAGGACAATACCAAAACCCCAATATCCACTTTGGCGTGCGGGAACACGGTATGGGTGCAATCTGTAATGGTATAGCGCTGCATGATTCAGGATTAATTCCTTACGGAGCCACCTTTTTAATCTTCACAGATTACATGCGGGCTTCAATCCGCTTATCAGCCCTTTCCCAAGCCGGCGTGATTTGGGTGATGACCCACGACTCCATTGGGCAAGGTGAAGATGGGCCGACGCACCAACCAATCGAAACTCTGGCTTCCCTGCGCGCTATTCCTAACCTCACAGTGATTCGCCCCGCAGACGGTAACGAAACCTCTGGCGCTTACAAAGTAGCAGTTGAGAGGGCAAAGCGAAACGCTCCTACCCTGTTAGCATTCACTCGTCAAAATGTCCCCAACTTAGCAGGTACGTCGTTGGAAGATGTGGCAAAGGGTGGCTACACGGTGGTAGATTCTGATGGTACACCAGAGCTAATTATAATTGGTACTGGTTCAGAATTGAGCCTCGCCGTTACCGCAGCCGAGAAACTTAAAGCTGAAGGTAAGAAAGTCCGTGTTGTTTCGCTACCTGCGTGGGATTTATTTGAAGCACAGGATGCAGCTTATAAAGAGTCTGTTTTGCCGAAAGCTGTCACCAAGCGCTTGGCTGTAGAAGCTGCTGCTAGTTTCGGTTGGCATAAGTATATAGGTATGGAAGGCGATACTGTTACCATCGATCGCTTTGGTGCTTCCGCTCCTGGTGGTGTTTGCTTAGAGAAGTTTGGTTTTAGCGTTGATAATGTATTAGCTAAAGCTAAGCAATTATTGGGTTAATAGCAACAGAATATTCTCAAAATTTTGTAGGGTGGGCAGCAAAGCCCGCCTTTTTTATTTTTTAAAGGTAAAAGGTGACTAAGGGAGATTGTTTATGATTAACAGGAGTTCGACGGAACTAAAAAATGGTAGGAGGTAGTGCAGGCAAATCTTTTGGGTAAATGTCAATCGAGGGTTTTTTAGGCAAATAGGTATAAGCA
>JBALDB010000034.1:0-61320 GCA_036918135.1 Nostoc sp.
TATACTTACTCTAAGTAAGTTTCTGGCTCTACTGTTGTAGTTTGCGCTTTTTATTAACCTTTTACGGCTTTATTCGGTTAGGTGCAAGATATGAGCAATCAGGTGAGTGCAAGCGATCGCTCTCGATTTGAAGCACTAGTAAATGATTTATGGCAGGCAATTAACCAAGATAACAGCGATCGCATTAAATTTCTATCTAGTGAGTTACAACAAGCTTTAATGCAAGTGGGTGGTGCTATCTTATGCCCAACCAGCGAGCAACACGAGTGGCGAACAACAAGACCGGGGCACTGAAGATGTGATTGATGCCGATTTTGTCGATAACAAGTAATGTTGTTTCAAGAAATATCGGGAATGAAAGTGTTTATTTCATTTGTAGCGCGCAGTGAGCCACCAGTATGACTACTCTAAACTAAAAAAAGCCAATTATAAGCTAAATAGAACGACGTGAAAAAATCAGACTATGTAAAGAAAAATAAAATACGCTAAAACCCTCTTCCCTTCTGTATCCAGCAAGAACTGCCTCCTACCTTATCTTAATGATAAATATTCACGCTAACATCCTATTAGGCCTTTAAATTACAACAATTACTTCCTAAGTTGGTTGACTACTGACAGTTAATACTCAACAGTCAACCCGAAAAAATGTGCTGCATTAGATGCAAGGGCAGCTTACTACTGGTTGAAGTACAGACGAAGAATTTGATAAGTAAATATTCGGGGCTTTTAAATTTTTGGTCATGCCTTGATTAGCGATAATTACCGCCTCTTAAAAATCAGGAGGCGGTTGTTCCTTATACAAAAATGATTTTGCCGATTGATATCCCTCTACCAGAAGGAAGAAGGGTTATAAATGGCGTAATTTTATCATGGGCAATTAAATACATCGGCAATAATTTTATTTCTCAATTTATGAAAATGTAAGTAAAGAATTTCGCACTTACCCGTCCCTAAATTCCCAAATTAGGGCTTTGAAAATTTGCTATGTCTAGATGTATATGAATAAAGTTAGGGGTTGAAGTGGGGATAGTTTGGTAAGATTTTTACAGTCTGTTCGAGCAGCCCGAAAAGGTCTTCAAGATACTGTTGTGGAAGTGTAGTCTTATCCAATTAAACGAGTCCATGCTAGCCTTGTTTTGGTAGGCAAGATTATCTGATGATCTAGTGCTTTGTTTACTGCATTGGGTTATTGAGAAGGATTGTACTTTAGTTGAAGATTACCCACTCTCCATCGCCAGTACATCACTTCAGGCAAAATCACCTAATTACAGGCAGTAGGAATTATTTTTCAAATCGAGCACTATTAAAAATGGCGATCTCGTGTTTGCTCGTCACCAACTATATGCTCAAGGGATAGTCAAGGCTAACTCAGAATTTGCTGCCAAGCAATATTCATACCTTGTCTTTGGCATCAAATTGATTGATTTGAATAAAACTTCTACATAAACACACACTGATGCAGTTTCATTTGCTTGAATAGCTATATTGATAGGACATTGATACGAAGGAAATTCATTCCTAATTATGGCAAGTAAATTCATTGATGTTAGGGAATATACTGTCAGGGCGCACAAAAGAGAGATTCACACTCGTGTTTTCCAGTTTGTCTGTAAAGAGTGTAACGAGGTAACAAAACGTGAAACTTATGGGCCTCGACCTTTATATTGTGAGAGATGTCGCCCTCCCCAACCACCGAAGAAATCCCAACCAGCATCTCACAAAGCTAAACCCAGACCAATGTCTTACAAAAGTGACACCGATTTAAATTGATTGAAGCGTTATGAATTCAAAAGGACAACTAGAACCACCTCCGGGCACGTTTCTCTCGCCATTATTGGAATTACGAGACTATTATGCTCGCCTTACACAAGAGTACGAACGTTTATTCGTGGAAGCGCGATCGCAACTAGATCATGTAGAAGCGTTGTTATCTAACTGGTCTTTTTCTGATGCTAACAAGCATATATCAAGACTTGAGGCAGTGGATGAAACCTCCAACTCTTCCCCAGAAGGCTCTGTGCGCTTTTTATCACCCCATGAGGACATCTCTCCAATCAACTTAGTTGAGTCTATAGAGTCAGAAGAAAAAGACTTAGACAATGTTGAAGTCAATAATTCCTTTAGTGTTGTTGACACAAAAGCAAATCAACCTCCAACTACATCGCCAATACAAGCACCTACAGAGAACAACGATAACTCAGCCAAGGTGTCGGAAATCCCCATGCTACCTCAGTATCAATCTCTGTCTCGAATGGAAGCCATAAAGCAGTTATTGCAAGAGCAGGCAGGTACTGTATGTCATATCGATTTCATTGTGCGATCGCTTTATGGAGACTTAGATCCTAATCTGTTTAAAGTAGTTAAAGGTAGAGTTCAATCTTCCCTTACCCAAGGCAGAGAAAGGAGCTACTGGGTAATTATTCCCGAAGAACCTGGTTGTTATACTCTGGATTTAAGTTTAGTCACCTCAAATAATGGCAATGGTGCTTCTAGGAGTATCAAAAACAAAAAGAAGAAAGCTTTCGTACCTCCAAAAGCAAAAACAGTACCAATGCTCAAAGGTTTTGAAGGTCAATTCTTAATTGATGCTCTTACCTCTCTTTTTGAACAAAATCCAGGTAAAGTTTTTACCGTCGCTGAAGTAATCACCGGAATTTACGGGGAACTAAGTTCTCAGGAACTTCGAGAGATTAAAAATAAGGTGCTGAATGAATTATCCAGAGGCTATCGGACAGGGAGATTTTCTAAGGTTCCCGATCAAATCGGCTTGTACACCTGGGACTCCAATATGATATCGGAAGGTAGTTATCGGAATTAGGGATTGGGGGTGTTGAGTGTTGAGAGCCAGTTGCTTCTCCTGTCGGAGACGCTACGCGTAGCTTGCTTCCCCGAAGGGGTACAAGCCGGGGAACCCGTTCAACGCACTGGCTCCTATTGACTGAAGGAGTGAAGAGTTAGGAGTTGGGAGTTATTCTCCTTGTGTTTGTTGTCTCCCTGTCTCTCCCATCTCCCCACTCCCCACTTACCCCAAAAACAGCTTATATGCCGGATTCCTATTTTCATCCCAATAGCGATAGCCAAGGGTATCTAGAAACGCTTGCCACTCTTGCATTTCGTAGGGAGGAACTTGGATACCAACAACGATTCGCCCGTAATCTGCGCCGTTGTTGCGGTAGTGAAAAAGACTGATATTCCAGTTAGGACTCATAGAACCAACAAACTTCATCAATGCACCAGGACGTTCGGGAAATTCAAAACGGTAGAGCAATTCATTGTAAGCAAGGGGAGAGTGCCCACCTACCATGTGCCGCAAGTGTAATTTAGTGAGTTCGTCGTCCGTTAAATCAAGGGTTTCAAATCCATGAGCTTGAAAGGTTTCTACCATTTTTGAAGCATCGGCACGATTTTGAATTTGCACACCGACGAAAATATGGGCTGTTTTGGCATCGGCAATGCGATAATTAAACTCGGTGAGATTGTGTTTGCCAATCAGTTCACAAAATTGACGAAGACTGCCGCGTTCCTCAGGAATTGTGACTGCAAAGATAGCTTCGCGGCGTTCGCCCAACTCTGCCCGTTCTGCTACGAAGCGCAGGCGATCGAAGTTCATGTTTGCACCACAAGCTACAGCAATTAAGGTTTTTCCCTGGATTTGTTCTCGTTCTGCGTAGGCTTTAGCAGCTGCGATCGCCAATGCACCTGCTGGTTCTAAAATCGATCGCGTATCCTCAAACACGTCTTTAATCGCCGCACAAGTATCATCCGTACCTACTAAAATAATCTCATCTACATACTGCTGACACAAACGGAAGGTTTCTTCACCTACTTCCCGTACCGCTACCCCATCGGCAAATAACCCCACCTGGGATAAGCGCACCCGATGTCCGGCTTTTAAAGATTGAGACATCGCATCAGCATCGACTGGTTCAACACCAATTACTTTAATTTCTGGACGCAACCGTTTGACATAAGCTCCAATTCCAGAAATTAATCCGCCTCCGCCAATGGCTACAAAAATCGCATGGATAGGTTGCTGATGTTGGCGTAAAATTTCCATTCCGATTGTTCCTTGTCCAGCAATTACATAGGGATCGTCAAAGGGATGAATGAAGGTTAACCCTTTTTCGGCTTCTAATTGACGGGCATAACTATAAGCATCGTCGTAGGTATTTCCATGTAATACAACTACTCCGCCCCTACTTCTAACTGCATCCACTTTAACTTGAGGTGTGGTTATCGGCATAACAATAATCGCTCTCGTTCCCAAACGCCCAGCTGCTAAAGCGACCCCCTGAGCATGGTTTCCCGCAGACGCAGCGATTACACCCTGTGCCAATAGATCTGGTGACAGTTGCACCATCTTGTTATAAGCACCCCGCAATTTAAAGGAAAATACTGACTGCATATCCTCGCGTTTTAGCAGAAGTTGATTATTTAGCCGTGCAGACAGATTTGGGGCATATTCCAGTGGTGTTTCCTGGGCAATATCATACACACGGGCAGTCAGGATTTGGATAAGGTAGTCGCAATACATGGCGTCAACGGATTAGCAAATACCGGATGAAAATTAATTTTACGCTACAGATGTACCTGTGAGGGTGAATGTGGGGAGAGAGGGGAGTGTGGGGAGTGTGGGGAGAGAGGAGGGCAAGATTTCTTCCCCATCCTCCCACACCTCCTTCTCCTCCCACACCTCCGTGCTTACCCGATTCCCCACTCCCTCTGTTGCTTAAGAACATTCACCTTTGAATTTGTGTTAAAGTGTCAAAGGAAGATTAAATTCGGCTGTGTAGTTTGTTATTATAAATACTTGTATTACAGACATCTCCGGATATAAATCTCTGCACTCCCATGCTTCTGGAGACATTTTATGTCAATTTATGTCGGCAATCTATCTTATGAGGTTAGAGAAGATGACCTCAGGCAAGTCTTTTCAGAATATGGAACTGTAAAGGATGTTCAATTGCCTATCGACCGAGAAACAGGACGGGTAAGGGGTTTTGGTTTTGTAAAAATGGAAACAGACGCTGAAGAAGCAGCAGCAATTGAAGCCCTTGATAGCGCTGAGTGGATGGGTCGGAGCTTAAAAGTGAATAAGGCTAAACCAAAGACAGATGGAGGTTCTTTTGGTGGTAGACGAGGAAATAATAGTGGTGGTGGTGGTGGATACTCTCGACGCTATTAAGGTCTGCAACGCCAGAATTTAACTCTAAGGTCTTGAGGGCAGACAAGGCGTCTGCTTTTTTTTACGCTCCTGTCAAACAAAGTGCTTACTACATACATTAATCAAGCAAACTTAGTAGGAATATAATATGACCCAAATAATCGTAGGCGAAAATGAAGGAATAGAATCAGCCTTACGTAGATTTAAGCGAGAAGTGTCTAAGGCAGGAATTTTTCCAGATATCAGAAAGCATCGCCATTTTGAAACGCCCCTGCAAAAGCGCAAACGCAAAGCGATCGCTAAGCATAAGCAGCGTAGAAGTTTCCACAATTAGATTATAAGTCTGTGCGAGTGTTTTCGCTTAGTTGCAATGAATTGCCTGATAATTGTTAAGGCAATCTATAGAGAGCAAAACATGCAGACTCTCCAAAAACTCTTCCTGCCAAACATGGGCTGCGGGACTTGGGCCTGGGGCAATCAATTGCTTTGGGGATATGACGAAAGTATGGATGACCAGTTGCAAGCCGTGTTTAACCTTTGTGTCAACAACGGTGTGACTTTATTTGATACAGGTGATTCTTATGGAACTGGGAGATTGAATGGTCGAAGTGAGCTACTCTTAGGACGATTTAACCGAGAATATGTAGGTTCCAATCAAGAAAATATTTGTATTGCTACTAAGCTTGCTGCTTACCCGTGGAGATGGACACGCCAGTCAATGGTAAGGGCTTGTCAGTCATCTGCTCAACGTCTGGGAAGAAATGTTGATTTAGTACAAATGCACTGGTCTACAGCAAATTATGCTCCCTGGCAAGAAGGGCGGTTATTGGATGGTCTGGCCGATGTCTATAAGCAAGGGTTGGTTAAGGGAGTAGGACTATCCAATTACGGCCCGAAACGGCTCAAGCAAGTGCAAAAAAAGTTTGCCCAGCGAGGCGTTCCCATCACTACTCTGCAAGTTCAATATTCTCTGCTATCTACATATCCTGTTACCCAACTCGAACTCAAAGATGTTTGCGATGAGTTGGGAATCAAGTTGATTGCTTACAGTCCTCTGGCTTTGGGGCTACTCACAGGAAAATACTTTGTTGGAGGTTCTTTACCCAAAGGTATCCGAGGTCTGCTTTTTAGACAGATTTTACCAGGAGTGCGATCGCTCTTAGCATGTTTGCAAGCAGTGGCAGAGTCCAGAAACAAAACCATGTCACAGGTAGCAATTAACTGGTGCATCTGTAAAGGAACCATTCCTATCCCTGGAGCAAAGAGTGTGGAACAAGCAAGGGAAAATATTGGTGCGTTGGGTTGGAAACTGGACGCTAGCGAAATTACAGAGTTAGATAGAGCGGCGGCGAATGCAGACAAAAAAATGGTACAAAATATCTTTCAAACTAAATAAAATTCAGACATAAATATCTTAACTAATATTTTTCACCTTCTCATATCAAGTCCGGCTAATTACTTACAATATGGTTGGTCTTTTTGGTAATTGGTAATGGGTGATAGGTGAACAGTTGTGTTTTTCTGACTCATTACCCATTAGCCATTACCCATTACCGACCCTCACAGATATCATAACTATTCAACCGGACATGATATCATTTAGGATTGCTATATATATTTAATTTCGGCTAACTAATTATTTGAGTCTTTTTAGTAGATGATCTCCAACTCGTAACGCATTGGCAATAATTGTTAATGATGGGTTCAAAGCATTACTAGACGGGAAAAAACTACTATCAACGATATAAAGATTATCAATATCATGAGTGCGGCAGTTGATATCTAATACTGAAGTTTTTGGATCTTCACCGAAACGGCAAGTACCACACTGATGTGCAACCTCTTTCAAGGTTGTTTTTTGTAATATATGTAATGAAAATTGTCTACTTTGATGGCGTCGGTCAATTGATTTTAAAACTTCAATCCAGCGCTTGTTTAAACGATTAAATGCTATATCATTGTTATTTTTATAATCAATAACAATTTGCGTGCCCTGTAAGCGTATGCGATTGTTGGTATCTGGTAAGTCTTCAGTCATCAGTAACCAAGCAACAGAATGATTTGCTATTGCTTGAGATATTATACCGGGCATTAAAGGTGGCCCATAGGCAGTAATTTTATCTTTATTGACATTACCAAGTAATTGCACACTGCCCATTGGGTAAGCAAAATCTTTTTCTCCAAAATAAAAATCATTAACTGCTAAAGTTTTTTGGAAAAGAGTAGGATTTTGTTTTGTAGTCAAAGTCATAACCACCCCAAGCTTGTGTATCATGTAGTTGCGCCCTACTAATTTAGAATTATTTGCTAATCCATTAGGGTGCTTGTCATTGGCAGATTTGAGCAACAATACTGCGGAGTTAATTGCACCACAAGCTACAACTACGATATCCCCAGAGAATATTTGACACTTACCTGCTATTTCTGTTTCCACACCAGTGATTTCTTTACCTGATACATTAGTGTGCAAACGTAAAACTTTTGCTTCGGTAATTAATGTCAGATTTGCATGTGCCATTGCTGGACGTATAGCGTTAATTTCAGCATCAGCTTTAGCATTAATTAAGCATGGAAAGCCATCACAAGTATTACAACGAATACAAGAACTTAAATAATGATTAACTTCATTAAGTTTGATAGCAAGGGGTAAATAAAAGGGATGTAAACCTTTATCTTTTAGAGCATAATTAATCTCTTCAATGTATGGTTCATGGCTAACTGGTGGAAAGGGATAATCTTCACTAGTTGGTGGTTCAGTAGGATCTAAACCTCGCTTACCATGTACTTCATAAAGTTTTTCAGCTTGGTCATAATACGGAGCAAAGTCCTGATACTTTAGTGGCCATTCTGGAGAGATACCACCTTGATGAATAACCTTTTTAAAATCCTGTTCTCGAAATCTAAATAGCGCACCACCATAAACTTTAGTGTTACCACCAACATAATAGTGAGTTAGTGGACGAATTGCTTTCCCATCTTTGTCATACCACAGTTCATCAGCGCGATAGCATTCTTTTTGCATAACTTTTTGGGAATCCCAATTAGTTTTTGCTCTGGGTAAGAAACTACCTCTTTCTAATACTAAAATTTTCTTGCCACTTGCTGCTAAGCGATAAGCTAAAGTACCACCACCAGCACCTGTACCAATGATAATCACATCGTAATGAGTATCAGTCATTTGTTACTCTATATAATCAAAATAATTCGTAATACTCGCCTTAGCTACGAGATGCTACGTGTACCTTGCTTCTGTATATGAGTATAGTGAGAAGCAAGGTACTTAATTGATAATTCGTAATTAATAGTTAGAATTAATTACGAATTATCGTGATTAAGTACCGTTTTGGTAAAAATTAAAGCTGAGACCGCTGTTGATGATAAATAGTTTCAGCCAAAGGAGAATTCATGAACCGCGCATTTTATTTTCGGCGCAGGTTCTGTTCAACTTTGTTAAACCAATCAACTGATAAACTGTATCTCCAAATTTGGGAAAAAGTTGTATGTTGGAAAACAGAAGTTTTGTAAGAATTCCATCTAGCATGACTTCTGGTAGGTTTTGCTTAATGGCTTGCAAAACTGCGATCGCTACCTCGCTTGGTTGCGAAACCCTTGCTAAACTGGGAGCAGGTAGTCCAAATGCTAGAAACATTCCAGCTGATGTATATCCTGGACATACCACCGATACACCGACATTGCTATCAGCTAGTTCTTGCCGTAGCGAATCAGTCCACATAATTAAACCAGCTTTACTGGCTGAATAAATGCTGTTGTAAGGCGCTCCCTTTTTACCAGAACCAGAGGCAATATTCACTATATGTCCGCTATTGCCAGCTATCATACTTGGCAATATCAAGCGGGTTAATTCCATTCCTGCAATTAGATTGGTTGTTAATATAGATTGAATATCTCCTAATGAATAATCCTGGAAAGGTCGGTATTTTTCGATAGCAGCATTATTAATCACAATATCAATTTGACCTGCTACTTGATGAATCTGTTGTACTAAAGCTGGTAATTCTTCCACTTTGCTGATATCAAATGGAACGCTGATACCTTTACCACCTAAAGCTTTTACTTCAGCACATATTTCCTCTAGCTTTTCTGGTGAACGAGAAACTGCAACTACAATTGCTTGCTCTTTTGCCAAAGCACGAGCAATATGTATTCCAATACCACCAGAAGCCCCGGTTAAAACGACTGTCTTACCAGCTAAGTTTTTCATAATTTACCACTTGTATTTTACTTAGTTGCTGACAAAAAGTTATGGTTTTAGCACAGAAGGAAAATACTTATGATTTACGCAAAGAATCTTTCAGACTATTATTCATCTGTTTGATTTACATTTTTATAATAGCCTGTAATAAGCCATTTAGTATCTATAATCTACTGTTATTTTGGCGTAATTTTTTGATATAAAAAATTACTGATTCAGCTAACAACGATAGATTTATTACTAAATGACAATAAACCTTGAAATATTTTGATGTGAATTGATTGTCTAAACTTCTTAACTTATATAGCAATCCTAAATAAGAAACTGAAAACATCATTGATGGCTGTTGACTGTTAACTGTTAACAGGAGCCAGGGCGTTGCGTATTTTCCAAGAGTTGTACCGCTAACGCGGAACCCTAAGGGTAGCAACTGGCTCTTAACAACCAATTACAGCAATATTTTCAAAATGATTTAGAACTGCTATATGAGACTCATATTTAATTTTTGAACAAGACTCAGGACACATCTATCCCTTCTTTTATGTTTCCTGCTTTCTGTTCTCTATTCCCTTTTCACACAAGTAAATTCAGGAATTAAATCGGATTACGCTAGTACTTTATTATTTGTCAATTTAATCTAAAGCGTGTAAGAATTCTGGTACTTTTCATACTGTTTTGTAAAAGAAGTCATGATTCAGATATATAGAGATTGCAATGCAACATCTGTACAAGTATTATTTACAGGCAAATTATTTGATGACAAACACATTTGTTACAATATTTTTCAGGTATTTATACCACATGCGGAATTTAGAACAAAGGCAGTGTGTTTATAAGTAAGTAGGATACACTTAGTCAAGGCAGATATGATACTTGAAACTGCGGCGATCGCTGTTAGCACTATAATAGCTACCAAAGCTTTAGAAAAAACCACCGAAAAGCTAACAGAAACTTTATTGGATAAGACTGGTAAGTTTCTCGTCACCCTCAATAAGCAGTCTCCCCATACTGTAGTTGCTATAGGGAAAGCACCAGAGCAACCACTCGATTATGGCAAGGCTGTACTAGAGGTAGAATCGGCTGCTAAAGCTAATCCAGAAGTGGCTCAAGCTATGCAAGAATTGGCACAAGCAGCTAAAGCAGAACCAAATCCTAAATTGGCTGAAATTCTGGCTATGCCTAATCTAGAGAAACTGGCAGATAAAATTGGTCAGGTAGTAATGCCTGGTGGAACAGGAAATATTCAAAATCAATCCTTTTAAGTCATTTATCGTGTTACCTAACCTCCAGCCCCTTCCCTACAAGGGCTACAGTGTACACACAAGTCGAATTATCCCCCTTAATCCCCCCGATGTATTGGGGGGAAAAACAAATCTAGTTCCCTCCCCTTTCCAAGGGGAGGGTTAGGGAGGGGTAAAAGTGGAGTCAACTATTTCAGACTTGTGTGTACACGTAGCCGTTTCGGAGAGAGGTGTTTCAGTTATCGTGAACAGTTAGATTTAACTATGTATGCCTGAAGACTCTGGCAAGTTTGCTGAAAAAATTGGTGCTTTTGCTGCCCCTGGTTCTCAAGTTAACATTGGCACTCAAATTATTGAAGGGCAGAAACAGTTAACTCCCACAAAATCTATCCCTCGCGGTTCCGTTCATTTCGTCGGGCGAGAAACAGAACTGACAATGCTGCATGAAGACTTGCAGCGCAAAGACTATGTAGCAATAGCCGGAATGGGTGGTGTGGGCAAAACTGAATTAGCTACCCAATACGCCAGACGATATCAACAAGATTATGGGGGCATTGCCTGGTTTAACGACAGAGAAACTAATCTCGCCGCCGAAGTTTTAGAGTTTTTCCGGTTGCAGTTTGGTTTGGAGATTCCCCAAGAATTAACAGGCAGACTTTTAAGCCTTCAAGAACAAGTCGCCTGGTGTTGGTCTAGATATCCTAACTCTCCCTTGCCGATTTTAATCGTCTTCGATGACGTAACTGATTTAGACAACCTCCGCCAAGTCGTTCCCAATGATAACCGCTTCCAAGTCTTAATTACTACTCGACCGCAACATTTAGACCCGAATTTTATTCACGAGATTCTCTTAGATGTTCTCTCGCCGCAAAAAGAACCAGGCAAAGCTTTAGAACTGTTAAAACAATTGTTGGGAGAAACAGATAAGCGAGTTGAAAACCAACTGCAAGCCGCAACCGCAATATGTGAATGTCTGGAATATTTGCCTTTAGGGATAGAGTTAGTTGGAGGTTATTTGCTACGCGACCCGGACATATCTTTAGATATAATGTTTGGGCGATTGCAAGAACGTAAATTAGCAGAAGAAGCTTTACAAGACCGGGAAACTCTCAACTCAACTCAACTGGGAGTCAAAGCCGCCTTTGCTTTAACTTGGTCAGAACTTGACCCACTGGCGCAACAATTAGGAATATTTTTGAGTTTATTTTCTCCTATACAGATTCTTTGGGATTTAGTTATTTGGGTAGCGACAGAAAGTCAAAAAGCAGAGGAGCAGGGGAGCAGGGGAGCAGAGGAGAAAAACAGCCCACAAACGAAAGTTTGTACAAATATTAAAGACGATATTAATTTTACCGTTTTCTCTGTTGTGGCGATTGGCTAAAAAATTAATTTGTAATTAAAAGAGCGAGTCTAGGCGATATTTGCAATCTACTAATTTTAAGCGATCGCTGTTCAATCAATACTGTGCTAGCTTCAGATAAAAAACAACTCGCTTTTGCTGTATCTGTTGAACGTTGTATATTAACCCACAACCGACTTGATTTTGAGAAATTACATACAAACTATTTAATAAATCATCAATCTCATGCAGGTATTTTGATTGCTAAACGCAGAAATCCCTATGAAATTGCTGAAAGGATAGCAATTCTTCTCAATACTTTGACAGCAAACGAAATTTTTAACCAGTTACTTTATGTATAGCAATACAAAATAATTATGTGATTGAGAAACAATATAGCGGTTCTCGCTTGAATTCAGTACAATTCTTTCCTCTTTCATACAATGAGAGAGAATTGGACTCGAATACCCAACTGAATTATCACAAGTGAATTTTGATTAAAAATTTGCTTTTGGGACTTTTTTAATTTGCTCGGTAAAGTATACTTCTTGATGTTTGAGTTGTTGCGCCAGTTGTAACCCTTTTTGAAAAGCTGTTAGTGCTTGAGGATATTGTTTGCGTTGTAAATACAATTGCCCAATTTCGTCATAAGCTTGCATTACCTCGTAAAAGTTGGCGGCTTGGGTTTGTGTATCTACAAGAATTTGGCTAGCCTCTAAAGCCTCATCTATTTGTCCTTGGGAACGGTACAATGCAATTATCTTCTGCAAAGCTTCACCAGCACGAACAAACTCTTGTAATTGCCAAGCAGTGGTATAAGCTTCTTGATAATTCTTAAAAGCCTCTACCAGTAAACTAGGATCTGTCTTTCCTAGAGATTCGTAATCTGAAGCGATCGCTAGCTTTAAATCTGGTATTTTAATGAGATTATTTTCATTAGTGTAAATTTGTACTAATTGGTTAAGCACATTTATTGACTGTTGCGGTTGTTGTGTCTGCGCGTAAATCTCTGCTAATTGTTGCAGATATGTGACCTCGTTTACAGATCCCCCCTGGGAGGTATCTAAACTCAACAATTCCTCGTAGACTGGTGCAGCTTGACGATAATCAAACCAACTCAGATGCAATTCTCCAATTGTTTTGAGAGTTTCTACTAATGCTGCGGTATCTTTTCGTTGTCGGACAGCTAGCAAAACTTGGTTATAAGCTTCCACAGCCTGTTTAGGCGATCGCACATTTTGGTAAGCTTGACCTAGCGCTCGCCATAATTCTAAATCAATTTCACCAGATTTTTTCTCTTGTTGGGTTTGCTTTTGAATTGCTTGCAATCGTTGAGTAATATATACTACTTCTTGACGGTCATTTTGATTCCAAGCGATCGCACCGACTCGTGATAATGCTTGCACTTCTGCTAAAGAACCCAAAAAGCGCCGCAAGCGGAGTTCTCGGTTCCAAATTTCAAAGGCCGCCATCTCATCCCCTGCTTCCAGTTTCGCCGCAGCTTGTTGGTTTAACTCATCTAATGCTGGTTCTAACCTTTGCCGTTCTTGGGGAGTTAAGGGTAACGGCTTTTTATCCTTGGGCGATCGTGGTAAAAGTGGATCGGGTGTCGTAAATTCTAGCGGACTAGGAGGAAATTTATCTGGTGGTTTGGGCTTTTTAGTTTCTGCTAGCGCCAAAGAACTGCTAAAAAGTATACTAATAGTAACAATGATAATTAAGCGCTGTAGCATAGTAACTTTACCTTCTTGAATCGGAAATTGGCTAAACAGGGCATTGGGCATTGATATTTATGTTAATCTCCCATAACTTACTATTTCCTGCTCTCAACCCTGCCAACTTGTTTGACGCATAAAAGATTAACAATTATCCCACTCTTTACTTGCCATTCCACCATTAGCAAGGTCTACAATACTTCAAGATAATTTTTAAACAACTAATTGTTTATCTGTAATGACTCATTCTACTGATATAGCAACTTTAGCCCGCTGGATGTCCGCTGACTTTAGCAATCAAGAACAAGCTTTTGAAAATCCGCCTTTTTATGCCCACATTCGTGTTTGTATCCGTCCTTTACCGTGGGAATTGTTCTCAGGCGTCAGCTTGTTTCTCGAACAAGCTTATGATTTCATGCTCAATCAACCCTACCGAATGCGGGTGATGAACTTGATCGAGTCAGATAACCACATTATCATCGAACACTACACACTCAAAGAAGAACAAAAATTTTACGGCGCATCCCGTGACCCGGAACGTCTAAAAGTTTTATCCGTCGATCAATTAGAAAAAATGTCAGGTTGCAATATGGTTGTAGAGTGGACAGGTGATAGCTTCAAAGGGAAGGTTGAACCTGGTAAAGGCTGTATTGTCGTTCGTGATGGTAAAAATACTTATCTTGATAACGAATTTGAGATTGACGCTAAAGAATTTTTCAGTCTCGACCGGGGAAGGGACTTAGACACCGATGAACGTCTCTGGGGTTCTATAGCCGGGCCATTTCACTTTCTGCGGTGGAGTAATTTTGCTGATGAAGTGAAAGTATAACCAGCTAGGAGTGAGGAGTGAGGAATTAAAACTCATACCTTGCTTGTAGCAGTTGCGATCGCATAATCATAATTAATAGACAACTACTAACTGAGTCTTTTAAATACTGTATTGGGCTTATGATGTATTGATTGCACTCAGCTAGTATATAATCTCTAGCCTAGTCAAAAACTAGAAAATTTATTCACTCAAAGGATGGAAATTTAGATAAAAGATTGGTAACATAGTAATTCATTGGTGTGGCGACATAGCCAAGTGGTAAGGCAGAGGTCTGCAAAACCTTTATCCCCCGGTTCAAATCCGGGTGTCGCCTTTAAGGAAATCAAGCATTAGAAGCATTGCAGGGACGGGTTTGGCGCTCGTCCCTTACTTTTTTGGGGTAAAACTGGGGTAAAAATTAGCAGTCAATTAACTGCTTTTTGCCTTGCCAAACATTGCCATTTTTTGTCGTATTATGACAAAAGTTGTCACATTTTTTGTTACGTTTTGGCATGGACGATCCACTAGATAAGAAGATTCAGCAAGCGAACGAGCAACTGAAAAAGAAGTGTGCAAAAGTCATAATACATAGAAGAGTCAATTACCTGTGGTTAAGGGGAACGCTACCACCTAAACCACACATTGCCAAAGATAAAGATTATTCTCAGTTCGTGTCCTTAGGGAAGAATGCGATCGCTTCTGAGAAGGGAATACAATACGCCGTTACCAAAGCTCATTTACTTACTGCTCAGCTGCTTGCAGGAACTTTTGATTGGGCAGAATGGATTGATTTAGATAAGGTTGCTCCCACCAGAATCGAGGCCCGTAAGGTGCGAGACTGGTGCGCGGAGTACGAAAAAAACTACTGGCGGCGAGTCAAAAAAACGCCAGATAGAGAGGGGAACTGGAAAAAAGACCACGGCTTGGTCTTCTCCAAACTGCGGCAAGACGAGCCGCTGAGTCTCCAAGTTTTGCTCGACTACATCGAAACGACCGAGCCAGACAGCAGACCCAGGAAGCGAGCTTGCGATTACTGCTACAAGTTGGCAGAATTTGCTGGACTAGAAGGCAGGGAAGAAATCAAAAAACTTACTGGCAATTATTCAGCCAAATCTGTCGATCCGCGTACTCTTCCTAGCGATCTAGAAATTTTTGATTTTTGCAACAGCATTCAAGACCCTAACTGGCAGTGGGTCGTGCGGATGCTTGCAACTTACGGACTGAGGAACTACGAACCGTTTCGGCTTTCGATGGCAGATTTCCCTACAATTCGCCTTGAAGCTGGCAAAACAGGCAAGCGGATTATCGTCCCACTCTATCCTGAGTGGGCAGAGTCTTGGAGCTTACAAAATGTTTGCTTGCCGAACATCGACACCAGCTTTACAAATTCCAAAATCGGCACTAAAGTTTCTGGCTGGTTCTTTGACTGCAAAGCGCCATTTAGTGCTTACAACCTCAGACACTGCTACGCCCGCCGCTGCTTTGAATTCAATATCGCTCCCGATCGGGCGGCAAAATTCATGGGACATTCTCTCTCGGTGCATTTACAAGTGTACCGAGCCTGGTTCGACGAATCAGTTTATTTAGCTGACTATCAAAGGGCGATCGCCAAGGTTGATAGACCATTACCCCCTACTTAAAACTTACGGTTTGCTCTTAAGCACTTTCTGACCGATGAAAAAAGGCTTTCAGGCTGAATTCGCCGTTTATATGGATTTGCTTTAAAGCACATTCAGTTCTTGCATCAGAGCATTATTTATTTGGTGAGCTTCAAGTGGAGAACGTTCAACTACTTCAAAGGCTTGCTGCACCAAATCTCTAACTTTCTCTGGCAACGAATCAAACTTTTTTGAATTGAGTACGACAATGCGGCAGCCTGGATAAGGCAAGAAATCAGCGAATGGTTTTATTCCCAATGTAATCAGAGTTTTGCTAAGTCCTGCAATCGGATGATAGGGCTTTTGGTTGTCTTCAGTACGGTTGATTTCTGACGCTATGTAGCCACAAAACCAACCTTGGGTGTCAATATCTTTCTCCAATGCAGCAAAAACGCCTATCATTACTTGTTGGCTGATACTCGAAGGTGCATTATCAAAAATACTGTCCAATTTTTCTGGGCTGCGTTGTTGACAGTAGCCGACTGCATATTCAACAAGCTTTCCGAGTTTGGACAGTTGAGGTTGCCCAAATCCTTTTGCCATATTCGTACCTCCACTTTCAAGACTTAACTATTTATTTCGATCAGGTCTTGTTTAATTGCAGGCAGGTAGATTTTGATGATTCCCTCTGTACCGCCAGTGCGAAAGTAGTGAGTGCCTTGCTTGTAAATGCCATCAGCAATTTTCCTTCTAATAGTTCTTGGGCTATATCCTTTTCCCATCTCGTCGTGTACCTGTTTTAAAGTCAGCAACTTCGACTCGTCGATATCGTTAGGTTTTAACTTAACTTTTGGCATAAAATGGCGCAAAACGCTTCTTTTCAATTGTAACTTTTAAGTGACATTTGAAACTTACAAGATTCATAAGATAGCAATTTAGGTTTTTTGTAACTATTTGTCTGGATAATATTCAGGAAAATTTTCCTGCTCCTCTTCACACTGCAAATTTCTCTATTTCCTGAAAAGAAAGGTGAGCGATTCTTTTATCTCCTGCCTTGTCAAATTCTGGTTCCCCAACAAACCAGACGTGAAATTGAGCAAAATAGGAAACGTGGCTTGCACCCACCATTACCTCGCTAGTACCGGGAGCAATTACCCTAGTTCTGGGCGATCGCTCCTGATACTCTCGCACCTTATCAATTAAAGTAATTTCAGTATTTGTTTGAGGTAACTGCCTGCGTCTTGCGTCGGATTCATGATACATTGCCCCCAGGATACGCATATCCTGTTCTGTACAGTAAACGCTGAAAGTCCACAGATGCGGTTGCTCAAAAACTGGCCCATCGCCAATGCCATTTCCATTGGCTGAATATTCTAATTTTCCCCCGTCAATAGCTCTAGCTCTGGGGAATTTTGGGTCTAGAAAATTGCTAAAACTAATACAAAGGCTATCTAATATTAAAGTGATACCGCTCATATATTCGCACTCCTGACGGCATTTTTAGAGACGTTGCTGTAGATATCTGCGGCATCGCTTACAGGGTTAGCAGTGGTGACATTAAGTGCAGATGGACGAGAAGCGATCGCTGTTAAATTACCGTTCATTTTTTGGAGTTCGGTCACTACATCTTTGTTTTGTAGCTTGCTAGAATCTATTGGCGTGGCGCTATTCATTCCCTGAATTTGCTTACTCCATTTTGCCAAGTCATCCAAACCGTTACCGGGGTTGATTGGAGTATTAGAAAAATTGGGCGGTGACAAATCTCGTGCCGAGAGCGGTTTAGTAAAGGGATCGGGGGCAGCGCTTTGACTGACGGGACTGGAATAATTACTGTTTTTAGGAGGAGTAACCTCCTTGGTCTTGGACTCTTTTGGAGCAACGTATGTGGGAGAGGTTCCGTTTGCATCTGAAGCCGTTGCTTTTTCCTGATTTGCTTTGATCTGGGACTCTCTTTCTCGGTCTGCTTTTTCAGCTGATTCACGTTCAGCTTTTGCAGCAGATTCAATTCGGGCAAGTTCCTTGGCCCTTGCTTCTGCAATTTCCAAAGCCGCTGCTTGGTCTTGTGCTGCATGGGCTGCCTCGCGCTGTGCTTGTGCCCCTTCTTGTTGTGCTGCGAGCGCCTTGCGGGCATTATCTGCCAATTCAGCTTGCATTTCGACACTGCGTTTAGCAGCATCAATGCTTTTAGCAGCGACTTCCTTAGATAAATCTGCAACTTTTATGTCAGATTGAGCTGAAGCGATCGCATTTTTATCGCCCAATTGTTGGGCTTTTTCCAAGTTTGCCTTAGCTTGAATTTGGGCTTGACTGGCTTTAGAATCGAGAATTTGAGCTTCGAGAAGGGCAATTTCTGCTGTTAATTTGGATCTATTTAATTCAATATCCAATAAAGTCCGAGCAGCCTTTTCCTCACGCAAAGCCGCAGCATTTTGTTCTTCGGCGAGTTGGTTTTGTAATTTACGCCGTTCGGTTAAAATATCGGCTTCTGAAGTGTTAGCAAATCCCGAGGCTTTTAATTGAGCATTAAGTACTGACGCTACACCCGGGTCTAAATTAGGGTCACTATCAAGTTTGCGGCGTGCTTCTACCGCCCGATCCAATGAGGCAAGCTTGCCCTGTCCCTTTACTTCATTGAGTCCGGCGATCGCTTTTTGAAGATTAAGTTGGCTCTCCAGCAAATCCTTATCTTGTTGTAAGGTTTGCAGCAGACTATTTCGAGCATCCTTTTCTTGCTCTAAGAAATTCAATGTCTGGTCAAAAGCTATTTTTTCAGCATCAGCCCGTTCTTGAATTCCTTTAATCGCCTCATCTCTAAGCCGATTAAACTCGCCAATTTGCTGGTCTATCAGTTCTATATTTTTTTGGGAAATTTGTACTTCTAAAGCAGTCCGGCGATCAGCAGCATCTTTAGCTGATATAACTTTATTTTTTTCCAGCCGATCGACATCAGCAGCCTGTTTTTCTAATAACTGAAGTTGTTGCGCGGTTGAATCTCTTGTAATAGCCGCCAATTGTCCGGCAGCTTCAATGCGGGCTTTGTCCGTATCACCAGCAGCCAATTGCGCCTGCTTTGCTATCAAAATCCGTTGATTATAACTCAAGGTGATACTAGCTTCAGCCGCTTTATTGGTGCGTTCTAAATCCGCTAAAATCTCAGCATTGGCTTGTTTTCGTGCTTCAACTTCTTTATCAACCTGCTGAAGAGTTAAATCAGTTACTCGTTTTTCAATTTCACCTCGTCGAGTGGCAGCTTCTTCTTTGGTAACGAGTTTTTTAGCTTCTAGCTGACTAACTTGAACGTATTCTTTATTGGCTAAAGCAATTTTTTCATCAATAGCTTGTTGCTCAATTGCTAATATTTTTTTAGCGGCAGCTTCAGCATCAACAGTGCCATCAGCTTCTTGTTTCTTAACACTAACAGTTGCTTTGGTAGTTTTGATATCAACAGAAGCTAACTTTCTAGCATTGACTTTATCAATTGCTTTTAGTTCGCGCTCTCGAGCCTTTTCTTCGGCTTGTATTTCCTCCTCAATATTTTTGAGTTTTAGATTTTTCAGATTGGTATTAATTTCTGCTTCCTGTTTGGCGAAGTCTTGAGCGGTAATCGCGTTACGCTCCCTCAAGGCTTTAACACGTTTTAATTTATCTTCCTCAGAAGTAATTTCACTTTTGATACTTGCAACCTTAGTTTCGGCTATTTGTTGGGCTGCTTGTTCGCTGGAAATAACCCCCTTAAGTTCTAACTCTCGAATGCCAGTAATTTTGTCAGTTTCAATATTTAAAATGTTTCTGGCAGAAGCTTTGGCGACGGTATCTTCATTTTTTAGAGCTTCTTCATTGGCTGCTTTTTTTTGAGAAACTAAATTTTGAGCAATCTGCGATCGCAAGTTCGCGCTTTCGCCTTCTAGTTCTTTAATTTTATTATTAACTTTTTCAACTTCTTCGGGCTTTGCTCCTACTTTAGCTGCCTCTAATTTGGGAATTTCAGTAGCTATTAATTGCTTTCTATCTTCTAACCCCTTCTTCTCAGCTTCAAGTATTTTGCTATTAGCTTGTTCTTGGGTAATAACCCCATTAGCTAATTCTTCATTAATAGCTGCCTTTTTAGTGTCAGTAGCAACAGCAATATCTTTCGACGATTTATCATAAGCTTTTCCCAAAGCTTCGACATCAAGAATTAAATCTTTTAAGGATTGAGAATTATTTTTATTGGCATCAGTATCAGACTCAACTTGTAAAACTCGTTTTCTTAAAGCTTGCTTTTGAGCCTCTAAATTCTGAATATTTGCATTAATTAACTGCTGCTGTTCTATGGTGGGAGCTTTTTGAGATTTCAGGGTATCAATGTAGTTATCTAATACCTTAATTTGGTCAGAAGCTTCTTGCTTGAATTTCTTAATCCCCTCAGCACCCAACCGCTGTTTGTCGGCGGCATCTACTGTCAATAAACCATATTTAGCCAAGATGTCATTAGAAGCATTCATCGTCTTGGCAGTTTGGTCGAGTTGCTTATCTAAAGCAAACATCGCTAGCTGATTCCCACGTTGTTCGGCGGTAAGAATAGCTAATTCATTTCCATAGGTTGAAGTAACATTGCTAGTTCCACCAAGCGCTTGGTCTAACTGAGCCAACCCTGCCCGTGCTGCTTCAATTGGCCCGGATTTTGCTAGAGTTTGCCCCAACAAGTCAAACCCACTAGCAGCGGTAGCAGTTTTGGTCGCTGTTTCCCCAAGTGCAGAATTACCCTTTTCTAAGCTGGCTTTAAATTCCAGCATTTTACGGGTATTGTCCTCAACTTCTTGTCCGAATTTTGCGCCTTCAGAACGCTTGAAAACCTCAGAAACGGCATAAATAGCACCGCCAACCAAAGCTGCTTGCCCTGCTAAAACTGCTAACTTACCAGCAAATCCGAGAGTGGCAGTGGCAGCACTCCCAGTAGCAACAGCATACACATTGCGAGCAGCGGTGGCGGCTCCAGATTGAATCGTACTGGCAGCCAGAGCCAAGTTACTCAAGGAAAGTTCGGCGGTAAATACTCCCGTAACAGCAGCAGAGGCAGTGGTGACGGCGGTATTAGCTGATGTTGCGGCAGTGTTCAACCCTAGTGCCGCAGCAGAAGCAGTAAAACCAGCTGTAACTATAGGAGTCAGTGCCCCAATAGCAGCGATCGCTCCTCCTAGTGTCAGCATTCCTCCAGTTAAGCCGATGGTCACGCCCAAAGTTTGCTTGACTGGCTCGGGCAAAGAGTTGAAAGCTTGCAGAATGTTAGCAGTTGCCGTCACAACCGGATTGGCAACCTGAAGTATCCCTTGTCCTAAACTAACAAAGGCTTCGTTGACTTGGTTTGCAGAACGCTTGAGTTGACCTTCAAAAGAGCTTGAGACTTTATTAGCAGCATCTTTTGCTATCCCAGCACTGTTTTGAATATAGGCTAAGTTCTTATTGAAGAACTCAACGTTTTGTCCGGCGCTGGGCATAATCGCTGCCACAGCTTCTACCGAACCAAACAACTCAGTTAAAACCTGGGGAGTAGCGGCACCCTTAGCGTTGAGGTCTGCGAGTATACCTGATAGCCCCTTGGATTGCAAAGCCGCAGCATTGAACTGTACGCCCAAACTTTTAGCTAGCCTGCTGGCTACATCGGTCGGGGATAAAATCGCAGTAATAGCTGCCCGGATACCTGCCACTGCGCTGGAAGCCTGTACACCTTTGGCAGTTGCCCCAGCTACATAAGCAGAAAATTCTTCCAGGCTGACCCCAGCCGCAGCTGCCGTAGTTGCAGCTTGTCCGATTAGCCCTGCATACTGCGCCACAGTTATTTTTCCGGCGTTTTGTGTAGCGATTAAAACGTCGGTAATGTGTGCGGCGTTATCGGCTGACTTTCCATAGGAATTGAGAATTGTAGTAGTTGCGTCGGCAACTGTATTGACATTACTAAATCCACCAATTGCAGCGTAGGTGGAGTTTTTGAGAATATTAGTAACGTCGGCGGTTTTGGAATAGCCCGATGATAAAACGTCGTAGGAACTATTAAGTAGGTCGGTTGAATTAGATTGATACCCCAACTCAGCGGAGAGATCCCGCATCGACTTTGCCAGCCCGTTGCTATCTTCAGTCAGGGTGGCTGCTTTAGCTTTTGCAGAATCGAAAGCGATCGCCGCTTCTTTGGCTTTGTCAGCAACAATAGATAAGGCAATACCAGCAGTGGCACTCAAACCGCCAAGAGTAGCTTCTAGAGCAGACGCCGACCTTCTAGCTGGATCGGTATTCAAGTCTACATCCGGCAAACTGCTAAGCAAGCGTCGCAGCTCGGCAATATCCCTAGCAAGTTGCTCCCTTGCCAAACGAATTTGGATATCTACGGTACCTGCGCTGGTCATTGGTTATTAGTTATTAGTCATTGGTCATTGGGACTGGGGAAGTGTGGGAGGAAAAGGAGGTGTGGGGGGTGTGGGAAGTGTGGGAGGAAATCTTGCTCCCCCATCCCCCCTCTCTCCCCACACTCCCCTGTCTCCCCCATCCCCCATTCCCACTAGGCACAAGCTGCTGCCTTAATTAAGTCGAGGTCAACTAATGGAGCTACCCAAGTAGGCAATAAGCGATCGCGTGCCAAGTCCAAAAATGTTTGAGCCGCAGGCTGGGAAATGATTTGAATGGCATTTTGACTTAGTAGCTTTTGCTGATAAGGGTTAAACCAGTTGGGGTCAGGGTCTTTAACTCCCTTGAGGAAACAAATTGCCATGCCCACACTTGCGACAGGAGCAGCTGCGTGGTAAGCCTCAATAAGCTCCCTTTGCCGCATCTGGGCTACAGCTTGCTCGATTAGCCAAATCGGTTGATTGCCAAAATTTTCAGCATTGAACCTTTCTTCGCCGGGATAAGCATGGCGCAACTGCCAGTAGATAGCACTCCAGTCAACCGCTTCTACTTTTTTGATTCTTGAGTAGCAGTAAAATCAGCACTGACAAACCCCAGAGGTACTGATTCTGGGTTTGCGAATACAAAGTAAGTGCCGACAATATCTGGGCGGTTTGCTAGCACTCCACCACAAGTATCTGCATAACTTCTAGCGGCGGTATAGGCATGGCTTCCCTCAAACTTAACCAAGTAGGCATTTCCTACCCAACGACTGCGTTCGTTATTGGCAAAGTTGTATAGGTCTTCAACTAAAGGGAAGCTCTGAATCTCTAAAGTATCGTTGCGAGTCCAGTCGCCATCAACTCTGTATTTCAAGAGGATTGTCGCAATTTCAATTTTGGCTTCTGATAGCGATTCGTTTTTCAATCCTATGTAATAGTCGGCGATCGCCAATTCTTCGTTTGGTGTCAAAGACCCTAAGCGAGGAATTTTCACCACTCCATAGTTAGGATGCCCAATCTCTGCATATTCTTGTACCTTTTGGGGTTCGGTAACCCAAGGTAATTGCTTAGTACTCATAAAATTCTCCTCAGTGCGAAATTATAATTAACAGTCTCAAAAGCAACATCAGCCAAGGAGACTTGGTATTTTACTCCAGCCATTTCCCGGTCTACGAGAACGGGGAAATCATCTAAGACCTCATCCGGGTCTGCCAGCAAAATCCCTACCGTAATTTGTTCGTCTTCCACCTGACAGTGACAAGCGAATAAACCTCGGGTTTGCAAACTACGGTGAAACATAGGAGTTTTAAGGCTTGGGTTTCGGTTGGACTTCGCTGCAATAGCCTAAATAGGCAACTTCTAGACTTTGGCTAACAAACCCATCGGCTGGTACTTCATCGGGAATTGAGGTAATTGCCGCTGGTCCTTCAGTTACTTTGCCAGCACTGTAAGCATCCGAAGGTGGAGGAAGGACGCGCCTCACCCAAACTTCTTGGTCATTTTCATAGGCGTACTCCGCAGTCCGTAGTCCTGCGTCGTAATAAAGATAATTCCCCGCCGCTGACAAACCGCGCTCCCGACTAGTAGTAGTCCCATCATGCTCCGAGCCAGAATCAAAGGTGATAGAAGATTGTAAATTTGCGCTCCTCGCCACCGAAGCCCCAGAGCGAGCTTGAATTCTTACAGGGAATTCAGCAACGGCAGCATCAGCAATCGCCTCTGGCAAAGGAAAAACAGTAAGGGCTGTCGCACCGACAACAGCGTCGGCTGAAAGTTGGGCTAGCCGTTCAACACCATCTGCGTCTTTAAATAACAACCACTGCCCTTTAGGAATCAACCCTAGTAGCGCAGTCTCCAAAGGGATACTAGTTGCTGCTTTAGGAATGGCAGCATTTGATGCTCCAGATGTAGTTAAAGTTTGGTCTGTGGGTTTGGCACGTACCCCTACAGGTAAAAGTGCCAAGTACAATTTCGTTCCTTTAGACTTTTGAATAGCTTGGGTCATAAATCTCCCGTATCTGTATAAAAAGAGTGGAGGATTTGCATTTGGCAAGTTTCAATGTTGCCGATGTAGGGATCGCTGACGGTACGAATCGGATTGCCGTCAATATCAATTACGTTTAAAAGCTTGAATAGCGGAACAATAATATTTTTTGAGGTATCGAATTGTTTCAAAAAAATTTGGGTAACAACGTTTTGCACGATACCGTCTAACCTTTGTTCTATACGGATAGAATTAAGCGTTACCAAAACCACCTCTAGCCCAGTGACGGTTGTACCTTGAGGCGGGTAAATTTCGACGCCCGACCCTAAACCCAACATAGCGATCGCCGGATCTGTGGTGTCATCTGGAAATGTGTAAGTTCCAATCTCAAAAGCTAAAGCAGTGACAATTTGTGATCGCAATGCCAGAAGTGTCGATTGAAGCTCCGGTAGTATATTTGCATTAGCCATTGCCAAGTCTCCTTTGAACGATGATGCCGAGGGTGCGGGTTACATCAAACCTTGCGAGAGCGTCAGTAGTCCAAGGTCTACCCGGAATAGTAGTTCCATCAGGCATGGTGTAGCCTTGGTGGACATAAAATGAATAGTCAACAGGCCAAGCAAAGGTAGCTTTATCAGTGCCTTGAAAGGTTAGCTGTTGGGAAGAACGCAGCCGTCCGGTGTCAACGATGTTGCGGGGACTAGGGGGGTTTGGCCATTGCCAAGTATTTGCCGTGATGGATTTGGTAAATTCCCGCCCCAATAAAAACATCGTTTCTCTAAAAGCTGCATCCAATGCCCTATCTACGCTTGAAAAGTCAAGGTTAGCTGCCATTTGATTTCAGCTTAGTTATTCGCTTCTGGGAGGGCGTAGAAAGAGTGTTCAGCAGTGCGAAAAAATATTGGTTTATCAGTGCTTTGATTTATGCGTTGCGAAAGACGCATCGTCCCAGTATCAACAAGGTTTTTGGGACTGAGGTTATTCTCGATGGATGCAGAGAATCCCCTCACTGGTATAAATTTAATGCCCTCATGAACATTCAATACTCGGTTTAAATCTAATTCATTGGTGTTTATTCTCATTTGATTTCAAACCATCCTTGTAGGCGATCGCCAATAATTTGCTCGGTTTTAAAAGGAGAACGTCCACGCCGCAAAATCACAAACTCCCCATTTAAGTCGTCCCAGGTTGCAGCTGCTCTGGCTTCGTGCTGGATAGTATTTGGGAGTAGCAGACCGATTTGCTCGCTTCCGCTGGAAACACTAACAATGCGTCCTTCCAAATAAACCGCTTGTGGGTCAACTCCAGGCAACCGCTCTTTGTTATAAGAGCTACCAGCCTTGAGCATTGCTGCCACCACCAGGGACTCACCTGCCGCAAACATCCGGTTGCCGGTTACTGGGTCAGTGCCGTCTGCCGTTCCTGGAAGCTGGAACGTCAGCTCGGCATTGGCGAAACTAGCAAACGGCGACTGTGGCATATCAGAAAACCGCAATATTGGGAATTGAAGTCGTACCAGAGTTAAGTAGCGGCAAATCCTCACCTGCCACCAGAGCCTCAAATCCCGGCGGAACAGTCCAGCCGTACTTACGATCCAAACCCCGCTGGATATCGAGATACGATTCAATCGGTCGAACCATCCCCGTAAAAGCTACTCCGTCAGCACTAGATAATTGTTGATGTTGCGAGGCTTGCTCCAAAAGTTTGCCAACCACCCAGTAAGGGCGAAACTGGGTAACTTGGTTGGCGTCCACCGCCGCTGACTCTCGAAGATAAATCTCTACGTTTTGAGCGATCACATCATCAAAATTAGCCAAAACTTTCACTAGATCGTAGTTTGCTTGATAGTCAGAAAAATCACTCATGGGCTTGGCAGTAAAAACAACTTGCTACAAAATCTTGGGTGATATCTCGAAAGTCGCTTACTTCATCTAAACGCTCGATAAAACGCTCGGATGCTGAACTAGTTAAGGTAGTGGCTGCTGTCCCCGCGTCGTGCAACAACGTAAATATCCTAATTAAGTCTTGTGCCGCTTCAAGGCTTTCATCAAGCAAATCAGCAAAAAATAGAATTAGGCTCTCAACCGTTTTTAAATAACCTGCGTACCCAAACCTGCTGCAAATTATCCCAATTGCCGGATTGATTACCGAGCAGACGCAATAAAATACCTCGAGCAGCCCTTCGTTGTCCGGGTCACATGCCCAGAGAGAAAAATTAATAAAAGTCGGTCTTGACAGTTTTTCCATAATTTTTCTCAAAAGATAAAAAGGCACTACTCACTTTTGGCGATGATTAGTCCTTGACTTAAAGCCGATTACTTGGTTTGGGTGCGTCTTTTGTTTGTTACGGTTTTTTCACCTCCAGACTCCTCGCCATCGATTTCGGCTGAAGGCGACCAGCCCAGAGCCACAGCTAAATCTTCAGGAATTAATTGCAGCCCTGGTTGATAAGTTTTGCCACGCCAACCAAGTTGATAAAGGACTTGAAACTCAATAAGTGCCATACTTAGGTTGGATCTGGAATATTCAAAACAGCGACCGCTTCCGGGTCTTGGATGACTGGCAAAATTGTTTGCCAACCCTGCATTTCGATGCGGGGGGGTTTGTCATCTTTGTAGGTAGCACGGTTTGTTACCCCAGGATTAGCTTCACCAACTGGTCTACCAATTGCTGTGTAGCCCAGGGTGTTGTAGAGAGGAATCGGTTCTTCATCGCCCAAATCAATTGCTTGATCGCGTCCAGTTTCACACAAGATGACAAAAGCGTTTTCATCCATGAATCGTTCGCTTGAGCCGTCGCCGTTGAAATAGCGCAAATCGTAGGTATCGCAGCGAGGAATTTCGTTTTTGGCGAATGCCATATCAACGACGCTGGCAGTGCCGTTAGGCCCTGTCCCTAGCAAACTTCCTTGAATAATTGTGATGCCACCGCCGTAAGCTTGCACTTTGGGAAGCATTGCCATCCGCATCTTCAATTTAGTTGAAGTGACGCAGCGAGTAGCAATCAGCCCTTTTTCAGTTTTGAGCCAGTTGATTTTACCAATGATGTCTTCGATAGGGTCGTAGCTATCGTTGTACCAACCTTGCGGGCTACCTACTGTGCCGCTGGGGATTATCACCCGATGCCCTTCAGGGTTGGGGACATCAACTATCTCCTGATAATTGTTAGCACCTTTGCGGATTATCTGGGCTTTGACGATCGCATCGGCGCGTTGTTTTTCTCGATACTCAGCTAAGGCTCTACCGATGGTGCGATCGGTAAAATTGATAATTTGTTCTTCTGCCTGCTGCATACTTTCGACGGTATCTCGACCCAATTTTTCAATTAGAATGTCGAAAGCTTGTCCGGTAAACTCTGACCCAATATCAGATTCGCCAAGTTCTACCAAAAAAGAACCGACCCGCGCTCCACCTTTAATAACAACCGGCGAATATCTCGTACCGGAGTTAGGCATGATGGTTTTGTAGCTGATTTCTTCTTCGCGGTACTCGTTGCGAGTTACAAGTCGCTCGGGTAGAAGTTCGCTAAAGTAATATTTGCGAGTTCGGGGTCCAAACTGCAATTTGGGGAAGTTGACCGTATCTACTAAAACGTTTTCTGCTTTTAGTCGCTCCAACAGAGCGCTTACACTTTCTGGCATCTCAACCTCCCATTACGGTTTGATAAAGGTCTTTGATTTTTGCCAAAACGTTGGCAAGACCTGTAAACGGGTAGTCAGGGAGGTAGTTGTAATAAACTAAAGCTTGATGTCTGCAAAGCGTGGCATCAGAATTGCGATTGGCGTCGTCAATGTCGTAAGCTAGCAAGTAAAATTCGTCATGAGCGACTACGGTTTTTAGTGCCACAGCTACCCCGCTCGCTGCTGACGCACTTAACCCGGCTGTAAGGGTTAGAGTGTGATTGAGGTCATTAACACCATTGGATGCAATGGTGTAGTCACTACCAGCAATGGTGAGGATGTCTCCAGAGCGATAACCTGACGTACTTCCAACTGGCAAAATCGTACCACCACTTGCTGCTGCCGCAGTTAAGATAGTGGAAAGGGTTGTATTTAAGTTGTTATTGACTGGCTCCCAGTGGGTGGCGTTGGCTCGTCTTCCTAGAAGTACGCCACTGGAAATCTGGCGAATGCTGTTTGCTTCAGCAAATTTGAACTTATTAACTCGCACGCCTCCAGGCAGCAAGCTTTGGCGATCGCCATAATCGCCCATCCATCGGGGTGCGGTGTCCCGCGTCCCGGAAAATTCTAATCTAGCCATATTGACCTTGCGCTTACATTACAGGCTGACCACCAAGGTCAATTTTGTCCACCAAGGACTTGAAAGCTTTTCTAGCTTTTTGCAGTAGGTGTGCTGTAAAGACCACCAAGAGTTTTTTTAACCGCATTACTCTTAGTCTCAGCTCCTTTGGGACCGCCTATTGGCAACCTGGGGGCGGGCGCACCTTGGAATAAAGCTGGCACAAAAGCTTTCCAATTAGCATCAGCATATTCCCTCAATTCGGAGCGAGCCTCGCCTTCAACCACAAATACTTTTTCATTTTCTATAACTATTTGATGGTCGTCTTTGAGTAGAGTTTGCAGCACTTTTGGTTGTGCACCTGCTATTGTTCCTGCTTCATTCACTCCGAGCGATCGCGTTAACGTTTGCTTTTCGGATTGCAGGGTAGTTAGCTTGGTTGTGTTTTCAGCTATCTGAGTTTCTAGGGTTTTGACCTTATTTTGGGCTTCGGTTAGGCTGGCTTCTGTGGTTGTAGTTTTTCCTTTTTCGGCTTCGAGGTCTGTTTTGACTTGTTGCAATTGCTGATGTAAGTTGCTGGTTTGATTTTTGAGTTCTGTTTCACTGGTTTCTAGAGTTTGGATGCGGGATTTTTGTTGACTACTTTCAGTACGCAGCTGTTCGAGTTCCGTCGTCACGGTCGTTTGTTCGCTGGTCGCACCTTTGAATTTCTGTCGCCAGGACTGGGCTTCTTTATTTAAAGTAGTAACATGGTTGCGAATCGCGTTGGCTGCATCTTTACCACCTTCTTGCTCGTCCAACCACCCTAGAGCTTCTGTGTAATCCATAAATAATAAATATGTATATTTTCGCACTTCAATCTTATGGGAAGGGGATTTTCATCAAATCGGTGGCAGTACTGATTTTTAACTTTCTAGCCCTATTTCTAAATTAATTAGTTAGAATTATTTCGTTTCAATCGATTTTACTAAGCCGAGTTTTAAGTCGTAAGAAGTACTCTTTTTGTTCACAAATTTTGTTATTGAATTCTGCGCTGCACCGCAGATTTTTTTTGGCAATTTCGATTTTATTCCACATTTATTTGGTAAACTATCCTTTGCAACCAAAGCCAGCTTGAGGCTTAAATTAATTAATTAACTTCCTCTGTTAACCGAGGAATATTGAACTAACCGTAATGGTTCATGAGTAATTATCCACCTTTAACAATTGAAGAAGCTCGTAATTTTTGCTGCTGCTTCCCTTATCAAAACCGCGAGATTTGCATTTACGCAGGGGGAGGGAGCAACACTCAACACAATATGTATTGGGCTTATATTATTTACGACGAAGCAGGCGATCGCACTGCTTATGAATATCTGTCAGAAAGCTGTCTGGACGTTAGCGATGCACTGCTATTTTGTCAGGCAATTATTGATAAGTGGGATGAGCCTTTGACCTACGAGGATGTAAGACTGTGGCGCGATATTTGTGAATATTTGAATACGCGGTGATGGCTAGTCCCTTCAGAATTCATAAATATGAGAATCCCGGGATGCAGCCACTTGATTGGTTACGACAGAACCCACAGACAAAAACTGTGGGATAAGTACAAAATCCAGTTCATCACTTACGATAAATTCTCGAAAAAAGACCAAGGCTGGGCGCTTAAGGGTAACTGGGAAGACAAGATTGATTTCTTAGAGCAAGTCTATATTTTGGAGCGCGATGAGAATACCTTGCCACGTCCTTGGTTAGACAAATGGGCGAGGAAGCAAGAAGCTAAAAAATATGAGGAATTGGCATCTGCTTTAAAAGTTATAGAGCGCGATTTAGATAATATTCATAGCTGCCATGATTGGACGCAAGCGGGTGTGTTTGATTATTTCACAAACAACACGCATATAATCAAAAACCTACTAAAACATTTAGGCTCTCGTTGTAGAGAAGCTAAAGGTTTATTGTCACAATTAGTATGAACAGATTGGAGTAAAAGATAATGGCTTTGTTCGGTAAATACATTATTCAAAAAGCGGACGGGACGCCTGTAGATCCTAATGCTCAATATTTTGTTCTTCGCCCTGACACTGACAAAGCAGCACGAGTAGCTATTCGTGCCTATATTCAAGAATTAAGTGATAGTGGTGACACTGCTCTCAAGCAAGACTTAATCGCTTGGATAAAACATTTAGACGATAAAGATTACAAAAATGCAATGCGACGGCAAGCTGCTAGATATGGTGATGGCTCCATGTGGGAGGAATATGGAAGAAGTTAAAAGCAGGAAAATTTTCCTGCTCCTCACTTGACTCAAAGGTATAATTCTATAACTTGAACTTGTACTTTTGACTAACAAAGTATAATTCCAATTTTGCTAACCACTGGACATCCGCGCAAACTCATCATCCTGAAAACCACCATTAGGAGTCCAAAGCGGGGTAGCTGGGCTAGTCAGCCCGCGCGATCGCTCGAATTGTACCAGTCCCGGATTAAGGGGAGTTTTGGCAATTGCCGCCGTTGTAGCATGGTGAGATCGCATCCACTCCAAATCGACCAATCCATCCCTCAGCCACTCGGCTTTGACAGGCATCAAATAGCAGCGGCAGCGGACATGGAGGATAGCACTCACCTCGTCCAGCCGATAAATATTTCCACAGCGGAACGCACAGAACCCGCATACGCGTTCGTCCTCTGCTGAGACTTGCTGCACGTAACCGATGGCATTAGTTTCGTAAGCTTCTCTTGTAGCTTGGTCTGTAGCTTGGAGTGTAGCGGTGCGGGCAATACTTTCGGCGTTGCGTTTTGAGATGCCTAAGTTACGCCGCAGTACTCCGGTTGTCCAAGGAATTCCCTTATTTTGAATCAACCCTTGGGCGATGACTTGTTTGGCAGCGGTCTTAAATTCTGTTCCGGTTCCTGTTAGCCAACTCATCGCATCGCTAACGGCACTTTTAAGGGCTTCCACTGGAACAGTAGAAGGCAAAATAATTGTATTTGGAGCAATGGTTCCAATCAATTCCAAAGCCATCGAACTGCCGTTTTGAGATGCTTGATTAATTAATTCATTAACTCCCGCTTCTAGTGTTGCTGCTACTCGTGGGGGTACTAAATTTAGCAGTTCTTCTATTTCTTGGAGTAAGAGCGCAGAACGCTGTAGTCCGGTTAAATAAGGCTTAGATGTTGCCAAATATTTATCGTGCGATCGCCTCAAATTGTCTTCCATATTGGCATAGCTGGTTGCTAACGCTTGGAAGATTTGTTTGATAGTTGCGTCCTCTGTAGTTTGGAGGATAGCATCGAAACGCCGAACAACATTAAAAGCGTCATTCATATTATGAACTCCGTCCCCCTTCCCAATCTAGAAAAGTTATTAAACCCTGAAGCAACGGTTGTTGGTATGGTATTTCGAGAAAACCTCAAACCTTTTTTAGAAAAACATTTCACAAAAGTTAATTCTACAAGCGATAGTTTAGGCTTGGGCGGAGTTCCAGTGTTCTTTGACGTAAACCAAGTGGAAGATTGCTTGATTTTTGAAGACAGAGAACTTTTAAAACTTTATCTTAATCGCAATTCAAATGATGAATTCCGAATTCAAGTCATAGCCAAGTCAGTTCTAGAATCGGAATTAAAACTTACGCCGCCACAGAATTATCCTATGTGGGGTTGGTATGATTTACCGATTCAGAAGATGTAACCATTTTTTGGTAAAAGCTGAGGCTTTACTTCTAACATTTTGTCTACACTACTACCTCAAGGGCTTTTAGAATTATCTGATAATTCGGGAATTTTAAAAGCTGCGCTCATGGCATCTTTAGCTAATTCCTCATCAATCAAAGCTGCTTCTGCATCGGGATTTTCAATTCCCAATTTACTCATTGCAGTAGTTCTAGAAATTAATCTTGCCTGATAATTAGTGCGAGTTTCTGCTGTCTCTTCGGGGGTAACATAGTTGATTCCCTTGCGAAGTTTTACAGTCGCAAAAGTATTTTTATATTTAGCTGGTTCGACAAATCGCAACACCACTTCTAAAATATTGGCAAAAGCATTCTCGATTACTGGCGCAGGTCGGTCGAGACTAAGGTTAGCATCTTGCCTGAGTTGCACTCTTGATATCCCCGATATTGTGCCATCAGCAGACGCCAAAATGTGTCCTTGATTGAAGGCTAAATATAAACGCGCGGCAAATAGCGCTACAGACTTTTCAAAGGTTGTGATATCGATAGGGTCGCGGTAAGTAATGCCGGGGGTCAAATACTCTCCGTCTTTAGTTTTTATCCCCGATAAAAAAGTGGTCTTTCCAGGACCTAATTGCAAGCCCCTTTCATCTGGAATAAACCGCTGCTTCTCAGGGCGAGTTGGGTCTTCCACCCATTCACCGGGTGTTTGAGCGTTGGTAATTACTCGCTCCAAAAAGCCTGCCAAATCCAAGTTTCGCCCCAACATGGTCAAAGCTTTATTAATAGCGTTTTGTAGCCTTTTAATGTCCTTGTTGATGATACTTGGGCTACGCAATTCGTAAATTGTCCAGCGCCCGTTAAAATCAGCCTCCCAATTTTCGGTCACCGACTCACTTTTTTTTTCACCAGGGGAGGTCACTATAAAAGTGAGTTTTCCCGTTTGCGGGTTTAGGGATTGAATTTCAGTTCCACCTTTGTAGGTATAAGCAATCTGCTCGATTTCTCCGTCATCATCCCTGTCCACTTTTACACTTCCCAGAGGCGGACAATGCAGGCGAATCTTTTGGTAAAGCTTGGCATTATTCATACCTTTGTATCGCTTGGGCTGGTAAAGGCGCAGGTATCCAGTGCCAGTCACTAGCATTTGAGTTACTGCCATCGTTAAAGGATTGGCGTCTTCGTCGGTGTCCTGGACGGCGATATGCTGGAGCAGCTGATCGAGCCAAGTTTGCAATGTTTTCTCAGCGTCTGTCATCTGCGGTGATCGCTCAGATGAATTTGCGTCGTCATTACCAGCATACAAAAACCAATGGGGCATCATGCCAACCATTGCAGCTACGTTACGGTCTACGCACTCTTTAATTAGATTGTTGGAAATATACCCGGCTTCAATTTGTTTAGTAATTGCTTCTGCATGAGTGTCGCCTTGGGAAGGTTTTGGTCCCGTCCAAAATTGAAAAGTATTGCCACAGTAATAATCCCAATTTTCTGTAATTTGTTCTTTTTTTAGATTTTGAACCACTATATTGTTGTTTATATTAAATACACTTTATCCTACTGAGGAATAGCTTTTTCATGTAACCGGAAAATCACTAGGATAAGAATTTAATAGTTCATCATACCTTCGTATAGGTAATACACGAGGAAGATGTCCCCACGCACTACAGTTCTCTTGGAAATCTTTTCAAATCTTGTACAGTGACTAATTAACTGTCAAAGTGACAGAATTGATGTCATTTGACAAATCCTTGCTGTACAAGCATGAGAGTGACTTAACAATACTATGCTCAATACAGTTCTGTGACAAATTAAATGTCATATTCTCAATTTTTGACAAATTAGCTGTCGCTTTATGGATTAGAAAAAACCAGTAATCAAGAATATGTCCTTCTTTTGCGACAACAAAATCTCCTCACGACAACAATCTGTCACTGTACAGAAGATGAAGCAGCTGTAGGGGGCAAGGGGGTGATCGCTGATGAAAATTCTGAGAGGAAAAGTTACCACAGGTGAGTGATGGAGCGATCACTCTTTATATTAAGAATTTAACAGACAAGCGAGTTTGTAATTGCTAGACTCATCTTTATGAATTTACTGAGAGCGTGTATTTTTTTGTAAAAAATATCGTGCCGTATATTAAATATTACTGAGATTTTGTAGGCGGAAGTGTTTTTGCCGGGTAAGTAATTTAGGCTTGGGTATAAGCTAACTCATCCGCTAAAGAATCTATGTCCCGGCATCTAGAGCGACTATTACAAATAGACTCATTGCTGAGAACTACACAGCGACCAACAACTTTAACCCTTGCCAAAGAGTTAGAAGTTAGCGAGCGTACTGTTCGCAGTGACTTGGCTTTTTTACGCGATCGCTTTAATGCACCTTTGGAGTTCAATCGAAAAAAGGGTCATCACTACACTGATCTAGAGTGGCGATTACCTAGTATTTCTCTTTCGCAAGGAGAATTGTTTGCTTTGACTTTAGGAGCAAGGATGCTGCAAGCTTATGCTGGGTCTGCTTATGTGAATGATTTGCATTCTGCAATTATACGCTTGGGCGAACGATTGCCCGAACAGACTTGGGTTGACTTGCAACAAATAGCTGATGAAAAAATTATTTTTACGGCTGGCGCAGAAACTTATCTCGACCCTCAAATTTGGAGTCAGTTAGTTAAAGCGTGTCGCAATTCTCAACAAGTCAAAATTTACTATTACACTGCCAGTCGCAATACTAGTTCTGACAGAGTTATAGATCCTTATTTACTACACATTTATAGAGGTACTAATCCTTATTTAATTGGCTTTTGTCATCAAAGACAGGCTATGCGCTGGTTTCGTGTAGACAGAATTAAGGAATTACAACTACTAAATAGCAAATTCATTCGCGATCCAACTTTCAATGCTAAAGAACACTTAGAGAAAATTTTTCAGTCAGAAGTAGGCAGTGGAAATCCTGTACCTGTAACAATTTGGTTTGATACTTCAACTGCTCCCTATGTGCGGGAACGGCGCTGGCATCCTACTCAGGAAATTGAAGAACATTCTGACGGTTCTATTACTTTGCAAATGAAGGTGACTGGGTTGAATGATCTCAAGCGTTGGGTGTTGGGGTATGGCAAGGGAGCGATCGTTAAATCACCACCTGAGTTGGTGGAAATGGTTCGAGATGAGCTAAAAGCTATGAGTGCACAATATTGAGAAGACTAGATCTATGAATTTTTTAGAGATTCAATTTGCCCTACGCGGTAAAACATTGCCAGCGGATCATGGGTATGCACTCTATTCCGCTGTCAAGAAACTACTTCAAGAAAGTGAAGATGAATTACTTCCTAATGATTTACCACCGGAGGTTCGCTTGTGTAGTATACCAGGCATCAATGATCGATGTGGCATGATTTACCTAAATCGAGGTTCGCGATTTAGACTACGTTGCCCTTCAGAGCAGACGCAAACCTGGTATAGACTTCTGCAAAACCAGGTCTTTGAGATTCGAGGTCATTTGATTCGATTGATTCAGCCAAGAATTACATTGCCAGAAGCAAATAAGATTTTGGTATCAAGACTGGTGACATTTAAGTTAGATGCAATAGATCATGCCGATCTGCCTCGGTATTTTCTGGAGTCTTGCCAGAAGGGACTAGAACGCCTAGAAATCAAGGGGCAGGCGTTTATTCCCAGTGATACCAATGGTGATTTAGCGCGACGCACCATACAGGTGAAGGACAAGAAAATTGTCGGCTATGGGGTAGTTGTAGAGGGATTGAGTGAGAAAGACTCGCTGAAACTGCAATGGCATGGGCTAGGTGGGCGGCAACACTTTGGCTGCGGTTGGTTTTATCCATCACAGGAAGAACCCAATGTCAATTAAAATGCAAACCCTACGTCCTAAATTACTATTAGCAAAATCGATGGAGGTTCCGTGGAAAGGAGCTTATACCTTGACTGGACATACTGCCTCTGTGGTTGAAGCAGTGACTACGCTAATAGATACCTTGGGAAATCAGCTTCTGTTTCAGTTTGGTTTATCATGCTGTGATTTAGCCCAGCTTCGAGCTACAGCGCGGCTTGCTGCCTACATTCATGATTTGGGAAAAGCAAATGACCATTTTCAGGCAGTCGTTCGCAAGCTGAAAAATCCGATGGAGCATCCACAATTAATACGACATGAGGCGCTTTCTGTCTTGCTAGCGTGGGAATTGCGGGATTGGTTAGCTACAGGCGATGGTAATTTTCTGATTGCGATCGCGGCAGCAGGTGGGCATCACCTCAAACTAGGCGGTGAGAGTGGTAAACAAACGGATGAGTTAGGTGAAATCCGGGAGTCTGGAGTAGATGCGTGGACAAGGGGCGATCGCATTTTGCTCTACACGAATCACCAGCACTTTACTGGGTTACTGAGATACGGGCAAAAAGCTTGTGGACTTGCTTCACATCTCCCTCAAGACCTACCAACAAGCTGGACAATTGCAGATATCAAACAGCATAGAAAAATGCTCTTGCAGCAGTTTACGACCTGGGAAGCTGATCCAATATTGACTGCCGTTGTCAAAGCATTGCTTGTGGCTGCTGATAGCAGTGGATCGGCATTACCCGTAAACAATGTACCAATCCGACCGTGGATTCAAACCCAAATTCATTACACACTGACAGAACCAGAATTACAGCATGTTGTGGATGAACGATTGAACGGTGATACGTTGCGTCCCTTCCAAAAGGATCTGGGTAACGCCACCTCACGGGTAAGACTGGCACGAGCAGGTTGTGGTACAGGCAAAACTTTAGGTGCTTACAACTGGGCCAAACATCATGCTGTAGGGCGCAAGCTGTTTTTCTGCTATCCCACTACAGGCACTAGCACTGAAGGCTTTCTTGATTATACCCATGACAAAGTAGATTCAACCTTACTGCATACTCGTGCAGCAGTCGATCTGGAGCATTTAGACCTGCATTCAACGGGCGATGAGGACGATCTTGAAACCAAATTAGAGTCGTTTAAGGCATGGAGCACCAAAGTTAGCGTTTGCACGGTAGATACAGTATTAGGACTGCTGCAATGCAATCGTCGTCCGATGTATTGTTTCCCAGCGATCGCCCAGGCTGCGTTTGTCTTCGATGAGGTGCACTGCTATGACAACAAGCTGTTTGGGGCATTGTTACGATTTCTCGAAGTGGTAAAAGCGCCAGTTCTGCTTATGTCAGCATCGTTTCTACCCTGGCAGATCAAAGCAATCGAAACCGCAGTCGGTGAACCGATAAACATAATTCATGGCCCGAAGGAATTAGAAACCCAACCTCGTTATCGATTTCGTTTCGCAGATGCCCCTGATTGGGAGCGGGTCAAGGCTGAATTTGAGCAAGGCGGCAAGATTCTATGGGTTTGCAATCAAGTAAATACAGCGATTGCAGTCTACGAAAAGGCAAAGCAGTATGGCTTGCAACCCCTGCTTTATCACAGCCGCTATAAGTATGGCGATCGCGTCAACCATCACCGAGAAGTCGTGGATCGGTTTAAGGCACAAGGAGCAGTGATGGCAATTGCTACCCAGGTTGCCGAAATGTCATTAGATTTGTCGGCCACGTTATTAGTATCACAGATTGCCGATCCAGCAGGATTGATCCAACGGCTAGGACGGCTAAACCGCCGCTACTGCGGTCATGCTCTGGATGCCCTGTTTTATCCTGATGAAAAAGTGGGGTTTCCTTATAGCCAAGATGAGTTGGATGCCGGTGCTGCACTGATTCAAAGCTTTAGTGGAGAAGTTTGTCAAGCAGATTTAGCCCTGTGGCTAGAGAAAGCAGCCGTACAGGGTTCGCCTGACCAGGATTCAGTTTGGCTTGATGGTGAGTGGCGCACCTATCCAGCATCGCTAAGGGAGGCAGGCTATACCATCACGGTACTACTGGAACAGGATTTGAAAACGGTCGAAAAACTGCCTGCAAAGCTGTTACCGCGCTATACAGTGCCCTTAGTAGTCAACAGTAAGCAGACTAAGGGCTGGAAGAAATGTCGGCGATATCCTGTGGCTCCGGCAGACGCTTGGGGTTACTCATCAGACATTGGTGCATTCCAGATTAAGAGTTGAAGAAGGTGATAAATCTTGACGGAACTTGTATTGTCAATATTCGATCCAAACACATTGTTACCCCATCGGGCAGGGATAGCTGGGTTGGCGTTGGCGTTGTCCACAATCGCCCCAACCGATGCCCCAATACAGTGGGAGGTGACAGAAAATGCCGTGAAATTATCGTGGGAAGGGAGCGATCAAGAAGCTATTCAATGGCTTTTGGAGCAGACTTATCAAATTAAACGTGGGCTATTAATTGCTCCAGCTTTAAATCTTGATGAACAGGGATGTTTTACCTTCAATCAAGGGATGTTGTCTTCGTTCCTACAACATGGTCAGCAGAAAAGTTTTGTGGAAGATCCTAGTAAGCCTAAACAAGGCAAAAAGAAATTTTACAAAACTCAAACGCTGAATTTCATGATTGAACCAGACAACCCCGAAATTTCTGTAAGCTATACGTTGCTGAATTCCTGCTATTACACAGAAGCAGCAAAACGGGCAAAAGACTTTAGCTCCGGAAAACCAGAAGTCAAGACCCAAATACTACCTGGTTTGGAGGAATGCTTTATCAATGGCTCCTACAAAGAATCATCTAGTAATTTTCTAGCATTACTTTTTTTGCCTCTCGCTTGCGGATACTACCAATTGCCTATCTTTAACGGAAAAAGCAGATCTGCAATCGTAATTCCTGAAGTGCAAAACTTAAGGGTATGGGTAAAGCTCCGTCAAAAATTACCTAGCAAGGTTTACGCCAATTTCGGCTCGGCTTATGGCAAATTTAGAGCCAGTAGTGCAGGGGAAGCTGCTTTAAGGTTTCTCCTTGACGAAAGACAACTAGATGACTCGTATCTATTTAAGGTGAACTACTGCGAAGTTTATCAATTGGGTAGTCAGCCTTGGAATAGAAATCAATCTTTCATTAAGCAGGCAGTATATCGAGTTCCACTAAAGGATGATGCCCTAAGTTTATATCGAATTGCGTATCAGAATCTTAAACCAAGACTCCGTTCTAAACAGGATGGTGAAGGAGTTTGGCTAGCAGAGTCTAAAGTTTTAGCTTGGATTTCTGACAACTTAATTTTGGACAAGACTTGGTATAACGGTTTTTTTGAGTTTCGCAAGTCAAACACGATCTATCCAGAAGATAGGAGAGGGCTAATTACAATGAGTGAATACTTAAATGCTGATGAGCAAATTTTATTTGATGCAGTGCAAGGGGCGTTTAGAAAATATCGTGGTCAACAGATTGATCAAGCAAAGCGTCAAGATCGTAAACCTGATTGGGAACAAATTACTAACAAGGTGATTTACCGCCTACAGCGACCCAGCACTCAACAAGAATTTGCTACAGCTTTGGTAGATTTCCTGAGCCAGTTTCGGAGTAAGGCAGCTTTATCTAGTGGGTCACAGGTGTTTTGGTGGCTTCATCAAGAGTCAAACTGGCGTAAGGCACGAGATTTAGCACTCCTTGCCATAGCTACTTACCAAGGGCAAAGCCAGGAAGAAAAGTCTCAGATTGAACAAGAGATTGAACAAACCTCTACCGACGAAACTGCCAACGTCCTGTAATTTATCTCACTCACGAAATTTGGAGAAATCACCATGTCTCAACATCTATTCGCAACGATAGTCACCTCGACTGCGGTAGCCGCAAACAACCGTGGAGAAGGAGATGGCAGCACACTATCAACGCTGCAAAAAATCACTCGCGGCAATGATCAATATACAACTGTCAGTGCTGAAGCGATTCGTTGGGGACTACGGGAGTATTTGCAAAATGCCAATGCCAACGAAACCAATCGCACATTTGATCCGGATAAGGATCAATACAATTTCAAGGACGAAAAATTCAGCCCTAAAAAGTTCATTGATGATGATCTGTTTGGTTTTATGGATGCCAAGAAAGGCAAAGACAATGAAGATGCTACAACTAAACGACGAGGCGTTTTGGAAGTCAGCCGTGCCGTTAGCCTTGACCCATATTGGGGTGATATAGCATTTGGTTCTAAGGGTGGTACGAAAAATAAGACTTCGATTCACAGCACAGAAGTGCATTGCACAGCGTACCAATATACAATCGCCCTCACCCCTAAAAGCCTTCAGGATGCTAGCCGTGCAGCATTGGTGCTGGATGCCATTTCCTCAATTCGGCATGTTGGTGGAAATCATGCTCGCTTTCTATACGATTTCAGTCCAGAGTCAATTGTTGTTCGGGTAACGGACGATCCAAGTCCCTGGATTATGGATAGCTTCAAGCGGATGGGTGATGGTGTAGGCTGTCCAAGGCTGCTGCGGTTGGTAGAAGTTGGGGATGTAGCAGCCAGTGAACTGATCGTGGCAGGGGAGATTGCTGATACCCCCTATGGCAAGCAACTGGAAGTATTAGGGGTAAAGGTTTGTCGTGGAGTGAAAGAAGCGATCGCTGCTGCTCAAGAACTCTTAAAAGCGGGAGTAACTGCCTAATGACTAGTTTGCTCTATATGGAATGTCCCTGCACTAGCTTTCCTCGCAGCTTTGCACGGGATTACAAAGAAACCTATCGTTATCCACCACCCTCAACAATCTATGGATTTTTGCTGTCGTTAGTTGGCGAAGTAGATATGAAGGTTCATTTGGGTGTAAAAATAGCGAGCGGCATCATTGGTGATGATCCACCGATTTCGCGTATTGTCCGCAAGCAAAGACACCACAAGTTTAGCCGCGATCATCTGGGCACTTATCCAACCAGTAAATTCTCAAAGCCCAATCATCAAGAATTACTGACCGATTTAAGGCTTGTTGTACAGATAGATTCCACAGAAGAAAATTCCACAATTAAACTCACTGAGCGGGTGACAATCGCTTTATCTACTCCAGAACAAATCACCCGATTTGGCGGCTTAAGCTTGGGCGAGTCTTGGGCACTGGTCAATGGAGTTAGAATTTACCGAGAAACGGATGGAAAAATCAGATGGCTAGTCAAGGATAACCGAGGACTCATTAGCTTACCTGTTTGGATTGACCGAACAACTGGACAAGGAACATTTTCTCGGTTTGATTTTAGTGATAGTTTTTCCGAAGCATCTTGGATTCAAATTCAAATGCCTCAATTGAATCCTTAATCTGCTCGTTCCAAGCCATCCAGACTTAGTAAAAAATCTGGATAGTCAAGTTACTAAAAATTATTGATTAGTCACTCTTTTGAATTACAGCAGTTTTCGTTTGGATGAAGTACAAAGTCACTTGTTTTGAGGCAGCTATGCTGGAGGCAGAAGAATAATTTAATTTTTCAGTTCTTGATTTTTTCGTACCTCACTTAGTTGCAAACTGCTGTAAGTGTTGGAAATCTGAACCTTGAAAATTAAATATTTGTTCTTTTTATTGATAAGGTAGGCTCTCTGTTTTTATCTCAAGAATAAAGGTGGAAATTATTTTGCCGGGTGAGTGAGATAGCTTGTGTTTAAAGTGAAATGCAATTTTCTACTATGCAAACACTAGAGATTTCCATCTTATCTGGTCAAACCACCCTTCGCGTCTCTGCCCTCCATGCCCTTGCCTACTGCCCTCGCCTCTTCTACCTCGAAGAAGTCGAGGAACTTTATACCCAAGATGCTGCTGTTTTTGCTGGACGCAGATTGCACGCTGAACTAGAAAAACAAGAAGACGAGGAATGGGAGGAGCTTTTTCTCGAAAGCGAGGAACTGGGTTTACGCGGTCGCCTTGATGCCCTCCGCACCCGTGACGGGCAAACAATTCCTTACGAACACAAACGTGGTCGCGCTCACCGAGATGAGAATAAACAGCCCCAAGCCTGGGAGAGCGATCGCCTGCAAATCCTTGCTTACGCTTTCCTCTTAGAATCAGCCTTGGGAATCACAGTTAAAGAAGGTCGCATTCGCTACCATGCTGATAATGTACTGATTCACGTACCATTAGATGATTCAGGACGAACAGCAGTTAGAGAAGCAATTGAGCAAGCACTTCTCCTGAGACAATCTACCCACAGGCCACCAGTAACTAATAACGAGCGATTGTGCGCTCGTTGTTCCCTGGCTCCGGTCTGTTTACCAGAAGAAGCGCGACTCGCCCATGACCAGGAGTGGCAACCAATTCGCCTATTTCCTGAAGATGATGAACGGCAGGTAATCCATGTTTTAGAACCTGGAACCTGTGTTGGGAGAACAGGAGAACAAATCAAAATCACCCGTCGCAATCAACCTGTAGAGACAATTCCGGCTCGTCAGGTAGGACAATTGGTGTTACACAGTTTTTCGCAAATTTCCACCCAAGCATTGCACTTTTGTGCTGACCAGGGAATAGGAGTGCATTTTATTTCTGGCGGTGGACGCTATCTTGGTAGTTTTGACAACCGACAAGGTAGCATTCAACGCCGTATTCGTCAGTATGCTGCTCTAAGCAATCCTAATACTTGTCTAGATTTAGCCCGTAAATTGGTGATTTGTCGCGGTCAAGGACAGCGTAAGTTCTTAATGCGAGGAACTAGGGGTAAAGCTGGAGTGCCAGAAACTTTGCACAAAGCGATCGCTCAAATGAAAGCTGTACTCAAACAAGTTCCCCAAGCAAAATCTTTGGAATCGTTGTTAGGACTAGAAGGTAATCTTGCTGCTCTGTACTTTAGTGCGCTGCCGTGTTTGATTTCCAAAGAGGTCACATGTGAATTGCACTTTAATGGTAGAAATCGCCGTCCGCCCAAAGACCGATTTAATGCGATGCTGGGCTTTGGTTATGCTTTGCTACTCAAAGATGTCATGAACGCCATCTTAACCGTTGGCTTGGAACCTGCTTTAGGTTTTTATCATCAGCCGCGATCACAAGCAGCACCCTTAGCACTAGATTTGCTGGAAATATTTCGAGTGCCTTTAGTAGATATGACCGTAATGGCTTCAGTTAATCGGGGTCAATGGGATACCAAAGCAGATTTTGAAATTCGGGGAGAGCAAGTATGGTTAAGTGAAGCTGGTCGGCGTAAGTTTGTTGAGTTATATGAACGCCGCAAACAAGAGAGTTGGAAACATCCAGTCACTGGTTACTCCCTTACCTATCGACGTTTATTTGAGTTGGAGGTGCGATTGTTAGAAAAAGAATGGATGGGTGAGGGTGGTTTGTTTGGTCATCTGGTACTGCGATGAGGTGCGACAATGGTAGAACATAAAAATTGCTACCTCATTTGTTATGATATTCGCGATTCAAAACGCTGGCGCAAAGCTTACAACTTGCTCCAAGGCTATGGTGAAAGAATACAGTATTCAATTTTTCGGTCTTGGCTAAGTATGCGAACGCGAGAAAAATTGCGGTGGGAACTCGAAATGATATTAGCCCCAGAAGATAGTTTACTTCTAATTCGTCTGTCACATCAGTGCGTTGCTGGTATACCTGCCTATAATCGTCCAAGTGCTTGGTCATCTCAAGAGGAGGCATACCGGATTGTCTGATGCAAGGATCTGTGATTGTGAGGTACTAAACCAGCACAATACAACTAGGAACTCCCATTAGGCTTGCTGTTCAAGATTTTTAGAACGACTGGAGGTGCTTGCATTTTCTTCTAAAGGTTTAGAAGGTAAGTAATTCAAGGGTTTTAATATTACCCGCTATCTATAAAATGAAATTGAGATCAGAATTTAGCTACTTTGTTGCTCTATCAATAAAGGTGCTTGTAATATCAGAAGTGGGTGTTACTCTGATATAGTTTTCAGCCATCGCTCTGCCCAAACCTGTGATGCCCCAAGGCGTTGAGCACGAATTATTCTCACCTTTATAGTTGGCGAAATTTATGCTGCCCAAACCTGTGATGCCCCAAGGCGTTGAGCACGCTCTAATGCTATGCAAAAGGGTAAAGAGTTTTCTACTGCCCAAACCTGTGATGCCCCAAGGCGTTGAGCACGCACTTTGCGAGAAACCACTTTTTGGTTTTGCGGCCCTGCCCAAACCTGTGATGCCCCAAGGCGTTGAGCACAGTTGCCCTCAACTAAAATCTATACTGGTGCTTTTTACTGCCCAAACCTGTGATGCCCCAAGGCGTTGAGCACACTGAGAGTTGGGTTGCTGCTCCGTGGGCGATAGTTCGCTGCCCAAACCTGTGATGCCCCAAGGCGTTGAGCACTTGGTGATATTGTAGCAATGCCATTGCAAGAAAGACGCTGCCCAAACCTGTGATGCCCCAAGGCGTTGAGCACTCTGAGATATCAATAGTATGATTAACTTGTTTAGCTGCCCAAACCTGTGATGCCCCAAGGCGTTGAGCACGACACTTGCTGGCTAGCACGGCTCAACGGGAATCTTCTGCCCAAACCTGTGATGCCCCAAGGCGTTGAGCACAATTTCTAAGCCGTAATAGCGCCGATAAAATCTTGCTGCCCAAACCTGTGATGCCCCAAGGCGTTGAGCACAACTCTCCCCAGGATTTCTATCCGGTGGTTAGGATCTGCCCAAACCTGTGATGCCCCAAGGCGTTGAGCACTATGAGTTGTAGTTTGATTGCCATTATCTACATACTGCCCAAACCTGTGATGCCCCAAGGCGTTGAGCACTCTTACATGAAAGAGCACATTCATAAGTTAGCAGAGCTGCCCAAACCTGTGATGCCCCAAGGCGTTGAGCACAAGCCTGTAGGTTTTGTTGGGGTAATCCTTTAAGCTGCCCAAACCTGTGATGCCCCAAGGCGTTGAGCACAAAGTTAACTAAATCTTTAACCCAACTTTGAGGCACTGCCCAAACCTGTGATGCCCCAAGGCGTTGAGCACGCAACACGTTTCTTGCGCGAACCTTCTCAAGGTAGTGCTGCCCAAACCTGTGATGCCCCAAGGCGTTGAGCACGTTTTAGAGTTCTTGTACACAGCTTGTAGACAGTTCTGCCCAAACCTGTGATGCCCCAAGGCGTTGAGCACATTACACGGGTACCCCGGTGCTGGTTGACGCTCTACTGCCCAAACCTGTGATGCCCCAAGGCGTTGAGCACTTAACGGAACGGCAAATGATTACACGGGTACCCCGGCTGCCCAAACCTGTGATGCCCCAAGGCGTTGAGCACAGGCAGATTTCTTGTATTAATCAAGAGATTTTACACTGCCCAAACCTGTGATGCCCCAAGGCGTTGAGCACTAGATGATTTTGGCTCTACTTATGCATTAAATGTCTGCCCAAACCTGTGATGCCCCAAGGCGTTGAGCACATTGCCATTGCTTAGTTTCGTTTTCAATTGATGTTGCTGCCCAAACCTGTGATGCCCCAAGGCGTTGAGCACTTGCACAACAAAAAGCCAAAGAAAGACACGACAACTGCCCAAACCTGTGATGCCCCAAGGCGTTGAGCACTAATATGAGTTTTAACATAGATGATGCTACCAAGTCTGCCCAAACCTGTGATGCCCCAAGGCGTTGAGCACTCTTCAACTGAATTGACACCGTTTTCTTCGAGGAACTGCCCAAACCTGTGATGCCCCAAGGCGTTGAGCACGCAATCCGCAGAGCCACAAAACATCGGTGGAATTCTGCCCAAACCTGTGATGCCCCAAGGCGTTGAGCACCACCAATTGCGGGTTTTTGCTTTGTCTGCGGTCAACTGCCCAAACCTGTGATGCCCCAAGGCGTTGAGCACATACCTACAGCAGATGGAGTAATAAATACTCTTTGTTTCTGCCCAAACCTGTGATGCCCCAAGGCGTTGAGCACATGCCAAAAGGTGGAAAACAAAGCCAAATGAAAAAGCTCTGCCCAAACCTGTGATGCCCCAAGGCGTTGAGCACGTTTGGGAGTGGTCGCATTCTCAAGAAGGTTACGACTGCCCAAACCTGTGATGCCCCAAGGCGTTGAGCACTTCAATCATATGCTTCTCGAATAGTTCCTGGTTACTGCCCAAACCTGTGATGCCCCAAGGCGTTGAGCACTACAAGGTGGCGAAGCGTGACTGATTTTAGTTAGTTCTGCCCAAACCTGTGATGCCCCAAGGCGTTGAGCACGGGCAATGGCCGAAATCAGCGGAGCGCTTCACCAAAACTGCCCAAACCTGTGATGCCCCAAGGCGTTGAGCACTAGCAATTATGATTTCAGCGATTGGATTATCACTCTGCCCAAACCTGTGATGCCCCAAGGCGTTGAGCACTAATTTAAAAACACTTGTGCTTTTGGCAGGTTAGTCTGCCCAAACCTGTGATGCCCCAAGGCGTTGAGCACAACAGGGTGAATTGCTGGAAATCCTTCTAACCAAACTGCCCAAACCTGTGATGCCCCAAGGCGTTGAGCACACAAGTAGTATCAACAACCACTTGCAAAGATTACCCTGCCCAAACCTGTGATGCCCCAAGGCGTTGAGCACTCAGAAAATAATATTTCTAGCCTAAAAATAGGATTCTGCCCAAACCTGTGATGCCCCAAGGCGTTGAGCACTATCCTAAGAACGATTGGTTTAAGGGAGTGTTGTCTCTGCCCAAACCTGTGATGCCCCAAGGCGTTGAGCACCCCAACAGCAAGAGGGGCAGTTGGCTTGAGGAATTCCTGCCCAAACCTGTGATGCCCCAAGGCGTTGAGCACTAATCGCCTTATCTACGTGACGAGTCGTGCTTGGGCTGCCCAAACCTGTGATGCCCCAAGGCGTTGAGCACTCTTTTGGTTTCCACTCGATATAAATCATCTTTGCCTGCCCAAACCTGTGATGCCCCAAGGCGTTGAGCACTCAATACAAAAAAGATATTATTTTATTCAGTTCATACTGCCCAAACCTGTGATGCCCCAAGGCGTTGAGCACTTGTTGATGCAGTTGCTAGAGTATACGCAAGTTTCTGCCCAAACCTGTGATGCCCCAAGGCGTTGAGCACGCTGAGTACGAGCTAGTTCAAGACCGGACGATAAGCTGCCCAAACCTGTGATGCCCCAAGGCGTTGAGCACTACAAACCATTGACTTGCTAGAAGCAATCGAGGGCTGCCCAAACCTGTGATGCCCCAAGGCGTTGAGCACTGGAGCTTCATAAATATCTTGATGAGGAGTGGTACGACTGCCCAAACCTGTGATGCCCCAAGGCGTTGAGCACAATACCAATTTACTAAAACAATACTTTGATTTAGGTAACTGCCCAAACCTGTGATGCCCCAAGGCGTTGAGCACCCATAAAAGGGCGAGTAGATTTTGTGACTGGGGAGCCTGCCCAAACCTGTGATGCCCCAAGGCGTTGAGCACGAAGAGACGTAGTATTGTTGAGGCATGGTTATGGTCTGCCCAAACCTGTGATGCCCCAAGGCGTTGAGCACAATCAAAGAGTAAAACAATCTTTGATTATTTAGAGGTCTGCCCAAACCTGTGATGCCCCAAGGCGTTGAGCACTCATTGACTGCATCTATAGCCTGGGACGGAAACTCCACTGCCCAAACCTGTGATGCCCCAAGGCGTTGAGCACTAAGTAGCTAGCAGTCAAAACCATATCAAAATCCCTGCCCAAACCTGTGATGCCCCAAGGCGTTGAGCACCTTGTTACATGATTATTCATAGCTTTGTTCATAGCTCTGCCCAAACCTGTGATGCCCCAAGGCGTTGAGCACTTAACTGGAAGGGACGAAAAAACAATATATCGGTGGCTGCCCAAACCTGTGATGCCCCAAGGCGTTGAGCACCATCCGCATTATCCAATCTTTGCCAATCTCATGCACCTGCCCAAACCTGTGATGCCCCAAGGCGTTGAGCACAATCAGCTTTCAACGAGTTTGTGGCAAGCAATATACTGCCCAAACCTGTGATGCCCCAAGGCGTTGAGTACTACTGCGATCGCAAGCGTCGGAATGAAACGCACAGGAGTCGATTGGATTGCGAAATGGAACGCACAGGAGTCAATCATATTACTGCTGCAAAAGTGATGATTCTACGGGCGCGTGTTTATGAAGTTAAGCAACCACAAAAACTCAACACAATCTGGGGTAAGGTCATGGGAAATCCAGGAAAATTTTCCTGGATGTTGAAATTCTTGCAAGCTGCGCGATCACCATCGTTGAGATTCAGTGACATACTCCCCGCACCGCCCTTTCCTTCTCTACGAGAGGCTGCGCCAACGGAACGCTACTGCGAACGGGACGGTGGGGGCTTCTAGGTGACTCCCCCCAACGGGTTGGACATTGACCAGAGGCGGAGTGTCTCCGGCTCCGCTGAGCTTTGAAGAAGGACGGGATGCCCCGCCGCCCTGTGTTTTATGTTTCTGGCTGCGTTGTGGTCGCGGCAGTAACTAGCACCACATTGACAACTGTGCCATCTATCGGACAATGTTTTTGAAACTGTCGCGCCACAATCAGAGCATTTCTGGCTTGTGCCGTTGGGATTTACCGCTACTACCAAACACCCAGCACGAAGAGCCTTGGTATTAAGAATTTGTAGAAATTGTCTCCAGCCGCTACCTTTTTCAATCATGTATTTGTGTAAACAAATGGCAGGTTTTGCGTAAAACTGGTGCGCTTCAATTGATTACTAGGCAGAGTTGTTTTGGTTTTTAGTAATTTAGTTTACTGATAACTGGTACAGAATAACTCTTGTTCAGGAACTAGAGCTTCAGGTAGAAGAATACAATGTCCAAGATCAATGGTTGCTGGTGCTGGTTTTTCGGGTTAGCGATTTTGATGAATAGTACGTTGACATCTATCTCTATCCTTGCTCAAGAAGTTAATTTAGAAGAAGCGAAAGCTCGTACCAATTCTAGTTTTAGACCAGAAATTAATAAACCTAAGATATTTAGAGTTTATCCGTCATTAGAATTTGACAGTCCTTGGAAGCTTGTGAATAGAACAGCATGGTTCGTACCCAATCAGGGGTGTTCTAGTTTCCCTTTATTCATCATCACAGGACGTGGCAGAATGCCGCCCAGTCCTACCGAACCATTAATTGGTGATGCGATAATGGTCAATTGGATAACGCTTGAGACAAAGGATGAAAATCGGGCTGACAATACTCATAACAAAAGGGCAGGGTCGCAAACAAACACTGAAAATAATTTTTTACAAAAGGTTAATCTTGTCAATCCGCCTACTCAAATTGTGGAAGCCCAGGGGTGGGTAGTGGATGCTAATCGCAATGTGTTTCTGGTCGCTCAAACACCAACTGTCAAATTCCACGGCTCCTTATTCACCTCTATAACTTGTCTTAACCCTAAAAATTAGATATTACGAGACGTGATGCTTAATCTAACTTCTAGGAACAATTGTTCCTAGAATCAATCTCCCCATCTACGTAACCAATACCCCATTCTGGATACTGTGCAATCAGCTGCTTAACCTTGTTCCACAATCCAACATCTTCCCAGCACTGGGTCAAAAACTCAAACCCCGGATTATCGCCCGTCATACCGGCCAGTTTAATTTTCGCTTCTCTTTGGGGACGCAATTCTCTACGCATTGCTACTACTATGTTGTTCGCCCCAATCATGTTGAACCGAAAGAACGCTATGGTATGGGTATACCCGACAGTCTTAGCGCTATTTTAAAAACTTCTTTTGCGGCTTCACTTACAGTTGTTTTAGCTGCGGTATCACTTAATGATTGTCCCCATTTAACCAACTTGCCTAAAACTGTGGGGTCATTATCAGCTTTCGTTGCCAAGTCCTGGGCGGCTTGTTGTTGGGCTTGCTCTTGGCTATATCCTTGAGTTTGCAGTTGAGTCAAAAGCTGTTGAATATCTGCGGCAGCTTCAGTAAGGTTTTGTTTTAACGAATAATCAATATTTGATGAGTAATCATTTAAAGTTCCGCCTATCGTAGTGCCTTCATCTCCTGAAAAACCACCACCAAATTTCGGATTATTCAGGTTATACTTGGATGCTTCTGACATTGTATTTTCTTGATTGTTATAGGTTTCTGCATTAACGCTATGTTTTTCAATAGCTGTTTTTAGTGCTATCTCAATTTTTTTGTCTAATAAACTAATTGTGTTATCTTTTTCTTTTAGTAATTCTAATAAAGATTCTGGTGGTAAAGATATAAGAGTGTCGTAACTCTTAAAATATTCAGCATGTAATTCCGAGTGATTAGCGGTTGTTGCTGTTTCAGCTTTAATTAAAAGTTTATTTTTATCAACTCCACGTTTTTCTACCACCACAGGTTGAATTTCTGCTTCTGGATTATTTTCGATTAACTGGTTTAAAGCAATTTGGATTGCACGAAAATTAACTTCTGTGTTGTGGTATAGGTCTAGAGTTTTGACAATGGGAGCAATATATTCTGTAAATTCATCCTTCTCAAAGTTTTTATTCCAATCATCTGGTTTACGGCATCGATTTGGGTTGTCTTTTGTTTCTAATCGCATGAAGATGTAATCACACTTCACCTGATTGAGTTTAGTTTCACCAGTAATACCCCAGTCCTCTATAGTTGCTCCAGTGAGGATAGCACCTGTAAAGTCAGTAGCATCTAGCTGTGTTTGCACCAGCTTTACTCTAGATAAATCAGCCGCTTGCAAATTAGCTTCACTGAGATCAGCACCAATAAAGCTAGCATCTGCTAAGTTTGCTGCTTTTAAGTTGATACCCCGCAAAATTTGACGAGCAAAGTTTTTGTCCTGTCCTTGTCCTGTAACCAACAGTTGACGCACTTTTTCGTTTTGCAAATAAGTTGAACCAGGACGAACACGGTCAAGCATTTTAGCTTGATGCCAACAGCTACAGATAAGAATAGTGTTTCTCAAATCTGTACTTTTGAGTGTGGCTTGGGTGAAATCAGCATTGGTTAAGTTAGCACCACGAAAACTTGTGCCTCCTGTTGCAGCAAAGGCGATCGCAATGTTGCGAATCAAAGAGTGTTTTTCATCTCCTTTCATCGCTTGCCAAGCGATGTAAATGCTGAGTAACGTTCCACTGCCGGCTCCTGCGACGGCGAAGGCGACGGCTAAGGCTCCACCGATCGCTCTGGCGACGGCTAAGGCGACAGCTCCGTCGATAGCGATAGATCCAGCGACGGCTCCAGCGACGAATCCAGCGACGGAGCTCGCTCCTGCAACGGCTACAGATCCTGCTAAAGCTCCGGCTCCTGCGACGGCAACTGCTATGGCGACAACGACAACTCCGGCTCCTGCGAAGGTTCCGGCTCCTACGAAAGCTCCGTCTCCGGATCGGGCGACAGCGACAATAACGGCGAAAGCAACAGCGAATGCGACAGAGAAGACTCCAGATCCTAAACCAGCAGCTAATCCTTGGCGAATTATGAGAAAGAAAAAGGCAATTAATAGGATTAGGGTAATCCAGCTGATAGTTTGATTGTCTGAGTTGGGCTTAATAAATATTAATGACACCACATAACCGTTAAAAGCCCATAAAAATCCTGACACTCCCGACAACAGCCACGAGACAAGGACTAGGAAAATTGCCCAACGCTTTTGCAGTCCAGCAGTAGCATGACTAAAGCTTGCTCCTGTCAGATTAGCCCCGCTAAAGTTTGCCCCTCGAATGTCAGCATAGCTAAAGTTTGCACCCGTAAGGTCTTTTCTACCTTTGAAATTGCGTCCACGAAGATTTTGACCGGAAAAATCTAAAGCCATGTTCCACTTTACAGAGGTGAGCAAATTTTACTACACGCTCACCGCTTTCAATTCAGGAATTCTCAGATATTGCAAATTTCTTGCATGAGAATAGTTACCAAACTTTTTGCAATCCCATTCGTTTGAGTTGAATCTTCAACACTGGGTCACTAAGGCATTTTTGTAGGAATTCGTCGGGTGGACATTCACCAATCAACGCATAGGATTTAAGCCTCCAAAGCCGCTCTTGTCGCAACTTAGAATTTTGACTAAAATCTTGCGGGACTGTGGAGTAATCTGATAACTTAATACCCCACTGCGGGTTGTTGGTAATTGCACCCATGAGTGACCGTGCATGAGGTGTTTTTAACACGATTGCGATCGCCTCAATAGATGGGCAAACTCCCTGATTTGCAGCATCTAGAATATCTAATATCTCGGTGTTTGTAAGAATTTTTAAAGGTGGCACGGATGGCGCGGCGGAACAAGCGTCTTCAAGACAGTCTCTCACCTCAACACCACAATCCTTGTCTTCATTTAACAACGAAGCGGATTGACTTGGTGCATCATCTACTCTTCGTCGCGTCGTACAGTCCGTTACCGTAGGTAACTCTTCTGGCTCTGACACGCTCTCGACAAGTGGAGGCGATGCGCCCCCAAAGGGCGCGTGAGCCGTCTCCTCACCTTGAAAAATTGTGGCTTGCGCGTCAGAGCCACACATCAAGAACTCTTTTGAAGAGTTCTTGAGGTGTTCTTGAGAAGTTCCTGAGAGGTTCTGAAGTTTAATCCCAGCAATAGTTTCAAGGTTCGCCCCGGCACTGTCATTGCCGCCCTCGGCTCTGCGACTGCCGATAGAGGTGCCGTCAATTCCGATTCCGGTATTATCATTGCCTAAGTTGGCACTGTCATTGCCGCCCTCGGCTGCATTCATTACGCCTTGTTTCCAGTAAACAGTCCTTGAACCATGAATGTTAATCACCATAGTCTCGTAATGCTGTAACCCAGCTAGCATTCTGGTTTCTGTCTTAAAATCAAACAACCCGGCATCTCTAAGAATTTTCTTTGCACCTCTTAAATTGCGATCGCGTAGGTTGGTAGTGAGCGGCATCCATCGAGAGCCATAAGGATCTGATTTCCAACACTCACACAAAAGGCGTAGTACTGTCGGAGATTGATTTAATGCCCAGTCAAGATCAGCCGCTGGAATTGTCATGTGGGCAAGAGTACGTGCTTTAGTACCTTGATCGCGCGATGTCGTCTTGTTTACAACTGGCTTAGTCCTAGTGTTTATCATTATTCACCACCAAGCTGTGTTGTTTTTTGTGGCACTCATCACATAGAGTGATTAAATCCTCTAAATGCTCATGCTCTTTCCCGTGATTTTTGTAAGTTAGATGATGTACTTGTAAGTGTGAAAGTGTGTTACAGCATTGGCATTTGAATTCATCTCTTTCAAGTACTTGTTGACGAACACCTAGCCAGTATTCGCTTCTAAGAAATTTTTCGTACCCAGTAGGCTGTCCCCAATAGGATTTTCGGCGTGAACCATGCAAGTTTATGGTCATCCAATGTTCGGTTTGTCTGCCATCTTTGACAGATTTCTTAGGTATGAATAAAAACAAATTTTGTTCTTGGATGACTTTTCTTGCAGCACGAAAAGCACTGTCGCTAAGGACAGTAGTAATCGACATCCAACGAGATCCGTAAGGGTCTGATGCCCAGCATTCTAGCCATAGTTGGTTAACTGAAGGCTTTTGTTTCATAGCCCAAAATAGGTCTTCAGTAGCAATGATGGCGTGCGCTTTAGTGCGTTTGCGATCGCTCGATTGAACAATTTTTAAATCAGTCATATTATTTGTTGTTGGATTGACAAAAAGCGCAGTGGTAGTTAATTATGCCTGTGCCCAAAACCTTTGCAATGACACACGTTTAGCCGTCTCTATCAACTGTTTTTCTGCTTCTGGTACGTCGTTTATCAAATGCTCAATCTCAGCCCGTTCTAATTCCCTATTTGCAGCTGGTAACGCTTTGACAACAACATCATTACCAGGATAAAAACCACGATTGCGATACAAGTATTTAAAATGTCGCTTATCTTGCGGTGGCAGTGTTGCCCACGCATTTGCGTCCCAACCTGGGGGAATAAAGTCAGCTCTCAGTGGTAGCAGGTTTTGTACTTGAGATTGCAAGAGTGCGATCGCTTTACCCTGTTCCTCAATTACTCGGTTTTGCTGTTCAAACTTCTCCAGTAGTTGACCAAGTATTTCTGGCCCTAACTCTGCCTCACGGGTTCTAAGTGCGAAGTAGTTTTGTGCAGCTGCTATTTCTGGTTTTCGCGGATCGCCGTTCATTGCTACCAAATAACAAGCGTGACGAGAAAGCTTAAAATCTTTCAGCGTTTCTCGAAATGCTTGAGAGTCGCCAATTTGCGCCATTTGGACAACGTTGTCCAAATGGCAGGATTCATCTAACCCAGAATTCTTGATACTGATTTTTGCTCTTTCAACTACGTCTTTGATTCTTTTCCAAGTTTTATATCCCAGAAGGGTTAACAATTCAGTTGCTAGCCAATACTCAATACCGTCTGCATCAATAAGTCTTATTTGGTCAAACGGGTTTATTTCGTCAGACAACAATGCAATTTCCGACATACTTATTCTCCGTATAAAATTCTCATGTCAAATCGGCTCCACATAAACGCGAAGTCATTAATTTATGAAAGGTATAGTCAAAAGTTAGATTTGATTTACATAAACTTTAAACATTTTTCAGTGTGCTTGCTATAACACTGCTTACTGAGAAAAGACTACAAAATAAGGATATTAACCACTCAGTAACCAGCATGAACTACATCAAACTATCAGTCAGCGTGTTGTCTGCCGTAACCATTTCAGCTTTAAGTTTTAGCAGTGTTGTTGTTGCCCAAAGTGCAGAAAAATTTGTCAATGTTGGATATGACAGTGACGGCGATGCGTACTTGTTCGACAGAACCAGTTTGCGGAAAAGAGAACCCGGATTTGGCAGTGTTCTTAAGATTTACCAGATGAAAAATAATTTGATGACCGAATTTTTGGTTCGAGCTTCTTGCGGTGATGAAACTTTGTCGATTGTTGGCTTTAGAACTTATAGTCAAGACGGAGTTAAACTCACTGAAGACAAAGTACGACAACAACTTCAGGTTAGAACCGATAGTCCTGCAAGCCAAGCAATGGCTTATCACTGCCACGCCATTGGCGCTCGTGGTTGGTAATTTAGATTAAAAACGTGGCAAAAGCATAGATGTGTTTGTAATTACAACTTGTGGTAAATTCCACAAGTTTTTTTGGCTATGCTGGTGGGTTATTACCATTTCCACTTTGTCTCAATAAATACTCCCAAATACGCCGAATTTCTTCTTGAAAGGACGAGCGATCGCGTTCAGCTTGTTCTCTATCAGCTTGGGCTAGCTCGATATTATGCAAAGTTAGTTCTCTGAGGTAATCAACGTCTTCGGTCAAGTTGTCAACCTTGATTGTTAGCTGGTCAATCCTATCTGTAACTTGAGCAATGGCTTGAGTATTAGCATTTTGTTGAATTGCTACGGTAGCCAAAATCGCTTCTATCCTGTCTAATCTGTCTGGTTGATTTTGAGTCATAGAAATTTTTGGGTCTAAAAGCGCGATCGCCCTGTAAGAGAGGCGATCGCTTTTTTGTGCCGATTATTGGGATATGTGGCCTCATGCAGATTCCTCACTGGGCAAGAGCCACATTACCTGAGAGTTGGTTTTAGCTGTGGTGGAGCTAGAGGTTTGCGGAACTGGTGAGTCAACTTTTTGAAATTCGTCTGGCGCTTGGTTTTCATCATTGTCATCTGGCGTGAAAACTAATAAGTCGCCAGGTTGACATCTCAGTGCCTTGCAAATTCCGTTAAGCCTCTCTTCGGTTAAGCGGGGCATTAAGTCTGTCCTCCTGAGCCTATAAACAGAATTTTCATCAACTCCTAGCGCAGATGCCAAGTCTTTGTTTTTGACTCGCTTCCTTGCCATTAGCTCGTTCAACTTCCAGACAATCACTTTTATGCTGACCTCCTCCTGAACGCCAACAGTTTACCAGCAGATCTTTCCTCCTTGCGAGAACGCCTATATGCCTTTGGCAATTCGCTAGTTTCAACAGTTATTTGATTAACAGCATTTTCATCCTGTATTGGCTCATCGTCGGAGGCGTACTCCAAAATGTCTCCAGGCTGACACTCAAGCACTCTACAGAATCTACCAAGAGCATCAAATGTAATTGACGCTGCTCTTCCCTGCTCTATTTTTTGAATGTTCTGCAAGCTATACCCAGTTTTTCTTGCTAGCTCATTTTGAGAGAAACCTTTAGTTTCTCTGACACTTTTTAACTTTACAAGCACTGACATTACCTAACTCTTACTCCTTAACGTAGCACTACTATTAGTTGGTAATCCTTCAATTGCGTAACTATAAGTAAGATAAATAATTTACCAAGTGTAGCATTACTAATGGTAATACAAAAACCTGGCTCTGGTACTTGTTAACTAATATTGGTAGCGCTACTATTAGTAGTATAAAGCAAGGGAAACCAAGCCCAAAAACAAAAGACGACCGCCACGTTTTCTGAGGACAAGCGATCGCCTTTTGAAACCACCTCTGTAAAGGAAGTTTGTCATTATGACTCATCAATTGTACACGCCAGAACAACTTCAAGCCAAGCCACTCTCTGAGTTGAAAACCATCTACAGCCAAATTGGTGCAGCCGTTGAGGTTGCTGATAAGCGTTGTAAGAGCGCTTGGGTGAATGCCATTGTCGCTCATCAGTCCTCACAAGTTCAGAAAGTCGAACAAAAGCGCACTGAAGATGACGTAACTTTCACCGACATCGACGGGTTTTACAACTTCGAGGCCAAGGTAAACGGTGAGGTTATCGCTGAACTTTCCCACGATACTTTCAACTCAGAAAAACCCTGGTATGTAATAGTTTCAGGGGTTGAAATTTACCGCAGTTCTCTGTGGTGTGAGTCAACTGATTGGGTGAAACAGCAGTATGTAGCAGATGCATTGTCCAAACATCAGCCGCAACAAGTTCAGGTTTTGACTACTCGTGAAGAGAGAGCCGCGACGATTGAAGTATTGGAACAGCATGGGGAAGAGTTTGTAGTCCACAACTGCGAAAACGACCATTACTATGTGGTACGTCCCAATCATCCAGAAGAAAAACAACGTTGCGAGTGCGCGGATTGTCACTACCGCTCAGTTAAGTGCAAACACCAAATAGCGGTTGAAAATTATTTAGTGCAGCAACGCTTAGAGAAATTAGTTGCAGTTACACCAAGTCCTGAAGAGTTGCTAGATAAACCCTTTGACGAACTTACTACGACTGAGTGGGAGCGGTTAAGAGAGTATTCAGCCCCAACCCAAAGCATAGAACTTGTACCCGATACAGCCGAAGTATTGATAGCAGCGTAATTCAACGGGTGGGCGTTATGCCCATCCTGAAAAACTTTTCATGAACGAGGTAAGAATATGTTGAAAGTTGGAAATTTGGTGATTAACTTGAATGCCATAGCCTACGTTGATTTAGAAGCGAAGAAAAGTTACGTCATTGAGAAAGAAAATCCTGTTTCAGGAGTCAGAGTTTACCTGAATGCACTTAACGGGCAAGGAAACCTAGAAACTTTATTTTTCAAGGGTGAAGAAGCTGAATATCTTCGCAAGTACTTTCTTTCAGTAGCGGCTTTGTGTGGAGGTGTTGAATGAGTGACCAACAAGTTCCAGGCAGTCTGGTTATTCGCAACATTGATGATTTAAGTCGTCTTTCAAATATGCTTGCTAAGTCTGCGTTTTTTGCTGATGCCAAGGAAGTTGCCCAGTGTGGCGTGAAAGTTTTGGCAGGTATGGAGTTAGGATTCGGTGCAATAGCGGCAATGACGGGAGTACACATCATCAACGGCAAGCCATCCATCGGAGCTAACTTAATGGCGGCGGCGGTTAAGCGTAGCGGCAAGTACAACTATCGCATTACTCACCATGACAACGATGGTTGCACCATTGTGTTTTACGAGAATGGCGAGGCGATTGGCGAAAGTACCTTTACCAGAGATGATGCTCAGGCTGCTGGTGCATTGGACGGCAAGAACGGTCACACCTGGAAGAAATTCCCCAGAAACATGATGTTTAACCGGGCAATGTCTAACGGGGTGCGATGGTATTGCCCAGACATTTTTGCTGGCAGTGTAGCTTACACACCAGAAGAATTAGATTGTCAGGTTGACGAGGAAGGCAATACGGTTGATGTTCCAGTAGTGACAGACCAACAACCGCCGCTAACTGTAGTCCAAACAGTGCATCACGCCACTTCCTCCACTTGGGGAGACCCCAAGACCGGAGTGGCTCCACAAGACTTACGGATTAGGCAAATTCGTATGCTTTTGGATTACCCACTTGATTTAGTTAAAGAGTGGTTGCAGTTCCAAGATGTTGAGCGCCCAAGTCAGCTTGAACAAAAATTAGTTGATGAGCTCGTCAAAAACATGTGTTTAGCTTGGGCATCAAACAAATTTGACCATTCTAACCATGCCACTAACTCTTACCAAAAGCACGTAGTTAACGTAGTTGCCCAAGGACATGACGAATTAGAGGCAATTAAACAGTGGATGCAGTATGTACAACAGCCTAGCCCTACTGAGTCTTTAGCCTAGTTCCACCAAAACTTTACCAACAACAAAATTTTATGAAACTAAAAACTTGTCTTATAGCTGCAAGTGCAGCCTTATTTCTCGTGCATTCTTTTATCCCAAAAGCGCAAGCTGACAACAACGAATGCACACAAGAACATCCTTGTCGGGGGATAGGGAGGAGATAAGGATAAACCTTCAAAGCAATGAAACTGAAAGCTTTTTTCGTAAATATCTTAACTGCTTTGTGTGGGCGTTTTCGCCCAAAACAGAAATCCCTACGTCAGTACGGTCGTCTAAGTCACTCTCAAAAAGACCGTAAACGCCCACATTTAATTGCCAAGTACAAGATGAGGTGTTTTTGGTGTGGGCATAACCTAACACCTGAAACACTGACTATTGACCACTATATTCCGCTCTCAAAAGGCGGAAGCAACAAGATTAAAAACCTACGCTTAGCCTGCAATGGCTGCAATAACAAACGAGGAAACGCCATGCCAGAAGACACACTAGAAATCATTGCTGAACAGTCTAAAATCCGTTTTCCTAATCACTGGAAAAAACCTAAATACCATCTTGGACAACGGGTCAAACAAGGTGAAATTGTTGGTCTAGAATACCATCGACCTGGCACATTAAGAGCTTATGAACTGGGTAATGGTTGGCATTACTGGGTGTGCAGAGACTCCATGTCTGATTCTGTTGAAAGTTGCACAGAAAGCCAAATTAAACCGCTTTCACCAACAGAAATTAAAGAGGAAATCCAGGCTGAGATTGAATTTCATGCTGACAAGCTAACTGCTCTTACCCAGCAACTAGAAGAGGTACAGCAATCATGACTAATCCCCAAGGACGCTTGTCAATCCGTATCCCCAGTGATTGGACGCTACCGGGATACTCGTTAGGACAAAGGACAAAACAAGGCTTAATAATTGGGATTCAATATTACCCGTCAGGTACATTCTTAGCCCAAGAAGAGGGTCAGGAGTGGCGATATTCATTACTGCTTACAAGCAATATTCAAGACCTTGATTACAAAAAAGAGTCAGAGATTGAGCCACTGTCAACACAAGAGTTGCGCTCGTCCATACTCGCCGACATTGAGCTTTACCAAAGCAAAATAGCAGCTTTAACTGAACAATTGAATGAGGTTGAACAAGCATGATTGACTCAGACCAAAAAATCTCAATTCTTACTGCCCTGCGGGATTCTCGTAGGGAAGGGCTGATTAACTTTGTAGAAGAATTTATCACCCTGTTGAATCAGGAGGGTTTCTCATTCGGTGACCTGTTAGAAGCGCTTGCAGGTTGGGGGTATCGTCAGCAGCCAAATCCTGATGAGGTGATTAGACATTTGGAGGACGCAGCATCACAATTGAGTCGTGCCTCCAGAAACTAGGGACAGTACTTAAAGCAGATATCTTTACCACCCATATGGGTGGTTTTTCTTTTTCTCTTATCCCTTGTATTCCCAACCACCACCTTGACAATGCTAGGTAACATATTTTACGATTGACTCAAATTAAATCGCTCAAGTCTCAGTCAGGGATAGTAGCTGTGGGAATAATTAAAGCCCCGCTGAAACTAACCCAAGAGCTAAAAGCCTCAATTGAGCAACTAGCCGAGGTAAAACCACACTGGTATCAGTGATATGGTTTAGTTTGTGTATTTACCCAAGAATTTCAACAATTGAATAATGCTGACTGAGTCTCAAAGAACGAGCAGAGTTTTTTTGGGTGATGCGATGCCTGCTCTTAAAGCTAGCCTAACTGCAACTTGCCTGCCCCAGACCTCATGAAAAATTTTTCATGAGGTTATAAAAAGTTTTTCATGTACGCTTTTATTTTGGATTGAGAACTGGGGGGCGATCGCCAAAAATTGCTCCTCGTTTTTCAAGGTCATGCTCCATTTCCTCTTCGAGTCCTATAGCATCTCCAAATGAAGCATTTGCAACAATAGCATCGCTGAGGTCGGCACCGTTGAGGAAGGCACGTCTGAAGTTGGCATGTCTGAGGTTGGCACTGCTGAGGTCGGCATTACCGAGGTGGGCATAGCTGAGGTTGGCACGTCTGAGGTTGGCACTCCTGAGGTCGGCACCGTTGAGGAAGGCATATCTGAGGTTGGCACGTCTGAGGTTGGCATGTCTGAGGTTGGCACTGCTGAGGTTAGCACCGTTGAGGTTAGTATTACTAAGGTCGGCACCGTTGAGGAAGGCATATCTGAGGTCGGCACCGTTGAGGAAGGCATATCTGAGGTCGGCACCGTTGAGGAAGGCATATCTGAGGTCGGCATTACTTAAATCTTGACCTACTACTTGGTGATTAACAATCTTCCAAACTAAACGCCATTTGCTATCAATTTGCGTGGACTCATTAATATTTGCACTCCTGAGGTTGGCAGCGTTGAGATTGGCACCACTCAGGTTGACACCTCTCAAGTCGGCATTTCTTAGTTCAGCGCCGTTGAGATTAGCACTGTTGAGATTGGCACCGCTGAGGTTGGCACCGCTGAGGTCGGCACTTCTGAGGTCGGCACCGCTGAGGTTGATACCACTGAGGTTAATACCACTGAGGTAGGCACCGCTCAGGTCGGCATTTCTCAGGTCGGCATTTCTCAGGTCAGCACGGCTAAAACTGGCACCACTCAGGTTGACACCTCTCAGGTTGGCATAGCTGAGGTTGGCATAGCTGAGGTTGGCATAGCTGAGGTTGGCACCGCTGAGGTTGATACCACTGAGGTTAATACCACTGAGGTAGGCACCGCTCAGGTCGGCATTTCTCAGGTCGGCATTTCTCAGGTCAGCAC
>JBALDB010000035.1:0-42094 GCA_036918135.1 Nostoc sp.
ACTTCATGAATTATTTTCGAGCTTCTCCAGTCAGTTTTCCTCTTGCTAGTTGAATATTTTACTAATTATTCTCTCCCTAAAGTAACAAAAGAGGGATTACAACCACCTCATCAACACTAGCCGTGCGATGCTAGAAGCTCATAATACTCTTGTGTCCAATTTTGAAGAATCGTGTAAAACAATAACCCAGGTGGATAAAACCCTCTCGGAAATGTCTGAACGAATGCTAAGTGGAGTTGCAACTGTCTACGGCAGAAACAGTATAGAGTATTCCAAAGCTGGCGGCTCTAATCGAAAACGAACTAAACAATCTAGTTCAAAAGTTACTCCAGTTATAGCGGTTCTTGCTACTCAACCTGCTCAAGCTGCAATTGCGAATTCGTCAACTAACGGTAACGGCACAACTCCTTTACTGCAATAATCCACCTCTTGCATGAATCTAGTACCATGTCAAACTATAAAGCGTATTTCAGGTAAATAAAGTACACGGGTAGGGGCACAATGATGTTGTGCCCTACTGTATTTTGCTCTCCAGCCCCTATAATCGCCTAATCGCCATCTCTAAACCTTCACATACACCACTGAGAAAATCTAAATCCAAACTAGCAACTGTGTCACTAGGTTTGTGATAATGTGGATTGCGTAAAAATGCCGTATCTGTGACCATCATTGCTGGATAACCTAAATCCCAAAAAGGTGCATGATCGCTGAGTCTAGTTTGCGGAACTATTAAACCTCGATTTGGTACGGGTAGCCATTGACTTGAAACGCCAACTCGGCGAATACTACGACTCATGCCAATTAAGTCAGCAATTGTTCGCAAATTCCCAATTAAAGCAATAAAATCGCCGCTATTAGGATAGAAGCGTTCCAGAAAAGGCGGGTAACTTTGAGAGCCTGGTGTAGAATCTTTGTAACCCAGCATTTCTAGTGAAATCATTAAACGTAGCTGTTGCTTTTGTTCGCGCAACAAAGCCGCATAGTCAGCACTACCCAGTAAGCCATATTCTTCCATATCGAAAGCAACTAGCCTTAAGGGATATCTTGCGGGTTCGGCAGCAAACTTTCTGGCTAATTCCAGCAACACTGCCACACCTGTAGCGTTATCATCGGCGGCCAGCGTTCCAGGAACAGCATCATAATGGGCAGCAATTAAAATAGGTGGCAAATCTTTTTTTTGCAGTCTAGCTTGGGAAGGTAAATTTAAAATGAAATTTTTACAAGCTTTACCCCTAACTTGGAAGGTGTGGATTTCCACACTTCCCCATTGGGAAAACTCCTGGCGGATATATTCTTGGACAAAAAAATGCCCAGCTGTTGCTATGTAAGGATCGCGTTCTCGTGCTATCTGATTGAGGGAAGTTTGTAATCGCTCTGTTAAATTCAAATTTTTAAAATAGTGGCAATATTAAAGTTTTTCGGCACTCAAAAAAGCAGAGCAAGTATGATTGAGGTGCATTTACCAACTTGCAGATAGAGTCAACAGAAGTAGGTAGATAACAACAATTGGGGCTGCTTGGACACAGCAAGCATCGTCAATGCTATCCTAGTCTTGCAACTAATCTCCTCTAGCTGAACTTTTTAACTTATTACCTTAATGACGACTATTATACCATTGAGGTGTTTTCACCCTGTAGCAGAAAGCTAGAGGTAGTTCCACCCAATCATAATAAATATATAAGACACTTTAGGAGAAGAGTAACGCATGGGCAAGGTAGTCGGCATCGACTTGGGTACAACCAACTCAGTAGTCGCCGTGATGGAGGGTGGCAAGCCGGTGGTGATTGCCAATGCAGAAGGTTTTCGGACAACCCCCTCCGTAGTAGGCTTTAGCAAAGAAGGCGAACGGGTGGTTGGGCAAATGGCACGGCGACAAACCGTCCTCAATCCCCAAAATACGTTTTTTGCAGTCAAGCGCTTTATTGGGCGCAAGTATGGCGAACTCAACCCTGAATCGAAGCGTGTACCCTACACCATTCGCAAAGACGAAGTAGGTAATATTAAAGTCGCCTGTCCGCGTCTGAATAAAGATTTCGCCCCAGAAGAAATTTCAGCAATGGTGCTGAAGAAATTGGCAGACGATGCTAGTCGCTATTTGGGTGAACCAGTGACAGGGGTAGTGATTACAGTACCCGCTTATTTTAACGATTCTCAGCGGCAAGCAACCCGTGATGCTGGCAGGATTGCTGGTTTAGAGGTGCTGCGGATTCTGAATGAACCGACTGCTGCATCTTTAGCTTATGGATTAGATCGGGGTGAGACGGAAACTATCTTAGTATTTGACTTGGGTGGCGGCACTTTTGACGTGTCGATTTTAGAAGTCGGCGATGGCATCTTTGAAGTTAAAGCTACCAGTGGAGACACACAACTTGGTGGCAACGATTTCGACAAAAAAATAGTAGATTGGCTGGCAGAGCAATTTTTAGAAACAGAAGAGGTAGACTTAAGACGCGATCGCCAGGCTTTGCAACGTCTAATGGAAGCTGCGGAAAAAGTCAAAATTGAACTTTCTGCTGTTAGCGTCAGCGATATTAATTTACCTTTTATCACCGCTACGGAAGATGGCCCCAAACATTTAGAAACTCGTCTGACTCGTTCCCAGTTTGAAAGTTTATCTGGTGATTTGATTGGGCGATTGCGAACACCAGTTAAACGCGCCCTCAAAGATGCCGGACTCTCACCTAGAGACATTGAAGAAGTTGTGTTAGTTGGTGGTTCCACAAGAATGCCAATGGTGAAGCAGCTAGTACGCGACCTGATTGGCATCGAACCCAACGAAAACGTCAACCCCGATGAAGTGGTGGGAGTGGGTGCTGCGATTCAAGCAGGTATTCTCGCAGGCGAACTCAAAGATGTGCTGCTATTGGATGTCACACCGCTATCTTTGGGATTGGAAACCATCGGCGGCGTGATGAAAAAACTCATTCCCCGCAATACTACCATCCCAGTACGCCGCTCTGATATATTTTCGACATCGGAAAATAATCAAAATACTGTGGAAATCCACGTAGTCCAAGGCGAACGAGATATGGCGGCAAACAATAAGTCTTTAGGACGGTTTAAACTGTATGGTATTCCCCCAGCGCCACGGGGTATTCCGCAAGTACAAGTATCCTTTGATATCGATGCTAATGGAATTTTACAAGTAGCAGCCTTAGATAGAACCACAGGTAGAGAACAAAGTATCACCATTCAAGGCGCTTCTACCCTGACTGAGTCGGAAGTAAACCGGATGATTCAGGATGCTGAAAAATACGCCGATGTTGACCGGGAACGTAAAGAACGAGTAGAAAAGCGGACTCGTTCGGAAGCGTTAATTTTCCAAGCAGAACGACAACTCAGAGAAGTAGCCTTGGAATTTGGGATGCAGTTTGCCCGCAACCGCCGTCAAAGAATTGATAATATTTCCCAAGAACTACGAGAAAGTCTCAAAGAAAACGACGATCGCGGTATTGACCAAGCCTACGCTGACCTGCAAGATGCTTTATATGAGCTAAATCGAGAAGTCCGTCAGTATTATGCTGAAGACGAAGACGATGATTTATTTGGTACTATCCGTGACATTTTTACTGGCGGCGATAAAGAACGAGAACGCGACTTCCGAGATACATATCGCGAACGCGACTCCTATGGTAGAGACTATGGTACAGACCGAAACTATGGTAAAGACTATGGCAGAGATTATAGCCGAGATAATCGTTCTTCTTCTTATGAAAACCGTCCTCCACGCAAATCTCGCCCAAGTTACCAAGATAACTGGGATGATGAAGAAGATAATGATTGGTTGTAGTTTCTGATAAAAGTTAGAAGTAGAGACGCGATTAATCGCGTCTGTACAAGAGTTAGGCGATTAATCGCATCTGTACAAGAGTTAAAACTGAAAAATTAAATCTTTCAACTCCTCACTCTCACTGTTGACTCCTGAGTGTTAATTATTCCAAAATCTAAAATCAAAAATTTAAATAACTGACTATGCAAAATTTGCAGAATTTCCGCGATTACTATGAGATTTTAGGAGTATCTAAAGACGCCTCTAACGAGGAAATCAAAAAGGTTTATCGGCGATTAGCAAGACAGTATCACCCCGATCTCAATCCTGGAAATAAAGCAGCCGAGGAAAAATTTAAGGATATCGGCGAGGCTTACGAAGTGCTTTCAGACCCAGCCAAGCGCTCGCAGTATGACCAGTTTAGCCGCTATTGGAAGCAACAAGGCTTTGCAGGCAAAAAGACGCCAAAAGCTAAAAGCTGGCAAACCGGCGCTAACGGTCGCAATGAAAATCAGGATGTAGATCCAAGTCAGTTCTCAGACTTTGAAAGCTTTATTAATCAAGTTATCGGTGTCAAAAATCAAAATGGGGCAACTACCCCGAATAATAATGCTACTAGCGATCCGTTTCGTTCGCCGAGAACAAAAGTTGCCTACACAGTTAACACCCCACCTCGCACTGCTCGTAAAGACATAGAAGCCAGATTGACTCTACCATTAGAAAAAGCTTATCAAGGTGGTAACGAACGCATTCGCTTAGAAGATGGGCGATCGCTAGAAATTAATATGCCTCAAGCTATGGTTACAGGTCAAACTATTCGTTTGCGAAACCAAGGTGTTGGTGGTGGCGACTTATACTTAAAAATTACTGTCGAACCTCATTCATTGTTTAAGCTAGATGGCTTTAATATCCTCTGTCAAGTACCTGTGACTCCCAGCGAAGCAGTTTTAGGAGGTCAGGTAGAAGCACCCACCCTCGATGGCCCTGTAAAAATGACTATTCCTCCGGGAGTTAAGTCTGGTCAAAAATTTCGACTAGGTAGTAAAGGCTACCCTAACGATGATGGGAAACGTGGCGATCAATTGGTGGAAATTCAGATAGTGACACCAAAAAATATTAGTCAAGAAGAACGGGAACTTTACGAAAAGTTGCGGCAAATTGAAACCTTTAAACCCCGTGCTGATTTAATACGTTAGAAACTAGCTTTTCATCGGATGTCAAAAAAGAGTGATGGTTAGGAGATGATTTACATGACTTTCCAAGGGCTACAAATTGACAAAGGATTTAAAATATAAAAATATCTTTGAGCAAAGTGACTCAAACAGCCGTGAATCAGAAAGGGACAATGGCACAAAGCAGTGAACCAACTTATTACTCCCTGCTAGGACTGCATCCCTCGGCATCCGTAATTGATATTCGTCGGGCTTATCGACAACTGAGCAAGCTTTATCATCCTGATACTACAGACTTACCTGCTGCTGTAGCTATTGCCAAATTTCAGCAACTCAACGAAGCCTACGCCACTCTGAGCCATCCAGAACGTCGGTTAAGCTACGATTTAAAAATTGGCTACTCCCGCTTTGGAGTAATTCAACCACCCTCTGATTTGAATCATCCTGTTTCGCCTTCCTATGACTTCTCAAAATCAGCTTATCTTGATGCGAGCGATCGCCCCTTGTCATCTGGCGAAATCTTCGCTTTATTTATGCTGGTGTTAACATTTGTAGGCTGTGTGTTACTTGCAGTTACCATTGGCCTAACTCGTGGTGATACTGCTTTCCAAACACATCTGCTGCAACCAACTCCATCTGTACAGCAGTCAAAATTCCCAATTCAGAATTCAGAGTTGATAATTGAGAAGTAAAACAGGCTTAATCGCTAACACCAAATCTAGTTTGTATAGTTCATGCTTGTTGAAATCTCCTGTAATTACCTTAATAGTAATTAAATATTAAAAATTAAAAAATTTCCTAATCCCAAATCTCAAATTATTATGTCTTTTCTTCCCTCAGATACCCCCTTATACAATCATCCCCTGCCACAAATTGAGCAGTGGCTAAAAGACCAAGGTTGTCAACAAGATGAAACACAAAGGCATTGTTGGCGCGTGCAACGACCGAGTTGGCAAGCAGAACTTTGGCTTGATGTTGAGCAAATCGTAGTGCGATATATCCAATCTGGAGAAAATGGACAAGATGTCCAACGCTCGTTCAAATATTCTCTGAGTCGGCAAGACATAGAACAAGCGGTGTTTGCTGGGCCTTAAGAAAACTAATACGGGCTTACAGGTAAAGAATAATACTGTTTGAAAACCAACTTGCTTGTGCAGACTTAGTGGTGTTGAATAAAACTGACTTGCAAACTTGCTTACTCCCTTCCTGTGTAAGATTACGGATGTAATTTTTTCTGTTGTGTTCCCTTGCTCCCTAGTAGCCTAAACGCTATCTTCGAGCGTAAAAGGAGTAGTTTTCATCGGTCGTAATTTGAAATCTTCAGAAATCAGATCGTAACTTGTAGCTTTATAAATTGAGCATTAAGCATGGGAAGAGGTAGGGAGGCAGAGGAAAAAGACTTTGTATAACTTCGCCTTTACTCCTCTGCTCTTCATTTACCTCTGTCCCTTATTTTCCTACTCTCAACTTTACTAAACTATGATGATTTCTCAAATATTTAACATTGCCAATCTTTTCGTCTTGCCTTTTTGGGCTTTAATGATTTTATTACCAAATTGGAAGGGAACACAGCGAATAATAGCTTCATATCTACCTTTTGTGGTGTTAGCTGGAGTATATTTGTATTTGTTTATCAACAGCGTTACCCCAGAAAATGCCCAAGATTTCTCGAATCTCCAATTAGCTGATGTTGCCCGACTTTTTGCAGACGAAAAAGTTGCAGCAACGGGTTGGGTTCATTTTTTGACAATGGATTTATTTGTTGGTCGCTGGATATATTTAGAAGGACAAAAAACAGGTATTTGGACAATTCATTCCTTAGCTTTATGTTTCTTTGCTGGCCCTTTAGGATTACTATCTCATATCATTACTAACTGGATATCTCAGAAATTTTTTCCCAAGTTGCAGCAGAATGAAGCTGTGACACTAGCAGAACAAAAAGTATCATCAACTAACACGTAGTAATTGGGTAGCACCCCTGTGCTACCTTACTATAAGATGACAAAGACAAATTATAGAAAATAGCTAATACCGAATAAATTAAAAAAGTTTTATTTCAAATTCTTAATTAAGATGAATTTTTCTCGGAGTTAGCATTTATAAAAACTTTAATTATTAGAAATCAAAGGTTTGATTCACTCTCATTTAGGTTGTATACCTTAAGAAATAAACTTAGTTATTCCATTAGAAAGAAGCAATAGTAGTTTCGGCTTTCTAAATTAAAGTCAGCAAGAATTGAAAATGGCTTAACTTAGTTAAAATTGTGTCTAATTATAGTTGAAAAAACAACATCCTTTAAAAAAATGCTCTAGTTCTAAGTTGAGAATGCTTGGATATTAGGCATTAATCATGAAATATACAATTTTTAGCAGGTTTTGAAGCCTATTTTGCTTAAAGAACGAATGATTAGCCTCATGTTCGCAGCAATACCCTTGATTTTAATTTAGGAATACCACTATGGACATCCAGGAGCAACTATACCATTGGGATGAACTAGCACAACAGTTGCGTGTAGATAGTATTCGCGCTACAACTGCTGCTGGTTCGGGTCATCCTACCTCGTCTATGTCAGCAGCCGATTTAATGGCGGTTTTACTCTCTAAATATTTGCGCTACGATTTTGATAATCCAGATAATCCGAATAACGATCGCTTTATTCTCTCTAAAGGACATGCTGCACCGTTGCTGTATGCAATGTATAAAGCTGCGGGGGCAATTAGCGATCGAGAGTTAATGTCACTGCGGCAATTGGGCAGCCGTTTACAAGGACATCCTACACCAGTTTTACCTTGGGTTGATGTGGCTACTGGCTCATTGGGACAAGGATTACCAATTGGTGTAGGGGTGGCTTTAGCTGGTAAATATTTAGACCAACTGCCATACCATGTTTGGGTATTACTAGGTGATAGCGAAACAGCTGAAGGGTCTGTTTGGGAGGCTTTCGATCGCGCTTCACATTACACCTTAGATAATCTAATCGCGATTATCGATGTCAATCGACTAGGCCAGCGGGGTCAGACTGAATTAGGCTGGAACACACAAGCTTATGCTGCGCGTGCTACAGCTTTTGGCTGGCAAGCAATTGAAATTGATGGTCACGATTTGACAGAAATTGACCAAGCCTTTAGTACTGCTTTGAGTATCAACGATCGCCCTACAGTAATTATCGCTCGCACAAAGAAAGGCAAAGGTGTATCTTCTGTGGAAGATTTAGCTGGTTGGCACGGTAAAGTACTTAAACCGGATGCCGAAAAAGAGGCGATTGCCCAGTTAGGTGGTGAACGCCACATTACAATTCAAGTTAACAAACCCGAAGAACAAGACCAACCAGCTACAATAGGTAAGCCTCAACCACTACAACTTCCAACCTATGACAAAGGTGCAAAGGTAGCAACACGTCGAGCGTATGGTGACGCTTTAGTAGCATTGGGAGCCGCGCAACCAAATGTAGTTGTGCTTGATGCAGAAGTCAGTAATTCCACTTACACTGAAGATTTTACTGAAGCTTATCCTGAGCGCTACTTTGAGATGTACATTGCCGAACAACAATTGATTGCAGCAGCAGTGGGTTTACAGGTACGAAAATACAAACCGTTTGCTTCAAGTTTCGCTGCTTTCTTGAGTCGAGGTTACGATTTTGTACGGATGGCAGCTGTCTCTCGCGCCAATATTAAATTAATGGGTTCCCACGCTGGGGTATCCATTGGTCAAGATGGGCCTTCACAAATGGCGCTGGAGGACTTAGCAGCCTTCCGAGCAGTGTGGAGTAGTACTGTACTGTATCCCAGTGATGCCAATCAGACGGCTAAACTAGTGGGTCAAATGAGCGATCGCAATGGCATCGTTTACCTCCGCACGACTAGAGAAAGTACACCCGTAATTTACGGCTCTGATGAAGATTTTGCCATTGGCGGTAGTAAAGTAGTCCGTAGTTCCCAAAGAGATCGAGCCACTATAATTGCGGCTGGGATTACACTGCATGAAGCTCTTAAGGCTTACGAGCGTCTGAAGAACGAAGATATTACAGTGCGCGTCATCGATGCCTACTCCGTCAAACCCATTGATGTAGAGACAATTCGTCAAGCTGCACGCGATACCAAGGGTAATTTAGTTGTTGTTGAAGACCATTGGCCTGAAGGCGGATTAGGTGCAGCTGTGTTGGATGTTTTTACAAGTACTAGTAGTGCTACTTACAATGAATCCCAGCTACGCTTAATTAAGTTGGCAGTCAATAATATGCCAAGTTCTGGCACTCCAGAAGAACTGCTCCATGCTGCCAAAATTGATGCTGATGCGATTGTTGAAGCGGTAAAATCCCAAGTCAGACAGCCAGTAGGGGTATGACCTGCAATTATCCTATCAGGGTGGCAAGGTTAAAATAGTGCATTAGAAAACTCTTGTGGGATGGGCTTCTAGCCCCTCTGGTGCAGGCTTTCCGTCCCATCCCACAAGAAAATTTATTGCAACAATTTAGCTTGCTCAAGCAATTACCGTCCCGATCTCCAAGACTTGAGTTTGGTTAGTGCAGGTTTAGAAGGTGTAGACAAATTGAGTCGATATTGGATTATTGGGACATAAGAACCATTACCCTCGCGGACAGTGACGAGAAAGGCTGTTTTATTACGTGGGTCTTTGTCGATTTTATCGATGTAACCAGACTGTATTTTTTCTATTTCTAAAGGTTTTGCTTGTTTAAATCTTGGTTGTGAAATACAAACAATAGCACTTCCATCTTGATACCTACCTGAATAAAACCAATAAGTTTGTCCTTTGGTTTGAAATTCGGATTTATAAAAAATAGTCACCCTGTCGAACTCATTTAATTGCTGATTTTGTTTGCAGTTATTATCAATGTATGTTTCTTGAGCAGCAGTTGGAGTGTTAGAAGATAAAGCCAGTATTAAACTAATTGCGAATCCAGTTGTCAGCGTTATTTTAGGAATAAAATTATAAATCATAAAGTGCAATCGCATTGGTTATTCATAACCAAAAAATTGATAGTTATGAATTAAGTATATTTTCTCCTAATATTGCAAATGTAAATAACACAAATATTGAAGATTTAATAGCTTTGGTAAATACTTGCAATATTTAAATACAAATATCTTATCAACCAGTGCCAGCAGATGCCCAAGTACTTGAAGCGCTAACAATTGAGCAATTATCGGTTATGAATTAACTTTTCCTTTAATTAAACGGTGAAACAACCGACAAGGCCAGAAAAAAGCTCCACAAATACTTACCGAGGCAATGGCTGCGGCAATTCGCAAATTCAAATTAGACGAATTGTCAGACTCCAAGGGCTGAACTTGTGTACTTTTAACTAGTTCTGGCGCAGAATGAGAGAGTTGGCTGGCTGTACTCACCCCTTCAATCGCTGCTCCAATTAGATAAGCTACCAGGGCAATTATTAGCCAGTGGTTCATTCTGTTATACTATTTGAACTGTGAGCGTATGCTTGGCAGGGAACAATTATTTGGTTTATCGTCCTAATGATTGCCACTTTGCCCTAAGGATAATCTACCTTCCGCCGTATCACGAATTAAAGGCAATTTAGATTTTATATAAGTATTGAGGGTGCCATCTACTTGAGCGTCAAGCCCTTGCTTAGCTTTTAACTGCTGGAGGAGCAATTGTACTAAAGCCGCATCGTCAAACTGGAGCAAGGTGTTGACTTGGGTAGACTCGATTACAGCCCAGAGCTGTTGCATCATTTTGGCAGTGATCATGAGTCTGTAACCTCTTAAGCTTTTCTTTATATTTACACGAATTTGGAATTTGTGCTTGATTTTTATCTGAATATTTGTAAAGATGTCAGTTAAAAACGCTTAAGTCTGTCAATCCGCTGGGGTTAAGCCTTAAATTCTTTCTATATCTCATTTTAGCAAGTTTTTATGGAGACTGGAGAGATGAGGGAGATGTGGTTCGACTTGGCGGTAGTCTAAACTCACCAACCGGAAGATGGGGGGATAGGGAGAAGTAGCCAATGACTAATGCTCTATAGCAGTCCTAAATAAGAAAGTAAAATATTGCTGCTGGCTATTGAGAGCCAGTTGCTAGCTTAAGGGAACGCTTTGAGCAAACAACTCTTGGAAAATACGCAACACCCTGGCTCCTGTTAACAGTCAACACTAGTATTTTTCAGAACTCAAGTAGGATTGCTATATGTCCAATCTCTATTGTGAAACTCTTACACAAGACGGTTGCTGACCAGAAGGAGGATCGGGAAAAATTGCTAAAGTGTGATAGTCTGGAGCATTTTCACCATATATCACTCGAAAAGTATATAATTTGTTTCTACCTTGGTCTTCGGTAACAACTGTTAAAAGTGTATTGCTAGTTTTAGGAAGTCCAGGAATATTTAGTTTAGGAATTCGTCTAAGTTGAATTACGTTTGCTGCTGAGTTTTTACAATCTCCAGTATTAGTATTGGGTTCTTGACCAAATTGCATACACACTGGGCCATCAAAATCTATAGTTACTTCCGATGGATCGTTTAACCAAACTTTTTTAATTACTTCTCCAGTAGGAATAAAACTTAAGTTTGTTCCTTGTTGATAGGAAATATCGATGGTAGGTATTAGTCCGCCTAAACCCTGTGCTTGGCAAGAAAATATAGAGCGCAGAACGGCATTATCAGCTACAGCACGGTCTACCAATAAGAACATAGTAACCGAGAAAATTAAGGAAGCTATTGGTAGGAAATAAGAATTATCTGGGGTATTTCCTGCTAACTTAGTATTATTTTTCATGGTTGCAAATGGTGAAATTGGTAGATAGAACAGGGACAGAAAAAGGCTTATCTCAAGCGTATTGGAAGATAAAATAGAAAGCTAATTACTAATTAGTATTACTTAATCAAAAGCTCTGAGTTCCTGTTCATCCAAAGCCAGGATTCAGTCTCAACTTAAAGTCTAAGGGAACTTTAATAAATAAACGATCCCGTTTGAAGTTGCTGACTGATGAGCGCCAGTTGCTACCCGACGGGTTCCGCGTTAGCGGTACAACGGGGGGAACCACTACAACGCACTGGCTCCTGATAAGTGTTGACTGTGAACAGTGGGATATTTTTTTATCAGTTCCTAAAATTGCGTTACCTGGTTGACATATATTTCAATATTTGTACCTGCTGGCAAAAACCAAATGTTAGTTTGTTGTGACATTTGGGCGATCGCTTGTTGATTGCGTTGGGCAATTTGGGGTACTACAGAGTTCATACCACCTTCGACAACGCCAGCTGCAAGGTTACGTCTGTTTTTAGTGACAGTAACTAGGCTTGTGGTAGTGTTGGTGTTGCCATTGTTGTTGTCGGTATATGTATTAGTGAGTGGTTGGAGTTCGGTATCAGAACGATTTAGTAACTCTGCTGCTTTACCAATACCTCCCAAAGCGAATAGTCCTAAATCCATTGATGCTATGGACGAACTTTGGCCGGGAAATTTATTTGCGATTAAAGGTTTGCCTTGAACACCGCGAACAATAATTGCATTGTTGGGTAAGCTTTGTTCTCTAGAGTTACCATTATTTTGCGAGATAACTTTAACTACGTTCATCTGCAAAAGACCTTGTTCGGAGAGGGAACGAATTTCAGCTAGGAATTCGGTGTTTGCAGGTAGAGCGATCGCACCATCCGTAGATTTTAGCGGTTGTTTCAAGCGGATCACAAATACATTTTTCTCTCCCTCTCCTTCATCTCCACCACCCGATTTACTAGTTTGCCCAAATACCGCTGTTGCTAATACAGCTTTAGCACTAGTCCCGATGGCTACAGATTTCTCTCCCTGTTGTTGTGCTTGGCTGGGTACAGGAGTTTCCTGTTCTGCGGTTTGCTCAGGATTGGAGTTTGGTGTCTGTTGCGGTTGCTGTGGTTGGTTTGCGGGTTCGGAAGCAGCTGCGATGTTATTAGCTTGGTTGGCAGCATTTACTTGGCCATAGCTACCTAACTTTGCTAGCTTTGTCCACTGATCGAATGGGTTTGGTGGGGCAGATGGAGTGATTTGAACTACGGGTTGGGGGTTTGGCTTGACAACTGGTAGCTGGGATTTTGGCAGCGAAGCTTGAGGAGCGGGTACTCGGACGATGCGCTCAACTGTCACTGGCTGACGCACATAAACTGTTGGTGCTGGTGTTGGTATCACTTGTTGTCTGGTTCTGGAAGAAGGTGATGGTTCTACCTGTAAGGCTTGTCTGGGCGTTAGTTTTGCCATTCTCAACTGTTGTTGAGCAGCTATTACTGACTGTGCTTGTTCAGTCAAGGCTAATTTAGTTTTGAGAGTATCAACTTCCCCTTCTAGTTGTTCAGAGGTTGATTGATTTGTTGGCTGCGATCGCACTTGTGGGGAAAGATTATTTTTCGGCTTTTGATTGCTACTACTCATCAATTGCGACAAAAACACACCAGCCATCAATACTACTGCTAAGGTAGCAGCACCTACTAAGCCTAACTTGGCAAAGGGGTTAGATGAGAGGGGTTGCTCTGTCTTAACTTCTTCTGGTTCAGGCGACGGTTGCAAGATTGCAGAGTCTTCTGATGCTTGGCGTTCGTGAGAAAATTCTTCTTCAAAGCCAACCAACCTGGCCATCCGTGATTCCCAATCTAAAGATTGTATTTCTTGGCGGTCGTCGGTATCTAGAGTTAATAGACTTGGTGGAGGGGTTTCTGTCGGAATTGAATATTTAGTCATGGTAAAGCTTGGTTTGAATTTCCAGAACAATTTTTATCTTGGATTTCACAGACATTAGAAATTTCTAGTCTGGCTTCACCAAGGCGGTAAACTGCAAAGTGCAAAGGAATTGGCGCATTGGGTAGTGAAGTTGCTGGTTCATTTATTGCTCTAACTAAAATTTGTTTATTAAATGAAATAGATTTTCCCAATTTATCATAACTGGTAAAAGTTAATTGATTGGCAAGCATTTCTACTTTCCACCTGCCATTACTTATTTTTATAGGTTGAGAGATTTTTTGGATTACTAATACATTTTCACTTCCTCTATTGACGTTTTCAAATTGGCGATCGGGATTTAAGTTAATCAGTTGTGACTTAAGTTTTTCCTTGAAATTATCAGCTACCAGTTGGGAGCTAATTTCCCAGACTGTTGTTGGCGGCTGTTGCTGTGACCAGGTAAGCATTAAGCTCATACTTTCACCCACAAAGCGGCGAATAGTTTCTGGTTGTCGCTCTAAATTCTGTTGCGGGTCTCCTGTAATCACACTGCCATCAACAAGTTGTACTAAACTTTGAGGTGCGAGTTGCCGACCTAACTGTTGTAACATAGACCCGTTAAATATTAATAACAGTAAGCTCAATACATTTAACCCAAATGTTGCTACTGCTAACAATGGTAAAGCGTTACTTTTTTTGTTTTCCGATTTAAATATTTGCATTAATAATTTATTTTTATAGTAATTTAAATTTTATATAGTAAATTCACACGAGCTTAGCTTGTTGTAAATATTGCTTATCTGATAAAGCTATCAGTTCTTTCTTGATTTCGGCAATCTCTTAATTGAGTTTCATTGAGGTTGTTATAGTTATCTAACAAACATAAATCGCGCATTTCATAAATTTCTAGTCTATCAGCGCGGACACTATAAATTGCTTTTTGCAGGTCGGTACTAGTATCCAGTTCGGGATTAGGGAAATAATCTGCTGTTCGCACCAGAAAATCTTTGTTAAAAGGAGTTATAACTTTTCTATCATCGCTTCGATTTTTTTGAATTAAGTCGGCTACCATACCGACTCGCCATTTCCCTGGTGTAATTTCTTTCGGTGGATAAACCCGCTTAATTACTAACTGTGATGTCATACCTTGATTGGGATTTTCACTAAAAACTTCTGGTGGTGTGATTTCGGCAATTGTGCTTAAGAAACCTTTGCGAAAGTCTTCTGATAAAGCAAAACTGGCTATCCAACTGGTAGTACTAATTTTTTGGGTACCGCCTTGAGGTGTTCTAATTGCTATTCCTAAATCTGATTTGGGGTTTGCAACTTCTTCAATCTTTTGTGGTGGTAAGGTTCCCGACCAGTTAAACATTGCGGTCATCGTTTTGCTGACAAATTGACGAATTGCTTCTGGTTCTCTTTTTAAATCATCAATTTCAGTTACTGGTTTACCATCTATTAATTGCACAAAATTGGGAGGTCTTCTCAGACTAAGTTGCCGAATAATTATGCCTTGAAATAAAAATAAAAGTAAGACTAATAGGTGTAAACTGAAAGTGGCGATCGCAAATATTGTTAAAACACTTGCTGTTCTTTTTCTTTTTTCTAGTAAACGCGCCATTCGCTCACCTCCTGCTGCAAAAAACTTCGGTCATTATATATAATGATAGATAATATATTTTTTCTACGATTAATCGATAACTGCTAGAGATGTTAATTTTTATTCTTATTATTCTTTAACTCTTTTAAATTCTTTTTAATTATATTCTCTCCCTTACCAAAGAAGCCGTATTGCTGATAGCGCTGAAGACTGCAAACCCTCCAGCAGCAGCCACAAATAAGGATAAAATCGGTGCTAAAACTCCCAGAAAAATCATGAACCACATTAAGTCTGGGTCAGCATTAGGATCTTGACCTGGGCCGTTGACAATTACTGCCGCAGTCAACACAGCGATAATATTAAATGAAATCTTGGCAATTCCAATAGATAAAAACCCTGTAAGCCATGCAAAAATTGGTTTCCCAGCTACAGGTAGTAAAGACCCACCGACAGCAACCGGGCCTAGAACTGCTATTAGCAACATCGTGGCTTCTATTAAATTTTGGAAGGCATATTGTAAGGAAACTAAAAAGTTTTTGATGCTCGTTTGGACTGTAGAACCTAATAAAGAATTAAATGAGGTTTCTGATACGGCACCAGTGCCATATCTAATATTACCTACTTTGGTTTCTAGTCTAGTTATCCAGTTCCGATTACCGTATGAATCTCGGTATTTCTGCCAGAGAATATTCACTTTTTCAGAAGCTTTAGCAAAACATTGAGTTTGTTGTTCGCCAGTAAGTGATTGACAAGGACGTAATAAAGAACCTGCTACTTCTTCGGCAACACTCATATTGAGTGCTTGCTGGTAGACTTTATCTGCATCTGCTGTCACCAATACTTGCTGATTTGCAGTGTTTAGAAAATTCCGCACTCCTAGTGTCAGATTAGAAAGGATACTTCCATTGCCTGAATTATTTAAGAGTATCACTACTACAAAAGGCCAAATTAATGCTGATATAGGACGTGTATATTCGTATGATAATAAATCTCTGAGGAATTGTACCATAAAAAACAACAACGTTCCTACTGCAAAAAAAATACCTATATTTGTTAGCGCTCCATACAAATTATTATTAGTATTATTTTGTAATAAATCTAACCATTGCTTGTCCCAACCTCCAGCAATACTCTGAGAAGTTGCGGCACCATTATCGAGAATTTCATCAATGCCTACTTGAGCAAAAATTAGTGGAATAGCAAGTTGCATTATTTTGAATATATAAGCTGTTTTTATAGATTTCGTAGAGTGTATTACGTTCGTAACGCACATTATGGATACTTTTATTGGGTTACGCTGTCGCTAACTGTTTTTTAATTTTCTGTTCATTTGTTAGAAGTTTCAATATTTTAAAACTTGGATAACTTAGAGATTTTTTAGTCTAAAATATTACTTCTCAACTTTTCTACCAAATAAATCTAGTTGAGAAGTAGCTCGTAATAGTCGCGCTGCTTCTGTTGCTGTTTCTACTCTACGTGCGCGATTTGCTTCTTCTGTCTGTTGAGAAATATTTGCTAAATTTAAATTTGAATATTGTAAAGACTGATTAGTTTGTAATGTCTGAGCAAATGTTTCAGCGACGATTTTCGATTGTTCCTGTTGGATTTTAATACTTTGTGATTGATTAGCATTTAGCAATTGTGCCAAAACCGCAGTAGCTGGATCAAGCTTAGTGGGATCAAAAGAGGGAATAGGAATTTGACTTAGCAAATTTTGGCTATCTTTATCAGCTGTCTGAGCAAATTCTGCAATATCTTGCAGACTTTTCTCTGTATTTTCTAACTTCGATTTTGTCCTAATTTGTCCATTTTCACCAAGAACACCTGCCACAGATCCACGAGTAATTACACGATTTAATTCATTACTAACTAAATTTCCCCGCACTGCTGCATTATTCTCAAAGCGGTTTGATCTAGAGTCTGAATTAGAAGAGTAGAGAATCAAATTATCACGAACTTTTTTCCCCGCAGTAACGGGGTCGGGTATATTCAATTCTCCCTTAGCAGTATTCAGAGCATTTTGACTCTGTACTTCTACAGGTTTTAAGTTATCGCTGAGGTTATATTGGAAGTAATTTTGCAAATCTGTGGAATATGATTGAAAATCAGTCCAAACCTGACCCAGTTGTGATGTACTAGTAGTAGTATATTGGGCTGCTACTGGGAGAATTGCCACAGATACTAAAGTCAAAGTCAAAATGGTAGTTTTCTGCATACAGCTGTATTTAAAAAAGGTAGAGGAAATTATTTAGCGAGTCGAAATTGAGTTGACTGAAGTATTATTTAAGATTTACCAAAAATAAATTATTACTATTTAGAGGTTGGACATTTTATCCACCTTTGGTTATGGGCAGGTGTCTCGCCTGCCCCACAATCACTTTTAAAATATTTTTTGATTTGGTAGTTTTTGATTAAGTTTTTGAATTGCTATTAACTGCTCACTAATATCCTCCTGGAACTAATTACTACGTAGTGTAGCCACTAACTGGCGTGCAAATGCAGAAATTGCTTCATATTTATCGCTGTGAATTTGCATCATTTGACTACGGGCAGTTTGTTCGTAGGGGTTATTAGCAACTGCTGCCAATTGCTCGTAACCTGGATAGTAACGGCAGAATGTATAAACACCGTTATCATCTAGCAACCATTGGCTATAAATCCCTTCTTTACGCGGGAAAAAACTTTCTGAGGCATTACGAGCAATAACTTTACGCGGATATTTTAAGATATCTGCAAAACTATCCACTGCAACTGGCTGAATGCGGCCAATTAATCGGGTTGTTAAGTTTTGCAGAATTTTTGATGCAGCTTTGGATTTGGCAATAGTATCGGGATCTTGTGCTGATAATATAACTCGGATACCGGCTTTAGCACCGTTAGCACATATTCTACCAACTAAGTCGGAAATTTGTTCAAATTCAAATAAAATTGGGGCTTCGTCAATGAAGAATATGGAAGCTGGACTACTTAATGCGCGTCTTAGTGCGGCTGAATAAGCACTTAAGGATAGTACGGCTGCATCTTCACTATCAGAGAGGTTTCTGAGAGCAAAAACCAAAAGTTGGGCGTCGGTGGGAAAGCTGGATGGTGCAGAAATGGCTTGTCCAACGCGGCTAGTCAGCCAAAATCGCAAGCGTAGCTGAATTTGACCGAGGGCGTCTTCTACTCTGCCACTAATTGAGTTGAGCTGTAAATGTTCTGGGGAACAGAAAAGTAGAAAATCTTTTAAGGTAGGGGTTTTTTGCCAAGCTAGAGAACCGAACCCCCCCGCCATCGCCAGTCGATATCGTTCTTTAATACCTTCATCAGCAAAGAAGACTTCTAAGGCTAAGTTAAGAATCGATCGCACTGTTTGCGATAAAATTTGACTTTCGGTAGACGAGCCTAGAACCATTGTCATTAAAGCAGATTCTAGGAAGGCACTATAATCTATAAAGCGATCGCGTTGCTGTTCTGGATCTAGCGATCGTAAATCTGGTTGTTCAAATAAGTTATTTGATTGTTTGGAAATATCAAAATAGGCTCCATTCCCCTCCATAAATTCTGTATAGTCGGTGAAAGTAGATGTACCATCAGGTTTGGGGAAATCTAATGCGATTACCGGAATGCCGTATGCCAAAGCCTGAGTTAAAATCCCCGATACCAATACAGATTTACCAGCACGAGTGGTAGCAAATAAAGCTAAATTTTTGTGTTGGTTAAACAAATCTAAATGTACTGGTGTTCCGCCTTCTTCAGCAATCAATTCAAAGCCTTGTCTATCACCTCTTTTGGTTAAAACTAAAGGCATTAATCCTGGAACTTCACTTGTTAGATATAGTTGACGACGATTGAAGGGAGTTGCTAATAAACCTTCCCAAACTATCGGCAAAGTTTGCAGCCAAATTTTCCAGGCGTATTCGGTTTCTCGAATTACCCTTGCTGGACGTTGAAAACAGTTTTCAATATATCTTGTAGCTTCATCTAATTTCTCAACAGTTGGCCGATGTACCAAAATGGCAATACTCGTATAAATCGGGACTGCACCTTCATATAACTGTTCTTGAGCTGCTACGGATTTTCTCAACTTTAATTGAGCATTAACATCAATAGTTTTACTTTTTTCTTGAGCTAAAATTGTCGTCATGTTTGACTGCTTTAGCACTCGTTGGAGAGTAGTTTTTACTAATGCTGGATTTGCCGCAGTCAATTCACAAAAAATTTCTGTATCTACTACTGTTTCTCTGGCTAACAGTTCCCATAAATACCGCAACTGAGCCGATTTATTTGGCCAACCACCGGGTTTTTCCAAAAATGACAGCGTGCCAACATAACGATTTTTAACATTCACCCAACGGCGATCGGCACGAGGTACATTAGACTCCATCAGCAATGTTGTGCCGTGGATATTGTCTATCAATAATTTACTACTAGCTAAGTCCGAATTAACTTGTTCGTGCAGTCCCTGTTCATCTAAAATAATTAATTGCGGAATATCTATGGGCTGGGTATCATTAAATCTTCTCCAGATGTCTTCCCAAAGTTCCTCTGCACTCAAAGCTTTGACATCCAATCCCATTTTATTAGATAGAATCTGCTCCCAGCGTGAAAAACCTTGTTTATAAGCATTTGTGATAACAGTTTCAATCCGCTGGTTTTCGGTTTCTGAGAGATCCCCTTTAAATTTCAACCACCATAATTCAGCTTTGACTAAAAGTTTCTCTATCCAATCGTCTGCATTTTTTGAGCTAGTTTCGACTGTATAAGTGACATAAATCCGCATAAACTTTGGCTTTCGCACACCAGATTTAGTCAGTTCTTTAATTCTCGCTCTCTCTGCCATCAACAAATATTTAATATCACGTGATGGCGCATTTCTAATCAACGCTCCTAACTCTTTTTGTCGCTCTATATCTGAGCTAAAAGATCCTAAATGCAGTGTCATTCTTTCACCGCTAGGAATATCTTTTAACCCGGCTTCAATATTATTAAAAATTGTATCAATTTCTTCTGGCCTTAAAGTGGTATGAATTCCCTTACAATCAAAACCAAAAACAAAGCAAAACCGATCCTTTTGAGTGCCTTTTGTCAACAGATAAGCGCCAATATCGCGTCCATTCATGGAGACACGCAGCATTGTCGCCAAATGTAAGGCATCTTCAAATGGTGTTAATCTAGTTTCATTTCCGGTGACGCCGACGCTTTGTTTTCCGATTTTTTGCTTCATGATTAACTTCTAGTAAGCTTTGATAACGAGCAAAGCCTCTTGTCCAAGCGGGAACGCCAATAAATTTACTTAAAAAACTCCAACTTCTCCCACCAGTTAATATCCACCAAGTTCCAATTCCCCAACCAGTCATTAATAACGTCCACAGCCATTTTTGAAATTCTTCTTGGAAAAGACCACCAAAAATCCCATTGATAATAAAGTAGGAGGCTAAGGCGATTACTGTCCAGGGAAGAATTTGATCGGCTGGAATTGGCCCTAATGAAGGTTGGCTTCCTAGAACTTGGTTAACTGGACGAAATTCTTGTTCCCGCTCTTCTGGCATTTCTATTATCTTAATTATTTACTGGTATCGCCAATTACAAATCGTGTCAATACATCAGCAATGGTAACAGCTACAACGACTAATAGGGGAGTTCTGGCGATGCTTTGCCAATCTTCATCTTTACGGACTGCGTTGATTACACCAACCAAAGAAATTGCAATATACAGCAAGAAAAGTGCCCGCAATATATTAAATATCAAACTTACTGCGGTGTCGCTACCACCAGCATTATTTCCTGTTGAACCATCATTCAAAGTTTTTTTGAAAAACTTTTCTGCTTCACCAAAAAACTGCGCTTGGGCGGGAGCCGCAAAGGAATCTAACCAAAATAAACTCAGAACGATCGCCGCTGCTAAAATTTGTAATATTACTAGCGATCGCCTTGGCAAATGTACCTGCTGTCCGATTCTATGGATGATGACTGCAATTAAACTACCAACTAGTAAACAAAATAGCAGGATAGGACTTTTTAGGCTGATAACGCTTAAAAATACAGCACAAGCAATCAAAAAAGGTACAGATTCAACTAAAATAACTAGAGTGGATTTCAGTGCCAGTCTTAACTTATCAGATACTGTGGCTGCACTCCCAGTTAAAGCTTTGAAAAAGGTTCTCTCGTGAGAACTTTGTCTAAACATTTGCTAATTTTCCTATAATGTACTATGAGCGTTGGTGGTTTTAAATTTTACAGATGTCATAATTTTACATGATTTAACATTTATTTTTCCTCAAATTATGAAGTTCAGCAAAGTTATACATCATCATCTGAATTTTTGATTAATTTAAGTTAACAAAATATTAATATTTATTTAATAAGTGTATGTATATTGAGAAACTAGGTCTTTAGCTCTTAACTGTAGCAATTACAGTTAAGAGCTAAAGTTTTTTTCTGTTAGGAATCTTGTTTTAATTATCAGTTTGAGTAATCGAGTGGTCATAATAGACAATCCTTGGTAGCATAGCGCTCTTTAATCACTATAGCCATCAAATCTCAATCCTTTGCTAGATATAGTTTTGCTCGCTAAGCCTGAGTACTTAACCTCCTTCGCCACCTCACTTGCTGCAAGTTTAGAAAAATTAAACAAACGGTTACTGTATCCCATTTGCCAAGGCTTTTGGAAATACTTTTAGAAATTATACTAGCACTACCATTGAAATCTGTGTTAAGCAGTCTACCGTCACTAGTACTAAGTAGTCCACATTTGAACAAAGTTCGTTGAGCATTTTTTCGTTGCGTTTGTCTCCTTGGCGGTAGCCTACCGCAAGTCCTTCAGGTGACTTTTCGCTGGGTCACTACGCTTCGCTAACAGCAGTCGCTTATAGGGAAACCACGGCACTTGCTCATGGGGGAGACCTCCTCTCCGCAAGACAGCGCTGCTGAACCGCTACGCGTCTACGTGAAAAAATTGACTTTCACAAAGAGTTTTAGCCTTAAGCCAACCGCATTGGACTACGTTTTATCCTTTTACCCGAATATTTATAAGGTTTATAAATTGGTTGATTGTCGAGAAAAGATACTAAAACTTAGGTATTAAGAAAATACCAAATAGGAAATATAAGTTTTGTAAGTGCTGAAACAAGCTATTTCATTAATAAACACAATAATTAATTTGTCAAGACTATAAAATATATTTAATATCCATTGCCACCTTTAAAATAAAATTTAATAACCAAAACTATATTATATAGACCAGAGTTTAATAATTCAGCTCTAAGGTTGGCAAAAATTAATAAAAAAGGCTACTAAGCCCCTTTTTAAAACTATCTCTAAAATTCTGAAAATCCAGTAACTTTTTTAATCTTTCCATAATCTAACCATGATTTGAATTTTACCTTAACATTCTACTGTTAAATTCGTTGCAAGAGTCTGACAGCTATTAATCATAGCAGTCCTAAAAAAATTGTGAAATTTTTACTTTCTTTGTGTCGTGCCTTCGCTTTAGCCGATGGCGAAATGCCGCATGTCTACACAAAAGAAAGTGATGTTCATATTATTTGCTCTAAATTTTTCACAAGTTTGTGCAAGCTCGTGATTTATAAATAACTTTTTTATTGCCAAATTGTTGGGCGTAACAAAAGCTTATTTTTAATCACTAGTTTGACAATTGATTTTGTCTTTTCCAGGGTGTTCATTCCTAAATTAATTTTAAGGAGCTTGACATGGCTTTATCTCGCCAATCGAAATATTTGACAAGTTCAATTTCTCTACTTGCCATCACAATTGGTTTAGTAGTAGGTCAATCTGCTACTCATAAATCTCTAGCTCAGACCTCCACCACTCCTCCCCCTACTGGAGTTACCTCAATAAATGGTCTAGGTGCAAGTACTGTAAATACTTTATTTGTAGGTACAGGAGCAACTAATTCGTATCCTTTTGGCTCAAAAGGCTCATGGTTTAACGTTTTCGGGGTTGGAAATCCTACATCCCTCAATAATGATGTACCCCCAGCCTTCCTCAATTACCCAAATGGAACTTATGGCCCAGTCGTTAATAACGACACATTCAGATATGCTTCAGTTGGTAGCGGTGCAGGTGTAACAGCTTTTTTCAGTCAAACTCCACCACCAGCATCACCTGGCCCTACCATCTTAGCCCCAGTCTCTTTTGCGGCTAGCGATGATCCTTTAGCAGGAACACAAATAGAACAAACAGTTACTACTGGTACTGGAAAGCCTAATAGCGGAAAAGCCATTCAAGTACCTGTGGTAGGTGTCGGAATCACCTTGTCTTACAACAGTACTGGTCTTACCATACCAGCAGGTGGACTTAAGCTTTCGCGAAAGAGTTACTGTGGTATTTTGAATGGCGCCATCACAAATTGGAATGATGCCAGCATTAAAGCAGATAACGGTGGTGCAGTAATTACAGCCAATTTACCTATCAAAGTTGTACGTCGTAGCGACAATAGTGGTAGCACATTTGTTTTAAGCACCCATCTCAATACTGCATGTAAGACTGCTGCAACTAATGGTCTTCCCGCAGCTAATGTCTGGAATAGAGGAGTGGGTAGCATAAGTACTTCAGGTACTGTACCTCCAACACCACCAGCCAATACGGTTGTTTGGCCGGCAAGTTTCTTATCTGCCACAGGAGGTGGAGGTGTAGCCACTGCAATTAAAAATAATTCTGGTGCAATTGGTTATGTAGATAGTGCTACACGTTTAGCTAACAGTCTATCTGCCGCAATCTTACAGAACAAAGCAAATTCATACGTTGGTCCTACAACAGCTGGAATTCAAGCCGCTCTAAGTGCTGGAACCATTGTCAAATATGGTACTGCTCCAAATAACAGGCTGATTAGAATTGATGGTTTGGCCGATCCAACCGTTTCACCAGCCTATCCCATTTCCACAGCAACTTACACGCTGTTTTATGATGTATACGGAGGCACTAACGGTAATCTCATAGCAACTCACATTAGAACCTTCATCAACTGGGCTTTAGCAAATGCTACACAACCAGTTCCTCCCACCGCCAATTCCTCTAACCCTACTCCAGACAAGATAGCTACAGATAGAGGATATGCTCCTCTTCCCAATAGCATCAAAACTGTGTCTAGAACTGTTGTGAATACTTGCGTAAATACTTTTACTGGTACTTCTCCTTGTACCCCTTAGGTCTCTAAATCGACCTAATAAGCTGTCAGAGAATTGAGCTATTGATTTATTTGGCAGATCCTAACGACTATCAGCGGTGTTGCTGAATTTAAGTATGAATTCCAAACTTCAAAGTTGTAAACTTTTGTTTTTAGCTTTTTGCGCGAAACAAAATTTATACTCTTAATCAGCAACGCCCTATTTCAAGATTCACTAAAAATCTTGACAACTAAGCTATTACGCCTTTAAATTACCAATTACTTGGCTTTGTTCGTTGATTGCTGACGCTTAACAGTTAATAGTCAGCAGTCAACAGTCAATAGGAAAAAAAGAATTTGAGCTAACCAAAGGCAGTGCCCACCTTATTCGATCGGATGATGCGATCGCTATTAATAATTTATTCTTTGGCTACTCTGATAGTTAGTATAAATTAAAACAAATTAACCAGCATATTTAGTTAATTAAAAGTCGTAATTGAATACAACTTTACTGTTCTTAATAACCAAATGTCTACTGATGGGAGTAGTTAAAAAAGTTTAACCGTCAACTATGTTATCATTAAATGTGTTGAGAAATATTTTCGGTCATGTTAGTGACTACATAGACGCCTCTCCGAATCTAAATCTCTACATATTTTGGTTCTGGAGGTATTTTGTGTCAGTAATTGACCTGAAAATATTTACTTTCGAGCATTCCGAAAATTGAAATTTTTAGCGAAGGAAACTGTACTGAAATATCTCTAAACAACTGACATATATTACTGTCAAAAATTTACATAATGACAGTAAACTGTCTCAAAAATCCAGATAGCATACGGTTACTACTTGGACTTATATCAAAAGTGAGTTTTTTATGCCTACAAGTCCTTTGCGTGAAGAACCTCGTAATCAACGAGCGCCTGTAATTCGTACAAGTAATGAATTTATTCTCTTGGAATGGCTAAAGTCAAGTGGTCGTCTGATAGAGCGCGAACATCAAGAATCTGACTATTTAGGTGAAATAGAAGAAATATCAGAAATGATAGACCTTGATGACATTCCTTACGATCATGATGATGACGATGTTGAAATGGATTTAGAAGCCTAATTCCACTTGAGATAATTTGTAATTCGTAATTAGCATAGCCAAGGTTTCATTGACTTGAAATCAATAGTTGATTTATAGCAGAAGGCAGGAGGCAGGAGGTAAAAATATTGCTAACTCCAGCATTCACCCTTTCAAAATGTCCTAAAGGGTGTGACTACGGCTTTACCTGAATTACTGATAATTTATAGGGTAGCACAGTTGTGCTGCCCTGCTTTGGCAACAAGGGCGCTTGATATCGAAGTTCTCTTCATTGTTCTATGGGACAGTACGGGACTGCTGTCAGAATAGCTTAAATTATTGTTTTACATGTTGCCTCCGAACTGCTTATTGGAGATGACTCATTCATAGCCAACAGATGAATTTGATGTTGCAGATTCTTCTGGGGACTCGCTCACTAATTCAATCAACTCTTCTACTTGGCAGTTCAAAGCTTTGCAAAACCGAATAATTCTTTCAATATGATCTGTCCCAGTTCTACCACTTTCCCAGTTTTGAATAGTGCTTTCAGTCACGCCAACAAGACGCGATAACTCAAGCTGGGTTAGCCCTGCCCTTTCACGAAGCAAAGCAATCCTTGGTTTTGGCTTTTGTTTCACAGGTACAGCACTTTTATTCCGATCTATAGTCGTATATCCTAGCACCAAAAAACTACCATTTAGGAAATTAGTAAAAAATTTTAGCCTAAACTTTGAATACTCTGAATTTATTTAGTAAAAATAATTTATAGATACTAGTTACTACTAATAGTAATTTTAACTAGATAAAAGATAAAGTCCAAACATGAGTTTTTAAATTATAATTGAGAATACTTTGATACCAAAATAAAAAGAATTACAATACAGGGATTCACAAAACTTAGATATACTAAGACGATTCCCAATCCCAAATTTAAAATTTAAAACATCAAATGTATCATCTACTTGAGTAATAGATAAAATAATTGCCCATTACTAACTGTGACGCCAGCACGATCGCCTGCTATTTTTCCAGTACCTAAAAAATAATCGACTCTTCCTGCACCTTTAATTGCGCCTCCGGTATCTTGGTCGAGAACATAGCGGCTAACAATGCTTTCTTCCATTTTTCCGGTAGAATTAACAAAGGGAATAGCAGCACGAATCAACGCTAAAGCGCCAGGAGGCATGAGAGATTTATCTGTAGCAATAGAACGCTCTGCTGTTAGTGGTACATTGATAGAACCTTGGGCTGGTTCACCGTGGTTTTCTTGAAAAAAAACAAAGCTGCGATCGCGCGGAATATAAATATTTAATTCTTGGGGATGTTTTTGGAAATAGTCGAGAATAATTGGCATAGTTATACCTTCTAACGGTAATTTGCCATCATTGACTAATTCTCGCCCAATGCTTTTGTAATTATAAGCAGTATTACCTGCATAACCTATGGTTGTTTGAGTTCCATCAGTTAGCTGAAGTCTGGCTGAACCTTCAATTTGAATTAGATATGGTTCGAGGCGATCGCGCAACCAAAATAATTCTAATCCTCGTAATTTACCTTTTACACCTTGTAAACCATCTGCTCCTTCTAATTGTAAGCGTGTAGGATGAGGTTGAGACCAAGAGTTGAAATTAGGAGGTAATCGATAAACAGGATAACGATATTCTGCTGTGAGGACGCGACTGGCGGCGTAAAGCGGTTCATAATAGGCGGTGAATAAAACGGTGCCTTTGTTATCTTTACCGACTGACTGATAATAAACAAATTCTCGTTCTATAGCTGTATGTAACTCTGTTGCTGAATTAGTTTTTAATAAAATTTCGCGGAATCTTTGCAAACTTTTGAATACGCGATCGCGGCTAATTCCAGCCACTGGATACTTTTGGTAAGCAGCCGCAGCAGCTTCGGTTTGTAAGTATTGTAAACTGCGATCGATAGCAGTCAGTAATGCCTTTTTATCTGGTATTTTTCCATAGATTACCTCATCTAAACAAGAAGTATCACTCTGACAACAAGTAACTGGTGTCCTCTGAATTAATACTACTTTTTGCTTTCGGATAGATGCATTTTTATTTTTAGTTGTCAACGACACTGGTATATCCCACTTTTTCACTCGACATTCTGGCGGACTGAGTTCCCAATTTACTAAAGATTGCATTCTCAATAAAGAGATTGACAAAACTACAAGTACGCTGATAGCAATTAAGTTGTGAAACTTTCCTAATTCAGCAAATATATTTTTCATAAAAATTAAAATATTTAATTAAATTAAAAAATAAAATTTTTTCTTGTTAAAATGCCAGCAATTAATAAATTGTCGCCAAAGTTTTTAGAGGTTCATAGTCATGACTTTAGTGCTAAAAATTTAAAGACTAAAGTCTTGACTACAAGCATATATAACCATCAAAATTAATCATATAGACTATTAGTGCTGATGGCTTGTGAAAGTTTGTATCCAGCAGTTCAACCAATGCTTTATACCCATTATTTATTCATTCATATTTCGGTAAGTAGCCACTGCTGAAGGTGATATTCGGTTCAAATATCGGAATATCCAGTATTTGAAAATCGTATCTAAAATTACTGGAAATGTAGCAATAAATAAGAAGATAAAATCTCTGTTTGCTGGTAATCCCCAATGGCGGGATACACCTTCTAAAAGTACTTCCCAGCCGTGAGGAGAGTGGAATCCGACAAATATATCAGTAAACAAAATGATAATAAATGCCTTAGCACTGTCACTAAGTCCATAAACAATATGATCGAAGAAATCTTTCAGCACAGCAATAGAAGACTTGCTGGTGAGCAAAAGCCAGATAAAAGCAATCACAGAAAACATATCCGCAAAAACATTTTTAATCGAATTAGAGCTTTCCTGGCGAAATTCTTCTGCAATCTCTGTTGCCTTCTCTTTTAGTTCTGTTTCTATCTTCTCAAGTGACAATGGAGGTGCATGATTAATCAGATTTTCAAACTTGATTCTTTCTTCAAATCTTTGTAATTCTGTTAGCGCTTCCTCTTCCATTTCATAATTTAGGAATACCTCAGCTTGCTCGCTAGTTCTAAATCTTTCCAGAGCTGGGCCTACTATAAAAGCTTTTGCTATTTGATGCGTCAAAAGTGGTACTATTATTAATAGTAAAAGAAATCTAATAGATATTATCGTCCTTCTTTGAGCTTGACGAAAACTCTGAATTACTTCTCCTTCAGAATTAGGATCTAATTCAACTTGCAAACGATTAATAGTACTTAAAATTGAACGCGGTAAAACACCTGTTGTATCAGTTTTAGGCCTTGATTTTCTATCTGATTTTTTCTCTACATATCTAGTTGGGGGCTTAGGGGGTACTGAAGTAATTGCTGAGTCAACTGGTGTAGTGGGAGGTTTTACCACTACAACTCCAGAAGTTATTTGTTCGGGAGGTATTGTGTATTTGGATATAACTCCATCGATAAAGTTCAGCCTTTCTAAAACGAAAGAAGCACTGAGGTATTCTATACCTGCTTTATCGGCAGCTTTTTGATCTTCTTCATTGAGAAACCAACGGCTTGCTCTAAACTCTGTAAGCCGCATCTTGGCAGTTTTTAATAGCTTGTTTAAGTCTGACTCAAAATAATCCATGACGCTGTTACTGTACATGGCTGAGTCAATGTCTATTTTATTACCATTAAAATGCTTATCTTCTATTTCCTTAATTTTTAATGCTGCATCGTAAGCCTGATGTAAAGAACGTTCAGGAGTCTGTAAGTACCATCGATAAGCAGCAAGTAAGAAAGAATAGATTTTTTGGCTAAAAACAAAGTTTTTCATTGCAGACAATCATCCAGCATTATTTGGTGATTCTTAACCTTAAGTTAACGCACAAGGTATACTAGCAAATCTACAAGGAGAAAGTTCGTGGTTTCTCATTCGATTTGGATTGTTGGCACCAGCCGCAGTGGTAAGACAACTCGCTTAGTAAAGCAATTTTGTAGTTGGGTAGAACCTAAAAAACCGTATACTGACTCATTTTATACTAAAAAACAAGGACGTGAAAAAGGTGATAATGCCTCCAAATTTTTAGATCTTAAGCCAACAGATCCAGGAGTTTTAGTCTTAGCTGCCAATGATGATAATCGGCGAGAATTGGGTGATATAATTGTTACATCAACATTAGGAAAATATCCGGTTCGGGCGAAGACACCGCTAGGTTTTTTTCAGGATGAGGTTATTTTATTTTGGCCATTGCTAATTAATTTATTGAACCTCAAGGCACAGTTTCCAGTACGATTGCGCCCAGAAACCGAACAAGAGTTAGCAATCAAATTGTGGCGTTCCCAATTAGACGAAGAAATTTTACGTCTTGCGGGTGTGAATGAGTCTCGTTTAGTGCGTCGCATCCTAGACTTACTTCAATTAGCAGCCTATAGTGGTACACCTTGCGAAGATATTGCCCAGATTTTGGCTAGAGGTTTGGCGGAAAATAGTACAAATTTAGAGCCGGAATTTTTGGCGTCTTTGCTATTAGATTGGCGTAACTGGTGTTTACAGAGGGGATTACTAACTTATGGGATTATTACTGAACTTTATAGCCAGCATTTATTAACCGATCGCAATTATCAAAAGCACTTAACAAAACGCTATCAAGCAATACTCGCGGATGATGTCGATGATTATCCTGGCGTAGCCCGTCTGTTGTTTGAGTTGCTCTTAGACGAAGGTGCAGTTGGGGCGTTTACTTACAATCTTGATGGTGCAGTGCGATTAGGATTGGGAGCAGATCCAAATTACCTGGAAGGATTAGCCGCACGTTGTCGAGTAGAAACCTTGACTGGGCCGCCTCCAGAGTCTCTGGGACAACAACTGGCTACACAAATGGTGCAATTAGTTACAGAATCTATAATGCCATTGAGCTTACCAGAAATTGTCCACTCAATTCAAACCACTTCCCGCGCCCAACTCTTGCGGCAAACAGCACAAGTGATTGCTAATGCCATCCAATCACAGCAAGTAAAACCAGAAGAAATAGCGATTATAGCACCTGGTTTAGATGCGATCGCTCGTTATACCTTAGTAGAAATCCTGATCAAACAAAACATCCAAATAGAATCGCTCAACGACCAACGCCCTTTAATTAGTTCGCCCGTAATTCGGGCATTGCTCACCATGCTCTCGCTAGTTTATCCTGGCTTGGGACGGTTAGTAGATCGGGATGCGGTAGCAGAAATGCTGGTTGTTTTGAGCAGAAAACAACCACCAGAGATTAAAGACGCGATTAATCGCCTCTCTACAGATATTGACCCAGTACGCGCTGGTTTAATCGCAGATTACTGCTTTGTACCCCACCCCGACCGTCCCAACTTGCTACCAGTATCAGCCTTCGAGCGCTGGGATAGAATTGGCTATGCAGCTACCACAGCCTATAACGAAATATTACAGTGGTTAGAACAACAGCGATCGCAACAAGAACAGCGTTTAATTCCCAGTCCCATTTCTCTATTAGATAGGGCAATTGTGCGTTTTTTATGGAATGGTAGCAATCTCCCCTACGAACAACTTGCAGCATTGCGGGAATTATTAGAAACTGCTCAACACTACTGGGAAATTGACACAAGGTTACGACAAACATCTTCTGGGCGAGTGGAGGAAGAGGACGCGGGTAAAGAAGCTTCAGTCTCATCGCGTCTCCCCATCTCTTTGTCCTCTTCATCTGCTTCAGCCACTATTATTGCCGAATTCATTCAACTGCTGCGACGCGGTACTATCACCGCCAACCCCTACCCAGTGCGTCCCCTTGGTGGAGCCAGAAAAGCTGTAACTTTAGCAACTATATTTCAATATCGCTCTAGTAGGCGATCGCACCGCTGGCATTTTTGGCTTGATGCTGGTTCACCTCTATGGGCTAAAGGTGGTGCGGCGACATTGTTCGGTGCGCCGTTTTTCCTGCAAGACAGATTAGGCCAACCCTGGACAGCAGAAGATGAAAAATTAGCAGAACAACAACGACTCCGTAGAATTTTGGCAGATTTGCTGTCTCGTGTATCGGAGAGAGTTTATTTGTGTCACAGCGATTTAGCCGTTAATGGACAAGAGCAACTGGGACCATTGTTACCTTTAGTCAATGCTTGTGTCACGGTTATTTCTGAAACTACTGTTAATTAAAACTTACATCCCCCGACTTCTTTAATAAGCCACGGATCTTACTTGTTCGCCAACTTTGATAACCAAAAATTTATTCTCAGGCCATTATGACTTGTTGAGTATTATTTTATAACTGATTTAACAAACACAAAGATTTGCTAATATTTATTATTAATTATCCCTTTTTTAATATTGAGTTTTGGGGTTAAAAATTGTAAATTTTCTGACTGTGGTTGAATAGGAACAGGAGAACGATAAGGCAGTTTATTACGCCATAAAAGCAAAGGAATACAGAAAAGTCCTAAAAGAATTACGACTACAGTCATCATCAAAACCATCAATCTATTTGGTTTGTAATCTCCTCGTTCAATTTGCCAGAAAACTTGATTATATCGCCACGCTGCTAGCACAATTGTAAAAATTCCAGAAATTACCAAAGCCAGACCCAAATTTTCGGAATTAGTTAATCGATTTATTTGAGTTTCTTGTTGAGTAATAGCAACATTAAGCTGGCGCAAAAATATACTAAATCGGGCAATAGCAATTCCAAAGCTAATCAATGCAATAGAAGTGCGTAACCAAGCTAAAAAAGTACGTTCGTTCGCTTGATGCTCCCTTTGGCGGTCAATTTTTGGTAGTTTATCCATAAGTATCTTTTGCCGCCAAATTATCCTTGAAAAATACTCATAATCTTGACGAAGTTTCGCAAAGTTCTAATGTAAAAGTGCTTCGAGATTTTGGGAAAACTAATTCTATATCTAAAATTTAATTCTTTACTATGCTTGATAACAATAATTTTCCTGTCGCCTCAACTGAGGATACCTCGGCTGTGGTGCTTGAAGAGCTATCTTCACATCCTCAGTCAGAAGTTCGTGAGGCCGAGGGTAGAAATCCGAATACACCTGTTGTGTGAAAAAACCCCAAGCGATGCTGGAATCTTTACAATAGTAAATAAGGTAAAGATATATATAAGAGTCAAAATCAATGGCACTATTTGGATTTGGCAAAAAGCAAAATATGCCCACGCCTGAGGAAGCTTTGCCAGGAAGGGCACAATCTCTGTCAGTTCCCGCCGAGCATTATGTCAATAAAAATCCCCTAAAACCTCCTTTTTCCGATGGATTAGAGAAAGCGTTGTTTGGCTTGGGCTGTTTTTGGGGTGCAGAACGCAAATTCTGGCAACTTAAAGGAGTTTACACCACTGCGGTCGGTTACGCTGGGGGTTTCACACCCAATCCCACCTATGAAGAAGTGTGTACTGGAAGAACTGGTCACAATGAAGTGGTATTGGTTGTTTTCGATCCCAAGGTAATTAGTTATTCCGAACTGCTGAAAGTCTTCTGGGAAAGCCATAATCCTACTCAGGGGATGCGCCAAGGTAACGATGTTGGCACTCAATATCGTTCGGGAATTTATGTATACTCCCAAAATCAAAAGCAGTTAGCAGAAGCATCGCTGGAAGCCTATCAGCAAGCCCTTAATGGCGCAGGCTATGGCAAGATTACTACAGAAATCATAGATGCGCCTGAGTTCTACTACGCCGAAGGTTACCATCAGCAATACCTAGCGAAAAATCCCAATGGCTATTGTGGTTTAGGAGGAACAAACGTTTCTTGTCCCGTAGGTGTAGTTGAATCGCAAGTGAGTGGGTAAGAGGGATGGGGGAGTGTGGGGAGAGAGGAGGGCAAGATTTGTTCCCCATCCTCCCACACCTCCCACACCTCCCACACTCCCTGTCTGCCCCATGCCTTACTAAAATGCAGATTTGAGCAAAGCGATCGCCCTCAGCCACAACATAATACTAATAGGCGCACCAATTAAAATACCAGCGATCGCCCAACCTCTTTGATGGGCTTTGAATTGTTCAATACTCCGCCACTGTCTACTTTTCCAAGCCCATTCGTTGCCTTTGGCACCAAGAGCGATCGCCATTAGCCACCAACCGTGGGGTATAAAGCAGAACAATCCATACCATACTTGGTTAGTCCACATCCATAACCAAGGCATGAGAAATGCACCCCAATTCCAACCGAGAATTTCCTCTGGCACTGTTTCATTGTGATTGTTGATACCGCATCCAGAATTGTTGATAATTTCTTTTGGTACTAAAAGCTGAGGTTTGTTTGCAGATTTGACAACCAAACCAGATTTGAGAGCATTCAGCGCTTGCTGGGCACTAGTAAATCGTTGTTCTGGTGCAGGTTCGATTAATTTTTCTAGCCAACTGATAAAACTGGGGCTGAGGTTAACTCGGTCTGCAAATTGCAATCGCAAATCTTGCTGGGGTAAATCAGATGGGGAGATACCAGTTAGCAAATGAATTAAACTCGCTCCCAATGCGTAGAGATCCGATGCAGCTACCGCACGTCCACCAAATTGTTCCATTGGGGCATAACCATAAGTACCGACAACAGTAAAAGTAACGCCCTCTTTTGCCGCTTTATCCTGAACTGCACCAAAATCAACTAAATAAATTTGATTATCTTCGCCCCAGATTAAATTACTTGGTTTAATATCTCTATGCAATACTCCTGGATTCAGTTCGTGTAAATACGCAAGAATATTTAATACTTCAAATGCAATTTTTTTAGCTCGTTTTTCAGTAAACCTTTTGCCACTAACAAGTTTTTCCTTTAGCGATTCACCAGGAATGTATTGTTGTATTAAGCCAAACCAGAGAGTGCGATCGTCGATACAAAAATAATCAATATATTGAGGTATGCGAGGGTGATTTAGCTGTTTGAGAATTTGTGCTTCCCTCTCAAAAAGTTTCAAATCATCCCACTGCACAGTACCACCAAAGGCCAAAAGTTTAACCACAACAGTGGAATTCTCGCCATCATCAGCTTTTAAATCCTTTGCTAGCCAAGTTTGGCGAATTCCATTATTGCCAAGTTGACACTGGATTTGATAACGGTCTTGTAATATCTGTTCTGCTTGCAGCATCTGACACCTGCTGGCAATTTACGCTAATCTTATTCCCTTACTATTCAAGGATAATCATTATCTAGAGAAACTGTGGGAATCTGAGAATTTATTGAAGAAGGAGTCCTCACTCGTAAGAAAATTTAGAACACTCGATGAATTTGAACCAGAGTACTTCCGCAATCAGCCCGAAGAAATCAACGATTATTTGACTGAAATATTTGAAGAATGTGCCTAAGGTAAGGATTCTGGTGCATTGTTAGCATCATAATTCTTGGGCGCTTACATTATGATAAATTAGTTCCCCATAAAAATATGAGATCGTTACTTGTTAAAGTTAGCCCGATTTTAGGTCATTTTACAGAATAATTTTTGCGATAGTAAGCTTGATATTCCTCAGATAATAAAGGTTCCCACCAATCACGATGCGTGAGATACCATTCAACAGTTAAACGTAAACCTTCGGCAATTGTGACTGAAGGCGTCCAACCAAGCTCAGTTTTAATCTTGTTCGCATTAATTGCATATCTCCTGTCGTGTCCGGGTCTATCCTTGACAAAAGTAATTAACTGCTTTGCTGGACGTACTGGTAAATCAGGTGCTAATTCATCCATCATTTGACATAAAAGTTCTACGAGGTAGATATTTTCTACCTCATTATTGCCACCGATATTGTATGTTTCCCCTGGTTTTCCATGATTGATTACTACATCTAAAGCTCGACAATGATCCCCAACATAAAGCCAATCCCGCACATTTTTACCATCGCCATAAATAGGTAATGGCTTACCAATCAAAGTGTTAATACACATTAGGGGAATTAGTTTTTCAGGAAACTGATAGGAACCATAATTATTAGAACAATTTGTAATAATTGTCGGGAGTTTATAAGTATGATAATAAGCACGCACTAAATGGTCACTACCAGCTTTGGAAGCAGAATAAGGACTATTGGGAGCATAGGGTGTAGTTTCCAAAAAAGCTGCATCATCTGAGCTTAAACTTCCGTAAACTTCATCAGTAGAAACATGTAAAAAACGATAATCAGATGGTTGTGCTTTGGTCTGCCAATGTTGGCGAAAAGCTTCTAAGAGAGTGAAAGTTCCTACCACATTAGTTTGCACAAAAGCAGCAGGGCCGAGAATCGAGCGATCGACATGAGATTCAGCAGCAAAATGGGCGATAGTATCAATATTTTCTGTTGATAATAAATTATCTATGAGGGGGCGATCGCAAATATCCCCCTGTACAAACCGAAAATTCTCTGTTTGCTCAACTAACGCCAAATTCAAACGATTACCTGCGTAAGTTAGAGCATCCAACACCACCACTCGGTCATCTGGATATACCTGACACCAATGATGAACAAAATTCGCCCCAATAAACCCCGCACCACCCGTTACCAATAATCGCCGACTCATTCAATTTCCTCTCTTGTATGTGCGGTAGCCTGCGATAAGCCGTCCACGTTCAGCAGTCGCTCATGGGGAGCCAGTGCGTTGGGCGGTGCCAACAGCCAAGCTAGCGTGGGTAAACCCCCAAGACCGCGCTGCTTCACCGCTGCGCGTCTACGTTTATTTCAACTTAAAATATTTTTTTCTCAGCTTACCATATATCTTCTGTGCGAGTAATTTCCCTCTACGTATTTTCGTCAAACTCTTAATATTAGATGGCTGTTGGAGCTTGTGGTCAAAAAAGTCATTTAATTCATCTAAAATAACTTGTAAACGTTTAATAATATTTTCAGTTCTATACTCAGTGAAAAACTCTTGAGACAAACAAAGTGCTACTGAAGAATCAACTACCTTCAGAATACGCTGTACATCATATTCTTGTGAATATCCAGCAATTTTATAGCAATTAAATCCAGGATCTAAATAATCTGATAATCCACCATTGACACTAGAAAATACTTGACAACCACAGGCAAGGGCTTCCATTGGTTGCAGACCAAATCCTTCACTAACACCCTGTTGTGCCCAGTACTCAGCAGAATCATAGAGGTAAACCTTAGCTCGGTTAAATAGTCCAGGTAAATCCTCTACATAAGAATCAATAACCAATACTTTGCAACGTTTTTCTAACGCTGGAATCAATTCTTTGATTAAATACTCAGAAGATTTCCGAGCCTGAACTAAAACATCAATATCTCGTTCCAGACCTAAATTTTGAAACTCATTAGAAATTTGATTGGGTAAATAATAAATCAAAGAATTGGGAGATTTTTCTCCCCAATATCCCATTGTATAGCGACTAACAGTAACAATCGGAATACTCGCAGGCAAGCTAAATCGATAACCTGGGCTATGTGCATGGTAAACAAGATTGTATTGCTTGAGTTGAGGAACAAGTTGAGCTATATCAAATCCCCAATTAATTATAAAAATTACATCATTAAGATTTTTTTCTTTGAGTAAATCATCAATGAAAAGCTTATCTTTTTCCCGCTGACGGTAAGTTACAACATCAGCACTACAAACCTGCTCAACCAGATTAACAGTTTTTAATTCTGCCCAAAGACCACCGCAGGCAAATTTGCCATCTGTACCAGGAAGTAAGAAGTAAAGTTTTCTCATAATTTTTTAGGGGAGTGGCAGGAGATGAAGGAGATGTGGTTCGACTTCTCTACGAGACGCTACGCGTAACTTGCTTAAGAGCAGGGGTACGCTCACCAACCGAGAGATAGGAAGGCAGGGAGAGAATAACTCTTAACTCTTGGAAAGACTTGGGTTAACCCAAGTCTCTACTCCTAACTCCTAACTCGTCACTGGAGAAGACAGGAAACGTCTCCGGTAAGGCTCAACACTCAACAGTTAACACTCCCTTCATTCTTGCCAGTTTACCGTTACAAAATGCGCTTCGCGTCCCCAAAGGTCGCGTGTACGGACTATGTTTTCAATTGCTAGGTTAAAAGGAATGGCAGTTGTTAAGTAACGCTGTGCCACAGAACCTAAATCAGGTGCCAGCTCGGCAGCTGTCGTTGCGGCTAACCCTAAACCTATAAGCTGCTCGATTGGCCGGAATGGTAGTAATAGATGCACGCCTACAGCTAATCCAGCGGTTAAAAGCATTGCTACTGATAAATTTGTGCCGCAACGGGGATGTACGGCTAAATCCCATTCTCCACTGGTAAGGCGATGTCGGGCAAGTATGACTGCACGCCGTAAATCACTGGTATTGACTTCACCGTAGAGGTAAAATCCCTGCTCCGTAGATAAACCGCTTAAGAGTCCGTTATCTAGTTGAAGTTTATTCGGTTGTTTTATAGTGTGGTATGCACTATTTGATTCGCTCAAAACCCAAACAGTGGCATGTTCTAAGGCGTGAACCTGCCGCAGCATCAAAATTTCTTTCAACCCTGGAATGAACGACAACTGCCTAAGTAAGTCAGCATCTTGTGTGGAATGCGGAAAGTCTGAGGATTGAGATTCTGAGGTTGGAACTTTCCCTGACAGAGGTGTTGTCAAATCAAAATTCAAAAATTCAAAGGGAAAAGAACCACCATGAAACCAAGCAGAAGTATTCATCGGAACACTGCTCTCCAAGCCGATGGAGCAACATAGATTTCTTTCAAATGTAGCGCTTGCACCACTGAATTATTGCTAATTTTTGTTATTGGGTATGGAAGATTGGGGACTGGAAATTAGGGATTGGAGATTGAGAAAGTATTCCTAAATATTTGTTTGCTATTTCCTAGTCCCCATTCTCCAATCCCTAATACTAAATCTGTTGCGTTGAATTTTCAAAGCAATTCCGATGTTTATAGTTTCCGAGTCCGGAGGGTCAGCTTACTAGATTCACATAAACCCCGCTGAGTCAAGGACTCGGAACTTTTGGTAGAGTGTTCACACTGAAACAAAGGTGTGAGGAGAATAACATCAGTAAAGCTCAATATTGACTTGTTAGCATACTACACCAGATCGATCGCTTTGTAATGAGTAAATTGTTTATTCGATCTGGTCAGGCAGAGGACAGCAATTGACATCATTCAAACAGACTTTGCCCCACTGTAAAGCCCAGCGGACAAGAGCTACTCGATTTTCTGTCTCAGTCTTGGTGAGAATATTACTGATATGGTTATCAACGGTACGCTTGCTAATTTCCAGTTTGACTGCAATCTCTTGGTTAGTTAAGCCAGCGGCCACTAAGTCGATAATTTGCAGCTCTCTGTCTGAAAGACTAACAGGGGTCTCAGACTTGCCACCAGCCATGACTATTTCTATCCTCCCTTGGTATATGTACTTAATCGCTCTTTCTAATTCTAGAAGATTCTTTTGGTGGTAGGGGTTTCAAGTTGTTAGCAGTAATACGATTATCAATATTTCTTTCGATTTCAAGTTGTCAAGAATTTTATCAATAAAATTATATGTAAAAAATATAGCATACTCTAATAAATTTATCGAGTTAAAATACTGATATAAATTAAGTGTGTACTAGAAGCATATAGATGTTATTGAAGTAGTAAAAATTGCTATTGAATTCTATGAAGGACTGGCGACAGATTAGCAAAAATTATTGTAGATTTTATACTGGAAAATTTTAATCCCAAATCGAAATCTAAAATGAAATGAGCAATCCCCGTGTTTTGTGCCTTGGTGAAATTTTGTTTGATTGTTTAGCCGATCAATTGGGGCTAAAGCTGGAAGAAGTGAAATCCTGGACTCCCTACCCAGGAGGGGCACCAGCTAATGTAGCCTGTGCTTTAGTCAAGCTGGGGACACCAACAGGCTTTATTGGAGCTGTTGGCGAAGATGAATCAGGAAATGCACTGGTGAAGCTATTACAAAATGTGGGTGTAGAGACAACAGGAGTGCAAAGCCATCCTACAGCACCAACGCGGCAAGTTTATGTGACACGGGATCTAGCTGGCGATCGCACTTTCGCTGGATTTGGTGAGTATGATACCTCTGAATTTGCCGATACTCGCTTGCAAGCCAAACAATTGCCAAATTCGCTGTTTCAAGAGGCAGATTTTCTAGTTTTTGGTACTTTGGAATTAGCCTATCCTGAAAGCGAACAGGCAATTTACCGCGCCTTAAAACTAGCAGAACAATACGACTTGAAGATTGTGCTGGATGTCAACTGGCGTCCTGTATTTTGGCACGATCCAAACATCGCTCATCAAAAAATTCCAGAATTATTTAATAAAGTCGATTTCCTCAAACTCTCCAAAGAAGAAGCGGAATGGTTATTTGAAACCACAGATCCGGGAGCCATCACTTACCGTCTCGGTTCTATTGAGGGAGTGCTAGTAACAGATGGAGAAAACGGTTGCAGTTATTGTCTAGGCGAGAACGAAGGCAAATTACCCTCATTTTCTATGCCTGTAGTCGATACAACTGGTGCAGGCGATAGCTTTTTGGCAGGATTTATCCACCAATTGATTCAGCATGGTATCCATAGCTTGCGCGATGCAGAAACGGCAAAACGCATTGTCACCTATGCTAGTGCTGTTGGAGCGCTGACTACCATTAAACCAGGTGCGATCGCCTCTCAACCTACAGCTGCCGAAGTCGAAGCTTTTTTAGCTACACATCAACTGTAGGAATAAGCAAAAGTAGTGGGAATATTAGCTCCTAAAGGTTAATATTCCCAGCTAGAAAATAGATTGAAATTTGAAATTAGAATTGATTATGATAGCCCAATTTAGTGAAAGCAAAGCATCAAATCAACTGATAATAACCTGGGAAGCTTTACCCAAAGATTTTCAACTAGAGGATGAACCAGTGGACAATACAGGTCAGCCAATATTGGCTGGTGCTTTATGTGAAAGTTTAGAAATTAGTGGCTTCATCCAACCCCAAATGTTAATCGCTTCCAACTTTGGATTGTGTGCAACTGTCAACGGACAACTAGTGATTAAAGCGCCAGATTGGGTGTATGTACCAACAGTAAAAGAAGTTATTAGTAATCGCAAAAGTTACACACCAATTTTAGAAGGTGAAATTCCGCTCATTGTAATGGAATTTCTCTCTGATACTGACGGCGGAGAATATTCAGTTAAGCGCACTTATCCGCCAGGAAGATGGTTTTTTTACGAACAGATATTGCAAGTTCCTATTTATATAATTTTTGAGCAAAATGGGGAATTATTAGAATATTATCAATTGGAAAATGGACGTTATGAATTAAAATTTCCAGACGAAAATGGTCGTCATTTAATAGATGAAATGGGCTTATTTTTGGGAACATGGCAAGGAACAAAAGAAGCTCATACTGGTTACTGGTTACGTTGGTGGGATAAAGATGAGAATTTGCTACCTTGGGCGGTGGAAAAAATTGAACAAGAACGTCAACGTGCTGAACAAGAACGTCAGCAAAAAGAAAGACTAATTACTTATTTGCAGTCCCAAGGTATTGACCCCAATAATTTGCCTCCTTTTGAATAAAAATATTGTTAGGTTGTTAACTATTGACTGTTAACCGTCAACAGTCAACGCTAAATACCATCTTCTTTTAGCGGTAAGACTACTAAATGATACTTTTCAAAGATGTTCTAATAGTAGTAATTGCTGTTAATTAGCGCCAAAATTGTATTCATCAGAGATTTTTCACCGTCGCCATAAAGTATCAACAGTTACAAACTCATAGCCTTGTTGTAGCAGTTGGGGAATGAGAATTTTGATTGTGGCAGCAACATCTTGTCCACCGCAAGCACCATCATGCAAAACAATCAGCGAACCATTTTTAACTTGCTGCATAACTCGTTTTACCACAGTAGTAACGCCTGGTCGCACCCAATCTTCTGGTACAACACTCCACATCACTGGGCGGTAATTCCACTGTGAGAATAATTTTAAAGTAGCTGGTGTAAATAAACCATTGGGCGGACGGACATCCCGCACTTGTTCGGGTTGTAGGTTACAGGCATTGTAAATAGCAGCTTGGGTTTTTTCTAAACTCTCCTTGAGTTCATTTGGGGAAAGCAGCGGAAAAGAGCGATGATCGTACCCATGCAATCCGATCCAGTGTCCGCGATCGCTAACGGCTTTAGCAATGGCTGGCGAACGGTTAACGCAAACACCCAACCAAAAAAAACTAGCCGTAATATTGTAGCGGTCTAAAACTGCTAAAACTTCTGGTGTGTATTCAGGATGAGGCCCATCATCGAAGGTCAAAGCGATCGCTTTAGTATCGGGATTTCCAACCCAAAGGCAATTGGGAAAACTTGGCACAAGTATGCGGTGGAAAATTGGAAATAGGGGAGCTAACTGCATTTTGCCTCGTGCTGACAAATGTTTTGTAGATGTTACTGGCGAAACTGTGATGTCTGCGACTGGCTACGCCTAAGCTTCTGGCAATGATTCATATTTGATTCACTATGAACGTAGGAGACAGGAGCGAAAAGCTACTTTGTGAGCAGATTTTATTATATTTAATTCTCTTGACCCACTTTAAATGATAATTTACCTTCCTCAGAACTCGGCGGTTGTTGTTCAGAACTCGGCGGTTTGTGTTCAGAACTAGACAGTTCGTGTTCGGAACTTGGCAGTTTGCGTTCGGAACTCCGCGATTCGCGTTCGGAACTCGACAGTTTGTGTTCAGAACTAGACAGTTTGTGTTCGGAACTCGACAGTTCTTGTTCGGAACTCGACAGTTCTTGTTTAGAACTCGGCGGTTCGTGTTCAGAACTCGGCGGTTCGTGTTCAGAACTCGGCAGTTCTTGTTCAAAACT
>JBALDB010000036.1:0-95772 GCA_036918135.1 Nostoc sp.
TCTGCTATTACTCAAGAGTCACCTTTAAAACCTGTCTTAGTAGTCGAAACTATTACTCCCATTTCTACTGTAATTCAACCACAGCAACAACTTACTAATGAATTCCCACAAAAGCAAACGCTACAAACACCAAATATTTTATCTATTCAAGTGCAACAGCTGATGGGTTCACAGTTATCTATTCCAGAAAAATCTGCGGACAACGTACCTGTTCCTAATCAAATATTGCCTACAAATCAAAAAACATTAACACTTGGATTAACAGTAGAAACTAGCACTCCTGTCTTAAATTCTGTAATTTTCCACCAAGAACAACCTGCAAGTGAATTAACAAAACAGCAATCACGGGAAATAATGGGGAATGTTTTATCTTCGCAAGTACAAAAGCTCATCAGTCCACAACTAGATTCTAGTGAGATTTTAGAAGAACCTGTGGCGATACCTACCCTACGGGAACCTCTTCAAAGAACGATAAGCTCCGCTAACGCATATATTCTTGATTGGACATTATCGAATTCACACAAACAGAGCTTAGTACCTAAAATTATTACAGAAACAAAGGCTACACTACTACATTCTACTGTTGAACCACAAGAAAAACTTACGCCGGATTTGCCAAAAATTCAGCAGAGGTTTGTCCACAAAAATGTTGCATCAATTCAGCCATTTCTCACAGATGCCTCTGCTAAAATACCTTCATTTCACACAAACAGTTCTGCTCTACCATTCCTAGATAATCTACCATCCTCTGCTATTAATTCAGATATAGCACCAACTACTGTCTTAAATTCTTCAAATGTAGGAACTGACATACAACCGCGAGTAAACTTTTCTGAGTCTCACTTGTCTGATTTCCGTAGAGAAAAAGTTTCTGCTCAAGAAATCGGATCGCAAAACTATAATCAGAATTACCGCAAACATATTCCTATTGAAAAATTTGGTGTTGCACAACGGTGGGGTGAATTGGGGAAACGTGAGGGAGAGATGAACGTTAGTTACGCGCATCATCCTGAAAATATGCAACTTCATAACATTAATTCTAATGAAGCTATGTTGACCAATCCAGTTGAAAACTTAATATTACCCCAGAACGCACCTCCTAATTTTTCTATGTCTGCGGATAGAAGCAAAGATGGAGTGGAGTCTTCCGACTTTAGGCAATTAGAAGAATCTGATTTAATATCAAGTTCGGATAGTCACTTATTATTAAAATTTCTCCCCGTAAGTCTTAATGATAAGTCTTCACCCGAACATGATATAAGACCGCTATCTGAGCCTATTAATGACCTGACTGTAAAAAATTTGTCAGTTATTGCACGTAGTAGCAAAAAACTCCAAAAGCGATCGCCACTGGTGGACGCACCACCTGCTATTCAAGTCACAATCGGTCGGCTAGAAGTTCGCAGTGCAGCCCCAGCACCACCTCCGCCTCGACCAAAGCCCCGACCAGCACCATCTGTGATGAGTTTGAATGAATACTTGCAACGACGTGCGAGAAGGGGGTAAGCAATGAGCAACGCTTTAGCTATTGCGGCTGTTACAATTACATTGCGTCACTTGCTCCAGCAAAGATTTGACATTGAGAGTTCGGGTGGAATCACTGTCACCACACGACCATTGGACAAGGTACGAGATAATACTGTTACTAGTGGTGACCAAGTAAATTTATTTCTCTACGATACTCAAATCAACCCAAGTTGGCGGAATATGAATATTCCTTCTCAAGTGAAGCCTGGTGAAACCGGACATCAGCTTTTGCCGTTGAACCTCTACTATCTCCTGACTGCTTATGCCCAGAATGATGACTTTCCAGAACCTACGAGTCATCGTTTGTTAGGTGTGGCGATGAGTGTTTTTAACGATCGCCCGATAATTTCTGCTGCCGATATTAGGGCTGCCTTACCTACTACCGATCCGACCGAGTACGACCTTGACTTACAAGAAGAACGGTTGCGAATTGATTATCAACCACTATCTGTGGAAGAGATGTTTAATCTCTGGTCAAGTTTTCAAGTACCCTATCGAGTTTCAGCCGCTTATGAAGTGTCAGTAGTGCTAATTGAGAGTAGCTTGCCTGCAAAAACTCCGCTACCGATTATTAAACGTCAATCTAGCGATCGCGGCCCAATTCTGCAATCAAATTTATTGTCCCCCTTGCCCACACTAGTTTCTCTGCAATTACCTAACCAACAAGCTAGCGCCAGATTGGGCGATATTCTGAATCTTAATGGTTTTAACTTAGATGCTGAAAATGTAGTTATATATTTTACTAATATTCGTTTAGAAATTTCTCTAGAATTGCCACCTTTAGCAGAGAGAACGGCAACAGATATGAGAGTTCAATTACCCGATGAGCCTGAAAACTGGGCGGCAGGTTTGTATTCTGTGGTAGCTAAAGTAACGCGGGCTGGCGAACCAACTCGGACTACCAATGAATTATCTTTTGCTTTAGCACCAAAAATCTTAGACATTATACCACGAGAGGCAACAGCAGATGCTAATGGCGAAGTAACTCTCACCTTGATTTTAAGCCCCCAAGTGCGACCAAGACAAAGGGTGGCGTTATTGTTTGGCGATCGCGAAGTACTGGCTCAACCACATCCAACTCAAACAGACAGGCTGGAGTTTCGGATTGCAGGTGTTACATCAGGAGAGTATTTTGTGCGGGTGCGGATTGATGGAGTGGATAGTTTACTAGTAGATCGCACAGTCACACCGCCTGTTTTCGACCAGAATCAGAAGGTGTTGATTTTATGAACAACCTCTATTTTTGGATAGCAAACAATGAAGAATATCTAGCAAATGCAATGGCTTGGTTACGCTGGCGTTTGTGTGAGTCTACACAATTATCTGATATTGAGAAGCCTGCTAAAGTCATAGAAATAGCAATAGTGGAAGAGATGCATCCACCTCCAGCGCTACTTCTTTTGAGCCAGAAGTTAGATTTATCAGACTTTGAGCAACAGATATTATTGTTATGCGTGGCAATGGAATTAGATCCAAACATGGCTCGTCTTTGCGCCAGAGCTTTAGATAATTCTCATCCGCCTTATCCTACCTTTGCCTTAGCTTTATCGCTATTCGAGCAACCTACTTGGGATGCCCTTTCTTGGGAACGCCCTTTACGTTACTGGCGATTAATTGAAATTCATCAATCAGGAGTTCAACCGCTGACTACCAGTGGTTTACGAGTAGATGAACGTATATTAAGTTATATCAAAGGATTAAATTCTCTAGACGATCGCTTGGTATCATTACTGATATCGATGGAAACAGCAGAATGGAGTGTAAAATTACCCCCATCTCAAAACGCTGTTGTCGAAACAATTATTCAGCAACTGCACCAAACGCACAGAGAACAACGTTTACCTATTATTCAGCTAGTGGGGGCAGATTCCCTCAGCAAGCAACTATTAGCCCAACATGTAGCAGCCCAACTAGATAAATATGTCTATCGTTTGTCAGTGGAATTATTGCCCACTCAGGCGGGTGAGTTAGAAACAATTGCTCGTTTGTGGCATCGAGAAAGCTTGCTATTACCGCTTGCGCTGTATTTAGATGCCCAAGAGGTTGATGGTAAACCGATTACAGAAGGACAAGCACTTCCCTTGCATCGGTTTCTTACCCGCAGTGGTGGTCTACTTTTCCTTAGCACTCGTGAAGTTAGGCAATTGGGTCTGCCGACAATTGTCGTAGATGTTGAAAAGCCAACAGCCAGGGAACAAAAAGCAACTTGGACTGAGGCATTAGCAGGAGTGGCAGATAGTAGTCCGCAGGTTCTGGCGACTCAGTTTAACCTCAATTTAGTCAAGATTGAGCAGATTGCCCAGCAAGTGTTAGCTGAAACACCCAACTGTGAAATTCAAAATCGTTTGTGGTCGGCTTGTCTTGCTAGTACTCGTCCGCAGTTAGATACTTTAGCTCAACGCCTCGACCCGAAAGCAACTTGGAATAATATCGTCCTACCAGCAGAGGAGACAAACTTACTGCACCAAATTGCTGACCAAATCAGGCAGCGTAATCTAGTTTATCAACAGTGGGGTTTTCATAACCGCATGAATCGAGGCATGGGAATCAGTGCCTTGTTTGCTGGGGAAAGCGGCACAGGGAAGACGATGGCGGCGGAGGTGATAGCCAATGATTTGCAGCTAAATCTTTACCGGATTGACCTTTCATCTGTAGTCAACAAATATATTGGAGAAACAGAGAAAAATCTGCGGCGTTTGTTTGATGCCGCGGAAGATGGCGGGGCGATTCTATTTTTTGATGAAGCGGATGCCTTGTTTGGCAAACGTTCTGAGGTGAAGGATAGCCATGACCGCTACGCCAATATTGAGGTAAATTACCTGTTGCAGCGATTGGAGGCTTATCGCGGTTTGGCTATTTTAGCAACCAATCTCAAGAGTTCGCTGGATTATGCTTTTATGCGTCGCTTGCGGTTTATTGTGAATTTTCCTTTTCCGGGTGTGGCTGAACGTCAGGTGATGTGGCAAAAGGTGTTTCCACTAGAGACACCAACACAGGATTTAGATTTTAACCGTTTGGCACGTTTGAATATGACAGGGGGCAGTATCCACAATATTGCGTTGAATGCGGCATTTTTGGCTGCTGGGGCTGGTATGTCAGTGACGATGCCGTTGGTGTTAACGGCAGCGCGGGCTGAGTTTCGCAAGTTAGATCGACCAGTGAATGAGGCGGATTTTCGAGTTTTAGTACCTACGGGGATAAGAGTATGAATATCAATATTGATATAGAAAAGCTGATTTTAGAGGGAGTGCCGATTTCTGGTAGTCAGGCGCGGTTGTTGCAAGCAGAGGTGGAGAGTGAATTGGCGAAGTTGCTGGCTAATGAAGGTTTACCAGACAACTTGCTCTCAGGTGGGGTAGTGCCTGGTGGTGCAATTCAAGTAAAGCCTGGAACAAATCCCAGTCAAATGGGGCAACAAATTGCACAAGAAATAGTTATCAAAATATTAGGAGAAAAATCATGAGTAGACCAGACGTAAAATGGATTCCTGCAAGCCCTCAAAATCAGAGTGATTACCGTGACTTAGCAATTGATTCTATTGTATGTCACAACACCGATGGTTCATTGCAAGCTGCCATAGCTCAATTCCAAGACCCTGAAGCGCAAGTTTCCGCACACTACATTGTTGCTCGTGACGGTACATGCATCCAGATGGTGTTAGAAGCTCATACAGCTTGGCACGCAGGTGACAGAACTATGAATCATCGTTCTATCGGCATTGAACATGTTGCTGACAAAAATAATTTAGGTATGACACAAGAGCAACAACAATGTTCGTTGAATCTCATTGGACATTTGGTAGATAAATACAAAATTCAGAAATCTCACATTTATACACACCGTACAGTAGATACAATGGCTGGCGGAACTGATTGTCCCAAATGGATTTGGCCTGATGAAGCATCGTTTGAAAAGTTTAAAGAGACAATAGCCTGACACTTGACGATACGTTTATTAAACGATTTAGCAGCACAATGAATGGCACGTTGAATATCGAGCAATGAAACCATGACTAGTAAAAGAATTGCCCAAACAAATCAGCAGCAAAAAAGTGAGAAACCCCAGACAAGTGGAATTTTACAGCGTGCTGCTGTTCGTTCGAGTGCGGATGCAGAGGTGCAATCAACAGATGATAAAGAAGTACAGCCATTAAGTAATTCAGCTTTATCTAAAGGCTTTAGCCGAGTGCCTATCAGCACAACAAAACCACAGCCGTTTCAGGCAAGAAATCTCCAAAGTCATCCGATGCCACCTATCCAGGCAAAGATGACTCAAGGGAAAGGCGAAATGACAGGCGATCTAGAAGCACAGCACCCTAACAAAACTGGCTTGCCCTATCGCCTGAAAACAGGCTTTGAAAACCTGTCAGGGTTGTCGATGGATGATGTGCGGGTGCATTACAACTCACCAAAACCCGCCCAGTTGAATGCGTTGGCGTATACACAGGGGACAGAGATTCATGTAGCACCAGGACAAGAGAAGCATTTGCCGCATGAAGTTGGGCATGTGGTGCAGCAGAAGCAAGGGCGAGTGAAGCCAACCATATTAGCAAAGGGTGTTGCAATTAATGATGATCGGAAGTTAGAAAAGGAAGCAGATGACTTAGGCAAAAAAGCAGCAAGAGGAGAAATCATAAACAACCGATTGCAAAACATACAATTCAAGGCTGATATCCAAAAGTTACATAAACTAGAATGTTGTTGCCCATCCTGCGTACCAATACAACAAAAAAATCAATTAACTCAACAAAATCAACAACTACCTTTTCAACTCAAATTTAATCCGCTCAGTGGACAAAAGATAGTAATTCAACGCCTCAATAATAAGTCTGCACAGGAGGCAAGCAATGAAGCAGTTCAAGAGGTTGAAAAAGAGTATGGAACTGGCGAAAGTTCATTATTGTCTGGTTGGGGAAAAAACTGGATAACGGGACATGAAGGACGGAATTTTACTGCTCAAACGACAAAAGACATTGATAATATTGGCAACACTTATGGTTGTGCTTGTTGTGGGACTAAAAAACCTGGAACACAAAATGGACACTTCATACCAGATCACCAACCGCCCAATGCTCTTGTAGCGGGTGGCTATAATGGTGCAATTCGCTTTTATGCACACTGTAAAAGTTGTTCAGATCGGCAGACTGGTACAGTAACAAAATACAAAGCTAAGATGAAAAAGATACGCGATGCAACCGATAGCGATTGGGCGACAGGTATACAGGGTAGTTGGTTTTGGAATTAGTAACACCTTGTTGAAATTAAAAACTCCTGATTTTTTTGAGTAAAGGAAATAATTAAACATGGAAAATAAATTGAAATGGATTAGCTCAAATGGTGGCCCCCTAGTTTTAATCCATGAGGAAGACCGAGAAGAATGGTTTGGAGGCTATTCATATACCAGCGATAAAAAGCAGGCAGAAATTGAGCTTGACCAAGGGGGATTAATTCAAGAGAAAGATTTTACGAATCCCCAAAAAACACATTATGGTAAAGCCTGTGAAGTAGCTGAAGTTTGCGGAACCATAAAATTTAATAATACAACTGCACTTGTATTAGGAGATCAACCAGCGCTTACATCCTGGTTACCTTCCAAAGAAAAAGCAGGCGGAATTTTAGTTAGATGGATTTACGCAGAAAACGAAGAATCAGTAACGGAAAGTTTGTATGAGATTCCAAATACGGGGTGGCAAAAAAATGAAATATTTCGAGTTAATTCAAAAGTATTGATACTTTTTGACTCTTTCACGTCAGGAAGAAACTTAGAAGAAAGCGAGTTTTTAACTTTTGAGTTGGAACCTGAAAACTATGAAATAGAAACCCTTGAATATCAGCGAGATCAACAAACATATTTAAGGTTACATAGATTAGTGCGATCGCCCGATCTAGTAGCGACAGTCTTAAAAGTTTAAAAGTCAAGAGCCGTGAGGAAAAGCCCAGAATAATGCTCATTAAAAAACTTAGCTAAGGACTCAGCTTGAGATTGACTAATTTTCCGTTCACCATTAACTACTTCCCTAACAATCTCAACAGAGCCAAAAATCCCGACTAAAGAAATTGGCTCCACATCAAATTCATCCATCAGGGATTCCAAAGTAGCCACAGGTTTTGATTCACCCATAGGATAATGACATGACTCATAATTCTCAATCAGAAGAACCAACAATTCAAAAAGTGCAGTTTCAGCCTCTGTCAACTCACCAGACATCATGCTCTCTACTACTGTTAAGGCTCTGTTATACTCCTGTTCTGTTTTAATTGGTTTAGGTTGATACTGAATCAGTAACTCAGTGTAGGTTTGTTGACTAGAAGTACGGGTCATCTTTCCACCTTTCTTTATCGTATTCAGGATGGGTAAGAACGTATTTAATAAAAACTGTCTGACTGGAATATCTAATGTCTACAATCAAACGATAGTTATTACCTTTGATGTTAAAGACTGTAAAGTTACCAACCGCTTCTGCCTTTGGATATCTTTCTGAACATCCACTAAATTAGACCAGTTTGCTTTAGACGTAAACTTATACCAATTATTAAGAGCATCTTCAGAATCAGCGTGTTGAACCCAGAATTCCCGCAATTTTACTTTGCTGATTACGTGCATTCCTAAAGTTAGAAATTTATGCTAATCATAGCACTGATTGAGAGTCACGCCAGGGGAATAGGGCGATCGCAGTATCTCTATAAGGCGCGTAACAGATTCTACAAAAACTTTTATTTTCTCACCAAAAGCCCATGTTAGACTTTATTCTCATCACTGGCGATCGCGCCATGTTCAATCCCAACTTTGGCAAAGCAATAGTTGTAGTACGTCCTGGGTTCTTAACCGGTACTGGCATACCAACAGTTAACAAAAAGAAAATTTGCGTTATTGGTGACGAGACAAAAGTTATTGTCCCTGGTTGTTCTTATACAAGTCCGCCAAATGTCACTCCTGGCACAGGAACACTTTTTATTCAATCTTTAGCCATCAATCAAAAAGCCAGAAAAGTTAAATCTCAGCTAAGAACTGTATTGCTCAAAGGTACTACCTTCACAGCGAGATTCCAAGTTATCGTGCCGGCGACGACTCCAACAGTACCACCGGAACCGGACACAATGCTGGTATATTTTGGCACGGGATTTTTTACTACTACAAATAGGAAAGTAAAAGGGATTTGATAAATGAAGTCGGAAGTCGGAAGGACGCTCGAAGACTCGCTAACGGAAGTCGGAAGTATAAAAGCATAATTTTTTGGTTTTTGAATCTGTTACTTAATTGAAATAATTTAGGAATAATTTTATGTCCAAATTTACCCGTTCGCCGAAGACATTAAAAGCAACGATCGCCATCCTTAATGCTGTTACTTTGTTGCCCAAAGGATTGATTGTACTGCAATACAATCCTGAAACACTCAGACGCACTTTACAGGTACGAGGTGCGGGTGCTGAAGGAGGCGATCGCTTAGAAGCTTTGCGTCTGGTTGCACCACCGCAAGAGACAATTCAACTAGAGGCGGAAATTGATGCTACAGACCAACTGGAGTTTCCCAAAAAAAATCCTCATACAGTGATGTTTGGCATATATCCCCAATTAGCAGCCTTAGAAAACCTCATCTATCCTAAAAGCAGCCAAATCAAAAAAAACAATCAACTTGCCCGCAGGGGTGTTTTAGAAATTCTACCAATTGAGGCAGATTTAAGTGTTTTTATATGGAGCTTAAATCGTGTAATGCCAGTACGTCTATCTGAGTTCAGCATTACAGAAGAAGGATTCGATTCTAGACTAAATCCTATTCGCGCTAAAGTCAGTTTAGGTATGCAAGTATTAAGTACAAATGACTTAAGATATAACCATAAAGGTAGCAAATTATTCCAAGTTTATCACAAGCAAAAAGAAATTTTGGGAAAGGTAAATGCTGCTGCGAGTGCTATGAAAACAGTTGCTCCTTTATTAAGATAAAAAAACAAATTTACCAGGAAATAATTAAGATTTTATTGTTAATTTTTGAGAATCAAAAAAGCGTAAAATGTTTACTGAAAACAGCCGTTACGACGATATAGAAATTGCCAATCTGCAAACGACATCAAATCAAACTATCGTTTATCTCAGGCGTAGATTTTTACCATTATCACATAGTTTAGAAACTTTTGAAGAACATCAAGTTAGCGAGGGCGATCGCTTAGATAATATCACTGACAATTATCTGAACGATCCGGAACTTTTCTGGCATTTATGCGATATTAACAACGCTATGCACCCTGATGAATTAACTGCTCAAATTGGTCGGCGACTGCGTATTCCTCTCCTCTAAAAAGGTTAACTTATGCCTCAACCCGATATTCGCATAAAACTCCTGATTGGTAAGACCATACCAAGACCTGCGCCTTATGAAGTCATAGACGCACTGATAGATTTAGAAGTGACTCAGCAAGACCGCGATCGCAGTGGCTTTCAAATGACCTTTAGTCTGAGTAAAGAACTTAAAAAATTCTCAGATTATTGGTTACTCCAAAAAGGCATTTTAGATCCTCCCAACCGGATAATCATTCAGGTCATAGTTAATGTCAAAGTCGGTGTCAGGCGCAGACTGCAAAGCCCTGTATTAATTGATGGCATTATTACCGATCATCAAGTTGCACCCAGTAATCAACCAGGAGAATCAAGACTAATAGTTACTGGTGAAGATATTAGTCTAATGTTTGACCTTCAAGATAAAAATGAAACTTACCCAAACTTATCTGATTCTAAAATTGTTAAAAAAATCTTAAACCCTTATAGAATTAAATATGGGCTGACATTGGATGTCAAAAATTCTAATTATGTACCCAAAAAAGAAGAAAGAATTCCAACTCAGCAAGGTACAGACTTACAGTTTATTCAGGAGTTAGCTGTACGTAATAGTTATATTTTTGAAATCAAACCCAGTAAAATTCCTGGAAAAAATATTGCTTATTGGGGTGAGGAAAAACAGAAAATTACTCCTGTTCAACCAGCATTGTCAATGAATATGGGAGCGTTTACTAATGTAGACTCGTCTATCAGTTTTAACTTTAATGCTCTGGCAGCTATTGAACCTCAAGCATCAATTAGCAATGAAAGAACTGGGGCATCAATTCGGATTAAAGTTCCTAAATCACCCGGAAAAATTTTAGTCAAGAAAACCGCTAAATTCTTACGAAAAGAAATCCTACGCTGCACCAACAAACTCGAAAAAATCTTAGCCCAAAACGAAACCGAATCATTTGCTAGTCGTTCCCGAGAAAATGCCGTTACTGCTACTGGGGAAGTAGATACTGTTCGCTATGGTTATATTTTGCGAGTGCGTCAATTGGTGGGAGTGCGGGGTGTGGGAAACACTTACGGCGGTTATTACTATGTCAAACAAGTAACTCATCGCATCAAACGTGGTGAATATAAACAAAGTTTCACCTTGAAGCGTGAGGGACGAGGTGCAATAATTCGGAGGTTAAAAGTATGAATCTACCAAAAATCGATCCTTGTGGAAGTATCGAACCACAAAAACAAAAACGTTATTTTTACGGCAAATACCGAGGCGTAGTTTTTGACAATAACGACCCTTGGCAACTTGGACGCGTGCAGGCAAAAGTGGAAGAAGTTTTTGGCAAAGATCCTAGCGGTTGGGCATTGCCTTGCGTTCCTTATGCAGGTAAAGGAGTTGGGTTATTCCTGATTCCACCCAAAGGTGCTTTAGTGTGGGTTGAATTTGAAAACGGAGATTCAGATTACCCAATTTGGAGTGGCTGTTTTTGGGCAGATGAAAAAGTTAGAAATGTAGTACCAGCTAATCCTTATGACCCGGATATCAAGATACTTAAAACCGATATCGGCAAGATTGAAATTAACGATAATTTACGTAAGCAAAGCATCACCATTGAAGCCAAAATTGGTAGACAAACTATGAATATAGTCATGGATAGTTCGGGAATTGAAATAAAATATGGAAATATCAGGGGTGCGTTTGTGAAACTGAATGATTTGGGGATTGAAATCAATAATGGAAAAAATGCGACTGTAGAACTGAATGCTAATAAGGTATCAATTAACAAATTTGATTTGGAGGTGATTTGATGCCAGAATATCTCCTAAATTTGCCCAGGCAGAATAATGCTATCAATATTGAGTTTCCCTTTCAATTTGATAGATACTATCGCACCGCCAGCACCAGCAATGAAAATAGCCACATCCGCGACTTAATCGAACAATTACTATTTACAACTCCCGGCGAACGAGTCAACCGCCCAGATTTTGGTTGTGGTGTATTGTCTTTGATTTTTGCACCCAATAGCCCGGAACTAGTAACAACTATGGAAATTACGATTCAAGCATCTATTGAGCAATGGTTGGGCGATTTAATCGACCTGCAAACTTTGGAAGTAACAAACGTTGATTCCAGTCTTTACATAATGGTGGAATATTTGGTGCAAAGTTCTGGTGAGGTACAAACAGCTACTTATAGGACGACAGTGCCATGAACAGCCACACCTTTACTTTTCAAAATGAACAGCGCCGCCAAGAAATCCGCAGGCAAAGAAAAAACGGGCTAGATTATATAGAAGTTAGCGATGATTTGCGATCGCGTAGCGGCTCCTTCGGAGTATCGCTATACGTTTACTTTTTAGGTTCAGTACCACAAGGACTGAAAAAAGAGAATCTTCTAATTGAAGGCGGTCAGCGCATCCGCAATCTTTGTGTGACTAGTTTACAGGTAGAAAGTCCCCAAAATTGTGAGAGTTATTTAAGCGTTAATATTGACCAACCAGGCGATTTTTCTGTCTATACTTTGCGCTTGGTGTCATTGGATGAAAACGGCAAACTCACAAACCAACCATATCCCAATTTTGACCCGCGCTACTCCCAAGTACAATTTAAATTCCGAGATGGTATTTGTAATACTGACATGGATTGCTTGCAACAGCAAGCACCTCCGCCACCGCAACTAACCGAACCAGCTGTCAATTATTTAGCCAAAGATTATGCAAGTTTTCGCCAGTTAATTTTAGAGCGCCTCTCCCTCGTGATGCCTGATTGGGAAGAACGTCACGTTCCCGATTTAAATATTACTTTAGTGGAAGTCCTCGCTTATGTTGGCGATTATCTCAGCTATTATCAGGACGCTGTAGCCACTGAAGCTTATCTAGAAACTGCCCGCCAACGGATTTCTGTTCGCCGTCATGCCCGTTTAATCGATTATCCCATGCATGACGGCTGTAATGCACGTACTTGGTTGTGGCTGGAGACAAGTGATGATATTTCCCTGGAAACAAAAAATTTCTACTTTATTACTAGTTATAAAAACGCGCCTTCCTTTGGCACTATCCTAGAAGATAGTCTTCACCTAAGTCATATTCCTCCTAGCAGTTATGAAGTCTTTGAACCGCTAACGCCACTACCGATTCATCTCTACAAGGCTCACAATCAGATATTATTCTATACTTGGGGCGATGCCTCCTGCTGTCTTCCTCCTGGTTCCACAACCGCTACATTAGTGGATGAATTTATCCCCACACAACCAGAGAAGGCTAATTCCTCTGTGCGAAAATTGCACCTGAAAATTGGTGACATCCTGATTTTTGAACAAATTAGAAATCCGAAAACAGGCATCCCAGAAGATGCAGATATGAACTATCGTCATGCAGTCCGACTGACAAATGTCAAGGCGAGTGTAGACGAACTTTACAATCAACCGATTGTGGAAATCGAATGGTCGCAAGAGGATGCATTGCCTTTTCCTCTTTGTATTTCCGCAACAGTACCACCAGATTGTCAGTTAGCTGATATTAGCGTTGCTAGAGGTAATGCGATTTTAGTCGATCACGGACGTACTATTATTGAACCGGAAGATTTGGGGACTGTACCGGGGAAAGAGATAATCCAAGGATGCCAAGAAGAAGGCCAACCTATAGAAATTTTAGTAGTAGGCGATCGCTTCCGTCCGATCTTGCAAAAAACGCCTTTAACTTTCAGCCAACCTCTGCCTAAAAATCATCTCAAAGATGCTAAGAGTTTGCTGATTCAAGACCCCCATCAAGCATTACCCCAAATCCAACTTACGAGTAATGGAAATAACTCTACTTGGACTCCCAAGTACGATCTGATAGACAGCAACAGCGAAGACCAACATTTTGTTGTGGAAATGGACAACGATGGACAAGCACACTTACGCTTTGGAGACGGTGAATTAGGAATTAAACCAGCAGCTAATACTGATTTCCAAGCAATTTACCGAGTAGGTAACGGAATCGTTGGCAATATTACTGCCGAAGCGATTTCTTATATTGTTTTTCACAATCAACTAATTACTGGTTCGACATTGCAGCCACATCAACCGTTCCCAGCTAAAGGTGGGACAGCACCGGAACCTATAGCTCAAGTGAAATTATATGCACCGCACCTATCTCATGAAAAATTAGAACGTGCCATTACTGCTGATGACTACGCACAATTGGTAGTGCAACATTTCCCGACAAAAGTGCAACGAGCCGCCGCCGCCTTACGCTGGACAGGTAGTCGATATGAAGTTTGGGTGACAGTAGATCCCTTCGACAAAGATGCAGCAGATGAAAAATTACTCCGAAATATTGCCACAGACCTCAAAAAATATCGTCGCATTGGTCATGATGTCATCGTTCAATGGGCAGTCTACGTTTATTTAGATATCGCCATCAAGGTTGATGTCAAATTTGACTATTTACGCGGTCATGTTAAAGCTGCTTTGCTGGATATTTTCAGTAACCGCATTTTATCTGATGGTCGGTATGGTTTTTTCCACCCCGATCGCTTGACTTTTGGCCAAGGAGTTGCTTTGAGTCAGATTGTCGCTAAAGCTGCTACTATTCCAGGCGTTGAAAGTGTCTCTGTAAATAAGTTAGAACGGGTTTTTGAAGGTTCCAACCGCGAGATTGAAGCAGGTTTTTTACCTATTGGTGCTTCGGAAATTGCCAGACTCGATAGCAACCCCAACTTTCCCGAAAACGGTAAATTCACAATCGATTTGCGAGGTGGAAGATGAAAGCAATTTGCAATTCGCAATTCATAATTCGTAATTCGTAATGAAATTAATTGGGAATAAAGAGATGAAATTAAGTTGTAGCTGTAATTGTCACTCTAATTATAAATCAAGCGATCGCTCCAGTTGTGGTTGTTGCGAAGGTGTAGAAATTCTCACTCCCAAATCGGTCGCTAATCAACCTGGTTTGTATTCCCTCACTTATCGAGTTGGAACCCATGCAAGCTTTTACCAGACAATGAAAGCGCGTTTGGGTGACAGTCAGTTTTCTCAGCTAAGAAATCTCAAAACACGCGATTCTTACGACCCTTCTATTGCTTTGTTAGATGCTTGGGCTACTGTAGCAGACGTTCTGACATTTTATCAGGAACGTATAGCTAATGAAGGTTACTTACGCACTGCTATTGAGCGACGTTCTTTAGTAGAATTGTCTCGATTAGTAGATTATGCACATAGTCCTGGTGTTGGCGCCAGCGTTTATTTAGCTTTTACCGTTGAAGATGGTTACGATGTAAAAATTCCTCTTGGTTTGAGTTGCCAAAGTATACCTAATTCTGATGAATCACCAGAATTTTTTGAAACATCAGAAAAACTGCGAGCTTATCCTCAGTTGAATAGGCTCAAGCCTCGGCTGAACCAACAGCAGGAAGTTAATTCCAAAGCCGCTACGCAAATTGACAAGCTTTATTTAGAAGGTATGGGTGGGAATCTCAAACTTAACGATCCCCTTTTACTAATCTTTGGTGATGCTGAAACCGAGCAAATCATTCGCAGAGTTCAAATTATTCAGCCTCAACCAGAAGAAAACCGGACAAAAATTACCTTACAACTACCACCAGAAGCTAGACAACAACCAACTGGTGAGGTTGCCTCAGCAACTACAAAAGCACAAAAAATCAAACAATTAATCAAACTGCCATCAATACAACCTGCAAATGCTCTAGAACTAGAACGGTCAAAAGAACAAATTTTTGCTCCAGAACAAATTGATATAAATTCCCGATTAATTAATCATACTTTAAATCCTGCTTCTACCAGAGCAATATATCAAATTTTAACTAGCAATCGCCCTAATTCTACTAATCAGTTAAACCGACTTGAGGTTTTAGGAATCAAAGCCGCACCTTTCGGACATGACGTACAGTTAAAGCCGATTTTAGACGAGCAAGGACGAATTGAAAAATATGAAGAATGGCAAATTGCCGATGTAAATGAAACAACATCAAATTCCTCTAATACGCTACCAGAGGAATTACGAAATATCCTAGCTTTAGATGGTCAATATGATGAAATTACACCTGGGAGTCGGCTAGCAATTGAACGTGTAGATGTTAATGAAATTGGGATTTATCAAGTTATAAAAGTGGAAAACCTGACTAAAATTGCTTATGACACAGTAGGAAGAATTACACAATTGACTTTAGATAAACCTTGGTTAAAAGAACAAGATACATCTTTAGAAGTGATGCGTAAAACTACAGTGCATCTCAAAAGTGGGAATTTGAATTTGGTGGAAAAACCAATTGATTTGAATGATGCACCAAGTACAGAACATCAGATATCCGACCAGATGGAAATTGAATTAGACAATCTCTATGAAGGTCTACACCCTGGACGCTGGTTAATTATCTCTGGCGAACGCAGTGATATATCTGGTGTAAATGGTGTGTGGAAGAGCGAAGTTGTCATGTTAGCCGGGGTGAGACAGGATATCAATCAAAATTTGCTCAATGACAAACCGCATACATTCCTCAGATTTGCCAGACCTTTAGCTTACGCTTACAAGCGAGAGACTGTTACTATTTATGGCAACGTAGTTAAAGCCACTCATGGCGAGACTCATACCGAAAGACTCGGCAGTGGTGACGCTACTAAAGCAAATCAACAATTTACCTTATCACAAGCGCCCCTTACCTATCTGCCAGCACCTAATCCTAGCGGCGTTGTTAGCAGTTTGGAAGTATATGTTAACGATGTCCGTTGGCAAGAAGTAGAAAGTTTAATTGAGTTAAGTCCCACAGACCAGGCTTATATCACCCAAACTGATAGTGATGGCAACACAACTATTATCTTTGGCAACGGCGAATATGGAGCTAGGCTGCCTAGTGGGGTTGAAAATGTCACAGCAGTTTACCGCACTGGTATTGGCAAAACTGGTAACGTTGCAGCAGAAAAAATCACGCAATTGGCAATGCAACCTCTAGGTTTGAGTGGCGTACTCAACCCAATAGCAGCAACAGGAGGTGCAGACCCAGAAAGCGATTATGAAATTTGTCGCAATGCACCTATTGGGATAATATCTCTCAAGCGCGCAGTTTCCGTACAGGACTATGCGAATTTTGCTCGTACTTTTACCGGAATTGGCAAAGCAAATGCTCAACGTCTTTCCAATGGTTCGCGTGAAATTATCCACATTACCATCGCTGGGGCTGATGATATCCCTATTGATAGAAATTCAGATTTATACCGCAGCTTTGTGCAAGCATTATACCAATTTGGCGACCCCTATCAAGCACTAAAAGTTGATATGCGGGAACTCATGCTGTTAATTATTAGTGCCAAGGTACGAATTTTAGCAAATTATCAATGGACATCTGTAGCCCCAAAAATTCGGACTGCTTTGTTCGAGAAATTTAGCTTTGCACGTCAGGAATTAGGACAAGATGTTGTCTTAAGTGGAGTTATTAGCACGATTCAAGAAGTACCAGGAGTAGACTATATAGATGTAGATATTTTAGATAGCGTTTCCGAAACTGAAGTCCAAAATCCAGACATTTTAAATCAAAAACTTCAACAATTAGCAAAACTAGGTATGAGTAGTGGAGATGGTCAACTACCAGTACAACCAAAACAAGGAATTCCTGTAAACTTGGCTGTTTTTGATTCTACAACAAACCAACTTTTTCCAGCTCAATTAGCTATTCTCAGTCCCCAAGTGCCAGACACACTCATTCTGAAGAATTTGAAATCATGAGCAATTCCCTAGACCGCCTTTATGAACTGTTGCCAGCTGTTTACCGCATCCGCGATGCAGAACTTGGCTATCCGCTACAGGATTTATTACGTGTCATTGCCGAACAAGTAAATATTATTGAAGCCGATATTACTCAACTTTACGAAAATTGGTTCATTGAAACTTGCCAAGATTGGGTAGTACCATACATTGGCGATTTAATTGGTTATCAAAATATTCGCAGTTATGGTACAAATGCGATCGCCGATGAAAAAGGCAATAAGATTTTAATTCCCCGTCGTGAAGTTGCCAATACTATTCGCTACCGACGGCGTAAGGGAACGCTGGCTTTGTTGGAATTGCTGGCTGATAAAGTAGCTGGCTGGCCGGCACGAGTTGTAGAATTTCATCAGCTAGTTAGCAAAACACAACATATCAATCACCTGCATTCGTCAAGCTCAACAACAGTAAATCTACATCACGTCGATAAAATTACCAAGTTAAATAACCCATTCGATGAATTAGCTCATACAGTAGATATTCGCCAGATTGGTTCGCTGTATCAACCTGGAAAGCACAACACTCCGAATGTTGGTATTTTTGTTTGGCGATTAAAACCTTATTCCATGACTCTCACACCAGCTTTTTGTTTAGAAGAAGTTAGCTCTAACTGCTACACCTTTAGTATTACGGGTAACGACACTCCGCTTTACACTCGTCCCCAACTAACAGAAGATGAAACTAAAGTTGCTCGTGAATTAAACTTACCTATTCCCATTCAACGACAAGCTTTGCAATCTCACAAAAGCGATTATTTTGACTCAAACCCAAATCCCGAACAATTTAGCAAAAGTTTGCAAGTTTGGAAAGGTGTTGGTTCAAAATTACGACTAGTTTCTCCAGAACAAATTATTATTGCGGATTTGAGCGATTGGAATTATCAACCAGAGCAAGATTATATAGCGGTTGACCCAGAATTAGGGCGGATGATTTTTCCCATCCGCCAGTTACCAAAAAACGGCGTTTGGGTTTCTTATCATTATGGTTTTAGTGCTGATATTGGTGGCGGCGAATATGACCGAACTTTATTAGATTCTGCGGCGCATTTTTTACTTGATGTTGGTGATATTGAAGAGCCAGCTGCTTTTATCTCGCAACAAGATGCTTTTGCATTATCCGATTTTTTGCGATCGCAACTTTCTAGTGATACCCAAAGGCTTTTGGATGCATACATTAACCTTCCTGCCGAACCAGCTTTAATTACAGCTTTACTTAGAGAGTTAAATCAACTACTTATGGATGAAAGCCTCTACAACGAACAACGTTTTGCAGCTATCACCTTGAGTACGGAAACTCAAAGATTGGTTCAGCAAAATCTCTACGGTAAAGAATTGATTCGCTGCAATCGTTTGCTATTAGAAGAAGCTTTTCCCTCGCAAATCAGAAAGCATTATGTTTATTACAGCGTCAGTCAAACCTCACAAGCAGATTATCAAACTATTACCGAGGCAATTTCACAATGGCAGCGAGACAAACCCCATCATGCTGTAATTGAAATTATCGACAGTGGGGTTTATGTAGAACGCATTAATATTGAACTAGAGAACAACCAAAGTCTGCAATTACGTGCAGCTAACCGCAAGCGTCCGGTAATTCGCATTTTAGATTGGCGAACTTCTTTAGGTGATGCTTTAAATGTCACAGTAGAGTCAGGAAGTTGTTTTGTTCTTGATGGTTTATTAATTACAGGAAGAGGAGTGCATATAGAAGGTAATCCCAGTCAATTTACAGATTATCTTACCTCTGGCGTGCAAAAACCAACTGCGATTATTATCCGTCATTCTACATTAGTGCCGGGTTGGTCATTACATTGTGACTGCGAACCTCGACGTTCTAGCGAACCAAGTTTGGAGTTATTTAATATTAATGGGTGTGTAACGCTCGCACACAGTATTGTTGGCTCGATTCAGATTAACCAAGATGAGGTAGAGGCCGACCCTTTGCCGATACATATTAGCGATAGCATTATAGATGCTACCAGTATAGAAGGTGAAGCGATCGGTGCAGTGGGTTACTCCATAGCCCATGCGCGGTTGACTATTGCACGTTGTACAGTCATTGGTCAGATTCAAGTCCATGCAATTGATTTAGCAGAAAACAGTATTTTTAAAGGCATAATATTCGTTGCTCGCCGTCAACAAGGTTGTATCCGTTTCTGCTACGTGATGCCAAACTCACGCACACCACGCCGATATAATTGTCAACCGGATTTAGTCGAGCAGATGATTAGACAAAAAACTGAACTACAGCCAGAACAGATAGAGGCGGAACAAATTATTGCTAGAGATAGCGTCCAACCTCAATTCAATAGTACGCGCTATGGCACACCTACCTACTGTCAGTTAGCCTCAACCTGTGCTGAGGAAATCAAACGTGGTGCTGATGATGAATCAGAAATGGGTGCTTTTCACAATCTATATCAGCCTCAAAAAGAGGCCAATCTACGCATCCGTTTAGAGGAATATATACCCGCTAATACTGAAATTGGCATTATTTACGCTAGTTAACGAGGTTGTTATGCAAGGAGAATTTAGAGGCGATTTTACTCGTGATACCTACGACAAAAGCAAGCACTTTCTTCGAGTATTGATGCAACAAGGTCGAGTGCAATTAGATGCAGATTTCAACGAACAGACATCGATTTTATTAAATCGCTTGCAAACTTTAGCCAAAGATATATTTGGGCTACAAGGTGGCCCAGAGTATAACTGTGGTTTTGAATTTATCGCTACTGAAGAGCAGATTAATAATATTAATAACCTGAACGATGAAGAAAAACAGAAATTAAAGCAACTGCTCCAATCTCAAAGCTATTTAATTAGCAAAGGCAATTATTATGTAGATGGTATACTTTGTGAAAATGAGGAATTTATACCTTATTTTCAGCAACCAGATTTTACGCCGGAACTGATAGATACTTGTCAAGTCCAACTAAAAGGAGCAACATATCTTGCTTATCTTGATGTTTGGGAACGACATATAACTCCCATTGAAGATTATGACGAGCGCAAAATTAATATTCGTGAAGTTGCTTTAGGGGGAGCGGATACTGCAACTCGCTCTAAGTTAGTTTGGCAAGTCAAGCTCAAACAATTAAAAGAGGATAAAGATATTGAAACGGTTGCCAAGCAAGTTACCAAGGAGCGTGATTATTTTTATAGTTTACTAGGTAAAGAATTAATCAAGCCTGGAGAAGGCAAAATTATTGCCAGAGTTACAAAACCTAATTCTACAGGAATCAACGATACTTGTGTTATTCCCTTTAATTCCAAGTTTCGTGGTACAGAAAACCATCTTTATCGTGCGGAAATTTTTACAGTTCCTACTGTGAATAACAATAATCAATTATCATTTGTTTGGTCACGAGAAAATAGCTCAATTGGTTTTCCGATTGTGACATCTGCTGAAATTAATTACTCAGCGATCGCATTTACGTTAGAACATTTAGGAAAGGACAAAGATTGCAGTTTATCAGCAGGTGATTGGGTTGAAATTGTCGATGATGATTATGTGCTTCAAAATGGCGATCGGCAACTGCTAAAAGTTGAACAAGTAGATTGCATTGAGAATCAAGTAATTCTTTCCGGTGATGTTAAAAATAAAACATTGCTTCCAGAAAAACATCCGCTATTACGCCGTTGGGACTCTAAAGAAGTTAAAGTAAATTTATCTGAAATTAATAATAAATGGTTTTCCCTTGAAGATGGAATTGAGATTCGATTTCAAGCAGATACTCAGAATAACTCTTATCAAGTTGGTGATTATTGGTTAATTCCTGTGCGGACAGCTACAGGCAATGTAGAATGGCCCAAACGAAAAAACAAAGAAGGAAAATTAGAGCCTCAACCTCAACCACCACATGGGATAGCGCATTATTATGCACCTCTAGCAGTATTTTTAGGTAATCCTAATAATCTAACAGTTTATGATTGCCGAAGAAAGATTGTTAGTCAAGATAGCACCATACCATCTGTAAGTAACAAAGATAATAATCCTCTATCAGCTAATTCTCAGGAAAATCCTGTACCACCGATTAATCAGAAAGAAATTGCTACACAAACAATAACAGAATTTAACCGCATAATTAATGCTAGTTGGCATCACGACCAAGTTTTGGATGCCACTCTTACAGAATTGCAGGAAAATTCCAGCAATATTGTAGAGGATGAGTTATTTAACTTAAAATCTCAAGAGTTAAGAAATTTATTTACTAAGTTAGGTTTAGTAATTCAGTTTGAAAAACCAGTACGAATTGATAGTTTACATAAAAGTAGCGTATCTGTTTTAGCTCACACTGATAATGTATTAAAGGGTGAAGTATTTTATATATTGCCAATGAAAGTTGAACCAGTTCAAGTTAAAAAAACTGAAACAAAATCTATCCGTTGGGCAGTTGGCAATGAGATATTAGATAGTAATATCAGTATAATTACAGAAGTTGAACCTTTTACAAATGGAAATACTAGCTACACTCAAGCTGTTAGATTGATTACACCTGATGATTGGCCGCAAAAAGCTGTCTTTAACCAAAGTAATATTTATCAATTTACTGTTTTACTACATGGTGACTGGATTCTTAATGAAGAACGATTATTTGATAACGCAAATTTGAATTTATTAGAAGATTTAAATCAAGGTATTATTCCTGATGAATTACGCCAGCAGTTTCAAGAAAAGGGAATTTTACTCTCCCAAAATATTATTTTATTTACAGAGAAAGAAAACCTTAAATGGCGCTTAATCAACGGAGGTAAAATTAACACTATTAAAGTAGAGAACAATAAATTAACATTTAGTAAGATTCAGGCATTAGATGGTAATAATATCTGGCCTGGTGTTCCTGAAAGGTTTAGCGGAAATGGCTCTGAAGGAGGAGATTGGGTAAGTATTATTCATATTAAAACCTAATAGGGTTATGACATTGGTGAAATGGCTGCTGCCATTATCCCGTTTAGGAAACTGTATTCATCCGTCAACCCAGGTCGGGACGCATTTCCAATTGCTAATATGACTCCACATTTTTGAGGGAACCTTTGATGATGAAAACACCAAAGTCCAAATCCCGTTTCCATCAAACAGGTACGAATGGAACTTCTGACTTAAGACTAATCAACCCAAATGCAGGGGGTATTGATATCGGTTCAGAATTTCACGCTCGTGAGTGTTCCATTCATATAGAGTCTCCGAGAGTGTCAGACGTATTGGCTGTTACACTGCTGACTTGTATGCTCTAGCTGATTGGTTGGCTGTTTGTGGAGTGAAAACTCTAGCAATGGAATCAACGGGGGTATATTGGATTGCGTTGTTTCAAATCTTGGAGACAAGGGGCTTTGAAGTTAAACTTGTCAACGCCCATCACGTCAAAACTTTACCTGGACGTAAAACTGATATTTTAGACTGTCAATGGTTGTAACAGTTACATAGCTACGGATTGTTGTCTGGTTCTTTTCGCCCAGAAGACCTTTCTTTGTGTATTACGGAGTTATATCCGCCACCGAGATAGTCTCATCAAAAGTGCTTGTGTTCACATTCAACGGACCATTCTCTATTTTGCCAATATCTCCAATGTACTGTCTGACTACCCCATCTGTAAAATTACCGCTTTTTCTATGTCCAGAATCATCAATTATTAGGCTAAAGCCTCTACTGATTCTCGTCTGACTACACTTATTCATGATCTCTAACCGACGCTCCTTAACCTGGGAACTAGACCAAGGTGCTTCAGTTAAAAAGTGGTGTAATCGGTGATAAGTCACCCCTACAGCATTCTCTGCAATTTGAAACAGGTTTTTTCTTTCACTTTCACCCAATAATCCCCCTAAATAGTGTTTAAACTCTCTTTTTTGAGCCTTATTGACATTGGACAAAGCACTTGTACATCAGTAGCAGGATTAAAACCAAGTTTGGGAATAAAATCTGCAATAATCAACTCGCTAATTGCTTGCACACCATGTTCTGGCTCAAATCCTCCACCATGCCAAAGACAATCAGATTGAGGTGTATTAGAAATTAATTCAATGTTGTTCCTTCGTCAACTGTCTGCTTTTTCCAAATTGGGGCACTCATCTTTAGCATTGACGACCTTGATGGACTTGGTAAACAGCCTTTCATAGACCCAGATGATATGGCGATGTAGGATAGCTCTCTCATTCCTATTGCTTTAGCAAACAGGCTTGTATCTTTGGCTGACCACCCAAGCTCTAGAATTCTTCAGAAGTTCGCTAAAGGTACAATTTTTAGTTAATAGTTTGTATAAAGGTTTCAGTTTCAGTGGAGATACACATCATATACCTAAAATTCATAACTGGGCATCATTCATAAACGAATAATAGTCCATCTTAATTTTTTAAAGTTTTGCCTAAAAATAGGAAAATATTTATACATCATCAAAGAGGCTTTTCCTTTATCAATCAGCATTTAAAAGCGAAGAAATATTTACAAAGCTTGGCTCAATATTTAAAAATACCCAATAATAAAAAATATACAATGCAAGAGTTGCAAGAGAAAATTATAGAAGCAACTATTGGGTATCGTTTAAGTCAAAAGCAATTCAATTAAAAATATAAATTATAGAATTAAAGGAGCCTGAAATAAATCAAATTGATAAACAATAGAATAAAAAAATTGGATTAAGTTCGTGACTAAATCTTGACATGGTTCTACAAAATTTATCCAAGTTTGACCATATAAGCCAATATAAAAACTGCTATGTTGCCTAACTTTACGTCCATATTCTTTAACACGATCAACATATTTTTGGATACCTTTACGTTTAATTTTTTGCCCAGAGATAGTGGCATAAGTGTAGGCGCTCGCTATTAATAAAATTAAAGTAATTAAGCGTTCACTAGAGACATTAGTATCTTCTAAATTATAGCCACCCTTCTGAAAATCTCGAAACATTTCTCGAAGGCGGAGTATCTCCGACTCCGCTCTATATCGAATCTTCTTTTATAGGCTGCGTTCCCGCTTCGGGTTGCCGAAGGCATCGCCAATTCAAGAGTCTCTAGGTTTAAAATGAACCATCCTTCTTTGGGAGCAACACCGAATATTTTACGTTTCCATTTACAAGCAACGTTAAAGCTGAAAAAACCTTGAGTTTTTGTAACTTTTACTCCTTGAAAAAACAAGGAAACTCCAGGTGATAATCCTAGCTGTTTTAGTTCTAGTCAAATATCTTGCTTGAGCTCTACGAAATGATTCTTTTTGAGTCGGAAACAAAAATATACATTTCTTTGTATGAGCCAGTTTGCCAGCTTTACAGAACAAAACTCTCTATCTCCCAATACACAGATTTTATAATTTTCAAAAAGTGGCAAGACCTTTGAGAGAATCTTTGTCTGCTCATCAAGATTACTATTACCTAACTTTGGTAATAAGTAAAAATATACTGGGAATGCTCTCTTGTCCCAAACTACACTGACCATAAAGAGATTTACTCGACTCCAATTTGTTCTATCTATTACTACATAAATTATTTTTTCTGTTTCAAAATATGTGGATAACCAAGTCATGACAATCAGAAACCAAACTTTTTCAATTGAAAGGTTTGGTGATGATAAAAATCTTTGTATTTTCTTTCTTCTACTTTCAAAGAAAATGGGAATAGGCAAAGAAGTAGCCAAGGTTTCTAAGCTAACTTTTTTAATGGATTGTAGAAGATTAATCAGAATTTGGAGTAACAAATATTCTGTAAGACTGAGATTATTTTGCAGGTATGTTTGCTAAAATATAGGCAACATTTTCAATAAGTGGGTCTTCTTGACAAAGCTAGACCTACTTTTTTTATCATAAATTGCTACAACTTTTACCTCACAAGCTTTTCAGGCTACTTTGTCGCCCCGTCAGCCAGAGGTGATGGGAAATTATCTGAAAGTTTCTGGAGGTCGTCATTTACCAGTCATGACATTAGAGTGGCAAGATCCTTTTTGGAAAGATTCAAAATATCCCTATCTCTCGACTGCTGCTAAGATATTTCTCAACAGAGAAACTCGCCCATTTTATTTTGTCCAAAACCCAGCTTATAGCTTGGTTTTAAAACAGAATGTCTGGGGTAAGGCTATCAATCGAATTGTTGTAGAGAAAATTTCTCCAGAGCAAGCAGCTGATGAGGCGATCGAGCAGATAAAACAAATTTTTGCTCAATGGTAATCAATAATTGTTTATATTAATTAAAAAAGTGTTGGCATCAATAGAAAAAAGATAAATATCTTGAAAAATCAGAAAAAACTTGTGAATATATGAAATTGTGGAATCAGCACTTAACTATTAAAGTTGCCAGTTCCTTCTTATTCCTATCCTTGGTAACTGTAGGTGTGGTAGGAGGATTTGCCTTTCTCAATGCAAGGGAAGCTTTGAAACAAGCTGCTTTTGAACGACTCAGTGCTGCTGCCACTCTTAAAGAAGAAGAAATTACCCGTTGGTTTGAAGACCAAGAACGAGACTTTCTCCTAGTCACTCAGTTTCCAAATGAACAAAAGAATTTTCAAATACTTTTAAATTCTCAAGCCTCTGATGTAGATTATCAGAATGCTTACAAAGTTCTCTCGGATTACCTCACCAATATAGCTAAAATCAAGCCAAGTCTGGGAGAGATTTCTATTCTTGACCGTAGCAATCGGATTATTTTATCTACTAACAAGCAGCGTGAAGGTCGATATGAAATCTTAGCTAACATCACCTATATTGAACAGATTCAGCCAGAAGATTCCTTTGCCCCCATTTTCTATGTCTCACCAATTACTGGCAAGCCATCAGTTACTTTTGCAACACCTCTACGTAACGCAGCTAAGGTACGCCAAGGCGTTTTATTAGCTGATTTGAATTTAGACCGAATAGATCGGATTGTGCGGGAACGCACGGGTTTAGGTAAAAGTGGCGAAACTTATTTAGTTGGTTCTTTAGTAACTAAAAACGCTTTTATTTCTAAAGAAAAAGATAAAACATCGGACTTTACTAATGGAGTTAGCAGCCAAGGCATTGATGCAGCAATGAGTGGAATTAGCGGCCAAGGACTTTACCCAAACTATGCCGGAGTGCTAGTAATTGGGGTATATCACTGGCTCAACGATCGAGACCTGGCCTTAATGGTAGAAATGAAGCAGGACGAAGCCTTTGCGCCGGCTCGCCGATTGGCAGGGACAATTATGCTAGTGGGTTCGTTAGCAATGGGATTTCTATTAATTGGGGTATCTTGGCTAACGCGACAGTTAAAAATTTCTGGCGAACAGTTAGAGAATTACAGCCAGAGATTGGAGGTAAAAGCCAAAGAAGCCGAAACTGCCAACCGTGCCAAAAGCGAGTTTCTTGCAAACATGAGTCACGAACTTCGTACTCCTCTTAACAGTATTCTTGGTTTCACTCAGTTAATGAGCCGCGATTCTTCTATTAATGCTTCTCAGTTAGAACATTTAGAAATTATTAGTCGCAGTGGAGAGCATTTGTTGACTTTGATCAATGATGTGTTGTCAATGTCCAAAATTGAGGCGGGTTTAACAACACTGAACAACAATAGCTTTGACTTGTACACTCTACTTGACTCAGTTGAAGAAATGTTTCAACTCAAAGCAGAATCCAAAGGTTTACAGTTGATGTTTGAGCGTAGACCTGAAGTTCCCAAATATGTACATACAGATGAAAGTAAATTACGTCAAGTCTTAATTAACTTCCTTGGTAATGCTGTCAAATTTACTCAAGAAGGCGGCGTTAGTTTGCGAGTTAGGATGAAGGAAGAAAGCAAACTACAGCAACAACAAGGCATACAAGCAAGAAAAAACTCTCACCCCTCATTTTTCTGGCTGCATTTTGAAGTCGAAGACACTGGGCCAGGAATTGCACCTGCTGAAATTGAAAAGTTGTTTAAACCCTTTGTCCAAACAGAAGCAGGTCGAAAATCTCAGCAAGGAACAGGTTTGGGTCTAACCATTAGCCAACAATTCGTGCATTTAATGGGGGGAAGTATTACTGTTAGCAGTACTTTAGGTCAGGGAACAATTTTTTCTTTCGATCTCCAGATTAGCCTCGCACAAGAAGCTGAAGCTCCAATTCGACAGCTAAAACAGCGAGTAATTGGTTTAGAGCCGAATCAACCAAGGTACAAGATTTTAGTAGTTGAAGATAAATGGGAAAATCGTCAACTGTTAGTCAAAATGCTGGTATCCCTTGGCTTCGAGGTACGTCACGCTGAAAATGGTCAAGAAGGAGTGAACCTTTGGCAAACTTGGGAACCGCACTTGATTTGGATGGATATGCGGATGCCTGTAATGGATGGGTATGAAGCCACTAAACAAATTAGAGCTAGTTTAAAGGGTCAAGCTACTGTGATCATTGCTCTAACTGCTAGTGCTTTTGACGAGGAACGGTTTGTAGTTTTATCCGCAGGCTGTAACGATTTCGTGCGTAAGCCCTTCCGAGAAGAAGTAATCTTGAATATGATGTCTAAATATTTGGGGGTACGTTATGTATATGCAGAGAAACCCCTTCAAAAAGACGAATTTGCTGAAAATTCAGACCTTAAACTTTTATCATTAGAAGAAATGCTGGCTCAGATGCCCACTGAGTGGGTGACACAGCTACACCAAGCGGCACTGTGTACTGATGAAAAGCTGATTTTCAGCTTGCTTGAGGAAATTCCTGAAGAATCTGCTGTTTTGGCAAACACTCTGTCTGATTGGGTTAATAACTTTCGTATTGATAAAGTTATTGATTTAACGCAACCGTAAGAAGGTACAAAGTAGGGGGCATACCTGGATTTCTCACAAGTGAGAAATCCAAGGAGTGTGGGAGGAAAAGGAGGATAGGGAAGATGGGGAAGAAATCTTTCCCCCCACACCCCCACACCTCCCACACCTCCCACACTCTTGTGAGAAATCCGGGTATAGCTATGCGCCCCTACAAATTTCTGCACTGATGTGATTGGGAATCGCTATATACGCTTTGGCCTTAGGTTACACCACATGGTATTATCCAAGTACTCACTGATAATTTAGGATAAGTATTGTATTTCTTTAAGTGACTCAAAGGAGTCTCTTTTAGAAACGTGCTTTTAATAATAGCTATAAATAAACTTTAGTACTTCTAAGGTATCTGATTTTAATCAAAACACTTGACTAAATAGTTATTTCTATGAACCAGCATTCATTTCACGACGAAATCAGCCTAGCAGAAAAAGCAGAAGAGTTTGGAACAAGAGCAATGAAGTTGGGGTTAATTCCTTCATTTGTTGTTCATCATTTCCCTGATAGCTGGGAATTTTACATCCCCGATCAAAAAAGTTCAGTCCCTTTGACACCAGAAGAAGCTTATCTAAAATTGAAAAAATTAGTTGAATCTTCTTCATCCCCTGTATAGACTCAGCCATATTTCTAATAGGAAAAATCACAAAGTATTAAAAGCTGACACCTTACTCAGTATGCATTCGTTACTAGAGCGATCGCATACTGGTTGATTTAATTTACGTTTTGATAAAGTTTTTTTTAAATTGCATAAATCTTAAAGCAATCATTGATAGATAAGTATTCTTAGGAAGCCACTATTTATTCACCAATGATGTATTTTTTAGTACTTAAAATATTTCTGTTTTTTAACACTAATAACCTACCAAAATCATTTTTATATAACCTATATTGTCAAAAATCAACTTCAGGTAGTTTAATATTTATTAAAACTAATATAAATTAATTAAATAATTGATAAACCAAAGAGAGTAGACTGATGATTAATAAAAATAACCAAGAGCAATCCCAGAATATTCTTAACAAGCTTCAACAAGATATTAATGACCTCATTAACAAAGTAGAAAATCAACTACGACTACCAGAATTAGATTTAAAAAGTGAGCAGATTCAAGATGAACTTGCAAAACAAATTATTTTACTACAACGCTTGGGAGAATATATTTCAGTAATTCAAAAAAAAAGAAGTCAGAGTTTAACTGAATGTATTACTCTCCAATCAAAGCTTTATGCAATTAATTTAGCTTTGTCTTTTCTGTTAATGAAAAAAACAGAAAAGATAGTTTTAGCAAAACATATCAGATATAGCATTGAGTATTTTTTGAACAACCAAAAGCCCTTAGGTTGGGTAGTTAATCTTTTCAAACGTTCTGTTCGAGAATTGTCTACACCGACCAAAGTTCTTATTGGACTGGCAATGGCAATACCAGTATATATGATTGCAATTCCAGTTTCTTTTGGGATTGTGAAGTTTTTAGCAGGCAACGTAGATGCTCTTTCTGAAAATACTTCTGTGGTATCAAGTCCTAGTCCTACACCTACAGCAAATTCCAATGAGAATTTATCTAAAAGTAATGAAAATATAGAGCAAAAATCACCTATAAAACGTGACCTCGATAAGGATCAGTATGGATTAGTTATCATGGTTGCCTTATCTGGAGCTTTTGGCAGTATAGTTAGTATCTTAGTTCGACTGCAAGACTACAAATACAGAGACGAATACGTACGCTCAGTTACTCCTATTGTAGTCGGCTTTGCCAAACCCTTGACTGGGGCAGCATTTAGCATCTTTGTTTTTGCACTCGTTAGTTCCGGTATCATAAGTTTTCCTTCCATACAATCTAATTCATCAAATTATTATTTTTACTTTTCAATTGCATTTATAGTAGGTTTTAGTGAACGCTTGGATAATGATATTGTTGAACGAGTTGGAGTTAGCTTTGGTCTCCAAAAAAGTGCAGAAAAAATTCGAGAAGATATTAATCAATCTACAGAAAATATTCAGCAAGCAACTAATTTTGTTAAAAGTACTACACCAGAGGTAAAAGAAGTGATAGAGGATGCAAAGCAAATTTTACCAGAGGTACAAGAAGCAGTAGAAGATATCAAAAATTCTACACCCGATCGCCCAGGAAATGCCCCTCCTAAATCTTCTCAACAAAATGAATAATATTTAGATAAATCTGATTATTTTTAATATTTGCTTTGATAAATTTAGTTATAAAAAATATGGAGAACCATCAAGTTCAGTTAGCGAAAGCAAATATTCTTGTTGTTGATGATACACCGGACAATCTGCGACTTTTATCTGCCATGCTCACTCAGGTTGGCTATGAAATTCGGAGAGTGATAAACGGGCAAACAGCTTTAAAAACAGCACAAGCTGCACCGCCTGATTTAATTTTACTTGACATTATGATGCCAGAAATGAATGGCTATGAAGTCTGTCAACACTTGAAAGCTTCAGAGAAAACCCGCGACATTCCAGTGATTTTTATTAGCGCCTTAGATGAAGTATTTGACAAAGTTAAAGCTTTTGCAGTTGGGGGGGTAGATTACATTACCAAACCTTTTAGTGAAGAAGAGGTTTTCGCACGTGTAGAAAATAACTTGACTATCCGCAGGCTGCAAAAACAACTGACTCAGCAAAATATACTTTTGCAACAGGAAATTAGCGATCGCCAAAAAGCAGAATCAGCACTGCGGTTAAGCCAATTTTATTTAGACAGGTTTAAAGATGCAATTTTTTTTGTTAGTTCAAATGCCCAGTTTGTTTATGTAAATGAAGCAGCTTGCAGAACTTTAGGTTATTCTCGCGAACAATTGCTGACCATGAATGTTCACGATATCGATCCAAATTTTCCAGCAGAAACTTGGGACTCACAATGGCAAGAACTTAGACAAAAAGATAGTTCCAGTTTTGAATCTATTCACCGAACTCAAGATGGTCGGAATCTACATGTGAAAATAACCTTTAGTTATCTAGAGTTCAAAGAACAGGAATATTTCTGTACTAGTGCTTGTTATCTCACCACTTACTAATGTTGCCTTTAGAGGTCGTTGGACAGTGCTTTTTATACTCGAAAGTCACCATCCCCAAGCCTAAAACAACTATCAATGCCCAACCGAATGCACCTAAAAAAAATAATCTTTGAAATCTAGCTGCTTTTTGCTCTTGAACTAGTCTAGCTTTAACTTCTTTAGTTCGTTCTGCTTCTAACCACGTCTCAACTTCTCGCCGATCGCATTCTTGGCTAGCTGCTAAAAACTGATAATCCAAATCGCTCAAGCTTTTGCCTTGTGACCAAGCTAGAGCTTCATGTAAAGCTGTCCCACGCAATAGTCGTGAATTGTCACAGCGTTGTGAGGCTACCCAAGCGTTGAATGCTTGGGAGTAGGGGCGCAATTTTGCTAGTTGTTTTTCTACCCAAGTTTGGTTGAAAACCTCTTGATAAATGCGGTTTTTCACTATTAGTTGCCCTTGCTGCTTGGTCACCAATCCTGACAGCAGCAGTTCTATTTGCTCCTCTCCATCATCACAAGCTACCTGAATTCCTTGTAAAATTTGCTGATACAGTCCCAGCAAACCTCCAGCACGCTGCTCATCTATCAGCAGGCGATCGCGGATTGTCTTCAAATGCTCTGGCTCGTCCTTTGCTTCCCATTTCTCAATAATATGGGTTTGCACTAGTTTTTCTAAAATTAACAAAGGAATTTGATAATAAAAATTTATTAAATGTTGATTAATAATCGGTAAATGGTTATCCAATTTATAACGCTCATCAACTTCTAAACTTCTCTGTTCTTCAACATTTTTGCTTCCACAGGTTCTTTCTTGCACGACTATCTGACAGAGCTTTTGAGTGAGAAACGGCTGACCATTTGTCCAAGCCAAAATTTCTTTGATAACCGCCATCGGATTAGCTACTCTAGTTTCTAACCCTGCTGCTAATGGCTGAACTTCCGATAAATTAAAGCCATGTAGTTCAATAGATTTACCAATGTTAAATGGGGTACAGTTGCGATCTACAATCAAATTTGAAGGTGTTGCTACTCCGAATAGTGCCCAAGTTAGGCGGTTATATTCTGGATTTTCGGCTCGCTGATTGTAGCACGAGCGAATTAAAGTAAAAAAATCGACAACAGGGAAATTCAACCCTAAAACACTATCAATCTCATCAATAAAAATAAATATTTTTTCAGTTTTTAATTCAACTAATAAAATATCTTCAACAAACTGGCTCAATCGTTGTAATGCAGGTAAATCTTCACGCTCCGACCACCAGGCTTTGATATTAACTTTGTTAAAAAGATTAAAGCTCCTTAATAAGTCAATCACTATGCCTTTATACCACTGAGTAGGAGTAATATTGCCATTACCAATCCGAGTCATATCGATAGAAGCACAACTGAAGCCTGCTTTTTCTAATTGATATCTTGTTTGTAACCGCAAGCTAGATTTACCCATTTGGCGGGAACTAAATACATAACAAAATTCCCCTTGAATTAAAGCATTATAAAGTTCAAAATCAGCCTGTCGTTTTACATAGCTAGGAGCATCGATTTTGAGACTGCCACCAATTTGATATTCGTACTTATTCATAGCGTTTAAGCTAATTGCTCTCGGAAATACAGCTGATATAATTCACAGCTAGATATTGCCTGATTTCCTTCAAGTTTTATCAGACCCATACTTTCTAATTTATAGGCAGCGATCGCTTCCAATTGCACACTTGTTGGAGAGGTAACTACCCGTTTTAGTGCTGTTGCGAGTTCGGGATGTTCTTGGAGATTGGCTAGATGATAGCGTAAATAGTTGCTATAGATGCCGGCAATTGTGGGAGCCTCTTTTAGTAGCTGCTCTAAAGTTACTGTTTGATTTCCCAGGTTATAAAGAGCCAGACGAGCTAGATAGGGATGACCACCAATCATTGCTCGTAGCAAAGCCAACTTTTCTAATCCTTTCTCACCTTTGGCCCAATCGAGTCCATGACGCACTGCCAATTCTTGCATCTGCTCTAAACTAAATTCTGGTAACTTAATCGGTAATCCCACATTGAAAGGGGATTGATTAATATCTAGCGGGATATAAGCTTCAGTCGCATGAACTACTACTAATCGCAGTTTTTGCCAGATTTCTAATTCGGAAGCATCTTCATACCAAGAGCGCAGTAGCGGGAGAAAATCTCTAGAGATTTCTGGATACTCGAAAATTCGATTCACTTCATCCAAAGCTAAAACTACCGGAGCGTCGATTTTCTCTAGCAAATACTCCTGTAAATACAGTGTGCAGCTAACTTTGCTACCAATATCCTCATCCCAATAATCATCTAGTCTGATTTCTAAGTGCAACTGCCGACTGATGTTAGCGCAAAACCAGCGTAAGAATTTTTCCAAGCTAGTGAAAACTTGACTATCTGCCCTCTGTAAACCGATTTGTACGGTGTGTACCCCAGTCTGTTTGGCATGAGTAAGAATTCTGTGCATTAGGGAGGTTTTTCCCATTTTGCTGGGGGCTTTGATTCTGATTAAGCTTCCAGGTTTATTAATTTCTGTATATGTGCGTTCTTCAATTGGCGGACGCTCTATGTAAAAGAAGGAATTGAGCGGTACAGAGCCACCAGGGATTTCTAATAAGTCGGAATTAAAGACTGGGATTTGTTTCTCTTCTTGTTTTTCGACGATCAAAGAAGACCCCGATTTGCCATCTTTAACTTTGCTTATTTGCTGAGACTGTCTTAAAACTACTGGCACAGGTTGTAGTTTTTCTGACAAAACGTTAGTTTGCGAGCGCCGTCTCAATACTGAGCGAAAATTACTTTTTGTCACCTCCTCCCCGAAAGCCTGTGAAAGTAACTTCCATAATTTAGAACCAACATCTTTTATATAATTGGCATCATAACCACAATTTTCGGCGATATCTGAATAAGTTTGTCCTTCCCAAGCTTTACAAAATACTATTTCCTGAACATCACTTAAGCTATGTTCAAGAAATGTATCTAAAATTGCTAGCGCTTCTTCTATATTCATTTGTAAAAAATAAAGTTTGTTTTAAATAAGACTTTAGCGGAATTTTTCATACTTTTTTCATTATTTACTTAAATTTAAACAGTTAGCTTCATTTCTATCTGCCATTCTCAGGTATATGAATAGGGGGTAGGTATAGCGACTCCTGCTTGAAAGCAAGAGTTTTAAGCAAGGACGCAGTGTTTCAACCTCTGCAACAGCTTAACTGCTTGCTATTAGCAGCAATTACTGTTTTCGTAGTTGGCCAACCCGGAAATCCTGTTGCGATCGCACCTCATACAAATTGAGGCTAGACTAGATTGTATTTACAGCTTATTTCTCGTTCTCAAGTTGGAGTATAGAAACGCCAGTAACGAATGTAAGCAGGAGATGATTTATGCCGAGATGGAATGCAGAGAAAAAACAAGCGTATAGAACCGAGGTAATTCAACGCATTACCGCAGCAATGCCCTCAGTAATGCAGGAATATACCTCAATTAATTGGACTGAGGAACTCAAACGCTACCGTACCGACCATGAATATTACCCTGACTACATCCACGCTCCTATTCATGGGATGAGCGATTCCTATACCAACCCTCAATCCTGCTTAAGTTGGGATGCTGCTATGGATGCCATTATTCCCCTCAGCCACAATGTTAGTTGCCAGCAATTGCGCGAAAAAATGGCTGAACTAATACCTCAAGACGCTCAAATTGAGACGGTACTAGAGCTTGGTGCAGGTACGGGTGGCGGAGCGCTGGCCTTAGCACAGCGATTTCCTCAAGCGACTTTTCACATTACTGATGTTTCGCCTTACATGCTGGTAATCGCTCAGCACAAGTTTAAAAAGCTTGGATTTGGTGAGCGGGCTTCCTTCGAGCAGGTGGACGCTCGTTATACTGGCTATCCTGACAACTCTTTTTCTCTTGTCACGTCATCACTACTCTTCCACGAGACGCCTAAAGAGTGGACGCCCAAGATTCTTAAGGAGATGTACCGGATTACCAAGCCCGGAGGTTGGATACTATACGCTGACACATATCGTGGCGAATACGCTCTGAGCGCTTCTTTTCAGGAACCGTGGTTGGATGACTTTATCCATTTCAACTTCGAGTATGAGTTTGCGAAAGCAGGTTTTACAGAACTCAAATATATTCCCTATGCCGTGGGTTTGTGGTATATGGTTGGTCGTAAGCTAGAAACATAAAGACAAAACAATGACAACAGAATTTAGGGACTTCTATTGACAAAAATATTCCATCGTAGGGGTATAAGGTCTTGCGCGCCTACATATATACAAATAATTTACAAATAATTTGAAATAATTTATTTTTGGGAAATTTCTTAACAACGATTTTGTTCAGCGTACGAGACTTAAAGCTCTCAGACTTTTGAACTAATAAATCAGTGAATATACCTTTATTATTTAAGAGAAAAAATTTAATTTGTTCTAGATAATTCAATCTTGTTTTTCAATCTTATTAATAATTCAGACGCATTCGCCTTGGGTATAGAACAAACCTTTGGACTACACCCAAGAGCAAAGTGAAAACAGCCACAAACCGAGTTATTCAGCCTGAATTCAAGTCTTCTTTTTTTCAAAAATAAACCGGCAGAAGTAGTTAAAATCGTACTTTTGGTAGCACTAACCTGTGTCATTTTGTGCTATACCTAAAGCGATAGGAGAGTAATTGTAATAAATTTAATTTCTTATTCTGGTAATTAACATATTTATTATTTGTTATTAAAAACTCACCCTAAAGACTGAATACTTTTACCTCCTGTTCGCACCTACACTAAATAATCAAGGTGTGAAATTAACCAACGGTTATTATTTTCAAACCAATCAAAACAAATCAGTTGTCTATAAGTTATTGATGAATTGAATTTAGAGACACTCGAAAGAAGCAATCCTTTCGGGTTCTTTAAATAACACACAGTATATGGCTTAGAGCAGGTACTTATCATGACGCGATCGCAAACACCACCAAACGGACACAATAGCACCTTAAGCAACGAATCCTTTACAGATTCAGTGTTGAAAGCGTTTCTACCAGCATCGGGTTCTCAGTTTGCCTTACTGCCACCTGATAATGCCACGGGTAACTTTACCAAAATTGTACGGCGGATTCCTGTCAAAGTTGTATTTGAACCTGAAAGCATTCAAGGTTATAAGTCACGCATTACTCCTGGCATGTCAGCCATAGTCACCGTAAATGTCAAATAAGTCTAGTAAAAATACAAACAACGCTGTGAGTAAAAACTCTAAAAAACAATGGCAAACACAACCTCCTTCCGGCCCAGGTTTTGCCGACGATCGCGTCCCTTTTAAGACTTGGGTTGGTCTTTTTGGAGCAATGCTAGGCGCGTTCATGGCAGTACTAGATATCCAGATTGTCAGCTCCTCTCTCGAAGAAATTGGAGGCGCTCTAGGTGCGACGCTCGAAGAGGGTTCCTGGATTTCGACGGCTTATCTAGTGGCGGAAATAGTGGTGATTCCGTTGACGGGTTGGCTATCGCAAGTGTTTTCCGTGCGATGGTATTTGCTAGGGAACGCTGTTTTGTTTATTTTCTTTTCCGTCTGCTGTGCCTTTGCCTGGAGCCTGCCTTCGATGATTGTGTTTCGAGCCGGACAAGGACTAACCGGAGGCGTACTCATCCCGATGGCGTTCACCATTGTGCTGACAACCTTACCTCCTGCGAAACAGACAATCGGTCTGGCGCTATTTTCGATTACAGCCACCTTTGCCCCATCAATTGGGCCGACAATTGGAGGCTGGCTAACCGATAACTTTGCTTGGCAGTATAACTTTTATCTAAATATTATTCCAGGGATATTGTTGGTAGGAATGGTCTGGTATGCCATCGAGCCTCAACCTCTGCAATTGAATCGGCTCAAAGGAGGCGACTGGTTGGGCGTTGTCTCAATGGCGCTTGGTTTAGGGTCGTTGGAAGTGGTATTAGAAGAAGGAAACCGCAAAGACTGGTTTGGTTCGCCGTTGATTGTTCGTTTGGCGATCGTTGCTGCTGTTTTCATCACCCTTTTCCTCTGGCTTGAACTTACTGGCAAAAGACCGTTTATCAATTTGCGCTTATTAGTTCGCCGTAATTTTGGTATTGGCAGTGTGGCAGGTTTGGCATTGGGATTAGGATTGTATGGCTCTGTCTACATCCTGCCTCTGTATCTTGCTCAAATCCAGAACTATTCAGCCATGCAAATTGGTGAAGTGATAATGTGGTCTGGCATCCCGCAACTTTTTCTCATCCCATTTGTACCCAAACTGATGAAGTACTTCGATGTGCGGTTTATGGCTGCGGTTGGATTCAGTTTATTTGCTGTCAGTTGTTTTATGAACTCCCACATGACGCAGTATACCGGCATCAACGAGTTGCGCTGGTCGCAGTTAGTTCGCGCACTTGGACAACCGCTGATGATTCTGCCGCTGACCTCGATCGCGACCGCCAACATTGAAAGAGAGCAGGCAGGTTCTGCCTCTGGGTTGTTTAATATGATGCGAAACCTCGGCGGTTCGATGGGAATTGCAGCCCTGTCCACACTCCTGACCCGACGAGAACAATTTCACTCCAATCGCATTGGCGATGCCGTTTCACTTTATAAACCAGAAACTCAGCAGCAGATTGACCAACTGACTCAATTTTTTATTAGTCGCGGCTCAGAAGCAAGTGTTGCTTACAATCAAGCAGTTCAGCAAATCGCTAATATTGTGCGACGTGAAGCTTACATTATGGCATACAACGATTGTTTTTACCTGATTGGCTTTGCACTGTTGCTCACCGGGCTAGCTCTGTTATTCTGTAAAAAAGTTAAGGCGACCAATGCAGCAGCCCATTAGAATTTTTGCAGGATAAGAGCCGGAGTAGGATTAGATAAGTGCCTAATACTGCCACTATGCAGTTGCAATAGCGCAAGCAACAACTGACACTCTACAACAAAGGAATATTGTTGAGATGTAGAAGTACTCTCGTGAAGATAGCTTATTATGCATAAATCCTGAATCACAACTATCTTTAAGCTGTTGACAGGCATCTATAATGCTAATCATAAAGGCTTAATAATATAACACTGCCCTAGACGAAAGCTAGAGCAGTGTTTGATAGAAGTAAATTATATGAGAGACTTTTATTGTTGTCTCCCGTTTATGCATAATTAATATTGTTATACAATACTATTCACTTCAAGTTTTGAACTTTACGCAAAAAACGAATAATTTTTAAATTAGCATTATAAAACTTAGAGGTAAGTATAAAAAAGACTTAAAGTCTTTTTTATACTTGTTCTATTTTAGTATACTGAAAACTTCTACCTTAGCGTTTGCAATGACAAGTGTTTAATCGGATATGATATAAAATGGGTATATGTAATATCTCGAATGAACTCTAGATAAAGTTTATGAAAGAGGGAAAGCTATAACTTTCCCTGAGTTACTAAGTTCCTACTAAACTCCCAAATTTAGTAGTAATAGCTTTTAGCTTTTTTAGTTACTTCTTTATATTATTAAAAGTCATTTATTTAAAAAACATCAGACTAAAGTCACCAATTTTTACATGACTTAAGTCATGGTTTAAGCATACACAAAATACACAAATATTGTTAAATTAGTAATAATCTTCCCAAAAAGCTAATTCAAAAAAATGATTGCTAATGGAGGAAGGAGGGACTAAAATTTTATTCCTGCTGTCTTAACTCAGTTTTCTATGTGCAGATTAATTGGCTATCTTGGTAACAGCATCCAATTAGATGAGTTGTTATATAAACAAGAACATTCTCTTTGCGTTCAAAGTTATAATCCTTTAGAATTAAAGTCAGGATTTGTCTGTGCAGACGGGCTTGGTGTAGGTTGGTACGATCGAGCAGGTAAACCATTTATTTATCGCAATACCGTCCCATTTTGGAACGATCCGAATTTGAAAGAGCTAAGTCAATATGTACAATCAGATTGTACAGTAGGTTATACTCGACTAGCTGGAATCGGTGAAGTGCTTGATATCAGCAATTGTCAACCATTTCGTAATGGAAAGCTCTTGTTTGTCCATAATGGTGGTATATCTAACTTTCAACAAACACTTCTTCGACCGATACGCGATCGCCTTGGTGATTCTACATATCATTTAATTAAAGGTCTAACAGACTCGGAACACATTTTCGCTCTGTTTGTAGAAATGTGGCAGTCTTCTTTTGATAGCACTCTGTTGTCAGCCCTTTCGAGTACACTACAAACATTGACTGACTTGGCTCAAAAATACGACACCAGTTTTAGTACCAATATAATTATCAGCGATGGTCAAGCACTTGCAGCAGTTCGCTACGCTTATGGTACAGAAGCGCCTACTCTTTATTGGTCTTATGATGATGTAACTCACCCAAAGCGAGTGATTGTTGCGTCTGAACCTTTATCTAACCAAAATTGGACAGCCTTTCCTGAGCAAAGTAGTCTATTTGTGCAATCGAAGTCATTGATACCAACAATTAGTCTTTTGGAGAGATCCGCTTAATTTTCTAGGAGTAGGTTGCTTTCATAATTACCAGAACGCAGCAGGATGAATTAGCCGTAACTTTTGTTTGATTTGATTTAAGGAGTCGAGCGCTTCAAGAGTTTATGCTTAGATAAGTTTTTTTCATTATCATCTTTCTAAAGATTTACTATGCTTGATTGCCGTTTTATCTGTAGATAGAAGAGATTCATGCTTGAGAAGGGTAAGATTTGATTGCGTAGCTAAAGGGCTGGTTTAGATTTAATCCAACCCAATTGCAACTATCTTTTGAATCAATTTAGGAAGCAGGAATTATGCGTTGGCAATTGGGTCGTAGGAGTACAAATGTTGAAGATCAGCGTGGGACGAAAGTTTCTGCTCCTGTCGTCGGTGGAGGTATTGGAGCAGTACTTATATCGGTAGTCGTTTTGCTTTTGGGTGGCGATCCCAGTGTGATTTGGCAACAAGATCGGACATCGAATGATAGTCCTGTGGCTGAGTCACCGCAATCAAGAGGCCCTAATGCTCAAGACCAGATGGCAGATTTTGTATCTGTAGTGCTGGCTGATACAGAAGATACATGGAGCGAACTATTTCGGCAAAACGGACAAACTTACGTAGAACCTAAATTAGTTCTTTACTCTGGTGCAGTGCAATCTGCTTGTGGATTTACGCGTTCAGTAGTTGGGCCATTTTATTGTCCGCGCGATCGCAAAGTATATATCGATTTAAGTTTTTATCGTGATTTGAAAACTCGATACCAAGCACCGGGAGATTTTGCTCAAGCATACGTGATTGCTCATGAAGTTGGGCATCACGTCCAGAATCTACTAGGAATTTCAGAGAAAGTTGGATTATTGCAGAACAAAGCAAGTCAGACCCAAGCAAATCAGCTTTCTGTACGATTAGAATTACAAGCAGACTGTTTTGCAGGGGTTTGGGCACATCATGCACAGCGCTCGCGGCAAATTCTGGAGAGAGGCGATATTGAAGAAGCATTGAACGCTGCTAGCAGTATAGGAGACGACCGCTTACAAGAACAAGCTAGAGGGTATGCGGTTCCAGAATCTTTTACACATGGTAGTTCAAGCCAAAGAGTTCGCTGGTTTAAGCAAGGCATTCAGACTGGTAATGTTCAACAATGTAATACCTTTGGTAAGACAAATATTTAAAAGAGAATGCAAAGAAGGACTTTTACAAGAAGTCTAGCGCAGAGACTTTAAGCTTTCAGTCTTTTGCACTAAGAAATCGGTGAAGATACTCATAATCGTGCGCTGACGTAATTTCACATTTGCATTGATGGACATCCCTGATTGCAATGGAATTTGACGCTGGTTAATCAGTAACTTCTGCCCATGTAGGCGGACTTTTGCAGAAAAACGCCAAAAATTATAAACTTGGTCTGGAGGTAAGGCATCAGAGCCAATCTCAATTAATTCGCCTTTGATATCGCCATACTCTTGGAAGGGAAAGGAATCAATTCTCACATCTACTTGTTGCCCTTCTTGGACAAAGCCGATGTCGCGGTTAGTGATATATACGTTAGCAACTAAGTTATCGCTAGGAACGAGTTTTAAGAGGGGTTCAGTGGAATTAACTACAAATCCTGCTGTTTTGGCTTTGAGTTCAAAGACGGTTCCATCTACGGGTGCTGTAATTTTCTGATATTTCAAGGTTTGTTGTGCCTGAACCCATTTACTATCAATCTCTCCAATCTGACTATTAATTTCATAGAGGCGTTTTTGATTATCTACAATTACCTTGGTTAATTGGCTATCAATTTCGGCAATGTCTTTGTCATTATCTGTAATTTTGGCGAGTAAATCTTCTTGAGACACTGCCGCAGTATTGCGAACTTTTTGATTTGACTGAGCGATCGCTAATTGTAATCGTTGCTGTTCCCGATTTAATCGGATTACTTCTGCTTGTTTGCTGCTGACATCCTGCTGCTGTTTCAAGTATTGCACCTGGGAAATCGCCCCCTGTTGCGCTAGAGGTTCAAACTTGTGAAGAATTTGTTGATTAATTGTCAGCAACTCTTTAGCACTAGTTAATTCCGCTTGAGTTTGAAAAAATTGCTGTTGCGTCTGTCCTGTTTCTAAATTAGCTGTGGCTAAACGCGATTCTAATTCTATTTGGCGATTTCGCAAGCGTAACTGTTGCTCTCTTGTGAGAGTATTTCCAGCAGTCGCACCGTTTAACTGTGTGCGGTACAACTGGTTTTCGGCAATAATTGCAGCTCGGCTTTTGGTCAATAAGACTAGTTCTGGTTTAATTTTCAACAAAGCAGTTTGCTGTGCCACTTGCTGGGGTGAGCTTGTTCCTTGAAGTTGGCGGCGGTAAAAGTCATTTTCTTGCTCTAGCGCTTGTTTGGCAAGTAACTGAGCTACGCGACTTTGCTTTAATGAAATTAACTCAGCCTCAGAAGTAGTTTTTTCCAGGCTAACGAGTGTTTCACCTTTTTTGACTCGCTGACCATCTTTGACTAGAATTTCCTTGACAACACCTTGAATCGGAGCTTGAATTTCTTTAACTGCACCCTGTGGTTCTAGCTTGCCAGTGGCATGAATTGATTCATCAATTTTGAACACCGAGGCCCAAATTACTGCGAAGGTACTAACTCCAACAATAGTCCAAGCGATCGCTCGCGACCAAGTAGGAGTTTGTTGTAAAAGTACTGGTTGGTCGAATTTATATTGAATATTCATAAGGAGTGGAGAAAGTTAATTGATGAGTATTGACTGATAAATGTTGACTGCTGGGTTGCGAGTGTTAAAGTTTGGAGTTCAGAAGCTCAACTTCCGAGTTCAAAAGCTCAACGTTCAAGCAAAAAGGTGCAACTTCCGAGTTCAAAGCCTCAACGTTCAAGCAAAAAGGTGCAACTTCCGAGTTCAAAGCCTCAACGTTCAAGCAAAAAGGTGCAACTTCCGAGTTCAAAGCCTCAACGTTCGAGTAAAAAGGTGCAACTTCCGAGTTCAAAGGCTCAACGTTCGAGTAAAAAGGTGCAACTTCCGAGTTCAAAGCCTCAACGTTCAAGTAAAAAAGCTCAACTTCCGAGTTCAAAGGTCAAAATTTCGAGTTCAGAGGCCAAAGCAATAATATTTCCCCCTGCCTCCTGCCCCCTGCCTCCTGCCTCCTGCCTCCTTCCTACACTTTTGCTTCTTGTTGCTGATAAAGACAGTAGTAATAACCTTTGAGCGCCATCAATTCTTCATGAGTTCCCTGTTCTACTACAGCACCTCTATCCATCATGAGAATGACATCGGCATTGCGAATTGTGCTGAGGCGGTGAGTAATGAAAAACACTGTTTTATCTTGAAAAGCTGTCGCCAAGTTACGGCAAACTTGGGCTTCGGCATTGTAATCTAAGGCGCTGGTAGCTTCATCAAGGATCAGTAATTGTGGATTTTGCAGAACAGTACGAGCGATCGCTACTCGTTGGCGTTGTCCCCCTGACAGTCCCGAACCTCGTTCGCCGACACGAGTGTTATAGCCACTGGGTAAAGACATAATAAAGTCGTGGGCAAATGCTACTTTAGCAGCAGTAATAATTTCTTCATCGCTAGCATCAGGATATCCCAAGGCAATGTTTTCGCGGACTGTACCATCGAATAGTAGGGTATCTTGTAACACCATTCCAATTTGACGGCGTAAGGAATAGAGTTCAACTTTACTGATATCGTAGCCATCAATCAAGATTTTGCCGGACTTGGGTTCGTAAAGTCGCGGTAATAATTTTAGCAGTGTACTTTTACCGGAACCGCTTTGACCAACAATTCCCACAAAGGAGCCAGCAGGAAAATCTAAGTTAATATTGCACAGTTGCAATGGCCCGTGTTCTGAGAAACTGAAGCTGAGATTTTCAAAGCAAACACTACCTTGAACACTAGGCATGAGAATATTTTGACAGTTGCCGATTTCTACTTCTTGAGGAGTGTCTAAAATATCAGCAAGGCGTTGCAGAGATAGAGCAGTTTCTTGGAAGTTCTGCCAAAGTTGCATCAGGCGTAATAGGGGACTAGTAACATAACCAGCCAAGATGCGGAAAGCAATGAGTTGTCCCAAGGTTAGGTGCTGATTGAGGACAAGAAAAGCTCCCACCCACAGCACTAACATACTGGAAAACTTGTTGAGAAAGCTGCTGACAGAACCGGCGTTGGTTTGGGTAGAAACTGTTTTGAAACTAGCACTGATGTAACGAGCATAGCGTTCTTGCCATTGCCAACGCGATCGCATTTCTAAATTTTGCGCCTTGACTGTCTGCATTCCCCCCATCACTTCTACTAAATAAGATTGCGTTTCGGCATTACATTCTGCTTTCTCTTGTAATTGTCGCCGCATCAAAGGTGATACCATCAAGTTGAGCAAACCAAATAACGGCACTGTTGCCAAAGCTACCAAGGTCAACACTGGGCTGTAAATCGCCATGACCACAATATAAACTACAGAAAATACAGCATCCATCACCACAGTTAAAGCTGTACCAGTCAAGAAAGAACGAATATTTTCCAATTCGTGAATGCGCGTTGCTAATTCCCCTACAGGACGGCGTTCAAAGTAAGATAATGGCAGACGCAACAGATGATTAATTACCTCAGAACCAAGGGTGAGGTCAATTCGGTTAGTGGTATCTGTAAATAAGTGAGTGCGGACGCTGGTAAGTATTGCTTCGATGACTGCTACTACCAGCAAAAAGATGCCAAAAACTTCCAGGGTATCAGGACTGTTACCAACCAGTACTTTGTCAATGATTACCTGTGTGGCGAGGGGATTTACCAACCCAAACAGTTGAATAACAATGGAAGCAACTAGTACTTCAATTAATACCTTGCGATAGCGCCGCAATGAAGGTACAAACCAATTCAAATTAAACCGCGCCTTGGGAGTGTTTTTATTGGTTTGCAGTAGCAGTACTTCTCCTTCAGTCCCCCAGTTTTCGGCAAAGTCTCGCAGTTTGTAGCGTAGTAGTCCCATCTCAGGAACGGCAATGAGTAACTCTCGATCGCTATTTTTATAAACGATTGCAAAACTATCTTGCCAAGAAATCATTACTGGTAATTGCAAGCGTCCGACTGCGGCGGCGGGAACTTTCACCATCTGTGTTGTCAATCCCATCAACTCGGCGGCGGCGGCGCAAAATTGCAGAGATATAATCCCCTTCTGTTCCTGCTGCTTTGTCAACACCCGTCGTAGTGTATCTCTGCGTAATGGGATATTAAAGTATTGGCTCAACATTTGGAAGCAAGCCAGGGAAGCATCGAGTGGGCCTCTACCTTTGATATAAGGATACTTCTTTTGTTTACCCTTAGTTGCTGGTTCTTCTATGACAGTAATTTCTGAGGCGTAGGGAATCTCTGCGGGTAAGAGTGTTTTTGGGGTAGAAGAAGCAAGATTTTCTCTAAATATTGATTTGGGCAATCCCACCAGACGCATATTTGTATTAAATTTCAGCTTAGGGTTGAGTTCATCCAACTCTAAGCGACTACCCACAGGGAACTCAGGATCGAAATTACTGCTGACTAACCATAAAAATGCTGAATCTAACTGCTGGCGGAATTTGCGTGCAGGAATTGTTTGGATAATCGCAACTTCAGTTGCAGCTTGGGCAAGTTTAACTAAATTTTTGCTCCCATCTGCGCGACGGCTGAGTTCTTCGGTAAGCAGTTCATGCACTTCTAAAAGAGTAATCTTATTTTGCAACGCTTGCACAAAAGTTTCTTCCTGCTTGAGTAAGGTTAGAAAACCAGCAATAGGTAGATTAATAGCGATAACTTCAGTAGAAGCGATCGCAGTTTCACAAGCAACACCCCGCACATGACTTACCCAACCTAAAACTTCTCCTGGAGAAAGTAACTTCAGTGTCGCCGGATTTGGTGCTTGGGAATTATAGCCTAATAAACGCGCTTGTCCTTGATAGATAATGCTAATTTTATCGGGCATAGCTTCCCGTGTTACTATTACCTGTCCGATGCGATAGCGAAAAAATTGCACCTTTTCGAGCAAATTTTCTATAAGATTTGCTGGTAGATAATTGAAAGGAAATAAATCGGCAATAAATTCTTGAATATCCACAGTTGTATTTGTCATCATCTTGCACCCAATTTTAATAATTTATATGCAGCGTTCACTTCTTGAACCTGTGCTGGTTTAGTATTGATTCCCATCCAGGTTTTTTCTTCTGGCGAGAGTTGATTCAGTTGTTGTTTAAACCAAGTTTCAAAATTTTCTTGCAGCAACCGTTGACGCATAAAATCGTCCAACTGGGCAGTTATGAATTTTTCCACACGTACAATCACCCATGATTCTCCAAAGGGTACGGGTGCTTGAACTATACCCACTTGACTTGTGCAAAGTAACTGAGCAAAATTGGGAGCGATCGTACCAAGTTCCACTGGGCCGATGATGCCATATGTATCAGCTTCCGGCCCTTGAGAATATTCACGTGCTAGTTCCGAAAAAGATTGTTCTCCTTCTGTAATTCGGAAAAATAGTTCGTTGGCAGTTCCTCTGTTGTCAATCCGAATTAAAGAATAAATGACTTTATCAAAATGCCTTTTGTATTTGAGAAAGTAAGATTCTAGTTGATGTCCCCAAGTTTGTTGTTTAAACTTTTCGACTCTCAGCTTTCGGGTGGCGAAAAGTTCTAATTGTTCTTGAGTCAAACCGTAACGTAAACACCAATCTTGGATTTTTTGCTCGGTTGTCAAATCCCACTGCTGATAAAATTGCTCTAGAGCATGAGATGTTTCTTCTTCAGTACAGGTGATAGGTGCGTTGGCGTAGCCCGTCGTAGACATCGCTAATTCAATAATGCTCTGAGATAACAATTGTGGGATTAGATTGTAACTTGCTAAAAAGGGAATAATTTCTGGCGGCAAGAGGGCGCTAGTGCTATGCCCGTCGTGGACATCGCCTCTTTGTAAAGCTTTAGTCATATAAAAATACTATTTTGTTGAAATATTTGATGAGTGCAGTTATATTTTTTGCAATGAAAGCAGCATTCAGGTGTAACTTTCCGCTGCTTGCATCATTTGCATAGCCTTAGCTGTTTGGTTTTGTGCTTGGCTTGCTCAGAACCTTTTGTTTAACCATGAATCTAAAGTAAGCTGCTTTTTAAATAAACACAGCATGAAAAAGACTTGAATAGTTAGGTGTTTGAAAATAAATTCCAAGTGCTTCGTCTTATTTAGTCAGAAAAAGTCTGATAACTTACCCTTGGCGTTGTTGAGAATAAATTTAATCAAATAAGGGATGTTAAAACTTACGCACTCAATCCTAAAACTCAGATTCCCCTATCAGTCCTTCATAAGGCTACTGTATACACTCATTTGTATACTCTTGAAAGCGTTGTCATACAATGATTTCAAGTACCGCTCATCACTGCCGATGCCTAAACTTAAGCAAAGGGGGTGGTGAAATGATCGAAAGTCAGGTTGTAGTTAGTCGAAGCCGTGAATTCAGTTACTTGCAAAAAGTAGTCACCAGATTGATTAATGTTAGAAATCAGTTCTGAACTAATACCACCTTTAGTAGAGCTTGCTATTTCCTCCCCAGCATCAACGATGCGATTGTTGTTAAAGTCTTGAATTAAGCGGATGTCAGCATCAGTACTTAATCCGTCCAATTTAATGTTGACACCTTCAAAAAATCCCAAAGAGAAGCTGTAAACATCAGTAGTGTTCCGATCGTTAACGTTGCCTGTACGAATGACATCACCTGACAAATCACCAAGTACAAATTCCTTCGGTAGAAGGTTACTGAAACTAGCTTCAAGGGGAAAAGTTCCAGATGGTTGAGTTGCAGATAACGCTAAATCGTAACTGACAGTGCCTGAACTACCTGGAGCATAGCGAGAAACTTCTGCAAAAAAAGTAGTTGAGTAAGTTTTAATGTTGATTGCATCGTCTAGGTTGCTTCCCTTTGTGGAAACAATTTCAAATATTCGGTCAATATTGTCTAGTACACCGTTACTGTTAGCATCTGGAAACAGTCGGATGTCGGCATCATCACCAGCGCTGATATCTGTCAGAGACAGGTTAATGTTTTTGTCACTAGGGATTTTGAACTGAAAGACATCCGTTGTGTCTGTTGTAGTTAAAGTGAAATTATTTTTAACAACAGGAGTGCTACCGAGTGTACCAAGATTGAAAAGTGCCATTTTTTTGCCCTTTAGGTATTGATTGTGAACTGGTCTTAAGATTAAGTTGTGGTTTTTACAGAGCTAAATATTGAAATATAGTGGCTGATAATTTGATGAAAATAAAGAAGATTTATTACTTTCAATAGAGCCTTAGCTGTTTAGTTTTGTGCAACGTAGAGTGAGTTATATTTTTGCAAGCCGATGCATTAACATTGCAGGTCAATGCATTAGCATTGCAAGTCGATGCATTAGCAGTGCAAGTCGATGCATTAGCATTACAGGTCAAAAGTGTGGAATAAAAGCGGCAAAGTTCAGGTATGATTCTTTGCCGCTTGTATCATTTGCATACCCTTGAAAGTATTGTACAGGAATACTTTCAAGTACTGCTCACCACTGTCGATGCTTAAACTTAATAAAACGAGGTGGTGAAATGATCGAAAGTCAGGTTGTAGTTAGTCGCACCACCGAATTCAGTAACCTGCAAGAAGTAGTCACCAGATTCATTAAAGTTGGAAATCAGTTCTGAACTAATACCTCCATTAGTAGAGCGTAGAATTTCCTCTCCTGCGTCAACGATGCGATTGTTATTAAAGTCTCGAATTAAGCGGATGTCAGCATCAGTGCTTAACCCATCCAATTTAATGTTGACACCCTCAAAGCTTCCTAAAGAGAAGCTGTAAACATCAGCAGTGTTTTGGTTATTGACGTTACCTGTACGAGTGACATCACCTGACAGGTTACCAAGTACAACTTCCTTCGGTAGAAGGTTGCTGAAACTGGCTGAAAGAGGAAAAGTTCCAGATGGCGCAGTCGCAGATAAGGCTAAATCGTAACTTACATTCCCCGAACTACTAGCAAAGCGAGATACTTCAGCGAAAAAAGTACCTGAGCTAGTTTTAAAGTTAATTGCGTCATCTTGGTTGCTTGACCGATTGGAAACAAGTCCATTTTGTCTGTCAAAGTTGTCTAGTACACCGTTATTGTTAGCATCTCTAAACAGTCGGATGTCAGCATCATCACCAGCACTAATATCTGTCAGAGACAGGTTGATATTGCTGGAATTGGTGATTTTGAACTGAAAGACATCCGTTGTATCTGTTGTAGTTAAGGTGAAATTATTTTTAACAACAGGAGTGCTACCGAGTGTACCAAGATTGAAAAGTGCCATTTTTTTGTCCTTTAGGTATTGATTGTGAACTGGTCTTAAGATGAAGTTGTAGTTTGCACAGAGCTAATTTGTGAAATATAGCGGCTGATAATTTGATGAAAATAAAGAAGATTTATTATTTTCAATAGAGCCTTAGCTGTTTAGTTTTGTGCAAGCTTTGTTCAGAACCTCTTGTTTAACCATAAATATAAAGTAAGCTGTTTTTTTAAGAAACACAGCATGAAAAAGACTTGAATAGTTAGGTGTTGAAAAACAAATTTCAAGTGCTTTGTCTTATTTAGTCAGAAAAAGTCTGATAACTCACTGTTGGTGTTGTTGAGAATGAGTTCGCTTGAATAAGGGATGTTACGACTAACGCACTCAAGCCTGAAATTTAGAATTCTACTAAGCAGAACTTAATAAGGCTACGAGTCACTGCCTAACGTAAACGTGGAGTGAGTTATATTTTTGCAAGCCGATGCATTAGCAGTGCAAGTCAATGCATTAGCAGTACAACTCTAAAAGACTTGTGTGTACACCGTAGCTTTTTCAAAAGGGAATTTCTAGAGCTAATTTTTTAACAGGGTTTGGGGATCAGACTGTGTAAGTTTTGGACGTGAAGAAGCAGGCGAAAGCTTGCGTCAGGCGATCGCTTTAACAAACCTTTGTCACACAAAAAAATTGTTATATGAAATTGAGACAAAAAACCTCTGCGTTACAGAGATATCTTGTGTCCCTACGCGTGTAATCAATTCAATTGAAAACTCTATAAATTATTTTGTGATTTTCTACTTTGCTTTCACCCGTGCCTGCTTCACCATTGCAATCAAAGTTTGATGAGCATCTTCCGCATTTGCTAAAACACGATCGAACTGAATGCGAACTGGCACATCTTCCCCATTCACTTGCGCCGTTAAATCCATACCATGTTCATCAATTGACAGCATTTGTGCTGCGATGGCATCTGTTACACCACCAAAAGCTTGAGCATAAAGAACCACAGCATCAGCATGATCCTCATTCATATGGTTGCAGATGCGCGAACTAATATCAGCAGAAAAATCCTTAGACATTGTGAGGTCAAAAGTCAGGTATACAGCAACACCTTAAATTTTAGGCTAACAACATAAATTAAATTGACTAGTTTTAAAATTGTCACAAAAACCATAAACTATATTATATTGCGATCGTCACTCAACCTGATTCCTGACTGGGATAATAATTAAATTAAAATAAAACTTTAAATTAAAATAAAACTTATTCAGTAGTTTCACTTGTAATTGCGTAAACAAGACAGCTTAAACTGTAGCAGAAGTATTAGCCAAAAATCCAAATTATTGCAGCCAAGAGACAATGAGCGAAACTAACCCCAGACGAATTGTAATTGGGGATGTACATGGTCACTATGAAGGTTTAATGACATTGTTGGAGGCGATCGCCCCCACATCAGACGATCGGGTCTATTTTCTCGGAGACTTAATCGATCGCGGGCCTCATAGCGCACAAGTAGTTAATTTTGTCAAGGAAAATAACTACCCGTGTTTGCTAGGAAATCATGAGCAAATGTTATTAAGCATTCTGACCGATGAAAGGACTTCCTCCCCAAGGATGCAAGCATGGCTATATGGTGGGGGGCAAGCGACCGTAGCCAGTTACCACGAGGCTACAATTCCAGATGACCATTTAGATTGGTTCAAAGCTTTGCCTACATATATTGACTTAGGGGATATTTGGTTAACTCATGCTGGTGTTGACCCTTCTAAGCCAGTCAGAGAACAAACAGCCGATCAACTGTGCTGGATACGAGAAGAATTTCATAGCATTCGCAAGCCTTACTTTCCCGATAAGCAAATTATTATCGGTCACACGATTACCTTTACTTTACCGGGTGTTTCTCCTGGTCAACTGGCACAAGGACAGGGATGGCTAGGCATAGATACTGGCGCATATCATCCTCGGAGTGGCTGGTTGACTGGGCTAGATGTTACAAATCACTTGGTTTATCAAGTAAATGTTTTTAGAAATTATCTCCGTGCTGTGCCCTTAGGAGATATGGCGATCGCAATCGATCCAGCTAAAATTAAAGTTAATCGCCGCAATTACAATTGATCGGGGGAGTGGAGACTCTTTAGTAGGGACTGGGAATTAGGCAAGAGTTTTCCCAGTACCCAATGCCCTAAACATCAAGCTAATGGTCGAATATTGGCTCTATAACTAGCTTTATCTAATCCATAACTTCCGTTGCTAGGTTGCTCCTGAATTTCACGTTTAAGGGCAGCAATGCGATCGCTTGTTCCGGGGTGAGTACTCAAAAATGTTGGTACAGAACCACCCTGTTTTAACAGCTTTTGCATAAAAGAAACCATCGCCGACTGGGCGTAACCAGTGCGTGTCAAAGTTCTTAATCCTCTTTCATCGGCCTCAAATTCATTTTGACGGCTGCGTGGCAAGTCTCGCGCTAACTGTACACCAATTTGTACCGCCGTACTCCGGTCTAAGCCAGCTGCTGTTAATAGACCACTTTCAAGGGCTTTTTGCTGCATTTGTTTGACTACGTGTTTGCCGCCAATGTGACCAATTTCGTGGGCGAGTACACTTGCTAGTTCCGCTTCATTATCTGCGGTTTTTAGCAAGCCCGTATGAACATATACATAGCCTCCCAAGGTCGCGAAAGCATTAATAGACTTATCTTCAACTACTTGGAAAGTATAAGGGAGATCCGGGCGATCGCTATTAGCTGCCAAACGCCGTCCGACTTTTTCCACATAGCGATTAACTTCTGGATTGCGGTAAAGTCGCACTTGACTATTCACCAATTCCTGATTAATCTGCTTACCCAGATCGACTTCCTGGCGAGAGGATATATTAGAAAGCTGAAATACCTGGACTCCTTGGAATAGAAGAGGTAAAAAGTCTAAAGCTCTTCCAGGTAAGGGTGTACTTAGGCACAGACTCAGGGCAACTACCACTGAAATTAGTGGATAAAACCAGCGACGACGCCACATCCGGTAATTTACAACAAAACCTTTCCAATTCAACATAATCTGTACTGAAAATAATTTTGGGAGAACGTAAGATGATAAGACAAATTATGAGACGGATTTAAAATATTCTATGTTGCATTGTTAGCTCAAAACGAAAGGGCTTGTTATACAGCTAATGCTTACGCAAATATACTGAAGTTGACACAGCTAACGATTCCCTCTAGAGATAGGCTTAAACAATGAGATTTTAGCTTTCAAGTACATCAGTTCTAAGAGGCAAAAATTTGAGGCTTAGCTGCCGCAACTCGAAACTGACGAACACGTGATAAACTGTCGCATGACTACAAGGCTCAGCTGCTTTGAGTTATTACCAAATAGATAAAGTTGCCCTTCCCATCGCAAACCTTGTTGCTACAATCAATTTCTTCGCTATTACCTTGGAAAACTTTTTATGGCTATTTTAGATTCAAAAGGTCGTTTGTTCGGCAAAATTAACCTCCTTGATTTAGGTGCTGCGCTAGTCAGCCTGTTAGTTATATTTGTAATTATGTCTAGTTTCTTGTCTAGCTTAGGCCTTGCCCAAGTCGGTGAGAAAATAGCACCCATAGAGGTAGATTTAGTAGTCCGTGGTTTGAATGTACGTGACCCCGAACAATTATTCAATAATGGATTAAAAAAAGGCGGTAAAACTAATGTGATCATCCGCAATCAACCCTATGGAGAGATTGAGATTAAATCAATTCAACAACTACCTAGAACAGTCAATGTTTCCCAGCCTGATGGTTCCGTTAAAGAATTGCCAGATCCAAAAACCAATAATTTTAGTACAGATTTTATTTTAACTTTAGATGGCAAAGCCCAAGTTACTGACAGTGGTCCAGTTCTTGGCAACAGTAAAGTCAAAATTGGGATGCCATTTGAATTGGAAGGTTTTAACTACAACTTCAATGCTACTGTCATTGATGTCAGGTTAAAAGACAAATAGTTTTGTAATAATTCAGAAGGATTTGATACCTAAGCTTAATAGTTTAAAAATCAATAATTCATAAAAGATTTGATTTTTAAATTCCTAGCTATATTGTGAATTCTGACTAATGAGCGGAGCATCGAAAATATTTGCAGCTCCGCTTGTGAATTCTTAGATTAATTAAGCAAAGGTAAAAATCGGCGAATTAACCCAATTGTTACTCCTGGCAATTCCAACTGCGGTGTTAATCCCACATCCTCTAATTGTTGAAAAAATCGGATTGCTTGGGGATTAATTTCGGCGAGGCGGCGACCAGTTGAAGGCCCTGTAAATTCCGATTTTTGTCCCCAAATAATGGCGGTAGGGGTGGTCAACTGTTGAATATAAAGAGATAAATCAAAGCATAAATCGCCACGTACAAAAGACAGTGCTGCATACTCAGCATTTGGCTGTTGGGCTGATTGTAGATAAGCATCTACAATTTCTTCATAGATTCGATTAGGTTGAGCAAATTGTCGCTGCTCTAAGAAGCCACGAATACCGCCACTAGTAGCAACTCCAGTACTATATAGCACGCGGTCAATAATCGGAACACTGACTAACTGAGCAAAAAAGCTGCGGGAATAGTCTTCGCCAAAGTCAGAAAGTCCGGCAGGAGTAGTAAGAATTAAAGACTTAAATAAATCTGGATGAGCGATCGCTACTCTAATTATAAATGCTGCGGTTAAAGAAGAAGCGATCGTTGTTACCGGCCCGCTACAAGTCTGCTGAAAAAATTCCCGAATCGTGGTCAAATAATCGTCAATTTTATAACTGCGTGCTGGATGTTCAGATCTACCCCAACCAATTAAATCTGGCGCAATAACTCTATATTCAGCAGCAAAAGCGGGATAAACTTTCGACCACTCATAAGCAGAAGACCCACCGCCAAAGGCGTGCAAAAACACCAAAGTTTCTCGGTCGTCGGCTGTAACATCGTTTTGCCAAGGTGACCCAGCGGCAGTATAGTACACCATTTTACCTAATGAGGTAATTACCGAGCGTTGTTCAAATCCTATTGGCTGAAACATAAATATTTTTCTTGACCTAATGATTAATTAATACAGGTAAGCTGTTCCACATAAATTTGCATATATTAGGCAGGCGAGACGCTCACTGCACAATATATGTACAATTTCAGATTGTTCAAACTAAATGTGGTTTAGCTTAACAACACAGACGCTAGGACACAGGGATAGGAGGATATAAAGATGCTCCGAAACTCTGACTAGAGAATTTTTTTCCGGCGTCAGAGCGTCTTAAGTTTTATTATCAGCGAACCAATTACTTTAGGACTTCTGACCAGCGTCAGATTAAGTAGATGTAAAATTGCTGAATTGGTTATAAAGATTTAGTAGTTTTTTTCTCCTAAGAAACCAGAAAATAACGTTGTAATTACTGTGTTGCAGGGCTTGTGCCTGGTAGCGAGTATTACCATGACATAAATCAAGATGAGTTTTTTATGATACTCTATCAACAAATTGATAAATAATTTTGAGCGTCAAGAATAGTCAAAACGCTCATTTTAATAAGCTATTAATTCTAGTTCTGCATCTGAAAACAATAGCTTTTGATACAGCAGTTTTGATTTGCATGAAGTACAGAGTTAATGGTTTTGAGGCAGGAGGCAGAAGGCAGCTATGCTGGAGGGAAAAGAATAATTTCTATATTGAATTCTCCAGTTGTGTACCTCATTTATTTGCAAACTGCTGTATGTTACTAAGCTGATTTATATCTAGGTAAGGCTAAGGCGGAATGTCATGGTACAGGCTACTCTTCAATTAAATAAAGTACCAAGGATTGAAGATCCGAAAATTGCGCTTGACAACTTTAATATCCAAAACCAAATTACAGTTTCATCTCGCCTTGAGCCAGGTATTGACATTACCAAACTGACTATACCTACTTGTATTTGTTTAGACTTGGAAGATTTGAAGTGTTTTGAAGCAGTAGAACGCCAGTATGAACGCTGGGGAGTGATTTTTCATAATTCTCTAGCAATACAGCCCTCAAATCCAGCATTTCCAAGTCATTCAGGGCTGACAGTCTTTATGGGAGCGCCCAAAAGCGGATTTTTAGAAGCGACTTTCTTACATCCTGTGAACTCAGTTAGTGCTTTTGTCACTAGTTCGCAGCGGTTAGTACTTTCGGCTTACGATGGCGATCGGCAACTCCTGGGACAAACTATACTACCAGGCGCTAATCTTGCCAATTCTGATTCGGCAATTTCCTCTAATACCTTATTATCTATAAGTGGGAATAACATCAAAAGCGTCACCTTCTGCGCTTTTGATGGTCAATTTACTCTTGATGACTTTCGTTTCTGCCTTTAAACTTAAAACGTTAAAAACTCAGTAACAAAATTAAGCTTACTTGTCCCAATCCGGGTATTCTTTTAGAGTATATTGTTCATCAATCTCCCAAAGAGTAGAAACTAGGGTGCTTCCAGCAGATTTCAAGGAAAGTTAAGTACACTATCTAAGTTTAGTAGCTAGGTACAGAGCCTATTCTAACTCATCAATTCTGACGCCTCGGCAGAGCTTGCTTTGCTTTTGAATTCTCCTGTATAATCACCTGTATTTTTACTAATTTGGGATGCTTCTTGGTTTGTGCATTTTTTAATAAAACTTATACAATAAGTAATTTCGCAATCAAGTAGGTAAACACTGTGGCACAGGCTTCGTCTTCTTGGCAGCAATTGCTCAACCAGCTCCCCAACTGGTCGCTGACAAAGTTCAAGACAGCTAATCACGGAAAAAACCCACAACTAAACATGAAAAAGGAACATACCCTACTCCCTACTCCCCACCCCCTACTCCCAATTTTCAAATTAGGAGGAAGCTTAAAACCGAAAACTTTCAAGCGCTTTTCTGGGCCTGGCGGCTTTCTTGGGTTCCTGACAATCGTCGTTGCTATGTTGTTGTGGAACTGGAAACTCCTATTAGCTTTGTCAATTGGCGTTGGAGTAATGGTACTAGTTTACTCAATGCAGGAGTGGGACTGGCAATTGCGCTGGTCTAAAATACGTGAGTTTTTAAACAGTTCAAATCGTCGGTTAGTCTTAGCAGTCCTGAGTGGTGGTCTTGCGACTGTCAGCACTTACATGGCAGTTGCAATTTGGGTTGACTCTCACAGTCGCTGGATTGCTGCTGGCGCGATTCTCCAAGGTGTGGGAACACTATTAACTTTAATTTTATTAGTATGGCAAATTGTCAATTTTTATGGAAATCAACAAGAAGACCACCTAGAGCAGTTGTTAGTCAATTTAACAGAAAAAGATCCATTGAAAAGATTAATTGCCTTGCGTCAACTCACCAAATTAATCACCCGTAAGCAAGTTGATTCTTCAGTGCAGGAAGATGTAATCCAATGCTTGCAACTCCTACTGAGTAGAGAGGAGGAAGTTGTGATTCGAGAGGCAGCTTTTAAGAGCTTGCAAGCCTGCGATCGCTTGCAACTACTACCACCCAAAACAGCCACAACTTTCGTTCCCATATCAGCAAAACTCAAACACCATATTTATTAGTCATTGGTCAGTTGTCATTGGTTATTTGTGAATAATCAATGACAACTGACCAATTATTATTTCCGAAACAACTGTCCATTGCGGACTTGAGCTACTGGTTGATTGCACCGTCGCACTAATTGTTCATCGTGAGTGGTAACAATCACTGTAGCGCCAAAAGAATTTAACTTCTGGAGAATTTGTATAACTTGCCAGGAATTATCTGGATCGAGATTTCCCGTTGGTTCGTCGGCCAGCAGCAGTGGTGGTGTGCTAACAATCGCCCTAGCAATACTCACCCGCTGTTGCTCTCCTCCAGACAATTGATCTGGAAAGCAGTCAGCTTTATTCAGTAAACCTACCAACTTCAACGTTGGTTCTAAACGGCGTTGAATTTCTTTACGGGTATACCCTTGAGCTTGGAGTACAAAAGTTACATTTTCTGCTACTGTCCGTTGGGTAATTAGTTTGTAGTCTTGAAACACAATGCCAATACGTCGCCGTAATAAAGACAAGCGATCGCCCCTCAAAGCTGCTACATTACATTCATCAACGATTACTTCTCCCTGTGTAGGTAACTCCTGCCCATACAGCAGTTTCAAGAGCGTTGATTTACCAGAACCGCTTGGCCCTGTGATAAAGAGAAATTCTCCCTTTTTAACCTCAAGGTTGGCATTGAGCAACGCATGACAGCCATTAGTATAGGTCTTGGTTACAGATTGCAATTGCACCTTGGCAGCAGTATTACTAATGTGCTGTTGAGTTTCACTGTTGTGTCGAGCAACGGATTTCTCTGTCTTAACTTCAGTTGTTAATACTGGCATTGTTAAATTCTCCTCATATCCACAACCAAACACTTTGCCAACTTCGATTTGACATTCCCCCCAAAATCAGAATTCCCAGGTTTTGCCTGGGAATTTCAAATCCAACAGAGAAATTTAAAATTTTTTGAAGACTTACTAGTAACTAAGTAATAGCACTCAGAATTGAGAAGTCATCACTCAAAATTCCTAACCAAAGCTAACAAAAAGGTCTCCGGCGCTCCTAACTCAGCACTTAATAGCACTCCTTGCAGTCCAGCGATAAACAAAGGCTTTGACTGCAAACTCCGGCAAAGCCAACATCCGCCGCCAGCGCCAAGGTTCTTGATACAGCCGATATAGCCATTCCAAATTATTATTTCCTAACCAAGCGGGAGCGCGAGTTTTAGTACCCGACCAAATATCAAAACTGCCACCGACACCAATCCAAATCGCTTGGGGACACAAATGGCGGTTTTGGGCAATCCATAATTCTTGACGTGGCACTCCTAAACCTACAAAAATCACTTGTGGTTGTAATTGGGTAAGAGTTTGTCGCAATTGTGCTTCTTCTTCTGCGGAGTGGTAGCCTGAGTGAGTACCTACGATGTTCAAATTTGGAACTTGCTGCTGCCAAAACTTTGCTGCAATTGAGGCTACTCCAGGCGCGGCGCCATAGAAAAATACCTTTGCCCCTGTCTGGCGCTGTCCAAGTTCTTGTAAAAGCTTTTCTGCTAATTCAATTCCCGGAAAACGCTGCACTTTTTGCCATAACAGCCAGCGTAAATAGAGAACAACCCCAGCTCCATCTGGAATCACTAGTTCAGCATTTTTAATAGTCTGAGCTAGAAATTTGTTCCGCTCTGCCTGCATAGTCATTTCTGCATTGAGCGTTACCACATGAGTTCCTCTGCCTTGTTGCAAGCATTCTAACAACCAGCCTGGATAGTTAGTCATCACATGAACTGGTATCCCCAACACTGAAAATGCTTCAGGCGATTTAGACATAAGTTATTGAGTTATTGTTGATTTCACACCACATATTCCTTGAACGTTAAGTTTATCAAATATTTTTATCAGGGAAGAATTAAAGACGAGTCGCTCCAGTTTTCGTTGTTAGGCTCGTCACTCACTTTTTACTCGACGGTACAACCACCTCCTATCAAAGACAAAAACAGCTGCAACAATAGAAAGCATAATTTAACTAATTAGCCTTGGGTGCTTGTACTTCGACTAAACCAGTCGCAATTTTATTGTTAGAGTCTAATGTTGACAAAGGCTGTGGCAATGCCCTTCATGTTAGCTTTACTCAAATTGCATTTCCATGTAGACCTGCACAAGGGTACTCAGACCACACGCGAAGCGTTGGCCGCGATCGGAAATTGCATGACAATTAAGGAGATATCAAGTGCCCTTAATTGTCAAGACTGTGTTGCTTTTCGACGTAGGATTTGAGTTATTCAGGTGTGACACCTCCACACACAGAATATCTTTAAATCTGTGCTTATTAAGACTTTTTAGTAAACTCGACTTTACAGTTAAGGTAGTGTAACGGGCTGAAGTTGGCTATGAGTAAAATTCGTATCGCTCTGATTGAAGATCATGACCTGACTCGTGTGGGAATTCGCACAGCACTGCTACAAAAGGATGAAATTGAAGTTGTAGGAGAAGCCACCAATGCCGCTGAAGGGCTAAAAATGTTAAAAGTGCTACAACCAGATATTGCCATAGTAGATATTGGTTTACCAGATAAAGATGGCATTGAGTTGACACGGGAGGTAAAATCTACTACTAATAGCGAAGAGTTAAGCACAAAGGTGTTAATTTTGACACTAAGGGATAATCGAGAAGCGGTATTGGCAGCTTTTGCAGCTGGGGCAGACTCCTACTGTATGAAGGATATCAAATTTGATAATTTGCTGGAAGCAGTGCGAGTAACTTACAATGGCAACGCGTGGATCGATCCGGCGATCGCTCGAATTGTATTACAACAAGCGCAACAAAACCCCCAAAAGTCGGAATCGGCTTTTGTTGATACCAAGACCGTTGCTCCTAACCCTGAGTTGACGGAGAATCTAGAAGGAGTTGAACCTTACACCCTGACAGAAAGGGAGTTAGAAGTGTTACAGTTGATTGTCGAAGGTTGTAGCAATGCAGTAATTGCGGAAAGACTTTACATCACTGTTGGAACTGTTAAAACTCACGTCCGCAATATCTTGAATAAGCTATGTGCCGATGACCGTACCCAAGCAGCAGTCCGTGCCTTGCGTTCTGGGTTAGTAGGATAAAAGTTAAATTCAGCTGACAGTAACAGTTATCAAGGTTTCAAACACTGATAACTGATAACTGTTGACAATGATTAGTTCTGAGTTTTTGTTGGTTCTCAGGTGGGATAAAAGATTATACTATCTCGCCATTAAAATAGTTGAAAAATAAAGTCAAATATGGCTGAGACAGGGGTGGACAAACTTAAGCTCATGGTCGTAGACGATGAGCCAGATAACTTAGATTTACTCTACCGCACTTTTAGACGAGATTTTCAAGTATACAAAGCTAATCATGCTTTTGCTGCTTTAGAAATATTGGAGAAAGTTGGCGAGATGGCTGTGATTATTTCTGACCAAAGAATGCCAGAAATGAGTGGCAGCGAATTTTTTAGTCGCACAGTGGAACGGTTTCCGGACACAATTCGGATTTTGTTAACTGGTTTTACTGATGTGGAAGATTTGGTAGACGCGATTAACTCTGGTCAGGTGTTCAAATATATCACTAAACCCTGGAATCCGGAGCAACTGAGGGCGTTAGTTGAGCAAGCTACGGATACATACCGCCTAGTGAAGAAGCGCACCCAAGAGTTACGCCGAGCTTTACGGCGAGAATCCTTGTTTAATGCAGTGACAACAGCAATTCGGGAGTCTTTAGACTACGACAGTATGCTGCAAAAGACTGTAGCAACTATCGGACAAACATTTGAAGCCACCAGCTGTTTGCTCAGACCAATAGAGGGCGATCGCCTGGTACCAGACCTATTTTCATACCACGATCCTGAATCTGATGTATTGGATTGCGCTTTCGACGCCAGTCCTTTGATTGAAAAAGTTCTAGAAACACGTGATTATCAACTTGCTCAGGAAATATCCGACGGTATCGCTTGTCATCATCTGGTTGTGCCACTTAGCTATCAACAGCACTTAGTGGCTGTACTGGCTCTCCATCAATCAGGACGCGATCGCCCTTGGCAAGACGAAGATATCCAATTAATTGTCGGTGTTGCCGAACAAGCAGCCTTAGCTCTCTCTCAAGCAAAACTCTACCAACGCCTCCAGGAAAAACAACAGCAGATTCACACTGAATTGGAGGTAGCTCGTAAAATTCAATACAATCTTCTGCGCCAAACTTTACCTGATATCAAAGGTGTAAAGGTACAAGCCTGCTGCTACCCAGCGCGGGAAGTTGGAGGGGATTTTTTTGAAGTATTTGTCCATCCCAAAGGCGACTTATGGTTAGCTGTGGGCGACGTTTCTGGCAAGGGTGTCCCAGCTGCTTTATTTATGGCTAGTGTTATTTCTGTCTTGCGCCGGGAATTATCTCAAGAAGCACCAGCCCAACCAAATATCGTCATGCAGAATCTTAACCATGCTCTGAGTGAAGACTTGATTAGTAATAATTATTTCATCACTCTTGTATTAGCTTGTTATACCCCTACAACGAGGGAACTCGTTTACACTAATGCCGGTCATATCTATCCACTATTATGGTCACAGAAAGCGGCATTAGCCGATAGTCCCAATTACCTCAAAGTCCGCAGCGTTCCTTTGGGGATATTGCCCAAATGGCAAGCACAGTCTGGTAGCTTGGTTCTCGCTCCTGGAGACACATTGTTACTAGCTAGTGATGGTATTACAGAAGCAATGGTATCAAATAATTATAATAAATCTGTAAAAACCGTGTCTGGCGTTGAGCCAGTTGAGCGTTCTATGCTGAATCAAGATGGTCTTTGGCAACTCTTGCAACAAGAGCAAAAACCGCTTTCTCTTAACCATTTACTAGCTCGCATCCAAGCAGATAACCACGTCCAAGAAGACGATCAAACTATACTCTCACTGGAGATTTTGTAAGTAATGAAAAGTGAGCTTCAAGTACCAAGTGATTTGAACTTTCTGAATATTGTTGAAAACTGGTTGCTGGGATGCTTGAAAATCCAGCTAGGAGAATCAGTAGATTGGTCGCGCCAATCGAGTCGTTTGAGGTTAGCTTTAGTAGAAGCCTACTCAAATGCAGTACGTCATGCCCATAGGGACAAACCAAATTTGCCGATTTTACTGCGTTTGGAACTCAAAGACCGAGACCTTGCCCTAGAAGTTTGGGACTACGGCGAAGGCTTTGATATGTCTACATACTACGCTCCGAACCCAGTTGAAAAACAAGAAGGTGGTTATGGTTGGCTGATTATGAATCGTCTGATGGATAAAGTAGATTACAAGTTGCAAATTAATGGCGCTAATTGTCTCAAGTTAGAAGCTACTTTACCGGAATTAGTCAAATGAGTAGGTTATAAGCCATGATACTTACTAACTACTTTTGGCGACGTAAAGATAGTAACTCTTGAGGTGAAGCTAAAAGTTTGATTCTAGTATATAAAATTTGCTGTTGTTGGTTGAGGATAAATAGCCACAAGACATTTATGCCGCACCAAGAGGTTTGTGCTTTGCCTGTGACTTGGACTTGGATATTACCGTCTTCCAAAGTGTCGCTTATTCCTGTGTTGGGGTAAGCTTTAATGTTTTGGGCTTCTTGCTTTAAGTAAGCTGCGATCGCATCACATCCAACAATATCAGATTCTAACGGTGGATGCATCACACCGTCTTCGGCAAATAAAGCCGCAGTTGCGTCAAATTCTCCGGCATTTAATGTTTCAAAATAACGCAGTACACTTGTTTGTGTAATTCCCTCAATCTGGAATTTTGATGAAGGCTGTACTGGGGATATTTCAGCAGAGGTCATAAAATTGCCTGTATCAAGCTAACTAAATATTAATTTCAGTACAAAAATCGCTAAAAAGAAAGCCACTATTGAGATAGATTGCCACACATGTACAAATCTTTCTCACGATGGAAGTTTTGGTTCGACAAATTTTGGCTAACTCCTCAGCCGAAAGATCCCTGATTTCTTAAACAAATCAGGGATTTGAGATAATAAATGTAAAAGAAGTAACAAATATTTATCAAAAAATCACTAGATAATGTATAATCTATATGCCTATAGTTAGGCAAATCCAGTTAAAAAACAATGAACCAGTGTTCGGTAACTAGCAGCGTAGTTAAACAAAAAGCTAGCGAGTTAGGCTTTCATCAAGTTGGAATTGCTGCTGTAGATAGGGTAGCTGCCACAGAAGCGCAGAGGTTGCAAGCATGGATAGCACTCGGTTATCACGCCGATATGGAATGGATGACGAATCCAAAGCGTCAGGATATCCGGTTAGTGATGCCAGAAGTGCGATCGCTAATCTGTGTAGCACTAAATTACTACACCTCACATCAACGTCCCCAAGGTAAAGAATACGCTAAAATTTCGCGTTATAGCTGGGGAAGGGATTATCACAAGGTGATGCATAAAAAACTTAAACAGCTAACCACATGGTTAAAATCGCTCGATGAAAGCATTCGCGCAATTTATTATGCAGACACGGGGCCAGTACAAGATAAAGTGTGGGCACAACAAGCCGGAATTGGTTGGATTGCCAAAAATGGTAACGTGATTACACGCGATTATGGCTCTTGGGTCTTTTTAGGAGAAGTGTTGACCAACTTGGAATTAGAGAGCGATCGCCCCCATACACAACACTGTGGTAGCTGTACTCGTTGTCTTGAGGCTTGTCCTACGGGTGCAATTACTCAGCCTTTTGTTGTGGATGCTAATCGCTGCATTGCTTATCATACAATTGAAAATCGGGCAGAAGAATTACCACAGACTCTTATACCCCATTTACATGGCTGGGTTGCTGGTTGTGACATCTGCCAAGATGTTTGTCCTTGGAATCAACGTTTTGCTAAGACTACTGATATCACTGAGTTTGCCCCTTATCCTGGGAATCTTGCTCCACAACTGTTAGAATTAGCCCAAATCTCAGATTGCGAATGGGACAAACGATTTCCAGCATCCGCCTTACGACGGATTAAGCCAGAAATGTTACGACGCAACGCTCGAGCTAATCTTGACGTATCTAGGCCAGAGATGACCCAAAAAGTAATTATTTTTGATTTTGATGGCACGATTGCAGATACCGTAGATGCCCTTGTAAGTATTGCCAATCGTCTAGCTGTAGATTTTGGTTATATACAAATAACCCCAGACCAATTAACTCTACTCAAAAACTTAACATCTAGGGAAATTATTAAGTACTCCGGAGTTTCGCTATTTAAGATACCTTTTCTAGTAAAAAAAGTTAAAGGAGAATTAAAAAATAAAATTCCTGAATTAAAGCCCATTCCAGGAATAAAAGAAGCATTAACAGAACTCCAAGCTCAAGGATATAAACTAGGAATCATTACTTCTAATTCTAAAGAGAATGTAACTCAGTTCCTTACAATCAATAATTTAAATCACTTGTTTGATTTTATATATTCAGGAATTACAATTTTTGGCAAAACAACGATTATCAATAATGTATTAAGACAAAAACAACTCAAACCGCAAGAAGTTATTTATGTGGGAGATGAAACCAGAGATATAGAAGCATCAAAAAAAGCAAATATTCAAGTAATTGCAGTGACTTGGGGCTTTAATTCATCGGAAGTACTAGCTAAGCAAAACCCAGATTATTTAATTCACCAACCTAGCGAACTACTGCAAGTCATGAAGTCAGAGTTCAATTAATAAAGATGTAGTAGATTGAAAAGCTACGGTACTTTTGCTCTAAGTTAAGTACACTACCTTACCTGCCCTATTGGGCATCTTCACCGATGCCTTAGGAAAAACATATTGTATTAGATTGTAATCTACTGTATTGTCATAAATTAAATACTTTATCTAAAATTTTACATATTGCAGAAAAAATCTAGTCAAGTCTTTTTTAGCGATATTTACTCAAAAATTCGATGCAAAGCGGATAATTGACGAACGTGGTGGTAAGACCCATTCTAAAAAAATGTCAAACAGAGGAAAAGACTAGTAACAAACTTTACTAAATTATGGTTAGAAATCCGTTAAGTTAATGAAACCTATATAGTGTAAAGCAGGCTACATAAACATGCGCCTAGAGCAGTTGCAAGCCTTTCTAGCGATCGCCCAAACCGGCAGCTTTCAACAAGCAGCGCGAACATCTGGTGTTACCCAATCGACGATTAGTCGCCAAATCCAGGCATTAGAAGCAGATTTGGGGATAGAACTGTTTCACAGAACCAGTCATGCCAAGCTGACACTAGCAGGTGAACGTTTGCTACCTCGTGTCCGCAAAATTTGCCAAGAATGGCAGACAGCCACAGAAGAATTAGGCGATTTGATAGCCGGAAAACAGCCAGAACTTTGCATAGCTGCAATTCATTCATTGTGCGGCTCTTATTTACCACCAGTGTTACAAAAATTTTGTCATGATTATCCAGATGTGCAATTGCGGGTGACTTCATTGGGAAGCGATCGCGCCCTGAAAGTCCTCAAAGATGGATTGGTAGATTTAGCAATTGTGATGAATAATCGCTTTTTAACCACTGGTAGAGAAATGGTAGTAGAAGTACTTTACGATGAACCTATAGAAGTTCTAACCGCAGTCAATCATCCCTTAGCTAAATATGAATTTATTCCTTGGTCAGAGTTGATTTGTTATCCGCAAGTGGTTTTTAAAGATGGTTATGGGATGCAGCGTTTAATCCAAGATAGATTTGAGCGAATTGAGGCTAAACTCCAAGCAGCTTTGGAGGTGAATACCCTAGATGCCTTTCGGGGAGTAGTGCGCCAAGGCGAACTGATAGCTTTACTACCTCAATCAGCATTAGTAGAAGCACGCCAAGACCCTACCCTAGCCATTCGTTCCCTAGCCATTAATAGTAGTGGTGGTTTGCCAGATGGTTCTAGTTTGACTCGCCGGGTAGTTATGGTCACAACACAAGACCGTCTGCAAATTCCTCCCATCAAGCACTTTTGGCAACTCGTGCAGGAAAATATCCCAGTGCAAATTGACCAGCAGCGCTCGGCTTGTTAACTCAGTAAACCAAAAAGTTTTCTTTCAAAGAGCGATCGCTATAAAGCGGGCAAGTACGCCATCGCTACCAGCGATCTGTTTCTTTGAGAGAGTTATTCATTGCCTAAAATAGAAGCTGATGCCCCGTCTTTGTCTAGCGCGTAACTTTGTGGATCAATGCTACTAAAACCCTGACTAAGATTGTGGAACCCACACGGAAACGGAACCAGCACTGCATCGAAAGTCAGCCCAGCCTTGATCGTTCGTTGTGACAGGTTCGTTGATATGTTCGGTAATGTCAATGTAAGTGCTGTTGGGTTGACCAACTTCCATCCATTTAGTCCCCTCTCCCCCATTACTCAAAACAACCGCCATACCGCCAGGATGTTCTTCATCTCCTAAGCGTGTCCAGCCGATTGTATTAGCGTGATCGAAATAATCATATTGGTCGCCATAGGCATAGGTTTGACGAGCGTGCAAAAATTTATCAATTATCCATTGATGACTATCGAGCCAAATCTCATACTCATTGCCATCTGGGCCCGTATCTTTGTAATTAGCACCATAGTAATCTGCATAGAAGATACAGGGATAACCCTCACTTCGCAATAAAATCAACGCATAAGCCAATGGTTTAAACCAACCTTCTACTACAGACTCCAACGATTGCAAAGGTTGAGAATCGTGATTGTCTACTAAGGTGACGGCTAAAGCAGGTTGCTGTTGCACTAAGGTGTTATCAAATATCTGCCGCATGTCGTAGTCATTGCCTTGTTTGCTAGCAGCGCTAAAGTTATAGTGCAATGGCGCATCAAACAACATGACATCGCCACCGGTGACGTTAATGAAATGATGCAGCGCTTCAACTTCATAAGACCAATACTCACCGACGGCAAAGAGATCGCGACCTGCCTTTTGGCGACAGTGAACCAGCCATTCTGGGAAAAAGCCAGCTCTAACGTGTTTAACGGCATCAAACCGAAAGCCATCTATATCAGTGGTTTCTACAAACCACTCACCCCAGCGATTCAACTCCTCGCGTACTTCTGGACTCTCCATATCCAGATCGCATCCCATGAGATAATCGAAAGCGCCTTTTTCTAAGTCAACGTTATCGTCAAAGTGTTTACCTTTGAACAGATAAACTGCGTTCTCACCTTCGTTGTAAATGTTGTAATCAACTGCGTCGAAGTGCCACCAGTGCCATTCCATATCGGAGTATTTACCCTGGCGACCTGGGAAGGTAAAGTGAGTCCAGACTTTAATCTTTTGCATTTCACCGATGGGCTGGTGGCGATCGTCTGGATTATAAGGCGTTGCTTCCACCTCTTCGGGTTCGTCTGCGCCTAACTTATGGTTCAAGACAACATCAGCATAGACTCGAACGCCAGCAGCTTTTGCCGCCTTGACAGCAGCGATATATTCGTCTTTTGTGCCGTACTTTGTCCGAACCGAGCCTTTCTGGTCAAACTCGCCTAAATCGTACATATCATAGACACTGTAGCCGACATCAAAGCCACCTGTTGTTCCTTTGTAAGCTGGGGGTAACCAAACAGATGTAACACCTGCATCAGCTAAGTCTTTGACTTTCTCTTTCAATTCATTCCAAAGATTGCCATCCGCAGGGATATACCAATGGAAGTATTGCATCATCACACCATTCAGTTGAGCCATGTGTATCCCTGGAGTAAAATTTACGATAAATTGTAATTCTTGACACAACTATACATTAAGTTTTATTTTTTGTGTCTAAATAGAAACAAAAATCTATTAAGAAACTACGATCGACTTATATTGTTTTGTTCTGTGGATGATAGTTCTTCAGCTAAGTTTTTCTGGAGTGCTTCCAATACCGCGATTGGATCGGCTGGTTCCTGCATCAATTGGGCTTCCGAATCATGCCGATTTACTACATTAGGTAAATCGGTACGCAGTTCTTCTAATAGAGCAATAATCTTGGCAATTTTTTGCTCGGAGAGTAGGTTAAGCTGTAGCATCAATTGCGCCCGCTGTTCGGCAAAGTTTTCTTGGCGAGTTTGTCGCACCAGTACTCCGGTTGAAATCACCAATGCAGCTGCATCTAAGCCTTGACCTGACCAGCTAAATGAGGGCAAGTTGAATGGCAAAAAGCGATCGAAAAAACTGCTAAAAATCCAGATACCCAGTATGACTAGCAAACTATAGAGAAATGCCGATCGCCCAAAAAATGTAGCGATCGCTTCTAGTATCCGCTGGTGGGTGGGAATATCTCGAACTTCCTGGCTATGAAGCGAACTAACCGCTTCAATATTTTTTGTAATTGGGTCTGGTAATGGAGCCGTGAAAACTTGATTTCGAGAAGTTTTGAAGTTGAGTTTATTAACACGTTTGAAGTGTTTGTTAGCTGTGTCGTCTGCGTTATGCGTCATACAGCAACTCCTGAATCTAGATGTTACTCAATTATTACTTATCTTCTGAAGAATTAATTATACAGGAGGTAGTAGATAGGACTTGAAACTACGTAAACTGGATTACCGTAGGTCTAGTTTGCCTAGGGTATCGCTCTTTGGGAAAAACTTTTTGGTTTACTTTATTAAGTGTCATTAGTTATTTTTACAAAGGACAAATGAGTAATATATTTAGGGAATTCGTCCAAAAAATAGGTAGCGGTAACCACACAGGCGAAAATTTAACTCGCGCCCAAGCAACCACCGCTACTAAAATGATGCTGCTGGGTGAAGCTACACCAGCGCAAATAGGAGCGTTTTTGATTGCTCATCGAATCAAGCGTCCTACAGGGGAAGAGTTAGCAGGAATGTTGGATGCCTACGATGAACTCGGTCCAAAACTGCAACCAATCATCTCTGAACGACCAGCAATCGTTTTGGGCATCCCTTACGATGGCAGAACGCGCACTGCACCAATTAGTCCGGTGACAGCTTTATTACTCGCCGCAGCTGGACAACCAGTGGTAATGCACGGTGGCGATCGCTTACCAACTAAGTACGGATTACCCTTAATAGATATTTGGCAGGGTTTGGGAGTCGATTGGACTGTCTTACCTTTAGCAAAAACCCAGCAAGTATTTGCACAAACAGGAATCGGCTTTATTTATCTACCTCAGCATTTCCCCTTAACTACAAGTATTTGGGAGTACCGCGACCAACTTGGCAAACGTCCCCCTTTGGCGACAATGGAGTTAATTTGGTGTCCTTATGCCGAAAATGCTCACCTAATTGCCGGGTTTGTCCATCCACCGACTGAAGGAATGTTTCAGATAGCTTTAGGGCTGCGGGGAGTAACAAAATTTACATTAGTGAAAGGATTGGAAGGCAGCTGCGACTTACCGCGCGATCGCACTGCAATCATTAGTTTATCTTCATCGCCACCATCCCCAGAGATAGAACGATTGCACCTCGTACCGCGTGATTACGGTATTACTACCAAGAATGTACCTCTTGGAACTACTGAAGAACTGGTGGCGGATATTCGAGATGTTTTGGCAGGTAAACCAGGGGAATTAATGCAAACCGCCTTGTGGAATGGCGGATTTTACCTATGGCGGAGTGGTATTTGTTCAAATATGTCAGAAGCTTTAGCTAAAGCAGAAGAATTATTAATAAATGGAGTAGTAGCAGCTAAACTCCAAAAACTTAATCAAGTAGTAAATTCAGTGTCCTCGACAGTATTTCAGCCAGGGTAATTTGTGCTGTAAGCAACGCTTGCTATAAAAGGGCTAAAGCTATTCTTTAAGTGTATGCTTAGTAACAGCATGTATAGCAGGAGGCAGCAGGTAGAAGGCAGGAGGTAGAACTATTACTATTCCTAGCATTCACGCTTGTCATTATGTCCTTGACCACTAAATTTTTGATAAGCATGTGGGCTACTGTAAAGTGTCTTTAATTACGAATTATGAATTAGTAATTATTTCGTCAGCGACTCCTCCAAAATAGATTTTTGTTGCAACCAATCTTGACCGACTTGGATGCTGATATCCGAGGCAAGGTTGCCAGTACTTTCTACACGCACTTCTCCAAATCCCAAAGTATTACGAATTGATTCAGCACTGTCACCATCTCCTTGTTGAGCGACGATGTGAGTTACCTCTAAAGGTTCACCCCATGCCTTAGCTATATAAATATTGCGATAACCGGATTTTTCCAAAGCTCTAATTAATGGTTGCAGGTTAGAGCGATCGCCACCTGTACTATCTTGAATTGCTACACGTAAAGAACCTGGGTCGGTTACCTGTGGTTGTTGTTCCTCCTCTGATTCCAGACCAAAGTGTGCAGCCATCAGTTTAGCAATACCATTTTTGTTGGGTAACCAATAGCTAGCATCAAACTCATTCTTCTCGCTAAAGCGACCTGGGAGCATTAACATTTGCATGTTGGAGCGATTTGTCCGCACTCCAAAACCCAATAGTGCCAACAACTCCTCAACCGTCAAGTTAGTGTCAATGTGTTCTTTGACCACATCAAGAACTTTAGGTATTTGAGCTACAGTAGCTGGATTGAGAGTCTGATCCATCAAAGCACGGATAACCATTTGCTGTCGCTGAATCCGACCAATATCTCCGAGTTCGTCATGGCGAAAACGTAGCAATTGTAGTGCCTGATCGCCACCGAGATGTTGCTTACCTGCTTTCAAATTGATGTACAAATGCTGAGAATCATCTTGGTACTTCATATCTTTGGGGACGTACACTGTTACGCCACCTAAAGCATCGATCAGCTTCGCAACTCCTAAAACGTTAATTCGGACATAGCGATCGATTCCCACTCCACCTAAGAGATTACTGACGGTTTTAGCAGTTAAAGCTGGCCCGCCATCAACATTGGCAGCATTAATTTTTTTGACTCCATACCCCTCTATTTCTGTGCGAGTATCTCTAGGAATAGAGAGCATAATTATTTTTTTCGTCTCTGGATCGAATTTGACCAAGAGCATCACATCGGAAAGACCATCAAAAGAGTTGACTTGGGGTAAGTATTTGAGATTTTTAGTTTCTTCAGGAGGGTTTTGGATATCTGGCGGTAGTACACTCATTCCCATAATTAATAGATTAACCGGGCGAGTTAATTCTGAAAATCGCAGCACACCTCCAGAGATGCGATCGCCATCAAATACCGCTTCATCCTGTGGACTTAGCTGGGCTTGCTGCAAAGGCGTACTAGTTAAAGACACCGCCAACAAAGCCCCTGCTGTTGCTGACACCATCGCAATTCCACTCATACCCACCCAAAACCACAGCCAACGTCCAGATCTGGAGTTGCGGGAAATTTTTTTAATCGACTTTGAGGCTTTTCCCGATTGGTTTTCTTCCGCCGAACTTCTTTGAATGGTCACAGACTTCCTCACACTTATTCACTAATCAAATTCGGTAAATTTGCAGACTAAAAATATGCAGACAAATCAACCCATAATATCTAACTCTTAATTATTAGTGCTAACTTTTTTAATGTAGTGTCAACCACAACACTTATAGCAGCATTTTTCCTTCTTTTGGGTAAATTTGGAAATGTTTTTCTGAAGTATGGCAATAATAAACTAGATTTGACTAGATAGGATGAAGAAATTAATTCTAATTTTTCCCAAAGTCAGTAAAAATACTGTTAAAATGCATTCAAAAGATTTAAGATAAGTACTTGCCAACTACCCGTTCTGCTAAAGTAGTAAACCCTGGTAAACGCCCAGATTTGTTCTGTATCAAGCGGAAAATCAACCAGACACTCACTAAAAAATAACCTGATGTGAGAAAGCTATTGAGGATAAATAAACGTAGTGTAAAAAAATCTGAAGTTGCTGCTCCGGTAACCAATAATAAATATCCTAATAGCCAAGTAAGTGCCAAAGTAATAGACAGACGACTAACAGCAAGTTGTTCCCGACTACCCTGGCGGCGATAGAGAGTCCACAGAGATGGGAAAAAACCGATAATCGGAACTAAATATAAAAGTAACTGTGTTTTGGGTATTGGGCATCGGGGAGGCAGTGCGGTCTTGGGGTCTCCCCAAGTGGAGCAACTGCCGTCATGGGGCATTGGGCAAACAGGGAATGTGGAAGGTGTGGGAGGATGGGGAAGAAATCTTTCCCCCCCTCTCTCCCCACACTCCCCACACTTCCCTATCTCCTCATCTCCCCCACTTTCCATTTCCCACTCCTCAGTCTCTTTTGGTTGATAATTCTCCATTGGGCTTAGTTTAACTCCTAAACTAGAAGGATGAATAAGACTCGTATAGTTAGAGATAATAAACTGTAAAGAAAGATTTAATCTTGTTCTATTCCGCAATCAGCTGAAAATGCAGACACGTAAGCTACTTGACTGGTGGCAGACATTTACACCAATAGCGCGAATCGGGGCGATCGCGTTATTCGTTCCGCTGCTAGTTCTCAATGGTTGGGCAATTTCGGTATTTTTTAATTATTTCCATTCTCTGATAGTCATTTTAGTCGGAGCCTCGGTACTAGCATTTCTGCTCAACTACCCCGTAAGTTGGATGGAGCATCAAGGTGCCAGGCGAGAGCAAGTTGCTATTTTAGTATTTCTCTTGGCTTTATCGATTTTATTGGCATTGGGTGTGACACTTTTTCCTCTAGCCCTCACCCAAGCTCAGCAACTAGTGGCTCGCTTACCAGAGTTAATTGACTCTGGACGCTCTCAGCTAATGATTCTAAACGAAAAAGCTGATACTTTCGGCTTACCCATAAATCTCGATGCTTTGGTAGTGCAAATCAACGATCGCGTCAAGGGACAATTGCAAGCGATCGCCGGACAAGTTTTAAATCTAGCTGTAGTTACATTTACTAGTCTGCTAGATATTCTCTTGACGATGGTTTTGACTTTCTATCTTTTACAGCATGGGGGTGAACTTTGGCAAAGTTTAGTGGAATGGCTACCTGCTAAATTTCGAGAGCCTTTCTCTAAAACCGTGCGCTTGAGCTTCCAAAATTTCTTCATCACCCAGTTGATTTTATCTACCTGTATGGCCTCAGCCTTGATTCCGAGTTTTTTGTGGCTAAAAGTACCATTTGGTTTACTATTTGGCCTGACTATTGGCATCATGGCTCTCGTGCCTTTTGGTGGTTCTGTAGGCATCGTCCTGACTACACTATTGGTGGCGCTGCAAGATTTCTCAATGGGTGTGAAAGTTTTAATTGCAGCAGTAATCGTACAACAAATTCTCGAAAATTTAATTGCTCCCCGAATTTTAGGTAGCTTTACTGGTTTAAACCCAGTTTGGATATTAATTTCAGTCTTGACAGGAGCAAGAATTGGCGGACTTTTGGGTGTAATTGTGGCAGTACCCACAGCTGTTGTGATTAAGACTGCTTTAGGTGCGCTGCGTCCTGGAGGGCTGAGCAGTGAAACTGAAGAGGGTGCTAATGGGGAGATAACTCCACCCATTACTGCAAACGACCCCCCGAAAGCCGATGCCAAAAACGCTCTCAGCATTTCGGAAGCCACATCACCCTAGTAGTGCTGCGCGTAATTCGTAATACTCGCCTGTGCATGATAAGCAAGCTACGTAAGTTGTACGTAATTACTATACTGCAAGCGTTTCATAATTTGGAATGAGTAATTTATTTACGCGCCCGGTGTATTAGTACAAGGCAAAAGTAAAAAGCAAAATTTAACTTTCAGTTTTGCCTTGGTTACTGTGGCTCAACAATTGAACCCATAAATAAAATACTTCCCGTTTGATTATCCCTAATGGCACAAAAGAAAGGACGGTCAACAATCATTCGGAATGGTTTTGGTTCCTGTCTGAAAGCTGTTGCTACTATTCCCACTGAAGTAGCCGCAGCCGCTTCCGTGCCTTCTTCGTTCACTTCGACAAAAGTTTTATGCTTAACTTGGCTAATGGCAAAGTTTTTACCCATGCCAGAAAAATTAGCTTTGTTGCTGAAAGCCTCTTCCATACCTAAAGCTTTCAAAGCATTGTTAAGTGTAACATCATATTCGGTTTTGAAGCGGGGTAAGCGAATAAATCCTTTTTGTTTGTTGAACTGAGTCATCCATTTTTCCCAGTTCTCAAAATTCAAGTTTTGCGAGAAGGCTTTGAGGTTAGAGTTTTGTTTGGGTAAGAAGATATAAAAACTGACTTTCCCATCTTTGCCGTAAGGTAAACTCACAGCCTGAAATTGTTCGTTTTCATAATATTTGTAGTCACCGTCTTGTGACATCATTGGGTATTGTTTTTGTCTGCCAGATGCGATGTTAAAGGGATATTGGGCAGTTTGATTTTTATCAAATGCGTTACTCCAATTCCCTTTAAAATATATAGCATTTATCAGAAACAACACTTGATTGGGATCGATTTGTCCGACTATTTTATTGATTTTTCCATCTGTATTATCTTTTACCCAATTATTAATCGTGTTGACGGCTGTAGCATCTTCAAAGTTTAAATTGCTCACCTGGGCTTGATAAAAATCCTCTGTTCTTTTGAGAAAGTCAGACTGAAATTTAACATCTTGATTCGCCCAAAGCGAGTTAGCAATCTTGAGTTGGACTTTCGGATCTGGATTGTCTAAAAGCTGCTTTAATATTGTTGCGTAAGCAGAGTTGATTTCTGACAGATTCATCCCCTGTAATTCCAGAGTTTTTGCCATTGCTTGTTGAGTCGAACCGCTGGCGCCATTGTAGGTCATTGCTAAGGCGATCGCTACACTCGAAGGTGAGAGAAAAATATTTTTTTCTCCACCATCACTTTTATTAACTTCTGAAAAAAGTTTGAAGCCAAACTTATTGTTAGACTCAAGGATTTTAGTATCAGTATTGACTGTTTTTTTTTCCAATGGAGTTTCTGACTGAGGTAAACTAGATTGAGCAAGGGCACTTTTATTACTATCGATCTGAGAACACCCTAAAACACCGAAGATCACAACACTTGCAGCCGCTAGAACATAACGTCTGCCGAGACTAACTCCGTAACGCCTTTGCAGAAAATTTTCTTTTACACCACTAAATTTTTGCCGATTCATTCTGCTACCTCACCTGCCAAAAATTGTTAATCTGTGTCTCAGGATTGACATAAAACCGCGTCAATGATTAACTATTGCACCTGGTGCAATAGAAAAATGGCACTGTTACAGTTTTTGTAACAGCAAGTGAGTGGGCGTTAACTGATGAATGTTAACTGTTAACTATTGACTATTAACAGCCAACATTTCTTTTAATTAATAGGCACACTCCACCAAGCTAAAGCATAGGGTTGAGTTGCTTCATTTAACTTTTGACGAAACTGAACGCGGATTTGATAATTTCCAGTAGCAGCAACGGGGCAAAAAATATGTTGTATGCTATCGACTTGACTGATTGAGGAACAAACAGCGCTGATATTTGAGTTTTGAGCGTCAGCTTTTATTAAGTAAAGGTCGAGGTTGTTCAAGCCGCGATCGCGAAAATTTTCACCCACATCATACTGCTGATTTTTATTGCGATCATTGAGTTCTACTAATCGATCCCAACTCAGGGTAATAGCCACAAAACTACCCTGCTTTAACGGTTTTGCTAACGTATAATCAACAGAGCTTCCAACAATGATTGTACGATAATCCCAACCAATAGGCGGCACAACAGCTGATGGCTGCCATTGACCAGCATTAAATTGCTGATAAGCTCGAAATACATTTAAATGACCCGCTCCCATTTGGGCATCCAAAGGAATTTTTGGATCTCGATAAGCATCAGAAGCTAGCCAGTCTTGATTTTGTTTATCAATAAGCGTCCGAGTCATTCCCAAGCGCAAACCATCACCACTATCTTGGATTTTGTCTGCTGAATTGAGCAATACAGCTTTCATTACTTGATGATGGCGAGAATCTGTACTCCAATGCGGTTGTTTTGTGCGTATTTGTCGATCGCCGAGTTCCTGTAACAAAGCAACACTTGCGGTAACTTGAGGTGCTGCAAAACTTGTGCCGGTGACTTTATTCGATTTGCCATCAGGATTAAGTAAAGTAATGTTATTACCAGGAGCAACAATACTGATAGCGCGACGCCCATCAAGATCGAACTCCCTGCCAGCTAGTCGCCCACTTACTCCTTGATTAGCACCAGCCAGATTAGCAACATCTACTTTGTTAAAAATCCCTCCCCTGCGGGATGAGAAAGCGACGTTCATGCCGTTAAAGTTATCTGTAGGAATAGGAATACCACCTTTTCCCTGGTTGCCAGCGATCGCATACAAAACATCATGAACGCGAATAGACCAGTCAACACATAAAGTTAATAAAGCATTGCCGTCTAAAGTAGCCTCTGGTCGAGGATCGCGGCTTAAAGGTTCACCAAAGCTAAAGTTAATTGCACGGACATCGCCACCATTTTGCAGAGCGATATGCTGGGCTGATAAGCACTCTTCCGCCTGACCCATGTTTCTAGTTGAACCAACAGCAGACGAGTAAAGTCGCGCCCCCGGAGCAACTCCCGGTATGCCTTTGTCATGACTCACCATCACACCAGCAACATTGTAAGCATGGGGGTCAACACCGCTATTTGACTTAGCTGGACCATTGCGTAAGAAGACTGCTGCTAAAGATATGGCACGGTTTTTAGACACTGCTTTATCCCAGCCAAACATTCCTGGGCGGCCAATTTCTACCTGACCAATAGCAATCTTGCGACCGATTAAATTATAAGGAGTTTGGTGTAGTTTCAGAGCATCAATGCCGTTAGTTCCCAAGGGAGATTCTAAAACAGAAGCAATTACTGGCGCACTCAAACACGAAGCACTCAATCCCCAAATTATCCAGGTTTGTTTTTTAGTCATTTGTTATTTGTTATTAGTCATTTGTCATTTGTCGTCATTGGACATCGCAGTGCTGTTAGCGGTAGCGGGGCGTTTAGCCCGTTAGGAGTTATTATTCTCCCTGTCCCCGTGCGTCTCCACCTCTCCACTTCCCAATGCCTAAAAAAGCTGGGATCAAAGTTATAATATCTGGCTCAATATTTGGTTACAATGTTTACAGACGAGGACGCTTGAAAACCCACTAGCCATGACCCAAAACCTATCTCAAAAGCCCATTGTAATTGCTCCATCTATCCTATCAGCCGATTTTAGTCGTCTGGGTGACGAAATTCGCGCCATAGACGCGGCTGGAGCAGATTGGATTCATGTTGATGTAATGGATGGTCGTTTTGTACCTAATATTACAATAGGTCCTCTGATTGTGGAGGCGATTCGTCCGATTACAACCAAGCCTCTGGATGTCCATTTGATGATTGTGGAGCCAGAAAAGTATGTAGAGGATTTTGCTAAGGCGGGTGCCGATCATATCACCGTACACTGCGAACATAATGCTTCTCCACACCTGCACCGTACCTTGGGGCAAATTAAAGAGCTTGGTAAAACAGCTGGAGTTGTACTTAATCCTGGTAGCCCTCTAGAACTAATTGAATACGTTTTAGATTTGTGCGATTTAGTACTAATTATGAGCGTCAACCCTGGTTTTGGTGGTCAAAGCTTTATCCCTGGTGTGTTACCCAAAATCCGCAAGCTACGCCAAATGTGTGATGAACGTGGTCTTGACCCCTGGATTGAAGTAGATGGGGGACTGAAGGCAAATAATACCTGGCAAGTTTTAGAAGCTGGAGCCAATGCGATTGTTGCTGGTTCAGCTGTGTTTAACGCCAATGATTATGCAGAGGCTATTACAGCAATTCGCAACAGCAAACGTCCTATTCCAGAATTAGCCAAGGTTTAATTCATTTTTATATTGAGAATACCTATAAAAATAGGTTGGGCAATCAATTTGCTCAACCTATTTTTGTTTGCAATAGAAAACTGGAAGTTATTCAAGTTTTTAACTTCCAGTAATTACTATATAAATTGAAAATTTATAAACAAAAGATAATCCAGGTTAGTTTTATTTTTTAAATTAACTTGCTTGCCAATACCTCTATTTTGCTTGAAGTTGTTATTTTGATTTTATCAATATTATCAGTACATATTTGCCATTTTGGCAGATTTATGAAAAATCTGCCATGTATTAAAGAATAGCATGGCAGGATCTTATAGCAATCCTAATATCAGAAAGTGAAAAATATCAGTAGTGGCTGTTGATTGTTAACAGGAGCTAGTAGGTTGCGTATTTTCCAAGAGTTGTTTGCTTTTATCGTTCCTGTAGGTTAGCAACTGGCTTTCAACAGCCAACAATAGTAATATTTCACAAAAGATTTAGGACTGCTATAGAGACTCAATCAACTCTCAGGCAAAATCTCTTGATGCAAATTTTTTAATTGAATCTACAGTTTATCAAACAAATACCTTGGTATTTTTGCTTTTATTTGTGATTCGATTGATTGGTCTTCGTTAATTTACTGCGCCAATCTCCGATCTAAATTACCACCACATATTTCTGTTTTTTGCTTTCCAACTACTTCCAGATAAGCTCTCTCTTTAATTTTAGTTAAGCAACTTGATGATACATTCTTTTCGGATCTGGAATCATTGGGCTGTTTGAGCAGTTTTAGGTTTTCACTTTGCTGTTGGTTTATCCTGCTCGCTTGAGAGTTTTCTTTGAGCAAGCGATTATAAGTACGATATGGAATGTAATGAAGTGGATTATAACCAGCAAATCGCAGCATTAAAACACATGCCCAGGAATACTTTCCGGCAAGAATTGCTTCAACTACTTTATCAAATTGTTGAGGCTTCATTGCCTTATCTAAGTTACTACTAATACTAGCAATGTCTTGATTCATAGTCTTTAGGTCTCTTGGGTGAAGTAAAGTAGTTTGGTTTATGCGATTGTTGATGTTTTAATTGAGGCTTACAAACTGCACTAGCCTTTTTACAGCTGTTTAATCACTTTAAGGAAATAATCATAAGAGGACAACGTTATATATTGACGAGGGATAACAATCCATTAACACGTGCAAAGATAAATTTCCCAGATTATGATTGGCTCTCAGAGCTTTGAAGTCTCAATGTAGCTATTAGTAGCTATTAGTAGATGCAGTTTTGTCCTCTTAACCTTTTTCAACTCCTAATTCAATAAATTTATCTGAATTTTTGCCTGTATCAACTATTACTAGTAAAATTAAAGCATTCCGGTAAATTTACAAACTTTTTTAGGCTATTACAAAAAAATATTCATCACTCAGCCTTCACAATGCAATTTGGGTTTATACTATTTTTTACTGCTGATGTCATTTGACAATATAGCAGATTTTTCAACTAATTTATCGAGTAAAGTTAAATATTCACTTATATATTGTGCAACTTTTAATATTGTCTGTTTTAGGTAATTAATGAGGGGTAAGACCCCTCAGACAATATTAAATTTAAACTCTTATTATTGTCTTATTGCTAGATAATAATAGCATTAACCTTAAGTTAAAACAATTTATATATTTAGGAGGATATAGAGTATTACAAGAAATCAATAGATGGATTTATTAAAAAGATTTTCTTCTTAAAAGAGTAAAATGGTTTATTTTCTCTTAAACTTTTTTAAGGAGTTTTTTAGTATATAAATTAAATTTACTAAAAATCTTTATATATAATATAAAGATTTGAATTATTCAAAAGTTATACTAGATCAGCAAATTATAATAAGCCTAATGGTAGGTTATAATAAAAAATTAAATATTTTTTAGATCCAGAAATTAATTATATTAGCTTAAAGAGTAAAAGTTAATATTAGTTGTAATGTTAGATTTTAATAAAAAACTGAAATAAATAAGATGAGATATCAATTATATTTAATTAATTATATACATTATATAAGTAGACAAAAAGTAATAGATAATAGCTGTTTTTATAAAAAAATTAGAATTAATTTAAATTAATTTATAGTTATAAAGTTTTTTAACAGTAAATATTAATTACTATAATTAACTGATGAGTGCCTTATTTAAGGAGGATAGCTCGGTTTAACACTCTTCCATCGCTTTGGGAAAAAATCACACCTAATTTTTAAATCTTAGACTGGGCAAGGTTTAAGAGTTTATTTTTTGACTAAAAAGCTGAAATAAAAAGTTTTGGTAAAAGCTTTGTCTCACAAGGGTTATAGATTATAATCTCGAAAAAATGATGGTACAAAGTTAAGTTATAATGAAATTGGCGTTCCTAAGTCAGAATTGTTAGGTTCTCAATCAGTGGGCGATCGCATTCTTCTGATTGCCAGACAAATGGATAAGAAATTTCTTGTCAATGAGCTATTCATGAGTTATGATATAAATCCAACTTATTTCAATTCACTGCAACTGTTAGCACTTCATAGTTGAGTGATGTCTGGGTTGGACTGGGTCAAGATAGCTAAAATTGTGGCGTCTGCATCTTGGTGTCTTTATCCTGACCATAGCCTTGGGGATTTTAGCAATATTTATGGCTAAAGCTAGTAATATTTGCATTTTTGAAACAATAGTCTTCAATTCTTAATCCTTCAACTCTTACCATTACTGAAATTTTTCTCTGCTTCCGGAACACTAGAAAAATAAAATCACAAATGTCAACTGTGACTTTTGCCGTTATGGGCAAAAATCAAGGAGTGGGAAGTTGTCAAATAAGGTATTTCATTCCTAGTTGGTGGTGCGCCGTTATTGCCCCTGCTTGTGAGAAAAAAGGATTAAGGAATTTTGTTATTGGAAAAGGAATAATATTATGTCCGTTCAAATAACCGTCATTGCAACCGTAAACAAGCAATCCTAAAAGTCTTATGATTGCCTCGTTTCATTCCCAATGACATATTAAGGTTGATTTGTCGGACACGATATAACAATCAAAATTCAGCTATTTTTCTAAGTCAGGAGAGGGTAGATTTGCCAAATTAGTCACTAAGTAAATTCCCCAGATTGCCATTGCCCGCAGGTAAGTGCAAGCGCGAAAAGTACCAGCTGCGGTGATAGCTTCAGGTGTGCGAAATTGTAATCCATTGTCGTAAATTTGCTGCACCACAGCTTGTGTCAACTTTAATGCTTCATCCTTCATTCCCATCTGCACAAGAAAAGCCGCCAAGCCGAAGTTTATTCCTGTCCAAACTTCCAGAGGATGAGTCGCTTTGGGATTTTCTGGAGAACCGTCAGGACGAACACCATTAGCAGCACCAAACTGACCATCGCAGAATTTTAAAAAGCAGGCATCATAAACAGTTTTCAGGGCACAGAGGGCGCGATCGCTCGGTACAATATCGGGTAATCCTAGCAAGCGGGCGTAGAACTGTCCGCATAATTGATCTGCCATTACCACATCAGAACCACTTTTACTATCAAGTCGATAATATTGTCCGTTCCAAAGTTTTTCTTGGTAGATTGGGCGGGATTGTTCTAACCAAGCTTCATAAGTGGATTTTTGAAGCGCTAAGTTGCCCCGATCGCCAGGGTTTTTTTCTAACAAAATATTACTGATAGCGATCGCAGCTTCTAGCGCTGCTAACCACAATCCTCCACAATAAGCGCTGACACCTTGTAACCGCCAATCATCAAATGTTTGGTCAGGCGCTCCAGAATTTTCCGGAATCCCATCGCCATCTAGGTCAAAAGTTTTTAAGTAGTTGAGGGTTTGAACGATCGCATTCCAGCAATCTGCTAAAAATTCTACATCCTCAGCACCCGTAAGCAGAAAATCTCGGTATACCTGCAATACAAAATCACTACTTAAATCTTTCCATAAATTGCAGTCTTGATAGCTGGTGTAATTAGTTTTTTCCCAAACGTGTTCATTCGGTGCGCCTAAATCGTGGGGTGTTGCACCAGCGGCTTTGCGGACAGCAAGCGGACTTTCTGCCTTGATTGTCATGTAATAGCCAATGATTCGGGGAGTTTCATCACCTTCAGGAATTGCCCGTGCAAATGCCCGCATCACTGATTTTTCCAATTCTGGAAACAGCATTAGCAAAGCAAAAGAGCCGTATAACCGCACATCTAGACTTTCATACCAACGGTAATCTAAGCACTCTAGCACCGCAAACTGACCGATGGGGTCAAGTTTTGATGCCGCACTCCAAAGAGTACCACCACTGGTGAGGTCGTAAAGCTCATTAAATAACGCCATTTTGAACCAAGAAGGTAAATCTTTGCGGTCGAGAATGGGTTGTTGCCAATTTTGAATTTGCGATCGCCAGGTTTGATATTGTTCTAAAGTAGTGGATGCGATCGTCCAAGCATTACTACCATCTTTACCAAAAAAGTCTGTATATCTGCGATAATAATTTATTTCGGCGGCAAATTCCGTAATCGGCAAATCCCAAGCCAAGACAAAAGGGATTTCTAGAGTTTCGCTTGGTTGGAGAGTAAAACGAAGGGCGATCGCAGTTCCTAGTTGTGTATTTTCTGTTGCTGGAGTTGTGTCTTGATAATTAGATAAAGAACCATCTTGGGCAAAGGTTTCCCACACATCTTCGCCCATACCAATGCTATTCCACTGGGTGTGATAAAATACTTCTGCTTGGGGATGTTTTAACGTTGCAATACACCAAGTTCCGTCCCCTTCTTGTAAAGGTTTTTCACTAGCAACTCGACTTAAAATACAACCAAATTGTTCAGCATTTTCAACAAGCTGGTTATAGTTTCCTTGACTTTCACGCCAGCGTGGTTGGTATTCATAAACTGGACTACCATCATCGCGTACCCGCACTTGAGGAGATTTGAGAGCATTGGTAAACCAGCCCACCATATTTTCCCAGGTAAGCATGATGCTGAGAGTAATAGGTGCATTTGTGGGGTTGTGAGCATTCCAAAGGAACACTGCTACAGGGTAGCTAGTTTCTTGGTAATTGGCTGCCCACACAGGAGAAAACTGTTCGCAAGTCAACTGTGCTTGGAAAACATTTTCATACACAAACCAGCTACGGGGATATAAAGCATGATATTCGCCAGTTTGGCGTTGATTGATGGAATTAACTTCTCCCCTGTCCTTACTTACTGGATACCATTGCCATGCGCTGAGACTACCATCCTCAGGTGCTTGGGTAGACAAAGCGTAGGCTTGGGAAGATGTACCATTGAACTCAAATACACTAAATTGACAGGCGGGGGCGTTTTTGAAGATATGCTCACCGCCATCGATGTGCCATAAATTAAAGTCTCCCCGCGAAGAACGACCGATGCAACCTGCACCAAAGCCACCTAAGGGCATACCATGCCAAGGGCCATCATCAAGATTACTTGCGTAGCGGACAGTGTAGGGCTTGTCCCAACCTAAACCAATGGGACGACTCCAAGTGCAAGAGGGAATTTTCGCAGAAGATTGATTTATCATCGCCTGATATCACAGCGTGCAGTTACGTCCATGAAGACTAGCGCGATGTACGATTTTTATCAAGTAGTTGGTGACTATTGAGTTAAGAATGCTGTTAGCAGTAGCGGGACAAGGAGTGAGGAATACCCCTATTAAAGTGAACAATCTCCAAAAAAGAATGTAGAGACGTAGCAGTGCTACGTCTCTACAGGGATTTTATTCAATCCCCACACAGCTATTTTTTATTACCGTCCTCATTGTCATCTAGATCGTTGTGCTTATCGGAATCTTTAGTTTTTCCTTGAGACTTGATGGAGCCAAAGCTATATGCCATAGCGATTTTAACAATATCGAAGTATGCTGGGTGATTATCTTTGTTGACAATTGCCAACGAAATTGACCCCGCCACTAAGATGACTAAAATAGGCGAAAGTGTTTCTCCCACAGGGCTGTTGCTGTTGTTTGACATGGTAAAATTTCCTTTGAAGAAGCTTTTGGCTGAAGTAAAAGATAGCCAAAGGCAATTGATTAAGTTTCAGCATGAGATTTGAGTCGCACCTGTTCTCTACATAGACAGGTAAAAACTAACGCCAAGATTCGATAATCATGGCGATCGCAAACAAACAAAACAAAATCGCTGCTATCCGAAACAACCATTGCCATACAACTGCGGATAATAATATCCCTGCGAGCGAGACGGCACCAAGCACTTTGGATATAATCAAGGCAATTCCCAAACCAAGCAGAGTAAAGAGAAAAAACTTCAGCCCTTTAGTAGCCCACTTAAATAAGTGGTTTTCGTCGTTTTTAAGATTGGTATTCATAGTTTTTATCCTTTTTTGACAGTTGAATCTTGTTAGCCAGCGCATACTCGACTATGCCAAGTAAGGAGCGAATAGTTACAACATTGCTCCTAGCAGGTCAAGGAAAACTACAGCTATACTCCTAAATTGAGTTAGCTTGGTATTTGTAGATGGTGAAAATTAAGCTCCTAAATTAATACAGTTGAGTCAAAGAAATTTATGTATTAGGGCAAGTAGAGAGAAAAGGTTTATCCGAACACAATTAGCTCTTAAATAATTTGCAATGACAATCTGGAAATCGATATTAGGTGCTAAATGCTCGTGATAACGCAGAACGCAGATTACGCGCATCAAACCCTAAAATGCAATTTCCAAAAGACAACATACTTGCCTTTTTGACAATCTTCAAAATCGATGCATTACTCACTAAGTTTCATAGAGTTAACGGTAAACTTACTCAGTTACTCAATAAACCAGTGTTAAACTCACTATAAAGTAACTAAGTTACTTAGTCAAGCAATCGAGTAAGAAAATTGTTTATCACAAAACCACCATAGTAATAGACAGTAATTATAGGCCGTTAGCTTATGAGAGATTGAATTCTCACATAGTGAGCTAACATTGGGAGTGTAGTTTGTATTGGTGAGAGCATGAGTGCGATTCCCCAAAACTTTGTTGTGGCTTTAGCCCAAGAACGGGGTGTATCCAGTAGTGAGTTAGAGGTCTTGTTTGGTGTGGTCGACGACAAATCGCCTAATGCGATCGCCAAAGAATTAAATATTAGCGCCGAAGCAGTACGCAAAAGATTAAGCGAGGTTTATAAAAAATTTCATGTCAGCGGTGCTGGTCCGGGAAAACTCACTAAGTTACAGCAAGTGATTGAAAGTGAGTATCGAGTATCTTTAGTTAGCGTGAAACCCTATGCCAGCAAGCCTCTAGATTGGGGCGAAGCACCTAGTATCAGTGGTAGCTTTTACGGACGAGGAGCAGAATTGTCTTGCCTAAAGCAATGGATTGTCAAGGATAAGTGCCGATTAGTAGCACTATTAGGGATGGGGGGAATTGGCAAAACCACTTTGTGTGTAAAGCTAGCAGAGGAAGTAGAGTCTGATTTTGAATACTTGATTTGGCGATCGCTCCGCAATGCCCCACCTCTCAAAGAACTCTTGGCTAACCTAATCGTATTTTTATCTGATGAAAAAGAAATTGATATACCAGAAACCGTAGATAATCAAATAACCTTACTGATTAAATATTTACGAAAACAGCATTGTCTTTTGGTCTTGGATAATGTCGAGACAATTTTGCAACCGGGCGATTGCGCCGGACATTATACAGAAGGATATGAAGGTTATGGTCAGCTACTCAAACGGGTAGGAGAAGAACCTCATCAAAGCTGCTTAGTGCTAACTTCTCGCGAAAAACCCAAAGAATTTGCACCATTAGAGGGAGCACGAGTCAGAACATTATCACTACCCAGATTGGAAAAAACAGAAGTACAAGAAATTCTTAAAGATAAAGACTTGGAAGGTGAACCTACCAGTTGGACAAAATTGGTTGAGAATTATTCAGGTAATCCCTTGGCATTAAAGCTTGTGTCTGAGACAATCAGGCAATTATTTGATGGTAATATCGCTGCCTTTTTAAATGAAGGAGAGATAATTTTTGGCGACACGCGTAATTTATTAGAGCAGCAGTTTGAGCGGACATCGGATCTAGAAAAAGAAATCATCTACTGGTTGGCAATTAAGCGTGAAGCAGTTTCACTAGAAGATTTGCTAGATGATATTATAAGTCCTTTTTTAAAAAGAGAATTACTAGAGGCAGTAGAATCACTACGCAGGCGATCGCTAATTGAGCAAATAAGTGAGAAAACATCTGCACTATTCACGCTCCAACCTGTGGTGATGGAATACATCACTGACAAACTGATTGAACAAGTCTGCCAAGAAATTACCAGTAGTGAAATTGCACTTTTCAATAGTCATGCCTTGATAGGAGCTACTGCTGAAAATTATGTTAGAGATATCCAAATTCGCCTCATTCTGAAGCCAGTTGCCGAAAGGTTACTCAATATTTTTATAACTCCAAAATATGTTAGAGACAAACTAACCCAAATTCTAGATAAATTGCGAGACAAATCCGCTGTAAAACCAGGGTATGCAGGGGGTAATACTCTTAATTTACTGTGTCAACTACAGGCCGATTTAAATGGCTATAACTTTTCTTATCTAGCTGTTTGGCAAGCCTACTTGCAAGGTAAAAATTTGCACGATCTCAATTTCGCTTACTCAGACTTATCTAAGTCAATTTTTACAGAAACCTTCGGGAGTATCTTATCAGTGACATTTAGCCCCGATGGTAAATTTTTGGCTACAGGTGATGCTGATGGTAAAGTTCGTTTGTGGAACTTTGATGGCAAACAACTTTTCACTTGTAAAGGGCATACTAGGCGGGTATGGTCAGTCGCGTTCAGTCCGGATAGTAACACCTTAGCAAGTGGCAGTGACGATCGAACAGTAAGATTATGGGACGTTTACACTGGTGAATGTCTTAAAATCTTGCAAGGACACACTAATTGGATCTGGTCAGTGTCTTTCAGCCCAGATGGTAAAATCTTAGCGAGTGGTAGTGATGACCAAACAATAAAACTGTGGGATGTGAACTCTGGTAAATGCCTGAAAACCTTTCAGGAACATACTAGTCGGGTAAATTCTGTAGTTTTCGACCCAGATGGTAAAGTCTTGGCAAGTAGCAGTGACGATCGAACATTGAAACTGTGGGATGTCAACTCTGGTAAATGCCTGAAAACCTTGCAAGGACACACTAATTGGATTTGGTCAGTGGCTTTCAGTCCAGATGGCAAGCTACTGGCAAGTGGCAGTGAAGACCAAACAGTGAAACTGTGGGATGTCAACTCTGGTAAATGCCTGAAAACTTTGCAAGGACACACCAAATGGGTTTGGTCAGTGGCTTTTAGTCCAGACGGCAAGCTACTTGCAAGTGGCGGTGAAGACCAAACAGTAAGATTATGGGACATCAACTCTGGTAAATGCCTGAAAACTTTGCAAGGACACACCAAATGGATTTGGTCAGTGACTTTCAGTCCAGATGGTAAGCTACTTGTAACTAGTAGTGATGACCAAACAGTAAGATTATGGGATATCAACTCTGGTAAATGTTTGAAAGTTTTGCAAGGCTATACCAATTGGGTCAGGTCAGTGGCTTTCAGTCCAGATGGCAAGCTACTGGCAAGTGGTAGTGAAGACCAGACAGTGAAACTGTGGGATGTTCACTCTGGTGAATGCCTAAAAATTCTGCACGAGCATGTTGGTAGAGTCAGCTCAATTGTTTTTAGTCCCGATAGCAAAACCTTAGCCAGCGGAAGCGAAGACCAAACAGTAAGACTGTGGGATGTCCAATCTGGCAACTGCTTGAAAGTTTTGCGGGGTCATACTAATTGGATTTGGTCAGTGGCTTTCAGTCCAAATGGCAATATTCTCGCTAGTAGCTGCGAAGACCAAACAGTGAGACTGTGGGATGTCCAATCTGGCAACTACTTGCGAGCTTTGCAGGGGAAAACCTCTTGGATTTGGTCAATAGCTTTTAGTCCAGATGGCAAGCTACTGGCAAGTGGTGGTGACGAGCAAACAGTCAGACTGTGGGATGTCAACTCTGGTAAAGCCCTAAAAGCTTTAGATGGACATACCAATTGGGTTAGGTCAGTAGCTTTCAGTCCGAATGGTGAAATATTGGCTACTGGGAGTGAAGACCAAACAGTGAGACTGTGGAACGTCGAATCTGGTGAACGCTTAGAAGTTTTGCAAGGACATACTAACTGGGTCAGGTCAGTTGTTTTCAGTCCAGACGGCAAGTTGCTAGCAAGTGGTAGTGACGATCGAACAGTCAAACTCTGGAATCTCAATAAAGGAGAATCGTTGAAAACTTTACAGGGACACTCTTTGGAAGTATTGTCAGTAGTCTTCAGTCCAGATGGTCAAACCTTAGCCAGTGGCAGCCAAGATGAAACAATTAAACTTTGGGATATATCGACGGGTAAGTGCCTAAAAACACTACGATCGCCAAAACCCTACGAAGCAATGAATATCACTGGGGTAACAGGATTAACATCGGCACAGATAAATACTCTCAAAGCCTTAGGAGCAGTAGAAGATATAGAACAAAAATAAAAGGTAAAAGGATGAATTTAGTATTCTTTAGTTCATCCATTTACCTTTCTTATGTACCTGATGCTTATTTCATGTTAGCCCTTGCGTCCCTCACTGCGGCAAAGAAAAATAATCCTGTGAGTGGAATACTCAATGCGAGAATAATTGCCGTGGTTGTGACACCTAAATCTGGTTGTCCGTAACTGAGTTCAAAAATCGAACCGACGGCTGCGATCGCACTTACACAACAACCACCCAGAAACAAACCGCTTTTTGGAGTTAAATACACTACTGAGTCCCCTATGCTACTGGTTTCACCGCTTGGTACGAGAAGCCATTCTTAGATAGCTCCTGAGCTAAAGTCAAGGAGTTTTCCACACGGTCTACAAACACCACACCGTTGAGATGATCCATTTCGTGCTGAATGCAGCGTCCTAAGAGGTCATTAGCCTTTAAAATTTTGGGACGACCGTACTCGTCTTTATAGGCAATTTCCACGACTTCAGGGCGCTTCACATCTAGGTATACGTTGGGAATGCTTAAACATCCTTCTTGGGCAACGGAGATGTCGCGGCTGACTTGTTTAATTGTGGGGTTAATCAGCACCAAAGGCTGATTGGCTGCATTTTCTGGTTCCAGGTCAATGACGATTAGTTGTTTGTGAATTCCCACTTGGGGTGCAGCCAAACCAATGCCATCTTTGCTGTACATAGTTTGCAGCATTTCGCGCACTATTTGGCGGAGTTCGTCATCAACTTTAGATATCCGCTTAGCAGCTTGACGCAGCACGCGATCGCCTAAATAATGAAGCTCCAAAGGCGGATTTTTTAACTTTTTTTTCTCAACAGCTATTTCAGAAGGCATGAGTCTTGATGGCTAAATAGTGAAAATTCCTACTACTCTAATTCTATCAAGCTCGTCACTAGTACGTGCTGAGTGGGAGCAATGCGATTTTGCTAGACAATCCCAAAAGTAGAGCGAACGCTAATCATCTGATAGTTGCCTTGATGTAGATGAAGCGGCGATGTCCGCGAAGACGTTGGAAAAATAAATACTCTGTGCGGTAATTAAAAAAATAAAAAAATAGATATTTAATGACTATGAACATCTCTTTGGAGTTTGTAATCCCAAATACTGAGTACACAATCAAAAAACTCAACCCCAGCGATGAACGCATTCTTCAACATCTTTACGAGCAATGTAGTGACTACGCAATCTTGACAGATGGACATCCACCTTTATCTTCTGCTGCTGCTGATGAATTTTTAGCTCTACCTGAAGGTAAAACAGCAGAAGATAAATTTATATTTGGTTTGTTCGATGGACATGACACCCTTGTGGGAATGCTTGAAACCATTCGGCATTATCCTGATGACAAAAGTTGGTGGATAGGGTTAATGATGTTAGCTCCAGAACATCGAGGCAAAGGTAATGGCTCTCAACTTTACCAAGCTTACGAAACTTGGGTAGCACAGCACCAAGGGCAATTTATATTCTTGGCTGTTCTCGAAGAAAATCAGCCAGGATTTTCTTTTTGGCAGAAACTAGGCTTTAAAGTGATACGTATAGCACCACCCCAGCAGTTTGGGAATAAAGTCCATCAGCGCTATGTCATGCAGCGACAAGTGGCTGATGTTTAGTAAACCAGTTAGAACTGTATTTTCAAGAAACTCTTAGTTGAGGAGTACTGAGTGGTAAGCGGTCAATTGTAACTCCCAAATTCTCAGTTTTGAGTTCTAAATTCTAAATTCTGAGTTATCAATTATGAATTATGAATTTTAGACTAGGGTGATTTATGTTTAAATCTCTGACGAAACTTGACTATCTGCTTAAAGAAACTTTCCTTGGTTTACTGAGGGGAGGTTGGATGAATTGGGCAGCTGTCAGCACTGTCACAGTGTTATTATTTTTATTTGGCTTGAGTTTGCAAACTTCTTGGCAAGTCGAAAAACTTCTTTACCAGTTCGGTAGCCAGCTAGAAGTATCAGTTTATCTCGAACCGGATATACAAGCCCAAAGTATTGAACCACTGGTAGCAAAAATGCCAGAGGTAACAGCCATACAAAGAATTACTAAGGAGGAAGCTTGGAGTAAGTTAGTTAAAGAAATGAGAATTTCGGATATTCAGGGTGTTACGCAACAGCTAGGCGAGAATCCTTTGGTTGATGAGATTAAGGTGAAAGCGCGTAATTCTCAAGTAGTACCAACTTTAGCAACCCAGCTGGCTAAGTTACGAGGAGTTGATACGGTGCAGTATATCGATGAAGCAGTCAAACGGATTGCTCAGTTACATCAGGGTCTAAACTGGATTAGTTTAACAATTACAATTATTTTGACTGTAACAGCGATCGCCGTGACTACCACCACAATTCGCCTAATCGTCATGGCGCGACGCCAGGAAATAGAGATTATGCAACTCGTAGGAGCAACTTCTATTTGGATTTACCTCCCATTCATTTTACAAGGAATTACTTTTGGTTTAGTTGGTGGTGCGATCGCTTGGAGTTTTATTTCTGTGATTCAACAGTTTCTCGGTAAATTGCTAGTTAATCAACCTGAGTTTATTCAAGTTATCACCAACGGAATACAACTCACTCCAGCCCAAATTTTATTATTGCCTGTAATTCTCTTGAGCTTCGGTGCCACGGTAGGATTAATAGGTAGCTTATTTGCTGTCAGACGTTTTGCTAAAGGATAGTCATTTGTCATTTGTCCTTTGACTAGCCTAGTCTTGTCTGGGTGAGTTGTGATGAGACTGCAATCTCTACTCATTTGAGCTTCTGAACTCGAAACTTCGACCTCTGAACTCGGAGTTTTCAATTTTTTAAAAAACAACTGAAGTTTTAAATTCAACGAATATCAAATTAAACCTATATATCAACTTGACAAGACTAATCAAATGACAAATGACCAATGACAAATAACAAAGGACAAAATCACTATGAAATCACAATGGGAATGTTTTCTGCAAAATCTCGGTGTGTGGGAAGGTTCATTTGCCAGTATTTCTCCCCAAGGTACACTTCTAGACGATACTCCTAGCCGTCTTTCCCTAGAAGGTTTGAATAATAACGAGGCAGTGCGCCTAACTTTGAGCCGTTCGGGACGAGATATGGTTAGAGAATTTAGTTCTGTAGGAGGGGGTCTGCTGTTTTTTGAAAATGGGTCATTTTCGGAAGGTGTAATTCAGATAGGCCCATTTTCCGAATTTGGCGCAGAACTCGCTTTTGTTCATGAAAATCGCCGCTTGCGTTTTGTGCAAGTGTTTGATAAAAGCGGTCAGTTCAATAAATTAGTCTTAATTAGAGAACATCTAGCTGGAACCCCAGCCGCAGAACGTCCACCTTTGCAGTTAAATGACTTGTTAGGAGAATGGCAAGGTCAAGCAGTGACAATATATCGAGATTGGCGATCGCCTGATACTTACTCTACAACTCTAAAATTACAATTAGATGATACTGGGCGATTAATTCAAAGTACTTCTTTTGGAGAACGCACACTTACCTCAACTGCTACTATTAAAGGTTCTATCGTTCTGTTTGATGAAAATCCCGAAAAGCAGATACAAGTATTACTGCTACCTGATGGCGGTTCTACAGTTTCACCACTAAAGGTGCAATTACGTCAACCTTTATTCTTAGAAGCGGGTTGGTTAATCCAACCAAACCTCCGCCAGCGGATGATTCGCAGCTATAACGACAAAGGCGAATGGGTTAGTCTCACCTTAGTTACTGAAGAAAGAAGGTAAAATGCGATCGCAGTTGAGTAACTGCTGTTAGAGGATGTTTGAAAAGTAATGTGTATCTTAGAAGTTTATGCTTTAAGTGACAGAATTACTAGTGCGATTAAATACAAAAAAATTATTAAATATTCCTTAACTGTCTTAAGTGTCTTAACTTTCCTTGATTTATTGTCAAAATTTCAAGATACTTACATTGAAAAATTAATTAAAAAAATCATGGCACTATCTCAACAAACCGTTCAAGAGTTTTTTAAATCCTTAGATTCCGATCGAGATGGAGAACTATCCAGTGATGAGTTGATGGGAAATATCGGTTTGAGCCCCTTAATCATAGGATTGACAAATGGCAAGATACATGAGCATTTCAACCAAGACCGAACCATTACTTTTGAACAGCTCAAGCAATTAATTCAAGAAGCAGGGAATCTAGAATAATAGTAAAAAATACTTGTCCAGGTTTTAATTTTAGCTAATTGTAGTTTGTTACAGCTAAATATTGCCTAATTCTGATTTATCTATAGCCCTAGTAGCCGTCGAAGCTGTCTAGGGCTTTAGTGCGATGAATACAAAAACTACCCTCAACCCCCAACCCCTTCTGGCAATATTGCTAGAAGGAGATTAAACCTCAAAGTCCCTCTCCTAAACTTGGGAGAGGGATCTTGATTCATGCAAGAAGTCTAATAAATATTAATACTCAGTAGTATAGTAGGTCGGTGTGAATATTTATTGTTGGGATAAGGCAGTGTTTCGACTACGCTCAACAATTAGGTAGGGGAGAAGAGGGTTTGAGTCTATTTAATTTTTATTAATATAGTTTGGTTTTTTCACATCGTTATACTTATAGTTCTATAACTACTCAGAAAAAGTAATGAATTTATATCTGTTAAAAATATTACATATTTTATAGAAACTCAGGCAAATACAACGCATTCATTTATTTAAACAGTTTTTGCAAGACAATCATCAAAACACTGAGTAAAAGTAAGAAAAGTAAGAAAAGTCGATAATTTATATAAAGTATTTACTATCAAGCTGATATAGTGTAATTTAATTTATTAGAGTTCTAATGAATTCTCTAAAAATTAAATTTAACTGTATTAAAAATTACTATTAATACTATATTTATTTTCTATTAAATGTCAAAAATATTACTATTTAATACTTAATTAGAAGAAAGGCTCAAAGAAAAAATGTATCAAATAAAACAATACAAACGTAAACGCAAACGAGGAGTTGTACTAACTTCCACTGGAATTAAACGCTTACACTCAGCAATTCTTTCTGTAGAGATAGCAGAAAATAAAGGCGAACATTTGAGTCTAGAACAACTAAGCTCGCGGATTCATGTTTCTACTAAAACTTTGAGTAAATTATGGTCTTTAAGTGGAAATGTAGACCAAAAAACTTTAAAACTCTGCTTTAGTGCCTTTAATCTGGAGCTACACAGCGAAGACTACACTAGCGTCGATGAAGCAAATGAACCTTGCTCTCACTAAGCCAGTTAGGTATGATGCAAGCTAGTTTCAGTGACACCAAAAACTTTACTCTGATGTAAATATAATTAGGTCTGATTGGACTACTCTGCATTTCCCATTTCAATCATAGTATAAATACTTAAAAACCGCCATAAATTTCGTCTCTGCTATGCCTAAAGATACAAGCTTTTAATAGTAGTTTATGTGAACCTCAATTGGGGAAAGTAGTTATCTTTTAATCAGGGATTATGCCGCAATACTTTGGACAACTGCACACAACCGAGTCGTCTTGGTCAATGCTGGGAGCAGTAGAAGCAATACAACAAGATGAGCGTCATATCCTGCTCAAATGCGGCGTTCCCTGTGTGAAGATTAGTGTCTTGGCACCGAACTTAATTCGGGTACGGATGACACCAAGTGGGGAATTTTTACCCAGGCGCTCCTGGGCAGTAGCACAAGCGGATGAAGAATGGTCAAAAGTGCCGTTTGAGGTACAAGAAAAAGCAGAGACTATAGAAATTACAACCGAACAAATATCTATTGTCGTCTCCCGCGACCCTTGCCGTATCCAGTGCTTTGACTCAGCAGGACAGCCTTTTGCTGAGGATGCAGACATGGGGATGGGGTGGCGGACTGGTGCGATCGCTGGGTGGAAACGCATAGAAACTGAGGAACATTTCTATGGTTTTGGCGAATCTACTGGTTTGCTCGATCAGCGCTCAAAAGTAAGAACCAATTGGACAACTGATGCGCTCGATTATGGGGTCTTGACAGATAATATGTATCAGTCGATTCCCTTTTTTATTGCCCTCCGTCCGGGATTGGGCTACGGACTTTTTTTTAATACTACTTTTTGGAGCAGATTCGATCTGGGCGCACAGCAACCTGGAGTCTGGCGGATGGAAACTCAAGGAAGTGAACTCGATTACTACATTATTTATGGGCCTGAACCTGCAAAAATTCTTCATACTTACACCCAGCTAACCGGACGGATGCCCTTACCACCTCGATGGTCATTAGGTTACCAGCAGTGTCGCTGGAGTTACGAATCACAAGATATAGTACACAAACTGGCGCGTGAATTTCGTCAACGGCAAATTCCCTGTGATGTTATCCATTTAGATATTGACTACATGAACGGCTACCGGGTTTTTACTTGGAGTCAGAAGCGATTTGCTAACCCTGAAGAACTAATCCAAAATCTCAAGCAAGACGGCTTTAAACTAGTAACAATTGTCGATCCGGGAGTCAAGTACGAGCCAGAAGCAGATTACAAAGTATTTGATCAAGGATTAAAGAACGATTATTTTATCCGTGAAACCAATGGTGAGCTATTTCACGGCTATGTTTGGCCTGACAAAGCTGTATTTCCTGATTATCTACAACCAGAAGTTCGAGATTGGTGGGGAAGTTTACTAAGCAGCCTAACTGACATTGGTATTGCTGGCATCTGGAACGACATGAATGAACCTGCGCTAAACGATCGCCCGTTTGGTGACCCTGGTGACAAAATTGTCTTTCCTCTGGATGCACCGCAAGGGCCGACTGACGAAAAAACCACCCATGCTGAAACCCATAACCTGTATGGGCTAATGATGGCACAGGCATCTTATCAAGCACTTGAAAGATACCGTCCCACAGAACGCTCTTTTTTGTTGACACGTTCTGGATTTGCTGGCGTTCAGCGTTGGTCAGCAGTATGGACAGGAGATAATCATTCTCTGTGGGAATACTTAGAAATGTCCATACCAATGCTCTGTAACTTGGGGTTGTCGGGCATTGCCTTTGTGGGTGCAGATATTGGGGGATTTGCAGGGAATGCGACGGCAGAACTGTTTGCTCGTTGGATGCAGCTAGGAATGCTTTACCCTTTGATGCGGGGACATTCAGCCTTAACTACAGCACAGCACGAACCTTGGACATTTGGCGATCGCGTTGAAAAAATTTGCCGCGAGTATATTGAACTCCGTTACCAACTACTGCCCTATATTTACACCCTTTTCTGGGAAGCCGCAACTACTGGCGCACCGATTGTGCGTCCTCTGCTCTATCATTTTCCCAATGACCCGAAGACTTTCACCCTCGCAGACCAACTAATGTTAGGTTCATCATTGCTAGCAGCACCAATTTATCGTCCGGGTGTTGAATATCGTGCTGTATATTTACCTGAAGGTCAGTGGTTTGACTGGTGGAGTGGTGAGGCTTTTACAGGCCCAACCCACATCTTGGCACACGCACCACTTGAGCAAATGCCATTATATGTGCGTGCTGGCTCGATTATTCCCATGATACCAGTCATGCAATACGTAGATGAACGCCCCGTAGACCAGATGAGGCTACGGATTTGGCAGGGTATAGGTGAGTTTACCCTTTATGAAGATGACGGTCGTACTTTTGAATATAAAACAGGAGCCTTTTGCACAACAACTTACCGCGTTAATTCACAAGAGCAACGAACTATTGTTGAAATTGCAGCCAGAGAAGGAGAGTTTTCACCTACAACGCGTGAAATCATTGTGGAATTAGTCGGCGTTGGCGAACAAAGCTTTATCAATGACGGGACTGCACATCAGCTAGAGTTCTTCACTTAATTCGACTGATTGGATCGTTAAACTGCAAACGGACACCTTGAGAAATCTGCTACTGGCGTGGGTACTGACACTGCCGATTTGCGTACTCCTTAGTTCTGCTATATACGCGGGGGTTTGTACTTACTGGATTTTAGACTAAAAAAGAGCGATCGCTCATAGATTCAATTGATAGTTGCGATTGCTCCATTATTACCCCTTTTCTGTCACTTTCCGAGTATTCTGAATAAAAGGATTAAAAGAAAAAACTCTCTTCAGGTAGGCAGGGCAATGGATGTAGAATTACAA
>JBALDB010000037.1:0-4408 GCA_036918135.1 Nostoc sp.
GGGGAAGGGAGAGGCTGCCTGCGGCAGCCTCTCCCTTCCCTCCTCGGAATGATTATCATTCTTAGAACTTGTATATTTTATTTTCTGGAAGTCCCTAAACACGAGCCAGAACAGAATTAATCTTGCAAGTACTCTAATAAAACTGAGTACTAGTCAAGAATTTAGCTACATAAGTTGTAATTTTTTAAATATAGAACAACTAATAGGCTTAAATTTGAGTATTACTAAGTGTAAAATACTGATATATTTATAAATACATAAGAATGAGGATACCTAAGTTTCTCAAGCCTAGATATCCCCTTGCAACATAACCTAACAGTAATTAAACTGTTGCCTACATTCTAGTTGGTAAGTTTATTTATTAAAATACTTCTTAAGGAGATTTATATATTCTTTCTTAAGTAGGATGAAATATAATGTAATTTTAAAGGAGTATAGATCAATTAAAGATAATTCGTTTAAGCGCTTATTAGCAAGTTGGTAAGTGTTTAAATAAGTACATAAACGCTTTGCAATGTACCTATTTTCTGCCCTTTAGGAGAAATCAGTAAAAGCAGACTTTTCTAAAGTCGCTACTAATTTCACGCGAAATTCTTCCTCAAACACTCCTTTTTTATAATCTAAACTCCAGAGTTCTAAGGCACAATCATCATCAAACTGTGATGGGAAAATCAACAGATTGACTTGTCGAAGTTGGGGATAATATTCACATTTAACTTGGGCGACCGCGCCAATTTGTCGCCGATCTAGTGCAACAGCTAATCTTAATATGGCACTCAATTGACTGACTATTTGTCGCTGATGTTTAGTCAGCAAACCTTGATAATTCTCATGTTTTTTCTTGGGTGGAGATTTGCGGTGATAACGGGCTAAATTGGCAATGATTTCAATCTCAGTTTCTGTATAACCGAGTAATTCACCATTGCGAATTAGATAGTAGGAATGCTTGTGGTGAGACGAGTGGCTAATATAATGACCGCAATTATGTAATATGGCCGCTGCCCACAGCAATTGTCGCTCATCGGCTCCCCAATGGTGTAGGATACCTTGCATTTGGTCAAATAAACTTTGGGCAAATTTTGCCACGCGATCGCTATACTCTGAATTAATATGGTACTTATTAGCAAGCTTTAGAACATTGCGTTCCCGAACTGAACTTTGATAGCGCAGTTTATCTTCAATTAAACCGTGAGAAAGCATCCAGTCTACAATTACGCCTTCTCTAAGAGAACGTTCGCAGACTGTTACTGACTCAATAGACAAAAGGGTCATCGCTTCCTGTAAAATTACTGCCCCTGCAAGTATTACTTCTGACCGCTTTTCTGGCATTCCAGGTATAGCGGACCTTTCTGCGTTACTCAGTTTTCGTAAACGATTTACCAACTCTCGTAAGTCCTTGAGACTAAACTGGTAACCATTGAGAGTGGAGGGAATAGCACCTGACTTTTCTCGCGCATGAATCATCGCTAAAGTTTCAATAGTGCCAGCCGTACCCACCAAACGCCCAGATTCTCCAAACTCCAGGTTTGCTAATACTTCATCTACAGAACGTTCCAGCATTCCGCGTGCATAAGCTTGCAGATATTGAAACTCGGTATTGCTGATCGGATCGGTGGTGATTAACTCGTTAGTAAGTCGTACTGCACCGACTTTGGTGCTGGTGAGAGTACCGGGTTGGTGACTGTCTCCCAAAATTAATTCTGTAGAACCGCCACCAATATCAATGATTATGTGGGGCTGGTTGTGAAATTCCATTCCCGACAGTACACCAAGGTAGATTCGTCGCGCTTCTTCTTGACCAGAAATCAAGTCAACGTTCAAACCCAATTCCATTTCTATAGCGTGCAAAAAATCTTTACCATTGGGGGCTTCCCGCACAGCACTAGTTGCCACAGCAATGATTGTTTCAGCGTTGATTGTTTTGGCAACTTCTTGGAAGCGTCCTAAAGCAGCGATCGCTTTTTTAATGACCTCTGGTTTGAGTTCTCCTGTAGCAAGATTGCGATCGCCTAGTCTTACAGTTTCTTTTTCTCGGGCAATAATGCTGAAAGCTGGTAGTGTGGGATCAATCTTCACCACTACCATGTGCAGAGAATTTGTTCCCAAGTCAATAGCAGCAATAATCCGGTGTTGGTCAACTGGTTGAGCTGGAATACTCTCCCAGCTAGGCGAAACTAAATTCTGCATCTAGTTTTCTCTCTATATTCAGAAGTGATAAAACGGTGGTATATCGGAGTAGCTGACACTGATATTTATTGCAACACACTTGCTCAAATTCAGTGCTGAGTTTTGAGTTCTGAGTAAAGAAGTGAGATTGTCCACTTAGCGAGAAGTCACTAGCAGCGGCTACTTTACAGTTCTCCTATAAGAGTACCATCTAGACCCTCACAGGGCAGCTTGTCTATTGGTGTAACCCTACAGGGAAGCAAGCTACACCTAACGTCTCTTAGAGAGAAAAGATATCTGAACTTCTTCCAAGGCGAGACGCCAAGGACGAACGCTCACTCAGCACTGGGCACTCAGTTTGGTCGAGATTAACTGAGGTAAGTATATTTACTCGACTGCTTATAACTCTAGTGACTATTTAAAGGTCTTTAAAGTTGCCACTTGAGGTTATGTTTTTACAAATAACAAATAACGTTATTCTATAGATATAAAGATGTATGAATTAGGGAATAAATACTGGAGATTAGAGACTAGGACTGGGGACTGGGGACAAGGGAATAAAATTAAAAATACTATTTTCCAATGCCCAGTATCCAGTCCCCAATATTTAATCCCCTCTTCCTACTCCCTACTCCCCATGCTATGTTAACAACACCAGAACGCGACAAAAAACCAATTTGGCTTGTAATTATTCGCCTTTTGCGCTGGCATAAACCAGAGGGACGATTAATATTGATGATTCCTGCGTTATGGGCTGTGTTTTTGGCAGCAGCTGGGAAACCGCCTTTGCCTTTGGTTGGTGTAATTGTATTAGGTACTCTCGCCACAAGTGCAGTTGGGTGTGTTGTTAATGATTTGTGGGATAAAGACATCGATCCACAAGTGGAGAGAACGCGCGATCGCCCCTTAGCTTCTCGTGCTTTGTCTGTGAAAGTTGGGATTGTTGTCGCTATAGTGGCAATGGCTTGTGCAGCAGTTCTGGCTTTTTATCTTAACCCCTTGAGTTTTTGGTTATCTGTAGCAGCAGTGCCTGTAATCCTGTTTTATCCAGGGGCAAAGCGGGTGTTTCCTATTCCACAGTTAGTACTTTCCATCGCTTGGGGTTTTGCAGTCTTAATTAGCTGGAGTGCGGTAACGCAGAGTATTTCCCAGCCAACTTGGTTACTATGGGGCGCAACCGTATCATGGACACTCGGATTTGATACAGTTTATGCCATGAGCGACAAGGAAGACGATCGCCGCATTGGTGTTAATTCTAGCGCTCTATTTTTTGGTGATTATGCCCCTGTAGCTATTGGGATTTTCTTTGCTGGCACCATCATATTATTAGCTTGGTTAGGTATAGTAATAAATCTTCACCTACCTTTCTGGATTAGCCTTGGACTGGCTACTATCAGCTGGGTTTGGCAATCTCTGCAATTAAGAAAGCAGAACTTACCTAGCCCTGTTTATGCCCAGATGTTCCGGCAAAACGTGTGGATTGGTTTTATCTTGCTTGCTGGGATGATTTTTGGCTCTTTGTATCCATAAATTAGTGCTAAATACGGATTTCCCTTCGCAGGTGGCTAGCGTCTCTACACCTGAAGCATTTAAAAAGTCAAATCTGAGCATTGACATCATATATGCTTGAGGAATTTTGATGTGAAAAATTTAAATAGACTTATTTGTAGCAATTGTCTGCAAGGGAGCGGTCGCTGGTATTCCTGGCTTGAGTGGGGGCGATCGCTCCCTTGTTGGCTGTTAAGTAGCTCAACTTAATTAAATGTGATTACCAGCGCAACTGAGTCAAGCTGTACCACTTCCCTGCGGGACGCTACGCGAACGTGGAAGCAAGCTACGCAGAGGGTCTCGTAGAGAAGTAATCGCAATTACTATCTTACGTTTATTCAATGTTGCTACTTAACAGGTGGATAACCGCTGACTGTAGGCATTGCGCTTACACAAACAGGTAAATCTGAAATAAGTAAAACTAATGACTTATATCAGTTTTGCAAAAGTTATAAAACTTGATTAAATTGGGTAAAGAATTGTAAAGTAATATTACAGACGCAAACAAACCGTCTGATTCATAAACAAACAAGCGCACTTATAAAACAATGACAGCAACCATTCAACGCGCTCGTAGCGCCAACGTATGGGAGCGGTTTGCAAGCTGGATAACCAGCACGAACAACCGCCTATACATCGGCTGGTTCGGCGTATTAATGATCCCCACCCTGCTAGCCGCCACCGCCTGCTTCGT
>JBALDB010000038.1:0-169454 GCA_036918135.1 Nostoc sp.
TACTTACTCTAAGTAAGTTTCTGGCTCTACTGTTGTAGTTTGCGCTTTTTATTAACCTTTTACGGCTTTATTCGGTTAGGTGCAAGATATGAGATTTGTTATTTCGGCGAGCGCATTTGCTATTTCGACGACAGCATTTGCTATTTTGGCGAGCGCTGTCAGATCGTTGATTGGGTTTACAGCAAAACAACGGACAAATATAAACAAATAAATGAGTAAAAATACAGAAAAACTCTCAATTTTAACTCTTAATTAATTCCACAAACCTGGGGTATTAGGGGACTTAGACAAAAGGTTTATGTATTACTTTAGAAACTAAGACTTCCAACCTCGATGATTAAAAGAATCAATAGCCAAAGTCTCTATCGCTGAGTTCAAGGTTGCTTGCCTCTAGTGACTTTTGCAACTATATAGATGAAATCTTAACTGTTGCTGCGGATAAAATCATCAATACCTAGAGTATGAATACCTTAATTATTAACTTTACTTTTGTTATTTAACTCACAAATCAGTAAATCAAAATATGTCAATTAAGTGCATCAAGTTTATTAATCAAGACAGCACTTGATATCTGCTTAATTATATAAAATACTAGGTGTATAGGTGAGCTTGTCGTAGACATCGCCCTATATTGACCAAGTAAGACTGACTTTTTTCTTAATATCAACAAATTTTTTCAAAAATATGAGACTATAGAAATATTCAGACAGTCAGAAAAACGTGAGTCAGCAAGACAAAATCTTAGGAAAAATCCTCTGTGGGACTTCTGATACAGACATCCCTTTTGCTCAATTGTGGCAACTCTTATACAAACTAGGCTTTGATGAGCGGATTCGTGGCGATCATCGTATTTTTGTCAAGGAAGGTGTTGAGGAAATATTAAACCTGCAACACAAAAGAGGAAAAGCTAAAAGCTATCAAGTTAAACAAGTTCGATCGGTAATTCTTAAGTATCAACTAGGAAGTAAAAATGACTTTTCGCTATGAGGTTATTCTCTACTGGAGTAGGGAAAATCAAGCTTTTATTGCCGAAGTACCAGAATTACCAGGCTGTGCTGCTGATGGCGAGACTTATCAAGAAGCTTTGCATAATGTAGAAATAGTGATGCAGGAGTGGATAGAAACGGCTAAGGATTTAAGCCGTTCAATTCCTGAACCTAAACCACGTTAGATGTTGGAGACTAAAAAAATATTTGTAAAGAATGAAACCTGTACCCTTAAAGAACGAAAGCTGTATCCGAGCAACCATTGATTTTTACGCAAGCAGATCGCAGTTGTGTTAATATTCAAAGGAATCTCGGTTCTAGTGGGGAACAGCTACTAGAGGAAACGGGGAAAGTCCGGTGTAAATCCGGCGCTGTCCCGCAGCTGTAATCAAGGTTTACCTTGTGAGTCAGAATGCCCGCCGAAGTTGACTTGTAAATTTTGTACATCTGCGAGGCACAGATTAAATATTTTTATGAATATTTCTACAATTAATAAGCTTTACATTCTCATAGCGATACATATTAGGACGTTACAGATTACGGCTTTTTATAAGATGGTAAATGGTTTATTCTCGGAACAAATTATGCTTGCTGACGCTAATTTTCTTTGAGATAACTATTTACAAAAAAGATAGATATGCTTATTTGTCTGGGTACATCTCAGTTTTTATTTTTTGATGAGATAATAACTGTCATTGCTAAAAAGAATGACGAAGTAATCGTATAAACTCGCTCATCTTTGGATAATTTTGTAATTACCTTTCACATCCTTACAAATTAGTAAACAGATGAAATTCGCGTCTTTACTGTGTGATATCTGCGGTTATAACTTCTTTCTTGTCATTGCAAAATTAATCAACAAACAACATACTTTATATGCATAAAATTCCCGTTACAGTGATTACAGGATTTCTCGGCGCAGGCAAAACAACGTTAATTCGCCATTTACTGCAAAACAATGATGGACGACGCATTGCTGTTTTGGTGAATGAATTTGGAGAAATCGGAATTGATGGCGAACTTTTGCGTGATTGCCAAGTTTGTGACGATGAAGAAGACGCTAACAGTAACATTGTTGAACTCACCAACGGTTGCTTGTGCTGCACGGTGCAAGAGGAATTCTTACCAGCAATGCAAGAATTATTGAAGCGACGCGACAGCCTAGACTGTATGTTGATTGAAACCTCTGGACTAGCACTACCAAAACCATTGGTGCAAGCATTTCGCTGGCCCGAAATTCGCACAGGCGCAACAGTGGACGGCGTAATCACTGTGGTGGACTGTGAAGCTTTAGCAAGCAATCAATATGTAGGTGATTTAGCAGCTTTGTTAGCACAGCGACAAGCCGACTCTAGCATAGAACACGAAACACCAATTGAGGAACTGTTTGAAGATCAGCTGGCTTGTGCTGATTTAGTATTGTTGACTAAAAGCGATCGCGTTGACGAACAAACGCAAGTTAGAGTTCAGGATTGGTTAAAGCAGAACTTATCCCCTGGTGTAAAAGTCATTCCTTGCCAAGACGGTAAAATTAGTAGCGATTTGTTACTCGGTTTTAACGCTGCTGTGGAAGACAACTTAGATAGTCGTCCCAGCCATCACGACAACGAAGCCGAACACGAACATGATGATGGGATTAATGCTGTGCAACTACTCCTAGACCAGGCATTTGAGCCATCTATTTTGGTCAAACGTTTACAAACATTGGTGCAGCAGCAAGAAATTTATCGAATTAAGGGATTTGTAGCAGTTCCTAATAAAGCCATGCGTATGGTATTACAGGGTGTTGGTAATCGATTTGACTACTTTTACGATCGTCCTTGGCAACCTGAGGAACCCCGTCAAACGCGATTAGTGTTCATTGGTCGGGAACTAGAGCAAGTTGGCATTGAGTCAGTGGTTTTGAACGAGGAAGTAAATGCGACCATCCAAGGGACTTCCAATTAAAAAATAGGTAATTGGAAATTGGTAATAGCTAATAGGTAATTGAAAATTTACCCATTCCTCATTCCCCATTCCCCATTACCAACCCTCATAGATATCATAAGTATTCAAACCGGATAATTTATTTTCTGGAAGTCCCTAAATAAAAAATCTCCCACTGTTCACAGTCATCGGTGAACAATCATCACAAGTCGGTGCGTTGCCCAGAGTCGTCTGTTGCGTTCACGGAACGTCTGGTAGAGACACTTTCACCATACACAACCGATAATTATTCTCATTTTTGGTTTCATGCTTATCTGCCCTATGATAGGCTGAAAAATGAGAAAATAATGAAAAAATTTAGCTAAAATAACTTTCAACAGTTCCCAAGTCAGCTGCTCGGCTTTTTCGGACTTAGGACGAAAATTATTATAGAGGCAAGCCGTTATGACGGAGACTGAACGCACTCCTTCGCTACCAGAGGTTTATCGTACAATCCGCGTGCCCGAACAAGGTCGTTTCTGGCGCAAAATGCTGGCGTACGGTGGTCCTGGATATCTGGTAGCGGTGGGTTATATGGACCCTGGCAACTGGGCAACTGACTTAGCTGGCGGTGCCCAATTTGGTTATATGTTACTAAGCGTCATCCTGGTCTCCAATTTGATGGCAATTTTATTGCAGTTCCTTTGTGTCAAATTGGCAGTTGCTGGCGGACGAGATCTCGCTCAAGCCTGTCGAGACTTTTTCAGTCCCCAGGTGAGCTTCTGCTTGTGGATTTTGTGTGAAATTGCCATTGCTGCATGTGACCTAGCAGAACTGGTCGGCAGTGCGATCGCTTTACAATTGTTGTTCGGCATTCCTTTGGCTGTGGGCGTGTGCATTACAGCTTTAGATGTGATGATGGTGCTATTTCTGCAAAACAAAGGCTTTCGCTACGTTGAAGCTTTGGTGATTACTCTAATGTCGATTGTTGGGGTTTGCTTTGTGACTGAATTATTTGTTGCTCGTCCCGACATTGGCGGTATTGTTCAGGGCTTTATTCCTCACTCACAAGTGGTGCGAAATCCAGAGGCGCTCTACATTGCAATTGGAATTTTAGGGGCAACAGTGATGCCTCATAATCTCTATCTCCACTCTTCGATCGTCCAAACCCGCGATTGGCAAGAAGTCCCTGAAAAAAAGCGAGAAGCGATCGCCTTTGCCACAATTGATTCAACTGTGGCGTTGTCGTTTGCTTTATTTATTAACGCTGCAATTTTAATTTTAGCGGCTGCCACGTTCCACTTTTCTGGTCATCGGGATGTTGCAGAAATTCAAGATGCGTACAAATTGCTATCTCCATTACTGGGATTTGGGCCTGCCAGTATTCTATTTGCCTTCGCACTACTAGCATCAGGGCAAAACTCAACCCTTACTGGCACCTTGGCGGGACAGATTGTCATGGAAGGATTTTTGCACATCCGTTTGCGTCCCTGGCTACGACGCTTATTAACTCGTCTAATTGCTATTGTTCCAGCTCTAGTAACGATTGTATTTTTTGGTGAAGGTAGCACCACTAATTTATTGATTTTCAGTCAAGTGATTCTCAGTTTACAGCTTTCCTTTGCTGTGGTTCCCCTAGTGATGTTTACAAGCGATCGCCGTTTAATGGGAGAGTTCGTGAATCCGCGTTGGCTCAAAATTCTTGCCTATGCCATAGCAACTCTGATTGCTGCATTGAATGCTTGGTTGTTGTTACAGACCTTCTTAGAATGGCTACAACCAGGCTAACGATTATGAGTAACTCCATTTTGACAACTCACAACTTGACTATTGGTTACAAGACATCCCGGAAAACTGTTCGGTGTGTTGCATCGGATATTTCTGTATCTCTCTTAGCTGGGGAACTTGTTTGTTTACTTGGCCCTAATGGTGCGGGTAAATCTACATTACTACGATCGCTAGCTGGAATGCAACCACCCATAGCAGGTGAAGTACGACTCTTAGGCGAAAACATCTATCATTTACAACCGCAAGATTTAGCCAAACGCCTGAGTCTGGTACTTACCGAGAAAGTTGATGTGGGAATGCTATCTGCATACACCTTGGTGAGTCTGGGACGATATCCTTACACTGACTGGTGGGGAAATTTGACACCCCAAGATGAAGCAGTAGTAGATTCGGCAATCAGATCTGTGGGAGCAGTACACTTAGCACAACGCCAAGTGAGCGAATTAAGTGACGGCGAACGCCAAAAAATCATGATTGCGCGTGCTTTGGCTCAGTCGCCTATTGTGATGTTACTTGATGAACCTACAGCATTTCTCGATTTACCGCGACGGGTAGAAATTATGCAATTGTTGCGCCAGTTAGCGCGGGAAACTAATCAAGCGATTCTCCTTTCCACCCATGATTTAAATTTAGCTTTGCGACTTGCTGATAAAGTTTGGTTATTATCGAGTAATGGGATTTTAGACATTGGCGCGCCAGAAGATTTAGTTTTGAGTGGTGCTTTTGCTAATACTTTCCGTACCGAAGGTGTAGAGTTTAATATTTATTCTGGGGAATTTTATCTCCATCAACCGCACAAAGGAGAAATTAATGTCATCGGTGAGGGAATTACAGTAATATGGACTATTCGAGCTTTAGAAAGAGTGGGATTTGTGGTTAATCAAAGGAGGAAGTCTTCTTCTCTCATCGACGCTAATCCATCAGAAATCTCACTTGAGCTAATATATAATCAAGACAAAATTCTCTGGCAAATTACAAAGAATCAGACTTTAACTATTTATTATTCACTATACGAACTAATTCATGATTTGAATTTGCTACATCAAGATTAATAGCTATTAAAAGATATTGACAGACGATTTATTAAGTAAATTTTAAGTAGAGTGTGTGATAGCACTGTAATGCATAGGTATACAAAATAGTACGTAATAGGATATTTGTGAGGGTTGGTAATGGGTAATGGGAAAGAAAAACATAACTGTTTACCTCTTCCCAATTACCAATTACTAAAAATACCAACATATTCTAAGTAATTAGCCGAACTTGATATCAAATAACCGTCATTACGTTCGTAGGGGAGTAATATTGAAAACGTTGTAATTGCGTCGTTTCAGTACTATTAACAGTCAACAGAAGCCAGTGTGTTGGGCGGCTGTGCCGACTTGTTCGCGTAGCGTCTCCGATAAGAGAAGCAACTAGTGTTCAATAACTACCACTGATATTTTTACAACTCAAATAAGAATCTTATAGTACCTACTTTACATTAGTAAGCAGAACAATTAATGTATAGTTAAGCACTAACAACAAGTTTCAATTAATCAGGGGTGACATTGTGAGTAAAAAAATACTTGTGGTTTTAACTAGCGTTGAAAAGTATCCAAATTTGAATCGGGCTACGGGATTGTGGTTTGGAGAAGCCATACATTTTGTTAAAAAAGTTGAAGAGGCTGGCTATGAAGTTGATTATGTAAGTCCACAAGGTGGGTATACGCCAATTGACCCCCATAGTTTGGCAATGACAGATTCAAGTGATTGGGAATGGTATCAAAACAAAGAATTTATGAATCGTCTTGGGACTACGCTAAAACCAAGCGAAGTCAAACCAGATGATTACGTTGCGATTTACTATGCTGGCGGTCATGGGGTAGTCTGGGATTTTCCTGAGAACGAGGAATTACAGTCTATCAGCCGAAAAATTTATGAAAATAATGGGTTTGTCTCTTCAGTTTGTCATGGCGCTCTAGGCTTGCTGAATATCAAATTGTCAGATGGAGCGCTGCTGGTTAAAGACAAAGAAGTCACTGGTTTTTCAAATGAAGAAGAAAAACTTGCTCACTTAGATGAGTTTGTTCCTTTCTTGACGGAAACTGAATTAATGACGCGAGGAGCTATTTACAAAAGAGCAGATCGACCTTGGGCTTCTTTTGCTATTGAAGATAGAAGGCTGATCACTGGGCAAAATCCAGCATCTAGTGGTGCTGTTGCTGACTTACTGATTGCAGCATTAGGGAACTCGAAGAAATAAATTATCCCGTTTGAATACTTATGATATTTGTGAGGGTTGGTAATGGGGAATGGGTAATGGGTGATGAGTGATAGGTAAATTTTCAATTACCTATTAGCTATTACCAATTTCCAATTACCTATTTTTTATTTGTCAGTCCCTAAAAAAAAGCCTCTGGTAGAAATACCAGAGGTGAAACATATAATACCATTTCACTTGATGTTTGTCGGAGATGCCCCTGTTGATGCCTCTGCCTAAGCAAGAGGCTAGAGTGTTGCTAAAATATTACAGCAAAAAGTGATTAGGTATAAATATTAGCTGACATATTAGCCAACATTTGCCAATAGCAACTCTCGTTTTGCTGATTTTTGGACTTTTACTTGAGAGTCATCATCAACATCAACGATCGCAGTGTCTCCATCTGTAATTTCACCAGACAACAGGGCTTCAGCGAGAGAATCTTCCAAAAGGCGCATAATTGCTCGGCGTAAGGGTCTAGCGCCATAGCTGGGGTTATAGCCTTCTTGTACTACGCGTTCTTTGAAGCGATCGCTAACTTCTAAGGTAATTCCTTTTTCCGTCAGGCGGCTAGAAACGTCACGAAGCATAATTTCGGCGATTTGCTTGACTTCATCCCTAGAAAGCTGGGTGAAGACGATAATTTCATCGAGACGGTTGAGGAACTCTGGACGGAAGTAAGCTTTCAGTTCTTCATTCACTAAGTTGCGAATGCGATTGTAACTAGCGTCAGCTTGAGTATCAAAATCAAAGCCTAAACCACTACCGCCTTTTTCAATCACCTTGGAACCGATGTTAGAAGTCAAAATGATTAGCGTATTCTTGAAGTCCACTTTCCGACCTTTGGCGTCAGTCAGTTGACCGTCATCCAAGATTTGCAAGAGCATATTGAAGACATCGGGGTGCGCTTTTTCAATTTCGTCAAAAAGCAACACTGTGTATGGTTTACGTCGAACTAGTTCGGTTAACTGTCCACCTTCGTCGTATCCAACATAACCAGGAGGCGAACCAATTAATTTGGATACAGTGTGGCTTTCCATGTATTCGGACATATCTAAGCGAATCATCGCCTCTTCCGAACCAAAGAAATATGCAGCCAACGCCTTGGCTAATTCTGTTTTACCAACACCAGTAGGCCCAGAAAAGATAAAGCTAGCGATGGGACGATTGGGATTTTTTAAGCCGACGCGAGCGCGACGAATGGCGCGAGATACGGCTGTAACTGCTTGCTCTTGACCGATAAGCCGCTGGTGTAGAGTGTCTTCCAGGTGCAGAAGTAACTCTGACTCAGATTCAGTCAGCTTGTTAACTGGTACGCCAGTCCAAGAAGCCACGATTTGGGCAATGTCTTCTTCATCAACTACAGCGACATTGACATTTTTATCATTTTGTGCGTATGTAGCTTGTAATTGATTTGTGAGTTCCAATTCTTGGTCGCGCAGTTGTCCGGCTTTATCAAAATCCTGGACTTTAACTGCTGTTTCTTTGGCTTTGGTAACGCTAGCGAGTTCGCGTTTGAGTTCTTTATTGGTAGAACTTTGAGAGTTCCGCAAGCGAACGCGAGAGCCAGCTTCATCAATTAAGTCTATTGCTTTATCTGGCAAAAAGCGATCGCTAATATAGCGGTCTGACAACTTGGCTGCTGCAACCACTGCGGTGTCAGAAATTGTGACTTTGTGGTGCTGTTCGTAAGCGCCGCGCAAGCCGTAAAGAATTTGTATAGTTTCCTCTACTGATGGTTCGCCGACCATAATCGGTTGGAAACGACGCTCTAAGGCGGCATCGCGTTCGATATGCTTACGATATTCATCGAGGGTAGTTGCGCCGATGCACTGGAGTTCACCCCGTGCTAAAGCGGGTTTGAGGATGTTGGCTGCATCCAAACCGCCTTCTGTACCACCTGCGCCGACTAGGGTGTGAATTTCGTCAATCACCAAGATGATATTGCCCACAGAACGGACTTCTTCAACGACTTTTTTGATCCGTTCTTCAAAATCGCCACGGAAGCGAGTTCCAGCCACCAATAACCCCATATCAAGACTGATGACTTGCTTATCTTGCAACGATTCGGGGACATCTTGATTAATAATACGTTGAGCTAAACCTTCAGCGATCGCAGTTTTACCAACTCCTGGTTCCCCAATCAACACTGGGTTATTCTTAGTACGGCGACCGAGAATTTGGATAGCACGCTCAATTTCACTTTGACGACCAACCATAGGGTCGAGTTGACCTGTTTGTGCTAATTTTGTCAGATTTCTGCCAAACTCTTCCATACTGAGCGTTTGGGTGCGCTTTTGATTTCCACCACCAGCGTAAGCTGGCGCATTTTCACCCAAACGGCGAGTAATCGAACTGCGGACAGTCTTAAAATCAACCCCTAGATTTTGCAACACTTTGGCGGCCACACCTTCGCCCGCCTCAGTCAATCCTAAGAGTAAGTGTTCGGTGTTAATGTAATTCTGTCCCAAACTATGAGCTTCTTTAAACGATTGCTCAAACAGGCTTTTCACCTTAGGAGTAAAAGGAATTTCTGGTGGTACAAAACCAGAACCCCTACCAATAATTTTTTCTACCTCACGACGTGCGTCTTTGAGGGTAACGCCTAATTCGGCCAGCACTTTAGCAGCAACCCCAGTTCCTTCTCCCATCAAACCCAGGAGAATTTGTTCAGTTCCTACGAAATTGTGTCCCAGGCGACGTGCTTCCTCCTGAGCTAGCATAATTACTCTAATGGCTTCGGAAGTGAAGTGTTCAAACATAGCGGGTTCTTGCTCCCTTGCTGCTTCGACTCTGGGTGAGATAAAATTCACCCTCATCTAAAGATTTTTGTATTTTCTTAACGACTAATGTAACTTTATTTAAATTTGACTGGCAGTGGTGAGAGCCGTAAGACCTCAGGTGTAGTTGCCGTCTGGGGAGTACTGAGAGGGGACTGGAGAAGATGAGGGAATGTGGTTCGACTTCGCTCGATTTTTGCATAGTCGAAACTCACTAATCAAAAGATGGGGGAGAATAACTCTGAACTTAGCAACTGGGCACTCCCACTTCCCAGTCCCTAGTCCCCTTTGTTTAGCTAAACTAAAAACTTAGGATTCAGCACTCAATATTTAGGACTAACAATGAGTGAAGCAACGGGCGGTAAAGATCAACAGCACCCTCTTTATAACCGCGATCGCCCCCTTATTGATATTTTACTCGCTCAACAAGCAACAGACTATAACTTGGCAGAATTAGCTAGATTGCGAATTCGTTATCAAGGCTTTCCAGGGGCGAGAGACATTCAAAAAGATTTAGATAAAGTTTTGCAACAGTGGGGTTTGACGGAAGCACAGCTTTTTGAGAAAACTCGCCAACTGCATGACTTGGGCGGTATTTATAAAAGTCGCGGCAAGAAAGAGGAACAGGATTGGAATTAGGTACGCCTGCCCTGTGCCCCTCTCAACCAGCCCAGAAGTGGAGGTTCTTCAGGAGGCAGGAGATAGGAGGCAGTTCTTGCTCGACGAACCCACGTTTAATTAATGAGTATCAAAGACTCATTAATGGAGTTCTGAGGTTCATTAATATATTCAGACACTCATTAACGAAGTTTTGAAGTTCATTCCTCCCTTGCTCCCTGCTCCCCTGCCTCCTGCCTTCTTTTATAAAATTCTACTTACATCCTAAAGAATTACGGCTATCCACACCAGTTTTAGAATTAACACCACTTGCCTTCGTACACAGTTTTTTCACTTGTATTTTATCTAAAACTGCATTTGTGAAATCAGCACCAGTAATATCGACATTCTCAAAAGTAGAACGCAGCATCATTGCCTCGCTTAAGACTGCATCGCTCAAATCAGTGTTCTTAAATCTTGCTAGATAGGCTATGCCATTAGTAAAATCTGCACCATGCAGATTCACTCCCTCTAAGACAGTGCCGTTAAACACGACGCCGCGTAAGTCGGCGTTGCTAAAGTTAGCATTTTCTAAATCGACATTGGTAAACTCAGTACCAACTAAACTTTGACCAGAGTAATCCTTAGCCTGAAGGTTATCTCCAGCAGAACGGGTAATACTGGAAGAACTTGCAGCTTGGGCTGAGAGCGGAAAAACGAAAAGAACTATAGCTAAGACAAAGCTAGCTAGTATTTGCCGATACTTCATAATGTTAAATTAACAAATCTCAACATTTTTCACCATTAACTATTAAACCTTAATAAAGAGTGTTGAACGCCAGTTGCTTTAATGGGGGGAACCCTCCGTTCGCGTAGCGTCTCCGATAGGAGAAGTTCTGATCGGAGAAAGCCTCCGCTCAGACTTCTCTCCACAACGCACTGGCTCCTGTTGAGTGTTGACCGAGGAGTTATTATTTACCTGTGTGCCTCTTTTTAATTCTCGATTTAAAATCTAAAATCCCAAATCCCAAATCGTATATTCTGTTAAACAAGAAAGCATCTCGTAGGATAGAGAGATGTTGAGGTGCGATCGCATAAATACCTGTGGCTAATCAAGAAGACAACGCCCAATCCTTGGCGCGAACTATTTTATATCAATTGGGTGTAGAACTCAAAGCACGCTTTACCAGCTTTGGTGGTTGGGAAATGCCAGTCCAATATAGTGGCATTAGCCGCGAACACGAAGCTGTAAGAAATACAGCCGGTATGTTCGATATTTCCCACATGGGCAAATTTACTCTCCAAGGTAAAAACCTAATATCCCAACTCCAGTTTTTAGTACCCTCAGACTTGAGTAGGTTGCAACCTGGTCAAGCACAATACACGGTGTTGTTAAATCCCCAAGGAGGAATTGTTGACGACATCATTATTTATTATCAAGGTGAAGATGCCATTGGTGTACAAAAGGCTTTTATTATAGTCAATGCATCAACTACTGCTAAAGACAAAGTATGGTTATTGCAATATCTTGACCAAAATCAGTTGCAATTCCAAGACCTTTCACTAGAAAAAGCCTTAATTGCCGTGCAAGGGCCAAAAGCTATTATATATCTCCAACCTTTAGTACAACAAGACTTACAACCAATCAAAGCATTCGGCCATCTCCAAGCAACGGTATTGGGTAAACCAGCCTTCATAGCCCGCACAGGTTACACCGGAGAAGATGGCTTTGAAGTAATGATAGATCGTGATGTGGCAGTAGAATTGTGGCAAAGTCTCCATGATGCTGGCGTCATTTCCTGTGGACTCGGTGCAAGAGATACCCTGCGGTTAGAAGCAGCAATGGCACTTTACGGACAAGACATTGACGACACCACCACACCCTTAGAAGCAGGTTTGGGCTGGCTAGTTCACCTAGATACCACAGGTGATTTTATTGGTCGGGCAGTTTTAGAACAGCAAAAAGCTGTGGGAGTGCAGCGGCGCTTGGTAGGTTTACAAACCCAAGGACGCAACATTGCTCGTCATGGCTACCAAATTCTCTCAGCAAGTAAAGTAGTCGGAGAAGTCACCAGCGGTACTTTGTCCCCCACACTTGGTTATCCCATCGCTTTAGCCTACGTTCCCACACAGTTAGCAACTGTTAGTCAGCAATTAGAAGTTGAAATTCGTGGCAAAGCTTACCCAGCAGTTGTAGTTAAACGTCCCTTCTATCGGTCAAAAAATCGTGTCACTAACTGATAAGTGCTGAGGTTTTTAAGGAATAATGTGTTTTCAGTGGTGCCCAGTTCTGAGTACCAAGTCAAGAGGTGAAAATTTTATTTTTTCACTCATTGCTCAGCACCGCTTCTGTGAGTTATTCAATCTATAGTAAGGTTCGTTACCAAATATGACTTGGATGACTGTTAAGGCAATTAATTGTTTGATAAGGGAGAGGAAGTGATATGTCTTTTGAATATCCTCAAGATTTTAGATATCTGGATTCTCATGAATACGTGCGATTAGATGGCGAAATTGCCACCATTGGTATTACTGAGTTTGCTGTAGACCAATTGGGTGATATCGTGTTTTTGGAACTACCAGAAATTGGTGATTTAGTGACAAAGGGAGATAGATTTGGCACTATTGAATCAGTGAAAGCCGTTGAAGAATTAAATTCACCTGTGACTGGCACAGTCGTAGAACGCAATGATGCTTTGATTGACGAGCCGGAACAAATATCAGATGACCCTTATGGAGAAGGATGGTTTTTAAAAGTACGTGTCAATGACGCTGATGAAGTTAATGATGCCTTGACTGCCGATGAATACCGCGCTCAGGTAGAAGGCGAGTAGGGACTGGGGAATGGGGCTGGAAGTGTTGACTGTTGACTGAGGAGTTAGGAGTTATTCTCTCCTTTGCTGCCGTGCCCCTATCCTCTTGATGGCTCTCCAGCAAGCCCTAAGTTATGAAATTTAGATAATTTAAATAAATTGATAAATTACACTTACCTGTCATCAGTATTTGTTGCAAAATATTAAATAGCACCATTTGGAGAGTAATTTGTGGTATCACATCTCCCTATTCTCAAGTCTAGCGATCGCCATCTGCTAGACGAAACGAGCGAACATTTAAGTAATTTTGCACCAAGACACATTGGCCCTAACTTTGATGACATCCAGCAAATGCTCGAAGTTTTGGAATTTTCTAGCTTAGATGCCCTAATTGAGCAAACAGTACCGAAGACAATTCGGCTCAAACAATCGCTAAAGTTACCACAAGCAGAAAGTGAATACGCAGCACTAGCATTGTTAAAAAAAGTTGCTGCCAAAAATCAAGTTTTCCGCTCATATATTGGTATGGGATACTACGACAGTATTACCCCTCCAGTCATTGGGCGTAATATCCTAGAAAACCCTGGTTGGTATACTGCTTACACTCCTTATCAGCCAGAAATTGCCCAAGGACGATTAGAAGCACTACTGAATTTCCAAACGATGATTATCGACCTCACAGGTTTGGAAATTGCCAATGCTTCGTTACTGGATGAAGCTACAGCCGCCGCAGAAGCGATGAGCCTCAGCTATGGCGTTTCTAAAAATAAGGCAAATAGCTATTTTGTTTCTCGTGATTGCCATCCGCAAACCATTGATGTGTTGCAGACTCGCGCTAAACCGTTAGGCATTGACATTATTATTGGCGATAGTCAAACATTTGATTTCGAGGAACCAATTTTTGGTGCTGTTCTGCAATACCCAGCAAGTGATGGCACGATTTACGATTACCGCGCTTTTATTGAAAAAGCCCATGCTCAGGGTGCATTGGTGACGGTAGCAGCAGATCCCTTAAGTTTAACTTTATTAACCCCTCCTGGGGAATTTGGTGCTGACATTGCTGTAGGCAGTACCCAACGCTTCGGTATTCCCTTGGGGTTTGGGGGACCTCATGCGGCATACTTTGCAACCAAACAAGAGCATAAGCGGTTAGTTCCAGGGCGAATTGTTGGAGTATCAAAAGATGCTCAAGGGAAGCCTGCATTGCGTCTGGCCTTACAAACCCGCGAGCAACATATCCGCCGCGAAAAAGCTACTAGTAATATCTGCACTGCACAGGTGTTACTGGCGGTGATGGCGAGTATGTACGCCGTTTATCATGGCCCAGAGGGACTGAAGAAGATTGCCGAAAGGATACATGACAAAACTTCAATTTTGGCAGAGTGGTTACAGCGACTAGGTTATAACATCAGTTCCAAATTATTCTTTGATACACTGCGCGTAGAGTTGGGAACCAAACCCCTGCAAGAAATTCTAGAAGCTGCTCAAGCTTATCAAATTAACTTGCGTATTTTTGATAATTCTACTATAGGTATTTCGTTGGACGAAACAACTACATTTGAAGATGTTAAAGATATATGCCGGATTTTTGCAGGTACAGATGAGCTAGATGAGCTACCATTTGTTTTGAATGTCCAGGAGATGGATTGGATAATTCAACAATCGCGCTTAAAAGAGAAACCCTTCAGCCGCCAAAGCACCTATCTGACTCATGCAGTTTTTAACCGTTATCATTCAGAAACAGAGTTATTGCGCTATCTCCACAGGCTAGAAACCAAAGATTTATCGCTAACTACATCGATGATTCCCTTGGGTTCTTGCACAATGAAGTTGAATGCGACTGCTGAGATGATTCCAGTATCTTGGGAACAATTTGGCAAGATTCATCCTTTTGCTCCGGCGTCGCAAACTCAAGGTTATCAAATTTTGTTTGGGCAGCTTGAAGGATGGTTAGCTGAAATTACTGGTTTTGCAGGAATTTCTCTACAACCAAATGCGGGTTCTCAAGGTGAATACGCTGGACTTTTAGTAATTCGTCAATATCACGAAAGTCGCAAAGAAGGACATCGTAACGTCTGTTTGATTCCTACCTCAGCGCATGGGACAAACCCAGCAAGTGCGGTGATGTGTGGCATGAAGGTAGTAGCAGTTGCCTGTGATTCCCAGGGTAACATTGATGTTAATGACTTGAAAGCTAAGGTAGAAAAACACAAGCTAGAACTCGCCGCCTTAATGGTGACATATCCCTCGACTCATGGTGTTTTTGAGGAGGCAATTCAGGAAATCTGTGCAGTTGTTCATGCCCACGGTGGACAAGTTTACATGGATGGGGCAAATATGAATGCCCAAGTAGGAATTTGCCGTCCTGGGGATATTGGTGCGGATGTCTGTCACTTAAACTTGCACAAAACTTTCTGTATTCCTCACGGTGGTGGCGGCCCTGGTATGGGGCCTATTGGCGTTGCTTCTCATCTTGTACCGTTCCTACCCGGACATCCTGTTGTCACTATCGACAAGTCAGCTGGGAAATCTCATCTTGGTGCGGTGGCGGCTGCACCTTGGGGTAGTGCGAGTATTTTGGTGATTTCTTGGATGTACATTGCAATGATGGGTACAGCTGGTTTGACCCAAGCAACGAAAGTGGCAATTCTCAATGCTAACTACATCGCCAAGAGACTTGAATCTTACTATCCAGTTTTATATCAAGGGAAAAATGGTTTAGTTGCCCATGAATGTATTTTAGATTTGCGATCGCTCAAAAAATCTGCGGCGATCGAAATTGATGATGTTGCTAAGCGTTTGATGGATTATGGTTTCCATGCGCCGACTGTCTCCTGGCCTGTGGGGGGTACAATCATGGTGGAACCAACAGAAAGCGAATCAAAACAAGAATTAGATCGTTTCTGTGATGCGTTGATTGCTATTCGTCAAGAAATTGCCGAAATCGAATCAGGCAAGGTGGATGTCCAAGATAATCTTTTGAAGAACGCACCTCATACTGCTGAAAGTCTGATTAGTGGAGAATGGCATCATCCCTATTCTCGCGAACAAGCTGCCTACCCTGCGCCTTGGACTCGCGAATATAAATTCTGGCCTGCTGTTGGTCGCATTGATGCAGCTTTTGGTGACAGGAATTTTGTTTGCTCCTGTCTGCCAATGGATGCTTATTAAGTAGTAAGTGATAGAGTTAGGAATTAAAACTCCTAACTCTTAACTCTTCTAATTCTTCTTTAAGAGATAAAGGCTGATACCCCAATGCAAATGCTTTAGAACTATCTAAAGAAACATCTGCAGGTCTAGGTGCTGGCATTTTCACCTCTTGTTGTCGACAGGCTTTAATTTCAGTAGGCGGTAGTTGAAATACCTCAGCTAATAGCCGACCAAAATCATAGCGTGACATTCGCTCTTTTCCACCTAAGTGAATAATACCACTGACTTTTTCTAATGCTAATAATAATCCTTTTGCCGCAGTTGTTCCACTTACTGGGGTGCGGAATTCATCAATAAATAAATTTAGTTCTTTTCTATCTTTTAAAGTTTGAATAAATGGTTGTATAAAACTTTTTGCTGTAGGTGTTGCTGCACCAAACATTAAAGGCATTCGGCAGACTGCGGTCATGGGATATCGCTCTAGCATACCTGCTTCAGCTAAAGCTTTTTGCTCGCCGTAAATGTTTACAGGACAGACAGAATCAGTTTCGCAATAAGGAGCATTTAAACCATCAAAAACTAAATCGGTTGAAGTAAAAGCACAAGGAATAGAATTATCCGCACAAAGTCCGGCAAGATTGCACGATGCTGTGACATTAATTGCGTGAGATTCTTCAGGGTGAGTTTGACAAAAGTTTGGTTGTGACTGGGCAGCTGTATGAATAACTGCTGCTGGTTTGATAGTACTAAATATGCACTGCAATTCTTGAAAATCTGTTAAATTAACTTTTAATATTTTAACGCCATGAATTTCTATAGGATGGGATAAATAAGTACTATAAATTTCCCATTCTTGTTTTGCAAGCTGGCAAAGATGCCATCCTAAAAAACCACTGGCTCCAGTGATTAATAATCTTTTCATGTTTCATTGAATGAAGCAATGCTTATGGGAATTACCAAAATCTGTTGCTTTGGAACTGAAACCGCCCAAATCCAAGAAATTGACCGTGGGATTTCTCACCAACTGGAAATGCTGTAACACCGAGTAAGTAAACACCAGAAAAACTGGGGTTACTTACAGGGCGGAGGGCAATTGTAACTGTTTGTCCTGGAGTCACAGGTGGGTCAAAGTTCACAGTAATTGTGCGTGTTTTGCGTTCTCTGGTGACTGGGCCTAGTGTTAATTTTGCTCCTTTGCGATTGCGTGTTCCCACAAATGCACGGGTATCATCAAGATGGTACCGGATATTCTCTGCTCCTTCACGTTGAGCGATCGCTACCTTCCCAAGAGATTCTCCAGCATTTTCCGGCATATTGATAGTAAAATAGTAAGTCCCGCCCGGAATATTTACATCTTTGTAAATAGTTACCGCCTCAACCAGTTTCGGTGGTTGGACAAAATAGACTGTACCATCTGCAAGTTGCACTGCTTGAGTCACTGGAACAGTAACTTCTCCAATACCAATTGCTAAAGAAAGTGTTATGCCAAACAAAGTTGCAACGCGCATCTTCGGATATAGATTATTTAAATAAACAAAAGTCTTAATTTAGTAAAAAACACCTTATTTCAATTCTAATTCTTTAGGTATAAGTGACTTAGGAATGATAGAAGCTTGTTTTTCTAAATCAGAAGGTTTCGTGTACCACCAAGCCCAAGCAATTAAAACTGCTTGTAAAGGAAGTCTGACTACCTGTACCCAAGGTGAATCTGGTATATGTTCCAGCTTAATATGATTAACCGCCATATTAATATTGGCAGGGAATACCGCAATAAAAAGAGCAATAAGTCCCCAAGCAGCAGCTTGACTTACAGGCGGGACTAATAACCCAATACCACCCAAAATTTCATAAAAACCACTCAGATAAACTAATCCCAAAGGGTAAGGAAGTTGTGGTGGCATAATTTTCACATACGGTTCTGGAATCAGAAAGTGTGTTACTCCAACCACAATAATCGATATAGCAAGGATGACACGTAACAGTTCCTTTTGCTTACTCATGAGTTTTGCCTGATTATATACTTGTGTCTATTACTTCAGTTTGACTGAATAAATGCTAATCTGCCTTGATTCAATAGGAAGAAAATAGCATTTGTCAATTATCCTCTCTTAGAAAGTTCTAAGCAGAGGTTTCCTCCGCTCAACGCCACTTGCTTTCCGACGCAGGGCGACAGGAATGCAGTGGCTTGACTTTGCGCTTTGTCATTTGTAAACAACCAATAGACTTGTTATATAAGTCTTGTTTGCATTCTCTTCTGTGCGTCAGACAAAAAACATGACCAATACCTACAGCCGACTCGCACCTTTCATTCAAGAATATATTTATCATCACCAGTGGACTGAATTACGACCAGTGCAAATTGCTGCTTGCCAAGTGATATTTGACACTGATGCTCACTTGCTAGTTGCTGCTGCAACTGCTGCGGGTAAAACAGAAGCAGCCTTTCTCCCAGTTTTGACTTTATTACACACCTACCCTACTACTACTATAGGTGCATTATATATTAGTCCTATTAAAGCATTAATCAATGACCAATTTGAGCGTCTCAACGACTTACTCAAACAAGCAGATATTCCAGTTTGGCATTGGCACGGTGATGTTTCTCAAACTCGCAAAAACAAGCTTTTAAAAAATCCTCAAGGTATCCTACAAATTACACCAGAATCTTTAGAAAGTTTATTAATTAATAAAAATAACGACTTACTTCGCTTATTTGGTGATTTAAGGTTTGTGATTATTGATGAAATTCATGCATTTATGGGTTCAGAACGTGGTTGTCAAATAATTTGCCAATTACAACGTTTAGCTAAATTCACTCAAAAACAACCGCGCCGTATTGGTTTGTCAGCGACTCTCGGTAATTATTCCATAGCTGAAGAGTGGTTGCGTTCTGGAACTGATAAGTCAGTAATTACTCCCAAAATAGATGGAATAAAACGCCAAATCAAACTCGCCATCGAACATTTTTATATTAGTGATGAAATTGATGAATCTGAAGTGACAGCTGACGAAGAATATATTTTCAACCTTAGTAAGTCTCGCAAATGCCTAATATTTGCAAATAATCGCACGCGCACTGAATCTATAATTGCATCTTTACGAAAAATTGCTAGAGAACAAGGATTAGCAGATATATATCATGTGCATCACGGGAGTATATCTGCTAGTTTGCGGCAAGCAGCGGAAAATGCCATGCGCGAACCCGACAATCCTGCTGTGACTGCTGCGACTTTGACTCTGGAATTAGGTATAGATATTGGTTATTTAGAGCGAGTAATTCAGTTAGAATCACCATTGTCTGTAGCTAGCTTTTTACAGCGTTTAGGACGCAGTGGTAGAAGAGGTGAAGCTGCTGATATGCGCTTTATTTGCACTGAAGAACAGCCATTATCGGAAGCTTCTCTACCAGAGCAAATACCTTGGCAACTTTTGCAGTCCATCGCTATTATTCAACTTTATTTAGAGGAAAAATGGATTGAACCAATCAAACCCATTAAATATCCTTTAAGTTTACTTTATCATCAGACAATGAGTATTTTAACAGCAAGTGGAGAAATTTCACCTAATGCTTTAGCTAAACAAATTTTTAGTTTACCACCCTTTACTATGATTTCCCAAGAAGATTTTAAACTATTGCTACATTATTTAATTGATATTGGTCATATTCAACATACCGAACAAGGTAAATTAATCCTGGGTTTGGCAGGAGAAAAGGTGGTAAGAAAATTTCAGTTTTATGCTGTGTTTGCCGAGCAACAAGAATATATCGTCAAGTATGGGACAACTGAAATTGGTAGTATTGCAGCGCCGATTCCTGTTGGTAATCAATTTGCTTTAGCTGGGAGAAGTTGGGAAGTTGTAGAAGTTGACTTCAAAAAAAGAGCTATTGTTGTCAAACAAGCTGAGGGTAAAGCTACTATTTATTGGCGTGGTAGTGGTGGCACTGTTCATACAAGAGTTTTGCAACGAATGCAGCAAGTTTTATTTGAAGATATTGAGTATAGCTATTTACAAAAGAATGCTATACAACGTTTACAGACAGTTCGTCAATTAGTGCGGCAAGTGGGATTAGAGAAGCAGAATATTTTACAATTAGAAAAAGGTAAATGTTGCATTTTTCCTTGGTTGGGTACTGTCGGTTATCGCACTTTAGAAAGATTACTTAACTCTTTCTGTCGGGAATCGTTAGAAATTACAAGTATTGGTGGAGTAAGTCCTTATTATTTAATAATTAAATTAGGCAAGAATAAATTTAATTATCTTTCACGTAAAATTACTTCTTTATGCGAGCAAAGAATTAGCGCAGAAGATTTAGTTAGTAGTTCAGAAGCACCAGAAATTCAAAAGTATGATAAATTTATTCCTCATCCACTTCTACGCAAGGCTTTTATTAATGATTATTTAGATATGGGAGAATTACGACAAGAAGTGGCAAAGTGGTAATAGTATTGTTAAAATTAAAAGCAAGTTTTAAAAGTGGTTGGTATTGCTTCAAATCTTGTATTTAACCAATATCTAGCCAATAAATAAATTTTTTAGCTAATAGCTCAAGTCTACTGAAATGGACTAAAATTTAATACTGTTCACTTAAGAAAATCTCTAAAATGTTGATTAATTCATGAGAAGAGTAGACTGTAATTAATATTTACAAATTTATAATGTAGTGCTATGTGTCGGCTTGCGCTTCGCACCTCGATTGTGCAATTCTAGATAGATGCAAATATTTATCATCTAAGCTAATTGTTTAGCAGGTAGGATTAAAAATTTACCTGACTAAACCCACCCTTGCCATGACTATCAAGATTTCGCCAGAAGCAATGAATGACCTGTTCAATGAAGTTGAAGCGACTCGACATCCAGACCCAGGTGATGCTTTAGATGTCATAACACAGTCTCCACCGTTCTTTGCCCAAGGCTACTGGCGTAATATTCAACTGCGGGATGGATTGAAGCTCTCGCTCGGCAATATACGAATGTGCGATCGCTTTCAAACAAATCATCCTGAAGCAAAAGCAGGCGGAATAGAGTATCATTTTCACTTCTCTGGACAACATCAGGAGCGCTATCATAACGTTGGGGCAGGGCAATATGGCATCTCTGGCAGTGGGTTGTCTCTCAAAAATACAGTTAATTTTTCGGAGTGCCAGCCTTTTTTGGAGGTAGTAGTTTGGATGCGGGCAGATGTTTTGCGATCGTTTGTGGGTGATGCAGACGGACAACTGCCTGTAGCGCTGCAACACCTAATTCGCCCGGTAGAGCAGGAGCTTTATAGCCGTGTTGGCACGGCAACCCCCGCCATGCAGACGGCAGCGCGGCAGATTTTGCACTGTCCGCGTCAGGGAATTGCCAAACGGATCTACCTGGAAGGCAAGGCATTGGAACTATTTGGACTGATGGCGGAAGCAGAAATTGCGCTCCATGATAGCAAGCCTCCTCACGCGCTGAAATCGGATACAGTGGATAGAATTCACTACGCTAGAGATATTTTATTGCAACGCCTGGAGTATCCCCCCACTCTTGCAGAACTGGCAAAGCTGGCAGGGTTAAATGAATATAGTTTGAAGCAGGGGTTTCGGCAGGTTTTTGGCAAAACAGTGTTTGGTTATTTACACGATTACAGCATGGAGCAGGCATGGCAACTGTTGGAAGCGGGAGTTTGGAAAGTGGAAGAAGTTGCCTGCATGGTGGGTTATAGGAATCTTTGTGCTTTTAGTCGAGCATTTCGCAAGCAGTTTGGCATCCGTCCAAAGGATTGTCTGGGAAAAAACTCCGTTTGAGCAAAAAAGAAACTCCGTTTGAGCAAAATTGCGATCGCCCAAGCGTTCCTCTTTCCCAGTAAGCTAACTGAGAAAGATTTTAGTTAATGCTAGTGTGAGTTATGATGCTCAATTGGGTTGGGCGAGCGCTGCTGTTGGCAGGCTTGTTTTCAGGACTGGGATTGCAGGCGGTGGCAGAAATTCCCAGTGTCAAACAGGTGCAGCGTCCTGCTACCACCGTCAAGGAATGGATAGCTCAGGTAGAAGCAGCACCGCAAACCACACCCGCGCCGACAATTCAAATCACCGGGGTGAAAGCAAATCCCACCTCTAAAGGTGTAGAGGTGATTTTAGAGACACCTATTGGAACTCAATTGCAAGTCATAAATCGCAGTGCTGGTAATAATTTTATTATAGATGTCTCAGGCGGACAGTTACGTTTAGCTGATGGCAATGCTTTTACATTCCGTTCCGATAAACCACTTGCGGGAATTACCCAGATAATAGTTACGAATATTGATGCTAATACTGTGCGAGTGACGGTGGTAGGTGAAAAGGCTTTGCCCACAGTTGAGTTATATGATGATAATGCAGGTCTGGTTTTTGCGGTAGGATCACAGGCAACTGCAACGTCTCCACAACAGCCAACCCAAACACAGCAGCCCCAAAACGAGACACAGCCAAAACCATTAGTATCAGGTGATGAGCCAATTGAGTTAGTGGTGACGGGTGAGCAAGATGGGTATCGCGCGACAGATGCTTCAACTGCTACTAAAACCGATACGCCCCTGCGCGACCTTCCCCAATCGATTCAAGTAGTGCCTCGGCAAGTGCTAGAAGACCAGCAGGTGAGTAACCTGAGTGAAGCGTTAAGAAATGTGCCGGGTGTAGCACAGGGAAGTCAATCAACCCGTGGAACCTATGAGGTACCCGTAATCCGAGGCTTTGACGCTAGCTTCGATATCAAAACAAACGGGTTAAGAAACGAAAGTAATTTATATCAGAGTTTCGATCGGGCTGGTATCGAACGAGTTGAAGTCCTTAAAGGACCTGCCTCTGTTCTCTACGGTCAGGGTTCGTTGGGAGGGGTGATTAATTATATCACCAAACAACCCTTGAGCGAACCTTACCACGCACTAGAAGCCTCTGTTGGCAGCTTCAATTTCTATCGTGGTGCTATTGACCTGACCGGCCCGCTCAATCCCAGCAAGACGGTTTTGTATCGTCTCAACCTCGCCACTCAGACAACCGAAAGTTTCGTTGACTTTTACGAGCAACAGAGATACTTTGTAGCACCTGTTGTTTCCTGGCAACTGAGCGATCGCACCAAAATTACTTTTTCTAGCGAGTATCAGGTGCGACCCCAAAAGAATGGTGCTACGGGTATTCCTGCTGAAGGGAGTGTCCTACCCAATCCGAATGGCAAAATCCCGCGTAATCGTAACACAAACGAGCCAAATAGTACGAGCGATACAAGTCTGCTTCGCGTTGGCTACGATCTCGAACATCGCTTTAGCTCTAACTGGCAGCTCCGTAGCGCCTTTGAATATTCGTCGTTTCAACGGTATAAAAATTATATCATTAATAGCACCTTAGCTGAGGATGAGCGTACCTTAAATAGACTATTCACCACAGGTGTGAATGATGAAAGAAATTATGGTATTGACACGTATGTGGTAGGTAATTTTGCTACAGGCAGTATTAGGCATCAACTTGTGACAGGTTTTAATTTCACTAAGCATACTGATAATACGACCAGTAATTTCAGCCAAGGTGTTCTTGACCTGTTTAACCCGGTATACGGTAGGCAGCCAAGTCCGATTACGAGTAGGGGTAACTATTTTGGTTTCACAGATACATTGGGTATTTATGTTCAAGATCGAGTCACATTAGCTTCTAATCTGAAGTTGCAATTGGGTTTGGAGTTTGATACCTTCAACCAGACTTCGGGAGAGCGGATTAGCAATACCGAACAAAAAAATTATAGCGATGCTTTTAGTCCGCGTGTCGGGATTGTCTATCAACCAATTGAGGCAATTTCGCTGTATGCTAACTATAGTTGTTCCTTTAATCCAAATATTGGAAGAGCCTTTGACGGGAGTGCATTTCAACCGGAACGCGGTACTTCCTATGAAGTGGGCATCAAAGGAGATATTAGCAATCGACTGTCCGCGACTCTTGCCTTCTACGACCTGACACGCTCCAATGTCTTGACCACCGATCCGGTCAATACTGACTTCTCTATCGTGACCGGAGAACAACGTAGTAAGGGGGTTGAATTTAGCGTTGGTGGTGAAATTATACCAGGATGGAATATTGTTGGAGGCTATGCTTACACTGATGCAGAAGTGACCAATGACACTAATTCTAGTCTGGTAGGCAACTTGCTGGATAATGTTCCCAAACACAGCTTTAACTTATGGACATCCTACGAAATTCAATCGGGTCGCTTCAAAGGCTTGGGCTTGGGCATGGGTTTATTCTACGTTGGAGAACGCCAAGGAGACTTAGATAATACCTTCACTTTGCCTAGTTATTTCCTGACTAACGCGGCTATCTTTTATAAGCAAGACAGATTCCGGGCAGCGCTTAATTTCAAGAATTTGTTTGACGTTGACTATTTTGAATCTGCTCAGAACAGAGTAAATGTTTTTTATGGCGAGCCGTTCGCGGTGCAAGCAACGATTTCGTGGGAGTTTTGATGAGACAATCTCAACTATTTTTCACTCAAACTGGAGAAGAAAAAGCGCGATCGCTTATGGGCATTTTCGGCGTTGCCTGGAGGGGTTACCGTAGACATCGCTTTACTATTTACGTATAATATCTAGCCTGTAACTAGAAAAATCAGATACTCCAATTGGTATTGAAGTACTGTGGCGAGGTTGGTTAAAATTGCACAACCTCCGTGTTTACGTAGCGTCTCGTAGAGAGGGTTGGCAGCTTGCTAGAAACACTTAACGGGAAAAGTCAGAGTGATGAAAGAGCGCTAAATCAAGATACAAGCGCGGTGCATAGTTTACCGCCGCAGGTATTGCCCTTTCATTTCCTCTTTTAATCCGGAATCAAGCCAAAAAGTGACTAATAATTCAGATTTCCATTGACCACGAATACAAAATTATTAGCAGGGGTTACTACAGTATTCCCTGATGATTCCAGCTTTGCCTCGCAACAATCGGCTGGTATTGGCTTTGTTGTGGCCTGAGTTTAAAGTGTGATGGTTGTAGATGAATATAGGAATAATCGAGCCTTACAATAGCGGATTTTTAGAAGTTATACCAGAGGGTGAAGACAGCGATTACTGGCTGATTACAGCTATACATATTAATGGCCAAGCCTACTGCCCTACTCCTGGGCTTTATCGTTCACAAAGGATAGCATTAGCAAAAGCTGCAAAAATTTATGATTGGTTAGCTGACCACGAAGGAGAAATTAGTAATGGGGCTTGCTACTGCTCTCAATTGAAACTCATCCTTTGGCAGCAACCAAAAGTATCTTAGTTGACTTTGTATTAATAGCTGCTTAGAGTAAGCCTGTAGTCGTTGTCTGGGGAAATTGTTAGATATGACATCCTAACACAATTTATTTTTCCAAATAATAATAGCGCTTACTCAATCAGAGGTAAGCGCTACTTTTTTATTAAATTCAGGGATAAAATATAGTGAAATGAATTCCCTGATTTTTACTATTAATTCTAATTAAATTTATTAGATTGTACTGCGACGAGTTAGTAAGTTCCATAAGAAAACAGCAACAATTGCACCCAGAACTGCTACTGCAATACCGGGAATACTGAGGGTAGGAGCAGCTAGCGTAAAGGTTCCTGTACTGAAAAATACACCCAAACTACCGCCAACAAAAGCACCAATAATTCCTAATAATATTGTTCCGAGAATTCCGCCGCCTTGATGACCTGGGTAGATAGCCTTGGCAATAGCACCAGCAATTAGACCTAAAACAATCCAAGCAAGAAGATTCATTGTTTTTACTTGATAAACGTTTTTGACTGATAAATATAGAATAACAATCTTAATATCGACATTCCTTCTATCAACAGAACCAATTCTTAATACTCATCAGGATGAATTGCTGTTACTTCTAATGATGAACTTGCCTAATTCTAATGGCTAATTAAATTAGCGAACAGTGAAGAGGCGGATGGTGTGGTGTTAGGCTGCATTAACGTCTACCACTAATCGGCTTTGGTTATTAATCTGAAGTCTGTTAACTACGCCAAACTAGTGGAGAATTTAAATCTAATTAAGAATTTTATAATTAGTAACTAATAACTATTAAAAAAAGCTCCTAGCAGGTCTGGAACTAGGGGCTTATTAATTCATTGCTTGTAATTTTCGAGAGCTATTAATTTATGCGATCGCTCATCTACTTTGTTTAATCTTTCCTTGCTTGAATTGATTCAACAAGGGTACTTGCTTGATAAAGATGGAATGATTCTCGATTTCAATTGTGGTCTAAATAATTGAAAACTGCTGTAAGTTACTTTCTGCCTCGCTTTTGCATTTCTTGCTGGCGCATGGGCATAGCATCAATTTCCTGAAAAATTGCTCTTGCTTGGACTGGTGTAGTGTCTTGACGCTTAACACCACCATCTTTACCCACCAAAATAACGCGGAAATTTTCTTTATTAACTCCAAAGCGATTTCGCAAATTGGTAGCAGAAGATTCATCTATTGGCTGTCGGTTGGCATAGCTTTTATCTGTTGCTAAAACCTGAACAAGAACTAAATCCCGGTCTGTAAAACCATTTTGGTGCTGGTCAAATAACTGCATCTGCTGCTGATAGCTATGGTTATTAACAGACGGTGCAAACACTAGTAATACGCGCTTTTGCCATTTTTGCGAACTAAGGTTAAATGAAGACATTTTGACGGCATGATTGGTTGAAGCTAGGACAGTACCAGCAATGCTGACTGGCAATAGGACTATAGAGGTGGTGAGGGTGAGGGCGATTAATACTGAGTTATTCACTTGAGCAGTTGTTAAGAGCGCTTTATGATCTCAAGGTATCATTAGTTTCCCTTGTATTCCTCTATCTAGTGATGGTTTGTCTTTAGTATTAGATATAGCAATCCGATCTGATTTTTTTAAAAATCAAAGATGAGTTTTATAGAAGTAGGTCAATGACATAAACGAGGTTTTATAAAATGTCAGAAGCTTTTCCAGATTCCTCTCAAGTGCAACAGTGGCATCAAGGTATTGAAATGGCTAACCGCAATAACATTTTCTGTCATTGTCGTAGTTGCAGCTATGAATGGGTAGATTCTATGATTGATGCAGTCTGTAGTCAATGCGGCAGCAAAGATGTTGAACATATATCGTGCTGGCAGTTTCCAGATGATTGAATGTCCAGATAGGTAGTGGCTATACAGTGTTTAACTACTCTAGTTCTGCCTCTAATTCTTTGAATTCTTTGTATTGCCTATCTTTATGCTGCCAGTATTTATTTACTGTTTCTTTAGCTGCAACTGCACTTTCGTATTCTGTTCCACCTTCGCAAGTTAACCTTTCTCTAACTTTTTTCCGCAAGTCAGAGATGATTTTACCATTAATTTTGCGGGTTTTAGCCCAATCTAAAATAGTTTCTGGATAAGAACTAATACCAATATATTTACCTTCAATAATTTCTGGAAGACTGTAACCTTTTAGTTCGTTTATCCAATAGTAAATGAATTTCAAGTCTGGGTCTTTTTCTTGAATATTTTTGTTTGGGTTGTAGATGCGAAAAGTATCACTTAAAGGATTAGTAACACCTGATTGCATCTGCCACTGCCAATTATCTATTGCTAAATCTCCATCTACTAAATAGTTCATATAGTGTCTAGCGCCATGATGCCAAGAAATACCACAATTGATAGTTAAAAATGTGGCACACATCGCCCTGGTGCGAAAATTCATCCAACCCATAGTTTTTAGTTGTCGCATACTGGCATCTACCAGAGGAAAGCCTGTTAATCCTTCTTGCCAAGCATGAAACAGTTCTTGCTTTTCTGGTGGTAAGTCTAGAGGTGTATACCATTCATCAAATTCTGGATAGCGATTTTTGTAAGCTATTTCTGGGTAAAAATAAAGGCGCTGTGTAAAACTATCGTGCCAGCGTAGACGGTCGCGAAAAGCTTTTAATGAAAATTCCCCCTTGGGCTGATTTATCAGCTCTGCTGCTCGTGCTTTAGTACGTTGGTAAACAATGCGAGTTGAAATTGTACCAAAAGTTAGATATGGTGATAAGTGCGATGTTCCACCTTGCTGTGCTAACCAAGGGCGTGAAACTTTCCAATGATAGCCATTGAATCTACTTTTAAGAAATGAATTTAATGTAGCTTGTGCTTGTGTTTCTCCACCACTAAAATATATTTGTTCTGTTTGCCAAAAAGCTTGATATTTCTGTTTAAGTTCAGTCAAGGTAATTTGAGGTACATTGAAAGAAAGTAATACAGGATTAATTTTAGTAAGAGTTGGGTAAATAGATTGTCTTTGATATGTGTAATACTCATTAAACCACTGCTCGCGATTATCATGTGATTGTAAAAAGTTGCTGAGTCCGAGATGATATTCAAGATTTAATTCTTGATAAAAATTAATTATAGTTATATCTCGATTAATACCATACTCAACTTGTACATTACGATTAAAAAAAAGCTTTGGTCTATATCCCTGCTGCATTAATTGTTTGGTTAACTCTTGTAGTATTTCTACAGAATTACCTTCAAATAGTATTAATTTGCTACCTAATTGCTGAAGGTTATTATCTAAATTCTCTAAAGACTCAAACAAAAACCGCACCCGTGCTTTACCGACATCAACCCACTGATAAAACCAAGGGTCGATGATAAAGAACGGTAAAACGGCGGCATTATTGGCAGATGATAAGGCGACAATTTCGTTGTCTGCCAAACGTAAGTCTCGGCGAAACCACAGAAGGTGCATAACTTGATTTTCTATATCTTTATAATACAATTGTACTAGCTAGTTTAAATAATGGAACTAGAACCATGACCTACGCCTACAGCATGGATGACGCGGTGCAGGTAGCCAATCAGGCGGCTACTGATATTGAGGTGTGGTTATGGGGAAAGTCAGAAACCATCAGCCTTAACAACGTTGAAAATGACCCCAACTACCAATACAGAGATATTGACCTGATTTGGACAACGCAGACGGATAAAATTTTGATTGAAATTAAGGGCGATAGGTGGAACAAAACTCGTAACTTGTTTTTTGAAACTCATAGCAACCTAGAGAAGGGAACCCCTGGCTGCTTCATGTACACTGAAGCAGATTGGCTATTTTATTATTTTGTGAATACTCGTCAACTCTACAAGCTACCGAGGCCAAAAACGCGAGAGTGGTTTCAGATTGCCATGAAGCGGTTTCGGGAGCGTGCCACAACAACAACACCAGTAGGGAGCAGTTATTACACTACTGTGGGGCGACTTGTGCCGATTACGACGGTAATGATGGAAGTACCAGGGATTAAAATGGAGCAGCTGTAGGGCTGCGATCGCATTGACTTAGTTTATGAATGCGTTGGTAGTGAGTTGTTTGATACAGCAGTTTTCTCTTGCATAAAGTACAAAGTTATGGGTTTTGAGGCAGGAGGCAGAAGGTAGAAACTGTTTATGTCTGATTTTAATTCCTGCATTTTGTACCTCATTTACTTGCAAACTGCTGTATATGTGTTGATATAGCCGTAGTCACGTAGGTTAGGACATAATGACAAGCGTGAATGCTAGGAATAGTAATAGTTCTACCTCCAGCATAGCTGCCTCCTGCTATAACTTGGCACAGCGCGGTAGATTAATTATCGTCAGATATATTTCTCGCTTTGCGTAGCTTGCTTCCACGTTCGCGTAGCGTCCCGCAGGGAAGTGGTACGTTTCACTTCGTTCCACTCGCAATGACATATTAAGGGTAATTTACCGGACATCATATTATTCGTTTTTAACAACAATCAAGCTGAAAACTATTTAAGTTGTATAATCAATACAATTGTTACAAAAAAGCCCAGTCATCTTATAACTGGGCTTTTAGCTATCTCAATCAGTTATTGGAGGTTGAGTAGTCCGATCATCAGCCATTAGGCAGTAGGTTGTTCCAGATTAACTTTGACAACTTTGTTTTTTTCTTGCTCAGTTTTTGGCAATGTTAAATTCAATATGCCGTCTTTATAATCTGCGGTAACATTGGTATTTTGAATTCTAGTTTTGAGAGGAATTACACGTTGGAATTTTCCATAGTAGAATTCGCTCTTGGTAGTACCCTTGTTTTCTGTTTTAGTTTCAGACTTGCGCTCACCACTAATGTGAACAGCATCTTCGGTGACTTGAATATCTAGGTCTTTAGCGTCTAGTCCTGGTAGTTCTAGCTTGAGATGAATCGTATCATCAGTTTCTTGTAGTTCAGCAGCCGGAACTTTGATAAAGTCTTTTTCAAACCGTGCAGATGGTACTCTGGTATCTCCCAGTAAGCCGTTGATGTGACGTTCTAAAGCGTTCAATTCTTGCCAGGGGTTGTAACGAACTAGCATATTAATTTATCCCTTGTATCAGTAGTAGTTTGCTCAATAACTTCGGATTTAATTCCTTGCTTTGATTACCATCTTATTAAGAACTAATAAGTTTGTAAGTTCGGTTTTTTCGCCTAATAATTGATGATTACCGCCAAATTTATTGGGGAGATTATTAGGTGTAGAAAACTGTAATATTATTGGTTCGGTAAACCCGATAAATGTTAAGAATATGTTCGCAATGACATAAATAATTTTGCATAACTACTTATAGAGGTTCTTACTTCGTTGCAATAGAGTCAGAACCCCAAGAGCATTTGCTTACGCATTTGAATGTGGTATTAATTGTGTTCTAGCAGGTTTAGAATCTTCTTGACTAACTCCTCTGGTTCAAATGGCTTGCTAATGTGAGCTTGAAACCCAGCAGTCAATGTTTTTTGCTGGTCAATATCTGTGGCATAAGCGGTAAGTGCGATCGCCGGAATCGTTCCTCCCTGATTGGGTGGGCGCGAACGAATCTGCTGGATGAGTATGTAGCCATCCATATCAGCCATGCCTACATCACTCACAATTACATCAGGAATGAAACTATCAAGTACTTGCAATGCTTCTAGCCCAGACGCTAAGGCTGTCACTTTTGCGCCATTTTGTTCTAGCAAAAATGCTTCAAACTTGCGCGTATCAGTATCATCATCTACAAGCAAAATTTGCAGGTTGCTTAAGGGAGTCTCTGCGCTTTCTGCATCAGCGCGATCTGACTCAAGTACAATTTTTGCTGACTGGTTCAAGATTGGTATTTGAACTGTAAAGGTTGCGCCCTGATTCTCACCCAAGCTTTCTGCCTTGACTGTGCCACCGTGCAGTTCTACAATTTGGTGGACGATCGCCAGCCCCAAACCCAAGCCACCAAATCTGCGTGTCGTCGAGCTATCCTCTTGCCGGAAATAATCAAACACATGCGGTAGAAATTTCGGTTGAATGCCAATGCCTGTATCGATTACCCGGATCTGAGCTTGCCCTGCAATTTGCCTTAATTCAATGATTACTTGTCCGTCATCTGGTGTAAATTTGACGGCATTGGTAAGCAAGTTCCACACCACTTGCTGCAAGCGGGCAGCGTCACCAGAGATAGGTGCAGTCGGATCGAGATCGATTTGTAAGTTAATATTCTTTGCTTCTGCTGTTAAACGTACCGTTTCTAGGGCAGCAGAAATAACAGAGATTAAATTAAGGGGAGCCACTGTTAAGGACAGCTTGCCCCGCATAATCCGCGAAACGTCAAGTAAGTCTTCAATTAATTGTGATTGCAGTTTGGCGTTGCGCTCAATCGTTAGTAGTGCTTCGCGTTGACGAGCGGCATTGAGCTTGCCTTTTTGCAACAGTTGTGTCCAGCCTAAGATGGGGTTGAGGGGCGATCGCAACTCATGAGACAGCACCGCTAAGAACTCGTCTTTAATCTGGTTGGCTCGTTGCAACTGTTCTGCGTGTTGCTGAATCGAGACAATTAGGTTGGCTCGGTCGAGGGCGATGGCTATCTGCTCAGACATCAATTGCAGCAAATCGATTTCTTCTGAGGTAAAGCAAGTGCGGGTGCGGCTACCAAACGAGATGGTTCCTAATAACTGTTCTTGGACAATTAACGGTTGACTGATATAAGCGGTGGCACTCAGGTCGCGGACGATTTGGGCACGAGGATGAGTGGCAATTTCGGCGCGGTTGAGAACGATTTGCCGTCGTTCTTGAGCTATCCATCCACAGAGGGATTCACCAAACTCGACCCACTCAAACGCCTCAGCCACCTCTTGAGTAATACCCTCATGGTTTTTCAAATGCAAGATGGGGCGGTTGTCTTTTGACTCCACAATGTAGTTGTAGTAAAAGTCCAACCCTAGCTGGGGTGCGAGTTTGCTAAATAAATTATGCATCAGCGTCATTGGTTGCTCGACCGCCAGGAGATCGCTGGTGATGTCATAGAGCAACCGAAAGCGTTCATCGGCTTGCCGCTGTGAGGTGATATCGCGCATGATTTTAATAAATCCTTGCACGTCGTCGTCGGGTTCATCGCGTAAGGGCATTACAAAGCCACTACCCCAAAAGCGGCTACCGTCTTTTCGGATATGCCAGCACTCATTTTCTGCCTGTCCTTGAGTTTGGGCGGTCTGCAATTCCCAACCAACGTGGTCTTGTAGGTTGTCTTCAAAGGAATAAAGGCAGTGACACTCACAGCCAATTATTTCTGCTTCTGAATAGTCGAACAAGTCTTCGGCACCAGCACTCCAAGTGGTGATTATACCGTTGGGATCGAGGGTTAAAATGGCATATTCTTTTGCACTTGCCACCATTAACCGAAAGCGAGCTTCACTTTGTTTGAGGGCAATTTCGATTTTTTTGCGAGCGGTAATGTCGTAGGACATTGCCAGCACAGCATCAACTTCACCGCGCTCGTTGCGTAAGGGTGTGCCATGAGAGATATAGTAGCGATCGTGGCTGTTGTGTTCTAAGGTAAACGATTCGCCATTAAGAGCTTGACGGAAGTTGGGTTCGTAGCTGGCTGCCAGGGTTGGGCTGAGGGCTTCCCAGAGTGTTTTGCCGACAAAGTTTTCAGTAGTCATGCCGACCCATTCCAGCGCTTCGCCTTCTGCCAGCTGGTAGCGCAAATCTCGATCCACAATGAATACAGCGCCATGAGGCAGGTTGGCTGCGACTTGACGCAAGCGGGCTTCGGCAAGTTGGCGATCGCGCTTTTGTTGGGCTTCTCGCAGCGCTCGTTGGACACAAGGAACCAACCGCCCTAAGTTGCGCTTTAGCACATAGTCGGTGGCTCCCAGTTTCAGCGCTTCAATCGCCAATTCTTCGCCCATACTGCCAGAGACGAAAATAAAGGGCGTGTCAGAACAAAGCTTTTGGGCAATTTTCAAGGCGGAAATGCCATCAAAACCAGGCAAAGTATAGTCTGCCAAAATCAAATCGAACGTATTGGTTTCTAATGCCCTGACAAACTCAGCACGAGTTTCCACCCGTAGCAGTTCAAAATTAGCGCCGCCATCAGTCAGTGTGAGATGTATCACCTCTGCGTCAAGGGGATTGTCTTCGAGCAAAAGAAACCGGAGTGCTATCATGACTATGCCTCATATTTCGGCAGCGAAAAGTAGAACGTTGCGCCTTGGTCGATTGCGCCTTCTGCCCAGATGCTTCCCCCATGTCGATGAACGATCCGCCGTACAGTGGCAAGCCCGACACCCGTGCCAGGAAACTGTTCTTGGGGATGCAACCGTTGAAATATACTGAATAGTCGATCGTAATATTTCATGTCGAACCCTGCACCATTATCTTTGACAAAGAAAATCACTGACTGCTCCTGTTCTATGCTACCAATTGTGATGACAGGTTCAGTGTTATTGCGACTGTACTTGACAGCATTCGACAGCAAATTTTGCAATACTAATCGTAACAGCGTCGGATCGCCTTCTACCATTGGCAATGGCTCAATTTGCCAGTCAAGCGATCGCTCGATTAGTTCCGGCTGCAATTGTTCTCGCACCTGCAGCACCAATTGACTTATATTAACAGTAGTCAAATGCATTTCTGTCTTCCTCAGGCAGGAGAATTTCAGCAAGTCCTCTACCATTTTTTCTACCTCAAGAGCAGATTTCGTGATAATGTTGAGAGTCTGCAAACTGGATGCATCGACGACGGTTGTATCGAGCTTGCCTTGCAACCGTTCGGCAAAGCTGCTGATGTAGCGTAGCGGCGTTCGCAAATCGTGGGATACCGAGGAAGAAAACGCCTCCAGTTCTTGGTTGATGGCTTCTAGTTGAGCCGTGCGGGCTTTCACTTGTTGCTCCAAGCGCTCATTGAGTGTTTGTACCGCCTGCATCACCTGTTCGCGGTAGACCGCTTCGCGTCGCAGTTGTGCTAATTTTAGGTTCGCATCAACTCGCGCTAACAGTTCTCGTGCCGAGAATGGTTTAATTAAGTAGTCATCTGCGCCAGTTTCTAAACCTTGCAGCCGTGATTCTTCGCCAGCACGGGCAGAGAGCAAAATAATCGGAATTGTCTGGGTATTTAGTGAAGCTCGTAGCGATCGCAATAACTCAAAGCCATCCATTCTGGGCATCATCACATCTGCTAACACCAAGTCATAGATGGCACTTTCACCACGCCGGATCGCAGTCAGTGCCGCTAACCCGTCATTTACAGTTTCCACCTCGTAGTACTGGTTTAATAACCGCTTGAGATAGCCGCGCATATCGGCGTTGTCATCCACTAGGAGAATGCGCGCCCTCTTGGAGCTTTGAACCTTAACCTCTGAGCTTTGAGCCTTAATCTCTGAGCTTTGAGCCTTAATCTCTGAGCTTTGAAGTTGAAATTCTGTGCTTTCGTCAAGGGCAGTTCCCCCTGCCCCTTGCCCCCTGCCCCCTTCCTCTTGTTCAGGTAGCCAAAGTAAGGCTTCTTCCACAAAAGCATTTGCAGTTACAGCCGTCGATGGCAGTGTCGAGGCAACCCAAATTTGGCCGGCGGGTAGATGGGCGATTCCGGTGGGGATGGTGACGGTGAAGGTTGTGCCTTGGTCTACTGCGCTCGTAACCGCGATCGCGCCGCCGTGCCGCTTGACGAGTTCCTGCACCAAAGATAAGCCAATGCCTGAGCCTTCATAGCTGCGCCCCTTCGCGCCTTTGACTTGATAGAACCTTTCAAACAGGTGAGGCAGTTCGGAAGGTGAAATACCTACGCCCGTGTCGCTGACCATTAATTCAACTGTGTTTGCTTTGGGTTTGAGCGAGACAGAAATGATACCCTCGAAGGTAAATTTTAAGGCATTGGAGAGTAGATTTAACACAATCTTTTCCCACATTTCTCGATCAACGTAAATGGGATCGGGTAGGGGAGGACAATCGACGACTAACTGCAAATTGGCATTCTCAATCGCCGAGCGGAAAACACTTGCCAGTTCTGCCGTGTAGGTGGATAAGTCGGTGGGTTCGTAGTTTGCTTTCAGGCGATCGGCTTCGATGCGGGAAAAGTCGAGCAGCGTGTTGACCAGTTTCAGCAAACGCAAGCTGTTGCGATGTGCAAGTTCCAGCCGTTCCCGTTGTGAAGAAGTTAGGGGATTTACCGAATCGCTTAACGCATCTTGCAAAGGAGCCAGCAACAGCGTTATGGGCGTGCGAAATTCATGGCTGACATTGCTGAAGAAAAGGGTTTTGGCGCGATCGAGTTCTGCCAGAGATTCCGCTCGTTGGCGTTCTTCTTCGCGGGCGGCTTGTTCTTGAATCCGTTGAATTTCCGATTTCTGTAAGGCGGCTTCGGCACGGGCGCGTTCGACTGCCGCCCAAGTGCGCTCCGCCGTTTCGCTTAAGATTTCCAGGTCGGACGGCATCCAGTCGCGCGGCTCTGGGTGTGCGAAGAAGAGATAGGCCGCAAGAGTACCTCCCTTGAGCAGCGGGATAGCCCCACCTGCGCGCATGTTGATCGCCGCAAACGCCGCCCAGGTCTCAGGGGTCATGCTACCGTCCTCGTCGTGATTGGCGAAGAAAACCGACTCTCCGCTTTGCATCCTTTGGGCCATGCTCCCAAAATCACTAAGGGTGTAACGCATCTTCAGGCTGGGTATACGGCCGTCATTGTACTCGTCAGTGATCGTGGCGGCGAGTCCACCCGGCTCTGTCTCCGCGTACCCCACCGCCGCAATATTGAGCCGCTCGGCTAAGTGAGATGCAGCGATCGCCTTTATTCTGGAGGAATCGGCAAGCGGCCGCAGCGCATCTGACAGCTTCACCCGGAAGGCATCGAGTTCAGCAGCGCGGCGCAATTGTGCTTCTGCCTGTTTGCGATTGGTGATGTCATTAAATACAACCGCAACTCGCCTTTGGTCATCACTACCGACTTTAAATACATAAAAGTCGTACCAAATTTGGTCAGGTTCGGCATATCGCTCTAGCCGTTCAGCTTGACCCGTTTGGGCAACGCGATCAAATATCTCGTACCAATATTCTTCATAGTTTGGACTAATTTCTCTGAGTCGCTGCCCACGAAAACTTTGCCCCGTCATGTGAATTGCGGCTGGATTCTCATCAATATAGAAGAGGTCAATGAGTCGATCGTTTTCGTCAAAAATCACCTCACAAAGGAAATACCCTTCGTCCATTGAGTTGAACAGCGATCGATATTTGGCTTCCGATTGGCGCAGAGCTTCTTCAGCGCGTTTGCGCTCCGTTATATCACTGCTGGCTCCGAACCATTCCACGATTTCTCCCTGCTCATTCAGCATCGGGATGGCACGCGAGAACACCCAGCCGATCGTACCATCCTGTTGAATGACGCGATGTTCTAACTCAAATTTGCTCTTGGTGCGAATGGCTGCTTGAATGGTCGCCCACACGTGCGATCGCTCTTCTAGGGGAATATAGGTTTCAAACCAGGTGCGACTTGGGTTTTCAATGTTGGCGAGGATATTTTTACCTTCGAGGTTTCGCATCTCCCGCCAATCTGCGCTCATGCGGTAGATCATGTTCGAGCTGGCAGTGACAAATAAGCGAAATTGTTCTTCGCTCTTGCGCCGGGCAAGTTCTGATTGTTTGCTCTCGGTAATATCGATGATGAACTCGACGCATTCAGATGCGCTGCCGCTGCCCGTCAGCCGTGTAGGTGCGAAAAGTCCCCACCAGTGCGAGCCATCTTTGCGGATCATCTGCTTTTCATAAGGGGCGGTTTCTCCCCGAACGGCGAGTTCCTCTGCGGCACGGGCAGTCACGTCGATAAATTTGGGCAGGGTCAGCACCTCCCAATGCACGGTGTTGAGCAGTTCATCGCGGCTGTAGCCGCTCATTTGCACAAACGTCTCGTTTGCTCCGGTCATCCGCCCGTCGAGGCTAAAGAACAGCACGCCGACGGTTTCGATTGAAAACGCTTTTTGCAAAAGTGCTTCTGATTCTTGAATCACTTGTTGGGCTTGTCGCTGCTCAATCAAATCGGCAGCTTGACGGGCGAGTAAATCGAGAAACCGCAGTTGGCGATCGCTCGGTCGATGGTGTTTGCGCCAATGGGTCGAAACCATGCCGAGCGGTTTGCCGGAACGGGCGATCAGAGGGGTTGACTGTGCTGAAAAATACCCCGCCTCCAGATGCATTTGCATCGAGCCGTCGGGGTCTGCGCTTTTTGGCACGTCAAAATCTAGAAAAGTGCGTTCGCCGTTTCTCAGTGCGATGCCGCAGGGTGTGTTGGAATTTGCATTCACACGGTAGAAATGCTCGATCGTATTCTGCTCAAAACCTTGTGTGGCAAGCAGTAGCAACTCCTGTGTTGCTTCGTCGAGAATTTGTACTGTTCCAGCATCCGCCCGCGTCAGAGCGATCGCAACAGCCATAATCTCCTGGTAAAGTGTCTGAATGTCGCCTTCGGTTACAAGCCTCACGCTCAGTTCGTGCAGTAGTTGCGTATCTTTCAGGTCTGACTCGATGGTTGATAAAGCTTGTTTGCGCTTGGTAGCATCTTTGTCAAGTTCCGGCGCTTGTTGCAATGCCCGTTGTACCGATGGCACTAACCGCCCTAAGCGTTGCTTGAGTACATAATCTGTCGCGCCCTGTTTGATAGCTTCAATCGCCAATTCTTCGCCCAAACTGCCAGAGATGAAAATAAACGGCACCTCAGGACACAGGCGACGGGCGATCGTTAGTGCCGCAATCTCATCAAAATTAGACAAGGCATAGTCTGCCAAAATCAAGTCGATTTCGTCGGTTTCCAGTGTTCTAATAAAATCAGCGCGAGTCTCTACCCGCAGTAGTTCACAGTCAATACCGCCCTCTCTCAGCGTGGCTTGCACGACTTCTGCATCGGGAAGATTAGCTTCGAGTAAGAGAAACTCAAGTGCTGACATAATTTTCTTCCTGCTGTTTTGGTAGTGCCTTGGGTATATATAGCGATTCTTATTTACATGAGGTACACGGGTAGGGGCTGTTGTGTGCCCATACGTGTCAACTTAAGTTCAAACCCTTACCCCATAGACATTTTATCCCACTCCAACCCGACGGTGTACATACAAGAACCGTCCGAAAATTAAATTCCCGTAAGCATAGTATATAAAATTTAATTTTTATAAATCTTAATATTCACCATATATATAGCCATAGTCATATAGGTTAGGACATAATAACAAGTGCGAATGTCAGCAAGAGTAATGTTTTTACCTCCTGCCCCCTGCCTCCTGCTATAGCTTTTGCAGATTGTATAGAATTAATAAATCGTGTTGACGCTCAAAATTTGAAAATCATACTTTTTGTCTCTAAACTACCATCAACTATCTCAAACCCTGATTGCTACCTTGAGCGAAGACATATAAGCACCCTTTAAAACCCTGTAAATTTTGAAGCAGTGTCATGTGTGCAAAGGGATTCGACAATCTTATAACCCAAAAATCGACAAGCTAGTTTTAAAGGCAGTAAGCTATTGCCACCAAGGCAGTCCAGAAGCCGCAACTAAAAGCATTTCCCTCTGGTGTTCTGGTGTTGCTTGAATAAGAAAAATGCTACAGTTAAGAGCTAAACGATCGCCAAAAATGTAAATTAAGATATGGCTGACCAAAAAGATAAAGCTCAAGAAAAAAACCGCCTCGAACAGCTTCAAGAAGAACAAGGCAACACGGATTCTAAACACTCAGGCGGTGCTGGCGCTTCTGGCGGCAATTCCGGTGCAGGCAAATCTGGCACATCAAAAATTTCTGCCACTGGTACACCTGATGATATTGAAAAAATCGATCGCGAGTAAAGCTGACTTTGACGAGTCAAGGTTTAACTGCGTCGGCTCTGATTAGTAACTTAATTTAACAATGGTGGATTGAATACTTTATTATTCAGTCCACTGCAAGGCGATCGCAACCCATCATCACAAGGCGCACCCGAAAGTTAAGTAATGTTCAATGCGGTGCAATATTTGTCAGACTTGGGGAGCGATCGCTTTTTGCTCGTAGTCATAAATAAAGCGATCGCTGTGACTAAATGCTAAATCTTCTCCTTTCTATGCTCAGCTATAATTCATCCCAAACCACAGGAAAGGAGTAATCTGAAAATGCAGAGTTAACCTGATTTTCACTACTGCGGGTTTCTTCATCCAAAACTTTAACGACTTTGTTATAAATATCTTGTGCTTGTTGAGGGGAATCACCGATGCTGGTTAATCCCAACTTGCCAAACTGCGAAAGACAACCCATAAGATGAAATACTGTGCCTGTTTCAGTACCGCTGTCAAAGTGCAGTCTGTGGTGAGCGATGATATCCATCAAATCATTCGGTAATAATCCCCGATAGCGGTCTTTTTGCAGGTTGTCAGTAGCAACGTAGTATTTGGGACGACCTTGCTGGCTGTAAAATAAGCCTGTGGAGAGATCGTAGCGACCGTTTGTTAATAATTTCAAGGTCATGAATGGATGAGTTGTGCCGCCTTTACGCAAGTTAATTTCGATCGCCTGAATCTCCCACTCTCCATTACCCCTGTCAACGTTGATAAAATCTACGCCAAATCGTTCTAAAGCACCTTTCTCAGCTAGCTTTCTGCCAACTTGGATTCCCAATTGCTGTAATTGCAAGCGATAACTTTCATCAGCAGGAAAGCGACAACCAAGATAAATCTGACCGTCTGGGCCTCCAAGAATTTGGTCGTGGGTTGAGAGGATTTCCACTTCACCACCGGGCGTAATCCGTCCTTGAACGCTGGGCGATCGCTTGATTTCTCCCTCCACAAATGCTTCTACAATTGCGCCTAATTCTGGAATTTTTGCGGAAAAACTCTGCCAATTTTCTTGTTTGGCTTGAAAGCGCATTGTTGAAAAGCGATCGCTAATTGCTGTTACCCTTTGAGCATGAGTACTTTCACCAGGTGCGACATTCTCAATTGGTTTTAAATCTAGTAATGCATTTCCTTCTCCGGAAATACCTTCATTCAGTTTCACTACTAGTTTTTGTAACCTCGGTTGGTGGCGTTCCCACAAATCACTAGCAGCTTCTGCTAAATCGCTGTGATGCCAAACTTTTTCGCTACCATCTGGATGGGGTACTTCACTTTCCTTAAAAATTTGCCGACTACCACTTTTTGTCCCCCAAATCTGTAAATCCGGTGCAGCAGCATACAATGGTACGCCCAGTTTTACAGATAATTCCCCTTCATAAGTCGATGAATTGTAGCATATCATGAATGATTTATCTAGCCTCAAAGCTTGACGAATCCGCTCTAATAAACGAGGACGTTCTAAAATCTTTTGACTTAAAGGCTTGAGGGAAGAATCGTAAGTAGAAAGTAGCAGTAAGCGATTGCGAGCATGAGAAAAGGGAATTCCTGGTAAAAGTTGTAAATAATAATCAATGATACTGGGATGCAGTGGTATTGATGTAACATAAATCAGTCTAGTACGCGGATTTCGCAAGCGAATCAAGGAAAACAGCAATCTTTCTTCATAATGTTCGCAGCCTTCAATTTTTCGGAGTTCGCCCTGGTCAATGCTCAGGGAGGGAATAATTAAAATATCTGCTTCACCATTATCAAATAGCTCGATGGTTTTCCAGCGATCGCGCAGAGTTGATTGCAGATGGCGAAACTTTTCAACTTGCTCTAATTCAGAAATATCCAGTGTTGCCATAATCCCTACCTGTCGCGATCCAAAAACTGCTCTAGTCCTCTGGTACATCCTAAGTCACTTTTTTGACAAGTTACTCCTTTGAATAAAATTAATATTAATTAATTTTATTGTTCGCAGGTTGAGTAGCTTTAATTGGTTTAAGCAAACCAGAGAAACTTGGCGAAAAGTGGTAGAAGGTTCTGAGAAAATACCAGCCTTAATTAATATTAACGGAAATAGCAAGTATTACGGCGTGTATTTTGGCAGCTATAAAGGGTAAGGGAAAAATTTATAGCAGTCGGAAATAAGAAAGTGAAATATTGCTGCTATTAGCTGTTGACTGTTGACTGTTAACAATTGACACTCAACAGCCACCACTGATATTTTTCACAACTCAAAGTTGGATTGCTATATATTGAAATTTCTTGTCATGTCTTACAACAATAACAGGCAAGATTACTAAATTAGAAATTCTAATTTATGTATTCTATATATTTCTTGAATTTGATTTTACGTCTTAAGGTTGAGCAAGTTTGATATTGCTTTATCTCTGGAGAGCGATAAAGTTTAGCAATATACATAGTTAACTTAAAATATAAATGGAAAGGACAATTTTTTCATCCTATGAAACTTGTGTACTTATTTTTTTGGTCAGATAAATAGCGTGTGTTAAATGTGAGTAACGACAATGCAAGCCGCATATCGCAACCAGAAAAGAGTACATTTGCTAAGCATTGGGTGTATAAAAGTCTAAAATGGCAAATGGCAAGTCGAAGTCAAAGCAAAAAATAAACCTTGGGTTAAATGTACGCTCCAAAGTTTACTTTTGAAAATAAAAAGTGAGGAGTAAGAAGTCAAAAGATAAAAGGTAAAAGTAAAAATAAAAGAACATCACTGCCTTTTGAACTTTTACTTTTTACTTTCCCCTACTAGTTGTCAACTAAATCTTCAATTACCAAAACAAGACTTATGGCTAAATCAAAAGAGCAAAAAACACAACAGCCACCAGGTGTGGAATCAGAAATGACGCCAAAACCAAAAGCTGATGATGCCCAATATCGGGGTAGTGGCAAGTTACAAGATAAAGTAGCGTTAATTACGGGTGGAGATAGTGGTATTGGTCGTGCTGTAGCAGTTGCTTTTGCTAAAGAAGGCGCAGATGTAGCAATTCTTTACCTTAACGAACACGACGATGCTAAAGAAACAAAACATTTGGTAGAAAAACAAGGGCGTCGTGCAGTAACTATCGCAGGTGATATCGGCGATGAAACCTTTTGTCAGCAGGCTATACAACAAACACTTGATGAGTTTGGCAAACTTGATATTCTAATCAACAATGCCGCCGAACAACATCCTAAAGAAAGTATTGAGGAAATCACCAAAGAGCAATTAGAGCGCACTTTCCGCACTAATATATTCTCTATGTTTTTCATGACTAAAGCTGCACTCAAGCACCTACACGAAGGTAGTTCTATCATCAATACCACATCAGTAACAGCTTATAAAGGTAATCCCCAATTACTAGATTACTCTTCCACAAAAGGTGCGATCGTTGCCTTTACTCGTTCCTTGTCAAAAAATTTGGTGTCAAAGGGAATTCGCGTGAATGCTGTCGCACCAGGCCCCATTTGGACACCTTTAATTCCTTCAACTTTTCCTAAAGAGAAAGTTGAAAGTTTTGGAAAACAAGTTCCGATGGAACGAGCCGGACAACCAGAAGAAGTTGCACCTAGCTATGTATATTTAGCATCGGATGACGCTTCTTATGTTTCTGGTCAAGTGTTACATGTCAATGGTGGAGATGTTGTCAACGGCTAAATTAAAAAATTAGGAGTGAGAAGTTAGGAGTTAAGAGTTAGTAAGTTTTGGAGTTAGGAGTTATAAATTTATAATTATTAGTTATTAACTCTTAACTCTTAATTTTTAATTGCTAATTTTTAATTTAGTTTGATAATTCTACCCTAATATTCCTCCATTTGGAAGATGACTAAATATTTCAATATAGCTAATATATTTCACAGCAAACATTTAATAAATCACAATTACGTCTATGGCATCTCCTACACCATTGCATGGCAGAGAACTAGTAGATTGTGCAAGAGCAAATGCCGACCAAGGAATCGAAACTGCTGCTTATTATTGTGGCTATGGTGAAGATCTCAACAAATTTTCTCAAGAACTTAGGCAAGCTTGCGAGGACATGAATTTACAAGTAAAGGAGCTTAGCGAACTAATTACCGACCAGGATTCGCTCCTAAAACTGGGTGAGGGCGAAATTGTTGCTCCAGATACGGCATCAGAATTGTAAAAGTTGGTGATTTGTCCTTTGTCATTAGTCATTTGGACTTTGCAAATAACAAATGACTAATGATTATAACTTTAAAATGAATCGTGCCAAATTAAAGTAAATCAAAACGCCTAGTACATCAACTGCTGTGGTGATGAATGGTGCTGACATCAACGCCGGATCTAAACGCAGGAAACGAAATAAGAATGGCAGTGCAGAACCAGAGACAGAGGCCAAGATAGAAATACCTACCAGACTAGTGCCTACAGCGATCGCTACTTCTAATCGTCCTTGTAAAAAGTAAGCCCAGACAGTTGCGATCGTACCTAACATTCCTCCCAATAAAGCACCTGCTATTGCCTCCCGCCCAATTACCTGTAACGAACCAAGCGATCGAATCTCATCCGTGTTCATCCCGCGAATTACGACTGTGGAAGACTGGGCACCCACATTACCACCAGTACCAGTTAGTAATGGGATAAATGCTGTTAATGTCACTACTTTTGCTAAGATATCTTCTTGCGACTTGATAATGGTTCCTGTAACCGTATTAGTTAAAAGTAAAACCAACAACCATAAAACCCGCTTCCTAGCAACTTCTAATAAATTTGTTTGAAAATAGTTGTCGCCTCCCGACTGCACACCACCACCCAAGGCATATATATCTTCGGTGGTTTCTTGTTGTAGAATATCAATCACATCATCTACAGTGACAATACCTACTAGACGCTGTTCTCGATCTACCACAGGTACAGCTAAAAAGTCATATCTTTGGATTAATCTGGCAACTTCTTCCTGGTCTGTATCGGTGTAGACAAATACCACATCACGCGTCATAATTTCGCCAATAATTTGCTCTGGCTGGGATGTTACTAACTCTCGCAACGATACAATTCCCGTTAACCGCCTTTCTGCATCAGTGACATAAAGATAATAAATTATCTCACTGGCATTAGCTAAGTTGCGAATTCGCTCTAGGGTTTGAGATACTGTAAAGTTTTCTTTGAGCGAGATTAACTCTAAGGTCATAATTCGCCCAGCAGTATCAGCTTCATAACCCAATAATTGGGCTGTAGCTTGGCGTTCTGCTGGACTTAGTTGTTCTAAGAGGCGATTAACGACTTTTGCGGGTAATTCATCAAACAACCTCGCTCGGTCATCTGGCGACATTCGATCGACAATATCACGGACTTCCTGACTTTTAAGTTCGTCAATTAACCGTTCTTGAACGCTGTAGTCGAGATACTCATAAACCTCAATCGCTTCATCCTTAGAAAGTAAGCGAAAAGCCAAAGCGTGCATTGCTTTTGGCAAACCCTCAATTGCCTCGGCAATGTCCGCAAACTGCACAGGTACGAGAATAGCTTTTGCTCCCTGCAAGTCCCCTGCTTCTAGCAGCATTTGTAGCTGAGTCCGTACCAAATCCCGCAATTCCCTGCGTGAAATATTTTGGAGGACAGAGTTTAAATTGTTTGTCTCAGTCAAAGTTCACTTTCCTCAGTCAATTTGAACAAAGTTGCTGCCATTAGTCTAGGGGAAAGTGGGGTTATACAACGTCAAACTTGTGATTTTTCCAAGCTTAATTGAAAACTTTTATTAATTAATTATAAATGATAGCAATATTATTAAGTAAATACTTGATTTATACTAATTATTGTAACAAAGTTCTAAATTAATAATCAAAATGAAGTAAGTGATAAATACTACTTTTTAAAATCTTTAAATATGTAAAATTTTCTTTATAAGATTTTCATATAATCATTATGTAGAAATAAAAAAAACATGAGATTATTCTGTATATCGGTAATTTTTATTTAGAAATTATCAAAACTTTCATATACCTTTAAAAATTTATATTTAATGTAAATATTTAAACAAAGTTGCACCAAACAGATAGACATAACACGGTGATATAGTGTGAAATGTTTAATTGATTAATTAAAGAAATACACTTAAGTACAAAAGTGAGGAATTAAACGCTACTTACGTATATACATACTTTAAGCGGTTATTAGACATCAGATAAGTTATTAAGTTTTTAAATGGTGATTTATATTTGTTAAATATTAAATTGAGCTAACTGAATTACACATTTCACAAACTTTGAGATTTACAGACACAAAACAAAGTTTAATTAGAGTTAACACGCCCTAAATTAATTTTGCTATTAGTGGAGATATAAGAACATATATCAGCTGATATGATTTTATTCTTATATTGATATAAATAGGCAGCAAAGTAGTAAAGTAAACAAGCAAAATAACAGATAGAAAAATGTGTATCAGCGTTAATTAATATTATATTAATTAAGTAAATTCAATTAGGAACGTCACAGATTTTATTTCCAAAGATTCAATTTAAAACTACCCATCAAGCATTAATGGTGGCATTAGTTTTAGCTCTCTTGTGAGGCATATATTTCAATGAATGATTTACAACAGAATCAAAATCTCAATCAACTTTCGTCAACATCTACAAGTCCAGTCACTGGTGGTCAATCAGCTTTAGCAGCCCTAGATCGGGCGCAACCAAGTATATTGGCTGGGGCTAGCAGCGTGCTTTCTCAGGGAGATGGACTCAAAGCAGAGTACTACGACAACGCTGACTTCACCAACTTGAAGGTAACTCGCACAGATGCGACAGTGAACTTTGGTTGGGGTGATAGTTCTCCAGATCCTACCATCGAACCAGATACCTTCTCAGTGCGTTGGACAGGTCAAGTAGAAGCCAAATATAGCGAGACTTACAACTTCTACACCAGCAGTGATGATGGTGTACGACTGTGGGTGAATAATCAACTGCTTGTTGACCACTTTGTTAATCAATCGAACACAGAATACAGTGGCTCAATCAATCTGGTTGCAGGTCAAAAGTACGATATTAAACTAGAGTACTTCGAGAATACCTACTCTGCTGTTTCTCGACTATCTTGGTCAAGCGCCTCTCAGACTAAGGAAATTATTCCTCAGTCTCAACTTTACAGTCAGGTCGATACATCTACACCAACACCAACACCTATAGGTACTGGTACACCTACACCAACAGCCGCAGCTGTTGGTAATGGCGACGGACTGCAAGGACAATACTACGACAACGCTGACTTCACCAACTTGAAGGTAACTCGTACAGATGCGACAGTGAACTTTGGTTGGGGTAGTGGTTCTCCAGTTCCTTCCACCATCGAACCAGATACCTTCTCAGTGCGTTGGACAGGTCAGGTACAAGCCAAGTACAGCGAAACTTACAACTTCTACACCAACAGTGATGATGGTGTGCGACTGTGGGTGAATAATACACTGCTCGTTGACCACTTTGTCAATCAATCGAACACAGAATACAGTGGCTCAATCAATCTGGTTGCAGGTCAAAAGTATGATATTAAATTGGAGTACTTCGACAATACCTACTCTGCTGTCTCTCGACTATCTTGGTCAAGCGCTTCTCAGACCAAGGAAATTATTCCTCAGTCTCAACTTTATAGTCAGGTTAGTACACCCACTAACCCACCTGCTGGTAGTGGTAGTGGCAACGGACTGCAAGGACAATACTACGACAACGCTGACTTTACCAACTTGAAGGTAACTCGCACAGATGCGACAGTGAACTTTGGTTGGGGTAGTGGTTCTCCAGTTCCTTCCATCGAACCAGATACCTTCTCAGTGCGTTGGACAGGTCAGGTACAAGCCAAGTACAGCGAAACTTACAACTTCTACACCAACAGTGATGATGGCGTGCGACTGTGGGTGAATAACCAACTGCTCATTGACCACTTTGTCAATCAATCGAACACAGAATACAGTGGCTCAATCAATTTAGTTGCTGGTCAAAAGTACGATATTAAACTAGAGTACTTCGACAATAACTACTCTGCTGTCTCTCGACTATCTTGGTCAAGCGCTTCTCAGACTAAGGAAATTATTCCTCAGTCTCAACTGTATTCTTCAGCCGTGACAAGCCCGACCACTATCACTTTGAACCCATCTCCCACTAGTGTGAACGAAGGTGATGGTAGTGTGACCGTTACTGTACTCAGAAGCGGTGATTTAAGTGGTACTTCTTCAATTAAGTATGCTACCTTAGCTAACACTGCAACACCAGGGGATGACTACGGGAATGGTGGTGAGGAAATGGGCGGGACACTCACCTTTGCCCCAGGAGAAACTAGCAAACAGGTGGCAATTCGGATTATTGACGATTTGTTAGCTGAATCAAATGAAAGTTTTAGTTTCGCTATCGATCAGCCAGAGGGTGCAAAACTAGGACTCCAAAGAACTCTCGGAATCACGATTATAGATAATGATAGTCAAGGTCTGAATTTTACTCAGCCAGAAGTTAATGAAAATGATAGTACTGCAACAGTAACAGTTACACGGGGTAACGCTTCGGCAGCTGCTAGTGTAGACTATACAACTGCGGATGGAACTGCTAAAGCTGGATCTGACTATGTGGCTAAAGCTGGAACCTTGAGCTTTGCAGCTGGAGAAACCAGTAAGACTATTGCTATTACCATTAAAGATGATAACGTTGCAGAAGCGGATGAAGCCTTTACTTTGAAGTTTAGTAACGCAGTTGGAGTGTCGCTGCCGATTAATCAGACGAGTGTGACGATTATCGATAATGATACAGGTAGCTTTGAGAAAAAGACTGTGGTTTCTGGGTTGGATGGACCTATAGAGTTTGACTGGTCAGCCGACGATAAGCTGATGTTCATCGCCCAGAGAAATGGGGTAGTGAAGGTGTTCAACACCACTACAAATGTCTTAGAATCAAAGCCATTTATTGATATTTCTGGAGAAGTAAATAATGTATCCGATCGCGGTTTGCTAGGCATGGCGGTACATCCAGATTTTGGTAAGAGTCCGACCGGTAACAACTATGTTTATCTGTTGTTTACCTACGATCCACCAGAAACGAATCCAAACAATGCCAAGAATAATCCTAAGAGCACCTTAGACAATCCCGATCAGCGGGGTAACCGCGCAGCACGGTTAGTTAGATACACAGCCGACCCCAACACTGGTTACAAAACTGCGATCGCTGGCAGTGAAGTTGTACTATTAGGCAAAAATAGCACTTGGCAGTACATTAGTCACCCAGATCAAGACAGCACACTAGTTGATGCTAGCGATGATACTAATAACGCCGCACCATCAGGTATTGTAAACAAAACCACTGGCAAATTATTTGCCAATGCCCAAGAATATATAGACGCTGTTAAAAACAACAACATCAAAAACGTCCAGGATTTTATGGCCACTGATAGTGCAACTCACTCGGGTGGTAGTGTACGCTTTGGTAATGATGGTACAATGTTTGTTAGCCTTGGTGATGGTACTTCTTACAACCGAGCAGACCCCAGAGCACAACGCGTCCAGGATATCGATAATCTATCTGGTAAAATCCTGCACATTGACGCTATTACTGGTCAGGGTTTATCAAGTAATCCTTTTTACAACGGTGATGTCAACAGTAATCGTTCCAAAGTCTATAACTTAGGTCTGCGTAACCCCTTCCGCTTTACCGTAGATCCACGAACTAATATTCCTGTTATCGGTGATACGGGCTGGTACAGATGGGAAGAGGTAGATACTGGTGGACCAGGTAAAAACTTTGGCTGGCCATACTTTGAGGGTGGTGTTGATGCAAATGGTAATCTCGTTAACATGAAACAAAGCGCCTATGCTAATCTTGATGCAGCGAAGAAGTTCTACGCTAGTGGCGCAACTGTTACAGCACCAATCTACGCCCACGATCATTTAAACGGTTCTACTTCGATCGGCGTTGGTACTTTTTACACGGGTGGTAGTTTTAACAATGCTTTGTTTATATTCGATCCCACTAACGGAATTATCGATGCTTTACAATTGAACAGTCAGAACAAAGTTACTTCAGTTACACGGTTTGCTTCTAATTTAGGAGTGCCTGTGGATGTAAGAGCTGGAGATGATGGCAAGTTGTACTACGTAGACTTGATATCAGGTGAGATTGATAGCTGGAAACCTGTTTAAAATCAGTGGGGACTGGGGAACGATTAAAATAATTCTTTCCCAATCCCCAATACCCAATTCAAGATAACTTTGTTACAAACCGTAACAACTTTTTAGTAGTTGATGTCAGGAGTGTACGACGATAGGCATCAGCTGCTTTTTTTATTGCTTCGGCTTGAGTAGGATAAGGATGAATCACACTGCTTAACTTACTTAAACCGATTTTATTTACAATTGCCGTAGTCAGTTGTGAGATTATTTCACCTGCATGACGGGCGACAATGGTTGCACCGAGAATTTCATCACCACCTTTTTTGTGGTGGATTTTGAGAAATCCTAACTCTTCACCATCAGTGATCGCTCGGTCTACACTCCTAAAAGGAATGGCGATCGTTGTCACTTCAATGCCTAACTTCTGTGCCTCGTGTTCGTACATTCCTACGTGGGCAATTTCGGGGTCGGTATAAGTTACCCAAGGCATTACCAAGCTACTGAGTTTTGTACGTCCGAAGCCAAACGGAGAAAATAAGCTATTCTTAATCGCAATCTGCGCTGCTGCATCAGCAGCATGGGTAAACTTCCACCTCATGCAGATATCACCAGCTGCATAGATTTTGGGATTCGTTGTTTGCAGGTAATCATTTACCTTTACACCTTGGCGTTTATCGTATTCCACACCCGCTGCTTCTAAATTCAGACCTTCGACATTGGGCGCACGTCCAACACCAACTAAAATTTCATTTACCGTCACAGAATCTCGATGACCATTGGAGGAAAAGTAAAGCCGTTTACCTTCGGTAACTGTTACCACTTCTTCCAACTTGGAATTCAACACTAGGCGGATTCCTTCACTAATTAAAACCTTTTGCAGAATTTTAGCAGCCTCAGCATCTTCTTGATTGAGAATCTGAGAACCGCTATGAAAAAGTACCACCTCAGAACCCAAGCGCCGCAAAGCCTGCGCCAATTCGCAACCAACAGGGCCGCCACCAATCACTGCCAAACGTTCTGGTCGTTGAATTAAAGAAAAAACTGTTTCATTGGTGAGATAACCTGCTTGTTCAAGTCCTGGAATCGCAGGTTGTGCGGCTCTAGCTCCAGTTGCAATTACAGCCTTTTTAAACCGGAGAGTTTTACCGTCAACTTCCACAGTATTTTTACTTGCAAATCGACCGCTACCCAAGAAGACATCGACCCCTAAATTTTCAAATCGTTCTGCTGAGTGATGATGGCTGATATCAGCTCTTACGCGCCGCACTCTAGCCATAACTGTGGAAAAATCAATATCAATATTGTGTTGGGGAATATTAACTCCCAAGTCTTTAGCATTCCAGATTTCACCAACTACGCGAGTAGAGCGAATCATAGTTTTAGATGGTACGCAAGCAACATTTAAGCAATCTCCACCCATGAGATGCTTTTCAATTAACGCCACTTTTAACCCCAAATCCAGACCTACTGCACCCGCCGCTACTGCTAATCCCGCCGTCCCAGCACCAATTACTACTAAGTCGTAAACCTTAGCGGGTTGAGGATTAACCCAATTTGGCGGATGGACATAAGATACTAACTTTTGATTATACTCATCCATTGGGCGAACAGTGACTCTCTCGAATTCTGAATTGGTCATTGGCGAAACCTCATTTAAGAATTGAAAATAGTAAAGTCAACTGGCTTTTAAGGGAATTCAAAATCACGCTAAAATTAGGCGGCTGAGTCTTTTATTTTTTATGCTTGTTTAACAACAAATACAGCCTTTGAATTATTTTGTCCGTTTGATAATTGACAGATACTATTGAAGCTTTCCTGTATAAACGTTTTAGACTCAAAAACCCTACCCCTTAATCTCCTCCCTGCACGCTCTTAGGGAGACAAAGCATAGCTTTGGCTCTTTGGGGTTCTTAGGATTTAGTTAGGACTTACGCAACGCGGATATTGTCATTGCGACCGCAACGGAGTGTAGGGAAGCAATCCTAGCGTCAGGGGGGATTACTTCGCTATCGCTCGTAATGACGGAGTTACGTTATTTTTGCGTAAGTCCTGTTAGTAAGTAATCAAGCGGACATGATATGAAGTCTTGAAAACAAACTCTATCAAGATTTCTACAGGGTGTATTAATTACGAATTACGAACTTGTACTGAGCCTTGGGAGAGCGTAGCCGTCGGCGTTCCCGCATCGTCTCCGTTAGGAGAAGCCTCTCGTAGAGAAGGGTGAAGCCAAAGTATTACGAATTACTATAATTTTCTACTCTTTAATCAAACGGTTGATTTCCTGTTGTGTGAATGGATTATTCCCAGCGCTCAAAACTTTTACCCAACCTTGGCGTTGTAATTTTCTTTCTTTATCCTTAGTCTGAGCGATGAATGCTTGAAAGTCTTCAATTGCGCCTTTTGTGTTCCCTGTTAGCGCCCTAGCAAGACCGCGACTATCACGAAAATCACCATCATCAGGAGCAAGCGCCACAGCTTTTTTACAGGCAGACAATACATCTTTTGCATGACCCCGCAGACTCCCTTGCCAACAAAGGTTGTTCCACAAATCCGCGTCAATTTCTTTATTGGGAGTGAATTGTTGAGCTTTGCTGTAAGCAACTGCTGCTTCTCTAAACTTACCTTCCTGCATAAGTTTACTTCCCTTATCATCTAGCAGCGAAACAGCTTTTGCCTTTAGCTCAAATTCAAGGCTAGGGTCTAGTTGCCATGCAGTTTGAAAAGCTGTAACAGCACCATTAATATTACCTACCTTTGCTAAATCCTCACCCTTGTTAACTTGATTTGCAGCTTCTACTAATGACTTTACTTTTGCCTCTGGGTCAAATTTTAAGTTGGGATTCCACTTCAAAGCTTTACGAAAAGTAGTAACTGCTTCTTGAGCATCACCTTGTCTTGCTTGCTCCTCACCTTGCCCGATCAGAAATGGCGCTGCTGCCATTAAAATAGGTTGATTTTGGCATACTGATAGTTTTTCCAAGTCTTGAGGATGGGTAACAAAGTAATCGTGCAGCCAAGCACAACCTCTAGCCAACTGTTGATTTAAGCTTTCCACTGGCCACACCCTTGCTGTGTCGTCATCACTAGCAGTGACAATCAGCTTACTATTGGGGCTAAAACTGGCATTGTTGACTGAACCCTGATGCCTTTTGAGTTGGGCTAACAGCTTACCCGTTGTGTCCCACACCCTTGCTGTATTGTCAGTACTTGCAGTCACAATCAGCTTGCTATTGGGGCTAAAACTGGCATTGTTGACTATTCCCTGATGCCCTTTGAGTTGAGCTAACAGCTTACCCGTTGTGTCCCACACCCTTGCTGTCTTGTCAGTACTTGCAGTCACAATCAGCTTGCTATCTGGGCTAAAATTGGCATTTATGACTGAACCCTGATGCTGAAGTTGGGCTAACTGCTTACCCGTTATGTCCCACACCCTTGCTGTCTTGTCAGTACTTGCAGTCACAATCAGCTTGCTATCTGGGCTAAAACTGGCATTGTTGACCGAACCCTGATGCTGAAGTTGGGCTAACAGCTTACCCGTTGTGTCCCATACCCTTGCTGTCTTGTCAGCACTTGCAGTTACAATCAGCTTGCTATCGGGGCTAAAACTGGCATTTATGACCCAATCCTGATGCCCTTTGAGTTGGGCTAATTGCTTACCCGTTGTGTCCCACACCCTTGCTGTGTTGTCAGCACTTGCAGTCACAATCAGCTTGCTATCAGGGGTAAAACTGGCATTTATGACCAAACCCTGATGCTGAAGTTGGGCTAACTGCTTACCCGTCGTGTCCCACACCCTTGCTGTATTGTCAGCACTTGCAGTCACAATCAGTTTGCTATCGGGGCTAAAATTGGCATTTCTGACTGAACCCTGATGCTGAAGTTGGGCTAACTGCTTACCCGTCGTGTCCCACACCCTTGCTGTGTTGTCATCACTTGCAGTCACAATCAGTTTGCTATCGGGGCTAAAATTGGCATTTCTGACTAAACCCTGATGCTTTATAAGTTGGGCTAATTGCTTACCCATTGTGTCCCACACCCTTGCTGTCTTGTCAGTACTGGCAGTGACAATCAGCTTGCTATTGGGGCTAAAACTGGCATTGTTGACTGAACCCTGATGCCCTTTGAGTTGGGCTAACTGCTTACCCATTGTATTCCACACCCTTGCTGTCTTGTCAGTACTGGCAGTCACAATCAGCTTGCTATCGGGGCTAAAATTGGCATTTCTGACTGAACCCTGATGCTGAAGTTGGGCTAACTGCTTACCCGTTGTGTCCCACACCTTGGCTGTGTTGTCATCACTTATAGTGACAATCAACTTGCTATTGGGGCTAAAACTGGCATTGTTGATTGAACCCTGATGCTGAAGTTGGGCTAACTGCTTACCCGTTATGTCCCACACCCTTGCTGTATTGTCAGTATTTGCAGTCACAATCAGCTTGCTATTGGGGCTAAAACTGGCATTGTTGACTATTCCCTGATGCCCTTTGAGTTGAGCTAACAGCTTACCCGTTGTGTCCCACACCCTTGCTGTCTTGTCAGTACTGGCAGTGACAATCAGCTTGTTATCGGAGCTAAAACTGGCATTGTTGACTGAACCCTGATGCTGAAGTTGGGCTAACTGCTTACCCGTTATGTCCCACACCCTTGCTGTGTTGTCATCACTGGCAGTGACAATCAGCTTGCTATCTGGGCTAAAACTGGCATTGTTGACTGAACCCTGATGCTGAAGTTGGGCTAACTGCTTACCCGTTGTGTCCCACACCCTTACTGTGTTGTCATCACTGGCAGTGACAATCAGCTTGCTATCGGAGCTAAAATTGGCATTGTAAACTATTCCCTGATGCCCTTTGAGTTGGGCTAATTGCTTACCCGTTGTGTCCCACACCCTTGCTGTGTTGTCATGACTTGCAGTTACAATCAGCTTGCTATCGGGGCTAAAACTAGCATTTCTGACCGAATACTGATGCCCTGTAAGCTGCGTCCGTTCTTGAATCCCATCTAAAATTATTTGTAAAGCTAATATGGGGCTGGCAGATGGATATTGTTCCAAAGGGCGATCATCCTTAACCAATGACTGCAAGCCTTGTCCTGCACTCATAGCTGTGAGTAAGGCTTCTATTGATTGAAACTCAAACTGCTGTTGAGCTGCAACTCCCTCTCGCTCTAGCCTTGTGCCTTCTTGGGCTTCTTGAATAGTTTTGTTTGCCCAGGCTCCAGCTATTGCTGCTGATACCAATGTCAGAGCCAGCACGCCAAAACCAATGCGAACCATCTGTCTTGCCTGTTGTCCAGCTTTCATCAATCTTTGATACGCTGCTTCAGCTTCGCGGCTTTTACTAATGTAGTTCTTCTGCTGTTGGGTTGGTTGGGGTTCTTGAGCTGCACTAGAGACAAGCCATTGCTCTGCTGCGTCTAAATCAGTTCCACGTAGCAAAAAGCTGTCGTTACGTCCCTTGTTCTCCCACTCCAGCGCCCGAATCAGCAAGCGCGTATGCCCGCGCACATATTCTAAATTCGTATCAATTGCTTTAATTAGCTGGGGAAAAATAGTGTCGAAATCATCTTGTTCCCGAAAGAACAGCCAGTTGTGCTTGGCAAGGGCAGGGTTAACCTGCTCCATGTCGAAGCCTTCTCGCCGCACAATTGGCACGAGGCGCTTATTATTTTTGACTGCATGTTCAATCTCTTGATGGCAGACTTTAGAGGCAATGGAATCTGGGCTAATTACAAAGACAAAGGTGTTAGTTGCTTCAATCCCGGCTTCAATTTCTGCCCACCAGTCGGCTGTCAAAGGAATATCTTTCCAGTCAACCCAGGTTTCACGGTTCTGAGCTTTGAGAGCGTTTTGGAGAGTAACGACGAACTCCTTGTCCCGGCGCGAATAGGAGATAAAAACGTCTGTCATGTGATTTGCTCAGTCTGGGTCTAGGTTACTAAGTAGGAGGCAGGAGGCAGAAGGTAAAACTCTCAATAGTAAAAGGTTTCGCTAGTTTGGATTTTACATTTAATTATGTGCGCTTACTTATAATGTCTGTTTTATTTTTTCTTGACAACTGCGATCGCACCAAACAAAAACAAACCCTGAAGCCGCTACCGCCAACCCTAGAGCGGCTACCATCAACTCTGCATCTAATCTTTAAAAATGGCATCAAAGAGCGATGCCTGCGGCGGGCTACACCAACACTCTTTTCACAGATTGCTTCGCTTGCAATAAGTTTTATAATTAAGCGATCGCACCAAACAAAAACAAATCCAAAAGCCGCTACCGCCAACCCTGGAGCCACTACCATCAACCCAAAAGCCGCTTTTGCCAACTCTGAAGTCACTACCGTCAACCCAAAAGCCACTCCCACCAACCCTGAAGCCACTACTGTCAACCTTGAAGTCACTCCCGCCAACTTTGAAGCCACTACCGTCAACCCAAAAGCCACTACCGCCAACCCAAAAGCCGCTTTTGCCAACTCTGCATCTAATCTGAAAAAATGGCATCAAAGAGCGATGCCTGCAGCGGGCTACGCCAACGCTTAGGGACTGATATCATGTCCAAATAATTCTTGTTAATAAGTACTATCACTGGATTCATCCTGGACAATCGTTAAACCCAAAGCTTTATAAGCAGTTAGTATCTTATTAGATACTGTTGGTGCAGTTACCAGATAAGTTAGTGCATGAATCGACTCGACTACATAAGGAGCAGCTGTGTCTAACTTCTCTGCTGTCGCTAATCCAACGACTTCCGCTGCTCCAGCAATCATTGCTCGTTTAACATGGGCTTCTTCTAAATTCGGCACACTAATACCAACTTCTGGGTGCAGACTACATACGCCCAACATGCACAAATCTGCACGAATCATCCGTAATGCCTCAATTGTAGCTGCACCAACGTTTACCAAAGCTTTTTTGTAGAGTTGTCCGCCCAACATCACAACTTGAATGTGGGGATGCTCTGCTAACGCAACGGCGATTGGAGGACTATTTGTGACGATTGTCGCTTGTAAATCCAAGGGTAAATGATGGGCTACTTGGAGAGTTGTCGTACCGCCATTTAAAATTACCACTTGCCCGGTACAAATCAATTTTGCAGCCGCACGAGCGATCGCTTCTTTCTCTTTTGGTGCTTGTTTCTGCCGATCTGCATAACTGGCGATCGCTGGAGAAGTCAAAAGCGCTCCGCCATGAACGCGTTGTAAAAAACCAGATTCGGCTAATTCTCGCAAATCCCGACGAATCGTATCCTCAGAAACCTTTAGCACGGCACTAAGTTCCGATGACAGCACCTTTTTATCACGACGCAGAATTTCTAAGATGAATTGTCGCCGCTCTGCCGTCAGCATAGAAGGTTTTTCATGAAATTGCATATTTGCCCTTGAAATTGCACGTTTGTGAGTTTATACTTATAGCTATGCGGATCGTTGCATATTTTTCCTTGGGTTTAAATAGATTCAAGCATATTCGTGCATAAGGTAGAGTTCAACGATTTTAGCCGATCCCTCGTAGTAACGGAAGCCTCTAAGCTACATGATTCCTCGTAGACCACTCGTTAATCAAAAGGATGGAACAACTTAAGCAAAAACACATTTAATTCGTGCGATCGCTAACGTTGGTTGTCGATAGTCATCAATCCACATTTCAAATAAAAGGCATAAAACATGACAGTTACTAATACGCAATTTCCCATTAATCTCGGTGCTTATAAACGTCTGGCTCTCAATCCGGCAAATCCAACTCTCACAGACGAGCAAAGAGAAATCCTCAAAGCCAACATTCAACTGTGCCGGGATGCGATCGTGCTATTTACTGCCACTGGTGCTGCCAGAGGAGTAGGCGGTCACACTGGTGGCCCTTACGACACAGTACCAGAAGTGATGATTCTCGATGCGTTTTTTCGGGGAGCAGCCGATAAATTTGTGCCAATTTTCTTTGATGAAGCGGGACATAGAGCTGCAACTCAGTACTTGATGGCAACCCTAGATGGTGAGTTAGAAGCCGACCAACTTCTACACTATCGTGAGGCACACTTTGCCTTACCAGGACATCCCGAACTAAAATTAACTCCTGGTGTGAAGTTTAGTACTGGACGATTAGGGCATATATGGCCTTACGTTAATGGTGTGGTTTTAGCAAATCCTGGTAAAGTAGTTTTCTGTCTTGGTTCTGATGGCTCGCAGCAAGAAGGCAACGACGCGGAAGCCGCTCGCTTGGCTGTTGCTCAACATCTCAACGTCAAGTTAATCATTGATGATAATGATGTCACCATTGCCGGACATCCATCCAAATATCTACCTGGTTTTACAGTCGCTAAAACTTTAGAAGGTCACGGATTAAAGATACTAGAAGGAGACGGGGAAGACTTAGACGATTTATATCGTCGCCTTTGCGAAGCAGTAAATACTCCCGGGCCCATCGCTCTAATCAACAAACGCCCCATGTGTCCTGGTATTGAAGGGTTAGAAGGCTCCACTCACGGTCATGATGTCATTCCAGTAGACTTGGCGATTAAATATCTCGAATCACGCGGACATACAGCTGCTGTCGAATGTTTGAAAAACATTGAAAAACCCAAACAAAGCTATACTTTTGTTGGTTCTGGCGATAAATGGGGCGCTAACCGCAATGTATTTGGTGAAGCAGTGGTTGATGTCTTAAGCCGGATGAGTGAAACGGAACGCAAGCAAAACGTCATGGTCATCGACAGCGATTTAGAAGGTTCCTGCGGACTCAAGAAAATTCATGATACATACCCGGAAATTTTTATTTCCTCTGGAATTATGGAACGGGGTAACTTCTCTGCAGCTGCTGGGTTTGGCATGGAGGAAGGAAAGCAAGGAATTTTTGCAACTTTTAGCGCTTTCTTAGAAATGTGCATCTCAGAAATTACAATGGCACGGCTGAACTACTCGAATGTTCTTTGCCACTTTTCCCACGCAGGTATCGATGACATGGCAGATAACACCTGCCACTTCGGTATAAACAACATGTTTGCTGACAACGGCTTGGATGATGGCCAACCAACACAGCTATTCTTTCCCGCAGATACTAATCAGATGAAAGCTTGTGTAGACGCTGTGTTTTTTGAGCCGGGGCTGCGGTTCATTTTCTCCACTCGTTCTAAAGTGCCGAATATTCTTGACAGTAATGGTAACGACTTGTTTGCTGGTGACTATAAATTTACCCCTGGTAAAGATGAGGTGATTCGAGAAGGGACACAAGGCTATATCATTAGTTTTGGTGATGCTCTGTACCGTGCCGTCGATGCAGTGGAACGTCTCAAACAGGAAGGATTGGATGTAGGTTTGATTAATAAACCAACCTTAAATGCTATTGATGAAGAAGCGATCGCAAAAGTCGGTAAAGCTCCTTTTGTCCTTGTAGTAGAAGCATTCAATCGCCGAACCGGATTAGGTAGCCGTTTTGGTTCTTGGCTGTTAGAGCGCGGGTTTACTCCTAAATACGCTCATCTTGGCACTCATAAAGAAGGTTGCGGTGGTTTATGGGAACAGTATCCATATCAAGGCATCGATCCAGTGAGTATAATCAACAAGGTTAAAGACTTAGTTAAATAACAGAACTTACGCACAAAGATTGTCTGTTAAGACTAAGTCTAAGGGTGTAAGGTTTCCCTCCCCTACACCCTCACATCCTAAGTTTATTGGTAATGTATTCACCTTTTCCAGTGCTATATAGCAGTACATCAGAAGACAACTGCTATATCAAAAGTTTTCAAGCGGTAATATCTAACACGTTCTCCTGACTTAAGTGGTCGCTGAGATCCTCACAATTCCTCTGACATACGGACTACAATTTTGGTAAAAGGTGGAAATTCAGACTAAGGCAATCAAACGATGGCAATATGTGAGGCTAGTGTCGGTATCTTAATTATTGTCATTGTGTCGTTTGATGTGTTTCAGGCAGTTATCGTTCCTCGTCGTTCGCCGCGCACGTTTAGAATTTCATCGCTGCTCATCAGATTATTCTGGTTGCCGTGGCGACAATTGAGTTTGCACACTGGTAAGCGGCAGGAGTATTTATTGGGAGTATTCGCGCCCTTGTCTTTAATGCTGCTGCTTACGGTTTGGGTGATTGCATTAATCGTTGGGTATGGACTGATCCTGTACGCTTTGCAAGACTCCATCCAACCTGCAATTCGAGATTTTGGTAGCGCTCTTTATGTGGCAGGAACCTCACTGTTCACCCTTGGGTTTGGCGATTTTGTCGCCTCTGGGATTGCGCGGGTGGTAGTGCTGACGGCAGCAGGATCGGGATTAGCAGTGATGTCGCTGACGATCGCGTTTTTATTCTCACTCTACAGTTCTTTACAGCATCGTGAAGCTTTTGTCAATCTCGTGGAGGCGCGGGCTGGCAGTCCTCCATCGGGGGTGACGTTGTTGGAAACTTATACTCGGTTAAAGATTCTCGACCAACTGCCTCGTGACATTGGTGATTGGGAAGTTTGGGCAGCAGAAATTTTAGAGAGCCATCGTGCCTATCCCATTCTCTCGTTTTTTCGCTCGACTTTGGAAGATGATTCCTGGATTAGTACACTTGGTGCAATGCTCGACGCTTGTACGCTGTTGCTCACTACTGTGCAAACCGAGCATAGTGGTCGAGCGTATTTGATGCACCGAATGGGCTGTCGTATTGTTCTGGATCTACATCACTTGTTTCAACTTCCCCTAGCAGATATACTCGAAGTCGATCGCGAACAATTTGAGCAGTCACGAGCAAGTTTAACGCAGGCTGGTTTTATACTAAAGGATGCAGAATCGGCATGGCAACAGTTTGTAGAGATGCATTCCGCTTACAGCAGCTTACTTAACACCTTAGTTAAATACTTCGCTACCGAACCGCCCTTATGGACTCATCATACTTTCCCTGCACCTCATCCGCTTACTAAACGACTTCCCAAGAAAAGGGGTTCGCGCTCGTCTCTGTGATTGCTTCTAGCAATCACCAAATCAATCTCAAATCATTTGACTGCTTTTAAGGTGGAGAAGCTGATGTTAGCTCTATTTAGCATAATCCCAAATATGCATCGCCCAACGCCCTTTTCCAATCAACGCTAAAAAATCAAGCCACATTTAGCTTATCCTGAATCCCCAGAGAGTTAAGCTGGGTAAAAAACCTACCATCATGAAATTATTATAAATTGCAGAAGACCCAAAAAAAGTGCTTTGGGAAATGATGACTAGTTTTAGTGAGAGAGTCTGGTTAGCTAGGTGGACTTCAGGTTTAGAATTCTTGCTATGGTAAAAAATCAGATCGTGTTCAGATGACTTGACCTTGAGAGAAATTGCAGATTTTAATTTCTACACTGGACTAGCAGGTGGTTGGTGGGTCTGGGATAAAAATCAAAAATCTGAAGTATTTATAACTTTTAAAGAATGACTAAAACTTTATAAATCCTATAAAGCTAGTCAGTGTAAGCTCTAACAGAAAAATTTCTGATGCTAATTATGAAAGTTATTTGCATATTAGATTAATAGTCTAATCTAATTCATATGCTTTCTTTCGCCGCTCATCCTCAAACTAAAAATAATCTTCTCAAACTTGTGAATGGAGATAATCAACTGTGCCAAAGATTGATTAATAATATCAAAAATCAATATCCGGAGAAACACGAACAATGGTGTTATGAAAAAGCTATCAATGATTTAATCAAGGATAGACGTTAGAAAAAGGGTGTAGGGGATATTCCTTTTTCATGCATGGCGGTGAAACTTGTTTCATAAAGACTGCCTTCTGCCTCCTGCCTCAAAACCTGTAACTTTGTACCTCATGTAAAAGAAAAGTGCTGTATCAAGTAAGCTTTTAATTCTAATAAGTCTCTATCTTGAGAATCTAATCTTTATCATTACTATTTCTCGCCAGTTGTCGAGGTTGTCGAGTTGTATTCATGAACTGCAATCCCAAAAAGCTAAATTTACAAATCATGTATGTGGAGTATGGTATTAGGTTACAGTAGCTGAAATTCTGGGATTAGTTACTAACCGAGTGTAACCACGAGTGTAAGATTAGCTTTCTGTTGAGTAGTTTTGAGTGCCTGTATAGGGACTTTCTTTGTAAGACCCTAAGGCTCATCTGGTGTCAATCTAGCGCAAGAGAGCGGTTCCATTGAGTGCGAAAGTTTCGTATGATTGAAATTGTCCAAATATTGGTCTTCGGATCAATCCTGATGTTTTTTCGGTAGTGAGAATTGCCTGAGTTTGGACAGTAGTTTTTTTATCACCAATCGGTAGATTAATAGTGGGTAACAGAAAGCTGAATCTAACTATATTTCCTCCCAGTTCTGGGTTTGGCTTGCTGAGAATGACCGTAATAAGCGTGCCAATATCAGTGGTTAATGTCTTAATTTCATCGCCACTAAAACGAATGGAAGTATTTTGAGTTCTGTAATCAAGCTGTGGAATTTCGTTGAGGATAGAATATTTAATCTCAGTACCTTTGCCTTTAAGTTCAAACTCATTCGGTTGTTGCACAACAATTGCTTGTGCTTTTTTTGTAGATTTGGTCATTAAAAAAGATAACAGTGATGTTGTGGTTAAGCCAGTCACAAAGGTGAGAGCAGTTTTAAGAATTTGACGGCGCTTAGGACTGTTCGAGATATCTTCTAATTTAGGTTCCATGATTGAGAAATTTCCGAATTTTCTAAATCTTTATATACAATTATCCCAGTAAATTCTAGGACAAAAGTAACAAATTATTAAACAAGGTTTAACAAGAAGCCAAAGATATTGCTCTGGCATCAAACACGACTTCTCCAGTAGATTCGCGCTCTAAGGTGAATGCCAGGGGTTAATAGAGCTTCTAAATGCTTAGCGATCGCTTGCTGTTGACTAAAAAAATGCCAGCGAATACCTACGGCTGATGGGCATGGCTTTGAAGCAAATAGCCACCGCTATGAACAACTAAGTTTTAACACAGTCGAACTCAAAACCTTTACGGGAGTTGACTAGCTGCTAATGCGTTCTGGAGCTGATCGAGCATTCCCGATGCCGACCCCGGAAGCGGAGTGAACCACCTTTGATGTTCCACAGCCTCGCTTGGCTGAGCAATGGCCTCGAAGGTGATACCATGCTTAGTGCAAAATGTATTGATATTGTTCTGCACATTCGCTCCTACTGACGGTGCTACAGAAATTTTCTCTACGTCCTTACTGATGTCAAGTTCTCCAAATATCTGCACTTCAAAACACTGTACGTCTGAACTTACTAGCTTCTGGGTAATTAATGAATTTATGACATGTTTAACTACAACATCCCTTTTAGTCGCTTTCATCCCAGTTTGACTTTGTGCTGCGTCGTCGCCTAGTAGAAAGTCACAGAAGGCTAAGTAGATGTCTCGCCGTGGCTTGCCGTGATCTGTAGCAGTGTAAACCAACCGCTCGGCGATATTTCCCTGTCTGAGTACAAAGTGGGTGTCGCCGTAGGAGTTTTTACCGTACTCAGCTGCATTGTTCCTTCCAAAAAGCCCTTGCGTAGGTTGACTAGTACTGTGGGCTAACCAGTTCATATTGACGGCAGCAAACGATGGTAGTTCGGTATCGCCCAAGCCCAAATTACCAGTCATTCTTTGATCTTTCCAGTTGCGGAATCGACCGTAATTCTTTCCTCTCTCTTGTCCAGTGGTGTCATTATAATCACCCAAATAATTGATAGAATCTAGGTGGCTTAACTGGGAGGATTTTTTTCTTTTCTTGTTTAAGAGATTATAGTAGTCTGCGGTATTCCTGCGTGACGAACCCGGCTGATAAATTGTGCTGCTTGGGTCGCCTCGATCGAACCATTCAGCTCCCCTGACTGTAACGGTAATAGGCAGGTCTTGTAGTCCATTTTTGATTTGTGCAACCAAGTTGGTAGCACTATTATCATCAAGCCTGAATAGAGACTTCAGCTTGGTGATAACTGGGTCATCATTCCAATTAAGCCTTAATTCCTCTTCCTGTTGCTCAATTTCATTCAAATGAGCGCTTTGCTTACTAGTAAGTTTCTGCTCCTCACCCCCTTGTCGGCTCCAAGTGCGTGTATTGGGATCGTAGTCACGAAGATTGGTTCTGATGACAGCAGCCTCTAGAGCGTCCAACTTCTGAGTGGCATCAGCTGTAAAATTAAGCGTATTGCGATCGCCGCTTGGTGGCTGAACCCACTGAGCGATACCGCCAGGGAAAAGCTTTTCGAGATAAGCTACCGATATCTCACCTGTGGCCTCCTTGACACTGAAATTTCCTGCTATATTTCCGGTGTCCTGTCGATTTTTTACATCATCTTTCTGGTAGGTAGCCATCTCGATTTCAAAGCGCTGACGTAGTAAATCTAAGAAATCGTTAGGCTGCTTGCCAACAGAACGTGCCATCATTCGCACTCGTATAGCAGCCGCATCAAGGCGCAATTCGTTGTGCATGTAGAGGCTAACTGGGTCGTCAGCAGTTAAAGCTGTAGCTAGTTTGAGTACATCTTGCTGACGATCCATTTTCTTGAGTTTGGACTCGATCTCGCTTCGGTATAGCTCCATCAGCTTCATAGTCAGCTCAGGGGTGAGGGCGGGGTCGTTGAGTTCGTTGACAGCAATTACTCTGGCTACCCCTTCCAACACAACAGCAACTGATATAGCTTGGTTAACAGTGCTGTCGTTGCCCTTAAGGTTGTTGTTATACTGGGCGAGTACGTTCTCTACATGCTGACGCATAGTTTCTACGTTGTCAGCCGTGTCCTGGTTATCACGACGTAGATGCTGTGTTTGTTTGAGCTTGTTTTTGACGAAGGAAATAGAACTGAGAGCTTTGAGGATATCATTTGAATTGAGTTGTTTGCGCTGTATAGTACCAGAGCCGATGCGCTGCTGAATCTGAGGTGGTTGACCTGTTAACGGCTGTGGTTGCCGCTGAAGTTGGTTGCTTTTTGACTGATGTGCTATCTTATCTGCTTCTTGCTTAGACTTATCCCCTGGTCGCGCAACAGTCAACTTTGTCTGAATTGGTAGTGCTGTATCTGGTCGATGAATTGGAATATTCGCAATATTATGACTAGGAGGGGTTTTTTGTCCTGCCCAAAATGCATCCATCTTGGCTTGTAATAGCTGTAGGCGTTCCTGTCCTTCGGGGGTAATCGTGCCATACTTCGCCTGTATCTCTAGTTTAGTTGCCTCCATTTGCTGCTGTTTAAAAGCATGATTTTCTATATCTATTTGTGTATCAGGTGCAACTGATGCTTTTGGGGGTTGGCTAGTGAAGGGTCTATACGATAACTGAGTGTGTGAGTTTGGTGCTAGAGAATTGGAATAGATGGATGAATGAGTTTTTTGCGATTTCATGTTTGTTTTTACCAGTTCAATATTTGCAAATGCACTTGGTATCTATTACTGATGTTGGGTAATCAGGAATGGAAAATAGGGAATAGATAAGAAAACACAACTGTTCACCTCTTGGCAATTACCTTTTTCCCAATTACCAAAAAGACGAGTTTGATGAATATATTTAAAATAGAAAACACATTGATGCAGACAAGATATAACTTGACTTCATATATTTATGGGTGTGAGCAAATCAATATTATGCAGTCAGTAAGAAAAATTTTTGATGTTATACTTATACTGTATGATCTGCTTTTACCATTACTGCATACGTTCTACAGCAGCCGCAAATTCTTAATATTACAAATACTTCCGCAACAATAACTCCAATTTTTCTTTCGTTGCTGCTGGTGCTTTATCCAATTGAGTCAAAATCGCATGTTGCAACGCCGAATGCGCCTGACTCGGTGGTGGATTTTCACTCAAGCGCCGCACAGTTTCTTGAATCACCCTTTGAGCATTCACCGCATTCCGCAGCAAATTGCTAATCACTATGTCTACCGTCACAGTGTCATGCTCTGCATACCAACAATCGTAATCTGTCACCAGCGCTAAAGTTGCATAGGCAATTTCCGCTTCCCTAGCCAATTTTGCCTCTGGTAAATTAGTCATGCCAATGATTGTTGCACCCCAACTGCGGTAAAGATTCGATTCTGCTTTAGTGGAAAATGCTGGCCCTTCCATGCATACATAAGTACCGCCGCGATGGAGAGTGACTTCTGGTAAATTCAGAGAAGCGATCGCATCTGCCAATACACTAGCTAAGTTCTGGCAAATCGGCTCGCCAAAGGCAATGTGAACCACAATTCCTTCACCGAAAAATGTTGAAATTCGATTTTTTGTTCTGTCAATAAACTGATCTGGCACTACCATATCTAATGGTTTAGCCTCTGCTTTTAAGGAACCCACAGCACTAGCGGAAATTAAATACTCCACACCTAATTGCTTCATCGCATAGATATTAGCCCGAAACGGTAACTCAGAAGGTAAAAGCGTGTGATTGCGGCCATGACGCGCCAAAAAAGCTACTCGTGTCTCCTCCAAAGTCCCTATAATCAAAGCATCAGATGGCGAACCAAAAGGAGTCTCAACTTGCACCTCTTCGACATCTTTGAGTGCATCCATTTTATACAGACCGCTGCCACCAATAATTCCAATACTAGCTTGAGCCATGACACTGAACCTTTCGCTTGCTGAGCTGCTAAGTTATTTTACTAGATGGTCGGTTTAACTAATGTTGAAAGATGACGGTTGACCATTAATCAGTAATTCGTAGTTTATGATACAAGCTCCTAGCTTAGCTGCAAAGATTTAAGAATTGAGGGACTGATAATAAAAAATATCCCAAATTTTCTTATGGGATGGGTGTTCTATCCATCCTATATTCAGGGCGGGCAAGATGCCCACCCCACAATAGGGATAATATATTTTCTGGAAGTCCCCAATTACGAATTATTTTGACTAGTAAGTATGGTATAGCAAGCGAATTAAAGGTTAGGACATCTTGAGAGCGTAGATGTTAGGAATAGTAATGTTTTACCTCCTGCCTCCTGCCTTTTGCCTCCTGCTATATCAGTAGGACTTACTAGAATACTTTTCGGGCTTCTAGATGGGCAAGGATATCCGAGCGATCGCGCCACACAGGACGCAATTTTTTGTTGGCGAACATGTTTAACTGGTCGCCAATGTGGGGCGAGCCGGGTTGAGTTGCATTGCCGTAGGTGGTAAGTGCCATTGCTCGTACAGGGTTAGAAAATTCGATCGCCGCAACATAGGAATCACCACCCTCGGATTTAAACTTGCCATCTGATTGCGGTGATGAAAAGACGTTTCGGAAGATACCAAGGGGATTTGGGCCACCATTAGCAGGTAAATCTATATTGGCATAACGTAGCCGAAAAACATCTCCCCAGGCCACATCCATAGCTCCATAGGTCTTTTGTATCTGTGCTGCTACTGCTTCAAGTGTTGCAACTGCACTTTCTGGCTGAGCTAAACCATCGGGTGTGGTACGTGGGGAGTTTTCATTCCAAGGTTGACTAAATGTCTTATCTAAGTTCAGCTCGTGAACCCAAAAGGCAAATAATACCGCTCCTCGACTATCTGCATTGGCTTGCCGATCCCAAGTTTCTAGAACACTTGCTGCTTTTTTTCCTAAATCCTTACCGTACTTGCGCGCAGCAGGAATTAAATCATCCAAAAGGCGATCGGCCATTTCCATCCGCGTCGAGTGCTTGTATGCAATCATTTCATCAAAAGAAATTTTGTTATCCTCAGCCAACATTCTCACAGAACGTTGTGAGCGGAAATCCATGAAACGAGGTGCCATATAAGATGGGTAATTATCTGCTTTGATCGCAGTTGGAAATGTAGTTGTCCAAGGTGGATCGTTAGTATTTTGCAACCAACCACTCTTAGGATCGACGATGCGTGGTAAATCTTTGTATGGATGGATTTTTGTCCATAAAGTTTTAGATGTATCGCCAGGAATGATGCCTTGCCAATATGCAAAATCTCCTTGAGAACGTACTGGAACTTGCCCGTTGAATAGGTGCATAATATTGCCTTCTCTATCGGCATACATCACCGTAAACATCGATAGTTGCAAGCGCTTGAGTACGGTTTCAAACTGGCTGAGGTTTTTTGCTCGTGCCATGTCCCACCACTGCTGGAGTACACCTGGTCTATCAAGACCGGCAACTCTTAGTGCTAAGGTTTGACCATCTTTCTCGACTACCACAGGCCCGTGGACAGAACTTTTGACTACTAATCGTTGTTCTTGCAAAGAGCCATCTTCCTGCTTCACCTTTAACGATAAGGTTTTGACCAGGAATTTCTCAACTTTGCCATCAAAGCGGTAGCCATTATCTGCGAGTGTGAGTGCATACAAGTCCCAACCATCGTAGGTATTAACGGTGTGAGTCCAGCCTAAGTTATTGTTAAAAGCGATCGCCAATACGGGAACACCCACAAGTGTTGCTCCATAAGCATCAATTCCCGGTGTAGTGATTTGAGCTTCGTACCACAAAAATAAATCTGACCAAGGTAGATGGGGATTTGCTAGTAACATCGCGTGCCCACCAGCCGAATGAGTTGGTGCGATCGCCCAACCATTAGAACCTACTGGCGACTTTTGTTTGTTTAAGTTAGATACTGACTCCGGATCGACTACAAAAGTGAAATTGAGTACCCGATGTAAGTGAGCTATGACATCTTCTCCGTTGACTGGTAGCACTGCCTTAACGCGATCGTCAATCAACTTCGGATTTTGAGAAGTATAAGCATTGATCCCAGATGCAAAAGCATCTAGATACTTGCGAAAAGTTGGATTCTGTGCCTCGTACCAACTACGAGCGCGTTCCGGTACTCCCATAGTTAGTACCCAACGGTCTGAGTCTAAATATTCTTTTCCCCAGTATTCGGCTGCGCGTCCCCGTGCTTGACCGTAGAGACGCAAAAGCAAATCTCCATGACTTTGCATTTGTGCCCAACCAAAGGCATAAAATGCACTCTGGTCATCTTTTCCGTAAATATGCGGTATACCGTATGTATCCCATAATATTTCTGTAGATTTTGTTGGTACAGCTACAGTCTGGCTGCCGATAAACAAAACCAATATTAAACTGAGTATAAAAGGTAAAAAGCGTAGTGATTTTCTTCTGTAAACCTTGAGTAAAATATCAATCCTCATTAACACCACCGTAGATATAACGTCTATGTGAGGGATTGGGTGTGGGGCATCGGGCATTCTGAGGCTGGGGAGATGGGGTGGTCGGATGAAATTCTCTCCCCCATCTGTCCATCTCCCCATTGCCCCATCTCCCCATTCCTTACTACTTTTTTCAAGTTAGATTCAGGTCGATCTAAACAATACCAGTTTGTTGAGAAAATATATCAAAACTTTTTGAGTATTTTATTCCTTTAAAAAATAGTAAAATAGTTGTATCATAATATGATATATACATTATAATCAATAAAAATTATCAATTAATGATTATAAAGTTACTAAATATTGAGAAGTAGAAATTTTTAATCTTTATCATTTATTTGAAGCACAATCCCCTCTAGGGATATACAGCTAGCTATGCATAGGTGTTAAGTTCTTATAATGTTCGACAAATCATATCAAGTTCGGCTAATTACTTACAATATGTTGGTGTTGCTGGTAATTGGTAATAGGTCATTGGAAATTGGGGAAGAGGGAAGAGTTAAACTGTATTTTTATTCCCCATTACCCATTACCAACCCTCACAGATATCATAAGTATTCAACCGGACATGATATCACTCGTAATATCTCCGAAGCGAGTGAAACGACGCAATCACAAAATTTTCACGATTGCTTTGCTACGGTTGCAATGACGGTTATTTGAGCATATTCATTGCATAATCTACTTGTGAGATTCGTTTAGAGCTGACTGTTATAGCCGTAGTCACACCCTTTAGGACATAATGAGAAGCGTGAATTTTAGGAACAGTATAGTTTTACCTCCTGCCTCCTGCTATAACAGTCAACTGTCATCGGTCAATAGCCAACAAAAAATATATGCTTTCTTAAATATGTAACAGCTTTTCTTATAGGATTGGTTTTGGCAGTTTCTAGAGCGTTAATGCAAAGCTTCAAAGATTTTGAGTATTTAGTTGGGTACAGCAGTAGCAGTGGTTGTAGCGACTTTTGTGTTTGCTAGCGCATCGATAGAATGTTCATACAATTGTAGTATCTTTGGGAACAGGAGCCACGACAATATTGAGTTGGACATCTTGTCCGCCCTTGGTTATGGGCGGGTGAGACGCCCCGAAGTTCAGAACTTAGGAATCTAAATGGCAATTCGCAAATTAACCTCTACATATGCATCGCTACTCTTGGCTAAAGTCGCTCAATTCATCAATTGGTTGATCGAGTGTTTCGGGTACTAAAGCTGGGTTATTTCTGCGTTCTTGTGGTGATTGCTCGCGAATCGCATCGTCTATTGAAGGAGGGTGTTTAATTTTGTCAAGTACCTCCGGACTTAATTCTGATGCATCGCTTTCTGGATTCATTTTTTCAGCTTGACTAGGAACTGTTTCCTTATTCATAATTATTTTTCCAAACTTACACTTCAAGCTTAAATTCTTTAGCTGCAAGGCATACACTACCTTGAGGCTTAAATTGCTGTTTCTACACAGCGTAAGGTAAATGAGATTGATGATTTTACAAATTGCGATCGCCAGTTATCGGCGTGGTAGCAATACAGTTCGGATAAGCATTTTGAACTCAGAATTTGGTTTGGGGAAAAGGTTACTGGGTTTGGGTTAAAGGTTTTTTCTTCCCCCTTCCCCTTTCCCCTTTTCCCTTTAACCGAACCGTATTGGGCGTGGTAGCAGGATAGATGCTTATAAGCATTTTTCCTAACCGCGATCCATTTAACTATTTTTTCTCTTAATTTACATAAATTTAATTTAAATTCAGTAAATTTACTTAAATAATTTTGAAATTTACTTCTTTCTGCTTCCTACTCTTTATCTTTCCTGAGTAAATTATTATGCATTTTTTACACTGAATACTTGAGTCAGCTATCCAGCAGGAAAAGGCAATACATGCTAGAATTATATCAGAATATGGCAATTATTCAAGAGCAATTTAGAATAATTTGGTGCTGTGTTGATTAAAAAAGCTAAAATCTACGATTTTTGGAGATTTTTAGGTTATGACAACCTCACAGGAGAGGATTATCCCGACAGACTTGCGAAACGAAATGTCGCAGTCTTATCTGGAATACGCCATGAGCGTGATAGTGGGTCGGGCGCTGCCAGATGCGAGGGATGGTCTAAAACCTGTGCATCGTCGCATTCTTTATGCAATGCACGAGCTAGGTTTGCTGCACGATCGCCCGTTTAAGAAATGTGCCCGTGTGGTAGGGGAAGTGTTGGGTAAATATCACCCCCACGGCGACACGGCTGTGTATGATGCCTTGGTGCGGATGGCGCAGGATTTTTCCATGCGATCGCCTTTAGTTGACGGACATGGTAACTTCGGTTCGGTGGACAACGATCCCCCGGCGGCAATGCGGTATACAGAATGCCGTTTGAAAGCTTTAACTAGTGCTGGTCTACTGCACGACATCGAATCGGAAACCGTAGACTTCGCCGATAACTTCGACGGTTCCCAGCAAGAACCAACAGTGCTACCAGCCAGGATTCCCCAATTGCTGCTCAATGGTTCCTCTGGAATTGCTGTGGGCATGGCAACCAACATTCCACCCCACAACTTGGGCGAATTAATTGACGGCTTGGTGGCACTGATTCACAATCCAGAAATCACCGATATAGAATTAATGCAGTATGTCCACGGCCCCGACTTTCCTACCGGGGCACAAGTTTTAGGGACAGCTGCAATTCGGGAAGCTTACACCACCGGACGTGGTTCCATTACCATGCGCGGCGTAGCGAGTATTGAAACCATCGAACAGCGGGGACGCCCAGATCGAGAAGCAATTATCATCACCGAATTGCCCTATCAAACCAACAAAGCGGCGCTGATTGAAAAAATCGCCGAAATGGTGAACGAAAAGCGGCTAGAGGGCATCGCAGATATCCGAGATGAAAGCGATCGCGACGGAATGCGGGTTGTGATTGAACTCAAGCGTGATGCTTATCCCCGCGTTGTTCTAAACAATCTCTACAAACAAACGCCACTGCAAGCCAACTTCGGTGCAAACATGCTGGCGTTGGTGAATAGCGAACCCCTAGTACTCACCCTCAAGCAGTTCTTAAGCGTCTTCTTGGATTTCCGCATTGAATCCATTGTCAGACGCACTCGTTACGAACTGCGAAAAGCCGAGGAACGCGACCACATTTTACAAGGGTTATTGATTGCCCTGTCCCACTTAGATGCAATTATTAATTTGATTCGGCATGCACCAGATGCACCCACAGCCAAAGGCGAATTAATTACAACTTACGGACTTTCGGAAGTGCAAGCAGATGCTATTTTGCAGATGCAATTACGGCGGTTGACTGCCTTGGAAGCAGACAAAATCCGTCTGGAACACGAAGAATTACAAGCCAAGATTGCCGACTTGCAAGATATTTTGGCACGACGGGAGAGGGTGCTGGAAATCATTGAAACCGAAGTCACCCAACTAAAAACTAGCTTCGCCACGCCCCGGCGGACGGTAATTTTACCAGGGGAAGGTGAGATAGATGAACGTGACTTAATTGCCAACGATAAAGCTGTAATTTTACTGACGGAGCAAGGCTACATTAAACGGATGCCCGTCAACACCTTTGAAGCCCAAAGTCGTGCTACCAGAGGTAAAGCCGCAGCCAAAGTCAAAGATGATGACACCGTTGAGCATTTCTTAACTTGCTGCGACCACGATAGTGTTTTATTCTTTAGCGAACGTGGTGTAGTTTACTGCCTGAAAGCGTATCAAATTCCTGTGGGTTCTCGTACCAGTCGCGGTACACCCATCGTCCAAATGCTACCGATTCCCAAAGAAGAAAAAATCACTTCCATCGTCCCCGTTGACGAATTTAGCAACGAAGAATATTTGGTGATGCTTACCAAAGGCGGTAATATTAAGAAAACCGAATTGGCAGCCTTTAACCACATTCGCGCCAATGGCTTGATTGCCATTTCTTTAGAAGAAGGCGACCAACTCCGCTGGGTACGACGCGCCAGAGTAGAAGACAGCGTGATTATTGGTTCTCGTCAAGGAATGGCGATTCACTTTAGGTGCAACCACGAACAACTGCGTCCGTTAAGTCGGGCGACTCGTGGGGTGAAAGCCATGAAGTTGAAAAGTAAAGACGAATTGGTGGGTATGGATATTTTGCCTGCGGCAATTCTCGATACTTTGGATACAGTTACAGAAGCGGAAATCGAAGAAATCGAAACAGAAGAGATTGAAATTACTGAAGAGTCCGCAGAAGTACCTGGCAACGGCAGTGTCGGCCCTTGGGTATTAGTAATAACAATGGGAGGATACGGTAAGCGCGTACCAGTCGCTCAATTCCGCCTGCAAAACCGTGCCGGTCAAGGTTTAATGGCAACCAAATTCAAAAACCGTAAAACCAAAGACCAATTAGCAACCCTACGCATTGTCAACAACGATGATGATGAAATTATGATGGTCACCAATCGCGGTATTATTATCCGTCAAGCGGTGAATGCGATTTCCGTACAATCGCGATCGGCAACTGGGGTAAGAGTGCAGCGTTTAGATGAAGACGATGCTATTACCGGAGTGGCAGTAGTTCCACCTGATAGTGGCGATGCGGAAGAAGCAGAGTAAACAACAGAGGGAGGGGTTAACTTCCTTACTCCCTCACTTAATTGCTTTAGCTAGCGGCATTTTAATGGGGTTAACCGTCGCCCCTGTCGGCGCATGGTTCCTAGCTTGGATTGCCCTAGCTCCCCTCTGGGTGTTGGTTATTACTTCCTCCAAATCCAAAAACCAATCCCCCTATCTCCCCATCCCCCCCTCCTTCCTCTGGGGTATCGCTTATCACGGTATCGCCCTCTCCTGGATTACGGGAATTCATCCCATGACTTGGTTAGGCGTTCCTTGGTTGCCGAGTTTAGCAATCACGCTTTTTTGTTGGGGATTCATCAGTGTCTTGGGAGGAATATTCCTGACTATTTGGGCGGCTGTAATGGTTCGTCTAAGTGGGCAAAAATCCTGGCTACGTATACTGATTGGTACAGCGGTGTGGTGCGGTTTAGAAAGTCTATGGAGTGCTGGGCCTCTGTGGTGGACTTCTCTTGCTTACACTCAAAGCCCGCATAATCTCGTGATTGTACACCTCGGTCAACTTTCTGGGCCTAATACTGTGACAGCGGCAATAGTTGCCGTGAATGGCTTGATTGCTGAAGGATGGATAAACCGTAGAAGTGCAGCGGACACAGAGGTAATTCCTTCTGTGTCTGTGAGGTTATTTAATAAATACTTAGCTACTGCCACCGGACTATTAATTACTTTACACCTGATAGGTTTTATCTTATACAGCCGTCCCATCGCCCAACCACCAGAAGCAGCGTTAAAAGTGGGGATTGTGCAAGGTAATATTCCTAACCGACTTTTGCGGAGTTCCGAAGGGTTTCGTCGTGCCGAAGAAAACTACACCACTGGATATATAACTTTAGCAAATCAAGGTGTAGATGCAGTTCTGACCGCAGAAGGAGCCTTACCTATTTTCCAGCGTGACTTGATGGCAACTGCCTTAGTTGCAGCAGTGAAAGAAAAAGGAGTAGTTGCTTGGATTGGGGCTTTTGGCGAACGGGGACGCAGCTATACAATTAGCTTATTTACTTTTGATAGTAAAGGTGAAATAGTCAGCCGCTACGACAAAGCGAAATTAGTACCTTTAGGAGAATATATTCCTTTTGAAAAAATTTTAGGTGGAATAATTCAGCGGTTATCGCCTCTGGATGCCCATCAAGTTGCTGGTTCAGCCAATCAGGTATTTGACACTCCTTTTGGGAGAGCGATCGCTAGTATATGTTATGAATCTGCTTTTGCTGAACAATTTCGCTATCAAGCTGCGGCAGGTGGGCAATTTATCCTCAGTTCTTCTAACGATGCCCATTACACTCAGTGGATGCCACTCCAGCATCACGCACAGGATATCATGCGGGCAATCGAAACTGATAGATGGTCAGCACGGGCAACTAATACCGGATATTCTGCTTTTATAGATCCTCACGGGCGGACTTTGTGGATATCTGGATATAACACTTATGAAACTCATGCCCAAACAATTTATCGCCGACAAACAAAGACTTTATATGTGCGTTGGGGTGATTGGTTAACACCGTTGTTGTTAATATCCTCTGGAGGATTTTGGCTGTTTGAAAAAGTAAAAACTGAAAGGTAAGAGTAAAAGGTGAAAACTGAAAATAGTACTACACGTAAATTAATACGAATTATTCTGACATTTGCTATTCAATAACCGATTCTCTTACCTGTTCTAAATTATGCAGAGTGTTTAACGACAGAAAACCAAACCCAACTTTTGAAGCAATCACAAGGTTTCTGCGATTGCTTCACTCCGTTCGCAATGACAACTGTTTAACCAGACGTGATATCATCTTAACTTGCAGTAGTTTGCAAGTAAATAAGGTACAAAACGTAAAACTCACGTATTAAATATAAAGAGTTTTTATCTTCTACCTTCTACCTCAAAACCGTAACTTTGTACCTTATGTAAAAGAAAAGTGCTGTATTAAATATCTGTAATAAATCTTGCCTTTCTCAAAAGAAACTGTAACACTGTTTCTTGAGAAGAAATAATATCTGCTCTACCTTCCATGCCAGATTGAATTGCACAGTGGCGATCGCCAACTCTTAATACTAGCTTTTCTGGCTGAATAGTTACTTCGTAATTAGCGGCATTTTTATCCTGATTTTGAGATGCTATTGCATCTGGAGAAATGGCACTGACTTTACCTTTCAAAGTTCCATATTCAGTGTAGGAACAACCAGAAACCCGCAGTTGTACTTGTTGACCTGTTTCTACTTTGCGGATATCTTGAGATTGCACTAATGCCTTAATTATTAAAGGTGAATCGTTAGGAGAAATTTGAGCAACAATATCCCCAGAACGCAACACTTGAGAAGAATTACGCAAATTTAATTCCTGAATAATACCAGATGCCGAGGCACGAATCACTGTATCTGCAATCTCTCGAAGAATTTGTTGTAGTTCTTGTTCATCCCGGCTAAATTGCTTTTGAATTTCTACTTTTTGTTGTAATAATTGCTCTCGTTCTTGATTTAATTTTCCTAAACTAACTTTACCTGTAGCGCTTTCAGCAGCAATTTTCTCCTGAGAAATTGCTACATCAGCATCACTAGGATTGAGATTAACAAATACCGCTTGTAGTTTAGCTGTGGCTGCTTCTACTGCTTGTTGTTGTTGTTGAATTGCTTGTTGTTGTTCTTCTACACTAGCTTTTTGAGATTCTAAAAGTTGTTCTTGTTGTTCAACAGCTAGCTGTACTTCTTGGAATTGATCCTGAGAAATCGAGCCGGTTTGGAGTAAAGGTTGATATCTGTCTCGCTTGGCTTTTGCTGCCCTTAGGGAAGCATCGCTAGATTTTAAATTTGCTATTGCTGATTTTAACTGTGTTTGAGTTTTTTGTAATTCCTTGTGAGCTTGGCTTAAATTTGCTTTAGCTTCCCTGACTTCGGCAATTGAAGTGGTTCGCCTGTCTTGGATATCGCGTTGACTGCGATTGAGTTCAGCTTTAGCTGAAGCGATAACTCGGTTGGTGCGATCGCTTTCTGCTACTATTTGCCCATCTAACGCTAAAATTTGAGCATCAATTTGAGATAGTTGCAGTTTAGCTTGCCGAATATTCGTTTCCAATTGGCTTTTTTGAGTCTGAAGACGATTATCGTCAATCAGGGCAATAATATCTCCTTTTTTCACAGGCTGATTTACCTGTACAGCAATGCTTTTAATCGTTCCTTCTGTTGCTGCTTGTACTAAACGCAGTTCTCCAGCAGGGCGAACAGTCGCCGGGACTTTGACTGTAATTTTATATTTAAGAACGCTTGCCAAAATCAGACTAGCAGCAAAGATAGTTAAGAGAACTATGCCGCCGACAGTTGTCCAATTACTAATAGGCGGTAAGAATTCATTAGGATTAGCTGGGCGCAGAGAGTCTGGATTAGTTACCTTCTCTGCGTTAGGGTAAGAAATACCAGGTGAAGGTAAGTTTGCATCAGCCATTTTTGAATTCAATTCTTCAACTGTAATTATTTTGACACATAGCTGTTCTTACATGGGTAAGTACAGAAAAAATAATTAACCACAGATGAACTATAGATACTTGTAGGGTAACACAAGTGTGCTACCCTACTGCTATACCTCATTCAAATGAGAATCCCTATAAAAGTAAATTTTTTATACTTGGTAAATAGCAAAAAATAGACTTCTGGCAAAAGTACCTAATGACTAAAGTCGTAGTACTTAAACTGCCCTGAAGTCATCGCTATCCGATGGATACTTGAGCGTTACTGCCGCTCTTCCGCCACTAATTTGTTCTAATTCTTTTTCAGATATTTCTTCACAGACTTGCTCCTCTAAAAAGCGAGAAAAGAATGGCATTGCTGATGACTTCAAATCTTGCTCTGGCTTAAAAGCTTTTGCACCAATACTAGGTTCTACTTTCATCTCAAAACTCCCTTGACTATGTAATATTCAAAAACTTGTTGTAATGATTTAACAGTGGATAACACTTGATTTATGCAAACTTATGTGATTAATTTTGTAAAACCTCAGCGATCGCCTGTGAAATCGGTAAGCCAGGACAGCGTTCCAGCCAGAAAAACTCGCCAACTGGGTTAACCTCAAGAAATACATACCGATTATCAGGAGTCAAAATAATATCAATAGCTCCATAATTTAAACGGAATTCTGCCATAAGTTTGAGCAGTTTCTCTTCAACATCTTCAGGTAAACTGTATGACTCCCAAGCATCGAGTAAAGCAATTCCCTGTTTGCGCCAATCGTAACGTGCTTTATCCAAAGCTTGAGAATCAACCGCAGCCGTCAGCACGCGTTTACCTACAATAATTGTCCGCAACTCCAATGCTTTGGGAATTTTTTCTTGAAATGTCATTGGGCAAAAACGTAAGCCATCGAGGTTATCCAAGTCCTCAGATGAAATTGGATTTGTAAATACAACTTTTTCTCGTCCTTGTTCATCATAAATAGCAAAGGAAGAGAGCATTTTTGTAATTATTCCCTGCTGACATTCTTGGGCAAATTGCTTTACTGCCAGTGGATTATTAGTAGTCAAGGTGCGTGGCGTATCTAGACCTATCTTTCTTGCTATTTGTAATTGCAATTGCTTATTTTCAGCTCGCCGAATATTCGGCAGAGGGTCGAGATGAAAACCTTTGATGCTGGCAATCATTCCCTGAATGGTAACACGAGATTCTTTTAGTGAAGCTTGTCTGAGTTGCCTATCCATATCAGGAATTTTTGCCCCAATAGCGATACGTCGATACCAAACTGCTGATACCTCATTTAAATCTAATGTTTGGTCATCGACGCTAAGAGTAACCCGTTCGGTTTCGCCATAATAAACATCTAGCAGTATTTCTGTAGGAAAGCGGTCTGTATCAAAACGAAATGCTTTTCCTCCTTGGGCTTCAATTGCTTGAATAACTAAAGGAATACTTTCGTTGTCTTGGCTGTGAGTAATGATTAAAACAATCACGTCGCTTCGCTCCAAATTCAAAATTCAAAATTCAAAATTAACAACCCTGTAAATTTATAAAGGCTGTTAGCTGGTTTTGAATTTTTCAGAAAGAGCATTAAACTTAGGGCTTGTTGAAAGTAGTGCATCAGCGATCGCATCGGCAATTGGATAGTCTAAATCTCTCTCTAACATTCCCCACTCTCCTGTGGGATTAATTTCTAAAAAAACATATTCTCCTGATGGTGTTTTAATTAAGTCAAATGCTCCAAAAACCAGTCCAAATCTTGCCATAAAAGCATCCAGACAACAAATTAGGTTATCAGGTAATTGATATGGTTGCCAGGTCAAAACTTCTTTTGTTCCACGTCGCCAATCTTGAGTAGATGCTGCATATCCGGATGCATCTAACGCCCCAACAAACAGATTACCGTTTACATACACTGCGCGTAATTCTAACTGTTTGGGGATTTGTTCTTGAAATACAACTGGACAATAACGCAGTGTTTCAGCATCAATTAAGTCTTCTTCTTGAACGGCGCTAGTGTACATGAAAAAAGAAGAGGCTTGCATACCATAAGAAAGAGGTCTAAGCAGCTTGGCAACCATTTTTTTGTTAACTTGGTGAAAAAACTCTCGTGCTTGTTGAGGATTGTTGGTTACGAGAGTCTGAGGTATCACAAGACCTACTTCCGATGCAATCCGCAGTTGACGTAACTTGTTTTCAGCTGCACTGATGCGCTGTAAATCATCCACCCAAGTAGCTGTCCTCAGGCTGTCCCAAAAGCCATCTAAGACAGCGAGTGATTCATTAGAGCAAGCTGCTTGAAACTGTGGAGCTAATTCTTTACCTAAATCGGGTTGCCAAATCCGCCGCATCCATACTGCTTGTACTTGCTCGGTGTTAAGGGAGCTTTCTTTATAATTCAGTGTATGATTGCTGCCAGAGTTGCTTAAATTAGCCTGGAGTTGAACTGCTGTTGGAAACTTATCAGTATCAAGACGAAATGGCTGTGCGCCTCCTTTAGATACAGCTTCGGCAACTCTATCTATTGTGAAGTAATCACCACTATGGCTGATTAATAAAACTACATCGCGCTCAAGGTGCATAAAATATTTTCATTCAGTTTTTGTATTTTCCCCATTGTCAACTTTTAAGGAAGCAAGATATTAAAAAGGTGAACTTAGTTTTAATGGGAAGCCAACCCCATCTAGGGGTTGGCAAAGCTAACAGTATTTTATTGTGATAATTTTTCAAAACCGCACCATTTGATGTACTCAAAAGTATGCAGTTATTCTTCAGGAAAATTATGATCGTCCCCATCTGAAGGATACTTATTAGTATAAGGCTCATCAGAATCAGAGGGGGCTTTTCTCGTTGCTATTGGGCTATCTTCTTGATCGGATGGAAACTTCAGAGTTTGATCGACTTCATCAGCCTTCTTCTTAGTTACACCACACTTTCCACCGCTAAGCGCTTCTGATTCTTCATCAGATAAGTCTTCAAAGCTTTGCCCTTCTAAAAATCGGGCAAAGAAGGGTACTGCTTGTAAATTCGGTTCTTCTGGTTTGTTTTCAGGCATAATTTTTGATTACGGTAAACTAAAGATAAATTTACACTAGTGCCCATGATATTACATAGTATTTCATATATCAAGTAATAATTTCATCTTAAATTATTCTTAATATTTACATAAAAATACTTATTTACTTATTTACAATTTATTATTAATTGATACTAAATAATATTTCATTAATAATATCAGACATACAGGAATGCCATTTGATTGCGTGAAAAAATAACTTGCACCTCAAGTAACAAGCAAGAAGCAATTAATACTTTCCCCATCCCTATAAATTCACAAATCAAACAGGAGTGCTATAGAAACAATGAAATATCAGATCGTGCTGCAACATAGTGAGGAAGATTGTGGAGCAGCGTGTATTGCCAGTATAGCTAAACATTACGGACGTAGTTTTGCGATCGCTCGTGTTCGGGAAGCTGTTGGTACGGGAGCGCAAGGTACAACTCTTGTGGGTTTGAAACGTGGTGCCCAAAGCCTTGGATTCAACGCCCGTCCAGTCAGGGCTACACCAAAACTAATTGAGAAACTCCATGAAGCACCTCTGCCCGCTATTATCCACTGGAAAGGATACCACTGGGTAGTTTTATATGGAAAAAAAGGTAAAAAATATGTGATTGCCGATCCTAGTAGTGGTATCCGCTATCTGACTCTTGAAGAATTAACTATAGGTTGGGCAAATTACGTGATGTTACTGTTATTTCCAGATGAAATCCATTTTTATCAACAAGAATCAGATAAAATTACGGGTTTCAGTCGCTTTTTAGCGCGAGTTTTACCTTATCGGCATATTTTAATCGAAGCAATTTTAATTAACATAGCAATGGGAATCTTTTCCCTTGCAACTCCTTTTTTAATTCAAATTCTCACTGATGATGTACTAGTTAGAGGAGATACCCAACTTTTAACCACAGTTGCTATTGGTGTAGTAGCGATAAATCTCTTTACCAGCACGCTAACACTCGTACAGTCTAACTTAATTGCCCACTTTGCTCAACGCTTAGAATTGGGACTCACTCTCGAATTTGGCAGACAAATTTTACGCCTTCCTCTTACTTACTATGAAGCCCGGCGTAGTGGTGAAATTGTTAGCCGTCTCCGAGATATTCAAGAAATTAATCAGATGGTTTCCCAAGTCGTTATTGCCATTCCCAGTCAATTTTTTGTGGCGGCAATTTCACTAGCTTTTATGGTGTTTTATAGTGTTAAGTTACTTGGTTTATCGGTAATAGTTGCATTAATTATGTCTTTATCAACCATCATATTTCTGCCTACTTTACGGCAAAAAATCCGTAATCTCCTTGTTACACAAGCTGAGAATCAAGGAATACTGGTAGAGATTTTTAAAGGCATACTAACTGTAAAAACTGCTAATGCCGCCCCCCAAGCTTGGGAGGAAATTCAAAGCCGTTTCGGTAATTTGGCTCATCTAAGTTTTAGTACTATTCAAATTGGTATTATTAATAATGTATTTTCGGGATTAGTTTCTGGTTTTGGCAATCTTGCTATACTTTGGTTTGGTAGCAGTCTAGTTATTAATCAAGAATTAAGTATCGGTCAACTGTTAGCATTTAATGCAATGAATGCTAATTTTAATATATTGATTACTACAATCATTAGTTTTGTAGATGAATTTGCCAGAATCCAGACTGCAACCCAACGGATTACCGAAGTAATTGAGAGTACGCCTGAAGACCAAAATGAAGAAAAGAAGCCTTGGGCAGTAATCTCTGGTAATACTGATATTATTTGTACTAATATCAACTTCCACCATACAGGTAGAGCAGACTTATTACAAGACTTTTCTCTAACTATTCCTGGAGGTAAAGTCACAGCACTGATTGGTAAATCTGGCTGTGGAAAAAGTACTTTAGCTAAATTAATGGCCGGGTTGTATCCTTTGCAATCAGGTAATATTCGCTTCGGTATTTATAACCAGAAAGATTTATCTTTAGAATGCCGACGACAACAGGTAGTATTAGTTCCGCAAGAACCCCACTTCTGGAGTCGTTCAATTTTAGAGAATTTTCACTTTAGCTATCCTCAGGCTACATTTGAACAAATAGTTCGGGCTTGCCAAATTGCTGGTGCTGACGAATTCATCTGCGAATTACCAGATAATTACCAAACTGTATTAGGCGAATTTGGTGTAAATATTTCGGGTGGACAAAAGCAGAGATTAGCCTTAGCTAGAGCAATAGTTACAGAGCCACCAATACTAATTTTAGATGAATCGACTAGTGCATTAGACCCAATATTAGAATCACAAGTATTAGATAAACTTTTACATTACCGAGAAGGTAAAACCACAATTATGATTAGCCACCGTCCGAGAGTTATACTGCGTGCGGATTTTCTTGTTCTATTAGAAAAAGGACAGTTAAAAATGCAAGGTCTTGTTAAAGAAATGCAACTTCTATCTGGAGAACATTCAGATTTTTTAACTCCGTAAAAGTGACTGGAGATGAGAAGATGAGAAGATGAGAAGAATAACTCTTAACTCCCTGCTAGAGATTGAAATACACAGTTTTATTTAAATAACAATCATTCATAAGAATGAAATTTTAATAGATAATTTCATACCAAATTAAGTTTAAAAAAACTGTATGAACGATAATTTCCTGATTTTAAAGTGTTTTAATAAAGTTATTACTGAAGTTTTAGAGAGGCGAAAACATGAAAGGTTTCAGGAAGCTATCCTCCATAGCATTATTGCTATTTGCCTTTGTGTATCCACCCTCATTAGTACAAGCAAAGGATATTTCTCTAAATAATGCTGTTAATGAACAGAGTGTGACGCCAGAGGCTAACCTTGTTGGAAATCGAAAAGCAGAGCTTTTAATTGCTCGACGGCCGTACTCAGGACGATATCAGATTATCCGACGCCAGTCTCCCAGACGATACCAAAATATCCGACGACGGGAACGCTTTGAACGATACCAAAATATCCGACGACGGGAACGATACCAAAATATTCGAGAGCTACAGTTAAGACGGCAACAGGAATTAAGACGACGAGAGTACAGGCGTCAATGGTATTAACAACATCCAAGGCAAGATTAATTGGCGTTGAATATTTGCAGGATAGGTAGGAGAGCTTGTCCCTTGTATTTCCGGGGGGGCTTTCCTGCCTATCTCCATATAGAATCATAGCTAGTTTTATGCAACGCCGATTAATAATTGGTTAGTGGTTAATAGGAAACCACTAACCATTAACTGTTGTCAGATTTTAATGACTTGCTACAACCTCTGTTTCCAGGCGAACTAGTCGGTCTGCCAAAAGTTTTTCAAGGTCTTCTAATGCCTTGGTGAAACCTTTGATGCCCTCGTCTAGTTTTTCATTTGCCATGCGGTCAGCAGCGTGCATCTTGTCAAAGGTAGCTTTGTCAATGGATAATTTTTCAATTTCCAAGTCTGCTACTTTGGCGGGGTCGAGTTTGCGTGGTAGTTCTCCGATAGTTGCATGTAATTCTGCCAAAAGCGATGGAGAAATTGTCAACAAATCACTACCTGCAAGTTCAGTTATTTCGCCAACATTCCGGAAGCTAGCTCCCATAACTTCGGTTTTATAGCTGAATTTTTTGTAGTAGTTGTAGATTTTGGTGACTGACAAAACTCCTGGATCTTCGGCTGCTGGATAGCTATCGCGTCCGGTATCTTTTTTGTACCAGTCGAGAATCCGACCGACAAAGGGAGAAATTAGGGTGGCATTAGCTTCTGCACAAGCGATCGCTTGGTGCAAACCGAACAACAAGGTAAGGTTACAATGAATACCTTCTTTTTCAAGAATTTCCGCAGCGCGAATGCCTTCCCAGGTAGTGGCAATTTTAATTAGCACGCGATCGCGGCCAATTCCAGCAGCTTTATACTGAGCAATTAATTCCCGTGCCTTCTCAACGGTCGCTTCAGTGTCATAGGACAAGCGAGCATCCACTTCCGTAGACACGCGACCAGGAATAATTTGCAAAATCTTCAATCCAAAAGCCACTGCCAGACGCTCAAATGCTAGAGAAGCTATTTGTTCTTGGGTAGCTCCGGCTCCAGCATCTTTTTTTGCCTGAAGTAAAGTCTGATCGACAACTTCCTGATATTCTGGCATTTGTGCCGCAGCTGTAATCAAGGAGGGGTTTGTGGTGGCGTCTCGGGGTTTGAACTTTTCAATTGCTTGAATATCCCCTGTATCTGCAACCACAACAGTCATTTCTCGCAATTGTTCTAGTAAACTTTTAGACATAAAATACTCCGTGATGTTTGTTTAGGATTTACTTGATTCCTTAGTAAGTGTTGACTGTTGACTGTTGACTGTTGAGCCTCGCCAGAAATTCTAAAGCAAGGTGTCAGGAGTTATATATTTTCTCCTTTGCTCCTTGTCCCTGAAGCCCCTCACCTTTCCATCTCCCCAGTCCCTAGTCCCCAGTCTCTTCAATTCTGATTCTGGCAATTTTTCTTAATATTGCCTAATTTTGTTTACTATCCAGAGCCACAGCCCTATTCTAAATGCCTATGCAGAAATTGGTTGTCCAATGGAATGCACTTTGATTAAACTGGTTGTTCCTGATTTACCAATTGGAACGCCAGAGGTAATCACAACCTGATCTCCCTTCTTCGCTAGACCCAAATCTAGGACTCTGTTCACCACATTTGTAAACATTTCTTCAGCATTGTGGACTGGTGGAATTAGCAAAGGTTCAACTCCCCAGGAAAGTGCTAGCTGGCGGTAAGCAGTGGCGTCAGAGGTCAAGGCAATAATTGGAGAAGTTGGGCGATATTTTGATACCATTCTTGCCGTACTCCCTGAGGTCGTGTTACAGAGAATTGCCCGTGAGCCGGTTTCATAGGCGATGCGACACACCGCTTCTGCTACAGATTCGGTGACGCTGAGACTACCAGGTTCATGACACCAAGAATGTCTGCCGCCCTCATCTAAAGCCTGTTCTGTCCGCACGGCAATGTTATGCATCATCTGCACGGCAGCGATGGGGTATTCTCCTACGGCAGTTTCACCAGAAAGCATTACCGCATCTGTACCATCCAAAATGGAGTTAGCAACATCTGTGGCCTCGGCGCGGGTGGGGTCGGGGGCGCTAATCATCGACTCTAGCATTTGCGTGGCTGTAATCACGGGCTTGCCAGCTTGATTGCAACGGCGAGTGATATCTTTTTGAATCAGAGGGACTTCATGAATCGGCATTTCCACACCCAAATCGCCACGCGCAATCATAATGCCGTCGGCAACTTTCAAAATGGAGTCAAACTGCTCTACCGCCTCTGCTCTTTCAATTTTGGCAATTAAGCGGATAGAAGCGCCAGCAGCTTCAATCATCCTTTGAGCGGGTTCTAAATCTTGTGGCGATCGCACAAAAGACACTGCCACCCAGTCTACACCCAACTGAATCCCAAAACGCAAATCTAGCAAGTCTTTTTCGGTGATTGAACTCACTGGTAAAGGAGTTTCTGGCAGGTTTACTCCTTTATGGGTGGAAATTAACCCGCCAATTTTCACCTCTGCCCGGATGCGATCGGCATCGCGATCGGTGACAATCAACTTGACGCGACCATCATTAATTAAAATCGGTTCGCCTGGTCGCACCATTGCAAACAAAGTCGGCAATGGTAAAGGCAATTCATCAATACTCTCACCCTTGTCTTGTAAAACAAAGGTAACTTCACTCCCAGCTTCCACATTTAACCCTTCTGGTGGTAAGATACCCAAGCGGATCTTTGGCCCACACAAATCTTGCATAATAGCGATCGGCCGTTGTTGCTCAGCACTAATCTGCCTTAAGTACTGAGCAGTTTTAGCATGGAATTCATAGGCTCCGTGGGAAAAATTCAACCGCGCTACATTCATTCCAGCTTCTACTAAAGCTTGGAGTTTTTCAGGTGCAGATGTAGCAGGCCCAACAGTACAAATGATTTTGGTTCGACGCATAGGGATTAGGGGTTGAGGAATAACCCGCGACATCGATGCTTGATACCAATTAACAGACTTCAAATTTTATTTAGGTTTCCCGATTTAAATCTTGAGTCTGCTTTTAGAGAATTGGTATTATGCGATGCGATCGCATAAAGCATCTAAACTCGCAGGTTTTTCATATCACTGGTTTGCTAATAAAGTTAATTTGTTTAGTCTAGTTTTCAAGGTATTTACCATTTGACCCAAATCCCAAAAGGCAAAAGTCAAAAGTCAAGAGTCAAAAGCTAATGACTAATGACCAATGACTATTGTATAGACACGATTAATGAGCTAGCGCGTTGCGGGGGTTCGCCCCGTTGTAGCGACTGGCGTCGCGTCTAATGACGAATCAAACCACAGCAGCTGTTGGTGCGAGTTGTTCTTTTTGTGACATAGATAACATCAAGTCAACCACACGATTCGAGTAGCCCCACTCGTTGTCATACCAGGCAACAACTTTAAAGAAGTTGGAATTCAACTCAATACCTGCACCAGCATCGAAAATACTAGAATGGGTATCACCTTGAAAATCTGTGGAAACTACTTCTTCATCTGTGTAGCCCAGAATACCTGATAGTGACCCTGCGGCTGCCTCTTTCATGGCAGCACAGATTTCCTTGTAACTGGTTGCTTTGGCAGTTTTGAAAGTTAAATCAACTACAGAGACATCAGGAGTGGGAACTCGGAATGCCATACCAGTTAACTTACCCTTCAATTCTGGCAGAACCAGTGCTACAGCTTTAGCTGCGCCTGTGGAGGAGGGAATAATATTCTGGGCTGCACCTCGACCACCGCGCCAGTCTTTTTTACTGGGGCCATCTACAGTTGGCTGGGTGGCAGTCATCGCATGAACTGTGGTCATCAAGCCTTCAGTCAACCCGAAGTTATCATTGATGACTTTAGCAATCGGAGCTAGACAGTTTGTAGTGCAACTAGCATTGGAGACAATTAGATCCTTGCTGGCATCAAACAAGTGATGATTAACACCCATAAGTAGGGTAGGAACTGTATCTGGATCTTTGGTAGGAGCAGAAATTACCACCCGCTTTGCACCTGCTTTCAGGTGGTTTGCTGCCCCTTCATAACCAGTAAAGAGTCCCGTAGATTCCACGACATAATCAGCACCTAATTGTCCCCAAGGCAACTCAGCAGGATTCCTCACGGATATGCAAGGAATAAAGTGACCATCAATGACGATACCATCATCCTTGGCTTCAACCTTGCTCGTCAATTTACCGTGGGTTGAGTCGTACTTTAATAGGTAAGCGAGGTTATCTGGTGGTACCAAGTCGTTAATGCCAACAAACTCGATATCAGGGTTATCAATGCCAGCGCGAAGCACAAGTCGCCCAATTCGACCGAAGCCATTAATACCAACTTTTAATTTAGTCAAGATTAAACCTCCTGTTGTGGAAAGTTGAACAAAAGGAGAAAGTTAAAAGTCAAAATAGATTGCCTTTTACTCTTTACTTTATGATCGTGACAGTCTCAGTCAGCGAAGGCATATTTACTTGGCATATTTTAAGGTTTGGGGAGGTGGAGATGTGGGGAGACGCGGGGACGCAAAGAAAAACAAACGACCAATGACCAATGACCAATGACCAATGACTAATTTTTTTGATACCGCATCCCTGGGAGTTGGGAGAGTAAACCCATAAGTTCTAACTGTAACAAAGCACTGGAAACTGAGCCAGCAGGCATATCGGTTTGCTGGACAATTAAATCGAAGGGTAAAACATTAAAAGCGATCGCATCCATTACCCGTTGCAATTCGGGTGATAAAGTTGGCATTAACTGTTGTACTGTTGACAATTGCTCAACTTCATCAATTTGTGGTATTGCTCCCAGCATTGTTAATAATTCGTCTAATTCTTTGAGAATTAAAGAAGCACCTTGAGTTAGTAACTTTAAGCAACCTTGGGATTGATAATCGTCCACTCTTCCTGGTAATGCATAGACATCTCTACCAAATTCATTGGCATAGGTGGCTGTAATTAAAGCGCCAGATTTTAATGGGGCTTCTATCACCAGGATAGCGCGGCTCATCCCTGCAATGATGCGGTTGCGGCGGGGAAAGTGAGTGCGATCGGGTGGGGTTTTTGTGGGATACTCGCTCACAACTAACCCAGCCGTCAAAATTTGCTTGTACAAATCTCGATTTTTCTGCGGATAAATAACATCTACACCAGTTCCTAAAACTGCAATTGTCCGTCCACCAGCTTTCATGGTGGCAGCGTGGCTTTCTGTATCAATTCCCTCTGCCATCCCAGAAACCACTGTAAAGCCATTTTTCGCCAAAGCTGTGCTAATTTGGCGAGTCCAACGAATCCCATATTCTGAAGGGCGGCGGGTTCCGACAATCCCAACTAGGGGTTTTTGTCCGAGATTTTCTTGCAGCTCGACTTCACCGCGATAGTACAAAATTGGCGGCGGACTGGGGGTTTCCAATAGTAAGCGGGGATAATCTGCATCTGCTGGAGTCCAGAAATAAGGGTTTTCCTGTTGGTGTTTGGTGAATAGCTGTTCTGGATGTAGGCGCGATCGCTGTTGTACTATTTTTTCAAGTATTTGAAAACCAAAACCCTCTACTTCTCCTAACTGTATCTTGGTAGCGTTCCAAGCGGTTTCCAGAGTGCCAAAATGCTGTTGTAGCCGTCGCAGTAATACCGGGCCAATCCCCGAAATTTGCGACCAAGCTACCCAATACGCACTTTCTTCTACCACTTTTTTATCCTCACGCCTACTGATTTGAGTATTCCCAAAATCAAGTAATAAATTCTTGACTCTTGACTCTTAACCATTGAATATTGACTATTGACTATTAGTTCTTTCACTAACTTTTGTGATGAAATCTTTTTATCGTCTTTTACTACGCCTATCTGGTTACTCAATCTTTCCACTACTGCATAGTATTTTAGGTGTATCGCCTACTTTAGCAGCCGAGACAGTTGTTGTTAGATACGGTTTATTTGAGCAATCGATTCCTGTGGCAGATATACGTAACTATGGCGAGACACAAAAAGTTTCCGACGATTTGAAGTCTATCTTAGGTCGTCTCAGCCCTGAAGAAAAACAGAAGTTCCAAAATGCATTGCAAGTGAAGATGTCGCTTGATATTGTGGCTTTAGACAAGCTGGTAAACACACAAACGGGCAAGCAAGTTTTATATTTTGTTTCCCAAGCGATCGCCCGTCGCGACCAAGCTAGTATCCCAGCACTACGAGCTGCTATTATCTTGGGAGCAAAATCACCAGAAGGTTTAGGACTCCTGACATTTTTAGAAGCCTATCCCAGTAATGAACTAGTCATTGATGTGTCAAAAATTTCCCGAATAGTCGGCATGGCAGATTCATCTTCTGGTTCTACTAATACACCGCCAAAGGACAATGTAACTTCTTCTCCTTTAGGGAAAATTGCGCTGCAATATCAGACAATCGCCGCCCAAGATAAACAGTTTTCAGGTTGTTTATTTGGTGATTCTGTTTCGGCTGAACTTGGCAATACCCTTGGTAGGGGTACTTTTAATTTTGGGTTAAATGGCTTGAGTACAATTTCATTATTAGAACAGCTCAAGACTTTAACTCCTACTAAGGTAAAATGCGAAAAAGCGATTATTGCCGTAGGTGGAAATGATGCTTGGTATGGAATTAGTGATGAATTGTTTAGCAAGAATCTCCAAGAGGCGATCGCACTTGTCCGCACAATGGGAACTAAAGAGGTTTTTCTGATTCCGGCCTTTTATTCAACAGCTGAGGTTAGTTCAAATCCAACTGTTGCGGCACCCAATTCTAGAGTCGAACAAATTAATGCTCTAATTAATCAAGTTGGCGAAACAGAAAAAGTACCAGTTGCCGCAGCCGGAGTAGCACCATTGTATGAAAATAACGTTCTGAAAAAGGATTTTACCAATGATGGCGACCATCTCAATGCAGAAGGATTAAAGATTTATCGACAAGCATTACTACAAATTCTAGGAAAGTAATCTTAAAAGCGATCGCTGTTTAATTTTTTCAGGAATACCAACAACTGCGATCGTTTTTTATAATCTTCGTTTAATAAAACGCAAAGGAACGCAAAGTAAAGCGCAGAGGTACGCGAAGAAAAAACTCTGCCTATGATTGCGTTTAACCTTTGGGTGTCCACCGTACCCCTGCTCTTAAGCAAGCTAGCAAGAGCGTCTTTGAAGGAGTTACATTGCTGCAAATCGACACTCATACTTTTGTATGCGTTGAAAAATAATTTATCCAAATTATTCGATCGTTCTATCCCTAATTAGCAAAACAATTTTACCTGTTACAGTGCCACTTTCAAGTAATTGGTGAGCTTTAGCGGCTTCTTCTAAAGGAAACTTGTGACTAACATGAATTTTTAACTTACCTTCGTCGATCCAAGTGGCAGATTGTTCGAGAATTTCTGCATGATGCTGGAGACTTTCTGATAATCCTAATAATGCTGGTGCCAGCATTAATTCTAACCCGATGCGGAGATTACGTAGTCTAGCAGTTTTCCAAACAGTATTGGCATCTGGTTCCAGAATTGTCACAATATCACCATATACTCGTACTGCGGGAAAAGTTTTGTGAAAAGTTTCGCCACCTACAGTATCAAAAGCTAACTCTACGCCTTCGCCGTTAGTCCAATCTAATACCGCTTGCACAAAGTCAGTTTGTTTGTATAAGATTGCATGGTCAGCACCTAATTGTTTGACGAAATTAGCTTTTTCCTCAGAACCCACTGTGGTAGAAACAGTAGCACCTTTTAGTTTCGCCAATTGAATTGCTACATGCCCGACACCACCAGCACCGGCATGAATCAAAACTCGTTCCCCAGGTGCCAATCGTCCTCGTTCGTATAAAGCTTCCCAAGCTGTGATTAAGACTAAAGGTGCTGCTGCTGCTTCGGCAAAGGAGATAGACGCAGGTTTACGTGCCACAAACCGCTCATCTACAACGGTAAATTCGGCATAATTGCCTCGATCTGCACCCAAACCACCATAGCAAAAATATACCTCGTCGCCTGAGCGAAAACGTTGCACGCTAGCACCCACAGCTTCCACAATACCTGCACCATCACATCCTAAAACTGTTGGCAGGCGATCGGGGTAAAAAGTACCTCGGCTACGAAGTTTGGTATCAATAGGGTTCACACCAGCCGCCACTAAGCGGATTAAAAGTTCAGTATTTCCTACGGGAACACCAGGGTTTGGCACTTCTTGTACTTGCAGAACTTCCGGACTGCCAGCTGCTGTCATTAAGACTGCTTTCACGACTTTTTCCTCTTGCCTCTAGATGCACGGTTATTTGCAACTTTAGCGCAATCGGGTGGACACACAAAAGAGGGTAGGAATTCCTCAAGCGTTGGGAGCATAGATAGCACGTGCCTCAATCTGAACACCAAGAGTCTGACCTTCCTCCGCAGTAGGGATGTTGTGTAGGGAAGTCTTTTGAAAGAACGATGTCTTAGCACTAACAGATCAATAATTTTCTTTATCTGTACTTGAGTGAATAGCTTTGTTTAAATCCCGCAGCAAATCTTCTTCCGCATCCCGCTCTTGCTTGAGTTCTCGAATCATTTCTTGACTAGAACCAATCAGTAAGCCAGCAACTGCACCGACAATGGCGTATTTTTGCTCCAAATTTTTATACATTTGACTGGTGTAAGGGCAAGGAAGTAAACTAGCAGTAATAAAACCAATTCCTGCACCCACAAATGCTGTCACCAAGCCAGAGAAAGCGATTAATTTAGCGTTCACTTGCTTCACTCCAATGCTTATAAATTTGCTAAATAATCAGAAGATACTCTACATTGTCTCAGCGGTTTCCAAAGTTGTAACTTAATCTTTATCTCTTGTAATAGAAAGTAGAGTTGGGCAGGGGAGGAGGGAGCAGGGGGCAGGGGGAAAGAGGGTTTTCTAGTTTCTGCATAGATTACAGGAATTATAACTAATTAACCGGACATGATATCAAAGGTATGTTCATTGAATTTGGGCAGCCGTTTATTAAATTTGGGCAGTCGTTCATCGAATTTGGAGTGTTGTTTATTGAATTCGGGCGGCCGTTTATTGAATTCGGGCGGCCGTTTATTGAATTTGGGCGGCCGTTTATTGAATTTGGGCGGCCGTTTATTGAATTTGGGCGGCCGTTTATTGAATTCGGGCGGCCGTTTATTGAATTCGGGGTGTCGTTTATTGAATTCGGGGTGTCGTTTATTGAATTCGGGCGGCCGTTTATTGAATTCGGGGTGTCGTTTATTGAATTCGGGGTGTCGTTTATTATAGCCGTAGTCACATAGGTTAGGACATAATAACAAGGGTGAAAGCTAGGAATAGTAATAGTTTTACCTCCTGCCTTCTGCCTCCTGCTATATTTTTGTTCAATTTTCAATCACTCGAATCATTAGGTCTGTTCTCATCAGTGTTTTGCTTGATAATCACAGATGAATGTTGATGAGCGTTCGTCGTTGGCGTTGGCGTCTCCGTTCGCGCAGCCTCTCGTAGAGAAGTCTCTTGAACAGAAGGCATCGCTGTTGATTGTCCATCCTCGTTTCCATCTGGAGATGGTGGTTGGGAGCGATTAGTAGGTTTATGTTTCAAGAAGCGATCTTCCAAAGTCTTAATGATTACATACAGCACTGGAACAAAGAGCAAACTTAAAATCGTTGCCACGAGTAACCCGCCAAACAAAGCCGTTCCTAAAGACCAGCGCGAGGCAGAACCCGCTCCGGTGGCGATTACCAGAGGGAAAAATCCGAGCAGTGCTGCACTCGAAGTCATGACAATTGGTCGAAACCGTTCTTCGGCTGCGGTCAAGGCTGCCTGTGGAATTGCCATACCCCCTTCATAAGCTTGGTTAGCAAACTCGACGATCAAAATGGCATTTTTCGAGGCGAGTCCGATCAGCATTACCAGCGCCACGTTCGCGTAGACATCGTTTACCAAACCGCGCAAGGCTAGCGCACTCAACGCACCTAACAACGCTAACGGTACGGTCAACAAAATAATCGTGGGATCGATATAACTTTCATACTGAGCGGCAAGTGTGAGAAACACCATAATGATCCCGAAGCCAAAAATGAGAATGCCCAAGTTACCTGCACTTAATTCTTCGCGGGCAGTTCCGATCCAGTCACTACCAACCCCCGGTGTTGCTACGGCGTTCACCGCTTGCTGCATTGCCTGGATTGCTTGTCCACTGCTGTAGCCCGATGCTTCTCTGCCTTGCAGATCGATGGCGCGGAAGCCATTGTAGTGATTGATTACAGATGGGCCTGTAATTGGCGTGAGTGTTGCAACCTCGCTCAATCGCACCATTTGATTATTTGTCGATCGCACATAAAGCTGACGAATATCATCGGGCGATCGCCGATAGTTGCCGTCTGCCTGAACATAAACGCGATAGCTCTGCTGTCCAAGGATAAAATCGTTGACATACTGCGAACCAATGGCGGTTCCAAGTGTGCTGACAGCATCCTGAAAATTGACGTTGAGGGCTTCGAGGCGATCGCGATCGAAGTCGATTTGAAACTGTGGGGTATTGGCGGTGAACTGCGTAAACACAGCGCCTTTGAGAGCTGGTTGTTGATTTGCTTGCGCGATAATCGCTTGGGCATTGGCGAAAAAATCATCAATTGTTAGTCGCCCGTTGGTGCGGTCTTCAAGCTGCAACTCAAATCCACCCAACGTACTAAAGCCTTGAATTGGTGGGGGACTGACTGCGGTGATTACGGCTTCGGGAATCCCTTGAAATCCGCCATTAATTCGGGTCAAAATTGCAGACGCACTTTGATCGGATTTGCTGCGATCTTCCCACGGCTTGAGTTGAGCAAAGAACACGCCGCGATTTGACCCACTGCCTGCAAACCCAAATCCTGAAGTCGCAAAAATATTATTAATCTCTGGTTCTTTTTGGAGAATTTGTTCAACTTTTTCGAGTACTCGATCGGTATAGCCGAGAGCAACTCCATCCGGGGCTTGAATAATACCTAACAGAATGCCCTGGTCTTCACTGGGAACAAACCCAGTCGGAACATGGGTGAACATAAAGTAGGTCGCAGCTAAACCGACCACAAACAATCCAATCACAAAGTAACGAACGCGAATCAGAAAATTGACGATCGCTAAATACCGTTGAATAATCCATGCCAAAATTTGATTAAATTTGTTAAAAAACCAGCCAAGCGGGCCGCGTTTGGGTCGTGGCGGACGCAGCAAAATCGCAGACATACTGGGACTGAATGAAAGCGCATTAAACGCTGAAATCGCGATCGAAAAGGCAATTACTAAGGCGAACTGCTGATACATTCTCCCAGTCGAACCCGGAAAAAACGCTACTGGAATAAACACCGCCATCAACACCAACGACGTTGCCAGCACTGCTCCAGTAAGTTCGTCCATTGCCTCGATTGACGCTTGAAACGGTCGCACTCCCTGTTCAATTTTGCGGGCGACTGCCTCAACGACAATAATTGCATCATCTACGACTAATCCGGTCGCCAAAATTAAACCAAATAAGGTCAAATTATTTAACGAGAATCCAAACACGTAAGCAAATGCTAATGCGCCAATCAGCGAAACCGGAATCGCAATAATCGGAATAATTGTGGCTCGCCAGTCTTGGAGAAACAGAAAAATCACGAGGACGACTAAGGCGATCGCTTCCACAAGCGTTTTCACGACTTCTTCGAGTGATGCTTGCACAAACCCAACAGTATCGTAAACAATCTTGGCTTGTAATCCGGGCGGAAACTCTTTCATCAGCTCATTCATTTGCGCTTCAACGTTTTTTGCCACATCCAGCGCATTACTACCTGGTAACTGATAAATTGCAATGCCGATCGCCGGCTTGCCATTATTTTTTGCATTACTAGCGTAAGTCTCCGAGCCGAGTTCGGCATGACCGACATCTTTGAGTTTAATTAAGTTGCCATCACTCCCGGCTTTGATGACGAGATTCTCAAATCCTGATGCATCTTTGAATTGACCATTGACTCGCAGCGGAATTTCATAACTTTGACCTGGAGGCACAGGCTGTTGACCCAACGTTCCGGCTCCGGCGAGAATGTTTTGCGATCGCAGTGCCGTTGCCACATCTGTCACGGTTAATTGCCGACTCGCCAGTGCATTGGGATCGAGCCACAACCGCATTGCATACTCTTTTTCACCAAAAATTGTGATATCGCCAACTCCCGGTGTTCTCAGCAGTTGATCCCGCAAATTGAGGTCAATATAGTTACTAATAAACAGCGCGTCATACTCATTATTTTGGGGATAAAGCGCGTACACTAACAAAATACTGGTCGAAGACGTTTGCGCTGTCACACCGAATTGTTGCACGGTCGTTGGCAAGCGAGGTGTAGCACGGGAAATGCGATTTTGCACGTTCACTTGGTCAATATTTTTATCCGTCTGTGACTCGAAATACACTGAAATTTGGCTACTACCTGCGGAACTGTTCGAGGTCATGTACTGCATTCCCTCAACGCCGTTAATCTGTCGCTCCAACGTCGTTGTCACGGCAGTTTCGACGGTTTCTACATCCGCCCCAGTATAGGTGGCTGAGACTTGAACGCGAATCGGCGCAATATCTGGCAAGTAATTGAGCGGCAGTAATGGAATACACACTCCCCCCAAAATCAGAATCACTAAAGTGCAAACGGTACTTAATACCGGGCGTTTGATGAAGGTGTTAGCGATCGACATGATCGGATGTCCTGGATTTAGGATTGCGGTTGAATTGGTGCGCCTTCTCTAAGTTTGAGAATGCCAGCAGTCACGATCGTTTCGCCGGATTTAAGTCCTGAGAGGACTTGATAGTTTGTGCCTTGAATGTCACCAAGGCGTACTAAACGCTGATGCACAATTTGCTGCTGTTTGCCGTTTACAGTTTTGTTTTCGGTGACAAACACAAAATTTTGTCCAGCAACGCGAGAAATTGCGGCGGTGGGAATTAAGATACCTGGTTGTTGATTCCAAATCACGCGAGCTTTAACGTATTGCCCATCACGCAGTCGCCGTTGTGAATTCCGAAAGCGTGCCTTGCTCAAAATCGACTGCTGATTAGAATTCACCGTCGGAGAAATGAAGTTGACCGCGCCCGTACCAATCACTCGCTGCGTGGTGGGATCGATCAACTGAACGGGCAATCCAATTCGCAGTTGCTTCAATCGATTTGAGGGTACAGAAAGATTCAGATCCAGAGAATCATTTTGCGTGATTGTGGTAATGGTTTGTCCGGTGTTGACATAATCTCCGACTTTCACTGGAAAATAACCTACTACGCCAGCGATCGGTGCGACCACTCGTTTGAAATTAAGATTGACTCGTGAAGCAGCCGTGCTGGCTTGGGCTTGACGTACATTTGCCTGTGCTTGGCGAATGGCTGCACCTGATGCAGCAACTTGTTTATTTGTGGCTTGCAAGTCTGCGATCGCCGCTTGTAAATTATTTCTGGCAATGTCTAACTCTTGTCTGGCTATGGCTCCTTCATTGACTAACTGTTGGTTACGATTGAATTGTGTCTGTTGCAGCTGAACATTTGCTGCGGCCTTAGTTCGTTGGGCTTCAGATTGTTGAAGTTGTGCTTGAGCCGTCAATAAAGCTGCTTTGGCGGAATTTGCAGCTGCGATCGAACTCGCGACATCAGCCTGAGTCTGATCTAAACTCAAGGATGCGATCTGCGTACCTTGCTGCACTTGCTGACCACTGGACACCAGAATCGATTCGATTCGTCCCTGAGTTTGGGGCTGTAACGTGACTTTTTGCTGGGCTTCCAACGAGCCGACAAACACAGAACTTTCTTGGATTGTGCCTGCGTCAATTTTCTGAAGTTTTACTGGCAATGGTGGCGGGTTGGCAGCATTTGCTGCCGGATCGGTTTTTTGACAACCACTCGTCAATGCTGTGAACATTAGTAAGATTACTAATACTGGATTTGCGAGCGAGTTGTTTAAGTATTTAAGTAGATAATAATGTTTTGACATAAAACAAAATGCCGAGCAAGTAAATTTATAGACTGCACAATTTTTAAAACTCAATCCCTGAGCTTAAGAAAGCCCAAAAACTCTAGCTTTGCCGCAGTAAATTTTCTAAATGTTTAATATTTCGTTTAGTATTAGATGCATCTTTCGTCAGAATCGCTGCTTGGTCTCAAACAGACTCATCTTAGAAAAATCTCTGGATTAATACTACGTGAGTTCAATGGATTAAAAAAAATACTAAAGATAGAGATAATTCAGTTTATTGGGTAGATATCAAAGTTTTCTGAAAATGATACCTTTAGGCGAACAATCTCCAATTGAATTGAGTCGAAACTTAAAAATACTACCGTAGCCAGTTACGTATGCCATACGCTTCAGTTAAGTCTAAAACGAGATAAACTTAGGCTTATCCCTAAATATACTGAATACTAATCCACCTAAAATAAAAATAGTGCTAAGTAGCTCAATTTAATTAAATCTGAAATGTGATTACAAGCAAAACAAAGTCAAGCGTACCACTTCCCTGCAAGACGCTATGCGAACGTGGAAGCAAGCTACGCGGAGCGTCTTGTAGAGAAGTAATTGCAAAGATTCTATCTAAGATTTTTTAATGTTTACTAGTCAGAAAGCTGACTGTAATTCTATTTCTTAATTTTTGATTTTGCAGAAAGTTGCCAAGAGGATTTCTCTTTTGAGCAAACTTTTTAAGATGAATTTTGAATTACTGACTATAATTTATCCTTGGAAATTGACCCTTCAATTCCCTCAACATACCAATCCATCGCCAGTTGTGTTCGATCGTCCAACACCTTACCTTTTAGCACTCGCACTACACCTTTTTGGTCTTTCACCGGGCCATCAAAAGGATGTGCGATACCTTGAATAAACTCATCGCGCTTGGCATTTACTAATTGCTGCACATCAGCCGGAATCACCTGATTCATTGGAGAAATATCTACCATTTCTTGACCAATACCATCCCAAACATCTTGAGACTTCCAAGTATTAGTCATTACAGCCAAGGCTTTATCTGTATAGAATTTGCCCCATTTATTAATAGCTGATGTCAGGTGAGCTTTTTGACCAAACTTGCTCATGTCAGTGTTATAGCCAAAAGCATAAATGCCTCTTTCTTCAGCAAATTGTACAACAGCACTAGAGTCAGTATGCTGCGTCAGTACATCAGCACCTAAATTGACCAAAGTTTGAGCCGCTTCTTTTTCTTTAGCTGGATCGTACCAAGTTTGCACCCAAAGTATCTTAACTTTTGCCTGGGGATTTGTTAGTCGCACTCCTTGAGTGAACGCATTGATTCCCCGAATTACTTCAGGAATTGGGTATGACCCAATAAAACCAATTACATTTGATTTTGTCATCTTGCCAGCAATTATGCCAGTTAAGTAACGCGGTTCTTCAAAACGTCCCAGATATGTGCCAACATTAGCAGCACGTTTGTATCCCGTACACTGTTCAAAGATAATATCAGGAAATTCCTTTGCAACTTTCATTGTTGGGTTTATGTAGCCAAATGAAGTTGTAAAAATCAACTTGTTACCATCTAATGCCAGTTGGCGAATTACTCTTTCAGCATCAGCACTTTCATTCACATTTTCCACAAAGGTAGTTTTTACCTTATCTTGAAGATTGGCTTCCATGTGTCTGCGACCTAAATCATGAGCATAAGTCCAGCCAAAATCACCCACAGGTCTATGATAAACAAATCCCACTTTCAGAGGTTCATTTACTACCACAGGCGATGCTAAAGGAAATACTTCACTAGGTGAATTGGAATTTCTGCCTTGAATACAACTAGTTAAGGCAAAGCTAGATCCTGCTAAAGTAACATAGTTGAGAAATTTCCGACGATCCATATTTATTGATTTGGTTCAGCTGTTGAAAAAATTTTTTAATTGTTAGTAGCGACAGACACAATATTTACTTAATTTTAGCTCTTAATTTTTGGGGACTGGGGGCTGGGGACTGGGGACTGAGGAACGATTAAAATAATTCTTTCCCAGTTCCCAATACTCAATACCCAACCCTCAGTGCCTAATCCCTTTTAGAGGTTTTGAAATGAATTTATTTGAGCTTTTAGCAGGAGAAGACAATCATTTAGCCCTAGTTACCCCTGAAGGGCGATCGCTAACCTACAAGCAATTGCGCGAAAATGTTACTGAGCTGGTATCTCAACTCCACAGCTTTGGATTGCAAAAGAGCGATCGCATTGCCATTGCCATGACTAATGGTTCACCAATGGCAATTACCTTTTTGGCTGCTGCTTTGTGTGGCATCGCTGCACCCTTGAATCCCAAATATAAGCAAGAAGAATTTGCCTTCTACTACGCAGATACCCAGGCAAAAGCATTGATTACGCTGTCTGAGGAACCAGAAGCAGCCATTACCGCCCTCACACCTGATATGATGCTGATTAATGCCAATGTCAACACTGACGGCATATTGAGCTTTGAACTGAGCATAGAGCATAGAGAATTCGGTATTGGTTATTCTCCTGATCTCTCCACCTCCCCACCTTCCTCTGACGATATAGCGATGATTCTCCACACCAGCGGCACCACCAGTCGTCCCAAGCGTGTGCCAATTCGCCATCGTAACCTAATTGCCTCTGCCAACAACATCATTGGTGCTTACTCACTCACCCCTGCTGACACCACACTTTGCTTAATGCCCCTATTTCACGTTCATGGTTTGGTGGGCTGTTTGTTGGCAACTCTGGGTTCTGGCGGTACACTGGTTTGTCCCAATGGTTTTAATGCCCTAGAGTTTTGGAAATTAGTAGATACTTACAAACCTACTTGGTACTCTGCAGCACCAACGATGCACCAGACAATATTGGCACGCGCTAGCCGTAATACAGAAATTGTCCAAGCGAATCGCTTCCGTTTTATTCGCTCTAGTAGTGCTTCTTTGCCCCCAATCATCATCGAACAACTGGAGGCAACTCTCAATGCTCCTATAGTGGAATCTTACAGTATGACTGAAGCATCCCACTTAATGACTACTAACCCCCTACCGCCAAAAGTCCGCAAACCGGGTACTGTTGGTTATGGCTTCGGCGTAGAAGTCGGCATTATGGACTCGGAAGGTAACCTGTTACCCCAAGGAAGTTTGGGTGAGGTGGTAGTAAAAGCACCAAATGTCATTGACGGCTACGAAAATAACCCAGAAGCCAACGCCACTGCTTTTATAAATGGTTGGTTTCGCACAGGAGACCAAGGCACACTCGATGAAGATGGCTATCTTTGCCTAACTGGACGGATAAAAGAATTGATTAACCGAGGCGGGGAAAAAATTTCTCCCTTAGAAGTAGATGATATTTTGCTGCGCCATTCCGCTGTCGCTGAAGCTTTAGCCTTTGCTGTCCCCCACAAATCTTTAGGAGAAGACATTCATGCAGCTGTTGTCCTCAAAGCAGAAGCTAGCGAAAAAGAACTTTTAGCTCACTGTTCAACTATGCTGGCAAACTTCAAAGTCCCTAAGCAAATTCATATTTTAGAGCAACTACCCCGTGGTGCGACTGGGAAATTGCAACGGTTGGCGATGGCGAAGTTACTTGAGATAGGTGAGTAAGCAGTGGAGGATGAGGGAGATTGATGCGATCCAAAAGCCTAAGCTACCTATTAGGGAACAGAGGGAAGCTGAAGTTCAATTCCTAATTTGCTTCCTAAATCTAGAGCGTTATTGGTAAAATCAGTAATTCCGGCAATAGGAGTGGCAATCATTGTACCAACTGCCGCCAAAGCGAGTAGACGCTTTTTCAAACGAGTTCCGTTACGTTGATTTTCAGGCTTGTTAATTTCTTGCTCTACATCATCAATGTCAACAATTATTTCCTCTTGAATGTTTTTTGGAAATTGTGCGGCTGTTTGACGCATAGTTGCGATAATTTGCAGAAGTTCAGCAGTGCTGGCACCACTGGTTTGGTTAAAGTTAGATGCTGTGATTTGAGCATTATCTTTCGCTTGATTAACAAAATTAGCGATGTTTGCACCTTGATTATTATTTGTAATATCATTCACAGGTCTATAATCTCCTTGATTATTAGTGTTGTATATATTGTTAACTATCTGTAGCTTCTCATTCAATTCAAATTCTCTTTCTAGCGTCTCTATATCGGCTGAATCACCATCTCTCCTTCGGCGTTTTTGTCGCATTTCCATTGGTTCATAACCATCCAGAAGTTGACGCAAATTGACCTTGATTCGCAGTTTACCAATGGGATATTCTATTTCTCCCATTGCTTCTAACCCAAGCAGTTCTTGATAGTCGAGGGGTGGGTGGTCGGGATAGCCGGGAACAGGAACCCACTCACTGATTTCAGGTTTACTGAAAGTGTTGTGAATTTTGTTGAATATATCACGAATCATTAACAGAAATGAGCGCCGCGTAGCTTCACGACCGTCAATGGAGATGAAAATTTTCTTATCTTCAGTATCAGCTTTGATGCAAGCAACGTTGTAGGTTTCTTTGCTTTCAACATATGCCAGCATTACGCCACTGCGCCAGTAGATTTGATTGTGAATTTTTTCGTGGGCGAGAACGATGAAGCGAGACATGATGCTTTCTGGCAAAACGCGATAGTGATATTGGAATTCTAAAGTGTTGCCTGTAAGATTCGTGTCGCTGGGTTCATCTTTGGGTAAGAGTCCAGGAATTAGAAATTTTGGTTTAGGGCAGTCGGGAAGCTGAAAGCAAATCTGAAATTCTTTCATCAACTCAGTCAGGAAGCAGTGACGCTTTTCAGGGTAGCGTTTTAGGTCAAGAATACGGTTGGTGTCGTCGTAGGTGATGATGCCTTTAGTTTTAGTTTTTAGTATTTCATCACTGAGTAAAGCGTAAATACCTTCAGTAACCCAATCGGGGTTAAGGACGTTGGTGGATTGAAGGATGGGGTGGTCGTGGAAGTGAAGCACCAAGCCAAGCCGATGTAGCAGGTCAATGAGTTGTTCTTGATTGCGTTCTTCAGAAATATTTTTCCCTTGACAAATAGAAGTATATTGGACGTAACTAATGAAATCCTCATTCATCTTTTCGAGGGATTCTTTAACATCAAACCACGAAAGAGGCAGCAAATCGTATACCTCCTTCATTTCTCCAACTTCGTGGGTAATAGCTTTGCGGAGTTCATCAATACCTTCATTGTTTTCGCAGGAGGTTTCGATGATGGCTTTGATATTAGGATATTTTTCGCGTAATGCTTTAGTGTTGATGTCTAAAGATTCTTCATCTTTTTTGTTTCCCACAATAATTACAGGCGACTGACCGCCGAAGGTTTCAATCAGTTTCAGCCAGTATTCAAGGCGGTTTTCCTCTTCACTAGTACGACAATTACAAACCAAAAGATAGAGACTTCGTTTGGTGAGAAAGAACTGGTGAGTGGCGTGGTAGACTTCCTGTCCGCCAAAATCCCAAACGTTAAGGCGTACATCTTTACTGTTAACATGGATAGGCCAGTTGGTAACACCGAGACCATCGGTTTTAGACTGATTGGGATTGAAGGTGTTATGAATCAGACGATTAACTAAAGAGGTCTTACCAACACTACCTTGACCAACTAATAACAACTTCGCTTCGTTCAAAGGGCGAACTTCATTGCTACGAAGTTGGCGACAATAGTTAAAGATTTCTTGGATAGAACCAGGTTCTCGATCAAAGTCCGGCGAACCTAGAATTTCTGGGGAAACAGGTAGAGGATTTCCCCGCAGGTCTATTTTTTGAAGATTTGGTAATTTTTCCAGATATTCTGGAATTTCAGTTATTTGGTTCTCATAGAGGTAAAGCTTGGTCAGATTGCTTAATTTTCCTATCCATTCTGGAATTTCGGTTATTTGGTTATTATTCAAGTAAAGCCACGTCAGATTGCTTAATTTTCCTATCCATTCTGGAATTTCGGTTATTTGGTTATTGAAGAAGGAAAGCTCGGTCAGATTGCTTAATTTTCCTATCGATTCTGGAATTTTGGTTATTTGGCTATTACTGAAGTAAAGCTTAGTTAGATTGGTTAATTTTCCTATCGATTCTGGAATTTTGGTTATTTGGCTATTACCAAGGTAAAGCTCGGTCAGATTGTTTAATTTTCCTATCGATTCTGGAATTTCGGTTATTTGGTTATTGAAGAGGTAAAGCTCGGACAGATTGTTTAATTTTCCTATCGATTCTGGAATTTCGGTTATTTGGTTTTCGTAGAGGTAAAGCTCGGTCAGATTGCTTAATTTTCCTATCCATTCTGGAATTTCGGTTATTTGGTTATCACCGAAGGAAAGCTTGGTCAGATTGCTTAATTTTCCTATCCATTCTGGAATTTCGGTTATTTGGTTTTCGTAGAGGTAAAGCTTGGTCAGATTGCTTAATTTTCCTATCGATTCTGGAATTTCGGTTATTTGGTTATTACTGAGGTAAAGCTCGATCAGATTGCTTAATTGTCCTATTGATTCTGGAATTTCGATTATTTGGTTATTAGCGAGGTTAAGCTCGGTCAGATTGCTTAATTTTCCTATTGATTCTGGAATTTCGATTATTTGGTTATTGAAGAGGTAAAGCTCGGTCAGATTGCTTAATTGTCCTATTGATTCTGGAATTTCGATTATTTGGTTATTAGCGAGGTTAAGCTCGGTCAGATTGCTTAATTGTCCTATTGATTCTGGAATTTCGATTATTTGGTTATTAGCGAGTTTAAGCTCGGTCAGATTGCTTAATTGTCCTATTGATTCTGGAATTTCGATTATTTGGTTATTAGCGAGTTTAAGCTCGGTCAGATTGCTTAATTTTCCTATTGATTCTGGAATTTCGGTTATTTGATTATTAGCGAGGTAAAGCTTGGTCAGATTGCTTAATTGTCCTATCCATTCTGGAATTTCGGTTATTTGGTTTTCGTAGAAAGAAAGCAGGGTAAGATTGCTTAATTGTCGTATTTCTGGTGGCAGTTCTGTTAAACCTTCGCCCGATAGGTCTAGCTCTTTCCAACCCTCATCCAATGCCTGATTAATCAGACGCAATACATCTTCCATTAGACTCGCCCAGAATACAATCTAAGTATAACGCCGATAAGTTGAGCCTTTGAGGCTAACATTTGAGTCTTTGAAGTCAAAAGTTAAACCAATGACAAATTACAAATAACAAAATGAAAATCTGTATTGTTGGCGCAGGTGCAATCGGTGGATATTTAGGAGCCAAATTAGCACTAGCTGGTGAAACAGTGACGCTGATTGCTCGTGGTTCTCATTTAGAAGTAATTAAAAAAAATGGGCTGAAATTAGTCATGGCGGACGGTTCTAACCAAGTAGCTCATCCGGCTTTGGCAACTAGTAATATCCAGGAAGCAGGACAACAAGATGTAGTAATTTTAACTGTTAAGGCTCACAGTGTTCCGGCGATCGCCCCCTCCCTCTCCACACTCTACAATCCCCACACAACAGTTATCACAGCCCAAAATGGTATTCCTTGGTGGTACTTTCGCAAGCATGGCGGCGAGTATGAAGGTACGCGCATTCAATCTGTCGATCCAGAGGGCATCGTTGAAGCTGGTATCGGTGTTGACCGCGCTATTGGTTGTGTTGTTTACCCGGCAACTGAGATAATTGAACCAGGTGTAATAAAGCATATTGAAGGCGATCGCTTTACTCTTGGTGAAATTGATGGCAGTAAAAGCGATCGCATCCAATTATTAGCCCAAACTCTCAAACAAGCAGGATTCAAAGCTCCAATCCGCAATCAAATTCGCACGGAAATCTGGATCAAATTGTGGGGCAATGTGGCTTTTAATCCCATCAGTGCCCTAACTGGTGCGACTTTAGAGGATATTTGCCGCTATCCCCTCACCCGCGAACTAGCGCGGCAAATGATGACTGAAGCGCAGGCGATCGCTGAAAATTTGGGTATAAAATTTGGCATTACTTTAGAACAGCGAATTAATGGGGCTGAAAATGTCGGTGCCCACAAAACTTCTATGCTACAAGATATTGAAGCCGGACGCTCTACAGAAATAGATGCTATTGTCGGGGCAGTGGCAGAATTGGGTAAACTCACTCAAATTCCCACACCCCATATTGATGCTATCTACGCCAGCGTTAAGCTGCTGGAAGCCACTAAACAAAAGATTTAACGATTACGAATTATATTGACTGTTTTCGCCAGTTGTGCTTTAAAAACTTTGTCTGCAACGATTCCATGTAGGTGTAGAAAACGGGGGTTAAATAAAGTGTCAAGAACTGCGAGAACAGTAACCCGCCAACTACTGCCAAACCAAGGGGACGGCGTGTATCTGCTCCGGCTCCCAAACCAAGGGCGATGGGTAATGTGCCCATCAGCGCTGCCATTGTAGTCATCATGATTGGGCGGAACCTCACCAAACAGGCTTGATAAATCGCATCATAAGGAGTTTTGCCATTTTGACGGGCTTCAATTGCAAAGTCAACCATCATAATCCCGTTTTTCTTGACAATGCCAACCAGCAAAATGATGCCCACGAAGGCGTAAATATTCAAGTCAACTTGAAATAGCAACAAAGTCAGCAGTGCCCCAAATCCAGCCGAGGGTAGGCTAGAAAGAATAGTCAGCGGGTGAATGAAGTTCTCGTAGAGAATTCCCAACACGATATAAATTACCAAAATGGCAACCAGGAGTAATATTCCTAAACCTTGAATTGAAGACTGGAAAGCTTGCGCTGAACCCCGAAAGCCTGTACTAATGGTAGCTGGTAGCGTTTCACGAGCAAGTTGTTCAATTTTTCCAGTGACATTACCTAGTGAGATTCCTGGTTTGAGATTAAAAGAAAAGGTGACGGAGGCTAGCTGCCCTTGATGGTTAATGGTCAGCGGCCCCACATCTTTGGTCAAAGTGGCTACAGCGTTGAGAGGTACAAGTTGTCCACTGGGGGCGCGAACTGAGAGCAAATCTAGACCGCTGGAATTTTGCTGATATCTTGGTTCCACGCCCATAATCACTTGATACTGGCTATCAGAGGCGTAGATGGTGGAAACTTGGCGAGTACCATAGGCATTACTCAGAGCAGTTTCGATTTGATTGGCAGTCAAACCGAGAGATGAAGCTTGGTCGCGGTTGATATTTACTTCAACTTGAGGATTTTTAATTTGTAGGTCACTGTTGACATCTTGCAAATCTGACAGGGTACGGAGTTTATTTTCTAGAAGTGGGGCGTACTGGTAAAGCTCTTGAATATTGGGACTTTGGAGAGTGAATTGATACTGGGCTTTTGTCTGTTGTCCGCCGATATTAATGGCGGGGGGGTTTTGCAAGAACACCTTGATTCCAGGCACACTTGATAACTTGGGTCGAAGTTTCTCGACTATTTGATCGGCACTGAGATGGCGCTCATGGGTAGGCTTGAGTTCGATTAAAAGTCGTCCACTGTTTGCAGAACCATTTGGGCCACCAGCCCCGACACTGGAGTTGATGGAATCGACATTCGGATCGTGATAAGCGATCGCAGCTACAGCCTGTTGATGCTTTACCATTTCATCAAAGGAGATATCCTCTGATGCTTGAGTGGTTGCAGTAATTTGTCCAACATCAGCGTTGGGAACAAATCCCTTTGGCACAACCGTAAATAAATACACCGTTGCTAAAAGAATCGCTCCGGAAATCACCATCGTTGTTCGGTGATACTTCAGCGATTTCTTCAAACTCCAATCGTATCCCCGCAACAACGAATTAAAGAAGCTTTCCGAAATATTATACAAACGAGTCTGAAAATTTTGGATTTTAGATTTTCGATTTGGGATTTGGGCATCGGGCATTTCTACCCCTGCCTCCCCTGCCTCCCCTACTTCCTGACTCTCTCCCTGATGATGAGGTGGACGCAAGAATCTGGAACACAGCATTGGGGTTAAGCTCAGGGAAATTACGCCAGAAACCAAGATGGCAACGCTGATGGTAATAGCAAACTCACGGAACAGTCGCCCCAGAATGCCTTCCATGAACAGTACGGGGATAAATACTGCTACCAAGGAAATGGTCATAGATAAAATTGTAAAACCAATTTCTCTAGAACCATTTAGAGATGCTTCTAAGCGGCTCTCACCCATCTCCATGTGGCGGACAATATTTTCTAGCATGACTACGGCATCATCCACCACGAAACCCACTGATAAAGTTAATGCCATCAGCGAGAGATTATCGAGTGAAAAGCCCAGCACTAACATCACTGCAAAGGTCGCTACGATTGATAGCGGTACTGCCAGACTGGGAATGACTGTAGCCGAGATGTTGCGAAGAAACAGAAAGATTACCAGTACTACCAAAGCGATGGTGAGCAACAGCGTGAATTGTACATCATCTACCGATTCGCGAATTGATTGGGAGCGATCGTAGAGAATATTCATGTTCACAGCTGCCGGAATCTCTTTTTGGAAGTTAGGCAGCAGTTTTTTAATTGCATCCACCACTTGGACAGTATTAGTTCCCGGTTGGCGCTGAATAGCCAGAACGATCGCCCGCACGCCAGAATTTTGGATTTGGGATTTTTGATTTGGGATTGAGGTCTTCTCCGCTGCTTTTGCTGCTGTTTGGCTCCCCTGCTCCCTATTTCCCTTCTTCGTAGGAAAATACCAACTGGCAATCTTGTCATTTTCCACGCTGTCTAGCACTTGACCGAGTTCACCTAACTGCACAGGTGCGCCGTTTTGATAAGCTACAGTTAAAGAGCGATAACTAGCGGCATCGTTGAGTTGACCGTTTGCTTGAATTGTATAATTCTGCTGTTGCCCGTAAAGCGTGCCCGTTGGTAAGTTGACATTGCCGTTAGCGATCGCATCAGCCACTTCATCGATTCCTATGCCTTTAACACTCAATGATTCTGGGTCAAGCTGAACCCGTACAGCATACTTTTGCGAGCCGTACACCTGTACTTGCGCTACCCCATCCACCATCGATAGACGTTGTGCCAACAGCGTTTCGGCATACTTATCTACAGTTGACAGTGGCAAAATAGATGAATTTAAAGAGATATAGAGGACTGGTTGATCTGCTGGATTTACCTTGCGGAAAGAAGGAGGACTGGGCATATTAGTCGGCAACTGCCTCGCTGCTTTAGAAATAGCAGACTGTACATCTTGTGCTGCCCCGTCAATATCCCGATTCAGGTCAAATTGCAGCGTAATTTGGGCACTACCTAAAGAGCTGGTAGAGTTCATTGAACTCAATCCGGCTATGCTAGAAAATTGCTCCTCTAAAGGAGTTGCAACCGAAGAAGCCATCGTTTCTGGACTGGCTCCGGGCAAACTAGCCGTTACCTGGAGCGTTGGATAATCCACATTGGGCAAGTCACTAACAGGTAACTGTTGGTAACTCATCAGCCCAAATATTAAGATGCCAATCATCACTAGGGTTGTCATGATTGGACGGCGGATGAATAGCTGGGAAATGTTCATTTTAGTAGAGAGTGGGGAGTGTTGACTGTTGACTGTTGACTACACTTCTTGCAAAAGTCCTTGTTTACGTTCTCTTCTGTGCGCCTCTGTCTTGAAAAGTTTGTAGACGCTTGTGCGTGAGACAATAAAATATTTATGCAAGAGGTCTACTGTTGAAGTGAGAAGTTATTCTCCCCTCTGCCCCTCTGCTCCTCTGCTCCCCTGCTCCTCTGCCCCTCTGCTTCCTACTTCCGGTTTCACCTGTACTGCGGCACCAGGTACTAGATTAAATTGTCCATCGGTGACGATTTGCTCACCTGGTTGCAACCCTTGTTTAATTGCCGTTTCGTTGCCAATGGTGTCGCCTACGGTAACTGGACGCATTTCTACTGTTTTGTCGGCTTTCACTAAAAAGACAAATTGCCCCTGCTGTCCAGTTTGGATGGCTGGAGAAGGCACGGTTATTACATTCGGTTCTTCAGCTAGCTTGAGTACTACATTAACAAACTGACCCGGAACTAAGCGTTCCTCTGCGTTGGCAAAGGTGGCTTTAAGTTGAATCGTGCCTGTTTGGGTATTGAGTCCGCTATCAACAAAGGTAAGTTCACCCTGTATCGGACGCCCTGTGTCTTTCGGAGGTATGGCGTTGACTTGTAACTTGCCGTTATTAGCACTGTACTTCTTCAGGTCTGGCAGCAACCTTTGAGCAATGGAAAAGGTAACGTAAATCGGGTGGATTTGGCTGATGGTAATTAGCGGATCGGTAGCATTCGCCTGTACCAAATTGCCTTGATTAAGCTTCAGACTACCTGTACGTCCAGTAATTGGTGAGTAGATGGAACTGTAGGAAAGTTGAACTTTGGCATTGTCGATCGCCGCTTCATCTGCTGCTACTGCTGCTTTAGCATTTTGCACATCTGCTTCGGCTGCCGCCACTGCTGCTTTGGCATCTGCTACTCCATTTCGATCTGCGTTCACTGTTGCCCGTTGAGCATCAGCCGTAGTCTGAAACTCATCCGCTTGTTCCTTGCTGATTGCCCCTTTCTGGAGTAAGCTGTTATATCTTTTCGCCTGGACATCTGCATTTGTAGCTTGAGCAACATCCTTGGCTACATTCGCTTTTGCCTGGTTGACTTGGGCGATCGCTTTAGTCACATTTGCCTGTGCCTGTTTCACCTGCGCTAAATCTTTGGCTTTAGCAGCATTAGCTTGCATCAGCGCTGCTTGCAGAGAACGGGAATCTATTTTAAATAACAAGTCTCCTTTTTTCACATTCTGTCCTTGTTGAAAATAAACTCCAAGCAGTTGTCCACTTACCTGTGACTTGACAGATACCGTGGAATATGCTTCCACTGTTCCTGTAGTCGATAGCTGTATTGGAATAGTCTTTTGAGTCGCAGCGGCAACCACCACGGGCACAGGTCGCTTTTTACCTGCTTTTCCACTTGATTGAGCATCGCTAGCATTACAAGCAGTACACAAGTAGGTCAAACCTAGCAGCAGTAGCCACAACCGTCCTCTTGGAATTAAGCTGTAAAGACGAGGAATGCTTTGAGCAACTAAAGAAAAAGGTTTTATCGTCTTAACGGAGTTTAAACAGCGCATATCAACAATCAGGAGAAAGGGAAAGCATACAAAACACGTAGCAGTACAGTGGTTTTATTAAAGTCAGCCAGAGCTAAACGAGTAGATTAATCGCCTAACCTTAGCAATTTCTGAGAACGAGTCTTACCAAATCCCCAAAGGGTAGAGTTTGTTGCCTGACATTGCATTTTGTGCAAAATCGTTGCAGTCAATTTTTAGTAGTTCGACTTAATATTAGTTATTCTAAATATTAGCATACTAATAATTATTGATTTCGCCTAGCTCTTGAGACAGGAATTTATCTGAAACTGTTTTCACTTAGGTAGGAATCTGTTGTGAGATTTGCAGTAAGTAAATGTATTATAAATCGCCGCTTTTTAAAGTTAATCCGATTGAAATTGGATAAGTCCTCAACTAGTTTCTGATACAGCCGTAGTCACATAATTACAGCAGTTTGCAATTAAGTGAGGTACAAAACCAAGGACTCAAAAATTAAATTATTCTTCTGCCTCCAGCATAGCCGCCGACACTCTCTACAAGACGCTGCGCGTAGCTTGCTTCTCTGTAAGAGTACGCGGACACAGCTTAGCTGCGCTATCCTGCCTCAAAACCAGTGACTTTGTACTTCATCCAAACGAAAACTGCTGTATATTGAGGTTTTGGTATTAATTCTTTAACTTCGCAACCATTTGAGCGCGAGTACAAACATCTAGTTTTTGAAACATCCGCTTGAGTATCTGTTTGACAGCATCACGACTGATATGTAACTTCAAAGCGATTTCTCGATTGCTGAAACCTTGGGCAACTAATTGGGTAACATCAACTTCTCGTGGTGTTAGACAATTGGCTAAAGATGGAGCGATCGCCAGGCGAAAAGTTGCTAAACGAACGGATAAATGCTGGCACAGAGAACTCAATTGAATCAGATCGCCATCATTAAAGGCGGGAAGCTCTTTCCCACGCATAAAATAAATTCCACCAATTAATCGACCGCTGCCGATTAGCGGTGCAATCATACCATGTTCCATCCCATAGATGCGGAACACAGATTCATATAGTTCGCTCTGATGCCAATCCTTGAGAGACTGTACTGATAGAGTATGAACTGGAATTTGATACTCAATCATCTGTTGACTGACTCGATCGCCATTTCGCCCAATTTCCTGATAGCGGTCGCCAAACGTATCAGGCAATCCCCACAAATCTGACCCAATCACTCGAAAACGGCTATCCAGCAAATCCAATCCCCAAGCAGTAGCTCCGACCAATTCACCTGCGTACTTCAAGAAGCAAGAACGCAACTGGGCTTCATTGGATGCTGTTGCAATCTTTTCAATCAAAGGAGCAAATTTCATAAACTTATACCCAGTTGGGGACTTGGCTAGCTAGCTGCAAGTTTCTATTTTAGAGAATTGACCCGCAGTTGATATTTTCTATGTCTATCCCCGTTACCACATTTTTTGTTGGACTCAATGGCTTGATTGCGTTTGCCCTTTCTTACATTGTCGTAATCGAGCGTACTAGAACTCGCATTTGGCATGGAGTAACTCAAACAGAAGTTATAAACCAGCCAAATTATCTAGAAAATCCCAATCCTTGGGCGGCATTTATTGAAAGCTATACTCAAAAATCTCTGCTCACAAAAACTGCTGATGATGGACTTCTTCAGCGTAAGGTACGTGCCTATGGAAATTTTACAGAATATGTACCTTTAGGACTGCTGTTTGTCATAACTTTGGAGTTGATGCATTCATCGCCTTGGATACTCTGGTTGATTGGGAGTGTGCTAACTGTAGGGCGGATTGCTCATGCCTGGGGTTCGATCGCAACTTATGGCCCTTCACCCGGTCGCGCAATCGGATTTTTTCTAACTTGGTTTGTCTATATTATTGGTGCTAGTGCTTGTATTTACTACGGAATTACTGGGCTTCTCTGATGGTTGCCAGCCGCCCAACACGGCGTTATCGGTTAGAATCAAAGGAAATCAGTGTGTTTGAAACCACAACTCCGTGTTGGTTATTCTGCGACAATTTTATATAGTTTAATACTTTGATTCAAGCAGCAAAAATAAAAGGGGCGGTTTCTAAACCAACCCCTTTTGTTTGTGATATGCTGCGCCCAACGGCTGTTGCTATAAGCTTTAAACTATCAACTAAATCCACCATATCTTCTAAAGAAAGTGCTTGACGGGCATCAGAAACAGATTTTTCTGGTTCTGGGTGACACTCAATTATTAATCCATCTGCCCCACAAGCGATCGCAGCCTTTGCCAAAGGTGCTACGAGTTCCCGTTTACCTACGGCATGGGAAGGATCTACAATCACAGGCAGGTGAGTTATTTGTTTGAGTGCTGCTACTGCGCCTAAATCTAGGACATTGCGAGTGTAATCATCGAAACTGCGGATACCCCTTTCGCACAACACTACATCAGGATTACCGTGGCTGAGAATATATTCAGCTGCCATCACGAATTCTTCAATTGTCGCTGCTAAACCGCGCTTGAGCAGTATTGGTTTACCAGCTTGCCCTAAAGCTTTGAGCAAATCGAAGTTTTGCATATTGCGGCTACCAACTTGAAGCATATCAGCGTGGCTAGCCACTACTTCAATTTGGGAAATTGACATCACCTCGGTGACAACTGGCATATTGTAGTGCGATCGCACCTTCGCTAAAATTTCTAATCCTAACTCGCCCATACCTTGGAAAGCATAGGGAGATGTGCGGGGTTTGTAGACACCGCCACGTAAGGCTTGTACTGATGTACGAGATAGCTTTTGGGCGACTATCTCCATTTGTTCCAAGCTTTCAACGGTACATGGGCCACCGATAATTACTAATTGTTCACCACCAAAAGCGACTTTTTCTGAAAGTTTAACGATTGTCCGGTGTTTGGGATGGGATTGTGCGGCAAGTTTAGCGTTAATCATGGTTTTATTGTTCTGAAAAATTAAGTATTGGGGACTAGGGATTAGGGTGTGGGGAGTGTGGGGAGTGTGGGGAGTGTGGGGAGTGTGGGGAAGACTCATTCTTCATCCTCCCCATCCTCCCAGACCTCCTTTTTCTCCTACACTCTCCCCATCTCCTCCACTCAGAAAAAAACCCGGAACCTTCCTTCGAGGGGTTCCGGGCGCGTTCTGGCTCATTGGCATGACGCTATTTACCCGGAACCATCTCTGGGCCAAAAGTAGAAGCCGTAAAACCAACTACCGAAATAAGTCGTCACAATGAAATTCTCCTTAAAAAACAAGAACCGCAGAGTTCGCTCTGCGGTTCACCGGGCGGTTTCCGTGTGGAAACTCGATTCACTCCCGGTGAACCACCCTAAACCAAAAATAAAAGTAGGAATTTGTGTTAAACATTTGCGTGCCGCTTTGACTGCTAAACCTAACTTAAACTATATAGACCTATCTATAGTAACATTAACAAAAAGAGCTAGTGGTGTCAAGACCCCCATAACAGCTAAAAAAGCGATAGACTCAGTACAACTGTGGGAATCAAGACTATAAGGTTTCTCTATGAAATTAGCTGCAGCTTGCTTTCTATAGAGTAGTTCGCATTCACTGAGTGTGGTGTGTTCTAATGGCTACTGCAAGTCGCCCTTTGCGCGTCTAAGCTCGAAGGCGTTTTATCCTACTTGAAACAAGTTTCAGACTTCTCTCCAAATTCAAAATCCTTGGATTTTAAGCTTGATTAGCGTCAATTTGTCAGAATTTGTCTAATACAGTTCTCCTTACTTATTTGTCTAGAAGAAGAAAGCGGCTTGTGGCTAAACATTATTATAGTTATATAACTTTATAAATATTGTGATGTGAGAAGTGAATAAATAGTGTAGACAATCAAAAATTAATGGTGAAAAATTTTAAATTCAGATGAATAAATACAGACAATTGCAAGGAATCACAGAGAACTCACGGTGGCGGCTTAGTCTTGCAAAAATGCAAAAATGCAGGATTCCAAAATCAAAACATCTAATTTTCCTGACTTCTGTTTTTACCTTGCGAAAGCTGATTCTAGACAATTGAGAAATGCCATACATCATTGTTACCCAAGTCGTTATCCACCAGATTAACTTTTTAGAATCACCAGTTTGATTATGCCCAGTCCCAAAATCTTAGCCAAATCTTTTGACTATCATGGAGTTTACCCCTGCCCAGTCTGTCGGATAGGTAAGATTTCTCATATGCCATTGATGGAAGCTATGGCTTGTGACTTTTGCCAAGAGATTTTTACAGTTAACTTAGAACTACAGCAAATTAAGATGCCTTCTAGGCAACCACCCTTAGTTTGGCGGTGGAATGGGTTTAGTTGGACAGAAGCCCAGTTAGAAGGTGTGGAATTAGGTTGGGGTTATGGACTAGCTGCTACTGCTTTTGTAGTCCTTCCTACTACTCTGATTGGTGTAGTAGCCTATTATTTTCCTCCTAATATCAACGAACCTGTTACCTGGATGCCATATATTTGGACAATATTAACTTTTTTGTCACATTTATCAATTATTGTTTGGATTTTTATTGAAGTTTATCAAATTCCAGTTGCAGCATATTTAAGAGCGATCGCTCGATGGAGAAATCGGGAGATGGGGAGATGAGGAGATAGGGAGGCGAGGAGATGGGGAAAAATAACCAATTTCCAATCCCTAATCCCTAATCCCCAATCGCAAATAATAAAAGATGCAGCCGAGAGACCGCTGTATCACTCATAATTAAGTTGATTGTCCACCGAAATGACGTATGAGCGATCTGGAGCGGTACTATAGAATTTTGGAATTAGAGCCTGGGGCAACACTTGAGGAAGTGAACCAGGCTTATAAGGATTTAGTGTTCGTTTGGCATCCCGATCGCATTCCTAAGGAAAATCTCCGTTTACAGCAGAAGGCACAGGACAAGCTCAAAGCGATAAATGAAGCTCGGGAAAAATTGCGCTCTCTAAAAACCAAACATCAAAGCACACATCACTCACCCCCGTCTTACCACCAAACACCATCTCAAACAAGTCATCCACCATCAAGTCATCCACCATCAAGTCATCCACCATCAAGTCATCCACCATCAAGTCATCCACCATCAAAGCAGAACCCAGACTTGAGTGGTAAAGACTATAGTCGGGCAAATTTGAGCAATAAAGATTTATCTGGCAGAAATCTTAGTTATGCCAACTTGAGCGGTGCTAATCTCAGCGATACTTTTATGCACAAAGTGAACCTCAGAGGGGCGAATTTATCTGAAGCAAATTTGTTTCGTGCAAATCTACTTTTAGCGGATCTTAGGGAAGCGAATTTGCGTGCTGCTAATTTAATTGGTGCGGATCTCAGTGGTGCCGATTTGCGGGGAGCTGACTTAACCGGAGCGCGAATTCGCTCTGGCGAGCGCCTTCTGGTTAAACTAATTGGTGCTAACCTAGCAGGGGCAATCATGCCTGATGGTGCCATTCATCAGTGATAGGGGGGATGCAAAAATGCAGGGTTAGCTAAATTTTTTACGAATTGTGACGCGTAAAGCCTCCGTTATTCATGCGGGGGATATAAGCGAACATCTCAAGTACGGTTACGTGGCGCTGTGAGCGCACAGTGCCCGAAAGCTTGAGGCGATCGCCTAATATAGCCGTAGTCACACTCTTTAGGACATAATGACAAGCGTGAATGCTAGGAATAGTAATAGTTCTACCTCCAGCATAGCTGCCTCCTGCCTCCTGCTATATATACTGTTATTTGCCCATGCCAAATTTAATAAGGTTTGCAAAAGTTGAGTCATACATTCTGCTTCCAAGACAGCCATTTCTAGGGCTGGTTATTGAGTATCTATCAAGTTCTAACTACGTTGCCAGCTTCTTTGCAGATATGGATAAACCATGCTCAAAAGTGTATGTAATTCCTGAGCTAAGTTGTTGGTAAACTTAGAATGTATATAATCAATCGTAATTAAATTAAGTTCATCTGAGAATTTTCAGAAAATTTCTGGTTCTCATACTTTTAAAACAAACTAAACTTCGTTAACAAGATGCTCTACTTATTAAACAAGTCGTGGATATCAACCTTACTGTTTTCACAAATACTTCAGTTTAGGAAGAAGTTTTTATTTGGGAACATTGTGTTTGTTGGAGTTTAATTTTTTGTTGAAGGGTTAGTGGTAAGCCAGGTTTAACTTTGCTGTAGAGACGAGTAAATTCTCGCACATAATGAGCAGCGACTATCGGACTTTCAATCACTAAAAGTGTCTCGTCGTTACCATTATTGGCAGCATCAGACCAATTATGAGAACCTGTAATTACTGTTTTGTTATCAATCACAGCAAATTTATGGTGTAATAAATCGCCTTTGGCTAATATAGGTACGCCTACGGTGGTAATTGGGTTTTGCCAAGGATGATTATCAGCTTCATATTTACATTTATTACTGAGAGCAACTCCCATCATATCTAAGGCCTCGCTATAAGAACGATAAGCAAATTGTGGCTCAATTAAAGCGCGAATTTTAACATGTTGTTGATGTCGATTTTCTAAAATATTAGCAAGACGCTGTTCGGAAAAGACGAATAAAGCCAAATCAATAGATTCTGTTGCTGAATCTAAAGTTTTGCCAATTAAACCATTACTACTATTACTCCAAGGTTGAGTTGGAGAAGTAGGCGAAAACTGCACAGTAATTGTGGTTTGATTTAATCTGATTTTTTTAGCTAAACGCAGTGGCTTTTGTAAACCAAATCGACTATCTGGCTTACCTCCTGGGCCATCGCCCCACATAATATTAAACTCTTGTGTAAATAAAGATGCTAATTCTGGGCTGTCAATTTGCAATAAATTATTAGCATTTCCTAAACTGCTAGAATTTGTATAATCACCAGAAGTATCACTTAAAGTAAAATTTGCCGAAGTAATAATTACAATGCGATTATCTACAATTACAAACTTATGATGCATCAAACTACTACCAGCCGAACCATCAGCTCGATCGTCTAGCCTCTGGATTTTGGCATTTTGCAAAATTATTAAAGCATCTCTTTGATTTATTTCTGCGGGAGTGAGTTGATTATCTTGGTTAACATCGAGAAATTGGCGAAATTCTTGATAGCGTTGCCGTTCTCTTTGAGCTAACTTACTTATTTCATTAGGTGTAAAACTACTCCAAGGTCTGCTATAAGTATTTTCTAAAATTAACCTGACTTTTACTCCAGCTTTTTGTCTATCAACCAATGCTTGGGCGACTTTAGGTAAACGTAATTCTTGTACAGCTACATCTACTGTAGATTTAGCTTGCGTAATAGTATCAACAATTTGTTTTTCTAAATCATCTCCCAAACGAGTTTGCTGACGGTATGGTTCTTTGTATTCCCCAGACTGAGAATGATTAAAATATACTTGAACTAAAGGATCTTGTGGTAAAGCTGCTAGACGCTGAGCGGATGATTGAACTCGTTGACAAGCAGCAAGGGGAAAGATGAGTAAAAAGATATATAAAAAATACCTTTGCCTAGATAAAAATTGCACTGTAATCTGTTAAAAGTGGATTAAGAGTAGACATATTTATCATTCCCAAAATTTTTAGTTTTGAGATGAAGTAGAAAAATACAGCAGGAGTCAGAATTCAGGAGTTAGAAGTCAAACAAGTTTTATACTTGGCTACCAGACTTATATTGTGTACTTCATCAACTTGAAATCAGCTATAGCTTTCCCACCCAAAACAAAAACCCACTCAGAATACAGAATTACTGAGATTTAGTCAGTGTCCACTTAAACTGTATATGCTAAAAACATCAGCAGTCTACTCCCAGCTTGTGTTCTCATCATTATCCGTTATATGCAAATTTATCTAGATTACAGCGCCACTACTCCCACTCGAAAAGAAGCGATCGCAGTTATGCAAACAGTCCTCACTCAACAGTGGGGCAATCCTTCCAGCTTACATGAATGGGGACAACGGGCTGCAATGGTTGTGGAACAAGCCAGAGTCCAAGTTGCTGAGTTGATTAACGCCGCCACTGCTGAATCGATTATTTTTACCTCTGGCGGTACTGAGGCAAATAATCTGGCAATTATGGGTGTAGCTCGGTTGTATACTGTTCCTCAACATCTAATTATCTCCAGCGTCGAGCATTCTGCAATTTCCGAAACAGTGCGATTGCTAGAGATATGGGGTTGGGAAGTTACGCGCCTAGATGTAGATGTCAAAGGTAGAGTCAACCCCCTAGATTTAAAAGCGGCATTGCAAGATAATACAGTTTTGGTTTCCGTGATTTACGGTCAAAGTGAAGTTGGGACAGTACAACCAATTGCAGAACTAGGAAAGATTGCGCGATCGCATGGTGCTTTATTCCATACAGATGCGGTGCAAGCTGCGGGACGTTTACCCATAGATGTACAAGAACTCTCTGTAGACTTACTTAGTTTATCCAGCCATAAAATATATGGCCCCCAAGGAGTAGGGGCGCTGTATGTGCGTCCTGGCGTGGAAGTAATGCATTTACTAAGTGGTGGTGGACAAGAAATGGGATTGCGTTCTGGTACACAAGCAGTACCGATAATTGCTGGGTTTGGTGTAGCTGCTGAGTTAGCAGCACAAGAATTGCCTATAGAAACATCACGCTTGATTCAATTACGCGATCGCGCCTTTGCCCAATTAGCTGAAATTCCTGGTTTAATCCCCACAGGACATCGGTACCATCGCTTACCTCACCATGTAAGTATGTGTTTAAAAAATGCTGATGGCGAAAAACTTAGCGGTAAAACCTTAGTACGACACCTCAATCTTGCAGGCATCGGTATTAGTGCTGGTGCTGCTTGTCACAGTGGAAAACTTAGCCCCAGCCCGATATTGTTAGCAATGGGCTATTCCGAAAAAGCTGCCTTGGGCGGAATTCGTATTACATTGGGACGTGATACCACCGAAGCAGATATAGATTGGACAGTAATGGTGTTGAAGCAAGTTTTAGAAAGGGTGACACCAAATTTATTGGCTATATATTAAACCATCTATAGAAATCCTATTTGAGTTTTAAATAAATACCGTACATCTGAAGGGTAGCAAAATCAAATATAGTGTGTCGAATAAACCATTCAAACAGTAACGGCTAATGTGAAAATATTGGAACCAAAGCACAGAAACTTACTGAATGTCGCAGAACGCCAGTAATGCAGAGGTTGTACAAAAACTAGAAGTAAGGCTAGCCATTGTCAAAAGCTAGACCCTTTTAATTGTCCCATCTTAGCAGTAGAGCTTTGTTTGAGTGCGATGCTCACAACTTCAGGAGTCACGGTTCCTGTCTGGACTAACCTGCCTTCGTTCCTAAGTTGAGTATTGAGGATTGGGGCGATCGCTAAACTAAATAATATACCTTTATCGTGTGTATCTTCATCAATAATTGGTATGACACAACATTGACATCATAATGACATACTTAAAATATATATAGTCAATTATAGTTTTAAAAAATCACAATAATTTCTGTCTAGTAATTGCACTGCTGACAAATTTAATATTGCTTAATCGAATATTAACCAAGCAAGTGCTATTGCAAAATTTTTTGTTCCATAAAATATCTCAAATCAGTTCTGTTTTAATCATGTGAGGTGAAAGTGAAAGTTCTTAATATATATAAGATTACTCTGGCTTCAGTATTGTTTGTTGCACCTTCATGTATTTTTCCTTTGAGGATACTTGCACAAACTCCAAATTATAAACCGTGGGCAGTTATTATTAATAGTGGCTCTACAAATGCCTGCGGATATAGAATTCATGTATTGCCATCTGGAAAAGCAAATTACATTGTTTGCAACAAAAGAGGTTCAGGTCAAATAAGTGTGACCACAGCTACGAAATTTTTTAATGATATTTCAGCAGCTAAGCCATTATCCAAATTACCATATACATCATGTGCAAAATCTGTTTCGTTCGGTACGTCAACTGAAGTCAGGTACCAGCGGCAAAAATCACCAGATATTAGCTGTCCAAGTAATGATTCGAGAGTGACAAATTTGTATAATGATGCTAGAAGCATACAACAGGAATTGAACTTTTCAACTTCCAAAAATTAATTGTCTACGTTCCACTTGCAATCTCAATTAAAATCGCATCTAAATCTCTAAGGTTTATTAACAGAATATCAGTCCCGCCTGATAGCAACCTTAAGGTTTCTTAGTGGCGATATTTTCGATGCTCTCAACAGCTATCTTTGCCTTCAAGGCACAGGTAGCTGTTCTGTTGAGGCTCAATCCAAATCACTTCGCTCGTTTGGGAAATGCGTAAGTGTAGCCTGTTGTAGACATCGATAATCTTGTCCGAGTTTCTGAGTAAAAGCGATCGCGCAGTGCTACGTATGCCCTTTGCCAAAAATCACAGCCAATACTGGAACAATAGGAGTAGATGTCAATAGGCGATCTACTACGCCATCGCGTTTGGGAGCATGACGAAGTAAGTGCAAAATCAGACACGTTGTAAAGAAGAATTACAGAAAACACTTTATCCATTTACTAACTTGCGCAAAAATGATACAGAAGCTTTTTACATTTATGACTGTAGAATCGACTTTTTACCCTTGCCACTTCATCAAACTCGCCTATAAATGATTGTTTTAGGGAATGTTTTGCTCTGAAGACAATACTGAAGTTGGATATTTCAATATCGAATAATCAAGAGTTGTGAGCTTCTATGTTACAAAATTTACGATATTAGTAATGTTGTACGTATTTCGTCATATTCTCTTAATGGTATTCTAATGTGGAATATTGCTTGCAAAAACTTTGCAATTAGAGATTTATAACTATGGTAGAGTTCACACAATCAAAATTATTAACTAAGAAAAAATTAAAAGTACAGATTGTTGAAAACCTTGAAGAACTCAAGCTCCATGCAGACAGTTGGAATCAGCTTGCTTTTGAATCTACTCAACAGTTACCAATGACATCTTATGCATGGGTATCATCATATTTTGAACACTATGTGGAAGTTGGCGAATCATGGTTTTGTGTATTTGCTTATAAAGATTCTGAGCTAGTAGGTGTTCTGCCGCTAATTGTAACTTCACAACGGTTCTTTAGATTCAATTTTTCATTCTTAGTTACACGTAGAGCTTCGCAATCATGTGCGCTTGATATTGTAGTCGCATTGGGACTTGAAAATATAGTTATTCCAGTCCTTATTGATGCTGCGAGACAATTTTGTACCCATCATTTAGGAATAGTATTTAACCGTTTACCGGAAAATTCACCTACTATTACTGCTTTAGAAGGGATGTCAGATATTACACTTATTAAAGAGCTTGATTGGATGATGGGAGCTCACTTAAAAATAACTAACAGTTTTGATGAATATCGAAAAACCCTCAGTGGTAATTTAAAAAGTACTATCAAAAGGTCGGGAAAGAAGCTCTATCAACTAGAAGGGGTAAAAACTATTTTCCTCAAAGGAAGCGAGGCCACTGAAAAAGATTTACCTCAATTAATAAAAGTGGAAGCTGCCAGTTGGAAAAGAACTAGAGGAAAATTAATTGCAAGTTCCTCATCAGATATATCATTTTACACAAATCTTACACGCCGACTATCAGAAGCTGGTTGGCTTGAATGGCAATTACTTGAAGCTGAAGGTAAGACAATTGCGATCAATTTAGCGATTAAGTTGAAGCGTTCAACCATTATTTGGAAGCTGGCTTACGATGAGAGTTATTCTAAATTTTCTCCTGGCAGTATACTTTTTGAACAAGTAGTTAAGTCAGCTTATGAGGATAAAGTTGAGGAGATTAATCTAATTAGTGATTTTCCTTGGTACGACAATTGGAAGATGGATAAACGCCCACACTATACTATCAAAGTATATTCGCATCAACCTATTTCTTTAATGTTTGGATTGCTGCCTGCATATATCCTCAATAAGCTTAAAGTGCTTAAAAGACAATTTACAAAGCGGTATCAAATTTTTAGTAAATGAGAATAATAAGAGATGATTTATAAAGTAAACCTTAAGTTTTAGGGTGCACTATAGCAACGCTTAACGCACCGAGAAATGTGGAGCGTTACGGCTAATCCTCACTCTCTCAAACTCACAAATCTTTGCGTAGCCGTAATACACCCTACTTAATATTTACTTTATAAATAGGCTCTCAGCAAGTTCGCTTTATGAACTTTCCTCCCCAACTTCAACAGCAGATCCAAAAATGGGCAAGCACTTAGGGAATCTCGACTGAACAGTTTGTTTTGTTTATCTTCTCTGCTACTTTATAAAAACACTGCTGAGAAATAAACCTACCAGTCTTTTACCAAGGAAAAGCCAATCCAACCAAAATATAATGTGAATAATTACTATTACCCAAAATACAGCTTGGTATGAAGCCTTGCTACTTTTGTGGCGTAATCTTCGTTGGGCTATAAATGCCCCTAACCATCCACCCATGAATTCACACAAATGTAACATCTTTTCTGATATTCTCCAACGCCCCTGCTTTGCACGAGATTTGTCATCTGCATACAATGCAAAGGTAAGAAAACTCATTACAGGATAAAGAATCAGAGGAATTGAGTTGAAAGTCGTCAATGCAAAATGCACTGCTCCTAAACCTGGCAATAAGGATAAGAGCAATACCTCGAACATTAAAGAAGATTTGGCTGTAGGCTGGAATGTTTCTTTTATTATAGAAGATGAGGTTTTGGGGACAGGTTGGGATATAACCCCCTCGATGAAGGCATTGCAAGCATAAATTTTTCCGTCTTTATCAACCTTTAGCTGATAGTAAATCACATCACCAACTTGTGGACGATGATTTGTTTGTTTGAGTGCAGTGATATGAAGAAAAACATCTTGACTGCTTTGACTAGAGCGGATAAAGCCAAAACCCTTGTCATCTTTCCATGTTATTAATTTACCTTTATGAAAAACAGGTTTCATCAAAGACCCTGATATCAATACTTTATTTTTAAGGTTCCCATCTCAATATCAAATAATTCATACTCCAATTTAGCAACGCCAAAATCAGAGCTAATACTGGAACAATAGAAGTAATGCTAAACCAAGATAATAAACTATGACTGAACTTCCCAATAGTCTTGAAGATGCGATCGCCCAATCTCAGTCTGCTGTCCAAGCTGCCCTTGCAGATGGCTGTACTCGCCTACAAGTTGATTTCCTGTTCCCGGAATTAAAACTTATGCCCGTGGCGGAACAATTTGTGCCTTTGTTTACTGAATATGATTCTCGCTTCAAAATTTTCTTTGCTGACGCAGGGGCGGCAGCCTTAGCCCGCCGCGATTGGAGTGATGCACCATTTCAAATTTTGGATATCGGGACGGGGAGGGCTGCTTCCTTGCAAACAAAAATTCAGCCAGAAGATGAAATTTTCTTATTTGTCGCCCCTACTTCCGTAGAAGTACCGCAGTTGGAAAAGTTATGTGAAGCAATTGCCGATCGCCCTTTAATATTTTTAAATCCCCGCCTTGAAGATTCTGGAACTGTGGGCATTGGTTACGCAGCCAGAAAAGTCCGCGATCGTTTCATTAGTACCATCGAATCCTGCTATTACCTGCGTCCAGTAGACGACCAAACTGCCTTATATCGCTGCTACCCAGGGCAGTGGGAAGTTTGGGTAGAAAACGGCAGTGAATATCAAAAAATTGCCGAATTACCCACAAAACCATCGGGTGATGAGTTGGATCTCATCCTGATGAAGGGACAACCGCAAACAACCAACGCTGTACCTCCAAGAAAGCCGAGTGTGTTTAAGAGTTTACAGCGATTTTTAAAGGCGTTGAGTAGTTAACAGAAAGCAGAGGTAGCAGAAGGAAACTTTATCATCTGCTGCCTCATTTTCAATTTTAAAAAAATACAGGAGATTTTCATATAATTACGAATTGACTGCTCACCTTGTATTTATTTCTAAAATAGAAACTTAATATTGAAAACTCTGTACATCGCGTACAGTTTGTCAACAGTGCAGCACATGTAGAGCGAATGATATTTTTTTAGGTAGTTTCGCAACAAGCTTTTAACTCACAGCATAATCTGTGTACTGGCGTACATAGGGCGGGTGAAATCCAACTACAATATGGTGTTTTGGTACTCCCATTGCCACCAGCTGTTCGCCTACATCTTCTTCTGTGCCATTCCACTGAATCCAAATCTTACCGTTTATAATATCAAAATGCATTACAGGCCCAAAAACCCGACGTTTATTTTGCCAACCAATATATATCAGTTGGTAATGGTCTTTTTCTACGTCAAAAATTGTTTGAGCTTCAATTTCATTATTAGATGAGGCAAGCTGGGAATATTCTGTAATTAATTTCCGAATACACTTACGATATTTTTCTAAATCTGCCATTGGATAATTTCCTCCTTTTCCACATCATAAACTATCAGATTAATTTGACTTCGCTGGATAATAGTTTTAATAAACGGTTTAGTTAAAAAATCATTATAAGTGTTTAAGGGCACTGCTAAATACAAAATTAGCTCAGAACCTATTTCTTCTAACGCATATCGATAATTAATAAACTGTCCTACCGCTGTATGAAACTCAGAAATAGTTGAAGTCCCAACAAAACTTTTAACTTCAACCGCTATTTTTTGTCCTTCTCTTTCTGCCGCAATAATTTTCTCGGCTCCCAAATCAATATACATATCTGCAATATTTTCTATACGAATTAACAAAGGGTCATGAGTAATTCGCCATCCGTCTTTTTGTAATGCCGATTTCACAACATTATGAAATTTATCTCTAGCTGACATAAACTGTTTTTTGGCTTCTATATATAATTTGGCCAAAATGCTTGACGAACAATAGAAGTTAGGAATTTTATTATGAACTCCTAACTCTTGTAGAGACGGAATTAATCGCGTCTCTACTACTCTTAACTTTTTTAATTCGCTTGCAAGGGCGCATTCAAGATTTTCTCAATGCGATCGCGTGTTTCTAGTAAATGTGCTTTAGTGTATTCATCATCGGAATTCACATTTTTGAGTTTCTCATCTAATTGTTTGAGTTTATACCAGGCTAAAGTTCGAGCATCTTCTGGGACATTTTCTTTACGTAATACCATGCCACTTAAAATGTCCAGATATTCCCGCTGCAAGCCTCGCCGCAAACTAGCAATCTTCATTGGTTTAGCTTTTGGTTTTAGTACTTCCGTCCAAATACCAGATTGCAAAGTGTCAAATAATTCTGGTAAAGTCAATGCATTGTCTGCCTTGGTTTTGAGTTCGATATCTTTGAGACGAGAAAGGCGATCGGCTGAAAGTAAATCACGCAGTACAGAACTCTGTAAAAGTAGCACCAAATCGTGAATCGGAAAATCCAAACGGCCAACTTGCGGATAACTACCCCAATGTCGCCAACGGGAAGGTGCTAATTTATTCAACAGTTCTGGTGAGAAATTCAAGGCATCTTCTGCAAATAGATATTTTTGTAGTGTTTCTAAAGCCTGCCGTTGTTGTTCGACTGGTACTGGTTCAAATGGTAATCGGTGTTGGCTAACTCCTGAGGGTATTTCGCTGGGGTGGATGCGATAGAAAGACTGTCCCCCAATGTATTTTGTGGTGTAATATATCTGCTGGAAATAGTTCCCCAATACTGTGCTAAAACGTTCGCTGACATCGCTGTAACTATCTCCGGCCATTGGGTAACGCTGATCGAGACGTTCCCACATTATACGGGAATTATTCAACTGCCATTGAGAATAAAGCAGCACATTGCCGCTGTTATCCCAAGCATTGGCTGTGGGATCGAGGTCATACACATCTTCGTCGGTGGAATAACTCAACTCAGGTTTGTAAGATTGTGCGGCAATTTCTTCTAAAATTGGCTTTTCTGCTACAGGAGTCGATGTCTGAATTGGCATGTAGCCGTACTTAATCGCCCATTCATCATAAGGCCCTACCATACTCGGAAAATAATCTCCCTGTTTTGTACCTTGAGGAGCAATATTTGGGGGAATGTAGTCCATTACGGAAGCTGTCAAACCTTTAGTTTTAGTAATTTCCGTATTATTCATCTCTTGTGGTGGTAATAAAGTACTACCACGGAAGTTATGCCGTAAACCAAGTGTATGCCCAACTTCATGGGCGATGATTAAACGTAAATATTGATTGATATATTCTTTAACTTTGTCTTGACTGGGCATATTATCTGGCAGCAATGACATAGCCAGGGAACCAAAGGCAAACTGATTAGTAGCTTCCATCCCATAGCATAAATCGTATTCGCCTGCCATTTTAGATAAATTACCTAACAATCCTTGTTGTGCTTGCGTTTGCTGGGGTGCATTCTTGTCTTTAGCATTTAAACCATTGCTGCAAAGTAGCCGATTTTGCATCAATGTCGATAAAGTAGTAGTATTTTGTACTTGGCTGGGTTGGACGATTTTGCGATATTCATTCTTGAGTGCCCGGACAAAGCTAGCGTCTACGAGAATGTCTGCATCCAAAATTTCTCCTGTCAACGGATTAACGCGGGATGGGCCCAGTGCAAAGTATCCATCTACTGTATTAATCCAGCGAATCGTGTTGTAACGAATATCTGCTGGATCCCAAGTGGCATCATCTGGCATTTGCCGGACTTCAATGGCATCCTTGAATCCGGCTTGGAGAAAGGCTTTATTCCACATCAAGACGCCTTCTTTCATTGCATCGCGGTATTCTAAAGGCACAGCGTTATCAATCCAAAAGACAATCGGTTTTTTGGGACGAGAAATTGCTGCTTTTGGGTCTTGTTTTTCCAAGTCCCAGCGGTTGATGTAGCGGACGAAAGAATCGCCCCGATCGTCTTTGGATAAATCTTGGTAGGCGGTGATAAAATAACCGACGCGATCGTCGGCAAAGCGGGGACGATAATTTTTATCAGGTAGTTGGGAGAAACTGTAGTGGACGCGTAAGGTAAAGCTGCGGTTGTCGGGTAGCGAGGCGAAGTTTGGCCCGTCACTGTCACTAGAGAAATTTAAAATTGACTCAACTTCTACATTCTGGGGAAAAGCTTTAGAAGTACCAAAATATGACTGGTCTGGGTCTTTTGGAACTCCTAAACTTGAAGATAATCCCGCCAAGTCTGTGAGTAACAAATCGCTCAGGTCGATAAGAATGGTTTTGCGTTGCGGATGAATGCTTTTAATGGAAATATTGTAGAGAACAGAGTCACTAAAAGAACGGGCGAGCGATCGCGCTTGCGGATCTCCGTCACGAGTCCGGAAATTGACATTGCGGATCGTAAAGTGTAAATCATTATCCACTCGCTGGAAATAAAACAAAAAATCTTGCAGAGGCATACCGCTGTAAATACCTCGTTCGCCAATGCCTGATTCCAATGTTGCCGTAGCTAAGAAATTTTTATTCAGTTGTTCTGGTTTAATTTCTAAATAAATTTTATTCTTTTGTTTATTGCGATAAAGAGTGAACAATCCTCCCTGCTTCACTGTGTCTTTCACTACTTCATCAAATGGCTCTAAATCATCCTTTGCTGCTGGCTTAGCACTAGAATTCGGCTTGGAATTCGGTTTTTGTGTCGGTTTAGCGACTTGCAAAAATGGTTGTTGTGCTGCTTTTTTTAAATCTTTTACTATCCAAATAAACGGTTGAGGCTGGGCGTCTTTATTGCGATCGACTACCCAAACTTGCCCTGCTGCTAGTCTCTGTTGAGGACGAATATTGATATTTTTTAGCGATAAGGCTGAGGTTTTAGTTGAAGTTTCTTTAGTTAAGAAATTATTGGACTTGTCTTTACTTGTGGCTGTGACTAAGACTGTCTGATGGTTGCTAGACAACTGTTGCTTTGCTCCATCAATAGACACTGACTTAGCGCTAGCCGTTGCTATTCCTAAAAACAAACCCTGTAACAAAATCATATAAAAACTTAATCTGTTCATCGCATTCATCCCTAATAACTATCCCTGGTAATTTTTAACTTTTGCAAAGCCATGCACTCCCTCCCCAGCCGATTCATTACCTGCTTTATCTCAAGCAGTAAACTTTGACTACAATTTTAATTGCCATTTTTCCGTTTTCTTGAACTGTTTTATACTCGGATTTTTCCTAACAATTGCGTCTCTGACAAAGAGTAAGTATTATTTTTACATCAGACTAGTAAATATCTTGGAAAAAAATATAATAAATTTCCCAAAACCTCAAAATTATGTCATTTTGTAAATTATTTTTAAGTTGAGACTTTATTTACATCACTAGAATTACCTGAAAGTTAAAACCGCCTTCTAGCAAAGCCTTTGACAAACGTTATTGCCAATCTTCTAGTGTATATAGTATTAATTAATACGAATAATATATTCATAAAAAGCAAACTAGCAGAGAAAAAATTTTAGTTGCGGATTATCAAAACAATTACTTTAAATGTATCAACGGACACAGAAATGTCAACATATTTATCTCAAGTTTGGAAACTGCTGACAAATTGTGTGAGAGGTACAAGGTTAGAAGAGATGCCAAAAATTACATCTGTGGAAACTGAAGCAACTTTGCCTCTAGCAAAAAGTATTAAAGAGCCAGACGAAAGCGTTAAATTTATTCAAGATAATTTGCCGGAATATTTATTGTCTGAAAAACTACAAAAAAGCTTAGAAAAATGGACAATAGCAGGGAGTGGTAGGACTTCTAAGATAGACGAAAAAACACTGGATAGGCAACCTACTGGTTTTGGCTTTAGAGTGTGCGATCGCCAGATGCATGAAGAGATTTACGATTTATTGGGTAACAGTGCGCTCAAACCCGAAATAGTCAACGAACTGATGGTATTTCTGATAACAGGTCAAAAAATTTGCCTAGAACTACTTTTCTTGCGGCTAGAAAATTTTTTTTGTCGCTGGTGTCAGGGAGAATTTATCGATGCCACACCAGAGGATAACCTGCCTCAGAAAAAAATGTTACAGTTGGCAGAAAAAAATATTGCGATCGGGCTGAGACAAATAGATATATATACAGGGCTAAACGTACTGATTTTACTATTAGAGTTACACCGCTATGCTCAAGGGCAAGAGCGACTTAAACAAAAAATCACTTTCTATCCATCTGCCAAACCAAACATAGACAATTTTTTCACATCCCAACTGCTGCGGATCGTTAACTATAGTGATGCCTTAGAAATTGGCAACTTTAGCAGTATAATCGGCCAATTTCTCAAAGGCGGCAATTTTACTGGTGCTTACCTCGGTGATGCTAACCTGACTGGGGTAGACTTTAGTGGTGCTAACCTCAGCCGTGCTTACCTCGGTGATGCCAACCTAACTGGCGTCAATTTTAGCCATGCCAATCTTAGCGGCGCTAACCTCGGTGATGCCAACCTCAGTGGTACCAACCTCAGTGGTGCCAACCTCAGTGGTGCCGACCTCAGCAGCGCTAACCTCAGCGGTGCCAACCTCAGCGGTGCTAACCTCAACCGCGCCGACCTCAGTCGCGCTGACCTAAGCTGTGCCGATCTCAGTCGTGCCAACCTCACCCGCGCCGATCTCAACCGCGCCGACCTCAGTAGCACCAACCTTAACTCTGCTGACCTAAGTAACGCCATCCTTTTCGGTGCCAATTTGAGTGACGCCAACCTCACCAGCAGTAACCTCAGCCATGCTGACCTTTGCCGTGGTGACCTCAGCGGTGCTGACTTGAGTCACGCCATCCTCAACGGTACGAACCTGAGTGACACAATTCTTTTTAGTACCAACCTCAACAGCGCCATCCTCGTTGCCGCCGACCTCAGTTACGCCAAACTCAATGGCGCCAAGCTCAACAATGCTAGACTTAACGGTGCTATGTTCTTAGGCGCTGACCTCAGCGGCGTAGATTTGAGTTGGGTAATTCTCAACGAAGCCGACCTCAGTGGCGTGATTCTCAACGACGCCGACCTCAGTGGTGCAGATCTCACCGACGCCATACTTTTCGGCACAGACCTCAGCTATGCTAACCTGAATAGCGCTAACCTCAGTGGCAGTAACCTCACAGGTGCGATCCTCAATGGTGCGAATCTCAGCCACAGTAATCTTAGCAGCGCCATTCTCGGAGGTGCTGACCTCAGCGACGCCAATATGGAACAAATGACTTGGGGTCAAAAGCAGCAGTGGGAAAGTGTACGGGGACTAGAGACAGCAATTAATGTACCAGAGGCGTTGAAGGAAGAATTGGGGCTGAAGTAAGATCGAAGGAAAGGTAAAATCCAGCCTTTGAACTGCATCATTCGAGTTCCGAACTGCATGGTTCTAGTTTTGAACTGCATCGTTCTAGTTTGGAAGTCCGTTTGTGAATATCTGAGCTTGAAGGATGAACTTAGAAACAGCAAACGTCTAATTAATAGGATAATGCGATCGCCTTTTCTCTTCCTCAGTGTCCTCTACGTCTCGGCTGTTCGTGATTCTTAATACACTCCATCAACTCTAAACTTTAGACTAGACTCTAAATACCAGTAATTATACGAATCTAAGCGAATGAAAAAGTGCTTATCACGAATCTAATACATACCTCAAAGCCAGTTCTAAACTTGCTAACTGCAAAGCAGAGGGTTATATCCCGCTTGCTAGAGTGTGAGTCGTTCACGTAAAATATAGTGCCATTATTGCGGCAGTTCTCATGACTTCATCTGCGTCGTTCGACACGTTAGAGTCTTTACAGGCGGATATCGCTGAATTGATCGCTCGTCTACCGACTTTAAAAAATCGACAACTTATTCAGCAAGCACTTGCTACTATTGTTCGCCTTGCTGATACGGAAATTGAGCGTCTCGATTGGAAAATATTATCAGCTGCGCTAGCAGATATGGAGCGCGGTTTCCAACTTTTTTATGATTACCGACACGTTCGCAAAGTCACGATTTTTGGTTCTGCTCGCCTTGCACCAGATACACTAGAATACCAAATGGCGCTGGAGTTTGCTCGCGCCGTTACTAAATTGGGATTTATGGTAATGACCGGCGGTGGCGGTGGAATCATGCAGGCGGGTCACGAAGGTGCTGGGCGAGAAAATTCCTTTGGCTTAAATATTCAGTTACCCTTTGAACAGCAAGCAAACCCGTTTATAGAAGGCGATCCCAAGCTAATTAATTTCAAATATTTCTTTACCCGCAAGCTGTTTCTCCTCAAAGAAAGCGATGCTATAGCTTTGTTTCCTGGCGGCTTTGGTACTCAAGATGAAGCTTTTGAATGTATGACGTTAAGCCAAAATGGTAAATTTGGCCCGATACCTTTAGTTTTAATTGACCACCCTGGTGGTGATTACTGGCGCTCTTGGAGCGAATATATTGATAAGCAATTAGTCCACAAAGGTCTTGTCAGTCCTGATGACCCCAGTCTTTACACAGTAACAGACAACTTGGATGTGGCTTGTGAGGCTATTACTCGTTTTTACGAGGTTTATCATTCTAGCCGCTATGTCGCAAATCGCTTAATCATCCGTCTCAAAACAGATTTATCAGACGCTCAGGTAGAGCAACTCAATGCCGATTTCAATGACATTATTATTCAAGGAAGGATTGAAAAAAGTCAAGCGTTACCCCAAGAAGCCCAAGATGAAACTATTGGACTACCCCGCCTGATTTTGTACTTTAATCAACGTGATTTGGGGCGCTTGTATCAGATGATTGCTAGAATTAACCAGGTGGGTACTCCTTCACCAGAGGATGCAGCGCATCCAGAAAGAAAGTAGGCTTTTAGAGTGGAAAAATTCACCTGGATCTCAATATTTTTGACAGTCTTCATAGACTGCTGTTGCTAGTTTAATGTGATACCATTCGCGAAAATCTTTGCAACAAATGAATTGGCTGTATGGGTGTACGACTATACGCCCATACCCATATATCTGTCACATTAATCAAAAGAAAAACAGATTTTTAGTTGGGGGAAATATATTAATGAAGCACTGTGCAGAATGTAGCTAATAGAAGAAGACAAATAAATTAATTAGCGGCTTGACTTTATCAAAATTTTTATAATTTCTGTTGGATAATTCAATTGATACATAAGCGCAAATAACCCAATTTGACTGACTCGATCGCCCCAAAAGCAAAACTATCCTCATCGACATCCAGACTTTTGCACATCCCCTGAAAAGTCAGATTGCAGCGTAGGCGATCGCCACAAGTTTCTAACCATGACTACGGCTTTTTAATTTGTATTTCTTTTTATCGTTAATGGCGATCGCACTTGGAAAAGTAGTGTATATAAATTATTGTCAAACTAAAAAAATGATTCAATATGGCAAGAAAATTTACCTTGCCTCCTTTATACTGGCTTTCAACAGAGGTGGCTGTTAGAAGTCCGTATTTTTTTGGTAAAAGGTTTAACGAAAATCAGGTAATTTAACCTACTTTCAGATGAGAAAAACACCAGTTATTATGGCTGAGTGCTGATCGGCATAAAAAAACCTGTATATTAGCACAGGAAATAATATAGAACATCCTAAACAAACATAGAGGAATAAAATATGCTGGAAATACTAGGTTCAGGTTTGGTGTCGCTTTGGCTGGAAATGGCTGGGGTAAACATCAAGCCTCTAGATGCTTTAGATGCATTGGCTTGGCAAAGTAGACCTGGCTTGGTTCTAGCCCCCGATCCCAATCCCACTGGGGCGACTACGGTACAAGCATATCTCAAGCAGTTAATAACATCAAAAGTAGTAGGGGCAAATCTGGCTGAAAGTCAGGGAATATGGATGCAGTCAGGGCCGATGCTGATGGCAAATCATCAAGGTACAACAGCTCTACCGGCTGCCTCTTTAACTAAAATTGCTACTTCATTAGTTGCTTTGAAAACTTGGGGCCCAGACCATCAATTTGATACTTTGGTGAGCATCACTGGCCCAGTGGTAAATGGGGTTGTGCAAGGTGATTTAGTGATTACTGGTGGCGGCGATCCGATGTTTGTTTGGGAAGAAGCGATCGCCCTTGGTAATACTTTAAATCAGATGGGCATCAAGCAAGTAAAGGGAAATTTGGTGATTACTGGGAATTTTGCGATGAATTTCCAACGTCAGCCGATGCTAGCGGGTCTAATACTCAAGCAAACATTAAATTCTGCGACTTGGGGTCGTCCTGCTGTTTACATATACTCAATCATGCCCAAGGGAACACCCAAGCCGAAAGTTGTGATTGCGGGTGCTGTCAAATTTGAGGCACAACCAAATCCGCGACAAACTTTATTAGTGCGTCATCGTTCGTTACCTCTGAAGCAACTGCTCAAGGAAATGAACGTTTACAGTAACAATGATATGGCAGAGATGCTAGCACAGTCAGTGGGAGGAGCCAGTGTAGTACAATCTACTGCTGCTTATCTTGCTAAAGTGCCGCAATCAGAAATTCAGTTAATCAATGGTTCTGGATTAGGGCCAGAAAATCGCATTTCCCCCAGAGCTGTTTGTTCTATGCTCATGGCTATTCAAGGGGAAGCAAACGCCTATCAACTGAATCTAGCTGACTTGTTCCCCATGTCTGGCTTCGATCGCCGAGGAACACTCCACGCCAGACACATCCCCTCTGCTACTGTCATCAAAACAGGCACTCTCCGCGATGTTAGCGCTTTAGCCGGAGTCATGCCTACACGCGATCGCGGTTTGGTTTGGTTTGCGATTATCAACCGTGGTACAAATGTCTGGGGTTTACGTACTGGACAAGACCAACTTTTGCAACGTGTTGTCCAACAATTACAAGTACCTCAAACCGTCCCTTTTGCCATCACTCCCCACTCAGCTATCAACACTCTACCCCAGCTAGGCGCAGCGATTCGCAATGAAATTTTATTCAAAAGTTAGTTTATTGGTAATTAACAGCAGATTCCTAAATTCTGATTCCTAAACTATCCTGTCTGGGTAAAAACCGAACCTGTAAAGTGTAAATCTCCATAATAGCTTTTGAGGTAAATTTTCCATTAAGTTGATTAAAGGTAACTTGCAAAATACCCTAACCCTAATAGTGGCTAGAGTGAGCAAAACCAAAAGCAAAAAGCCAACGTCAAATTTGTAAAAATAATTGTAAATAGATCTGTCACGACTAAGTAACAATTAAGCTTCTAGATTTAGGTTGTGATTATGCGATTTCCCAAATTACCCAGACCTGTGCGGCAACTAACCACTCATGTATTAGCGATCGCGCTAGGAGTTATACTCACAATTAGTACATTGCAGGTGTTGCCGTCCCAAGCCGAACCTGCACCGATTGCACCTGCTGTGGATACTCCAGAAATCATTGCCCAACGACAATCACCTACAACTTCTACCATTGGTAGCAGTAGCTTTGTCACAGCAGCAGTCAACCGTGTGGGTACAGCAGTTGTCCGAATTGATACTGAACGGACAATTACTCGGCGCATGGATCCATTTTTACAAGACCCCTTTTTCCGTCGCTTTTTTGGTGACGGTTTGCCCCAACAAATGCCTTCCGAACAGCTGCGCGGTTTAGGCTCAGGTTTTATTCTTGACAAGAGCGGATTAGTTTTGACTAATGCCCATGTGGTAGATAAAGCTGATAAGGTAACAGTCCGGCTCAAGGATGGCCGCAGCTTTGAAGGCAAAGTTCAAGGTATAGATGAAGTTACAGATTTGGCAGTAGTCAAGATTAACGCTGGTAACGATTTACCAGTGGCGCCCTTGGGTTCTTCGAGTAATGTACAAGTAGGAGACTGGGCGATCGCAGTTGGTAATCCTTTGGGATTTGATAACACTGTTACTTTGGGAATTGTCAGTACCCTCAAACGTTCCAGCGCCCAAGTCGGTATTACTGATAAACGCTTAGACTTCATTCAAACAGACGCCGCCATTAACCCCGGTAACTCTGGCGGGCCACTGTTAAATGGACGAGGTGAAGTGATTGGTATTAACACAGCTATTCGCCCTGATGCAATGGGTATTGGCTTTGCCATTCCTATCGATAAAGCCAAAGCGATCGCATCTGTGCTACAACGTCAAGGCAAAGTTCCTCACCCATATTTAGGGGTGCAAATGGTAACTTTAACACCCGATCTTGCCAAGCAAAATAACACCGATCCTAACTCTCCGATTCAGATACCAGAAATTAATGGTGTTTTTGTGATGCAAGTTATTCCCAATTCTCCAGCTGCATCTGCGGGTATCCGGCGCGGAGATGTAATCGTTCAAGTCGATGGTAAAGCAATTACTAGTGCTGAACAATTGCAGAATCTTGTGGAAGACAGTCGCCTGGGTCAAGTATTACAGGTAAAAGTGCAACGAGGTAATCAAACACAGCAGCTTTCAATACGCACAGCTGAATTGCAAAACGCTTCCTAAAAGGAATATAGCCGATTTTAATTATAGTAGGGTAGCACAGCTCGTGCTACCCTACTATGCGTTGTCTGAAATTTAAGTTAATAAAATATTTCTTTGTTTTTTAAAGTCTATAGCGATCGCAAATATTTTTTGAGCTAATACTATTTTTTTGTGAGGCAGCGCCAAATTTTTTGACTTCTTATTTGTTTGTTTTTTTGCAACGACAATCGCTTATGGAGAGAAGTCAGAGCCGAGGAAACCTCCGCTCTGAATTTACGAGGGAAACCCCTATCTTTGCGCTGCCTTTATTTTGTGGTTTGTTTCTATATGGCGCAACTTCATACACAAAAGGTATACCTACTCCATAACATTGTCCGTATTTCGATTAACATCTACTTAATATCAATCAGATGAACGTCTAATATAATTAGAATTTTAAATAAAATGACTCGGCAGTCACACAATCTTCGTCCTTATTGCCAAACATTTGATGCTTGGGTAGCATCCGGCTATCAAGATCAGTCACGTTTATTACGGGGGCAAGCATTGCAAGAGGTTTTAGACTGGGCACAGGGCAAAAGCTTAAGCAATTTGGACTATCAGTTTTTGCTAGCCAGCCAAGAACTAGAGCATCGCCAACTTCAGCAAAAACTAGAAGCCGCTAATGATGAATTGCAACGATTATTTACTATAGCTACTATCGATTGTTTAACTCAAGTAGCTAACCGCCGACGATTTGATGAGTATCTTGATACTGAGTGGCGGCGCATGGCACGCTCACAACAGTTCCTCTCCCTTATCCTTATTGATGTAGATTTCTTCAAATCCTACAACGACACCTATGGTCATCCAATGGGCGATCGCACTCTTGCAAAAATTGCTACAGCCATCAAAGATGTTGTTCAACGTCCTACTGATTTAGTTGCCCGTTATGGTGGGGAAGAATTTGCTGTAATTTTGTCTAACACAGATACACTTGGTGCAATTCACATTGCCCAAAAAATTTGCTTTGCTGTGTGGAAACTGGCAATTCCTCATCAAAATTCACAAGTTAGTTGTTATGTAACCGTGAGTGCTGGGTTAGCGACTGTAATTCCTATGTTTAACTCTAGCTTTCAAGAAATAATTGTGGCGGCGGATAAAGCATTGTATCAAGCAAAAAAAGCAGGACGTGCTTGCTTTATATACAGTCAAGAGCAAACTGAAAATTTAGAAGTAAAGGAGATTGCTTCTCTAGCAAAGCTGTACATCTGCGAGCGCTCGTTGTTTAGAGAGGAATTATCGCTATCTAAACAGAAATTACAGCAGACTAAGAACAAAAGCCAACAGCTGATCGCCCAAGTCCGACAGCTGATGCAGATAAACCGACAAATTAGACACCAAAGCCAGCAGATTAGGGAGAAAACCCCACAGATGATAGGGTAACAAGCAGACTAGAAAGCAAACTCAATGAAAGTCATAGCACGTAGACTTTTGTGATATCTCCTATACTGACTGCAAGCAGTACAGTGTGTAAACTTCTCACTGACTCCTGGTATCCCGTCAGACATTAACTGAACTTTAAGAACGCGATGCCCTAGCGCTCTATTTTTTATATTTATCGCTGTCAGTTATCAACAACTAATGACCAATACTTCGGCTTCGCTCTTCTCTTTCAGATACGCTTGCGCGTAGCTTGCTTAGGAGCAGGGGTGCGGCTACGCCCCGGTATCCCATCAGACATTAACTGAACTTTAAGAACGCGATGCCCCAGCGCTCTATTTTTTATATTTATCGCTGTCAGTTATCAACAACTAATGCCCAATACTTCGGCTTCGCCCTTCTCTTTCAGAGACACTTGCGCGTGGCTTGCTTAAGAGCAGGGGTACGGCTACGCTCTCCCAAGGCTCAGTACAAGTAACCAATGACTAATGACCAACAACCAATACTAAACCCTCATGGGCTAGTAATGCTTCTGGAAAAGCAGATTTCACATCGGTTTGAACTTGGTCAAGAAAATCATCATGGTCATCGGGGTGGTGGTGAGAAATGACTAACCGTCGCACGCCAGCACTAAGAGCTACATTCACTGCAACTTGCCAAAGGGAATCAGCACAGTCATGGTTGTGAGATGTTGGAGGAGTGTAAGTGGCATTGGCAATCAATAAGTCAACACCTTGAACGAACTTTAAAATCCGCTCTCGCTCTGCTTGCTCTGCATTTTGGTGCAAATCAGTGACGTAGGCAACACTATATTCCTGCCAATTAACTCGGTAGCCCGCTGACCGCTGAGTTTGATTGATTAATGCAGTTGTAATAATTACATTATCTACCTTCACGTCACTATCTGGAGTCAGATTATAAAACTGTAATTCTGACTGCATTACCTGTAAAGGATAAGGAAAGTGTGGCTGGAGCATCTGATCGTACAGACATTGTTTGATTGAGGCTCCATTTGAGGCAGCTGTACCGTAAATATGGAAGCAATTTTCGGGAACAAATGCGGGGGCAAAAAAGGGAAACCCTTGAATACGGTTAGATTGGGAATTAGTAAAAAATAAATGGGCTTCTAGTGACTTTTGCAGCTCTTGCCAAGTTTTACCTAGTATACGTAAGCCAGTACCGCCATCAAAAATCAGGCGTTTCCCGGCTACATGCATTTCTACACAAGCGGTATTACCGCCATAACGGCTGGTGTTATTGCTGGGAGTGGGAATTAAACCCCTTACACCCCAAAATTGCACTCTTAACTGACCTGCTGGACTACTGGGCAGGCTTGTTGACTTTTCAGGTATATAGCTCTGGGAACCCGACAACTCAAAGTTTGACATTTTCTTTGAAATTAGACCTTAGCGAGCAGGTCATCGTAGCGCCGCATTTCTAACAGCCTATTTTTTTCGTCCACAATGACTACCGTAGGAGAGTAACTTTTTAACTCTTCTGGAGTGAACTGCCCGTAAGTCATTATAATCAAGCGATCGCCAATAATGCCTAGACGTGCCGCAGCCCCATTTAGCTCAATGACTCCTGAATGGGCTGGAGCTGGGATTGCATAAGTAATAAAGCGCTGGCCATTAGCACTATTCACTACTTGCACTTGCTCATAGGGTAAGATGCCAGCTTTTTCCAGCAGGACTCTATCGATACTGATACTACCCACATAGTTGATATTCGCCCCAGTAAGGGTGCAGTTGTGAATTTTTGCCAAAAGGAGAGTACGCTGCATTTTGGTTTGGGGTTAGTGGCAGTTTTTGAAGCCGTAACAAGCGAAAGTTATCAAAGATAAAAAGTTAGGAGTTAGGGTTAACTTCATCCCACCTCTAAAAAAGATGGGATTTCACGTTAATTGTTGAGTGATGAGTGTTAACCGTCAACAGTCACCAGTTCAAAAAGCAACTCTTAACTTTAACTCTTCTATTATGCTTTATAAGCTTTGACGGATTTTTCTACTAAAGCTGCAACCTTATATGCATCTTGCCAACCGAGAATTTCAGTCACCTTTTTTTCCAAATTTTTATAACTACGGAAAAATTCAGCAATTTCATCCAAACGGTGTGGTGCTACATCATTGAGGGATTTGACTTGAGCGTAGCGCGGATCTTTGTCTGGAACACAAAGAATTTTTTCATCGCGATCGCCCCCGTCAATCATTTCCAAAAAGCCGATGGGCCGTGCGGCAATAATACAGCCTGGAAAGGTTGGCTCATCAATTATCACCATCCCATCTAGGGGATCGCCATCATCAGCCAGAGTATTGGGTACAAAGCCGTAGTCATAAGGATATTTTACCGACGAATAAAGTACTCGGTCTAGAGCAAAAGCTTCTAATTCCTTGTCATATTCGTATTTATTTTTACTTCCACCAGTAATTTCAACTAAAACGTTGATTAAACCTGGTTTTGGTTGGGCAGGAATACGAGATAAGTCCACAAAAAACTCCTCTGCTAACAGTGAATCACGGGGGCACTCAGCTTCGCTCCCCGTGTAGAATTTTAGGGCAATATGGATCTCTTCCCAAGAGGTTGGGAGTATTCTGACTTTTCACAGGAAGTCCTAAAACCTCTGTTAAGAGAGGGTGTAGGGAAAAGAAGAAAGCCTTACGAACCTGCAACCCCACACCTTCGCTCATGAGTCCACATAACGTGAAAAGTCAGGGTGAGTTTTGACTGTGCGGAAATCGAGCGAAGTCGAGATTCAACTACCGTCAAGTAGAACTACATGTCCCTCTCTTACCCTGAATTTGCCAAACAATGGAAAAAGCGTTGCGAGGAACTTCGCAACGCTTTTTCTAAAAGGGTGATATGCATCTGCGCTCTAGAACGCTTGGACAAAGCGAGCCAAAGTTAAAGGGTGTTTAACATTGCTCGCATTGGTTGGTGCTGCATCGTGTTTGTCAATCTTGACTTTCTCGTAGGTTTTGGATTGCGGGTTGCTGGTTATTTTGAACGTTACTCGAAGAATAGTGAGCGATGACAAATACGGGTAAGGTAAGAGTCAACAGAGCGATCGCAGTTCCCACAATGTCTGCCAAGCGGTGTGAGTATGTATCGGCAGAATTGGCAGACGGGCTATTTGAATTCATACAATATTGAAGTTATTCGGATCGTTGTATAGGTCTACTCTCAAAAGAGAGTTTTGATGTTATTTTAGCTAGTTTTAAACTGTAAGATGTGTAGCATTCAAATATCTAAACCAGTTTGATAACTGTCATAGTAGGGTTTTTATACATCAAATTCTTAATCCAAAATTAAAACCAAATATATTATGTTGATTTTGGTAATTAATCTTTTCAAATTATTACTTCTATCGTCTAATTAATTAGATATAGACAGTTTTTATTACCAGTATTATAGACGATATTTTTTCGTTGCTCAAAGATTAATTAACAAAATGTATTTATTAGATACTTTGTAATTATAACACCATCCAACGCTTTTGATACTGTCATATTGATGCAAATGACAATTTGTAATGTAGAATACAAAACAGCCAAAATAGTAATATATTTTAGTGGTTTTCGCTTGTTATATAGTAGTTACACATAAAAATATTTGACAACAGAGAAAAAACGGTAACAAATTATTTTTCTTATTACTCATAAATTCCCGAATAAATACAGATATATCATCTGCCTTACCTAAAATAGCTTCAGTAATATTACTAAATTAATATTTCCTAAATTCAATTCTCAAATAAATGTAAGGTAATAGTAAATTTGTCAATCTATATATAGGTAGAAATAAAAAAAAGCTTTGAAAGTTAGTGTTGAGAGTGAACTTTCAAAGCTTTTGGCTTAAGAAGATGTTTGTAAAACTTTAATAATTTATAGCCGTAGTCACACCCTTTAGGACATAATGACAAGTGTGAATGCTAGCAACAGCAATAGTTTTACCTCCTGCTATATCTATGCACCCATTAGCATCAAAGGCGTTGCTCTAAGTATGATTGACCTTTTATGACGCCCTGAGTTGGCGATTTCGCACGCGTTCGGGACTACCAGTGGGAATTGCAGCAATTAATTTTTGTGTGTATTCCTCTTTGGGTTCCTGGTAGATGCTTTCGGCTGTACCTTCTTCGACTATTTGTCCGCGATTCATGACTAAAATGCGATCGCTCATGAATTTGACTACACTTAGATCGTGAGAAATAAAAATATAAGTCAGTTGAAAGTCTTGTTGCAATTCTTTGAGGAGATTTAATACTTGCGCTTGTACCGACACATCCAGGGCTGAAACTGATTCATCGCAAATAATAAATTTGGGATTTAATGCCAAAGAACGCGCTATACAAATCCGCTGGCGTTGACCGCCAGAAAACTGATGGGGATAGCGGTTCATTGCATCTGCATTCAAACCTACCCGTTCTAAAAGTTCGGCTACGCGTTCGCGTCGTTGTTGTTTTGTTTTACCAACGGAGTGAATTAACAACGGTTCCATCACTGCATCCCCAACCTTCATCCGTGGGTCAAGGGAACTAAAAGGATTTTGGAAGACTATTTGCATTTCCCGCCGCAGTTTTTGCAACGGTTCTCCTTTGAGGCTAGTAATATCTTGTTTTTCAAAGATAATCTGACCACTCATCGGTTCAATTAATCGCAGCAAAGTTCTACCAAGGGTAGTTTTGCCACAACCAGATTCTCCCACTAATCCCACCGTTTCCCCTGGTTTGACATCAAAGGAAACGCCGTTAACCGCCATAGTGTAGCGTTTTGTACCACCAAATACCCCCCGGACTGGAAAACCAACTTTTAAATTGTGGATTTCCAGCAGAGGTTGCTTCTGGTGTAAGTTTGCTAATCTCGTAGCAATCTCTTGGCTGGTAACTTGTACGGGTTGTAGAGGTTCTTTCGCCTGAATTACTACTTGTCCGGTTGCTGTTTCTTCCGCACTCATGTAATCGGAAACGGTGAGTAATTTTTGGGGATGGCTCTCAAGTGTGGGACGACAGGCTATCAAACCTTTAGTATATGGATGGTGGGGATTGCTGAAAATTTGCTCACAAACACCAGATTCGACAACTTTGCCTTTATACATTACCGCTACTTGGTCAGAAATTTCAGAAATTAACCCTAAGTCGTGGGTGATGAAAATCATTGCCATTTCACGGCTTTGCTGCAATTCTCGCAACAACTCCAAGATAGTTGCTTGCACTGTTACATCCAAAGCTGTGGTTGGTTCATCGGCAATTAATATTAATGGATTACAGGAAATTGCCATTGCAATCATTACCCGTTGCAACTGACCCCCAGAAAGTTGATGCGGGTAGCGTTCCAGCATCGCTTCTTTGTGTTCCCTCACCAACTGTGCCAACTTTGGTGTATTTGGTTTAGATGAATTGTTGTTGGTTTGATGCGAATCGATATACTGTTGCTGGATCTCTTCATCGCTAGGTAAAAGTTTAACCTCTTGCAGACCTGCGATCGCAATTTGTTTTGCTTCGGCGGCTGAGACATTTTGATGCCGCATAATTGCTTCTGCGAGCTGAAACCCAATGTTATAAACTGGATTGAGCGAACTCATCGGTTCTTGAAAAATCATGGCAATGTCGCCACCACGGTGTAGCTGCATTTCCTGAGGAAGCAATTTTACCAAATCGATGGGGTTGGCGTTCTCTTGAGGACGAAACCAGATTTCACCGTTACTAATTATACCGGGAGTTTGCAACAAACCCATCACAGCTAGGGCTGTCACTGATTTACCACTCCCCGATTCTCCTACTATTCCTAGAGTCTCACCTCGACGCAATTCAAAGGAAATACCATCTAAAGCTTTGACGATATTGCCATCACCGGGAAATTCAACTTGTAGATTGCGAACCTCTAGGACAGTTTCTCTCATAGGAGTTGGGTATGAATCTTAACTGAAAATTATTTGGATTTTAACAAGAGTTTTGATGTATGTGTCGATAAATTTGATTTTTACACTCCTTGACGGTTTTTCACTGCTTAGACCTCAACCACAATTTTTAATGTTTTGAGAACTAGTTGCCTCATCCATCAAGATAATTTTCGGCTGATTGAGTTGCATTAGCTTTCCTCACAGCTATTTGTGCTGCCAAATCTGCTATTGTAATTTGAAACAATTCTGTTGTCTCGATTGCTACTGCTAAAAAAGATTTTGGATTATCAGGTGCTGTACCAAACAATGCCTCAAGAGCGTCCATATTGAACAGATAGCGGTGATGTCTCTTAACTTCCCGCTTTGAGCGATTGCCTACAGGTTACTCATCCTTGACTTCGGTCGCAAACAATGATTAAAGCTCAGATTTAATTCTTTTGAGGCGATACAAGACTTCCATATTGAGACAAGGTATTTTCTATAACCATTGCTGCGTATGAACTCAAAGATTCGAGAACAAGCACAAGAAATATTCAATAAAATTCCGGATATTTTTCTCTTTTATTTGTTGCAAGTAGCAGCGAAAAGAAGCCTGAAAAGTTTGCAAAAAGACACTGTTAATGCTGTCTCTGTCCAACAAAAGCTTCTTAGAAATATTCTCAAACTTCAAAAGGATACAAAATACGGTAAGAAGTATAACTTTGCGGCTATAGATTCGGTTGCAGAATTTCAAAGGATACATCCTCTTACGACTTATGAAGATTACCGCGAAGTTATTGAAGATATTGCTAAGAGTGGAAATTTCTCTCAACTGGTAGCAGAGCCAATTATTCTTTTTCAAGAAACGTCGGGGACAACGGGCAAATCTAAACTTATACCCAGAACAAAACGCTTACTATCAACTTCACAAAAATCTTTTCAGGCTATAAACGCGATCGCACGCTCTTACTATCTCAATGGTAAAGCATACGCAAAAAACAGTCGTGGTTTGGCTTTGGCTAGTACACAACCACTTATATCTACACCTAGCGGTATTCCTAGAGGTTCAGGATCTAGCGGAGGAATTAGACAATCTAAGTCATTTCAAAAAATAGTCAGTCTCAATTTTTCTAGCCCTACTAGCATATTCTTGATTCCCGATTATAGGAGCGCTTATTATTGCCATATGCTTTTTGCTCTCTTAGAGCCAAAGCTTACTTATATTACGGCAAATTTTGCCTCCAATGTTTTGGATGCTCTACAAATATTAGAACGAGAGTGGTCACAAATGGTAAATGATATTTACCACGGTCAAATTAATTCCAACTTAGAACTGGATACAGCTACAAGAAATGAGCTACAAAATAGGCTCAGACCTAGTCCAGAAAAAAGTAACACATTCCGAACTGAATTTGAAAAGGGATTTGAGGGTATTATACCCAGAATATGGCCGCAGTTGTCTAACATACAATGTATCATAACTGGGTCGCTGCAACTCTATAAAGAAAGTTTGAAATTTTATGCTGGTGAAATACCAATTTACTCACATGGTTATGGTGCTTCTGAAGCTTGGATCGGGTGTAACCTAGAGCCACAAAAAGATTTTCCTGCTTACGTAATTACTCCTCATTCGGCGTTTTTTGAGTTTATACCTATTTCCCAAATTGATGCAGAAAAACCCACTACAGTTGACTTGACTTCTCTAGATGTAGGTGAAAGTTATGAAATAGTTGTGACAACAGTAGCTGGACTTTACAGGTACAGGATGGGAGATATCGTTAAATGTGTGGGCTACTATAACCAAAGTCCCATGATTGAATTTTTGTATCGCCAAGGTTCTCTGCTAATTATTAGAGGAGTGAGAATTTCTGAAAATGAAATTTTTGCTGCCATTACTGAAGCTAGCGAAATTTTGGGAGAAGACTGCAAAATAATAGACTATACAACCAGCATTGATGTTTCATCATTTCCGGTGAAGTACAATATTTACCTAGAGGTTTCAAAAATATTTACAACTCTTCCTGATTTAACATCATTTCGAGATAAATTTGAACAGGTTATTTATGATTTAAATGTGCTTTATCTGAATACGAGGAAAGCGAATATTATTGGCGCACCTGAAATTAAACTTCTTAAAAGAGACAGTTTCAAAATGCTTAAAAACCAAATTATTTCTCAAGGTACTTCAGAGGCACAGTTCAAAATGCCACGGTTGCTAAAAAATGTAGAGCAGGTCAACTTTATAGAAAGCAAATCTCTTAATTAACAATCAATAACAATGCATCGCTAGGGTGATAGTGCTCATAACAACCCAGATATGTATGGAGAATTGGTGAGTAAGAGTAGGTAAATGTCTCCCAACAAAATGCAAAGCGTAAACGCAAACAAAAGAATAGCACATCCTAAAGGATGGCTACTTGTAGAAATTGTCTAATCGCAATCCTTTTTGCTAATCATACTTAGCAAATTGAATATACGCTCAATTACCAACTTTAGAAGGGAATATCATCTGGATCTGGTTCTTCCTCTTTCACTGCTGGATAAGTGGTTCGCTCGTAATTTGTGGGTTGGGGGATGGGTTCATAATTTGTTGCTGGGGGAGTAACGCCAACAGGACTTTTAGTTGGGGTAGGTGCTGGACGTTGTGACTCGTAAGTGGAAAAATCTGTCTCTGGCTGACGAGATGCAGATGGTTGTCGTGGGGGAGTTTCGCTAAATGATGGAGTTACGGTTGACGAGAAGGATGTAGTATTAAAACTACCTCCAACAGATTGGATTTGTTGTACTGTTAATTCAGCGCGTTTTTCTTTAAAACCTTCTTGACGGTCAACAGTATTCATACTTAAACGTCCTACCAGGATAACGCGATCGCCTTGGTGATAGTTTTGCTGAATTTCTGTTGCTAAATTCCCCCAACCGACAACTTTCAGGGTGGCTGGCGGATCTTCTGGTTTCTGGGAATTGGGAAACTGCACCAACATTTCTGTGACTCCCAGATTATCTGCTGTGTAGCGTAGTTGCGGTTCGTTAATAATTTCTGCCATTAAAACGCAGCTGTTCATTAAAATTACTCCTGAGTGCAAAAACTGCTGATTGAAAAAGAGGGGGTTTTCTTTATAGTGCCAATTAATATCTAGATATATTTGAAGAAGAATTCAAAATTAGTTTTGGTGGGAAACTGGAACTGACCACCTAGAAGCACCACAAAATTTAAAATTTACTATCATGTTTCACCATTTATTCATCCACCAAGAGTTACAAATTCAATTAAAGAATTCTAACTTTTAAATTCTGAATTCTTGCACTCTTAGCTTTTAGTCATTTTTAGCATAAAAGCCAAGCGATCGCTTTGAACAGCATTAAATATACTGCTCGCCACCCCCGCCTGACTAAGAATGAGCATTGAATTCTGCATTTGAGTAGTATAATTGTACCATAAAGTACTGAAATATCAAAACTTCAAGAGCAAAAATTAAGTTTTCACATGAACTGGAAAAATACCCAAGGCTATCAACCTGGCTGGGAGGTCGCGCAAGACGGGTAAGCGCAAAAACGCAGGTGGTACGAAGGTACGATTTGAGGTGAGAACTGGGGCAAATACCCGCTTTTGGATAAAAGTTTGAAATGCTTGAATAATACGTGTGGGTAACTCCCGTTGACGCTGTACTTTTGCAAGGTCACTTAGTTGTACTTGTTGGTTCTTGAGTGGTTTGGTGAGTACATTCGCCGCCACTACGGCATCTTGAATTGCGTAATTAATCCCAACTCCGCCAACTGGAGACATCACATGGGCAGCATCGCCGATGAGTAGCAATCCTGGATGATACCAGTGTTTGACGCGACTGGATTCGACTGAGAGAAAGGCTACTTGCGACCAGTCATGTAGATTTGCGATCGGCTGCTGGAATTCTGGTACTACTTTGACAATAGATTTTTTTAATTCCTCCAAACCCGCAGCCCGTAGTTTTTGATAGCCTCCTTTGGGAATCACATAAGCAACTTGCCACTCATCGCCACGGTCAAGCATAGCGATGATGTGACCTTGACCAAAGCGCCCCATTCCCCCCTCAGGGTCTTCTGGCTGACGAGGTAGGCGCAACCAGAGAACATCCATTGGTGGCGAGGTTTCAATAGACTCAAACTCACCCAAGTGTCGTAAACGCGAGTTACGACCGTCTGCACCAACTGTAAGGATTGCCCGAACTTCATGCCAGCCACCGCCTCCTCGGTAGCGGACACCTTGAATCACGCCATTTTCAGTAATTAATTCCTGGACATTCGCACCCATCACCAAATGGAAGCTAGGATATTTTTGGGCTTCTTGGGTGATAAACTCCAAGAATTTCACCTGGGGAAGCATCGTAATGTATGGATAGCGGGTTTTTAGATGACTAAAATCAGCGAATGTGACAGTTTCTTGAGGAGTTTGAATACTCAGGCGACGCATTTTGGTATGCGCGAGTTCTAGCAAAGCTGTACTTAGTCCCAATTCTTCCATAATTTGCATTACCGATGGATGAATTGTATCGCCACGAAAATCGCGATCGAAGTCTTTGTGTGCTTCCAATAGCATTACAGAAATACCTTGACGCGCTAACATCAGCGCTAAAACTGCTCCTGCTGGGCCTCCACCCACAATGCAACAATCTGTAGTTTGTACGTCTACAATGTCATGAGCAGGGTTAACGTTTGGGTTTGGGTTTTGAGAAGAATTATCGGGTACATGGGTAGTCATCACAACACCTCCTAACAGCCCTAAGATTTAGGGTAGTTTGCTTTTTATCGTGCAGACTATTTTTTTAACTTTTCGTATTTAGATAGAACATGTATTATGGGCGCTAAAGTGTCATTAGTCATTTGTCCTTTGTCCAATTCCCAATCAAATAATTAGTTGTGTCTCAAGTTGTTTTAGAAAACGTTTATAAAAGTTTTTCCCCACGTCAAGGGGAAACTGTGACCTCACAAACCCAATCTCCCCTGACGCTTGGAGAGAAAGCTGATACACCACAAGAGCGTGCGGGAAGTGTTAATGTTTTACGGCGGATTAACCTAACAATCTCAGATGGCGAATTTATGGTGCTGGTAGGCCCTTCTGGTTGTGGGAAAAGCACCTTGCTGCGGTTAATCGCCGGGTTAGAGGTGATGACTGGAGGTAATATCTGGGTAGGCGATCGCTTAATTAATGATTTACCACCCAAAGAACGCGACATCGCAATGGTATTCCAAAATTACGCTCTCTATCCCCACATGAGTGTGTATGACAACATCGCCTTTGGGTTACGCCGCAGGGGAAGCAGGGGAGCAGAGGAGCAGAGGAGCAGAGGAGAAAATACTTCCTGGTCTCCTTATTTTCGGGCGTGGGCTGAAAATTTCCTTGTAGGGGCAACAAGAAAGTTACCTAAAGGACTGCGCTACATTTCTGACAAAGAACGGGCTATAGATGAACAGGTGCGTAGTGTTGCCCAACTGTTACAAATTGAAACATTGATGAAACGCTTACCGAAGCAGCTATCTGGGGGACAAAGACAGCGAGTTGCATTGGGAAGGGCGATCGCTCGCAATCCTCAAGTATTCTTAATGGATGAGCCGCTTTCTAATTTAGATGCCAAACTGCGGGCGGAAACTCGCGCTCAAATTGTGAAATTGCAGCGCCAACTGGGGACAACCACGATTTACGTTACCCACGACCAAACCGAAGCGATGACAATGGGCGATCGGATTGCGATTATGTCTGAGGGTAAAATTCAGCAAGTTGCTTCTCCCCTTGAACTTTATAACCGCCCTGCCAACCTTTTTGTCGCAGAGTTCATTGGTTCGCCACCGATGAATTTTATTCCGGTAGAATTTCATGCGCCGCTATTAATTACTCATTCCCACTTTCGTTTCACACTTCCAGAGGTTTGGGGAAAAGCTTTACAAAAATATAATGGGAAAACTTTAATTTTAGGCATTCGACCAGAACACTTAAACTTGAGTCTGCCTGCTACTAAAAATCTACCAGTACAAGTAGATTTAGTAGAGAATTTAGGTAACGATTCCTTCCTATCAGTTAGGATTGCCGAACCTGGTTCTCAACCTAAATCTATCAGCAATTCTTTACAAGTGCGAATACCACCAGAGCGATTTGTCCAAGTTAGCGAGCAACTTTGGTTATCACTAAATTTAGAGAAAATTCACTTTTTCGATCCGGAAACTGAGTTAGCTATATTTCCTTCAAATTAGCAAAATGTATTTCCACAGTCCTTCTCCCTTTGCTGTTGTGCCAGTAACCAAAGATACTACTGGAAACATTAAAGGTAAACTTAGCTCTAGAGCTTTTAAACTTATATCAGAATGGGCAACTTTACATCAAAGCGAATTAATGGAAAACTGGGAACTAGCTAGAGACAATCAAACCCTCAATAGCGTCTTACCATTGGAGTAGTAAAATATGTTAAAAGATATTATTGCAGTGGAACCAAGAGAGAATTATCAACTGTATATCCGTTTTGAAGACGAAGTGGAAGGAATAGTTGATGTAAGTAAGCTAATTAAATTTAAAGGTGTTTTTGCACCTTTGCAAGATAAAAAATACTTTGCTCAGGTTGAACTCAACCACGAAGTAGGCACAATTCAATGGCGATCGGGAGCCGACCTCGATCCAGATGTTCTCTATGCAGTGATTAGCGATCGGCCTATTCCTAACTATAAGTTAAGTCGTAGTGTTGGAAAGGAAAAAAGATTTGATTAGCGATGTCTACGGTAGCAAGCTACGCACCCCATTTCACCTCAAATTTCATGAAATGCGTAGCCGTAAGGCTTGTCGTCAGACATCGCACCCTCAACATACTGCTATTCAATTTAACAAAGCTTTCTCCGTCCCTTCTGGCAAGCATTACAGGCAGAAGTTTTTGGTTCAAAATCAATACAACCAATCGCTTGTTCTGAACAAGCTTTTTTTGGGTGTACAGTACATTTGAGACGGTAATCATTGGTGAAATAATCACAACCAGAACAGGGAATTTGATGTAGCGTTTTTAAATGAATTACTCCTTTTTTTAGGGTTAACCAAACGCTTGAAATCAATAGAATTATAATTGTCCACGTGCAAAAGGCACAGAAAATTATAGCTAACATTATTTATCCTCGGAAAAATTTCAAAAAAATGCCCGCAGTTCACTGCGTTTCACCGCAGGCATAGGAGTTTATTTAGCTAGAGTTGAACGAAAGTTAATTAACTAAACAATTCAGAGGTTGTGGAAGCAGGCGTTATCACTCTACCAATCAAATTCAACGTTGAGATTGCCGTATGTCTGCATTGTTAAGTTAGTTAGTAATTGTAGTGACCAATACTAAATTAATTAGTTTTTATTTCAGCAGTTAAATGTCCTAAGCTGTTCAACAATTAACTTGCATATTTTGGATTGTTGCTTAATTGTTCAATTCCTCTGGCCATATTTTTATCTCCCGGTTGGTGAGCTTCGACTACGCGGAAATCGAGTGAAGTCGAGATTCAACTACCGCCAAGTCAACCACATCTTCCCATCAGCCAAAATATGTAAACTTTCTGGTTTTACAATTTATTAATGCACTAGCAAATCAGTTGCCATACATTTAGATGTGAAGTTTTTACTGTATTTGGAGAGCTTTTTCCAATTTGCCGCAGGCGTTACCTTCGAGTTGAGAGTGAGTTTTTTGTTGTAATCAAATAGGAGTTTTAGTAGTGGAAGTGCTATAAGCTAGTGCAGATGTTTCTACCAAATGTACATTTTGGCGTTGCCAAAAACCCAAAATTTGTTCGCCAACTTGTTCAGGATAAAAGTAGTGAAAAAAATGATAGCCTTGTGGACATTCCCACAGGTCATCTTCTGGCTTGAACCAATTCAACCACTCATACAATGCAGGGGAGTTGACAATTGGATCGGTCTTACAGCCACATATCATCATTGGCATAGAAACTCCGCCTTTTGGTAAATAAACCAACTTAAACAAAGAGTGCGGCGAGGGAGATTGTTCCAAATCTTTATCTAAAGCAGCTACTAACTTTTTGGTCGTATGAGGCGGTTGATTTCCGAAGAGACTGCGAGCGCTGCTTGCCAAAATTTGCTCGCGGCTGATGCTAAAAAGTTGTCGTTGAAAGTAATAGTGAGCGTGCCAAGTATTGGCGGGTTGAGATGCTACAGCCAGTAGAGTTAGCGATCGCACTTTTTGCCCAAATCGTCGCGCAAAGCTCAAAGCGATCGCGCCACCCATACCATGTCCTGCTAAATGCACAGGGCGATCGTAGGATTCTAAAAATTCAGACACTAAATCTACAGCTTGGTCTATGGAACTGCCTTCATCTATAGTTTGCTGGTATTCCCAGTAGGCAATTCTCATATACTTAGATAAATATTCAACTAATGGTCGGTCGAAACGCTGCAAAACAGGACTAGCACTTAACCACAAAACATCAAATGAATCAGACATAAATACCTATAACTTCTCAATTATCAATTTCAGTAGGGGCATACTGCTGTACGCCCCTAATCTCTACAAACTAAATTCTGTCTTCAACTGACCGACCCACTTTTTAATTCGCTCGTCTGTTAAATCAGATTGGCTACCTGTATCAAGTGCCAAACCAACAAACTTGCCATTTTTCACCGCTCTAGATTCATTAAAGTCATACCCATCAGTTGGCCAATAACCAACTGTTTTACCACCTTTTTGAGAAATTTTTTCTTCTAAAATCCCGATTGCATCCTGGAAGTTATCTGCATAGCCATATTGGTCTCCATCACCAAAATAGGCGACCAGCTTCCCTTTAAAATCTATTTCATCGAGATCGGAATAAAAGCCTTCCCAATCGCTCTGAAGTTGACCAATATCCCAAGTGGGAGAGCCAATAATCAGCAATTCATACTCATCAAAAGAAGAAGTATCCGCATCATAAATAGGATGTAATGTTACAACATCACCACCAAATTCATCCCGAATTTGTTCGGCAGCAGATTCAGTGTTACCGGTTTGAGTACCGTAGAACAGACCGATTTTTTTTGACATCTTGACACCTTAATATCCTGTTCGTACATTAGTTGCGCTCGGTTAAAATGGGCAAGTTCAAATAGAGTGGTTGCACCAGCCTACAGAATTAACCCCGCATGAGCAAGGCGAGCTGAACGCCCAAAAGTCGTCCTGAAAGATTAGTTAAGCTGGCGTTGCCTGCCCACCAAGGAATCGACTCTGGTTTTTCAACAGCCACGCTTGTCATGGCTTTTTCTCCTCAAAAAGTTTGCAACTAGCTGAAATATCTAGTTAGCTTAATGAATATCTATATCAATAAGCCTGAAGATATACTATCAGACTTATTGACAAGTTTTTTCATTTATCAAAAGTAAAGTTTTGTGAAGTACTAAAAGATAAGCTCAAAAGGCAGGCAGGGATTGATTCCATCCCCACAAGGAGCGAGTTAAAGCCAAATTCTAGTAAAAATGCCTTACGATATCCTCACAGAATATTCCCGGCAATTACTGATTTAAAAAAATACATCGGTACAAGAAGCTAGAGAAAGTTAGTTTTTTGTCGATATATGAAATTAATCCAAATACTAAAAGTAGCTGTAATTCCTGTTTTGAGCGGATTTACCTTTGTGTCTGCATCAAATACAGCACTAGCTGATTATTTAAATAGCCAGGGAGGAGGAGGTGAATACCGTTATGAATTATGGTCTACCGATGATAATACTAGTTACTACTTAAAAATTTGGTCAGCTGAAGCAAGTCCAACAAGTAGCTCATACACCACAACTACAGAATTTGCTTCTAGTAGGGAAGCTCTAATTCATTTTGATTGCTATTACGCCAAGAGAAGTTTACCAGAATGTCCTCGATGATAAATCGTGATTTGTAAGTACTCGCTTTTATGCGAGAAGCAAGCTACGTAATTCGTAATTGAATTGTTTAATTACGAATTACGAACTTGTACTGAGCTTGTCCTGAGCGTAGCCGTACCCCTGCTCTTAAGCAAGCTACGCACAAGTGTCTCTGAAAGAGAAGGGCGCAGTCGAAGTATTAGCAATTACGAATTACACTTCCGCGGGTTGATATTCTTGTTGTCTTTCTACAAAAGCCTGGACGCGGGTGCGGTAGTTTCTCATAGTCTCATCTACCCAATCGCGATCGTTGCTATTTGCATACAAATGTACCAGTGGTTCGCTGGCATCTGGTAAAACTAACAGCCAACTGTCATCGTAGGGTTGGCAAATTTTTACGCCGTCGATTAGTTCTAGATTTTGGGCTGGATGAGTTTCAACCAAGTAGCGCATTAAAGCACCCTTAGCCGTCCACGGACAGCGTACTGTATAAGTTTTGTGAATTACACGGGGCAATTCTGACCGGGCACTGGCAAGCGATCGCTCTTGTATAGTCAACATCTCAATTATCTTCGCAATGCAGAACATGGAATCAAATCCCGGATGCAATTGCGGGAAAATAAAACCAGTTTCTCCACTACCTCCTAGCACCACATTGGGATTTTTCTGACAAGCTTCCATCAAAGCTGTAGGATTGGCTTTGGTGCGAATCACTCTGGCATCATGGCGACGGGCGACTTGTTCGATAGCGCTGGAAGCATGAACTGGTACTACTACCGTTCCTCTGGGGTTAGCAGTTAATATCATGTCTACCATCAGTGCTGTTAGCATTTCTCCCCGAATTGGATAGCCTGATTCATCAACTAAAATTAGCTGTTCTCCATTTGCCGATACTTGTACGCCAAAGTTAGCTTTCAGCGCTTCCACTACATGACCTAACTGAGTCAGCAGTCCTTCGCGGTCAGTTGCCGACATTGCCGTTTTATTGACACTGGCATTCAGCACCACCGCGTCAGCGCCAAATTTATCTAACATTTGGGGTAAAACTGCCCCAGATACCGCATAAACATAATCAATCACCACTTTTGCCCGACTGTTACGGAGTGTATGAACGTGCAAAAGTTTTTCAAAAGCAGTGCAGTAGCGGTCAATGACTTGGCTGGGGTAAGACACATCGCCAATTTCATGAATTTGCGCCCGCCGCATATCCTCCTTAAAGTAAGCCCCTTCGATTTTCTTTTCCACGGCTTTGGAGATATTAATCCCTTTAGCATCCATGAATTCAATCAAAATGTAGTCAGGGCGATCGGGGTGTACGCGGACATGGATACCACCTGCTACCGCCATTGTAGGTATAACTGTGCGGGCGATAGGGATAGCCGTCGCATCGAGGTTTTGAATATCAATACCTACTGACATCAAACCAGCAATCAGCGATCGCGTCACCATTCGAGAAATATTACGCTGGTCGCGGGAAACCGTTACCTTAGAACCAGGTTTTAAGGTAGAACCGTAAGCAGCTCCCAACTTCACTGCGAATTCTGGGGTGATATCAATATTAGCTAATCCTTGGACACCACGTTGCCCAAATAAATTTCGTTGAGCAATATTTCCCCAAATCAAGTTAATGTTTAAAATGGCACCTGACTCAATCTTTTTATTCGGCCAAACACGCACAGCAGTACTAATTTGAGCTTCTTCTCCTACCGTGGAAAGCGAACCTACAACAGCAGCTTCTAATACTTGGGCGCGGCGGTCTACACGAGTGCCACGAGAAATCACACAGGCGGAAAGCTGTGCTTCTTCGCCAATGATTGCTCCATTCCAAACGATGGGACGTTTGAGATTAGCATCAGCACCAATAGTAACATTATCGCCAATTACGGTTCCTGCCTCAATCTGGACTCTTGCCCCGATGCGGCAATTATCACCAATCACTGCTGGGGTTTCAATTACAGCCGTTTGGTCGATATAAGTATTTTGACCTACCCACAATTGAGGAGAAACTTCTTTGTAGGCGTAATCTAATTGCACTTTCTGGTCTAATGCGTCATACTGAGCTTCCCGATAGGCATCTAAGTGACCGACATCACACCAGTAACCTTCAGCAATGTAACCATACATTGGCTGATCTTTTGTTAAAAGTAAAGGAAATAAATCTTTGGAAAAGTCAGATTCAGTATTTACCGGTAGATATTCCAAAACTTCTGGTTCGAGAATATAAGTGCCAGTGTTGACGGTATCAGAAAAAATTTCACTAGTAGAGGGTTTTTCTAAAAATCGCCGAATTTGTTGTTCTTCATCGGTAATTACCACCCCAAATTCAATTGGATTGGGAACTCTGGTCAAAATCAAAGTAGCTTTTGACTTTTTTTGTTTGTGAAATGCGATCGCTGCCGTCAGGTCAAAATCTGTTATACTATCGCCGCTAATTACTAAAAAAGTTTCATCAAGAAGTTCGGCAATATTTTTTACACAACCGGCTGTACCTAGAGGCTGGTCTTCTTCCACAGCATAGGTCATCTGGACGCCAAAATCGCTGCCATCTTGAAAATAATCTCGCAAGACATCAGGTAAATAATGCAATGTCGCAATAACTTCTGTAATTTGATGTCTTTTGAGTAGATTAATAATATGTTCGGCAATTGGTCGATTGAGGATAGGCACCATCGGTTTCGGCAGATCGCAAGTTAACGGACGAAGCCGCGTTCCCGAACCGCCTGCCATAAGTACTGCACGCATAAATCCTCCTTAACTACAAAAAGCCTTTGCTGCTTGAAAACGTGTCAGAGATATTTTCTTCTTTCTATAGTCTGCTATGGATATCTATATTTGAGGAACTTCCACAAGATGCATCTGCGGATAACGAAGTATATTTACTCATTACACCACTTCTTTTACCTAGAGAAAATCAAAAAATGTGTGCAAGAGAATAATCAATCGGTATTGCTAAATAAAGGGATGATTGAGGCTCAGGCAAGACACACAGACACAAACGAGAAGGGGAGCTAAGAATAGTTCTACCTCCTGCCTCCTGCTATACTATTTAATTAATAAAAAATAGGTCTTGCATTTATTATTAGAAAAAAATCCCGCAATCGCTCAGTTCGTGCGAGAACTGCGGGCCACGATGCAGCTATCTTAGGAAAAGTTCGCTGACGAATTAGGTATGACGGACAGTTCGAGTTGAAAAAAGAGATTAATGATTTGTGCCGAAGGCTGGGCAAAGCCGAGCGTTACCCGTTTGAATTTGAGCGAGTGAGAAAGAGTAGTGGCGAATAATAAATCTAAAAATGACGCTTTGAGTAATCTCCCGGAAGACAGCCTCGTGCCGCTCGAAGCCATCCTTTGCAACGAGGAACTCAGCCGCCGACCGTCGCGCCCGCCGGATTATGAAACCGAAAACCGTGCGTTAGCGCGGCTCGTTCAGGCGCTCGCCGATGCGCCGCGCGACATTCTGCAAACGCTGGCTGACGAAATTCTCAATGTCTTTAAGGCTGACTCCTCCGGCATCAGTCTTTTGACTAAGGATGAAAAGCGATTTTACTGGCCGGCGATTGCGGGAGAGTGGAAGCCGCATATCGGCAGCGGCACGCCGCGCGAATTCGGTCCGTGCGGCGACGTTTTGGACTACAACGTCCCCCTGCTGTTCCGGCATTTCGAGCTGCGTTACACCTATTTTCTGCCGATTACGCCGCTGATCGAAGAATGCCTGCTCGTCCCTTTTTACGTTGAAGGAAAAGCCGTCGGCACGATCTGGGCGATCACTCACAACGATCGACGCAAATTCGATCTAGAAGATTTGCGCCAGCTTAAAAGTCTGGAAAAATTCGCGTCGGCGGCGTATCAAGCCGTCGAATCGCTCGACGAACTCACTGCGGATCTGCAAGATACCCAACTGCTGCAGGAACTGGGAGCGCGATTGGTCACAGAAGGCAATGTGCAAACCCTCTACCAAGAACTTATCTCTGCCGCGATCGCCATTACCCAAGCTCAGGCAGGCACCATTCAACTGCTCGATGTTGCGACCCAGGAACTGGTGATGCTTGCCATGCAGAACATCACGCCAGCGATGTTTAAGCATTTCAGTCGCGTGGATGCCCGTTCCAATACATCTTGCGGCATGGCTTTGCAAAGTGGCGAGCGCGCCTTTATCGATTTCGATGTTCCAGAAAGCCAAGACCCGGATGGTTCTTGCCGCGTGCATGTCGAGGCAGGGTATTTATCGGCTCAGTCTACGCCGCTGATTACCCGTTCTGGCTGAGCGCTCGGCATCATCTCAACCCACTGGCACAAACATCATCGCCCCAGCGATCGCGAGTTGCGATTTCTCGATCTCCTGGCTCGTCAAGCCGCCGATTTAATTGAGCAACGACAAGCGGAAGCAGAACGCGATCGCTTGCTCCAACAGACTCAATCGGCACGAGAAGAAGCAGAACGAGCCAATCGCATCAAAGATGAGTTTTTGGCGGTGCTATCTCATGAATTGCGTTAGCGAAGCTCCTCCGAAGGAGGCTCGCCCCTCAACCCAATTCTGGGCTGGGCAAAACTATTGCGAGGCGGCAAACTAGACGCGGCAAAAACCGAACAGGCATTGAATACGATTGAACGCAACGCCCAACTGCAATCGGAACTGATTGAGGACTTGCTGGATGTGTCGCGAATTTTGCGCGGCAAACTCAATCTCAACGTCAGCCCGGTTAATTTAGCAACGGTGATTCGAGCCGCAATAGAAACGGTGCGTTTGGCGGCAGAGGCCAAATCAATTCAAGTCGCAGCCGATTTGAACTCAGAAGTCGGAACGGTTTCAGGGGATGCCACTCGGTTACAACAAGTCGTGTGGAATCTGCTTTCCAATGCGGTGAAATTTACACCGAATGAAGGTCGGGTTGAGGTGAAGTTGGCAACGAATAAAGAAACGGATAAAACGGATAGAACAATCCGCATATCCGCTTCATCTGTTGCAAAATCCGTTGCTCAAATCATCATTACCGACACTGGAAAAGGCATTGCTCCCGACTTCCTCCCCCATGTGTTTGACTCTTTTCAACAAGAAGACAGAGCCACCACGCGCAAGTTTGGCGGATTAGGGTTAGGGCTGGCGATCGTCCGTCAGATTGTGGAGTTACATGGCGGCACGGTTGGGGCAGAGAGCGCGGGAGAGGGGCAGGGGGCGACGTTTACAGTCAGGCTACCGCTTTTGAAGGCAGAAGGCAGAGGGCAGCAGGCAGAAGGTGAGTTAGATTCGTCCTTTGTCGTCGATCGTTCATCCTTACCCCTCACCGGATTGCAGATTTTGGTCGTGGATGACGACACTGACTCGCGTGACTTCATTGCCTTTGTGGTCGAGCAGGCTGGGGCAACCGTAATCACTGCTGCTTCTGGGGCAGAAGCCATTGCCCTGCTGATGCAATCCCAACTGGATGTGCTGCTGAGTGATATTGGGATGCCAGAGATGGACGGGTATATGCTGATGCAACAGGTGCTAGGACTTCCACCGGAACAAAATGGACAGGTGAAGGCGATCGCGCTGACCGCTTATGCTGGAGATTTTAATCAGCAACAGGCATTGCAAGCGGGATTTCAGCAGCATGTGAGTAAACCCGTCGCGCCAGAAGAATTAGTCAGGATGATTCGTGCTTTGCCGACTGCATAAAAGCCCATTCACGATGGATTTCTCGTAATTCGTAATTCGTAATTAAAATAACTTTAGTTGTGGTCAGCCCACTTAAAATACATATTTGTCAACAGACACGTACTGCCAGATACAAAGCGCCCAGGCGAGCCACTGGGCGCTAAGGCGTTCTTATTCCAAGCCGACGACTTAAGTTGTAGGTAACTATGAATTACAAATTACGAATTATTTAGATTACCTAATCTCTTGTACTAATCAATAAATTGTTCTAACAATGTTTCAACACTAGCATTGCGATCCCAGAAGGAAAATAAATGCCAATATCGCAGTTTTCCTTCTTTATCTAATACAAACTGTGCTGGTAAAGGCGCTCCCAGAGCTTGTCCTACATTATATGACTGAAATACTCGACAACTAGGGTCGCTAAGTAAAGGCATTTGTAAGCCTAAATCTTTTACGACTATTTGACTCTGCCGTTCATCAGTACTAGTAATCATCAAAACTTCTATTCCCCGATTTTTAAATTGTTCGTAATTCTCCTTCAAAGCTTTGATGTGAGGAAAACAAAAAGGGCAATATTGCTTTTCAGTAAAGATGCGAGTAAAGGCAAGTAACACAGGTTGCTTACCTTTATAATCAGACAATTTTACTAAAGTTCCGTTGGTTATATCTGGCAGTTGAAAATCTGGCGTTCCCACTCCTAGCCTAAGTTCATTTGTAGCTGGAATTGGGAAAAAGTTGCGAAAGAATCGCTCATTTAATAATCCACTAAAATCAGTTGAAGTTAGCATATTTTTGAGATGATTTAAAACGATTGGGCATTGCCAGACCCGAAGGGTGCAAGGAAAAGAGTGCTGCAACTTCTTTTGTGCTTCCCTGCTCCCCTTCGATTAGAAAACCACAGATAGATTCTTTGTTTATCTGTGGTTATTTCATTGATTGCCGAATTAATATCAGCAAGCGAGATTCAATTTCAGAAAACCTAATCTAAACAGCAGAGAAGTAAACTTTGGACTTCACTGGATCGGGATTCATTGTCTTGTCACCAGGTTGCCAACCAGCTGGGCACACTTCGTCAGGGTGAGATTGAACATACTGGATTGCTTGCAATGTCCGCAGGGTTTCATCAACGCTGCGACCAAAAGCTAAGTTGTTAATTGTGGCGTGCTGTATGATACCATCTTTGTCTATGATGAACAGACCACGCAAGGCAATGCCAGCTGCTGGGTCGAGGACGTTGTAAGCAGCGCTAATCTCTTTCTTGATGTCAGAGACTAAAGGATAATTCAGGTCGCCAACACCACCAGACTTACGATCGGTTTGAATCCAAGCAAGGTGAGAAAATTCACTATCAACGGAAGCACCAAGGATTTCCGTATTAACCTTCTTGAATTCTTCGTAGCGATCGCTAAATGCTGTAATTTCAGTCGGACAAACAAACGTAAAGTCTAGGGGGTAAAAAAACAGGATGACATACTTACCGCGATAATCAGAAAGTTTGATTGTCTTAAATTCCTGATCTACCACAGCTGTTGCTGTGAAATCGGGAGCTTGTTGACCAACGCGGAGGCATCCTTCTGTTCCATAAGTCAAGGACATTAACTTAATTCTCCTTTATCGATTTAGCAGCGTGGAATTTGGGTCAGGTAAAACTCACCCATCTACGCTCTCACAGTTTAATTACGATCTGTTACAACTATATCATACTCATAACGATTTTGAGTAGCAAATGCCAGATTTAGATACAAGAGAATGGTTGCTTACCAATGGTCTAGGAAGTTTTGCCAGTGGTACGATTTCTGATATCCGTACACGCACTTATCACGGTTGGCTGTTTGCCGCTATAAACCCCCCTGCGGAGCGTACTTTGTTGTTATCGCACCTAGAAGCTAGCTTGGAAGTATCAGGGGGTGTTGTGGGACTGGGGACAAATATTTGGGGTAACGGTCAGATTGAACACGCGGGCTACGAACTGCTACGCTCTTTTGATATTAACCCGGTTCCAAAATGGATTTGGGGTGGAGATAATTGGCAGTTAACTAGACAATTGGTGATGCCCTATGGTTGGGAAGGGACTGAGGACTGGGGCATGGGGACTAGGAACGAGGAACTGGAAACTCGAAAGAATACTTCTCAATCCCCATTCTCTCATCGGATTTTGATCCACTACCGTTATCAGGGAAGCGAACGAGCGATTTTACGGTTACGACTGCTGATAGCAGAACGTGACTTTCACCATCAGCAGAGTGCTAACTCAGAATTACAGTTCTCACAATTGCTTGAGCAACAGCAAGTGTGTCTGCAAGCGAGAAAATTTGGGCATTTTGGTATACCTTGGCATCTGCGCTGGACACAAGGAAATTACCAACCAGATGTAGTTTGGTATTGGAATTATCGCTTCTCTGAAGAGACAAAACGGGGATTAGGCGATCGAGAAGACCTCCACAGTCCTGGTTACTTGATAGTTACACTCCAACCAGGAGATGCAGTGACTCTAGAAGCACGAGTAGGTTTTCCCAACCCCCTGGTAGGCGTTCTCACCTCGGAAACTTTTGCACAAGCAGTGGAAGCAGAACAAAAAAGGCTCTCTGAGATTTTTGGATGGAGTGCGGGAGGAATTAGGAACTGGAGACTAGGGACTAGCAAAGAAGCGGGGGAGCAAACAGCAGCAGCTCAAAAAGAGGAATCACCTCTGTCCCCTGCACCTTGCTTCTCTGCTTCTTTCTCGGTGCCCACTCCCCACTCCCTACTCTGGCAACAACTACTTAAAGCCAGCGATCAGTTTATCGTTTATCGAGCTTCAATAGCAGGCCCTACAGTGATTGCTGGTTATCACTGGTTTTCTGACTGGGCACGGGATACATTAATTGCTCTGCCAGGATTGATGCTAGTTCCCCAGCGCTTCGATCTAGCAAAAGAACTATTGCGAGCCTTTGGGCACTACTGTCGCCACGGTTTGATTCCTAATGCCTTTTTTGATGTTGATAATGAACCATTTTATAATAGTATTGATGCGCCCCTTTGGTGGATTGAGACTTTAGGACTTTATTTGCAAGCTACACAAGACTGGGAGTTTTTGGCAGAGCAGTTCCCGACAGTGCAGCAAATTCATAAAGCCTTTGTTGCTGGCACACGCTATAACATCCAAGCTGATGCTACTGACGGACTAATTGGTTGGGATGCTCGTGGTGTAGCCCTTACTTGGATGGATGTGGTAATTGGGGCACACCCTGTTACTCCTCGTTATGGTAAACCAGTGGAAATCAATGGGCTGTGGTATTCTGCTTTATGTTGGATAAGTCAGTGGGCAAAACGCTTGAGCCAACTGGAGTTAGGTGAGCCAGTGCGTCTTAGTAAACAAGCGCAACGTTATGCTCAGCAAGCACAACGGGTGAAAAATTCCTTGCAAAAGTTTTGGAATCCTCAGCTAGGTTATCTCTACGATACTATTGAGCCGGACGATCGCCGAAATTTTCAAATTCGTCCCAATGCTGTTTTGGCGCTGTCGCTGCAACATTGTGGGTTTTCTCAAGAGCAAGGGTGTCAGATACTAGATTTGGCAACTGCGAGCTTGCTTACTCCCTATGGTCTTCGCAGTCTCGATCCAGGAGATCCAGAATACAAAGGCAAATATGAGGGTAACCAAGAGCAACGCGATCGCGCTTATCACCAAGGTAGTGTTTGGCCTTGGCTAATTGGCCCGTATATTCGGGCTTGGCAACGTTTTTATCCACAACAACCACTGCCTTTTGATTGGCAACCACTGCTAGATCACTTTTTATCTGCCGCTTGTATTGGTTCTATTTCTGAGATTTTTGATGGCGATTTACCTCATACACCCAGAGGAGCGATCGCTCAAGCTTGGTCAGTTGCCGAAGTCATCCGCCATCTTAAATAGTGCCGAGTGGCGCATTTTCAATTTTGATTGATTGCGCTTGGCTCCATATAAATAATTTCCCAAATGTGGCCATCTAAGTCCTCAAACCCATGTCCGTACATAAAACCGTGGTCTTGGGGTTGATTGTAGGTTGTTCCGCCGGCAGCGACTGCCTTGCGAACTATTTCATCGACTTCTTCTCGGCTCTGAGAAGATAAACACACAAGCACTTCTGTGCTTTTGGTCGCATCACAAATTTCTTTGGGAGTAAAGGTCTTGAACTTATCTTGAGTCAATAGCATGACGAATATATCCTCGCCCACAATCATACAAGTAGCTGTCTCGTCAGTAAATTGGGTATTAAAACTGAAGCCGAGTTTGGTAAAAAACTCCACAGAGCGATTGAGGTCTTTGACTGGCAGATTCACGAAAATTTTAGTAGCCATATTTTCTAATTTTGAAAGTTGATTATCTAGATGAAATATCAGCATGACGCTAATATTCCAAGGGAAACTCAAGCTTCAGTCAAGAACTCGTCGAGGCAGTCAAAGCTGGAGTTCCATCCCTCGATGACTCCCATTTTTTCGTGCTTTTGCCGATCCTCAAAAGACTCATGCACAATCCTGAGTGTGAGTTTGGTATTGCCCTCCAAATCCTCAAAAATCGCCGTCATCACTATTCCCTTTGGTAGTTCAGCGTTCACGACCTTTTCAAAACCTTCATCAAATTCATCACTGGTAACAATCCTTTCAAGGGGCACGATTTCGCGAAAGACGCCTTTGGCTGGGTACTCCGTGCCGTCTGGAGCAATCATCACGTAGCGCCATTTACCGCCCGGACGCAGATCCAGCTCGCTCACCCGAGTCGTAAAGCCTTTTGGTCCCCACCACTGCGCTATGTGTTTCGGATCGGTCCACGCCTGAAACACGAGTTGACGCGGCGCCCTGAAGATGCGGGTGATGACGATCTCGCGTTGAGATTGAGCATCAACGGAATCATTTTTATTGCTCATCTTGTTCCTCCTGGGTTTGTAATACGTGCAGGTAATCATCCAGCCGATCGAGGTTCTCTTCCCAGAATTGACGATATTGCTCGATCCAATCCGCCGCGTCTTTGAGCGGCTGTGCTTTGATTTGGCAGGGTCGCCATTGAGCCTTACGACTTTGCACGATCAGTCCAGCACGCTCCAATACCTTGAGGTGCTTGGAGATTGCAGGAAGGCTCATCTCGAAGGGCTTGGCTAGCTCAGTGACCGATGCCTCACCCTTGGCGAGGTGAGCCAGGATCGCACGTCGTGTCGGATCGGCAAGGGCGGCAAAGGTGACGCTCAGTTGATCGCTAGACATTTTTATTTAACCTAGTGGTTAATTAACTAATAGGTTAAATGTACTATCGAAGAATGTCAAGCTCTGACTATAAAGAGGACAAGGGGAGAATGTTCCCTTGTCCTGTTCAATGAGTTAACCTCAATCTTGAACTTTGAGAGTGAAATAGCGAGGCAGGATTTTGATAGATAGCGTATGTGCTGGGGCAATTGCAATCACCTTGCAGACATCAAAGGCGATCGTCCCATTAATTACTTAAAGCTGAAATTTTGTAGTAGCGTTATTTTAATAATTTATAGAATGGCTCAGGTCGGATTTGAACCAACGACCCCAGGCTTATGAGTCCCGTGCTCTAACCAACTGAGCTACTGAGCCATGTTTTTTAGTCATATATGAGTATAGCACACAAATTTGCTTCTGACTAGCCTCTTTTGCAATTAGTTTTTCTAACTTGAAATCCCCAATAAGCTAAAGCCTACGGTCGCGGATAATAAAGCCGCCTTTTTCGTGTAAGTATGTGGCGATTTGGTCAATCCAGTCTTTAATTCTATTGCCTTGGTGTACTAACTTGTTATTAAGTTCGTTAAATAGATATTCATAATGCCGATTTCTACCTTGATATTCAGTTAAATGTATATCTAGTGTTTTTTCATTATCATGTAATTTCTCAACAATATTGTCTTTAGCAGAATCAATAGCTGTTAATAAACTAGTTTGTACGTTACTAATTCTAGTATTAATGCTAGCTTCAATCTGTGCTAATCGATAGATGCCAGCAACTAGCATAAATAATAAAGAACAAACGGTAAAGGCATTGTTAACATCAATTTTCATTGTAAATTATCATAAATTTCATTCAGCCTATCCTCAATTCGGTCATCCTGGTCATAAATTGCATAGTCAGCAGTTGACCAAATTTTTATTTGAATATCCACTAACCAAGGAACAGGCTTAAATGCAAAATGATTAAGAAATTCCCAATCAGTAAGCTTGATGAAAGTGTGCCTTCTCAGGCTTATAAACTTGCTTCTCCCATAGACTTTACCGATAGTATTATCCTCAAAATAAGGCAGTAAGTATCCTGCTCTATACCATGTAGGATTAGCCCCAAGACTGTCGGTAAAGACAATAATATATTTACCTGTAAGAGATGGAGTGATAGAGATTTCTGAACTGTTGCCGTTAATGTTTGTGTGGCTGCTATGTATTAGTGACCAATTAAGCGTCATCGAATTCTACCTCTACCACTCTGTCACAAAAATGATTTAGGAGAGTTTCACAGTTACTTCAACCGATTTAACCAAAACCTCAACATCTGGATTTAGCGATTGGTAACGACCAGCTACAGCCCTAGCCTCAGCTTTGCTTGAGAAAATATTGGCTGCATTCAAATCTTCAGTCAATAACCCATCAGAAGCAGTAGTAGAAGAGTAATAACCCTTCAATTTGTTATCAGCGTCTGCAATAGAAATAACAAATTTTGACATAAAATTACCTTTTTTTTAGCAGAGTGAAAGTCTTGGAAGTTTTAAAAAGCGAAAAAGTGAAAATTTAACCTAACAGTGGAATTAACAAATAGCTGTCAGATTAGACAAAGATTCTCTTGCGTGCTAGGTAAGCTTCAGTGATATCTTTACCTTTATAATTTTGTCCACTTAAGCCTGCCAATGCATCTTCAAGTTTTGCTGGTGCAACTAAAAGGTTGCCTGTAGCAAAAACTGCGTTATCGGCTTGAATAGTACCACTCTTAATGTATTTCACTCGGACTTTACTAACACCGAAAGTGGCAGCACTGCCACTAAAAACTTTGGCATTTGCAGGAGGTGTTTTAAGGATACCTAGCAAGGTGCAAATTGCATCAGTGTAAATAGTCTTAGTACCAGAAAATTTAAAAGCGATACCAGTTCCTAATGAAATGTAATAAGCCTGTTTTAAGTTAGCCATAATTTTTCTATTTGGACGTAATCAAGTTCTAGCAAGCTTTTCATGCTTTACTTGTTGTAAGGAACCCTTAAGGGTTCCGATTTTAGTTACGCATTACGACTTGAGAAAAATTGCCTATTATTTTAAATCAAATTAGTTGCTACGAAAAAGCACTTAAAATAGCAATTTTAATTCCACGAAAGCTTCAGTGTATTTTCCGAGACTTCACTCTGCCCTAATAAATGAACCCCACAAAATACGAACCATGAAACCCTTGAAATAAATTCTAGAATTGAAGTTGGTTGTCATTTTCAGATATTAATGTTCATCGAACTAAAAATAATATATATTTTCTTTTAATTAAAATAAACATGATAAGTAATTACCTGAGATAAATTCAACCAATTGCTATTCAAGTGATTGACTTATCTTTTATGCAAGTGACCCATGATATCGTCCAGTAGTATCAACTAAATAAACGGGTCTTTCGTTGCCTCGTAAATACATATAAGCATATCGAAAACGAACATTGGCTACAGGTCGGTATCTTGGTTTTTTCTTTTGTTTTCCATATACTAATTGCGTTCCTGTTTGATTAGTAATTGAGGCTTTTTTGGGGGTACTAACTACTAATCGATTCTCGTCATATAAAATATCTTGACATTTTAAAAGGCGAGTAATTATATCTTGTGTATCAGCTTCAGTATTCCCGTAGACTTGTAGCCTATACCCATGTTCTTCATGGTAGTACTTGTAAATATTTTTTCCTTTTGTGAACACCACCCCTTGTCCACCAGAAACAAACTGTTGCTTAATCTCTTTTGCTAATGCTATTGCTTTGACTGGGGTCATCGTCGCTGGTGTTTCGTTCATTAAGCGAAAGCTGTATTCAGCTTCTACTTTCTTTTCTCCTGAGGGGACGCTGGCAGCATCCTGAGAGAAGTACAAAAATACTTGTGGTCTGCCATCGACGGATTCTTGAAAATGTTCAGCCGGAATTCCATAAAAAATTCCTAAATCTTTTCTGCCATACCCCAACAAATCAAACAATAAATGATGCCGTAAATTCATCATCAATTGATTGTCGTTATCTGTCATGGTGCAAGCAACTCTTAGCGCACTTCTGGGTGAAGTGATATTCGGTTTCCAATCATCTCCCAAATCGCTAAAATAGCGCTTTACTAATGCATTATGCTGAGGAATGTAGATTTTTTGTAAATGTTCAAAAGGGTCAAAATTATCAGGTAACTTATCATCGGGTGGTTGTGCTGGTGTAATTGTTGTCATTAATCTTAATCACCTCCATCAAAAATATCTTCTAATACCAACTCAAGAAAGTTTGTTGAATCAGCCTTTGCCTGTTCTCCCTTGGCTTCTTCTACTATTGGCGTTGGAACTTCTACCCCTGGTTTGTAATGGACGATATTACCGTCTGCATCTTTAATTGGGTTCCCGTGTTCATCCTTTGGATCGGTTTGCGATATCTCTCTTTTTAAATCAGCCGTACTGCTACTGATACCGCCTAGTACATCTTTAAAAGCAATAGGAATAGCGACGACTGCGGCAATAGAACTCAATTTTTCATTAGTCGTGTTCATGAAAGAGAAGAATTTACCTTGAAGATTCGGCTGTGGGTTCATGTACCCATAGGCATTTTCTAATAGCACCCCACCTTTTCTTAATGCGTTCCCTATCTTGCCAAGATTACCGCCAATAACTTCTAATCCAGTTGTGATTAGCCCCCCAAGTTGAGTAACTTGATTGAAGACATTTGAGGTTGCTTGATATATTCGGTTTGCTTTCTGCCAGTCTTCACTTAGCGTAGTGTAGTTGGCTTCCCCAATAGTGTCAGCAATTACTTCATGTACCGCTTTTCCTAATACTTCTGAGAAGTTAATTGGATTACCATCTATACCCTTGGGAAGGATAAATCCAAGTACTTGGTCAATAATCATAATTAACGTTTGACCGAGTTGATTACTTAGCATTAATCCGTTATGCACTGTTACGGCAAACGTTAAAACTGATAAAGCTTTTTCAAGGTATGTATTTTTGGCGATAGTTTCTATGAAGCCGGAAATACCTCCTGTCACTTGCTTACCAAGCTTATTGTTAATAATGTTTAGTAATGCTAATTGCGCTGCATCACTAAACTTACTCACAATGTCAAATATCTGCTTACATAATGCAAAAATTGGCGCTAATGCTGCCATAATTGGCGTCAGAATTGTTGTTCTAGTGGTATTGTGCTGAGCGACGTTGCTAGTCCTAGTTTGATTGTGTTGAGAAACAATTAACGCCCTTAATCCTGCTAAGTCTGCTGGATTCACGTCTTTACCGTCCCTTCCGTTGATACCGTTAAATCCGTTTCTGCCTGGTCTGCCGGGAAGTCCGTTAAGTCCGTCTCTGCCCGGTTTGCCGTCTCTACCTGGAATTTGGATAATTTGAGTTATTCCTGGAGCGCCCTGCACTCCATCACGTCCTGGACGACCATCTAAACCGTTGCGACCGTTTAACCCGTCCCTACCTGGGATACCCTGCCTACCAGGAATACCAGGATCGCCTTTGAGTCCTTTGAGATACTTGATTCCCTGATACAGTGAAATAGCTGTTAGGGCAATGCCTAGCGCTTCACCTGCTTTTTGCAAAGCTTGAGTACCAATTTGTTTGGCCTGTTCGCCGATGCCCTTAGCCTCGTTGGCTTTGTTGAAAGCGGTTGTAGCGTTTTCGTTAGCCCTACTTGCATTACGTACCGCACTATCAGCGGTGGTCTGTGCTTGATTAGCTGCACTTTGTGCTACTCCGGCTGCACTACGGGCATTTTGTCCAATTGCAACTGCTCTATTGCCGACAGCTAAAGCGTCACTAGCAAGTACTCGCACTCCGGAAACATCTCCTTCTACTCGCTGTATGCGATTCTGAAGACCGAGCAATCTACCCAAAATATTAGATACATCATTGGCAACTGAATCTACTAACCGCTCTACAGCGTCAATGCGTTCGCCAAGGATATTAAGTACAGCTAACTGTTCGAGTAAGGTGAAGATTGTGGCAATGATATTAAATATCTCAAGTATTCTACTGGCTAATTTACCTGTAGCTAATATTGCTTGTTCGCTTAATCCGATTGCTTTACCAGCTTTCAGAATGGCATCGCCTACAGAGTTTTCTAATTTCGTTACTAAATTTCCTAGTTGCCCTACCTTGCCTTTTACCCCTTCAACAACCCCCTTTAATCCTGATACTTCTGATGATGCATTTAAAGCTTCTGACGATGCCTTAACTGCGGCTGATGTCGCTCCTTCTGCTTTGGATAATGAAGTGCTAGCAATCCTTTCTGCTGAATTAGAACGATTTACAGCATTTCCGGCTTTAAAATCAGCCTGATTGGCAATATTGTTTGCTAATTCAGATTTTTGAGATGCACTTCTAGCAATATCTATTGAATTAGTAGCTTTCCTTTGTGCGGTAAAAGCGTCGTTTTGTGCCTTAAAAGCTACGTCATTTGCCCTATTTGCTATGTTGGTTGCTGTACCCGCTGCTGAAGTTGCCGACCTTGCTTCACTACTAGCTGTCTGAGCCGTATTTTTAGCACTGTTGGCTGTTGATTGGGCTTGTCCTGCTGTTCGAGATGATTCTAGAGCCTCATTCTTTGCTGTAACAGCCTCAGAAATAGCTTGCTCGGATTTTCTTTTGGCAGCTAGTGAGTTGTTTTCGCTGTTGGTAGCAGCATTTTCAGCACGAAAACTTCTCTCGATGGATTCTTTAGCAGTACTTAAAGCGTTATTTATTTGCGGTTCTAGCTTGCTATAAACCACAGCCACTGCTGCTGTCGCCGCAGGTGCAATTTGGGGAACAATACTAGCCTCAGAAGCTTTAACCGAACGCTGTACAATCGCATTTTCATCTACATTTTTTAAGCCTGCTATTTGTGCTTTTAATTGATTAATTTGGGATTGCAAGTTGGCACAGCAATCACATTTACCAGCACAATTCAAAGCCTGCTGGAGATGAGAAATTGTGCTAGAAGAAGACATTTAGGAGCAATTCCTTAATTTAAGTTGATTAGCTAATCCTTCGATTTGTGCCCATTCACTATTAGGAATGCACTTACCACTACAACCAGTTCCGCAAGCAGTTTCGCATTCACTTAATGAAGTGTACAAACCTGGTGTGTTGTAAACTGATTTCTTTATACATGCACCGTTTATGCAATCGTAGGCAATAATTGGAGGGGCACAAGTATTAGAAAAGCTATCGTAAGAAACATTAAAATCATTTGGTGGATAGTAGGAACCCGCCAGCGTAACTGTTCCTTGCTCGCCATCTGAGCGAACATCATACCTTCTGGGATTACTAACGCCGGGATACCAATAGACGTAAGCTGATTGGTAGCTGCCATCAGGTACATCAAAAGTGGCGCTACCCCCGCCATAATTGGAGGAATAATTAATAGTAAGCTGGCAAGCCATTAGTAGTTATCGGGGTCAATCGTTGCAGTGCTATCAATTTTTGCAAGGCTAATTGTTAGCTGATCCACTCTGTAATCGTCATTTCCTCTAGTTGTAAAACTAGAAAACCCCTTAGCAATATAAATACTTTGGTCGGTATTTGCATCAAAGTTCGTTTGTGTTAGATAACTTTGTGCATTCAATGCGATTGCTGCGAAATGTCCTTCGGCGCTTGCGGTAGTCGGTGTAGCTAATCCTGCTGTGACAAAAGCACTGTCAGGAATAAATAAACCAGCGCTTGGTGTAGCTGCCCCGCTTGCAAGTCTTGTTGCTCCAGTTCCGAAAATTTCTGTAATTGTTGGCTCTGCCATAAAACTAGATTTTTGAACAAGTGAATAAATCTGTTTTATGCGGTGGTTAAATTTATGTAAATCTTCTTCTTTTATGTAAAACAAGAACAATTGCTGAGGACTTTGAAAGCTTGTGGTAATTACGATAGAGGTCAATTCAGTTAACAGCTGA
>JBALDB010000039.1:0-152067 GCA_036918135.1 Nostoc sp.
AGTCGTGTCTCTTCTTTTACTTGAAATTGAGCGATTAATTCCTCTTACACTTAGTTGTGGTTTTGACATCAATATTTCCAGGTGCAAGATATGAGAAATGTTGTCGCCGAAATAACAAATGCGCTCGCTAAAATAATAAATGTTGTCGCCGAAATAACAAATGCGCTCGCCAAAATAGCAAATGCTGTCGCCAAAATAATAAATGCTGTCGCCGAAATAACAAATGCTGCCGCCAAAATAGCAAATGCGATCGCTAATTATATGATTGCAATATAGGCGGGCGATCGCTTGTTGTGGAGGAGTGAGTGCGATCGCAATAGTTATTGTGATAAACAAACTCATATCAAGCCTGTCTACGTTTATTTGTAAAATAAAGAAATGCAGTTTGTCTGTGTATATTTGACTTAGAATCCAGAGGAATAAAAAAATTTAAACTTTAATATTACTATAAAAATGCCAAAGGCGAATGCACTTTGGCAAAAAATATATTTAGAAGGGTTGACTCTAGGTATTGATTACTTTATCTGCAGCAACAGTTAAGATTTCATCCATCCAAGCATTTATGCTTTTGCCAGCCTTTTTAGCAGCAATAAATATTTTGCGGTGGTGTTCTGGAGTTGTGCGGAATGGAAGTTTACCAGAGAATGGTTTATCAGGCTCCTCTCCTAGTTCTTCACAGAAAGCAAGATAATCATCAACAGAAATTTGAAATTCTTGACGCGCTTCGTCTACAGTTTTTGCTTTAAAGGTAATCACGTCATTAATATCTAAGACTTGACCAAAAAGTATTCCTGCTTCTACATCTACTTCTATACTAGCTGTGTATCCCTTATAATTCATCATATTTCAATTCCTGCCTTAATTAAAAATTCTCTAATAGATTTGACTGCTCCTTTATCTGTCTCATTTTGAGGATGCGGTTCGTGAAAAACAGCTTTCACATCATTTAATTTCACACGAACCCGCGAACCTCTACCTTGAGTAATATCAGCACCGAGAGCTATGAATAAACTTTCAATATCTTTCCAAAAAATATTAGATGGTACAGGATTTGTAAAAATTAACTCTAAAATCTGACGTTGTTTGTTATTGAGATCCATTTAATCAATACAATTACAGCCATTTTACAGTTAAGTTAAGTATAGCTATCATTTTAATGATATCATAATATGATATCGTAAAAAACATAGAAGCTTAGGTGTAGCCCGCACTTCTCTACAAGACCCCGCGCGAACTGTAAGCTCAGTGACCATCGTAGACATCGCACTTCCACATTTCCAAAGCGATCGCTGATTGTATGATGGCATTGTGGGCGATCGCTTTACAGGAAACCTTAAAAACAAAGCGTAGACGCATAGTAGCTTGTCGTTACACATCGCCTGTTGTGGAAAAGTAGTGCGTTAGCGTAGCTTACCGTAAGTATCGCTGTGTATATTTGACTTAAAGATAAAAAATTATAACAATGAGTATCAAACCCCTATTTGTTAGAATATTTTTCATTACTAAAGAGAGAGAAGTTATCTGGTGGACTCTACATTTAACTGGAAATTGGAACAGACTTTACTAGAAAAAGTCATAAATCTGGCTAGTGAACGAGGTCAATCTCCTGAATCAATTATCAGCGAAGCTGTTAGGTTATATCTTGAAATCCAATTGCTAGAAACAGTTGATAATACTGTGTCTGACCCATTAATTGGCTTATTTGCAGGAACACCTGATTTAGCTACAAAGTCAGAGGATATTCTCCAACAAGAGATTACTGAAAAATCTGGTTGGACGTGGAAATAACCTTAGCAGTAGCTGATACGGGTTTTGTTGTAGCATTGTTGAACCGTTCGGATGCAATGCACAATATTGCTGCAATAGTATATACACAACAAAAACAAATTTTGTTACCACAAACAGTATTGGCAGAATTAGCTTATTTGGTAGGACGTAATGCAGGTGTAGCTATAGTTGTAGCTTTTTTGCAAGGACTATCTGCAAGTCGATTTAGTTTAGTAGCTTTAACAGACCAAGATGTAATTCGTGTGGCGGAAATCTTGAATGAGTATGCAGATAGTCGGATTGATTTTGTAGATGCAAGCGTTATGGCTATAGCTGAACGCTATGGTATTAAAAAAATATTTACTTTAGATCGGTGAGACTTTAGATTATTTCGACCTAAGCACTGCGATAGCTTTGAAATTTTACCTTAAAGAAAAATAGTTAACAAAAGAGCGATCGCCTTGCAGAAAACCTCAAAAATAAATGTCATGACTCTTGTTTTGTTATTCAGTTACCAAATCGCTTCAATATTTAAAATAAACCCCTGTAAAACATCTTCTCCTGACAAAGTAACAGGCGATTCCAACACCTCAACTTCTTGTCCTTGCCGATAAATCTCCACTTGCTGGGATTTACGATTAATTAACCAACCCAAACGCACACCATTATCTATGTATTCTCTCATCTTTTCCTGAGCAACTTTCAAACTATCACTTGGCGAAAGTAACTCAACGACAAAATCAGGACAAAGCGGTATAAATTTTGTTTGTTGTTCACCAGTCAGTGCATTCCAGCGTTCCAGTCTCAGCCAAGAAGCATCAGGTGAACGGTCTGCACCATTGGGAAGTTTAAAACCTGTGGAGGAATCAAAGGCAATACCAGTGCCATCTTGATCTGACCAATTAAATAACTGTTGATTTAATCTACCATTGCGATTTCCGGTTTCTCCCCCAGTGGGTGGCATGATAATTAATTCTCCCGTTGCAGTGCGTTCAAATCTCAAGTCACGGTTTGCCTGACATAGATTAAAAAATTGTTCATCTGTCAGTTCCAATACTGGTTTGAGATTGATTGTTAAGGCGTTCATAAGCAGAATTAGAGCATAAAGCCAAAAAGCTACTTATTTTATGATGGCATGATACAAGGCGATCGCCTGTTGTGGAAGAGTGAGTGCGTTAGCGTAGCTTACCGTAAGTATCGCTTTGGAGAAACCCTCAAAAACAATGCGATCGCCTGTTGTGGAAGAGTGAGTGCGATCGCCTTACAAAAAACCTTAAAAACAAAGCATAGACGGGTAGCAGCTTGTCGTTAGACATCGCTTGTTGTGGAACTGCGATCACTTTTCAAAAAACCTCAAATATAACGGACAGGATTAAGGACTTACCATTAAAAGCCAGGTGCAAAATTTATTGAATATCTTTGTTAATCAAAGTAATCTTTTGGGAAACATATATGAAAGTTAAAATACTTTCATTAATTGATTCAAAAATAATGGATAACTTAGATCGTCTTCTATACAATCTAGAAACTGAAATTAACAAAATATCTGCTGATATTAAAGTTGATTTTGGTAATGAGCAGCTTATGAGAAAACAATTAAAGTCAATTAATAGCTATCAATCCCAACTGGAAGAAGTAAAAATAAAAATCAATGAAATAATTAGAGCTACTGAACTAGAAAAAAATCATTTTTCCATAATTGCTGGCATTGCTGGAGGTTTATTAGCCATATTCGGAGGATCTGTCTCTGGATTGGGACTAGATTTAGCTGGAGAAGCCGCAAATAATTATAATCATAATAAAGAGAAAATAAAAAGCATACGCCAAAAATGTGTTTCTTTACACAAAAAAGTTGAGCCTATTATATTCTATATTGAGAATATCAAATATGTAGCTCATCAATCATTTATAGATCCTAGGCTGATGAAGTTTTTATCTAGAAAAAGACTTGCTAAACATCTGATAATAGCATTGTTAACTGGTATAAACTACTTGTTATTAATAGTTACTTTACTATTAGTAATTGTTTCTTTATTATTATTTTTTAGAGCAGAGTTTGTGAGTTTTTTTATGGTATTATTATGTGGATTTTTCATATTTTTAATAACAGGTTTATTCTATAATTTTGTGGAAAATACGAATAAAAAATGGCAGTCACTAATCAAAAAAATAGCTGACAATATTTAGTTAATTTAACTTTGAAGATATTAAATAACTGTAAATCTTACCAAATCATGCCCAAATTTAAAACAAAACCCTTTAAAATATCTTCTCCTGATAACGTAGCAGGAGAATCCAACACATCAACTTTTTGCCCTTGTCTATAAATCTCAACTTGTCGAGATTTACGATTAATTAACCAACCTAAACGCACACCATTATCTATATATTCCCTCATCTTTTCCTGAGCAACTTTCAAACTATCACTTGGCGAAAGTAACTCAACAACAAAATCAGGACAAAGTGGTATAAATTTTGTTTGTTGTTCTTGAGTCAGTGCGTTCCAGCTTTCCAGTCTCAGCCAAGAAGCATCAGGTGAACGGTCTGCACCGTTGGGAAGTTTAAAACCTGTAGAAGAATCAAAAGCAATGCCGAGTTTATATTGCTCATTCCAAATCCAAAGTTGAGCAGTTAACCCAGCGTTACGATTTCCGGTTTCTCCCCCGGTTGGTGGCATGATAATTAGCTCTCCGGTTGCAGTACGTTCAAATCTCAAATCGCGGTTTGCTTGACAAAGCTGGAAAAACTGCTCATCTGTCAATTCCAGTACAGGTTTAAGGTTAACGGTTAAAGCATCCATTGAGGCATTTTAGATTGAAGATTAAGGCAGGCATCTCGCCTGCCTATAAAAACTATTCTATTCCTTCAATCCGGTCTTCAACTTCTTGGTACAACTCGCGTAGGCGATCTAAATTCTCCTCGCTAGTCTCCCAATAACCGCGTCCATTCACTTCCAATAAAGTTGATACAACCTTGCGGAAAGAATGGGGATTGAGGTTCATTAAGCGTTTTTGCATTTCTTCATCTTTGATGAAAGTTTCGTTAGTATCCTCGTAAATCCAATTATCCACTGCGCCAGCTGTCGCACTCCAACCCATCGTATTTACTAATCGCTTGGAGAGTTCGCGCACACCTTCGTAACCGTGAGATAACATCCCCTCATACCATTTGGGATTTAACAATTTGGTACGCGCATCCAAGCGCACGGTTTCTGATAATGTCCGCACCTGTGCGTTGGCTGTAGTCGTGTCTGCAATGTAAGATGCTGGTGTCTTACCATCACCGCGCAGACTTGCCACAAGCTTTGTAGGATCTGAATCAAAGTAGTGGGAAACATCCGTTAAGCTAATCTCAGAAGAATCGAGATTTTGGAAAGTTGCATCAGCAGTTTTCAATGTACTTTCAAAAATCTTCCGGGATTCATCCATGATTCCGGGGTTATCGGAATTGAAGGCGAAGGATTTGCGGTTGAGATACATTTCCTGTAACTCGGCTTCGCTATCCCAAGTGCTGTTTTCTACTGCCAAGTTAATATTTGACGAGTAGGAACCAGAAGCATTGGAGAAAACGCGAGTCGCTGCTTGACGCAGATTAATTCCCATGTTTTCAGCTTGTTGCAAAGCATGTTTGCGAACAAAGTTCATTTCTAAGGGTTCATTTGCCTCAGCCGCCATCTTCACGCCTTGGTCTAGGAGGTTCATTTGGTTGATGAACAAGTCGCGGAATACGCCAGAACAGTTGATTACCACATCAATCCTGGGTCTTCCTAACTCTTCTAAAGGTATCAATTCCAACTTGTTCACCCGTCCCAAGGCATCGGGAACCGGACGCACCCCCACCATCCACATAATTTGCGCCAGGGATTCACCGTAAGTTTTGATGTTATCGGTTCCCCAAAGGACACAGGCGATGGTTTCTGGCCATTTTCCTTCGTTTTCCGCCTTATTACGTGCCAAAAGCCTGTCTACGACAATTTTGGCTGATTGGACTGCTGCTGTTGTGGGGATGGATTGCGGATCTAATGCATGAATATTTTTACCCGTAGGTAATACATCCGGGTTGCGGATGGGATCGCCACCGGGGCCGGGTAGGACGTACTCGCCTTCTAAGCCTTTGAGTAATCCTCCAAGTTCGTTGTCAGCACAAACTTGCTGGAGACAGAATTCTAAATACTCGAATAGGGGTTTGAGTGTGGCTGTGTCAACCTTGGCATAACCTGCTTTATGTAACGCTTCTACCCAAGGTTCTTTTTTGCCCATGTTGAAAAAATTCAACCGGGAAACCAGAGAAACTCGTCCTTCGGCGTCGGTTTGCTCTTGTACAAGGGCGCTAACTGCTGCACGGGTGGCTAAGGTGATATCTTGCAATAACTGGACATCTTCTAAAATGCCTTTGTCGTTATTTTGGTAAATATCGTCAATGTTACGCCCAATGCTGTTGGCGATAATTCGGGGTAAGCCAACAAGTTCTTCTTCTTGACGATCTAAGCTAGCAATATTGACGAGAGTTGCCATCGCTTCTTCTGCACTTGGCGGTTTACCAATGATGTGCAACCCACAAGGCAGCAACCGAGACTCAATTTCCATCAATTTGCGGTAGACGTTGCCAACAATATTGTCGCGATCCTCGGCACTCATTTCTCTGGCATCGGTTTCTGGCAGATTAATATCTTTATCCAGATTCACAATTCGGCATTTATCCATGATGGAGTTGACAATGGGAATGCCGCGTCCAGTATCTTTCAAGGTTTGGTAAGAAGCAATTAATTCGCTGAGTTCCTTCAAACCTTTATACAAACCAGCATTTTCCGCCGGAGGTGTCAAGTAGGAAATTGTTTCGGCATAACTCCGCCGCTTGGCAATTGTCGCCTCACTCGGATTATTGGCTGCGTAATAATATAGATTGGGAATTGAACCAATCAAATTATCTGGATAACATTCCCCGGACATCCCCATCTGTTTACCTGGCATGAATTCCAAGGAACCATGAGTACCGAAGTGCAGCACTGCGTCGGCTTTCCAAATTTGCTCTAGGTAAGTGTAATAGGCAGCAAAACCGTGGTGGGGACTAGCGGAACGAGAGAACAACAGCCGCATCGGGTCGCCTTCGTAACCAAAGGTGGGTTGCACGCCGATAAAGACGTTACCGAATTGCTTACCATAAATCAGCAGATTTTGCCCATCGCTGTTGAGATGCCCAGGAGGCGGGCCCCAGTTTTCTTCTAAGCGTTGAGAATAAGGGGTGAGTGCTTCATACTCAGGAACCGACATTTTATAGGCAATGTTGAGTTCCGGGCTGGCGTACTGCGCTTGGGCATCATGGATGACTTCTTGCATCAGCGCTTCGGCTGATTCTGGTAATTCTGTAAGGTCGTAGCCGTTATTTTTTAAGGCTTTCATTACCTCGTAGATAGAACCGAATACATCCAAGTAAGCGGCAGTTCCGACATTGCCTTTATCTGGTGGGAAGCTAAAAACGGTGATCGCAACTTTTTTATTCAGCTTCGGCTTGCGGCGCAAGTTAGCCCATTTTAAGGCACGTTGGGCTACAGCTTCCATCCGGTCTTGGAGAGCGATCGCCTTTCCAGTTGCCCCATCCCTACCTGATAAAATTATCGGTTCGATTGCCCCATCTAATTCCGGGATCGCAATTTGCAAAGCTACTTGAATTGGATGTAATCCTAAATCACTATCCATCCACTCTTCTGTGGTTTGGAAAACTAAGGGTAACGCCACCATATAAGGACGGTTTAAGCGTTTGAGTGACTCAATTGCTTTAGGATGGTCTTGTCTGGCTGGCCCTCCCACTAAAGCAAAACCAGTCAGCGATATGACTGCATCTACTAACTGTATGTTGGTAGTTGGTTCGTAGAAGTAGGCATCCACAGGCTTGGAGAAATCCAAACCACCAGCAAACACAGGTAACACCCGTGCACCTAGTGCTTCCAACTCCTGCACCATCGCTACATAATGAGCATCATCCCCGGTAACTAGGTGAGTGCGTTGCAATACTAACCCAACACAAGGAGCTAAAGGATCTTTGAGATCGTTAGAAATATCCTTACGAGCTGTATACCAATTGAGGTACTCTCTGACATCCTCAAACATACTCGGAGCCAAAGGATGCCAAATCCCTAAATCGGGATAAACCACTGGCTGTTGATATGTAGAAGATGCAAAATTTTTCTCTAAACCTTTAAATACATATTTATCAGCTAGCATTAACAAGAAGTTTTCCAGATTTTCAGGAGAACCACCTAGCCAATACTGAAAACTGAGCATGAAATTTCGCGCATCCTGTGCTTTATCCATTGGTAGGAACTTCAGCACTTGCGGCAGCGTTCGCAACAGCTTCAGCATCCCATCTTGGAATCCCGCACCTGATTTTTCTTTGCGTTTCCGCATGAATTGGGCGATCGCACTTTTTGACTGACCCAACTGTGCCAAAGAAAAGCTGCCCATTTTACTCAGGCGCATGACTTCTGGCATCGAGGGAAAGACAACCGAAACGTCCAAGCGATCGCGGTGTGGTTCTACTGCTGCTACTACTTTCTGCGCTAAATCTTCAATAAAAATCAGAGAAGCGATGAAGATATTTGCATTCTCAATTTCTCGTTTGAACTCTTCGTAGTTCTCTGGGTCGCGGAGTTCCTCAATCAAGTACCCGCTGATTTCAATCGCTAAGTTAGGATTGTTCGCGTTAATCGTGCGAACCGCTTGCGACAATGCACTCTGGTACTGGGACTCAAGCACGACATAGACCACCTTGATTAAATTACGTCCGCGTAAATTATCTGGCGCAATGTGTCGAATGGTGGACTTGACGTGGGTGAACATGCTTCTTCGGCTCCTTTGATGCGTGTTCTCTACTGGAAGTTCATAGCGGCTGATGCCACTAAAATTGACTTGTTTTATTCGGCAATATGAGTTTTTTATCAGAAAATGCTTACCCACTGAGGATTTTATTCCTCATCTGACACAAATCGATATAAAAAATGCAATATTTATTAATGTATGTTGACAACTTATTTAAGTAATTACTTCTATTTATGTAATACTTCTTTACATTGTTATTTAACTATTCAGTTATAAAGGTTAACATAGCTTCTAATAAAATCATTGATTAATACTACCAGCACAGGGATTGGATATATATCTGGGGTTATTTATCGGCACAAGATAATAACTGCTCATATCAAGTTCGGCTAATTACTTACAATTATTGTTGGTCTATTTGGTAATTGGGAAAAAGCGAATTGGTAATTGGAATAAATAACTGACGATTACCCATTACCTATTACCGACCCTCACAGATATCATAAGTATTCAACCGGATTTCATATTAGTGGCAGCAGTAGAGAGAAAGAAGATTGGCACGAGAATCGTCAATAATTAGCAGCCAAAAATATAAAATTATAAAAATAGGGAGTCAAGATTATTCTTATACTCCCCATAATTTTTTAGTTACTAGGTGAAAAACTATGCTCCGACAGCTTCTTTGGCGGCGTATAATACCTCAGTTGATATTTCTTTGATGCCGCGATCGCGGGCAAATTTCTCAGTATTACGTTTCACTTTTCCGCGCACAAATCCCGGAATTTTATTCAATTCTGCTTGACCATCTTTTGTCCAGGTGAGGTCAGAATCAGCGGAAATTCCTTTAGTAATTACTTCTTTGGTATCGTGACCTCCGAAGATTTCTAATAGATGATCTTCCATTCCCAAAGTGAAGGAATTGTAGATTAAATCTGTAATCTGATTTGTACCTTCGTAACCCATAAATGGTTTGTAACCAATGGGGAAATTCTGGATATGGATGGGTGCAGCAATGACGCCACAAGGAATATCCAAGCGCTTACCAACATGGCGTTCCATTTGCGTGCCGAAAATAGCAGAGGGTTCGACGCGGGCGATCGCATCTCCAATTGCGCCATGATCGTCTGTAATCAGCACTTCATCGCAATATTCGCTTACCTGTTCCCGGAACCAGTCTGCATCATATTTGCAGTAGGTTCCAGCCCAAACTACATGAATGCCCATTTCCCGTGACAAAATTTTGGTGATGGCGGCGGCGTGGGTGTTGTCCCCAAATACCACTGCTTTTTTACCAGTCAAGTTTTGACAGTCAATAGAACGGGAGAACCAAGCAGCCTGGGATACATGCAGCGTTTGCTCGTTGATGAAGTCTTCGTAGTTTACATCAGCACCTTGGGCGTTAATTACCTGCTGAATTTTCCGGATACAACGAGCAGTTTCCACTACACCCATTGGAGTAATGTCTATGTATGGCGTTCCGAATTCTGCTTCTAAATAACGAGCCGCCGCTAAGCCGAGTTCGCGGTAAGGTACTAAGTTAAACCAGGCTTTCGGCATTTTCTTCAATTCATTAACTGAAGCACCTTCCGGAATTACAGTATTCACTTCAATTCCCAAGTCAGCCATTAACCGCTTGAGTTCGGTGGAGTCGTGCTGGTTGTGGAAGCCAAGGGTGGAAATACCGATGATGTTAACAGATGGCTTTTCAGTTTTGCCTGCTGGCAATTCGCCTTTTTTGCGGGCTTTTTCAATGTAGAATTGCACAATTTGATGCAGAGTGCGATCGGCTGCTTGTAGTTCGTTGTAGCGGTAATGGTTCACGTCCGCCAGCATTACATCGCCTTTGGCTTCTAGCTGCGCTCGTTCCACAAAGTTGTGCAAGTCTTCTTGCAAAATGCTAGAAGTGCAGGTGGGAGTTAAGACAATTAAATCTGGGCGTTCCTCGGCGTCTTTGCGGGTGATATTATCTACCACTTTTTCTTGAGAACCGCGTGCCAAAACGTTGCGATCGACGACGCTGGTTGTGACTGGGGTGAAGTTCCTCTCGCGTTCTAGCATCGAGCGCATGACGTTGAAGTAGTCATCGCCTAATGGAGCGTGCATGATTGCATGAACGTTTTTGAAAGAACTAGCAATCCGGAGAGTGCCGATATGCGCTGGGCCTGCATACATCCAGTAAGCCAATTTCATTAGTGTCTTCTCCCTTTTCAAGTCAAACAACACGGAGTCCTATAAGAGTTGGACTATAAGTGCATGATTATTTATTCAATCGTTTTTGATTGTCGCAAAACTTGTATCTCGGATGAAGTAAAGACTTGTAAGGGTTTTGTTTGGAGTCTGTAGGGGTAAGCATCGCCCAAACCTCGTCCCTGATTGGAATCTAGCTTTTGACTTTGACAACATTACTATTGTTTTTTCAAATAAATCTTAATTTTTCGGCAAATTTGTTTTCAATTCAGGGCGATGTATTAACTATTTAGCTGATTGTATAGCAGGAGGCAGTTCGCGTAACGTGTCGAAGACAAGGCAGCTATGCTGGAGGTAAAACATTACTGTTCCTAACATCCAGGCTTGTCATTATGTCCTAACCTTTAATTCGCTTGCTAAGGTTTGAGTCATCATTTATTCCTCGACTATCGACGGTTAACTGTTGACGGTTAAGAGTTAACAGTCAACAGAAACAGACATGATATTAGTTATTGCCGAAAAATTTCTACTTTTTCTAACACTACCTCTTGATTTGGACGGTCTCTAGTCGTAGGCACATTAGCAATACGGTTGACTACATCCATACCTTGGACAACTTCACCAAAGACACTGTGTTTGCGGTCAAGATAAGGCGTTGGTACTTCTGTAATGAACCATTGCGAACCATTAGTACCGGGGCCTGCATTAGCCATTGAGAGGATACCCGCACTAGAATGTTTCAATTCTGGATGAAACTCATCTGTAAATTGATATCCCGGACCACCAGTACCCCAGCGGTTGGCCATATCCAGATAACGACTTAGGGGATCGCCACACTGAATCATAAAATTAGGAATGACTCGGTGAAAGCGAACCCCATCGTAGGCAGGAGTACCTTTGAGAGATTGACCGGTTTTCGGGTCTTTCCAGTCGATTGTTCCAGTTGCTAGACCAACAAAATTTTTGACGGTATTAGGGGTTTTTTCTTCCTCTAAACGAACTACAATTTCGCCTAAAGAAGTAGTTAAACGAGCGTGAAGTTTGCCGTTGCCGGGAATATTAATTTCTGGAAAATTCATGAGATATCCTATGAATGAAAACAGCCAGTACTTGACCTATGATAAGCCGAGCGGTATTCAAGTTGCAGGTTTATAAATTATGAAAAAACTCAACTTAGAATACTTGACAAAAAGAATATTTTACTCAGGTAAATTAATTGCTGGATTGCGGTTGAAGAATCCTCTAGGTGCTAGTTTAAATCCAACTCGATGAATTGGCATTACAGGCCAATCTTCCGATCGCGGAATATGAGTCACGCCCATTGTGTACCATAACACGATATCTTCACCCGTTAATGATTCATCATCTGTAATATATTTAGGTAAACCTTCTCCGGGTTGAGTTTGATTAGGATAATCACCGCCAGCATACAGTTCGCTGAGTTTATATTTTGTTACCCAAACATGATGTGTGGCGAATTCTGCTCGTTGGCGGATTTTTGAGCCTTCTACAGGAAAAAATAGGGAATTTCCTTCTGGTATCAGCATATATCCAGGCGCAGCACCAAGAGCATTCTTTTTATCTGTACTCACAATCATCCATTTGCGATTGTGTTTCATATCCATATCGCGCACAGCAGCCGTTTCTTTAATTAGTGGAGTTTCTACAAGTGCGATTGCATTTCCTGAAGGATTTTTTTCATCCATTGGTAAAGCGTTAACATTCATTTCCATCATCGAATTAGCTTTACCATCTACATCCAAATCTAGGCGATAGTTGAAAAAGTGCTGATGATTTACTCCTATGATATTTTTTGCAATCAAACTGCCATAGGAATTATCTTCAGATTTTTCAGCAGCTGTTCCTTGTGCCAGGACAATACCTGTTAATTCGTTTTGTACTTCTAAGGTTCCATCTTCGTGAAAAATCCAATTAATGCTGTAATCATAGTTGTCAATTGCCACTGTCGTTGTCATCACTAATTCTCGATGGCGACGGACATCATTACGTTGAGTATTATATTCATAGTGCTTCCAGAGCATTCCATTATCGCGCTCGTAGATCCCGATAACCCCTGGCATCTTGTAAGATTCTCCCTGTTCATTAGCAAATATTGCATCTAATAAAAGACCGTTTTCCGGAATTTCCTTACCTAACTCCATCTTATTTGCTAATAAACCAAAGTTATATTCACCAACATCAAAGGCATTTCTAAAAGACCATGTAGGCTCAGGATTGCCATAAGGAACTACCATTTCCGACAGACTAGCACGATATAAAACCGGCCGGACATTTTCCCCATCTTTGTATGTTACTTGGTACAGCACCAATCCGCTACGAGGATGCATTAGATAGCGAAACTTCCAACCTTGCCAGCTAATTTCGTTATCATGAATTTGGAAACTTTTACCATTAGGTTGGAGAATCTTTAACGCTTTGAGTGGTGAATGTAATTTACCCAAAGACTTAACATTGTAGTCCCAATTTTCTTCAGAGAAAGGTACTTTTCCCCTGTCAATCAAACTGGCCATTTTACCTGTATTCAAATTGACTGTTGCTACTACTCCTTCAATCGGACTACCGTAATAGTTCCAGTATTTTCCTTTGTAATAAGATAAGCCTCGACAAAGACGATTACCTGTTTTTTGTTCCTGTTCGCTTAGAACTCCTGGTGCCCACCAACTGATTTTAACTCGCTCAAAATCTGTAATTCCCCGCTTTCGCATCGCCGCTTGCCATCGGGGATCGGCTCTTACTACCTGGTTTGCTAGTTCATATTCTGAATTGACGAGTGCAGGTTGGACAGAGGGTATTTCTTTCCAAGAACTTAAGGTTTTACTTTTTAAATCAACAACTCCCTCAAAGGTTTTATTTTGCGATCGCTCATAGATTATCAAAAAAGCTCGGCGTTTGAAAAGTTTACCAGGTATGAAATTTACAACTTCTTCTTTATCTGGTTCTTGTAAAGCAATCAGTGGAAAAACTGCCATTTCGCTCAAAGTTTTTTCTCTGTTGATAACCGAAACAGCTGTAGTAATTTCTGTCTCAGTTAAGGCACTTAGAGGATGGGAAATTGCAACCTGTTGAGCAGATAATTTTGCTAATAATCCAAATGAGATAGAAATGACAACAATGATGGTAATAGCTAGTCTAAAAAAATACCTTAGCCGCTTAATCATCTTTTACTTCTGACAAAAGACGTGATAGTTATCTATTTCCAAGTCAAAACTTCAAAACCGATAAATTAAGAGAAGAAAGCTAAATTAATTTCCATTGCTCAAGCAGCTATGTATACTGAGCTAGAATCAGAGCGTCTCAAAGAGTTGCTTGAAGAGGCAACGAAGATAGGGTATGCTGAAGTGAACAACGATCCAAATACTAGAGCTATCCGTTATCACTTTGATGTGTAACATTTAGGATTAACTTCCGATCGCGCTATAGCAAGGAAAATTCTAAGGTAAATATTTAATATACTCTCACGTGATTAGCGATCGCTCTAGCTGCTACAGTTAATTGGCAAAGAGCGATCGCGCTATGACATAACATTTGGATGCATTTAGATATGTTAGGCAGAAACTAAACGACGTAAAGATTCAGCGCGGCGTTTAGCAATAGGATTATTGGGAGCAAATTTGAGTGCTTCTTCGTAAGTTTGTAATGCTTGAGTATTTAATTTTTTCTTTTCATAGGCATGACCGAGATTATTTAACGCTGTCACATAATCTGGTTTATCTTTGAGGGCTTCTTTGTACTGACGAATTGCTAGGTCATATTGCTCTTGAACAAAGTAAGCATAACCTAGTCCATTGTATATGGGGGCAATATTTTCTTCTTCCTCTTCTGGGGCAGTTTTCAGAGCTTTTTGAAATAATGTAATCGCCTGTGAATATAATTTTTTTTCAGAATAAATACTGCCTAACTCGTAATATTCTTGAGTTGTACCCTTTTCTTTCTCTAATTTCTTGCGTAATTTAGAAAAGGAGTTTTCAATCTTGCGAGTTTTGAAAATTTGGCGAAAAACACCTACAAGTGTAAATACGAGCAAACCTACCAAAATCGAGAGATAAACTACAGCTAAATTATTATCCATTGCCCACAAATAAAAATATTAAAAGTTACTTTTGTATCTATATTGTCATTTGTCCTTTGTCATTTGTAAATACTAATGACCAATGACTATTGTACAGACAAGGATTAATCGCGTCTCTACTAATGACCAATAGCTAACTTATGGTAAACCCCAATATTGAGCGCGTTGAGCGAGCCAACCTTCTGCTATGTAACGAGCGATGGCTTGATTGACTCGTCGTCTTAATTCATCGTACTGCAATCCTTTCGGCATTACTACAGATAAGGGTTCAGTTGATAGCTTGGTTGGCAGTAGATGATATTGCGGATATTCTTGTACCCAACCGCCGAGAACGCTAGCATCTGCGGCAAAGGCTGCAACAGCATTATTTTCTGTTTGCTCTCGCGCTTCTTGGTAGGAATTAACTCCTACTAACTCGCTGTTTGGCAAATAGTACTGTACTTTGGCAATTGTACTGGAGTTATTGAGTACGGCAATTTTTTGTTTTGCCAAATCCTTTAACTGCTGCACAGAAGCATCTTTGGTAATCAATACAGTGCTATCTAAGTAGTAGGGAACGCTGAAATCAACTATCCGGGCGCGTGAAGCAGTTGCGGTTACCCTAGAGATCGCTAAATCAACTTTCTTGTCTAAAACTACCGACAAGCGATCGCGATTCGCTACGGGTTTAAATTTGACAGCATCTTTTTTACTTAGCAAGTCAACTGCCAACTGCTGTGCCAAGTCAATTTCTAAGCCTTGCAAATTGCCGCTATCATCTTTAAATCCCAAAGGACGCAAGTTATCTTTAACTGCAATAGTGAAATAACCTCGTCGCTGTATTTCTGGCATTTCGGCGGCAAATGCAATTAATCCTCTGCCCAAAAAGCAAAAGCAGCAAATCAAGATAATTGTAGCGGATAATACCAGATGTAACCGAGTATTTTCTTGCCATCTGTTACATCGGTTATTCATCCGTTACCACCTTTATCTTTTAGCTTGATTGGCTAATTCAGCTACTTTGCCGAAGCTTGCAGGATCGAGTACTGCTAGTTGTGCCAACATTTTGCGATTTAGTTGCACATCAGCTTTTTTCAGGTTGCCAATCAGCTGGCTGTAACTCAAGCCGTGTTGTCTTGCAGCAGCGTTGATCCGAGTAATCCACAAGCGACGAAAATCGCGCTTTTTCTTTTTGCGATCGCGGTAGGCACTCCGCAGTGCCTTCATCACTTGTTGGTTGGCAGTTCTAAACAGAGTTGAGTGGGAACCGCGAAAACCTTTAGCTAGTTTGAGAATTTTATTGCGGCGTTTGCGAGCTACGTTACCGCGTTTTACCCGTGTCATATACTTAATTTCCTACAAGGACTTACAAATATGGGAGCATCAAGCGCACATTCTCTTCATCGCGTTCGTGTACAAGTGTAGTTTTGGACAGGTTACGCTTTTTGTTAGAAGTTTTATGCTCTAAAAGGTGGTTTTTGAAAGCTTTGCGACGCACGATTTTACCGCTGCCGGTGGCACGGAATCGCTTGGCTGCTGCTTTACGAGTCTTGAGTTTAGGCATTGTCTAGCTTGAATTCGACACAATCCCTCATTATATACCATCTCTATTGCTTCAATGGCAATTAATTCAAGATTCTAACCAATCACAAAGTTGTAAAAGGGAATTTGGCAGGAAATTTGGGGAGCGATCGCAAGGTTTATACCATTGGCAAAAATAACTAGATTGGTGCTGTTATCACAAAAGTACAATGTTATACTAACTCGACTTTTCAAAGGCTTAGTAAAGATATTTTATAAAATATGTAATTTTACTTAAGTATTTATCCAAAAAAAGTAGATACAGTTATAATCATAATTAATTTACGCCTGAGAGCAAGAAATTTGTACTGTTCCTGAGTTAGTTAGGCAAACAGGCTAAAGCAACTAATTTTATCTTTAATCCTCTCACAACCAACTTTAAAGTGAGACATGGTTTTTTAGTTAACCATTTGATGGCAATGGCGAGATTGGTGCGGTATTTGTCGGGAATTTTCTTACCTTTGTCAGGCATACAGTTAGCAAAAACAGTGAAGAAGTATTAAATCTGCAATCAGGTTTAAAAAGTTTATGTAAAAAATATTAATTGAGCATTATTGTATGGAAAAATTCTATCTATAAGACTCATATTTGATTTTGGGAAAAAAGACTGTATACCTCAAAGAGCCTTCTTTCCTGTTCCCTGTTCTCTGCCTACGTAAGTAATTTCAGAAATAAAAACCGATTCCTATATCATTTTTTTGGAGACCAATACGATGTTTACCAATATAGTAAAAAGTACGATCAAATACACTCCCCTTCAGAAATGGGAGTATATCGATCAAAAGATTGAGCTACGCAGAAAAGGAAAAAGAATACAATTTATAGAAGAATTTTTGCCAAAGAATGGAATTGGTGCGGAACTAGGAGTATTCAAAGGTCATCTATCCCCCATTCTTCTGGAGTATACTAATGCAAAAAAACTGCACCTTATCGATCCTTGGTATTTCTTGGCAGCTACTTGGCCATGGGCAAACGGCAACCGAAGTACGGTTGATGCTTTAAGAAAAATTCTGCAAACCTTCAAAAAACAACTTGAAGATGGACGTATCCTGATACATGTGGGCGACGATCTTCAAGTACTTACCACGTTTCCCGATCGATATTTTGATTGGGTTTATATTGATACGTCTCATGAGTATGAACATACTAAGCACGAGTTGCAGATACTAGCTAGCAAAGTCAAGGAAAATGGTGTAATAGCAGGGGATGATTGGCAGCCAGACCCAAGTCGTAGGCATTATGGAGTTTATCAAGCTGTAAATGAGTTTGTTGCTTCTCAAGAGTATAGTCTCGTATACTCCGATCCAGATACTAAGCAATGGGCAATAAAGAAGAACTAATATCAAGTTCGCTTAATTACTTATAATTCAAAATTCTTTGCGTACATAACTATGTCATCCAATATGATATAGCAAGGCACTGCACAGCAATTCTGCTGCGCTCTATTGCTGCCGTAAAGCTTGGTGGTTATGCTGCTTAGTACGTGTTTGTAGAAGATTTATTTGGCTATGATTGCTGAAGTGGCGACACATTCAGGAAACTGGCGCTTTAATGCCGGAAAAACCGGGCAAGGTACTTGTTCTTGTAAATTTTCTGGTTTACTCCAAGTAAAGGGGGCTTTCTGCGCCGCAGACATCCATAATAAAAGCTTTGCTCGTGTCATAGCAACGTAGAGTAAACGGTACTCTTCAGATATTTTTAACTGCTTTGCTAGCTCCCATGCTTGCGTTACATCCGGTATGGTAGATTCTCCGTGCAGAGCAGCACGAATTTGGGCACGGGCTACTTCTGATAAAGTAAAATCGCCTAAGAATTGGCTTTGGGGAGGAACCCAAAATCTTCCCGGAATTAAGTTTTCGTGCAGAAAGGGAATAAAAACATAATCCCAGTCCAGCCCTTTGGCTTTGTGCATAGTAATGATGGTTAGTTGACCGCGACGGGTGTAACGTTCTTCTGAATCTTCGGTTTCCACTGGTTCAAACCGTTCAGAACTAACGATTTCACTTAAAGCTGACAGCATTGCCCTCATAGAACTATTGCTAGCTACCTGCTGATTTACTCGTTCTGCTAATTTATCAGCAGTTGCCAATTCCGCCTGGTCGTAATTTAAGGTCAAGGCGAGGAAAGAAATTAGTTGATACAGGGGCAGTTCCAAACGAGCGCGGAGTAAACTGCGACACAAGTGTGCGGCTTTTTGTACTGGTTCTGGCTGGGGTGGTGCTAGAGGACTCGGATACAAAAATTCTTCTGGGAGACTAGCAAGGGCGTTGAGGTCTTGAGTAGAAATTAACTGACGCTGCACCAATGTTTCTAGTGCAGCTTTGAGGTAATCAGGAGAGTGGGGTCGATCGCAAAATTGTAACAGTGCCAAAATTTCTTGGGGTACATGAGAGCGGCGATCGCGTTCTCCCACATCATAAAGTGTAATATTATGCTCTTTGCACACAGGTGCTAAAGCCTCTGCCAGCCATCGTCCTTGGCGATTTTCTCGCACTAAAATCGCTGCACTATTTTTTGTAGGATCTTTGCCAAATAACTCGATCGCTCTTTGAGATAATAATTCAACGGTGTGATGAATATCACGCGGAGTATATAATTCCAGTCCTCGTCCTACTGGTGCGGGGTTAGCGTTCGTTTGCGGATCGCCAGCATCAACAGGGCGAATTGTCTGCAAGCGAAATGGTACTTGTCGATTATCAGTATCGGGGAATGGAGACTTTGTAGAAACGCGATTGATCGCGTCTGGGTTACGGTTAGTTGTTGACCACTGATTATTGATCCATTTGAGAGCAAAGTTAGCAGCTTCAATAATTATTCTCGTACTGCGACCGGCTCGATCCATCGTCGCCAATCGTTGAATGCGATCGCACTCTTGGCAAAATTGCCGAAAATAAATTGGATCGGCTGGGGTAAAAGTGGAGTTAATCGCCTGGTTGGGGTCGCCGACGCGCACCAAGTTGAGTGCTGAGTGCTGAGTTGGAAATTCTCCCCATCTCCTCATCTCCTCATCTTCGGAATTACTCGCCAAAATTTCCAACAACCGCGTCTGTAGGGGGCTAGAATCTTGGGCTTCATCTTCAAAGACGGCGAAAACTTGGTTTTGCTCGATGCGGCGGGCGCTGTCGTTTTCTAAAACCCGTAGTGCAGCTAAAATCATCTCGTCGTAGTCAATGAAGTCGCGCGATCGCATTAAGTTTTGATATTGCTCGTACAATCCGGCTGCTACACTTAAAATTGCATATTCGTCTGTGGTTTGTTCGCTCCATTCTTGCAATAATTCTGGCGATATCCCAGAACTTTTGGCTTCATGAATTACTGTATTAGCTAATTCTGGTAAGACTTCTGTCCGCAGTACTGATTGGCGACGTAACCTTTCTGTCTCTTCTCCATCAAATTGATAACCTTCTAATAACCGCAAATAACGTTCTGGATTATTCCCAATCCATTGCTCTACGGCTGTGCGGATTAAGCGGTGACTTTGAGTTGGTGTAATTAATGTGACGTATTCTAACTGCAACCCTGATAAATCGGGATGGCGACTGGCAATGTTCAACGCTAGACCATGCAAAGTATAGACAAAAAAGCCTGTTTGAGGTAGAGATAAATCATCTCGTAAGTATTTGCGAATCTTGGTTTTAATATTGGCAGCGGCGGAGCGAGTAAAAGTGACAACCACTAACTGACGGCGCACAGATGAGCGCGACTCAGCAGAGCGTTCATACTGCCGTGCAAGCGCGATTGCTGCCGCCGCCGCCATTCCAGTGGATTTGCCTGCACCAGGAACGGCGGAAATAGCTAGAGGCCCAGATTGCCAGTCAGCCATTTGTTGCTGTCCGGGACGCAGACTATTGCGGATGCGTGCTATAGCTTCTGCCCGGAGAGATGACACGGGCGATCGCTGCAATACTTCTGAATCGAGATGTTCTTGAGGCACGGTAACAGTGAGGTTATTCTTTCTGAATATAGCGGTTCTTAGGTCTTGTGTGTAACTTTGCGTTCCCAGGATGAAGGTGATAAGGGAAATGGGGAAGTTTGACGTTTTGAACCTGGAAGTTGCAGCTTTGAACTCGAATGTTGAGCCTTTGAAGCTCGAAGTTGCAGCTTTGAACTCGAATGTTGAGCCTCTGAACCTGGAAGTTGCAGCTTTGAACTCGAACGTTGAGCCTTTTAACCTGGAAGTTGCAGCTTTCAACTCGAACGTTGAGCCTTTAAACCTGGAAGTTGCAGCTTTCAACTCGAACGTTGAGCCTTTGAAGTTCAAACTTTAAGTTTTATAGCCGTAGTCACACACGTTAGGACACTTGGAAAGGGTGAATGCTAGAGTTAGCAATAGTTTTACCTCCTGCCTCCTGCCTTGTCTTCGACACGCTACGCGAACTGCCTCCTGCTATAACTCTCCTCCTCATCTCCTTCTTCGCCACTAATTGATTCTGATTCCTGAATTCTTCTTTTTCAGAGAAAACAGCTACAACAGGATTATGGTCGCTTAAGTTATCCCAAGTCGGTGCAGAAAGTACTTTGCATTCTTCAAGATATTGATACCAACAAGCAGGTGCAAAAATACCATCGCAATGGTAAGGCTTTGTCTGGTCACCACTCCAGCGTAATGTTTGTGGCAGATCGCGGTTGGGGTTAGCAGTTTGCCAGCAGTTGAGCAAATTGAACTCTTTTCTCAGACGTTCTAAAAACCATCGATTATCACCTTGCAACGATTCGCTAGGATGCCGAATTCCCGTTGTCAAATTGAAGTCTCCCCCAATTATCAACTCGCGATCGCCAGGTAGGGAAGCGATAAAATCTAGGATCTGGTTCACCGTTCTTTTATAGGGTACTGGAGCGTGAATGCTGAATACTCGCAGCGATCGCTTTAATGTTGCACTCCAGTCAAACTTGTCTAATTCGACTCCAACAAGATACCCTGAAAACTCAGGCATTGCGATCGGAACGAGCGACCCTGATTTGACGAATATCGCGCTTCCCCAAGGTCTATTTGCTGCCTTTGTCCAATGAACTTGATGTCTGTGGCTTTCCCAAGTTTCATGATTCATGTATAGTCTGGGATCGCAGGTTTCTTGCACTAGGAAAATATCCGGATCGATGGTTTCAAACACCTGATTCCAGTGAGTTCGTTGATTAGCTCTGCCCCCAAAGCGTAAATTGTAAGTGACGATTTTCATTGAATTTCTATTCCTTGTCGAGGGTGCAGAAGCTAACGCGAGCAATTGCAAACGCCGAAGTAATCTATCAATGCCATGTTATTTATTTTTGCTACATGATATAAAAATTTACATTATATAGACCCCTCGACACTGAACACACTGTTTTCTGGGTAAACTAAAAAAGCGCTGGCTATCCCGGCAGCATAAGGCTTAGAGGTTATCACAGAAAACTCAAAGGGGTATACAAAATGCTCAAGACAAGTTACGACTTTGACCAGGCTATCCTACCCGTAGGATCTTCATTAAAGACTAATATTCTGCTACGTTTTCGTGCTGACATAGCTGAATCTCCCCGACGTAACCTGAATCTTTCCCTGGTAATTGACCGCTCAGGCTCTATGGCAGGCCCTCCTTTGCATCATGCGCTCAGAGCCGCTGAGTCCGTGGTGGAGCGACTTGAGCCAGAGGACATTCTCTCAGTGGTTGTTTACGATGATGAAGTAGACACAGTTGTAACGCCTCAACCTGTGAAAGACAAAGCTGCACTGAAAAATTCTATTAAAAAAGTCAGAGCAGGCGGTATTACTAACTTATCCGGCGGATGGCTCAAAGGCTGCGAACATGTAAAGATGCAACTCGATCCCCAAAAAATTAACCGTGTTCTGTTGCTTACCGATGGTCATGCCAATATGGGTATTCAAGACCCGAAAATACTAACGACGACATCGGGGCAAAAAGCCGAGGAAGGTATCGCCACAACTACTTTAGGTTTCGATCAAGGGTTCAATGAAGACTTGCTGATTGGTATGGCAAGGGCGGCTAACGGCAATTTCTACTTTATTCAGAGCATCGATGAAGCAACTGAAGTTTTTAGCATTGAGCTAGATAGTCTCAGAGCAGTAGTAGGTCAGAATCTCAAGGTGAGAGTTGAGTTTGCTGATGGTGTCAGTCTTGTAGATACCTTAAGTTTGGCTAAAGTCAGCCATGACGCAGGTGAAACTGTCATCACCTTGGGAGAGCTTTATGAAGGTGAAGACAAACTTTTGGGGTTGAGTTTAGAGATACCCTCTGCTCAAGTCGGCGAATTACCTGTAATGAAGCTGCATTACAGTGCTGATGTTGTGCAAAATGACGTAATTCAAACTGTGTCTGGTACAACGGATGTCGTCGCGAAAGTTGGTACTGTTGAGGAAGCAGCTCTAGCCTCTTCGAGCCATATCATCCTTGAACTCAGCCGCCTCACCATCGCAAAAACTAAAGAGATAGCCCTCAATTTAGCCGAACATGGTAAACATGAAGAAGCTGAGCAAATCCTCAGGGCGTTAGTGAAAGATTTGCGCGATCGAGGGTTGAATGAGAATTTTGAAATTGCTGAAGAGATAGATCAGCTAGAGTATTTCGCGGGTCGCATCGCCCAAAAAGCTCTCGGAAATGCTGGACGTAAGGAACTGCGGGATCAGAGTTTCCAGACGATGACGCGCAATCGCAGCGATTTGGTAGCTCGCGGTGTCACAGCCGGCGATGAAGTGTACGCGATGTCGGTTGTCAATGAAGTTGGTTCGGGCGTAGAGCTACACTGTGTACGTGAAGGGGGTAAGCTGCGAATCAAGGTGATATCCGATGGCTACGATTCCACCAAGAATGTCCAGTTTCCGCGAGCAATTCGTGCTGAGGGCGCACGCTATGTAGTTGAAGGATTAGAACTTTCAAGCGATGGCAGTTTCTACCGTGTCAGTGGTAACATCACCCGTCTTGCTCGACCAGGGGAAGCAGATATCTTCGTTGCCCCAAGACAATCGAGCTCAACTAGTACAGGCAAAGCATCTAAAGGCCCCGCTAGTGCCGCCGACCTAGCAACAATTGATACTGTAAAGGATGGCATTCTTGTTCAGTGCGTCAAAGATGGCAGCAAGCTCCGTGCTAGGGTAGTTTCTGACGGATATGAACCCGATTGGAACATGCGTTTTCCGCGATCGGTTCGTGAGGAAGGAATGCTTTACGTCGTTGATGAAATCAAAATCGGCCCTGATGGCAAGTCCTATATTGCCTGTGGTGAAATTAAGCGATTTATACAACCTACCATCACCAATTGAGTTGAAGTTAGGAGATTGTGAGTAGTTCAACATCGTTGAAATAAATGAAGAAAAGCTATGTAGGCTTCCTACATAGCTTTTCTTATTTAGATACTCTGCAATTGCCTCAACTACATTGTCTTCAGGTCTATACACCCGTGACCTTGGATTTTCATTATGGAGCTTGTCAAGATAGACGTGTAAGGCTTCTTGATATCCCGATGTTCTAAAACATAAGCTCGAAGTTCAATTGCAGTCATAGTAGCAAAATCTGGTTTAACGCTGGTATGAACGTCCATAGTGAAAATTTTTATGTATGTAGAAAAATTTCAAAACTCAATGAACCAAGCGCATAATGAAGCAACTTGATCGGGTTTAGTTAGATTAGCTGCGTTAGTAAGAATGCCAGAATTGAGCTGATGCCATATCTCCTCTGCCATGCTATTTTCTATAGCAGCTCCAACGAAAAATGTAGATGGGCTAAGATTATACTTGTTAAAAGCTGTTTTAATTCTAGTTAATGCACTATTTGCGGTTTTCCAATGCTCGTCAGCGCCTGCTGGATCAATTCCTCCTTTTAATTCACCTAAAGCTATATAAGAATTAGGATCTAAAACTAAGTTTTTGTCAATTTTGCTTGGCTCACAATTAAATAAACAAATATCAATATTCTTTTTAACAATTGGAACGTTTAAATTATAAATAAATGTTCTATTTTTTCCGTTTGAATACCAACTTATTCCTCTAAGACGTAACTCAATATCTGTGTTATCATTTGACTGTTCAATCCAAACTTTGCTATCTTTATCTTGCCATTTATACGGTTTATTTGAAAGAGTTAGTGCGGCAATAATTGAACGTGCAAATTTGCGCTCAGCAAGAATGCCTCCAACATTTCGCATTGACCCGCCAAGGGTATCGCCGCGGGTGAGTAGAAAACGATAAACAAGTTCTTCAACAAAATTTTCTCCAGCAGGATCTAGGAAATTTTTAATTAATCCTTCAATAGCTTCAACTTTATCTTGTTCTTGAAGATGTCCAGCAGCCTTGTCTGATATACCAGATGCTGCTAATAGAGTAGGTCTAATATCCTTCATCGTTAAAAGGTTCTGAGGTCTTTCAGTATGATTGGCCCTAATTTTCAGGGCTCGTGCTTGCTCAACAAATGGTGTTGCTCTCCGATTTCTTTCTAAAGCTAAAGCAACAAATCCAGATCGAATATCTTCATAAGAAGTAACAAGATCAGCTTTACTTTTAAGATGCTCTTTATAAGGCACTAAGGTTTTCTCCAAACATAAACGCATTTACGAAGTGGTTTACGACCATGTAACCCCATTTGCTGACTACTATTACCTTTACCAGTAGGTAAAACAAGAATGGCTTCAACATCAAAACCAATTTTATTAGCAATATCCGATAGAATCAAATCAACTGAAATGTCAACACCTGCATAGCGAACATTATCATTCACCATAAACAATGGCGCTCCAGTTTTCAGCACTCTAAAGCACTCTACGATCGCACAGGCCATTTCATAGAAGTATCCACGTATCATACGCGGAATTCCATTATTATTAAGCTTTTTCTGCTCAAGCTCTTGTTCTAAAAATTTAATAATTTTTTGCAATAGTCCTTGGTTGTCCGTTGCTATTACTGCTCTTTGGCAGTTTTTAATGAGAGCCTTTTCTTTGTTTTCAACTGTACAACTCAACATATCCTGCCTAAGTTGCACAATTTCTTTTTCTCCAACTCCTAAAACAGCTAACTCAAGTGCATAAGTGCGTGTATAATCATAACGATTACAATAAGGTGGAGAAGTAATAATTCCGTCGTAACTATCTGGATCGATTTCTGGCAAAATTTCTAAACATGAGCCTCCAAATAAATTAATATCACTATTTTCTTTCTTGCTATAAAACAAAGAACTATTTTTTATATAGAGCGTGTCATTTAAAATTAATTCAAGCTGCTTAATGATGGCTTCATCAAAAGTTAGAATAGTACCTTTGTCAAATTTATTTGAACTACCTTTTCTAAATGCTCTTTTATCCCAACGTAGATACTGACCATCTTTACGAGTATAACTAACTGACTCAAGAATACACAAAAGAGCAAAACGTAAAACTTTCTGAACTGCTAAATTTTCTTGCTCTAAAGAAAACAAAAATCTTTCAATGGATGATTCTGTATCAGAAGGATATGCTCCTTTAGTAATTCTCAAGTGACTAAGCGTTTTTTTTTGATTATGCTGATTCCAAGGTTTTTGGTCTTTCCAAAAAATCAGCGTAGAGAATTCTTCTTGACCAAATTCTTCTTGTATTACTTTTCGTACTTTTATGATTTCTTGTCCAATAGGTAAAAGCTCTATACCATCAGCTTTTATTCCAGATTCACTGCAAGCAAAAAGTGCTGTTCCTGCTCCAGCAAAGGGATCGAGAATTTTTTTTACTGCTTTCTGTTCATATTGGAATACCAGGTATTGTACTAAATCAGCAGAAAATGCTTCTTTATATTTAAACCAACGATATTTAGGCTTTGATTTATTTCCTTGAAAGCTAACAATTTTTCGAGTAAGAGGAGGATAAAGCCGAATTTTGTTGTTAAAGCATTGCTCAAGCATGGCATCAGCCTGAAAAATCTCTTGAACAAGAGGGTTTGTATGATTTAAGTCAATAAAATCTACTGTTGTGCTTTCTGCGGCAACCTCAAGCTTTAGTTCAGATAGGGTCATTTGCAAGATTATTCATGTACAAAGAGTCAGTTTAGCAGTTTATTAATAGGAATGTAGACAATTTAGGCTAGCTGTTTAATCTGTTAGGAAACTATCTTGCAATATTTGAAAAAATCCAAAATAGATATTACGCCTCGATCGCCGGCTCGTAATCATTTGGGTTGTCAAAGCCTGCAATCCAAGCAGCAGCTTGATGACAGCTTTGCATATATGGGGGAACGCGCAAGATATGAATGTGTCCTGTAGATGGACAAGTGACTTTCAAAACCATAAACGGCTCGTCATCCTCAAAAGGAATGCAGATAAGTTGACGTTCTCCACCAGCGTCTCTATCTCGATGACGGACTAACCCTCCCACTTGCTGCAAAAATGTCTCGTATCCCAAACGTTCAATTAATACGCGCCGTAACTCAACGTTCTCGATATTGAGGATATCTTGCCCAGTTATCGAGTCCGATCCAAAGGCAATGGTATCGCTCACCTGCACACCTCGCCAGCGCAAAACAAAACCATGCCCTTTAGGTAAACTGGTAATCCCGCTCCCGGCTAACTCAATCCAATGGGTGACGTGGAGACCTTTGGAAACAGAAGTCAGGTTCACACAATCGCTGATATCCAGACTTTCACAAGTAAGATTTTCAGGTAAATTGTGAAGTTGCAACGCACCGCTTAAATCCAAATGACCCAAAACGCGCATTCCATCCCATGCGCGATGCTCAAGGATGAGTTTTCTAGCACGTTCGCCAGATATAGGCTCGTGGGTTTCCTTTGGGCGCTGCTGAACTGGTTTATTCGGCACACGCCCATTTGACATTATCCTCAGCATTAGTCCGCGACCTCTACGTAAGCGTCAGGGCGGTATTCACGTTGTCGCCAGACGCGGTAAAGTCCTTGGGGTAATTCAATCGCCCGATGTTCTTCATGAACTAAGGTCGCGGTTGGTTCTTTAACCTCAAGATAAAGTTCACTACCATTTACCCACAACTGAATAGCATCCGATTGCTGAATGCGATGGCTGTGTCCTGTGAGTTCACCATGAGCCAGAGTCGCACCTAGACCTTTTTGAGCGTTTACCGGTAAGCTACCAATTCTTCTGAGCAGAACATCGCCATGTCTGTAGAGCATATCAGCTTGATTAGCTTGAGAGTTATTACGGTTGTTCAACATACCTTTATTATACAAGATATTGGTCATTTGTTATTTGTCCTTTGTCCTTTGTCATTTGTCCTTTGTTCTTTAACTAATCACCAATGACCAATGACTAATGACCAATGACTAATGACCAATGACTAATGACTTTATTCGTCAATCTGCCATGAATCTTTAGTTATTTCTTCATCAAGAATTTTCTTAGGACGCACAATAATAATGATTCGTCCTAATAAAGGAATTTCTGGCTCAGTTTCAAACCATTGAAAATCTAATTCTCCACCGTTTTCAACAACAAAATAGTTGGAAGCATCCCATTGTCGTTGGGCACGATCTACTACTACCACCACTGATTCTATTTGACTTTGGTTTTGGTTGGGCAAGCGATCGCTAGAAGCTAAAATCGCTACTGGATCTTCTGCTGCTAACAGTACTTGCCAACCCGGTAATGAAAGCCAAGCTTGCTCTCCAGCAAATTTGACCATCCGAAATGGTTCAATTTCTGTGATTACAGGCACAGCTTGCAAATCTTGTGGTGATAATGGCAACTCGCCCACCACTGGCACGATTCGAGGCAATTGTTCTTCTGATTCCAGCCGATAAAAGGGTAAAATTGGAGCCGGACGCTTGGGAACAGTAGTAAAATCAGTCAGTAATTGTTCGATTTGTTTCCTGGCTGTTGGCGTATGAGCAAAACGCAAACCTTTGGCAATTAAGCGCGATCGCTCTTGTAAATCTGAGTTTTGGCGTGCCAGTTTCCAAGCTTGGTGAGCAACTGCATCCCCTGGATGGCTAGAAAATCCTTCTGGCAAACTACGCAAATAAGAGAATTCTTTAATTGCTTTGGCAACTTCCCGCGCTTCATCAGCATCAAGTTTGTGGATGAAAATCAGTTCGGCGGCGGCGGCGCGTTCTTCTTGGGTAAGCAGACGCAACTCATATAAAACATCACTACCTCGTGTTGTATAGTGCAATTGCACTGCTTCCGAAACTCCTGACTTTTCTAAAGAATTGTAAACTTGAGAGCCAACAATCACCTGATTTTGTTGAATCGGCTCAAATCCAGTGGCTTCAAAAATTTCTTGGGGATTGTAACCGATTTTCTGCAACGAGGCGATCGCGTACCCCCATTCCACCCAATTGCCTTGCTTTTGCCTCAACTTTCGCAGTAACTCTTGTGCTACATCGCTGGTAGTATTTTCGGGATTCTGAGCGTTGGGTGGTAGATCAGTCATAAATCAGTGTGTGAGCTTCAACTTGAGAGGTTGATTAATACCTCATGAGCAAGTTTTATTCTAATCTATCAACTACCCACAGCTACTGTATTAAGTTGATTTGTAGCAAGTTCAACTGAATCACCAAGTTATTTCCGGAAGCGATTTTTTCCGTGCTGAATAATTAAATGTGTCTAAAAAGATAGATTGACTCCGTAATAACCCATGAGAAAATCGAGCTATTCTCAATTAAGCTTGGTATGGAATATAACAAGATAATGAAATATATAAGGAAAATATCTTATGGATAATCCTAGCCTCGAAATAAATAAACTCCACTATCAAGTGATGACTCTCGAACGACCAAAAAAGCTGAAAATTCTGGTAGTTGACGATGAGCCAGATAATCTCGATCTACTTTATCGCACTTTTCGACGCGATTTTAATGTTTTGAAAGCTGATAGTGGGGTGAATGCCCTACAAGTTTTGGCAGCAGAAGGGGAGGTAGCGGTGATTATCTCTGACCAACGGATGCCAGAAATGAAAGGAACTGAGTTTCTCAGCAAGACTGTACCCCAGTTTCCCGATACAGTCAGGATAATTCTCACTGGCTTTACTGATATTGAAGACTTGGTAGAAGCGATTAACGCTGGACAAGTCTACAAATATATTACCAAGCCTTGGGATCCAGGAGAACTCAAGGCAGTGGTGCAAAGAGCAGCAGAAACCTACGACTTACTCAAGCAACGTACAGAAGAATTACGCCGCGCTCATGCTCAAATAGCATTGCTAAGTGTTTTGGTGCAGGTAACTCAAGCAGCTTGTAGCTTAGAGGAAACTCTTACCCCAATTGCTAGGGCTTTTGATGAAACTTTCGGTACTCAAAGGTGTATTATCCAACTTATAGATGGAAATAGTCTCAAAGAGACTCAAGGAAATTATAGTGATACAGGTACAATAGAAAACTGGCTTTCCCAAGATCCGCTCGCTCAAGAAGCGATCGCCACAGGGCAAATGCAAGTTTGCTCGAATATACTTAAAGATACTAAATTAAACAGTGTTATTCATTATCAAAGCAGTGGTGTGCAAGCACATTTAGTGATGCCGATTAGCTACCGCAATCAACTATTGGGCGTATTGTCCCTACAGTGGAAACAACCGTGCATTTTGCGAGAAGATGAATTAAAGCTGATTGATTTATCAGCCCAACTAGTGGCGATCGCAATAACTAGTAGTCGCTGCCATCAAATTATTGTGTAGTTGTCATTAGTCATTTGTCCTTTGTGCTTAGTCCTTGGTAAATGATTAATGGCCAATGACTAACGACTAATAACTAATGACTAACGAAATTCAGTCCATTTTTAACCGCATTGCTCCAGTTTATGACCAATTGAACGATTGGTTGAGTCTGGGACAACACCGAATCTGGAAAGAAATGGCAGTCAAATGGAGTGCGGCTCAATCGGGTGATACTGCACTAGATTTGTGTTGCGGTAGCGGTGATTTAGCTTTTCGTTTGGCACGGCGTGTGGGAGCAACAGGACGGGTGTATGGAGTAGACTTTTCTGCCAACCTGCTAAAAACTGCCGAAGAACGCTCGCAAAAGCAGTATCCCAAACCTGTTATTGCCTGGGTAGAAGCCGACGTGTTAAATTTACCCTTTGAGGATAACCAATTTGATGCCGCAACAATGGGCTATGGTTTAAGAAATGTTAAAGATATTCCCCGCAGTCTGCAAGAGCTATATCGTGTGCTGAAGCCGGGTGCTAAAGCAGCGATTTTAGACTTTCATCGACCGAGTAATCCTCAGCTACGCGGCTTTCAGCAATGGTATCTGGACAGTTTCGTGGTGCCAGTTGCTGATTATTTGGGCTTAAAGGAAGAATATGCTTACATTAGTCCCAGCTTAGACCGCTTTCCCATCGCCAAAAAGCAAGTAGAGTTAGCTCATCAAGTTGGTTTTGCCGTTGCCACACACTACCCCATTGCGAACGGTATGATGGGAGTGCTAGTAGTCAGTAAATTTTAAATTTTAGATTTGCAATTTTGGATTGGGGGCTGCGGAATAGGTAATAGTTAATTGAAAGTCGTTAGTAGTTATTGAAAAATAACTCATGACTAATAAGGGCCAATTACCAATCCCCAATACCTAATTTATAATCTAGAATTCAAAATCTCAAATTCAAAATCCCAAATTCTGTGGACTGGTCTCATCTTTGGCTTTATGTTTCTCCCCCAGTACTGGGTGGAATTATTGGCTATTTTACAAATGATATAGCCATCAAAATGTTGTTCCGTCCCTACCGAGCAATTTATATTGCTGGACGAAGAGTACCCTTCACCCCTGGATTAATTCCCCGCAACCAGGAACGTCTGGCTCAGAACATTTCCAATACAATTATGGGGTCGCTACTAACGCCACAAGAATTGCAAAATCTAGCACGGCGTCTGTTACAAACAGAACGGGTACAAGCAGCAATTCTCTGGTTATTGCGGTTAGCGGTCGAACAAATCAAAACAGATAAAAACCAAAAGAGTGCGAAAATCGTAGCAGGAATTTTGCGGGATTTAATAGGAGAATCCTTGCCAAGATTACTGAAGGTTTTGGCGCGACGAGAAGACTTTTTGGAAGCGCAAATAAATCAAGTTTTTGACCAGATATTGCTAGAATTTCAACTGACTGAAGAACAAGCCACACGGCTTGCTGATTGGTTATTGCAAGTAATATTACCACCAGATGTATTGCGGCAAGCAATAGTTGATTTTTTGACCGATCGCACAATTCAAATTATTGATGAAGGCTTTCGGGAAAAAACCAGTGGTACTTACTGGGTAGTGGCGAATTTATTTGGTTTACGTAATACTCTCACCCGACTCAGGACTTTTTGCTTAGATGAAAAAGAGGCTACCAACACTCGCTTGCAGGAATTAACTAAAGATTTGCAAGTGCGCGATCGCATTCGGAAATTACTGCAAAATTTATCACTACAAAACTTACCAATTGGAACAGTACGCCAACTACAAAAGACCACACGCGAAAGTGTCCGCCATTACGTGCAAACAAGTGGCAGCGATTTACTACAAGGGTTAACTGATTCTGTGAATTGGGAAAATATTGCTGTAGTGCTGTTGAATCGTCTGAGTACTTCACCCGTTGTCAATACTTCTTTAGAAGTAATGAGTCAAGAATTGGCTTTTATTTTAGAGAAGTATTTGGAAAAAGATTTAGAGGCAATTGTGGCACAAGTAATTCCAATTTTGTCCATAGACCAAGTGATTGTTGACCGTGTGAAATCTACTTCTCCTGCTGATTTAGAAGCTGCTATTGAAGGAATTGTCAAAAATGAATTACAGGCAATTGTAACTTTAGGCGGTGTTTTAGGTTTTGTTGTGGGATTATTTCAAACAGGGTTTTTGCTTTTGAGTCAATTTTAAATTTTTGTCAAAGATAGTTGTCAGAATAAAATTGAGCGATCGCCTTTGAATGCGAGGTTTAAGTAAAAGGCGATCGCTATTGTTTAACGTTAGTTCTGCTCTCAGTACTCGTGAATGCGTTGACGTAGTCCCCCGCAAGCTTCGCCCCAAAACTAATCACTGTCTTATCCCTGACAAAAAAGCTCTAGCGCTGGCTACTTGTGGAGCAAATTTACGTAATACTTAGAAGCTGTTCCTCACAGCTAGTAGAGGTTATTTAACCCATTAGCTTAAGCTCAAATTTTTAACTAGTGGGCAGGAGGAGAATCGAACTCCTATGACCGCAAGGTCGCCACATTTTGAGTGTGGTGCGTCTACCAGTTTCGCCACCCGCCCTTATATTCAACTTCACTATTATACTCTACTCAGTGATTTTGCAACAACAAATTTCAAGATTGATTCTCAAAGTTTTGCTGGATTAATAGTTTTAAGTAATTGCGCCAATATGCTATTTAGCTATATTACATAGTTGGTAAGTATTTCCAAACTGGAAATTGTCTGCTCAGGATGTGTGGATTATTTAAGTCCTGTACTTTTACCTGTTTACTCTTGTGGGGATTCACTGAACTATAGCGCTTAAAGGCGTGGAAACATTAATAAACTAGGGTCAATATCCTGTAGCTTGGCACAGCCGCTAAGTGCCATTGCCAAATTTAACTCGTCTTGGAGAAGTGAAATGACATGAGATACACCGGCTTGTCCTGCTACCGCTAGTCCCCACAAAATGGGTCGTCCGATAAGTACCGCTTTTGCTCCTAATGCTAAAGCCTTAAGAATGTCTGTGCCTCTACGGATGCCTCCATCCAACAGTATTTCTAACCTACCATTGACTGCTAATACTATTTCTGATAAGGCATCTAAAGAAGCGATCGCACCGTCGAGTTGTCTGCCTCCATGATTAGAAACAATAATTGCTTTGGCTCCATATTCTACAGCCCGCAATGCATCATCTGAGCGTAAAATTCCTTTGAGTACTAGAGGTAGTGGAGATATGGACTGCAACCATTCCAAGTCCCTCCAAGTAACTGCTGGGTTTAGCTGTTGAGCAAAATAGGTAAATAGCCCAGATTCGCCTTTTTCATGGGAAATATCTAGTCCTGATATAGTTGCAAGATTAGCCAAATGTAGGTCTAGAGGTAAAGCAAACTCATTACGTCTATCTTTTTCGCGCTGTCCGAGAACTGGTGCATCTACAGTCAGACAAAGTGCTTGATAACCTGCTTTATAGGCTTTTTCTACCAAAGCACGAGTCAAGCCTCGGTCTTTGTGGATGTAAAGCTGGAACCAGCGTAGAGAATCTGGAAACTGCTCGCAAGCGCTTGCTACTTCTTCAATGCTTTTTGTTGCCATTGTACTTAACACCATGCCGACACCAGCTGATGCTGCGGCTGAGGCGGTGGCAATTTCTCCATCGGGATGAGCTAGACATTGAAAAGCCATCGGTGCAACCAGTAAAGGTAGTTGCAGAGGTTGTCCTAAAATGGAGGTATTGAGATGGCGATCGCTAACATCAACTAATATCCGAGGTCGCAGCTTGATTCGCTCAAAGGCAATACGATTATCTCGCAAGGTGATTTCATCCCAAGCACCACTACTGTAGTAATCAAGGGTCATTTGGGATAGATACTGTTTTGCAAGTTTTTCGTATTCAAAGAGGTTAATGGGTTGAAAGCGATCGTCGTTGGGTACAACTGTCATGGTAGCGACCGTGGGTTAAGTGATGGGATGTCTTTTTAATTCCATCAAAGTTATGATATATCGCTAAGTAACCTATTTAATAATTCTTCTAATTTTTGTTCGTAAATAGGTGATAAATGTATAATTTAATTTCTATCCTCATCTTCTATATTTTTATTTCCTTCTAACGTGGTCTTTAAAGTCAATAAAAAATCTATCGCTTTGTAACGTCAAGGATTATTTGAGGAAAGTGCTTCTGGTTCGTCTATTGCTTGTTCCGGTTTTTTATTAATAATTAAAAAGCTTGTATTCTTAATTCATAATTCGCAAATTCTTAATTAGGAATTACAAATTATGAATTACGAATTACAAATTATTTGCTCAAGAGATATTACCTTATTTGGTGATTCTGGTAAATTTACCAGTTTCGCCAGCCGCCTTTGGGTGCAACTTCACCATCGGTAGATTTAAGTCCCTGACCTTGAATTAGAGATTGATATTCTGTGCTGCTTGCCCAACGGTCAATTTCTCGCGCCCGTAACACTGGTACTGGATGAGTTAATTGGGCTGTACGGGCAGCTTTGACCATTTCACCGAGTTCGGTCTTGCTAATATCATCGTAAGCGCGGGCTTGGGCAACAAAGGCATCGAGGTTTAATTGCGGTGCTAAGGTGGGAGAACCACCAGCTAGCTTCATCAATACGGACATGACAACTTTGGGGTCTTGTGTTGCTAACAATGCAGCGCGATCGCAGGTAAACTCAGCACAGCGCACCCATTCCAATAGTTGTGCTTGTATTGCTTGGGCAATAAAGGCCCCGACATTCGGCACAATTGCCGCAGCTAATATTAGTAAATTTACAGGCGTCAAGTAAACGCTATGGTCACACTTGAGATGTCCCAACTCGTGGGCAATTACTGCTTGGATTTCCTCTGGCGTGAGGATATCAATTAAGGAAGTGTGCAGAACTATAAAAGGTTGCTTACCCCGCACAGCAAAAGTATAAGCGTTGGGAGCTGGATGCTGTCGGACGTACAACTGGGGAGGCTCTATATCCAAGATTTTGCAGGCTTGTAACAACAGCTGATGTAAATCAGGCAATTGTTTCTCACTCACCAGAACGCTTGAGGCAATATTTTCTACATAAAAAACCTGCTCTGCCATTGGGCCAAGCCAATTTCGCACCAACATATCGATACCTGGTATCTGCTTGAGCGCATTAGTAGCTTCCAGATCTAATGGATGACGAAATGAGTCAGCTTTTAAACCAATCAGGGGGGTTTTGAAGAAGGACATAGTGCAGCAAGCTATAAAAAAATACAACTATGGAAGTTGGCTGGTTAAATGAAACAGCCTCCCAAAAATAGTATAGCGATTAAGTCGGGTCGGCATTATCCATGCTAGGTATGCAGGGGGCATTGGGCAAATAGGAAGTGTGGGAGGGGTGGGAGGTGTGGGAGGAAAAGGAGGATAGGGAGGATGGGGAAGAAATCTTGCCCCCCTCTCTCCCTACACTCCCCCATCTCCCCATCACCTCATCTCTTCATCAGAGCATCAATTTCAACTTGATACGCTAGTGACACTGGGAGCAATTTGTGCATCTGCTGATGCTTCGCCCACTCGTAGGATTCTAGCTCCCAATTGCTGCAACTTCGTATCAAGTCGATCGTAGCCGCGATCGAGGTGCTGTAATCCTTGAATTGTAGTTTGTCCTTCTGCTGCTAATCCTGCTAGGACTAGTGCTGCGGATGCTCGCAAGTCTGTGCCTAATACTGGTGCGCCAGATAGCTTCGGTACTCCCCTAACGAAAGCAGCATTACCTTTAACACGAATATCTGCTCCCAAACGATTTAACTCTGAGGCATGACGCAAGCGATTTTCAAAAACAGATTCGTTAATTACGCTGTCGCCTTCAGCCAATGTCAACAAAGCCATGAACGGCGCTTGCATATCTGTAGGAAAACCTGGATGGTATTGGGTTTCAATATCTGTTGCCTTCAGGGTTTTCGCTGGGAGAATACGTAAGTGTTCAGGTGCTTCCTCGATTATTGTCACTCCAATATCGCGCAGCTTGGCAATCACTGGTATGAGATGTTCTGGAGCCACAGGTGAGAGGCTAAGTTCTGAGCGGGTAATTGCTGCTGCCACTAAAAACGTTCCCGCTTCAATGCGATCGGGGATAATACTGTAATCAACAGAATGCAACTTGGGGACTCCTTCGATGATAATTCTGCTAGTCCCTGCCCCAGTAATTTTTGCTCCCATCGCATTACAGAAGTTAGCTAAATCAACTACTTCCGGTTCTCTGGCAGCGTTTTCAATGATTGTTTCGCCTTCTGCCAAGGTAGCCGCCATCATCAAGTTTTCCGTTGCTCCGACACTGGCGATGTCTAAGTAAATTTTTGCTCCCTTTAACCTGCGGTTGCTACCTGGAACGTAGGCGTTACAAATGCCATGTTCAATCTGCACCTCAGCTCCCATTGCTTGCAGTCCTCGGACATGCAAATCAACTGGTCTTGCTCCGATAGCACAACCACCTGGTAAGGGCATCTGCGCTACTCCCAGTCTTGCTAGAATTGCACCAATAGCAAAAAAGCTCGCCCTCAACTGAGTAACTAGTTCGTAAGGAGCTTTCGATGTTTTAATTTCGCTGGCATTAATATCTAAAATATCGCCCTGGCGTTTTAAACGTACACCCAAAGCCGATAACACCTGACCCATCCGCTCTATATCCGCTAATAAGGGAACATTGCGGATGCGACAATCACCTGGACACAGCAAGGCTCCAGCCATGATTACTAATGCTGCATTTTTTGCCCCACTAATTTTTACATCACCTCGCAAAGGATGCCCACCCCAAATTTGCAAGACTGAGGAGTCCGCTTTGGGAGCAAATTTGGCATCTGGTAAGCTGCTAGAAGGATTAATAATCCTACCTCCAAAATTAATACGTATTTTATATGTCTGAAGTTGGTTTTGATTCTACAGTAAAGATTCAATTTGTCCACATTTTAGAACAATATCTCTGATTAAAAAATTGTATTTTTACTCATAGATTTACACGAAAAACCAGGACTAGCAAGGTTTTCAAGCTTTTGAAACCTTTAACAAAAAAGACTGCCTCAGTAGTACTTACAAGTAAAAAAAAATACTCAATAATCTAACTTAGGTATTTGCTAAAAATCAATACTCTAATGGATATTTTTAGAGGATTACTGAATGAATGAATAAATTGATTTATATAGATACAGTTTGATACTTAAAATAATGAATTAATAATTTAATCAAGTATTTTAGTATTTATTATCTCTTGAAAGAGCATGATTTCTTTGATAAAAGACGTGTTAAATCATGTATAATCAGTGAATTTTAACTTTAAAATTTTGTCAGATATGTCTTAGTTATATAGCAGTTCACTTTGGTGATAAAACTTGGGAAACTTTTGAAATGCTCAGCTAAAATAAATTATTATTATATCATTTAGCACCATAAAAAGATGTATTTATAGTAATATATATATTTTTTATATATTAAAGAGTTAAAAAATATTTACTCAGATAATTTAAAAATCAGTAATGAATTATTGCTGCATTCATGAATAAGGGTTCTACAGGTATTGATAGTAGTGGTGCGGTTGTTTTTTTGGGGGCGATCGCTTTGACGAGTTGAACATTTTCCTACTGAAGGAGTATATTTTGAGAAAATGCGATCGCTAACTTGAGATTAACTATAAAACTTTCAATCAAAGTAATTAAAGCGAATTACCAACTATTTAATTTGTTTTTTCAAGGATGGTGTCAAAATCATAATTCCCTATTTTTTGTTCAACTTCCATATCCAAGTATCTTATCGTAGCTATTAAGCCCAGCGATGTCTGTCTTGAAAAGTTCAGATCGGCGGAAGCCGCAGCTCCGACTTTTCGCTATGACGGGCGTAGCTGCGGCATCAATTAAGCTGGAGATGCAAAAGAGCGATGGTCAAAAGTAAAAAGAAAAAATAGCTATACCATAAGCCTTTTACCAATTCCAGATGGTCTGTTTATTTCTGCCGTATTGTATGGATTGTTTAGCGCTAATTTTGTAATTTCCTATAATTATATTTTGCTGTAGTTTGCAACTTCAACCTCATGAGCGATGCTTGTAGGTTTAGGAATAGGTAAACCATCTTCTAGCATTCCTTCTATATGAAATACAATAGCTTCTGCAATCATCTGCTTGACTTCTTCTAAAGTTTCGCCCACAGCTACACAACCTGGTAAATCAGGGATATAAGCGCCATAGCTAGTTTCTCCCTTTTCAATCACAACTGTATAACGCATCAGTCTTCCTCCAATCGAGCTTGTCTCCAGATATTTTTCAGAGTACCAATTGGCACATCCACATTTGGCTTACCAGACACTGTTACAGTACCAGGTTTATCTGGATGTTTGAACTGTCGATGACTACCTTTAGTTCTATCAAGATACCAACCATCAGCTTCTAGTCGTTTGATAACTTCGCGTACTTTCATCCTACTACTTATCTGTAGAGATAAAATTTCTGTTAACCCTTGTAGAGACGTTTCTTGTTGTAAATAAAGCCCAGTGCAATGTCTACGACGGCCGTAGCTGCGCCACCAATGATGATGGAGATGCAAAAGAACTAGAGGTGTTCTCAAACTGCAAATTAGACTTAATTGGAGGTTGGGTTAAACGAAGTGAAACCAGCATCTGTGATGGGTAATATTAGGTTTCGTTCCTAAACCCAACCGACGTTTCATAACTTAAAATAATTTACTCAGTAAAATCATGCTTTAGTTCTCCACTTGACATCATTGCACCGTATAATATAGTATTCTGAAAAATAGTGCCGTTTATATTTGCTCTAAATAATGTAGCTTGTTGCATAATTGTTTTGGTTAAATTAGCTTTTTCTAAATTAGCTTCAAAAAGAGAACAAGATGAAAGATTGGCTTCTGTCAGATTAGCTGCTTTAAAGTTTGCTTTTTGTAAATTAGACATTAAAAGCTTAGCTTTTTTAATTAGCCCCTTGAAGATTTGCTTCTATTAAATTTGATTGTTCAAGGTATGCTCCTTGAAGGTTTGCTTTTTGAAGATTGGCTCTAAATAAAAATACTTGTGCAAGATTTGCTTCTATAAGACTGGTTTTTTGAAGATTTGCTTCTACTAAATTTGATTGTGTAAGGTATGCTCCTTGAAGGTTTGCTTTTTGAAGATTAGCTCTATTAAGATTAGCCCTACTAAGGGTTACTTGAACAAGATTTGCATTCGACAAATTTGCTTCTTGAAGATTTGCAGCAGATAAATTTTTATTTGATAAATCTGCATTCGATAAATCACATCTAGGACAATTATTTGTTTTTAATAACTGTTCCAAATGCTGAGGATTTGCAGCAGATGTAGGTAAAGAGATTAATAAACTAGCTAAAAAACAACCTAAAAAAGCTTTTTGCATAAACTGATTTGGAATAAATTAAATTTTACTAAAAACAGTTTAATATGAAAAAATAAATTTTTTCAGCTTTAATAATTATTGTCAACTAACTTTATATGAAACACCAAAAATATTACCCCTCTCCGCCACCCGGAAAGGGGTTAATCACTGATGAAACTCAGCACTAATTAATAAGCGTCTTGCAATTCGTAGAAATCAGGCGAGACATAATCTTTCCGCAAAGGCCAACCTACCCAATCTTCTGGCATCAAAAGTCGTTTGAGATTTGGGTGTCCTTCATAAATAATGCCGAACATATCGTAAGACTCGCGTTCTTGCCAATCAGCGGTCTTCCAAATCCAATACACTGAAGGCACCACGGGATTTTCTCGTGATAGGAACACCTTTAAACGGACTTCTTGGGGGCGATCGCTATTATCACCCACTTTAATCAAGTGATATACACTCACCAATTCTTGTCCTGGCCCAAGGTCAATACCACCTTGAAACTGGAGATAATTAAACCCATAAGCATAGAGGGCTGTAGCAGTGGGGAGCAAGAAATTCGCCTCCACTTTAATTATCTCTACCCCATTTTTGTCTGGTGGCAAAAACTCATGCTCAAAACCATTTTCTGTTAACCACTGAGAAACTTTACCGGCTTCTACCAATGACTCTTCTTTGGCTGCTGGTACTGGTTTAGATTCTTCTTCAGCCACGGCTTTGTTCCTCCTTTTGTGTCTTTGCTGTCAGCAATGCAGGTGGTACTGGCATACCAATCGCTTCTGCCAATTCTTTCGGTGGTACAGAGCGAGTTTCTGATTGCAAATACTTACCAGTTAAAATTTCTTTTACTGGTTTGAGGTTATGAGTCGTGCTGTAATAGCGGTGAGTTTGCTTAATTTTATTCCGCTCTTGCATCGAATCATTAGCAATTTTCTTCCGCAACTTAATAATCGCGTCGATAATTGCTTCTGGACGAGGAGGACAACCAGGCAAGTACACATCCACAGGAATCAGTTTATCAACTCCGCGCACTGCCGTTGGAGAATCAACACTGAACATCCCACCAGTAATCGTGCAAGCTCCCATTGCGATTACATACTTCGGTTCTGGCATTTGTTCATAAAGCCGCACCAGTTGGGGTGCCATCTTCATGGTGATTGTCCCTGCCGTAATGATTAAATCAGCTTGGCGGGGGCTAGAACGAGGAATTAGTCCAAAACGGTCAAAATCAAATCGTGAGCCAATTAAAGCTGCAAACTCAATAAAGCAGCAAGCAGTACCAAATAGCAACGGCCACAAACTAGAAAGCCGTGCCCAGTTGTAGAGATCGTCAACCGTGGTCAAAATCACATTTTCTGAAAGGTCTTGAGTGATTGTCGGACGATCGATAGGGTTGATGATTCGCTCTTTGTCCTGGGTTATTAAGTTAGAATTTAAGACCATTCCAAAGCTCCTTTACGCCATGCGTAAACTAAAGCGACTACAAGAATTGCAATAAAGATTAGCGCTTCAATAAATGCCAATAATCCTAGACGATGGAAAGCTACCGCCCAAGGATACAAAAATACAGTCTCCACATCAAAAACGACAAAGACCAGAGCAAACATGTAGTAGCGGATATTGAACTGAATCCAGGCTCCCCCGATGGGTTCCATCCCAGATTCATAAGTAGTACGCTTTTCAGGGCTGTAACCACTGGGTCGTAGGAGCTTGGATGCTGAGAGCGCTAAGGCAGGAACTAGGCTACAGACTATTAAGAAGCCTAGAAAGTACTCGTAACCGCTGAGGACAAACACAATGAGTATCTACCGCTTATGAAGTATTTAAGTTGGGAGTGGGGTATGGAGACTGGGGACTGGGGAGTAAGGGAGACGAAAAGATAGAGAGATAGGGAAAGAATTCACCTCACTCCCCACATTTCCAATGCCCCATGCCCAATCCCCAGTACCCAATCCCTTGAATTGCGTTACTTTCTTTTACATTATATCTTTTTGATTTTTCTGAAATCTACGAAACAAATGCACTTCAGGTATTTGATTCGTTTTTGGTATTGATAGAAAAGTCTAACAGTTATGTCATAATTTTTAACGTATATTTAAGATTTCTCCTCTGCGAGGCCTTAGTCATGAGCGAACCAGCTGTTGAGACTTCAGTGTTAGACCGCTATGAGTGTCGCGCCTGCGGTTATATATACGAACCCGAAAAGGGAGACGACAAACATGACATTACTCCAGGAACAGCTTTTGCAGAACTGCCGATAACTTGGCGCTGTCCAGTTTGTAGTGCCAAGAAAGCGGTTTTTGCCAATATTGGTCCTGCGGGTACTGCATCCGGCTTCAAAGAAAATCTCGGTTACGGTCTGGGTGTCAATAACCTAACGCCAATCCAGAAAAATATCCTAATTTTTGGCGCTTTGGCTGTTGCATTTTTGTTTTTTCTCAGTCTCTACGGTTTACAATAAGACCCGCTTGAGAGTGCTGATTATTGAGTGTTAACTGCTGAATTAGGAGTTCTCAATTGTGAATTCTGAATTTTCAACAGACCCTCATCCTGTTTTACCAAGTCTATAAAGCGACTGTAGCCTTTAAGCTAAACCTTTTAGAAAACCTCTACACAAATTTAGAACCAATCTAAGAGATACTGATGCATTCAATTGTGAAAAGTTGGCAACGAATATTTGCCTTGTTACTCGTAGTCCTGATGTGTATAGGTTGTAGCAAAGTTCCATCTGTTAACTACAACCCTTGGAAAATCATTTCTGTGCCAACAGATGCGAAGTTGCTAGATATTGCTTTTACTGATAATCCTCAGCACGGCTACTTAGTAGGTAGCAGTGCCACACTATTGGAAACCAATGATGGAGGTGATACTTGGAAACCAATAACACTGCAACTAGATGAGCAAAAGTATCGCTTTAACTCAGTAAGTTTTTTGGGGAGAGATGGCTGGATTGCCGGAGAACCTGGATTTTTAATTCATACCACTGATAATGGTGCTTCTTGGTCGCGGATTCCTTTGAGCGAAAAGCTACCGGGTAACCCGATCGCAATTAAGGCACTAGGAGACAACAAAGCTGAGTTGGCTACTGATGTGGGAGCCATCTATCAGACTACAGACGGCGGCAAAAACTGGAAAGCTCAAGTGGAGTCAGCAGTTGGTGTAGTGCGTAACTTAGAACGTTCTGCAGATGGCAAATATGTTGCTGTTTCCGCTAAGGGTAACTTCTACTCTACTTGGGAACCAGGGCAAAATGCTTGGGTTCCTCATAACCGTAATAGTTCCCGGCGGGTAGAAAACATGGGTTTTGCTGACAGTGGTCAGTTATGGATGCTAGCCAGAGGAGGTCAAATCCAGTTCAACGAACCAACTAAACCTGAAGAATGGCAAAAAGCACAAAATCCAGAGTTATCCACCAGTTGGGGTTTACTAGATTTGGCATACCGCACACCTAATGAAATTTGGATCGGTGGCGGTAGCGGTAATTTGCTACGGAGTACCGATGGTGGCCAAACCTGGGAAAAAGACCGTGAGGTAGAAGAAGTAGCTGCTAATTTGTACAAGATTGTTTTCTTCCAACCAAATCAAGGATTTGTGATAGGCGATCGGGGTGTCTTGCTCAAATATCTACCAAACCCAGAAACAACTTCTTCAGAAGCAGCTTAATGGAGGCTGGGGAGATGAGGAGATGGGGGAGGGTGGGGAGTGTGGGGAGAGAGGGGGGAAAAGATGACCACATGGGGGAGTGTGGGGAGTGTAGGGAGAGAGGGGGGCAAGATTTCTTCCCTATCCTCTCTATCCTCCTTTTCCTCCCACACCTCCTGTTTGCCCCATGCCCCAATACCCAATCCCCATTTCTGAGAAGAACGTTGCAACTTGTAACTCTTTCTAAACTTTGTAGGATAATAAACTCAATACATTCTTTGTGAAGGTAGGGATTTAAATGTCAGGTACCACTGGAGAACGTCCATTTTCGGACATCATTACCAGCGTTCGTTACTGGGTAATTCATAGCATCACCATCCCCGCATTGTTTATTGCTGGTTGGTTATTCATCAGCACTGGACTGGCTTATGATGCTTTCGGCACACCGCGTCCTAATGAATATTTCACACCAGCGCGGCAGGAAGTGCCAATTGTGAAGAACCGTTTTGAAGCGAAAAAGCAAGTTGAACAATTTATTGGAAAGTAGTTTGAGATCATGACTAGCGGTAATAACATCAATCAACCAGTTACCTATCCAATTTTTACTGTCAGATGGTTGGCTGTTCACACTTTAGGTGTACCAACTGTTTTCTTTTTAGGCGCGATCGCCGCAATGCAATTTATTCAACGCTAGGAGCAAGTTATGGAAAGATCGCCCAATCCTAATAATCAACCGGTTGAATTAAACCGGACTTCGCTATACCTGGGACTATTGATGATTTTCGTTCTGGGAATTCTGTTTTCTAGTTACTTCTTTAACTAACTAGAACTACTGTTGTTAATCTTTATTTATTGAACGTGTGTTGATTTGTTGTTAAGGGAGGAAATAAGCTGTGTCTGGAAGTGGGAGAATTCCCCTGTGGGTCGTCGCTACGGTCGCAGGATTAGGTGTAATTACAGTTTTAGGCATTTTCTTTTATGGTGCCTACGCCGGACTTGGTTCTTCAATCTAAAACTAGTTTGAACAGAATAGTATAAGTCTGAATTTTTTAGCATTTGTTGAGAAATCAGCATAAAAAACCGCCTGTCTCTCTGAGATAGGCGGTATTATTACAGCTAATTTAAAGTAAGGTGAATTACAAAACTTAAGCTTGATACCCTGGCGTCTAGCCTGTTTTGTTTACCAATTTTGACTTGTGAATTTACTACTTATAGTGTATAGTTATTAACTTTATAAGAAATTCAATGAAGTTACTAGAAAATTACAGCAGATTTCCCAGAAGGTGAAGTAACAAGCTAAGTCTTAAAGCTAGGTATAAAGCTTATTTACTTGCAAATTTAGCAATTCTGACTTCTGAATTCTGCTGTAATATTCAGGTAATTGGTAAAAAGCTAAGGAATCTATTACCAATCACCATTAACTCATAAACCAATTAAGCAATATCTTCGCGCTCTATGTATAAAAACAGAAATGCGAATACTACACCTGGTACAATCCAACCAACGATCGGAACGAAGATAGCAGGCAGGTAGGAAGTGCTAGCCAACATCGTAGGCAAAAATTCAAATGCCATAGTAAAAGTTCCTGTTAAATCACACTACAATTCAAGATGAGCTTACTGCAAAGTGTGCCAGATTTTTTAAATTCTAAAGATTTTTAACACAGCCCATATTGTGAGTAGGAAGTGGGGAGTAAGGAATATGGATGAGCAGATGAGGAAGGCCAAGGGAAAATTCCTAACTCCTTATTCAACAGTTAACCATTAACACTCAAATACCCAATAGCTCATCTAGCTCTAAGTTTGGCAAGTCTGGAGGAATGACAGTTCGTACTATTGTGACTTTGTGACTCTCCTGTTGAGTCGTCGGCTCTAGAGCGATCGCTTCCAAGCGAATTTCCAAACAGCCAAAGGGAATATTTAATTGGGTCATCACTTCCAGTCCTCCCAAAGCGTTAGGTAATAAATTTGTCAGTAAATGGGGGCCATCTAATAACCAACGAGTTTGATAATCTTCAACCCATAATTTGATAGCAACTTGTTGAGATACTTCAGGCAATACTACACGCACTATCACAGACTTCCCAGCTATTAGTTCGCCCTCTGGTACATGCAGTTGGGGAATTGGTAAAGGCTCAATAGCTACTGCATTTATAGGTAGAATACGAGATAAATCTAATGCTGCTTGCTCCTGTTGTTCCAAGGCATAACTCTTGGTTGCATCAGCTTCTAGTTCACTATAGGTATCATCTACAACAATTTCTTGCGCCAACCAAGCTGATGGTGTATTTATGTTTATCGGAGGAGGGGGCGGTATTTGTGATAAAGGTGGTGAAAATATCGGTTCTTCTAAGATTTTTTCTACTTCTGTATTTTCCTCTATAATCAGGTCTGTTTTTTCTACTATATCTGTGTCTTCCAGTATTTCTGTGTTGGTATCTATACTTAATGACGAGTTGACATCAATAACATCAACTTCAGCATTGGTAGTTTCTGCGCTAATAGAAAGCGGCGTCTGCCGATCTAAAACGTAGTTATCGTCACCTTGTGGTGGCAGTTCATTTATGGGTTCAGGCAAAGAATATCCTTGGCTGTGCATCCATTTTCTGAGTAAGGGAGACGAGTAAAGTTTTGTTTTAATGAATTCTGAATTTGGTTGAGCTAGTACTTGAGCAACGGATTCTTCTTGAATTTCTGAATTTGGTTGAGTTAGTACTTGAGCAATGGATTCTTCTCGAATTTCTGGATTTGGTTGAGCTAGTACTTGAGCGACAAATTCTTCTTGGATTTCTGGATTTGGTTGAGCTAGTACTTGAGCAACAGATTCTTCTTGAATTTCTGAATTTGGTTGAGCTTGGACTTCAGTTGTATTTTTATCTTCAGTGATAATTGTGTCCGAATCAGGTATGTCCTCAGTCGCTTGAATTTCTGATGTATCTAGGACATTATCTTTTATTTCTTCTGTAGGACTTGGCATTTGTAGCCGTTTCAAGTATGGAAGAGTCGTGTCGAGTACTGGTATTCGACGTTGCCTGATAACTAACTGCTCCAAGTTGATGGCAGCTATGGTAGCATCCTTTTCTAGAAGTTCGCTCTGTGTAGGAGATTCAGCAACAACATCTGTGGGAGTATTCACATCAGTTTGAATGGGGGGCAGTTTCGGTAATTGAGGCGAACTAGCTGAATTCTTCAGTTGAGATGTCCGTAGGGTAGTTTCTCGGAGAACTTGCAGATTAATTTGCGGTGGTAGGGGTGTGTTTGGCGATGAATTAACTAGCAAAGGCTGGTCTGTTTTTCGCAGTTTGACCAGATTCAATAATTTTAAATCGAGCTTAACAGCTGCCTTTGATTCTGTGGAACTAGTAGAAGGCGATGGTGCTATCAGGTCATTTGATGATGTGCTAGATTTTGCTGCGGCTGTGATTGCCAGTAATTGTGTTACATCTGCTGTAATGGTGAAGGACTGGCTGGCTAAATGTATAACTTCACCAATGTCGGCGAATGTACCATATAAACTGATATCTGCCAAAATTAATTTGGATTCACATTCAGCAGGAATATCAATCGAAGTATTAATAGTGAAAGGTAGGTGTTGGTCTGGTAAGGGTTGGCGTACCTGGGTCAAGATTTGCGACTCTAAGGGCGATCGCAGTTCAATTTTTAGTTCAAGTCCACGGACGCTTTTTGGAAATAATGTTTCAGCTAATTCTAGATTCGTTTTTTCCTCAAGTTCTACCTGCCCATTAATTGTGAGAACTTGTCCCCAACGAGCAATATAAGTATCCCGATCTAAAGTTAACAATAATGGTGGCAGGGGTTGTGTTGCTGAAGAATCTATAACCTTTTCATCTTCAGACAGCGGTTCAGAAGTCGGTAAAGCTAATTCTATTAAATTTTGTAAAATCTGTTCTGCCGTCTCACCTTTGAACCATACAGGACTGACAGGCCGATCGATAGCTGTATCTTCTTGTTTAGTTATATTTGGCACAACAACGGTGTCAGCGCTACTATCTGTATCTTCTTGTTTGCTTACATTTGGCACAACAACGGTGTCAGCACTGCTATCTATAGGAATTAGTAGTTCTGTGGGGATAGCCATCGCCTGCTCTGGTATTTCCACAGCGTATGGAGCATCAAGCATGGGGCATGGGGGAGCCACTGCGGTCTTGGCGAGCTGCTCCGGTCTTCGGGTCTCCTCAATTAGAGGAACTGGCGTATCTCCTGAATTAGAGCAAGTGGCGTCATACCCAAGAGGCGCAGAGGAAAGACTTACTGTAACTTCTCCTCTGCTCCCCCCATTACTGAGCGACTTGCCTTGAGCGAAGTCGAAAGGAGTCGAAGTATGCTCCTCTGCTCCTCTGCTCCTCTGCTTTTCTGCTCCTCGTGCTTCCTGGGACAGGACTTGCAGTTGGACGCAGTATTGCCAAGATTTACCAAGCATATCGGACATCAAATCGCCCGAACAGCGCAATTCCCAAACTCCTGGCTCAAAGTAAGTAAAGGGAACTACTGCCATTAAGCCTTCTGAGTTAGTGCGACGCGAACGCTTGAAAATTCGCTGTTTTGGTGTAACTTCCTCTGTTGAAAAGTGAGTGACCCGGATTTCTACATCTGTATTTTGCAGGTTAGAACGAGCTAGAACTCTATACTGCCCTTGCAAAATATCTAAATTCGGCGATTCTAGGATATGCCAGGAGCGATCGCCTTGCTTCTGTATCAGAAATTGCCAGTGTTCCATTGTGAGTGATACCCAGACCGACAAGCCGCCCAGTAATATTGTGTATTAGCTTGTTTGCAAGTTTACCCCAGTAATTTGTAATTGCACCCTTAAAAAAGCTATCAAGTTAACTTAGTTTCATATACCTAAATTTTCCTAAAGTCAATACCCTGAAATCAGCCTTTTTTAGTAAACAATCCAATCTGCAACAGAACAGAACATACAATAAATTAAGATTCACTTGACAATTTTGATTTAATTGTGACACTTGCATTTTTGCTACTAACACTTAGGATGTAGCTCTTAAGTATAGTTGGCGATCGCAAATTCAGTATAGCTGGCAGTGCGCTGTGCTTTTAGACCGCTACAACGAGTGTGCTTCTTGAAGTGAAATGTAGGTGACAATTGAAAATTTCCAGGAGGGATTAGATGCTAGTCATTTTAATGGACGAGCAAATCCTTGCCCCTGAGCAAGTTTGCCAGTCTTGTTTACTCGCTGATGACAGTGGTCAACCCCGTTGGCGTGGCGGTCAACTGCGTTGTGGTCAAGCCATTCGCAAACTTACTCAACAGCAGCCAGACCAGTATGAGTGTGTAATGGGTTTTCGCATAGCCCATGTAGAATAATTTAATTTGCCAGCAAGAGCAAGCAACTGCGTTATCCTAAGGTCAAGTAGCTGTTCAAATATAACCATAGGAGAATCCATAATGTCTTGGCGCGGGTCTACAACAGTCTGGGATCGAATTTTTGCTTGCTTGCCTTACCTGCTGCCCCTAATAGATGGTTTAATCTTTAGCAGGTTTTTATTGAATGATTTTCCAGCATTACGAGTCCTACTTTTACCGCTGCAACCAGTACTAATAATTTATGGTAGTTTAGGACAATTTGGACAACTAATCGTGTTCTTTGCCTTGTTCTTGTTGGTGGTAAGAAACGAAAAAATAAGTCACTTCATTCGTTTTAACACGATGCAGGCAATTCTTTTGGATATAGTTATATTTTTATGTTCCATACTAGTGCAAATTTTAGGACAGGTTCCTGGTACTGGCTTTGCAATAGAAACAGTGGCTAACACTATCTTTTTAGGTGTAGTGCTAGCAGTTGGATATTCAGTCATCCAGTCTTTGATTGGGCGTTATGCAGAAATTCCAGCGATTTCTGATGCAGTGTACATGCAAGTACGTTAGTCCTTAACGGGTCGCTACGGTGTTTTCCAAGCGACCAATACCTTCAATTTCTACACGGACGCGATCGCCTAGTTGCAATTGACTTACACCCTCTGGTGTTCCTGTAAGCACCACATCCCCCGGTAATAGTGTCATCACCTGACTAATGTAAGATACTAAAACATCTGGCGGAAATACCATTTGGTCGATAGAGGCAGATTGGACTGGATTAGCGTCGTCATTCACAAAAGTCTGCAATCTTGCTCCCGGATTTAATTCTCGGACAATCCAAGGGCCTAAGGGACAGAAAGTATCAAAACCTTTGGCTCGCGTCCACTGACCATCTTGTTTTTGTAAATCCCGCGCTGTCACATCATTAGCGATTGTGTAGCCCCAAATTTTAGTTTGGGCGATTTCTGGTGTACAGTCAAAAACGCGATCGCCAATCACTAACGCTAACTCTCCTTCATAATCTACTCGTTGCGACTGGGGAGGATATTTAATTTCAGTTTCAGAAGGAATAATCGATGTAGTTGGCTTGAGAAAAATTAGTGGTTCAGAAGGCACGGGAGTTCCCATTTCTGCGGCATGATCTGCATAATTCTTACCCACCGCCACAATTTTCGACGGAGCGCAGGGAGCCAAAATTTGGTAATTTTCTGGCGTCAAAGTCAAATCAGTGGGTTGCCCTTGTAACCAGGGCGGAGCATCTAGCACTTGAACGTCGAGGGATAGTTGTAGTAACCCATAGTAAATCTGTCCTTCTTGATTTTGAACTCGCACGTAGCGCTGCACCATAACCTTGATGAATATCCTTTTGTCTTTTATTAAAACTTGTAAGCGCCAAGTAGCAATCCTCAGTTAGCTTTTTGGCGAACTGATTGAGCCTTGAGCAAAAAAGCGATCGCTACAGATGCCCTTAGGGAAAGGCTAAACTGATAGCTAGATCGATTTGCTGGCGAACACCAAAAGCCGGATTCTTACTTGCTAAAGAAATCTGAGGGTCGGAAGCCTCTCTAGTATTTCATTAGGGACATCCAACAGATGAAATCCAAAGTTCGGCGGATTGGCTAATGATTCAAATTGAAAACTGGTAAGATTATAGTTCCTTGTTGCTTCAGATGTTGAGCGATACTAGTATTTTTATTAAGTTAGTATAAATCAACACAAGTGACCATTTTTGTCCATAAGGAGACTAAAAAAATGACTACAAGTTACGAAACAATGTACATCCTGCGTCCCGACTTGGGAGACGAACAAGTAGAGCAAGCAGTTACTAAATATCAGAATTTGCTTCGCGAACAGGGCGCTGAGGAGATCCAAATTCAAAATCGTGGTAAGCGTCGTCTGGCTTATGAAATCCAAAGACACCGGGATGGGATTTATATCCAGTTAAACTACACTGCACCTGCAACTGCGATCGCTCCCTTTGAACGTGCCATGCGCTTGAGTGAAGAAGTGATTCGCTATCTCACAATCAAGCAAGAACTTGAAGAGGCTAAACCTACTAAAGTGGCTGCAAATGCAACTGTGTAGGGCATAGGGCATAGGGCATAGGAAATAGTTTTCTACTTTCCAATGTCCAACGCCCTTGAATAAAATTTTGTTTTTTTCTTTACCAGTAAGTTGGTTCGCAATGCTAAATTAACAAATACTTGCCAAAGGTAGTACTCCCGCAGTTATACCTAAGATTGGACAAGATACCGAATGGGAGATGTAAGCTACTGTGAGCCAATCTAATACACCCAACATTCAAGCTCTCTCTACCGAAGTATCGCAACTACGCCAAGAGTTGCAACTTCGCGATCAATTAGTACAACAGTTATCTCAAGAACTCTTTCGGCTGGTAAAAGGTAATACAAATTTTATGCCCCAGCAGCCGGATCTTGAGCGCGATATCACGCAATTACAAGCTTTACAAGAACAACTCCAAGCTGTGGAACAGCAGGTAGGATTCTACCAAGAGCAAATATCAACTCGTGACTCCGAAATTTACCAATTGCGACAGTCAGTCCAAGAACTTAGCGATCGCAGTCGGATGTTGGAGCAAGTAGTCCAAGAGTTGCCTCAAATTTACCGTCGCAAGTTTGAGGAGCGAATAACACCAGTTAGAGAAAAAGTAGCAATGTTACAACGGGAAAACCGCCAACTACAAGCAGAATTGCAAAGTGTTAGTTATCGCTTAGCAATTAAAACCCGTAATGCTAGTCACAGCGGCATTGATTTACCAAATTTTCCCCGGACTGCATCCGAACAAACTCAGATATCAACTCCTCAGAATGCCTAAAAGAGCATGTTTTGAAAGTAGTAGCTGATGATTAAAAACTGTAGATACCCTTACTCCTCTGGTTAAAAAGAGGATTTCGATCGGATTATTCCAAATGTGTATATGACAATAGACTTTTCAAACTACTCTCGAAAGATGTTTGAAAAGCTGTGCTTTCATGAGGCTGGGGAGTCTGATAAACAATTGCATCTGTTTTAACCAACTTTGGCCATTTCCCATACTACATGGGTAGCTGGAAAACTACGAGTTTTCCTCAGTATTGTTCTTTAGGTAAAATAGGAGATTAGCCTGCTAGCACCAGACTCTTATCTTTAGACGAGGTGAGGATACACATCATAGTGTAAATAAATGCAAACTCGCTTGACTCCACCATCCTTCTCAAGGTAGATTTATTTATTAGCCTGCTAGCACCAGAGTCTCATCTTTAATAGTGGTAAAGATGTCGTCGTAAGTGTGAAAAATCTCAAATACTGTATCTAATTGGGTAAGTTCCAAAATTAATCTTACAGGAGTTTGCACGTTGCATAAAACTAAACGACAACCGCTCTGACGTGCAGCTTTCAAACCTTTTACTAGAGGAACTAAACCAGAACTGTCCATAAAATTAACTTCTGCTAAGTCGATAACCCAGAGTTGATGGGGTTGGGGCACTACTCCAGCCATCTGTTCGCTCAAAGCCATACCAACTTCTAAATCGATGCTTGCTTGGGGTTTGAACAAAATCACTTGAAGTTCTTGTGTGAGAATCATGAATTTAACAGGGTAGTTGGAACACTTAACAAAAAACCGAAAAAAGACATAAATACGTTTTCTCTTTCAACAGCAAAATCACTGTCTTACCTCAAAATTTAGGTAATTCCAGCCGTAAAATTGAGAGAGCTATTTTCAGTATTCATGTCGTATAATTTGTAATAACTTTTCCCAATATAGGCATAAGCGCCTACCAAATTCGGTATCAACTGCGTCTTTTACAAAATTTTCATAATTTTCCAAGATATTTATAAATTTTTTATAAATATTTTTTATTTATCTTGCAAAGGTATAGTTTTGTGGTAATAGATGCTAAAAATATGATAATTAATAGTCAAAATTTGATAATCACCATAGATTAGAATATATGGATTATTCAGAATTAAGATTGAGTCAATAAATGTATGTACCAGTTTGCATTGACAGCCTAGCCAAAAACAAGCAAAGATATAGTAAAAGTAAAAATTTGTAAAGACGGTGGTGCGGGATGTCTTTAGAACTGATTTCACTAGAAAACATCCAGGAAGTTGCCCACAACTACGGCTATTGGGCAATTTTTTTGGGAATTTTGCTAGAAAATTTAGGCATTCCTGTTCCAGGCGAAACCGTAACCTTAGTGGGTGGATTTTTAGCTGGTAGCGAGGAACTGAATTTCTGGCTGGTTCTCGGTAACGCAATTATGGGTGCTGTAATTGGCGGAGTTTGTGGCTATTGGATTGGTAGAGTTAGCGGTTGGCCTTTCCTGGTAAAAGTTGGTAGCATCTTTCGGATTTCGGAAGTGCGAATGCTGAATATCAAAGAGCAATTTAGTCAAAATAGTGCAAAAGCAATATTTGTTGGACGTTTTGTGGCATTGCTGCGGATTTTGGCTGCACCACTAGCTGGTATAGCCGAAATGCCCTTTAGGAAATTCTTTTTATACAACTTGTTAGGAGCAGTTGCTTGGGCTAGTTTAATGGTGACATTAGCTTTCTTTGCTGGCAAAATTATCTCCCTAGAACAATTGGTTGCTTGGGCGAGTAAATTTGCGATCGTAGCATTACTGATTGTGGCAACTTTAATTTTTGTACCAGTGTGGTTAGAGTCTCGTGAAGTTAAAGAAATGGGCAATGAGAAGTGAGGGAGTAGACACAAAGACGCTCTGACACACAGACGCCGCCAAAGAGGATACAGGGAATCGCTCGCAAACACTCTCTGTGTCATTGCGCCTTTAGATCGGAGCGTCTCTCACTCTTTGCGTCTTCCTAACTCCTAGTTAACTGCGACCAAATACGAGTTGGTAGTCCCCAAACGTAGATAAAGCCTTCAGCAGCTTTATGATCGAATCGATCTTCGGCTCCATATGTTGCCAAATCGGGACTATAGAGGGAATTATCGCTAGAGCGTCCAACTATAGTGGCATTACCCTTAAACAACTTCACGCGCACAGTTCCAGATACTTGCTCTTGTGTCTTTTGAATAAAAGCATCCAGTGCAGCTTTGAGTGGACTGTACCACAGACCGTTATAAACGATTTGGCTATAAGTTTCTTCAATCCCACGCTTGTAATGAGTAACATCTGCTGTGAGAGTCAAACTTTCCAAATCCCTATGTGCTTGAATTAGGACTAACATCGCGGGTGATTCGTAGATTTCCCGTGATTTGATGCCTACTAGACGGTTTTCGATCATATCAATCCGTCCAATACCATGATTTCCTACAAGCTGATTGAGTTGTTCAATTAGCTCAACTGGCTTTTTGGTTGAACCATTAAGGGTGGTGGGAATACCACGATAGAAACCAATTTCGATGTACTCTGGTTCATTGGGAGTGTGAGCGATCGCGAGGGTCATCTCATAGATTTCTTCTGGTGGCTCGAATGAGAGATCTTCGAGTAAACCAGCTTCAATACTACGACCGAGCAAATTTTTGTCAATGCTATAGGGAGAAGATTTTTTGACTGGTGAGGGAATACCAAACTTTTCACCATAGGCGATGGTTTGCTCGCGGCTCATTCCCCATTCTCTGGCTGGTGCAAGGATCTTCAGGTTGGGGTTGAGAGCAGCAACAGAAACATCGAAGCGAACTTGATCGTTACCTTTGCCAGTACAGCCGTGAGCGATGGCATCAGCACCATATTTTTCGGCTGTTTCTACTAATACCTTGGCAATCAGCGGACGGGCAAGGGCAGTTCCTAGTGGATAACGATTTTCATAAAGGGCGTTAGCTTGAATTGCTCCAAAAGCGTAATCTTTAACGAAGCTGTCTTTAACATCCGCTACTAAGGATTCACTTGCACCTGATTTGAGAGCTTTTTCTCTGATTGGCTCTAATTCATCTCCCTGACCCAAATCTGCTGCTAGGGTAATCACCTCTTCCACACCCCACTCATGTTTCAGGTAAGGAATGCAAACAGAGGTATCTACTCCGCCAGAATATGCCAGAACAACCTTTTTGGCGCGACCCATTAATTTCTCCAGTTAGGAAAACAAAGAATGAGTAATTATTATATCGAAACTAATCCATATATACTTTCTTCATGCAACAACCTATAGCAGGAGTTAGGAGTTAGAATTCAGATCCCAGTCTGCTCATAAAGCGATCGAATATTTTTTGAGCTGGTTTTGAACGAAGATCATCTTTTGTTGGTTATTTCTTAACCTATATACATTGGTTCAAAGCTTATTTAAGTGAAACTACAAAATTATTCATTTTTGAGCTTTGGAGTATTTTCTGATGAAATTAGCTAAAAATATTAGCATTGCTGCTTTTGCAGTTACCATCTTAGTTGCTGCTGTTGCTAAACCAACACAAGCCGCCTTGGTTAATTACGGTTTCACCGTGAATGCGACATCTGGCGATAATCCCGGTCAATATTTTGGCTCTTTTCAATATGATGACTCGACTTTAACCGGGATAGGTGAGGAAAATCTAGGGGTTAGTAATGGATTATCCATTTTGTTTGACTACTTGGGTACTCAGTATACGCAGGCAAGTGATTTTGATTACCCAGCATCTCCTATAGTCAGTTTTACAAATGGCAATCTGTCAGGACTGAGTTATTTGGTTGAAGATCAATTTTTTATTGGTAACGATCCGGGTAATGCAAATACAGGAGGAACAAAATTTTATAGCATTCTCAGTGCTGACTTATTGTCTACAACAGAGGTGGGTACAGTGACCTACACTAAGAGTACATCCGTACCGGAACCGATGACTGTTGGTAGTATAACGATCGCCACTGCTATGGGCTTGGGAATGAAGCGCAAGAAAAAAGTATCTGGACTAGCAAACTAAAGTTAGCGTGAAAATTAACGTAGAGACGTTATCATTTAACGCCTCTATACATATACTTCTAAGTAAAACTACCAGTAGGATTCTTACGTCTGATGGCAATCACAGATGGTTTGGGAAGACCTTTAGGTTGACCCTTACCACCGTCATTGATTGGGATGTTAGTTGGCCAACTACTGCCACGAGGTACAGTACGAGACTGATTGAATGTAATACCATTCAAATCCAGTATTTCAATATCACGACTCAGTATCGTACCATCGTTGACTGGGCTATCTTCGCCGGGATGCTGTACCGAAATAATCAGAGTGTCTTCCACAAAAGTTGGGCCAGTCATCTCACAGCGTACTGGGCCTTGAGCAAAAGGTATTAGCTCTCCTGCATGAGTACCAGTAGTAGGAATGTAAAATAGCCAGTTATTACCGAAAACTCCTGTCAAGTTGGAAACATTACCACTGGCTGTATGGTCGATGATAGTTACAGTGCCGGCTGCACCGACATTAAAACCATTATGAGTAGTGGTAGACATATCCGTCACACCCCAAATATTTGCCTTATTGTCGAACACTAGGTTATCCACATTGGCAAAACCAGCACCAGAAATAGATCCGGCTTCTCCTCCTTGGGCAAATCTCTGCCAATGGAATGTTAGACCTGTACCATCAGCACTATCTTCAATAATCTTGTACAATCCTCCTGATTGCTGCGTTGCGTTTGGATCTTTACTTAACTTGGCAACCTGGAAAATCCGGGAATCTGGATAACCGTCGCTTCCCGGCGCACCATCAGTATAGGAAATGAACACTTCTTTGGTAATTGGATGCACTTCTAAATCTTCTGGACGTGCGGTGGGAGTGCCACCGGCCAAGTTGGCTGCTAAGAAAGCATCAGCGAGAATAGCACCTTGGGAAGGGTAGAAATCAGATAGCTTTTTATTTTGATAAGCAGGTAGTATATTTGCTTCATTGGTGCGATCAACTGCGAGGAAACCACCATCTGTGGTTTGACCTGCAATTCCATTACGTTTTGGTAGGGGTAAAAGACCATTTCTTTGAGCCGAACCCAAAGCGGCAAACTCTACAGAAGAAATTACTGATGGTGCAATGGGATTGGTGGGACTGTTTAAATTTAAGGGTATCCATTGACCCGTACCATTTGGATTGTAGCGGGCAACATATAAAGTACCACTTTCCCACAAACTGCTGTTGGCTTTACTGGTTGGTGAAGAAATCACACCTGCACTGACAAATTTCCAGGTGTGTCCCCCACGCCTATCATCACCCATGTAGGCGATTAATGGTTTCCCAGCTTCGGCACGGATGGCGACGTTTTCATGGCGGAAACGACCCAATGAAGTATGTTTGCGAGGGCGGAAATTCGGATTAACGGGGTCAATTTCCACAATCCAACCGTATTTTTCCCCGACTAAGCCGAAGGTTTTACCTGTGGTACCATCGGTATAACCTGTTTGAGTACCATTAGGGTTGACTGATTCTGTAACACCAACGAAAGCTGCTGCACTTCCTTGGAAGTTTTCTTCACCACTTAAAATAGTTCCCCAAGGAGTTGTACCACCAGAACAGTTAAAGGCAGTGCCAATAATTTTGTTACCTAGTCCATCAGAGGAGAGGTTAAATACTTGGGTAGCGGCTGGACCAGTTGCGATTAAATAATTTTGGTCGCCTTTTTGGTAGCTGCGACTTCCCCAAGAGGTGACATTTTTATATTCATCAGTTCTTTGGCTATTAATTCCCAACCCAGATAGACCGTGAAGGCGGCGATTTCTCACATCACCTTTAACCACAGCATAACGGTTATTAGAATTACGGCTGGAGATGCGGACGATTGAACCGCCTAAGTTATATAAAGCTTCCCCGTCAAATTCAATACCTCTGGTCGCAGGTAAAGCCCAGCCAATAACTGATTCAAAGGTGGTAGACAATCCTTTAACATCAGCTGGGGCTTCTGGTGCTAGATCGGAAAAAGGAAAACTGATGTATTCGTGATTGACCCACAAATAGCCTACGTCGTTGGTTCTACCAAGGGGAATAAAACCCGTATAATCGTTGTTATAGCCGAAATAATCATCGCTGTTGGGAAATACGCGATCGCCCCAGCTGACAATTACATAACGGTCGTACTCTGGTGGCACTACTACATCATCAACTACATTGTAGCTATTTAACTTCGTGTTTGCAGATGCATTGAGTATCTGTCCCTGACCAATTCCCGTTGGCAAGAAACTTTTCTGCTGTTTATAAACAGATAAGGAATGGGGTAAGCGCACTGGTGTAAAGCTCAGTGGCTTGTTGCTTGCTCCAGCAATACTAGAAACACCATCTATAATTGTGTCTCCCAACACAGCCGCACCAGCACTGCCAGCAAAAAATACTAAAATTTGTCTGCGACTTAATTTAGACATCAAACTCTCCTCTCTTATGACATAAAAAATCTTGTAAAGGCAAATCTTGATTAATGACAGAAAAAGCCATCAATTCTTGACGTGAAATGCCACAGATTTTGAATAGTCAATAACCTGTTCTTAACAAAAGCTTGTTAGCTATTTAGGTCACTTAACTAGACAAAATTTTTTCAGTTTGTCACATAATCTAATGAGCAAAAATTAACGCCAGGTTATATCTTGATTAATGGAGATTTATTCTCTAATTGACTCAAGTCTAGGAAATTTCAGAATCAGAAGTTATCAGGTAAGGAACAGAGTCAGTGCCCCATCTGTCCTATCCTGGAGATGGGTAAATGTGTTGTGGGTGAGACTGTGTTTTTCAGCGTTGTGATACCGACTTATAATCGTCAACCGATTTTAGAAAAGTGCCTCCGCGCCTTGGAGGTGCAGGAGTTGAGTCAGCCAAGTTCGGTTACTGATTACGAGATTGTCTTGGTAGATGATGGTTCTACTGATGGCACATTGGAGTGGTTAGCAGCACACAAAGAAGAGTTTCCTCATGTGCGCTGGTTTGAGCAAGATCATGCTGGCCCAGCTGCGGCTCGGAATTTAGGAGTAGAGAAGGCGCAGGGAGACACAATTATCTTTATTGATAGTGATTTAGTAGTGCTGAAGAATTTCCTACAAGCTCATACTGATGCACTAGTGCAAGGGAAAGAGAAATTAGGAAGCGATCGCTTTTTCACTTACGGTGCAGTTATTAATACTTGTAATTTCAACAACCCAACTGCTGAACCTTACAAAGTCACAGATTTTTCAGCAGCTTTTTTTGCTACGGGAAATGTAGCAATCCCTAAACATTGGTTAGATAAAGCCGGACTTTTTGATACTAGTTTTCAACTCTACGGCTGGGAAGATTTAGAATTAGGTGTGCGGCTAAAAAAACTAGGTTTGACACTAATTAAATGTCCAGGAGCCGTAGGATACCACTGGCATCCAGCATTTAACTTAGAGCAAATTCCCCGATTGATTGACCAAGAAATTCAACGCGGACGTATGGGAGTTTTGTTTTATCAAAAGCATCCCACATGGGAAGTGCGAATGATGATTCAAATGACTTGGCTGCATCGCTTACTTTGGGGAATTTTGTCACTTAATGGTGCGTTAAATGAACGGACAATGGCTCCATTTTTGCAATGGCTAATTAATTTAGGTAAACCGCAATTAGCTTTAGAAATTGCTCGAATTTTTCTCAACTGGTACAACGTAAAAGGTGTTTATGAGGCCTATGCCGAAATGCAGTAAGCATCGGGATTGAAAAGTGAGGTATTAAATTAGCTATCAACAATTGTATTGATTCTTATTATAAAAATAGGATTGCGATCACTCTAGCTGTATGCAAATCTCAGCGCCGCGATCAAGTCTGGAATGCTCGCTAGCTGGATTGTATAAGGTACTCATGATAACCTAAGTATTAACCACAATAATAGAAAATTGTAGCAAGATAGAGAGTCACAGATGGCTAAGGTAGCATTGCTGATTGGGGTTGGCGAATATGGAAATGGTCTTTCTCCCTTACCTGCGGCTCCCAAGGATGTGGAAGCGATGCGCCAAGTATTGGAAAATCCTGAAATTGGCAGTTTTGATCAAGTGACACCGCTGATTAATCCTGAGCGACAAGCGATGGAGGAAGCAATTTATAGATTGTTTGCAAATCGTAAAAAAGATGATCTCCTGCTACTTTTTTTCTCTGGTCATGGAGTGAAAGATGATAGTGGCAATCTTTATTTGGCTGCTCATAATACCCGCAAAGAACAAGAAACACTCGTTCAACCTACAGCGGTAGCAGCGAGTTATGTACAAAATATTATGAGCAGTAGCCGCTCGAAGCGACAAGTAGTGATTCTGGATTGTTGCTTCAGCGGCGCTTTTGCCCAAGGAATGACGGTCAAAGATGATGGTTCTGTGCCTGTCAAGCAACAATTAGGTGGAGAAGGACGAGCTGTTCTCACATCTAGTACCTCAACTCAGTATTCTTTAGAGAGTCAGCGTTTCGACCTCTCAGTTTATACGCATTTTTTAGTTGAAGGTATTAAAACTGGAATAGCAGATAAAGATCAAGATGAAGCAGTTTCTATTGATGAGTTGCACGAATATGCTAGCGAAAAAGTACAAGAAACTGCTCCTGGCAAAATGAAGCCTGAAATCTATCCAATTAGAGAAGGCAGTAAGATAGTACTGGCTAAAGTGCGAGTTGAAGATCCAAAGCTGAAATATCGCCAAGATGTTGAGTATCGCCTCAAAGACGGTAATATTCCCCCTATTGCCCGCAAATTGCTAGACCTCAAACGAGATACTTTGCAACTAACTCCTGAAGAAGCTGCTGTCATTGAAGCAGAAGTTCTCAAACCGTATCGAGAGTACGAGGCAAAATTACAGCAATACGAGCAGGTGTTATCTGAAGCAATTCAAGCTGAAAATCCTATAAGTAACTACACTCGCAGCCACTTAAAAGACTATCAAGAATTTTGGGGACTTAAAGATGAGGATGTAGTATCGATTGAAGCGCGAATTATTCCAGACAGAGAATCGACTAATAGCAATCAAAATGCATTTTCAACTGAAGCATTTAGCTTTAAAGTAAATAATATTGATACCCCTAACAGCGTTATTTCTAATATTCAAGGCAAACCAACCACAAAATCCAGTTCTACAGAATCTCTAATTGATGACTTCAGCGCTACGCCAACAACAGACTGTACTCAACTACGAGACTTGTTAGTAGCAGGTAAGTGGAAAGAAGCAGATCGTAAAACTAGGGCTATTATGCTTAAGTTATCTGGTCGTGAACAAGAAGGCAATCTCCGATCAGAGGATTGTAGACAATTATTATGTGAAAGCATAAGTGAAATTGATCAACTTTGGGTTAAATACAGCAACGGGCGTTTTGGTTTTAGTGTGCAACAGCGTATTTGGCAAAGTATTGGAGGAAGCAAAAGTGCGGGATACGACACTTTTAAGAGTTTTGGCGATCGCGTCAGCTGGTCTATAGAAGGAAACTGGAGAAGTCAGAATAATCTAATCTTCAGCTTGAACGCTGCTGATGGACATCTCCCATATTGCAGAGAATGGTTGAATTGGGGTTATTCTAATACGGTAGTGCATCGATTTTCTGCACTCATATCAAGACTTGAGGAGTGCGGGATTAAACCTGCTATTGTTAGTACTGAACCTAATCTCAAGCTAGAAAGTCTAGATGCTACTATTATTTCTCCACAACAATTAAACTACCCTCAACTCTCTGTATCACAGCCTCAATCAAATTTTGCAAAAGTTTCTCAGCACAAAAATAAATTATATGTAGTGGGAGCATTACTGTTATTTGGCTTCATGGGATATTCAATATATCTATCTTTAGAGAATCTAGAGAAACCATCTATATCTAAACTCAATAAACAACTATTTGCTAAGAATTGGCGTGATGCAGATCAAACCACTTCTAATCTCATACGCCAGTTTTCTGGAACACAAGCAGGCTATATTACAAGTATAAACAGCAACAATATTAAATGCGGATATTTAATAGAGATAAATAACCTTTGGGAACAGTCCAGCCGTAACTTCGGTTTTCAGAAGCAACGGAATATTTGGGAAAAAGTCAAACATAACCAAAGTGAATTTGAAAAGAAGATTGACTGGTATGGTAAAAAGAACAGTGACCTTATATTTAACGAGACAGCACCTGTGGGGCATCTACCTGCTGCTGGAAGGATATTCTATAGTACAAAAGATTATACAAACAAACTTGAAGAATGTTTCAAAGCACAAAAATAGAGGATTTTTATAGTTTTCACTATAAAAAATTTTCTATACAGCTTGACCTAAACTATGTATAACATTGCCATATTCCCCAGTTTCATCTGGGCTTCTAACTAAATTTTTAGGAAAGATAGGTGTATCTAGTCACTGTTTATCATTAAGACAAGATATACTACGTCAAAATAGCTCCACCCATCAACCGCTCATATCGATATTTCAACTCTTCTTTCATTAAATACCAACGCTCTAAAGTGACATCCATTTCTATGATTTTCTCGGCTGCTTGGCGCGCTAAAAGTAAAACTTCCTCATCGTCAACTAAACTTGCTAAGGTAAAATCTGGCACTCCCGATTGACGAGTTCCCAGTACTTGCCCTGGACCACGAAAACGCATATCCATCTCTGAAATGAAAAAACCATCTTGAGACTGTTCCAGCACCCTCAACCGTTGTTGAGCATCAGGACTCCTAGAACTGCTCATCAACAAACAGTAAGACTGAGCCGCACCACGACCAACACGCCCCCGTAGTTGGTGCAGTTGCGATAAGCCAAATCGTTCTGCATTTTCAATGAGCATTACTGTAGCGTTGGGTACGTCTACACCTACCTCAACTACAGTAGTAGAAACTAGAATCTGCGTTTGGTTATCGCGGAATTTAGTAATCGCTTCGTCCTTTTCTGCTGAACTCATACGACCGTGCAACAGCCCCACTTGAAAGTCTGGAAAAACACTTTCTTGTAGCTTTTGATGCTCATCTACTGCCGATCGCAAATCTAATTTTTCTGATTCTTCCACCAATGGCAAAACTACATAAACCTGTCTTCCTTGGGCAATTTCTCGACGCATCAAGTCGTAAGCATGGTTGCGTTGCTGACCTGACAATACTGTTGTCTGAATCTTTTGCCGTCCCGGTGGTAACTCATCAATTTGGCTCACATCCAAATCCCCGTGTATCGTCAGTGCTAAAGTTCGGGGAATTGGGGTAGCTGTCATAGTTAATACATGAGGTTGATTGCCTTTTTGCTGCAAACGTGCCCGTTGTTCTACCCCGAAGCGATGCTGTTCATCAATGACTACTAATCCTAGTTGTTGGAAGTTTACAGGGTCTTGAATCAAAGCATGGGTTCCTACTAACAGAGGTAATTCACCCGTTTCTAACTGAGAATGTATTTGTCTGCGTTTAGCAGTTTTAGTAGAACCTGTAAGTAATTCCACTGGTAAATGCAGTAAATTAAACCAACTAACTAACTTGCGATAATGCTGTTCTGCCAAAACTTCTGTTGGAGCCATTAGCGCCGCTTGGTAACCAGATTGAATTGCTGCAAGGATAGCCAGCACAGCAACAACCGTTTTACCAGAACCAACATCACCTTGTACCAAACGATTCATAGGTGCGGGTTTTTGCAAGTCGTTAAGGATATCGTTGATAACTCGTTGCTGTGCGCCGGTAAGTTGAAAAGGCAGTATTTCGTGAAATTTCTCTACAAGTTGACCTCGTGGGACAAGGATGGCAGCCTTTTGAATCGCCTTTGCTTGCTGTTGACGTTGTAGTAAACCGAGTTGTAAGTAGAAAAACTCGTCAAACACTAGGCGACGACGAGCAACTTGGAGAGTTTCGCCATCTTTGGGAAAGTGAATATTAGCGATCGCATCTTTCAATTCCATCAAAACATACTTCTGCCGCAAACCACTTGGTAGAGGGTCTTTCAGGTGAGCCGCAGCAGGCAAAGCAGCAATTACTGCTTGTCGTACTGTATTTGCCACCACGCCCTCAGTCAATCCGTAAATTGGCACCACCCGCCCAATATTCAGCGACTCTATCGCATCTCCAGGATTTGCTAAAACTTCTAATTCTGGATTATCTAGTGTCAAGCCATATTTACTTTCTTTCACCAACCCACAAGCAGCTACAATACTACCTACCGGATAACGGCGTTTTAAACTTTCTTGCCAACCCCGACTACTAAAGCGTGTACCTGCGTAAAAACGCCCAATTTTAATTTGACCGCTATTATCTTTTACTAACAGTTCTAAAATTGATAATTTCTGGTTTTTGGGGCTAGTAAAGCAGTTGCAGCGCTTCACCGTCGCCACTATTGTCACCGTCTCACCCGCCTGTAACTCGCGGATATTCACTTGACGCGCATAATCAATGTGGTCGCGAGGATAATAAAAAAGCAAATCACGGACGGTATGCAAACCAAGACGCGCTAGATTATCAGCTTTTTTAAAGCCTATTTCTGGTAAATCACTGAGTTTTTGCTCAATTTTCGGAGCAAGCCTGCGATTCACCTCAGCAACAATTGGAGATGTTGGATTTTGAGTTTTGGATTGATAAATTTTCCTTTGCTCCTCTGTTCCTCTGCTTCCCTCCTCTTCCTCCTCTTGCTGTAGTTGGTAAAGATACCTGCGAGTCTCTGCTACTAAATGTTGTCTTTCTTCTAGTGCTAAATGTGGATAACTAGCAAATTGCACCGCTAGTCCTTGCCAACGGCGGCGCTCAGTGTGGGGTAAGCCTATGGGAAATTTACCTAAAGTCAGGCTGAGGAATTCGCTGAAGCGGTATTGTCTGCCCACCAAGTCTGTAAAGCCATGTTCGGCTTCTATTGCTAAGGCTTTGTGCAATCGTATCCAATCTGGTTTTTCATTAGTCATTGGTCATTTGTCATTAGTCATTCTTACAAAGTTCCAATCGGAGGAAACCTCCGCTCAACGCCACAAGATTCCGACGCAGGGCGACAGGAACGCAGTGGCTCGACTTTGCGCTTAGTCATTAGTCATTGGTCATTTGTCATTTGACTTTGGACAAAGGACTAATCCTCAAACCAACTAGCACGCCATGCAGCTTCAGCTTCAGCAATTGCCCTTTCTCTAAGTTTCTTTTGATACTCTCGTTCTAGCTTGTTTAGCTGAACTAAGATACTACGGATCTGCCTGCGTTCAGATGAGAGCGCAGGATCAGCAAATTCAATTTCTCCTAGTCGCAAATTAAGAGCCATAATCTGCGTTAGACCAGAATCTTCTGATTGCTGCTCATTTTCAATTTCAATTACTAAGTTTAATAAGTTGGGTGGCCCAGGCATTACTTCAGTGGATGCTTCTGATTCAGCCGCGGCTGCAGCCGCAGCTGCTAAAATTGGTTCTGGTAATTTTTGGGATAATATCCCGGCTTTCTGTAATAAAAGATTAGCATCATGGGAAACTTTCTTCAGTATCTCTTGAGTAACCTGCTCTAAGTTATGTTGCCATTTTGACAGTTCTATAGGACTAGAAGTGTCTGGAGTAAAAGGTTGAAGGTTAGAGATACTAAGAAACACGGCAGATGATGAAGATGTTACTTCCTCATCCCCTTCATCCCCCTCATTCCCCTCATCTTTTTTATCCCCCTCATCTGCTGCTGCTTCCTCACTTTTAATATAAGTAAGGAACTGCTCAGCTGCCAGTTGACCTAACTTACGGATGGCTTGTTGCAATTGTTGGCGCTGATTTAATGACAAATGCAGGAAGTTTTCGGGATACCCTTGAGTACAAAGGTGGTAAGTAGCTAGAATCAACTGTTTTTGTACGGCTAGCCCCAAGGTGGCTAGGTAACTAGCATAAGCGGTTTGTAGTTCTAGTGCGATCGCTCGAATCGCTTCTTTAAGTGCTGCAATATCCCGCTCAATTCGCTCGATTGCTCTTGCCATAACTTCTCGTTCTTGCCCATATCAACCATTACATAGTACAAATGTACAAATTTATTTTAAGATAACTTTCCCAAAAATTTTAAATGCTTCTTTATTAATAAAATACAGGTCAGGCTATTGGCTTGACCTGTCTGGTAAAGGGTCATTTGTCACTTGTACTTTGTCCTTTGTCCTTTGTCATTTGTTCTTTAGTTCTTTGTCGTTTGTTCTTTAACTAATCACCAATGACTAATGACCAATGACCAATCACTAATACTACTTGCCGCCCATTTGTGCGGCTACTTCTTCAGCAAAGTTACTTTCTTGCTTTTCAATGCCTTCGCCCAGTACATAGCGAACAAAGCGATTTACTTGGATGTCTTCGCCTACTTGTCCCTTGACTTGCTTCAACAATTCTTCTACAGAAATACTTTGATCCCGAATATAAGGTTGATCTAGCAAAGCCATTTCTTTAAGGCGTTTTTCAATCCTTCCCTGGACAATCTTTTCTTTGATGTTATCTGGCTTATTTGCCAAATCATCCTTGCCCATTTCAATATCTTTTTCTTTTTGAGCTACTTCAGCAGGAATTTGATCTACGCTGACATACTCGACATTAGGGCAGGCTGCAACTTGCATGGCTGCGTTCCGCGCCAAGCTCTGGAACTCTTCTTTGGCAGCAGCTGAATCAGTTTGGGAACCCAACTCTACCAATACACCTACTCGACCGCCAGTGTGAATGTAGCTGTCCACTACACCCGCAGTGCCTTTTGCTATTGTAAAATTGATAAATCGACGCAGTTGGATGTTTTCGCCAAGGGTACCAACAGTTTGCTTAATGAATTCATCTACACTCACGCTTCGATCGCCAATGTAGGGTTGAGCTAATAAGGACTCAACACTATCAGCTGTTGTTGCTTGCTTAGCTAGGTTTTTAACCAAAGCTTTAAAAGCTTCGTTACGAGCAACAAAATCTGTTTGGCAGTTGACTTCTATGAGTACACCCACCTGACCACCGGGTTCAATGTAGGTGTCTACTAGACCTTCAGCTGCAATGCGATCGCTTTTTTTACCCCCAGAAGCAATGCCCTTTTTCCGTAGCCAATCTATGGCTTCTTCGAGATTGCCATCAGTTTCTTTTAGTGCCTTTTTGCAGTCCATGATGCCAGCACCAGTTTTTTGGCGTAGCTCTTGGACGAGTTTTGCAGATATTTCCGCCATGTTCCCTCAATTCCTAACTTGACCTCGAGTTGTAATCGCTTATCTAGTTTAGTGCTGAGTCACCGTTCGCTATTAAGTCTCCGTTTGGGAAAGTTCAGATGTCTACTCTTGTCTACAAGACGTTAACAGCGAACGACAAGCCGCCCTTTGGGCGTCTACAGCAAAAGCTGCTCTCAACTCCTGGCTGAGTTTTGAGTGCTGAGTTTTAAGTGTTTAATTATCAATTTAGAATTGATGACTCACAACTTATAACTTCAAAAATCAAGACTCAGCACTATCCAATTTGCTGAGTATTTCTATCTTACTCAGCACTTTTGCACCAAGCACCAAGCATTATTCATCATCTTCATCATCATCGGGAATCAGGCTGTCAGTATACTCACCTTCATCGTAGTCTTCGTCATACTCAGCACCTTCGTAATCCTCGTAATCCTCTTCAGCTTCGAGTTGACCGTGACGACCTTCATAAATGGCATCTGCCAATTTTCCGACTATCAGCTTAATCGATCTGATAGCATCGTCATTTGCTGGTATGGGGATATCAACTACATCCGGGTCGCAGTTTGTATCCAGCATGGACACAATAGGAATGTTAAGTTTTTGGCATTCTTGAACAGCGTTATATTCCCGTCGTTGGTCTACAATCACCACGATATCGGGGACTTTCCGCATTGTTTTAATGCCACCCAAGTATTTTTGCAGCTTCGTCATTTCCCGACGTAGCATTGAGGCTTCTTTTTTCGGCAATAAATCCAGCGCGCCGCTTTCTTCCCGGCGTTCCAAATCTTTCAGACGGTCTACCCGTGTTTTGATGGTTGCCCAGTTGGTCAACATTCCGCCTAACCAGCGCTGGTTAATATAGTGCGAACCGCAACGGCTGGCTTCTTGGGCAATGATTCCAGCGGCTTGCCGCTTGGTGCCAACGAAAAGAAATTTCTTTCCTTGTTCTGCCTGCGATCGCATATAAGTATAAGCATCTTCCATCAACTGGGCAGTCTGCACCAAGTCGATGATATGTACACCATTGCGAGAAGTGTAAATATATGGAGACATTTTTGGGTTCCAACGCCGAGTTTGATGCCCAAAGTGAACCCCTGACTCCATCATTTGAGCCAATGAAACAACTGGCATATATTTTTTGAACTCCGATTCGGGTTAAACCTCCACCTAAGCGTATTTCCTCATTGGGAAACACCCGAATTCTTAGATGTGCGAGATTAGTTAACCATACTAGGTTAGCATATTTGCCAGGGCATTGGCTAAACAGGGAGTGTGGGAGGTCTGGGAGGTGTGGGAGGATGGGAAAGAAATCTTTCCCCCCTCTCCCCCCACACTCCCCACACTTCCCTATCTCCTTGTCTCCCCATCTCCTCATCTCCCCATGCCCAACTATGCAAACTCAATAGTCTCAACAAACTCTAAAATATTCTCCTTAATGTATTCGGCTTCTTCTTCAACAGAATCAGGAGTTTCGCCGTTAAAAAAGCTGTGCTGGCTGCTAACTATATACAAAAATTCACCACTGATAAACGCGAGCAGCCCTCGATAAGCATCTAATCTAACAGGAGTTCCATTATTTTCTTGCTTAGAAATCGTTGAACCTTTAGGCATATCAACTAATACGTAGTAAGCACCTTGGAGAATGTCCTCAAAATAATCAGTATATTCTATAGTAGCATCTGGTACATTTGCCAAAATTGCTTGGGGCACGTACTTGTCTACTAAGATTGCTCGTAGATATTTTTGTTGTCCAGCAGACTCCATTTCCTCTAGCTGTTCTAGGGAGAAAGGATAATAATCGATTCTCAGTAAAGTACCAATGTCATCAGAAAAGCCAACTACTCCTTCCTGACTTTGAATTTTACCGCCGTTTTCGGGGTCAACTGGAATTGGTACTGTAAAATTACCTAAGGGGGATTCATAAGTCTGTTGACTATATTCTTCTATAACTACTGTTTCATCTTCGTCATCTTCATCTGCATATTCTTCCTCTTCTGCTTCTTCAAAAGCTGCAATTACTTCCTTAATGATTTCTTCTGCTTCTTCATCTTCAAGTTCCAAGGCTGTTTGTAGCTTTTTGAGGTAGGCTCGTTTCTGTTTGGCAATGGCAAGTTGATCGTCTAAAAGCACTATTACACCTGCGGCAAAACCATCCAATACTAATTCATCCGAAAGAGAAATTTTGGCAGTATTAAATAAGGAAGCGAGTCCTTCGTCTTCTGCAATACCTATGAGTCGATCGACGATTCCGACAATTTCATCTTCTGAGTATTCCTCAAAGACCTCGAATTCCCAAAGGATTCCTGCTAAACTTTCTGCATCTACATCTTCTATGGATAAATCAGCGATCGCTGTAACAGTTGCGATCGCAGCCACAGCTTCCTCTGGACTTAATGATTCCTCTGATGCCTCTGATGAGTTAAAAATCTTGTCATATTTGCTCATAATTGTTACCAGCAGCGATTGCTTTTTAGTAATAACAGTTTGAAAGTGGCAATGGTCAGTTTAGCAATGGAGTAAATCTCCAATAGAGAAACTTTAGTAACATGTGGATTACACAGATTGAATTTGAGATTTGAGATTAAAAGTCTTTACACAATATAGTGTTCGCTATAATTTAAATAACACTATATTTTGTAGTACTTAATGTTTGGTTGTGCTAATCAAGGCTTGTTCTAATCTAGCTGCACAAATTCTTGACTTTCCCTTTCCTGATTAGTGACATACACAAAGCAATGGTTATGTTTTCGTAATAACTCGTATTTAACAAATAAACTAAGTGTTTTTAATAACATTAAAAATAGTATTACTAACGTAGATTTAAATAAAAATTAATAGTAAAATTTTTTACGATTCAGCAATGACCGTTAAAAACTGCTATATTCCTTTGTTTTTATCCTCTAACAGATGAATTATATCTACCGATAGAATTATAAACTAGCTAGCGATAGATACCTACATCGCGAGCAGGATGTCAAAATACCGAAGTTTGTAATTACACAAAATATTTAAAATACTTATTGGGTATACAAACGTAAATTCAGTGGAATTTTGAGTTTTTTATGGTAAAAACCCCTCCATCCCAATTTTCGCCAGATCAATATAAAGTAGATCCTGCAAAGGAAAACGTAGAAGCTCTTATACAAGAACCGCAGTTAGATATTGAAATTGCTCTAGAGTTCCTTTACACCAGAGATATTGAATTTCGTCAAGAAACAATTTATTTTCTCGTAGTCGATCGCTTTTATGATGGGGATCGAGATAATAGCGAAGGTGCAAACTCAGAACTGTACGATCCAGATAAGCAAGATTGGGGTAAGTACTGGGGTGGCGATTTGCAAGGTGTGATCGATAAATTAGATTATCTCAAAAACATGGGAGTGACGGCCCTTTGGTTGACTCCGCTATTTGAGCAGGTGGAAGAGTTATTTGTTGGGAATGCAGCAATACATGGCTATTGGACAAAAGACTTTAAGCGACTCAATCCTCGTTACATTGCTAACAAAGAGAACCCTTCTTTAAACGCTACTCAAGAAGAAAAAAATACGACCTTCGATCGCTTAATTGCAGAAATGCATCAGCGCAATATGAAGCTAGTGCTAGATATTGTCTGCAACCATAGCACACCTGATACTAGCGGTAGTAAAGGTGAATTATATGATGATGGGGTCAAAATTGCTGACTTCAATGATGATGCCAATCATTGGTATCACCACTATGGCGAAGTGCAAAACTGGGAAGACGAATGGCAAGTGCAGAACTGTGAATTATCCGGTCTAGCAACCTTCAATGAAAATAATACTGAATATCGAGAGTATATCAAGTCAGCAATTAAACAATGGCTAGACCGAGGTGTAGATGCATTGCGGGTGGATACAGTCAAGCACATGCCTATCTGGTTTTGGCAAGAATTCACTGGCGATATGAGCAATCACAAACCAGATGTGTTTATTTTTGGTGAATGGATTTACAGTAATCCTACTGACGAGCGCTCGGTGGAATTTACTAACCACTCAGGCATGACACTTCTAGACTTTGGGTTGTGTGTGGCAATTCGAGCAGCACTAGCGCAAGGTTCAGAAATGGGATTCCAAACAATTCAATACATTTTTGACCAGGATTATCGCTACAAGGGGGCGACAGAGCTAGTCACCTTTATTGATAACCACGATATGTCCCGCTTCCAATCGTTGAACCCCGACCCAGCAATGCTGAAGGTGGCGATCGCCTTAATTATGACTTGTCGCGGTATTCCCTGCATATATTACGGCACAGAACAGTATTTGCATGATGACACCGATGGCGGTAACGATCCATATAATCGCCCAATGATGGAAAATTGGGATACTAATAGTGAAATTTATCGTTGCATCAGGCTGTTATCTGGCTTACGACGACTCAATCCAGCCGTGTCAATGGGTAGCCACTGGCAAAAATACTTAACACCTGATATTTACTGCTATGTACGCCGTTATCGTGACTCTGTGTGTTTTGTAGCTTTAAATCGGGGAGGAGAAGTCACCTTACCAGAAGTAGAAACAGAATTGCCCGATGGAGAACACACTTGTATAGTGACTCGCAATAAGTATGAAGTCAAAGATGGAAAAATTTATAATTGGCAACTCGAAGAACGGGGAGTAATTGTTTTGAGCCACGTCGGAGAGCGGATTAAAGCTCAGACTATAGTGCGGGTACAACTCAACGGCGTGCAGACCCAACCAGGTGAAATTATTGTTGTGACTGGAGACTGCCCAGAGTTAGGCAACTGGGATATCAGCAAAGCCTATCCCCTAGAGTACATTAACACTAATACTTGGTTTGCAGAAATTCCCTTTAATGAGAGTGCCGGAAATCTCATATCTTACAAATATGCCATGTGGCGGCAAGGGCGGTCGCCTCTGCGGGAAAATCTCGTTAACCGCCGCTGGGTGATTGCCAAAGAAGGTACTGTCAAATGGCGTGATACCTGGGCCTCTGGACCAGAATCGTAGAATTGGGGCTTGGGGCAAATAGGGAGTGTGGGAGGTGTGGGAGGATGGGGAAGAAATGCAGGTGTGGGAAGATGGGGAAGATGGGGAAGAAATCTTTTCCCCCACACTTCCCACACTTCCCACACCTCCTCTTTCTCCCACACTCCCCACTTACAAGTTGAATTAGGTTTATAGCAGGGAGTTTATCAGAATGTGGAATTACACTGGCTGCGTTGGCGGGATTTACAAGGTAACTTGCTGCTAACTGGCTCCCAAAGAGCAGAACCCCTAACCGTTCAATTGCGTAGACGTGGAGCGGCTTGTCGTTAGACATCGCTCGGTCTTGAACCAGAAGCTTAATATTTTGCTATCAATTATTAATTGAATATGACTGGTGTAAAATTATCATCTGTGGCTTAATTTCTTTAGACACAGATTTTACTGCTAACAGGGTAATCACGATGACAAATAAACCTCCTTCCGAACCTGAGTCATCTCAAAGAACTGCCCTTGGCTTTGATGAATTTATAGCCATTCTGGTTGCTTTCACTACTATCGGAGCAATTCTTTTTTGGTCATTGTCTCGCAGAGATTCTAGCTGGAATTTCAACACTTTGCTGCCACCTGCCTCCACCCCGTTTGGTAGGGTTGAACCAAATCAAGTATTGCCCTCCCCTACTTCCAAAGTAGAACCAAATACAGCCTCCGAATTTAACTCGTCTCCTCCTGCAACTGTTGAACCTAAGACACCTTCCCTGACTAATAGCGCAACTCCTTCGCCTGAAGTATTACCACCTGCTGAGGTAACCCCGACTCAATCCCCACAACCACAGACCTCTGTACCCTCTTCAGTAGACCTTGAGTCATCAATTACATCATCGGCGTTGCCTTTAGTAACTCCAGCAAAACAAAAATCGATTATTCCGCCGCCAATTGCATTTAACGATGTGCCTAATAACTTCTGGAGTCGGCGTTTTATAGATGCTCTTTCTTCGCGTGGTATTCTTAAGGGGTTTCCTGACTATTCTTTTAGGCCAAATCAGCCTGTAAACCGTGCTGAATTTGCTGCCATACTGGAAAAAGCTTTTGACCAAGAACTATCTAAAAGTACGATCGCATTTCAAGATGTACCAGTAAAATTCTGGGCAAATCCAGCAATTAACCAAGCCATCAGTAGTGGATTTCTCAAAGGTTATCCAAAAAACACCTTCAAGCCACAACAAAATATTTCGAGAGTCCAAGTTTTAGTAGCTCTTGTTAGTGGATTGAATTTGAAAACACCTACTTCGCCAAATCAGATTTTAAGTATTTATAGAGATGCAAAAGAGATTCCGCCGTATGCTAACAGCAAAATAGCTGCTGCTACAGCTAATGGACTTGTAGTTAACTATCCAAACCCACAAGTCCTTGCTCCTAACAAAGTAGCGACTCGCGCTGAAGTGGCGGCGATGATTCATCAAGCTTTAGTCAAACAAGGCAAGTTGAAAGGAATTTCATCTGAAAACATTGTACGTAGGCATAGCCAGCCGCAGGCATCGCCAAACATATCTTCAGAACCTTCGTACACTCCAAAACAGAACCCAAAGGTTAACTTATCAGCAGGCGGATCATCTCAATAAACTACCATTTTGAATTTTAGATATATTTACACATATGTAATGCGTGTTCACCATACTTTTTGCCATTCTTGCGGATATGAGTTGATGCACACTTTGGACATTGCATAGCGCATCGCTCAAATTCATACTTCAATTATGCAACGCCAAAAAGTTGCTAACCAGCTTCAAATCAGCGAGTGGACTGTTTCTGCTCACCTGCGCCGGATTTTTATTAAGCTGAAAGTAGATAGTCGCTCGGCTATGGTCTACCGTTGTGCTTCACTGATTAATCGTTTACACGAGTTACGCACAATACAAGGTCAAATGTCCTCAACTAGCCAACCTGAAGACGTTGATAAATCAACCACCAACGAACAAACTCTTGAGTATGAGATGGCAGAAATCCATCGCTTACTTTCCTTTGTTACAACTTCAAGCTTAACGTCCCAATAAAGTAGGAAATGAGTTTTTTACATACGTTCCAGTCGCGCCTTTGACCTCACTACAATACCTCATGCGACCATTGTTCCGAATTTGGACGAGAATTATGTCTCAAATCTACCTGTGGGTACTTTGATTTTTTCTTTTACCTCAAAGTATAGATTTATAATCAAAATTTGAGTTAGTAAATAAGAGGAATCTCTAAACAACAAAAACTACTAATGTCTGAAGATAAACTAAATTCAAAAGATTCACCGCAAGTATCGTATGAAACACATCACCAAACTATCTTGCCTACAGCCCCATTACCGGAACCGATTAGTCAAAATATCGAAACAATCATAGCCTTACATAAACGCTCCGAGAAGGACGTACCTAAACATCAGCGGCTTGTAGAGACAGGAACTGCCTTTTTTGGTCGTCCGATATTCCTTTATAGCATCCTACTCTTCCTAGTGTTGTGGATAATACCCAATGTTTTACCGCGACGTTTCGGCTTACTAAGATTTGACCCACCGCCATTTTCTTGGCTACAATTTTCACTAACTACTGCTTCATTGTTGGTAACAACTGGGGTGTTGATTAAACAAGAGCGACAAGAAAAGTTAGCAGAGCAACGGGCCCAACTTAGCCTTCAACTCAACCTGCTCTCAGAGCAGAAAATTGCTAAACTCATCGCTTTAGTTGAAGAATTGCGCCGGGATATTCCCAATGTCAAAAATCGCTATGACCCGGAAGCTGAAATGATGAAGTCCCCTACTGATGCACACGCAATTTTAGATGTACTAGAAGAGACTTTAGCATCAGAGTTAGCAAATTTCTCTCAGCAAGAAACATCAATCCAAGAATAATATCGTGTCCGGTTAAAGACTTATGATTTAAATCTCAGGAGGACAGGGAGAAAGAGGCTTTTCCGATTTTTACGCAGATGTGGTAATCATAAGTGATTAACCGTATTTAATCAAATATATTAGTAATTTTTATCACTAATATATTATCTTTATTCACCCTACCTTGCTTACTCGTTTTCCCCTAGAGCCTCTTCTCCATGCCCTATAATTTGTATAAAATTATCTACTCAATTTTAAAGTTGAAAGGCAAGCGAGCATAAATTCCCTGTGGATCGTTCATTTTTTGCAGAATAACGATTTCTTGTTGGAGTTTTTGGAATTGGGCTGTGAGGGGGTTAGAAGGTTTGAGTTGGGTTTGCTCAATTCCTAAAGTAGTTTGTACCTCTTGGGTTGCTCGCCCAAAAAAGCGTTCTCCAAAGCTGCTAAAACGGGGATATTCTTGTAATTCCCAATCTTCTCCTAATTTTGCTTCGTTGGCAGCATAGGCGATCGCAGCCTTTAAACCACCAATTTCATCCACTAAACCAATTTCCTTGGCTGCTACACCCGACCAAACCCGTCCTTGGGCGATTTCTGCTACTCTTTGTTCTGAGAGTTTGCGACCTTGAGAAACTTTATTGAGAAACATATCATAAATCCGATTAACGCTGCGCTGGTAAAGCGCCAACTCTTGGGGCGATTTCGGGCGAGAAACTGTTTGAGAATCAGCATAGCGCCCGGTTTTCACTGAATCCCAGGTGATGCCATTATCTTTTGCTAGCTTTTCCCCATTAAATAGGACGCCAAACACCCCAATTGAACCTGTGATTGTATTTGGTTCGGCAAAAATCCGGTTAGAGTCGCTAGCAATCCAGTAACCACCAGAGGCAGCAGTATCGCCCATTGATACTACAACTGGTTTCTGTTGGCGAGTTAATTTCACTTCTCGCTGCATGACTTCGGCTGCCGTGGCACTACCACCAGGGCTATTAATTCGCAGCACAACTGCCTTGACATCTTTATCTTGTCGCAGTCTGTTAAAGATTTTCGCAAAGCGATCGCCTCCTATTTCTCCGTCTTCACCTCTACCATCGACAATCTCACCTTCAGCATAAACAACGGCAATTTTATTTCTTGAGTCGCGTTCTACACCCAAAGATTTACCAGAAATTTGTGCGTAATCATTCAGGTCAATTTGGCGGAATGTTTTGTCTTTATCGCTATCTGTGAGCTTTTTCAGGTCACTCACCACTTCATCGGGGTATGCTACTCGGTCTACCAAACCGCTAGTTTTTGCTTGTGTTGCTTCTAACAACGCCTGATTATCTGCGATCGCCTGTAACTGTTGTGGTTGAATTTTCCGACTTGTTCCCACAGCATTGCGCCACTCTCCCCAAACATCATCCAATAATTTCTGAGTTTGTTCGCGGTTTTCTGGACTCAACTTTGTCAGAATTAATGGTTCAACAGCTCCCTTAAATTTCCCTACCCGTACAACTTGAACCCCAATACCATACTTCTGCAATGCTCCGCTTAAGAACATCAGTTGTGAACTCAAACCGTTGACTTCCATCAATCCCAAGGGGTTAAGGATAATGGAATTTGCCGCTGAACTCAGATAATATTCCTTTTTACTCCAATTACTACCATAAGCAATAACCTCTTTCCCGCCAGCGCGGAATTCCTCTAAGGCTTTGCGGATTTCTTTAAGAGAGGCATAGCCGACATCACTACCTTCCCTTGTGCGGCTTCCATCAAGATAGATACCCACAATTCGCGGATCGCGCCGTGCCTTTTCTAAAGTTTCTACAACTTTGCGGAGTGTCATTCTTTGGTCATCTACACCTGAGAGTGCGCTTTGAAAGAATCCACTGGAATAAGGTTCGCCGTCAGTAATTTTCATCGACAAATCAAAAACTAGCACTGACTTATCTTTCACTTCTGGCCCAGTCTCTTTAGAGGAGGTAGCAGCCAACAGTAGTAAAAACAGCCCAGTAGTTCCCAGACCGCAGAAAATAATTAGTCCTAGTAAGCTGCCAACTAAACTGGCAAAAGTTTGTTTAATAAAATTATTCATATCTTGTAAATCTACTTTCTCACTGGTTTGTTCATTTTCTTATAAGTAACATTTAACTACCAGCTTGTCTTGTCCTGCGAGCAAAAATCAGCACATTCGGTATTCACTAGGTAGTAGTAGCAGTAGTAACGCATAAGTGTTAAAACTTCATCCCCAATCCATAAGGCAACCTTGTCGAGTCTAATACCACTGCCGATAGCCCATACGCGCGCTAATCCACCTGCAAATATTACTATTCAATAGGATTTAAGCAGTAAATCTCGAAGTTGGTCAAGCGATAGTGCGATCGCACTTTATATTTTTAGGCATTATAAAATAGTGTTTACTGAGTACAGCTATCTTTAAGGGATTCGTTTCACCCATGAATCAAGACATTTTTAACCAATATTCATCAAAGAATTGGACAGGAATTTATATTATATTCTGAATTATAATTGATAAAATTTAATAATTAAATAATATTTTATTGGGAAATTTATTCTTCAAACTAAAAATAATCGGCTCAAAAAAACCTATTTAATGTATCAATCTTAATCATAATTTAGGAATAAAATGTCTGAATATCTAATCGTTAAGCAGCTAACTCCAGAGCAACTAAATAAATCGATTAAATATTTTCATACTGATGAATTTATGGTATTTCACAATATGTTGATACTCGAACACTGGAGCTATTAAGAAATGATTTAGATGAAACTCTCAACCCCTGCTCCCTCATCTCACTCTCTACTCCCTTAATTAATGAAAAGACTATTTCAGACAATTTTCAGTGAATACCGTGTAGTTTGGGCTGTTTTACTGTTAGGTGTAGGATTAGCGTTCACAGTAGCGCTGTCACTTTCCCAAGGAGCAGTACCTTTGAGTATGTCTGAGTTTTGGCAAGCCATTCTTCAACAAGGCGATCCGGTCAAACACACAATTGTTTGGGATTTGCGTCTCCCCCGGATTTGTGCCGCTCTGATCGTTGGTGCAGCTTTGGGGATGTCAGGAGCTCTGTTGCAAGGAATGTTACGCAATAGTCTTGCCGATCCTTTTATTCTTGGCATTTCTGCGGGTGCAGGATTAATTGTGATTTTAACAATCGTCTGGCATATATTTCCGATCGCCATTCCTTTAGCGGCGTGGATAGGTGCAATCTTAACTTCGGCGATCGTCATTTTACTCGGTCGTGCGGGGTCGGGAATTTCAGTTGAGCGGTTGATATTAGGCGGCGTGGCAGTGAGTTCTTTATTCGGTGCTGTGCAAAGTACCTTGCTGCTTTTAGCTGAAGACGGCCAAATACAAATTGCGCTCAGTTGGTTAATTGGTAGCCTCAACGGACGGGGTTGGCAAGAAATTTCTACTGCAAGTCCTTACATCATAGTTGCATTGATCGGGGGATGCTTGCTAGCGCGATCGGTAAACGTCTTGGCTTTGGGAGATGATTTGGCTGTGGGATTGGGGCTTTCATTAACGCGATCGCGCCTATTAATTGGTGGTGTCGCCACATTATTAGCCGCAGGTGCAGTCAGTATCAGCGGCTTAATTGGATTTGTCGGCCTTGTCGTCCCTCACGCTGTCCGGCTGCTCGTTGGTACAGATCACCGCTTTGTTTTGCCACTTTCCGCCCTTGCAGGTGCATGGTTACTCACCTTTGCAGACTTACTCTCAAGATTAGGAGCAGTAGAACTACCAGTAGGTTCCGTTACCGCCTTACTCGGTTCGCCACTATTTATCTGGTTACTTTATCGTCGTTCTGCTGGGTTAAATAAATTCTGATACAAATCACGTGGGTAGGGCGTGAATTCAGACAAACCAGCGACGAATTAACTCTACCTGGAAGCGATAGCCGTCCTCAACTTCCTCAATTAACTCACGTTGCAACAGCAATTTGAGTGTAATATCAGCATCAGCAAACTGTTGTAATAAACTTTGGTGGCTAACTATAGCGCCTTCCCCTTGAGCGGCAATAAAACGTAGAATAGCTTGTCCAGTTGCGTCTACTTGGTTGTTTTGAATATCAGCAAAGAAGAAACCACCACTTTGCAAAGCTTCTGGTATCGCGGCTTCCACATCCGCTAAAGTTGCCAATCGCCGGATAGAAGGGTCTTGCTCGTTTTTAAGGACAATAATTTCCGCGCAGAGTAGTTGTATTAAGAATGGATGACAACGAGTAAGTTGCATTACTCGCTCAACTGCATCGGGTTCATAGCGTAGAGTAAAATCTTTGACGGGACGTTCAATTAATTGTCGTGCTTCCGCTTCTTTGAGGTAAGAGATATGCACTACTTGGACATTAATGAGATAACTAGCCCAGTGCTGATATTCTTCGATAGTATGGGAGCCAGCCAGTAATACCTTGAAGCGGGGACGGTGTTGGATGAGGTGACGCAGCATTCCTAAAACATCTTGTTCATCAAAGCGACCTTTGGCTATAGTTTTGTCTAGCACCTCGAATTCATCTAGCGCTAGTAAGGCGGTATTTTGCTCTAGAGCCTGTTCTACTTTATCTAGCCATTCATAGAAATAGGTGAAGGGATCAGGTTTTAGCACTTCGCGGGCTAGGGATGGTAGAGTTAAACCTTGCTTTTTCGCTGACTTCTCCATATCTCTGGCGAGGTTGTAGAGAAAACCTGTATGGTCACTAGCTGATGAAGGTGGGCCTTGCAAGTCTACAAACATGGGGATGATGTTATTAGGTAGTAACTTTCCGATGTTGTTGAGGAGGGAAGTTTTACCCATGCGTCGCTGACCATAGAGTAGCAGAGGTGGACGACGGCGATCTAAAAGTAAGTGCTCAATGCGTAAGCCAATATCATCACGCCCCGTGAAAATTTCTTGCTCTAGTATCAGCGGTATACCAATAATATAAGGGTTGTCAATTTCTTTGTTTTGTTCAACTTTAATAGCCAGTTCTTCTACATATTTGTTGATTATCTCCAACCATATTTTAGCAAAAGGTAGAAAGAAAGGAGCATATTTATTATTACTACGATTGAAGTTGTCTAACTGTCCATTTAACTTTTCTGCTACAGCTTTAAGAGCTATACGCTGGTTGTAATTACTTCTTTGTTCTAAAGCTACATTTACATCCTGACTGATACGAGTAAAGATACATAGCACAGAATTAATCGAGTTTCTTAATTCATTAATTTCTATAGTGCGATGAACCTGACGTATAGCTTCTACATCACAACACTTTCTTAAGCTCAGTGCATCTTTACAAATTTGAACAGCCCAATTTTGGAAACTTTTATTGAGATAATCAATGGCAGCTTCACCCTCGCTTGGATTATGTTCTATGACTAAAAGTAAGTACTTATCTAAACCAGATAAAGGTATGTGCTGAAATGGATCCCAAAAGGCTGAATGATAGCGTAATGAACTTGAATACTCATCTATATTTCTTTCAATAAATTGATAAGGCAAACGTAATATGAACTCTATAAATGTCTCATCGTTGCGCCTTTGGTTAATTCGTTCAGAAAATATATTAGACAACTTTAATAAAATAGAAGACTGGTTGATGCGGTTTTTCTCCAACCGATAAAGTGCTAAATTCCATAATTGGAGTGATGGGTATAAAACTATCGGTCGCCATAAATTGATAGTGATACTCAGAAAGAACAGCACAGCAAAAGTAACACCATACGCAAAGTCTAACGCTACACCAAATCCTAGACCTCCTAGTATACCGTAGTACAAGCCTACTATTATTAGCGTATAAAAGTATTCATCATCAATTTTTTCTGCCATGCCAAACGCTACACTAAACGCTACACTAAACGCCACACCAAACGCCACACCAAACGTCATACCAAACGCCACGCCTTCCACCATGCCAAACGCCATACTAAACGCCACGCCTTCCACTAGGGTTTCCATTACGCCTAGAGCCACGCCTAACCCCACGCTTAACGCTATGCCTTCCGCCACGCCTAAAGCCTCGCCTAAAGCCACGCCTAAAGCCACGCCAAATGCCACGCCAAATGCCACGCCAAATGCCACGCCTAACGCTACGCCAAATACCACGCCAAATACTACGCCAAATGCCACGCCTAAAGCCACGCCTAAAGCCACGCCTAAAGCCACGCCTAAAGCCACGCCTAAAGCCATGCTGAATGCTAAACAACACCCTAAGCTTGAAGCCACAATAGACAAAATATTTGGTAATGGCTGACCTAATCCCCAAAGTATTAAACCAAGGATAAAATTAGCCCACAGAGGTATAATTAAATAACCTTGTAGCACTGGCTGCCATATAGATGGTTTGTTTAAGTCTGCTAAAGAGTTAATCTCATCTCCAATATGTTTTGTATGCTGATACCAAGCTACAGGACGAAAAAATAACCAAAACAACAGTTGCAAACCACCTACGAGCAAATTAGAGTGTGGTTTAGGTGCGTGGGTGTAGATTTCAGCGTAATTAGTGGGTGACTTTTGAGAAGGCATAATTTGCCTAGTTAGGTTAATAGTAGAGATATTGAAGATATTATTGTCATTGCAAACGCAGTCATTACAGCACCTCCCAATCTTCTATGGAACAGGCTCAATTAGTTCATGGTAATGAATAATTTTTCCTTGTAAAGGATAAAGGTTAAAGTCTGAAGCTTGGGAAGAACGTTCTAAGATTATAATTTCTACTGCTTCACCTGCTTGAAACAGTAAATCCTCAAGAATCAAGGTTCCGTTTTGAGTTAACTTTGTTTCAATTCGGTATGCTTTCATAGTTACTCTGCAAGTTATGAATCTAATAAATGAGTAAATGATTTGATTTGTCGTAAACCTTCCTCACGCCAATTATCATCATTCTCTCCTTCTTCTAAGTTAAATAATCTTTCTCTACACAGAATTTGTAACAACAGTGGCCAGCAGCAACTTTGTGTCAAAATCCACTTTACATCTTCGTCAGTGAAGGCAATCGGCGAACTCGCTATCAATTCTCGCGCTTCTGTCTCAGTTAATGCTCCCAGAGATGCGGTGTAGCCGAAAATATTGAAAAAGGGTGAACTGTGTCCTGTATTGTGTGCTAAATCAGTTGGTGATTCCGGGGTAGCTAAGATAAACGCGAGATTTCCGCCTGTGTGGTTAGTCGCCAAAGACCGCAAACATTCCCAAAAGCCATCATCTAATTCTGGACAGCGTTGCAATCCAACGCCAATCTCATCCAATAAAATGACTGTGGGAGAATGCAAATTATCGCTGACTACATTCATAAAACGATCTAAATCGCAAGGTGTCGGCACTTGCATCTTCAGTGATTCTAGGATGTACTTTAGCAGTCCTTCTCGGCTTTGCATTCGTGCGTCTTGCAAGTCTACAAAAATCCAACGGTAATTTTCTGGATGCGGTAGCCAGTCAGATTTTTGCTCAGGACGCAGATGTTCTGCTGGGGTGGTGGTGATATTTTTTAAGTAGTGCAGCAGGGATGTTTTACCAGTACGCTTTTTACCAATAATGGCGGCGTTTTGTAGGGGATGGCGTTTGAGTAAGTTGAAGAGGCGTTTTAATTCTTTCTCGCGCCCAAAAAAGTAACGCGGTTGGGTAATGGGTGCGCCAGTGATGAAGGGTGATGCTTCCTCGTTAGTTGGCTGAGGTTTAAGTGGAGAAATTTGAACTTTGTTTTCTGATTTTTGGGTTTGTGAAGCTAATTGCAATCTTGCTTCAATTTTATTAAGTTTAGCTTCCAGATTTGCTAATATAGCTTCTTCTTGTTGAGACTGCTGTTCTAGTTTTAACCGCTTTATTGTATCATCCTCAATTACCAGCCTTTCGTTTATCCGGCTGACTTTTTCATGCTGGATATTCCAGGCTTGTTGAAGTCCGTCTCGTTTCTTCTCTAATCTAAATTGTTGTTCTATACTCAAGGTTCAAGGTAATTGAGGTTTTGGTTATTTGTATACAATTTCTCACTAATCTAGCCACAATTTTTGGCTAAGTTCTACAAAATTGAGATAGTCAACAGGTTTGCCAGTGAGAAAGCTTTTGACTATGGATACAGAAAGCTCGATGTAAGTAGCTAAGGACTCCTGGCTAAAATAGCCATTGCGTCCAAGTGCTGACTTGAGTTGATTAATATACGTAAAAATCAGTAAGGAGTTAGAATCAATAATTTATAAGTTATTGTAAACGAGTCTTTGATACTCGTGAATGAGTCTTTAATACTCGTGAACGAGTCTTTAATACTCGTGAACGAGTCTTTGATACTCGCTGATGAGTCTTTGATACTCGCTGATGAGTCTTCGATACTCGCCGACGAGTCTTTGATACTCGCCAATGAGTCTTTGATACTCGCTGATGAGTCTTCGATACTCGTGAACGAGTCTTTAATACTCGCCGATGAGTCTTTGATACTCGTGAATGAGTTTTTGAGGCTCATAGTTTTTTTAGCGAACCCCAAAGAACGCATAGATACGTTCGCGGAGCGTTCCCGCAGGGTAGAACGCAAAGAAGGAGAAGAAATAGATTTAAGTAGATAGATATAAATAAATATAGGATAGTTTGTCATTGCGTTTGCCCTTGGCGTTCCCGTAGGGTACGAAGTGAAGCAATTTCAGTGTTTGCAATTGCTACCCTGCGGGAAGGCTTCGCCTACATTCCACTGCGTTACCGCAATGACATTTTATATTTAATTTCCTACAACTACTTAAATTAAGCTTAGAAAAACGGTGCTTTAGCCAAAGACTAAAACTATTGTACAGACGCGATAAATCGCGTCTGTACTCCTAACTTTTTACAGCCTACAACTCAACTCGCCGGCTTTTTGACTGAAGCGCCAGTTTTCCCGATAATCTACGGGACAATCTATCACGGCAGGTACATCTTGAGCGAGGGCTTCTTTAAGTACCGGAATCAAATCTAGAGTTGATTCAACTCGGTAGCCTTTTAAACCCATGCTTTCAGCTAATTTGACAAAATCAGGATTGCTAAAATGCACAAAGGATGAGTTTCCTTTGCCAAATTGATTTTCTTGCTTCCATTCAATTAATCCATAGCCACCGTCATTGAAAATTATGGTGACAAAGGGTGTATCGGCACGCAAGGCTGTTTCTAATTCTTGGCAATTCATCATAAAGCCGCCATCGCCTGTTACAGCTACGACTTTGCGGTTGGGATGAACGAGTTTCGCTGCTAAAGCGCCAGGAATGGCAATACCCATAGCTGCGAAGCCGTTGGAAATTATGCAAGTATTAGGGCTATGGCAATGATAATGACGCGCCATCCACATTTTATGTGCGCCAACATCAGAAATGACGATATCATCTGGCCCCATCACTTGCCGCAAATCATAAATTAACTTTTGCGGCTTAATGGGAAATTCGTCATCACGGGCATACTGTTCGTAATCAGCCCGAATATCTGACCTTAAACTGATAGCAAAGGGATCGGATTTACCTTGTCGGTCTGCCAATTTTAAAATTTCATTGAGAGAATCAGAAATATCTCCCACTACTTCGGCGGTGGGAATATAACTACTATCAATCTCCGCCGGATTTACCCCAATATGCACAATGGGAATTTCACCATTACGATTCCATTTCTTCGGCGAAAACTCAATCAAATCATAGCCGATCGCAATTACTAAATCTGTGTTATCAAAACCACAAGTAATAAAATCTCTTTGCTGTAATCCCACTGACCACAATGCTAATTGATGTGTGTAGGGAATCACACCTTTACCCATAAAAGTATTAGCAACAGGTATATTCAGCAAGGTAGCAAATTGTGTAACTACATCACTTGCATGAGCGCGAATTGCCCCATTTCCAACTAAAATTAATGGGTTAACTGCTTGGCAAATTGCTGCTGCTGCTGCCCGAATGCTAGCAAAAGATGCATAGGTTTTTTCGCTATTATCCTTACGCAAAGGTTTGCCTTCGACGGGCATGGCAGCAATATTTTCTGGTAAATCAATGTGAACTGCACCGGGTTTTTCCGATTGCGATCGCTTAAATGCTTTCCGCACTACTTCTGGTGTAATACTCGGTCGCACAATCTGCTTATTCCATTTAGTAACAGGTGCAAACATTGCCACCAAATCTAAATATTGATGGGATTCAATGTGCATTCTATCTGTTCCTACTTGACCAGTAATCGCCACTAAAGGCGCACCATCGAGGTTTGCATCTGCTACTCCAGTCATCAAGTTTGTTGCCCCAGGGCCAAGAGTAGAAAGACACACTCCGGCTTTTCCTGTTAAGCGTCCGTAGACATCCGCCATGAATGCTGCACCCTGTTCGTGACGAGTCGTAATAAACTTAATGGAAGAATGTTTTAGCGCTTCCAAAACGTGCAGGTTTTCTTCACCAGGGAGTCCAAAAATATATTGCACTCCTTCGTTTTCTAGGCATTGCACCAATAATTCTGCTGTATTCATTTTATTTTCCGACAACTCTATTAACGAATAAGACTTTTGTCCTCTCTTACAAAGTTCTGTTCGCCCTTGGCGTTGCCGCAGGCATCCAAGGAAGCCTTGGTTCAGACTTTGCGCTTTGTGATTTGTCCTTCGTCATTAGTCATTTGTCATTTTTTTAGCTAATGATCAATGACAAATGACCAATGACTAATCATTTAATCCAAACAGTTTTAACATTGACAAACTCATGTATACCTTGGATACTCAATTCTCTGCCATATCCAGAACGCTTAATGCCACCGAAGGGCAATCGGGGATCGGATTTAACCATACCGTTGATAAATACGGCACCGGCTTGGATTTCTTCAACCAAGCGATCGCGTTCTTGGTCGTTAGTTGTCCAAGCGCTTGCACCTAAGCCAAAGGGTGAGTCATTAGCGAGTTTTATGGCAGCATCGATATCTGAAACCCGGAATAACAAAGCTACTGGGCCAAAGAATTCTTCTTTTGCAATTGGTGTGTCGGGTGGAATATCTATGATGATGGTTGGTGGATAAAAGTTTCCCGGACGATCTAATAAAGGATGTCCCCCAATCAGGACTTTACCACCGCTTTTTGTAGCAGTTTGCACTTGTTGGTCTAAATCCTGGAGAATCCCAGGAGTTGCGAGTGGCCCTAACTCGGTATCTGGTTGCATGGGATCGCCCACTTTCAGCGCCTCGAATTTATCTAACAACAGTTTTTCAAATTTGTCAGCGATCGCTTCTGCGATAATGAAGCGTTTGGCTGCTATACAAGATTGCCCGTTATTTAACATCCGCGCTGTAGTAGCTGTGACAACTGCTGTCTCTAAATCAGCACTTTCTAACACAATGAAAGGGTCGCTTCCTCCCAATTCCAAAACCGTTTTTTTAATTTGTTTGCCAGCAGCGGCGGCGAGGGATGCGCCTGCTGGTTCGCTTCCTGTCAAGGTGGCAGCTTTTATGCGGTCATCTGCCATTAAGTCGGCAACTTTGGCAGCCCCAATCAATAAAGTTTGAAACACGCCTTCTGCAAAACCTGCCCGTCGAATAATTTCTTCAATTGCCAAGGCGCACTGCGGCACATTGGAAGCGTGTTTGAGTAAGCCGACATTTCCCGCCATGAGTGCGGGTGCTACAAAGCGGAAAACTTGCCAGAAGGGGAAATTCCACGGCATCACAGCCAGAATTGCACCTAAAGGTTGGTAGCGAACAAAACTATGATTGGCATCGGTTTTTACCGCAACATCAGCCAAAAAATCAGGGGCGTGTTCGGCGTAGTAGCGACAGACACCGACGCATTTTTCGACTTCAGCGATCGCAGCTTTCAAAGGCTTACCCATTTCCAGAGTCATCAACTTTGCAAATTCTGCTTTTTCTTGCTCTAGAATGTCAGCAGCTTTTTGTAACCAGTGCGATCGTTGAGAGAAACTAGTCTGGCGATAGTCTGCAAAAACGCGATCGGCCAAATCGAGTTTAGCGTTAATTTCTACATCGTTGAGTGGCTCAAAGGTTTTAAGCGTCTCCCCAGTGGCAGGATTAATCGTGGCGATAGCCATTACCTGACCTCCCGTTAAAAAATAGCTTTAGGTAGGCTTCCTAGTGTTACACAGATCTATTCTGGAAGCCACCACCCAAATTCTAATCTTTTAGTTAAGAAGCAGCTGCTTAATATTACAATTTTGCAATTATTTGTGAAAAAAAATATACCAATCAATAAGTATTAATATCCGTGATGAGTACGCTTGATTGTGGACTATGCTGCATTAGTTAGTAGCAAATTTTATTAGATACAGAGGAATTGGTTATTTGTTTCTCGCTTGTTATTCCCTGGCGATTGCTTCTGGTTTTGTGTGAGAGATAATGGCGATCGAAGAAAATAATTTAGGTATTTATGAGTGGTATGTGTGGGTGGCGATCGCACTTTTACTCACTTTATTCCTGCACAGTCATTGGCAGACAAATGGTGAAAGTAGAACCAACTCCCGGCTGACTGTTGACAATAATTTCTCCACCCATCATTTGGCAAAAGTGACGGCTAATTGCCAAACCAAGTCCTGTACCGCCGTACCTTTTGGTAGTCGATGTATCTCCTTGTGTAAAAGGTTGAAATAACTGCTGCTGTTGACGGTGAGACATACCTATACCTGTGTCGCTCACAGTAAAAGTAATGCTCCCCAAAGGAGCTTCTAGTTTCAAGTCATCTTTTTCTCTTTTGACTGTCAGCGTCACCTTGCCGTTTGTCGTGAATTTGGCTGCGTTACTCAATAAATTTAATAATACTTGGCGCATCCGAGTTTGATCGGCGAACATAGTGCCAAGTTGCTCATCCAAATCTACTTCTAAGACATTGGCATTTTTTTCTATAGTTGGTTTGACTGTAAGCACGACATTATGAATCAGCGTTGCAATCTCAAAAGTCTCTGGATAGAGAGTCATTTTCCCCGCTTCAATTTTTGACAAGTCGAGGATTTCGTTAATCAAATGCAGTAAATGTTTACCAGCAGAGTTAATTGTTTCTAAGTCTGTAATAAAGTCTGGCGATAAACCAAGATCGGTAGCGTCGTCTTCTAAAAGTTGGCTCAAACCAATCACAGCATTCAAAGGTGTGCGTAACTCATGGCTGACATTTGCCAAAAATATGCTTTTTGCCTTGCTAGCAGCTTCAGCTAATTCTTTGGCTTGTTGTAATTCTTTAGTTCGTTCAGAGACTCCCTCAATCAAACGATTCAGAGATTTGGCGAGTAGACCAATTTCATCTTCAGTGGTAATGGGAGCTCGCAAATCGAAATTAGATTTCCTCGCCACTTGCTCAGCCACTTGGGTAACAACGATCACTGGCTCGGCGATCGCTCGACTAGTGCGCCAAGCGATGATAGCTGCGATCGCTACCGAAACCAGCATACTCGCAATCACGATGAATCGTTCAACTACTTTTGCTTGCTCAACGGATTGTTGCCTTTGTTGCTCTTGATCTTCAGCAGCTTGCAGGATATTAGTCAGGTTTTGCGAAAGCTGATCTAGCCGCATAGCTGTTTCACTACGCATGATTTTTAATAACTGCGATCGGGCTAAAGAAATCTCCTGAGGCAATACTTGCTGGGAATCAATTTTTTTTAAAACCGCCTCAATTTGGTCAACATAAGCTTTTAAATTAGTGTTGTAATCCTGCAATAACGTCTGCAAAGTAGAACTTGTTGCAGCTAGTCTTTGGGGGTTAGTCTCGATAAATCCGTTAATTTCTGACTCTAGTTGCTGAGCTTTTTCAAAACTTTTGAGAAAATCAGCTTTTTTGCTTTCCAACCGTTGTGAATTTTCCAACAGAGCAACTAAATTAAAACTATGCAATTGTGCCCCTACTACTGCATCTTTATAATTACTCAGTAGTTGTCCTTGCTCGTGGGCTTGATTTAATTGCCTGACTTCCCTTCCTCGGTAATAGTTGGCGATTACCAACCCAGTGAGTGAACCAAAAAAGCCAATTCCAATAGCTACAAAGTAGCCATAGCCAATTTTTTGATGAATGCGCCAAGAACTGGCTTTGAGTTTCCCTCGTGAGGGAAATTCTATAGTCGGGAGTTCGTCTGTTGATGGTTCTGACGCTGACACTTCTTTGCTTTCTGAACTGCTGTTGATAGAGGTTGGCTTTTGAAGTTGGCATTTCTCAAACCTCCTTGCCTTCCCGCAAACATCACCAAATCAGTCTAGCTTGTGCAAACACTTCAACGGTGATTAACATCTAGATTATCCTCTTTTATAGCAAGAGCAAATCATTACTCACTAGATAATTAGCATAAGCTTATGCTATGGACTAGGGACACTTCGACATAGTTCGACTCCGCTCACTAGCCGCTTAGTGCATCGTTGGGGATTGAGGACTGGGGATTAGCAAAATTTGCAATATCCACAATCCAATCTCTAACGTGCATATCATAAAACCGTTTTAAAGTCTAGTATACGCGAACACAGAAAAACTCATATTACGTATTAATATCAATACCAATGCGCTGATTAAGCATCCCGCCTTAAGATAGCTTTAATATGGAATCTAATCGACTTTTAAGCTTATATAAATGAGAAGTGGATTGATTTTTGCATGATTTGTACTTAGATTTAGTACGATTATGAGCAAATGACACGGGATCGGATAATCTACAACCTGAGGATTCTAGCTGATGATAAAAAATACAACTCAGAAAGTTGATTATAATACATTTTGCTGCCTTTTGAGTTATATCCTCCTACTGACTTTCTACCTTGTAGTTGATGCAGTAGATATTACGGGGCAATTATGGTTATAGGATACTAAAACCGTTTTCTGCTCTTGACCCAATTGTAGTGGAGTGTATTACCTAATCAACAGCCTTTCGGTTGTAATCATCGAGATTAGAAAAACTCAACTCTCAAATTTATGGAAGTGAAAATGCCAGAACAAGAATTTACGGAAACCACATCTAAAGAGGCTACAGTGCCAGAAATCAACTCTCAAACGGGAACTATAACCAAACTCCAGCCGCCAGCGCAGCCTCAAGATGAATGGCTAAAATACGGAGAGCAAATTTCTAGCTTTTTAGCAACATTGCCCGAATATGTAGCAATCTTCTTTAATCGATATAAGCAGCCTCTGGTTACCATTGGTTTAATTTTGGGAGCGATTGTTGGGGTTAAAGTACTCTTAGCGGTATTAGATGCTTTGAATGATATTCCCTTAGTAGCTCCTACTTTTGAGTTGATTGGTATTGGTTACTCTGCTTGGTTTATTTACCGCTATTTACTCAAAGCCTCAACAAGGAAAGAGTTAACCAGTGAAATCACTACTCTTAAATCACAAGTTGTCGGTAAAGAAATTCCAGAAGCTTAATATCTGAACTATCGCTTCTCCTGCAAAGATGTCACGCTATTGCTAAGCGTAGCCTCTTTTGTGGGAGAAGTTTTGCTCTAAATAAACCCAAGCTGGTCGGGTTGTACAACAAGGAACTTTTGAAGAACTAGCTGCTGTTGAGGTTTATTTGCCCAGTTAATGGCTCGCCAAATGGCGTAGAAAACCAGAAAACCGCCCCCCAGCTCCTTACCCCCTGCGGTCTTAATCATAAGTCTTTCACCCAGACACGATATCATCTCCTCATCCCCCACTTTCCCTAAGACAGTCTGTCAAAGATTTTTTAATTATGTGGAGAATACAGAGAAGGCATTACTTAGGGTAAATTACACTAAAGTCTTAAATGGAGATTGTCGATGCAACTTCTCGAATTTCCTCGTGTTGCAGTCATTGCTGGAGAAAATGCGGTTCGCGTTTCTCAACTACCCCCTATATGGCAAGAGATTGCGAGAGGAACCACGAGTGTGGGACTTTCCCATCCCCAAACTTATGTTGAAATGGCACAGTTGTTTCTATACAAGTTAGAGCATGGTGATGTTGATTTGTTTAGCGATCGCCCCCAACTAGCTCACTTAATACCGTCATTCTCCCAAATTTTTGCACAGCTAGCGTGGGAAACCCTAGAATTTTTTGGACAAGACTTTAACAAACACAGCTATCCAAATTTTACAGAAATTCTCCGCGATGTGGAATCAAAGGGAATCGAGTATGCCGAGCAAGTAAAAGTAGCTCGTATAGGTATAGACTTATTCAATGAATTTGGCTATGAACTGCCTGCTAGCTTCTATCACGTACATTTAGCACCAATTTATCGGGATCATATTTTTGAAGAACGCGCTTTACGATTTGACCCCCGTGATATAGAACACAAACGTGCTTGGGATGCCATACTCCATGCAGGCAAGGTATTTGCCATTCAAATGAAAGTGCAAAGCATTGCCTCAAAATATGGTTTTACCTATCAACATGGTTGCGGTTGCAACTCTCACCTATCTTCCATCGATCCTGCACGTGGGGCGTTTGAGTATGAATTGAGTCCCGAAAAGCGCCAGCGATGGCTTCGCAGTTTCATCTGGACTGCTTGGTATGAGTATGCCTTCTTTGCGCTCGTACCTAATACGAGTTATTTGGTGTAAAAGGGACTAGGGAGGTGGGGAGATGAGGGAGATGGGGCAGAGGGCGGGGGAGAAAATTTTCCCCTCTGCTCCCTGCTCCCTGCCTCTTCCCATGCCCGATGCCCTTTTAGACATTCTCATCCAAAATTGTCCCCTCTATATTTGCCCCCTCCAAATTTGCTCCGTTTAAATTTGCCTGATTTAAATCTGCTTCGGTAAGATCTGCTTGGGATAAGTCGGCTACGGTTAAATCTGCGCCACTCAAATCGGCTCCATTTAAATTTGCAGCAATTAAGCTTGCTTCCTGTAACTCCGCCTCACTCAAGTTAGTTTCAATTAGCTTGGCAACCGTCAAATCAGCGTGACTCAAATTAGCTCCATCCAAATTTGCTCCTTCCAAGATAGCGCCATCCATAATCGCTCCAGATAAGTTGCTACCACTGAGGTTGGCATTGCTCAAATCTGCTCCATTCAAGTCTGCCTCAATCAAACTAGTTTGCGCTAAATTGGCGTGACTCAAATTAGCTCCATCCAAGATGGCTCTATCTAAAATTGCACCTTTGAGGTTTACTTCCCTAAGGTTTGCCTCACTCAAATTGACAGCAGTAAAATCTCTTATACCTGCGGCGTAATTTTTCAGGAGTTGTTCTGTATTCATATCTGTTTTGCGTCTGTTGCTCTGCTAAAGAACGTTGAATTGAAGCTATTCAAATGGGCAGGAATCCCCAGCACGCGCTACGGAAGCTCTAGATGTGGAGTAGGTACAAAGTTACCTGTCCCTACTTTAGCCATTTTGAACTGCTGGTGCTACTACCGAGAGTTGTGAATTACTCTCATACTTGAGAGAGATGTTTAGGAATTATTTAAGCATTTATGCCAAGCGATCGCTATACTCTATTGTGGTATTCGTCTGGCAGAGGTTATGGCAAAACCAATTCGTATTCTTTTGCAGACTACAATTCCTACGACTGAAAATGATTGGAGTATTTTTCGTTTCTCGTTGTTGCAAGATTACTTAGCATCAATTAAAGATGAAGCGGGAAATTCTTTATTTGAAGTCACAGGACGCGATTACGAATCAGATACAGTAGATGGTGACCCAATATTAAGTACTCTCGACAAATCAGATTTTGATGAACTTTGGCTATTTGGTTTAGAAGTAAATCATGGTTTAACCGAAAAGGATATTGCCGGAATTAATGCTTTTCGGCAACGCGGTGGTGGGATTCTAACAACACGCGATCATCAAGATATGGGTTATTCGATGTGCGGTTTAATTGACATTGGTGATGTCCATTATTTCAACACAAAAAACCCCGATCCCGATGAATCTCGCTGGAGCCGAGATGATTCATACACCACTTATATCTCCTGGCCTAATTATCATTCTGGGGCTAACGGTGATTATCAAAAAATTACCATTGTTGAACCGATTCACGAACTTTTCAAAAATCCCAATTCCCCTTCGGGACATATCGAATTGTTTCCATCGCATCCCCACGAAGGCGGTATTGGTGCGCCTGTGGGCAATGATAATGTGCGGGTAATTGCCTTAGGGAAAAGTTTAGTGACTAATCGTAAGTTCAATCTTGTTGTAGTGATTGAGCATCATCAGGATCGACAAGGAAATACACTAGGACGAGCAGTAGCTAATTCCAGCTTCCACCATCTAGTAGATTACAACTGGGATATTGAAAAAGGCTGTCCCACTTTTGTAGATGAAGCACCAGGAGATGGTATGAAAAAAGAGCCACGCGCTTTGGAAGATATCAAAACCTATGTGCGTAATGTCGCTTTCTGGCTAGCAAATTAATTTAAAAGGGTGTGGGGTGTGGAAACCCACGCGCAAATAGTAGGATTGAAATAAGAACGCCGTATTTCATCGCACTACGTGTCTCGAAATACATCTTTTTTTTGGAGCGGCTCTTACCCACCCCGAATGAGGATCTTTCTCTTCCCCTACACCCACAAAGTTCTGGGATTAGGGACTGAATTCTTACCCCCAGTAGCCAATGTCTAATCTTCAGTCCCTTTTACATACTCAATACAAATTGTAGGTACACAGTCGAAACTCGCTTTCTGCCTTGTTTAAGTACCCAAGGAAGCAAATAGTAATTCTCTGGTTTTAGGTTACTATAGGCAGCTGCCCTAAAGTATTCTCTAAATTAGAACTATCATCACATAAAAGTTTCATTACCTCATCTTTATATTTCTGAAATATGGGATAACGCTTGATTTGAGGATCGTATTTACTCGGCAATTGAATTTGCAATTCTTGCTTAATAGTTCCTGGTAGCGAGCTGAATACATAAATGCGTTGAGATAGAAAAATTGCTTCCTCAACATCATGAGTAATCAGAAAAATCGTAGTATTTGTGTTCTGCCAAATTTCTAATAGAAATTGCTGCATTACTTCTTTAGTCTGCACATCTAACGCCCCAAAGGGTTCATCCATAAGTAAAATTTTAGGTTTAGATGCTAAAGCGCGAGCGATCGCCACGCGTTGTTTCATCCCACCAGAAAGTTCCTGCGGTAGCGCCTTGGCAAATCGTGACAACCCCACCATTTCTAAATAATAAGCAGCTTGTTGTCTTCTGAGTACTTTCGGTACACCTTGTAGCTTTAAGCCAAATTCTACATTTTCTAGTGCATTCATCCAGGGATAGAGAGTGTAGCTTTGAAATACCATACCGCGATCGCACCCCGGCCCTGTGACGCGTATCCCATCAACCAGGATCTCTCCCCCTGTTGGAGTTTCTAACCCTGCAATTAACCGCAGTAAAGTTGATTTACCACAACCACTTGCTCCTACTGCACAAACAAATTCACCTTCTTCTACATGCAAACTAATATTTTTAAGTACAGTCAAGGAACCGCGTCTAGTTTGAAATTGTTTGTGGAGTTGATTAACTTCTAAATGCATAAAAAGCCAATTCTTAAATGGAAATTTTTTATCTTTAATATCTTAATCTTTAGCCCACCTACAACATACACGTAGTAACAAGCGAAACAAAAGGTCAATTGCTAACCCAATTAAGCCAATTACAATTAATCCAGCAAAAATTTCATCTGTTTTTAGATATCTTTGAGCAACACTAATCCTACGACCTAAACCTTCTGTTGCTGCTACTAATTCTGAAACAATTACTAAATTCCAAGATGCTGCTATGTTAACACGACAAGCATCAATAATATTGGGGAGAATAAATGGTAAAATTACTTGTAATAAAACTTGTTTTCTTTGACCTCCTAAAGTGTAAGTACTTTCCAACAAATGCTGAGGAACAAATTTCACTGCATCCATCACCATTAAGGTGTTAAAAAATAGTGTGCCGATAAAAATCAGCATAATTTTTGGAGTTTCTCCCAGTCCAAAATATAAAATTAGTAAAGGAATAAAAGCTGGGGCTGGCATATAACGTACAATGCCAATGATTGGTTCTAATAATGCCCTAATACTAGCAAAAGTCCCCATTAAAGTACCTAAAGGAATGGAAACAATTGCCGCTAGGGAAAAACCAGCTATCACTCGAAACAAGCTAAAAACAATGTCTTTTTGTAAATCACCACTTACTGAAAGTCTTTGAAATGCACCCCAGACTTGATTAGGGGTAGGCAAAAATAAAGATGAAATTAATCCAGTATTAGAAACAACCCACCACAAAAGTATCGGGATCGTGATAGACAAGAACATCAAAGTCCAAGCTAAATTTTGGGGAATATCCTCAGCAATGCGCCAAAAAATCGTTTGTGGTAACATTTTTTGAGGAAGCTGAGAATTTAATTTCTTCAAGTCTTGAGTGTGTTGGTTCATGATTTCTGCTTCGCGGCGTAGGCTTTTACAAAGCGGTCATCAAAGATTTGATTCAGATTAGGTGCTTGTTTTGTCAAACCAGCCTCAACAAGAAATTTGCTAATTCTACCAGCAGCATAACTCAATGATTTCATGTCATTACCAGGACTAAAAGCTTGCAAATTTTCTTCTATAGAAAAGATTTTAGTACCTGCATCGTATGCCTTATATTCTGCAACTGATACACCAGCGCGTTTTGCCATAACTTCATAAGCTTTGCCTGAGTTGGCTTTGATAAAATCTAGAGTAGCAAACCAAGTATTCACTAAAGCTTGTACATCTTGTGGACGTTCGTTAATGAGTTTGCGGCTGACAACTAAATGGTCAGGAATCGCACCAGGAAAGTCTTTAGAACTAAATAATTCTTTACTACCAGAACGTGATAAAGCTTTTGTAGTGAAAGGTGCAAAAACTCCAACTGCATCAACTTGACCCGCTACAAAAGCAGCTGCGGCTGCACCTGTTTCTAGTGGCTGAAACTGAATATCAGCTTGAGTTAAACCTACTTTCGATAAACCAAGTAATAACAGAAAATGGTCAACTGTTCCTTCTTCAGCAGCAACTTTCTTACCTTTTAAGTCAGTAATACTATTGATTCCTTCTCGGACAATAATTTTGTCATTACCAGTTGAATTATCATTGACTAAAACAATTACTTGATCTGAACCTGCTGCTACTGAGCTAATGGTATCATTCAAAGTTTGGGTATTGGCATTCAGTTGATCGGCTCGTAAAGCATTAATAGAATCTAAGTACCCATCAAACCATTTTAAATCTACATTAACTTTGTTTGTCTCAAATAACTTTTGCTCTTGGGAAACTTGCCAAGGAAACCAACCAGGCCAAGCACTAAAACCGACCTGGATTGGTGCAGTATTAACTGAAGTTTTGGAATTTTGCGGTGTATTAGTTTCGGGATTTCGCGTACAACTGACTGCGATAACAAGCGTGAGTAAAAAGATTGTGAGTAGAGATGATAGCTTACGAATATTCATTGTATTTACCTTTAACTTACGCTTTGTTAGTAGGTCGAATGAAAAAATATTTGCTTATAAATTTTATGCATTTATCTAATATCTAGTTAATCAAATTTAAACTTATTTGATAAGTCGAGGCTCTAAATTTTTATAAACGATTTAGGATTGCTATAATCATTTATAATCGGCAGGTGAAACAACATTGAGAATTGCTGCTGTAGATGTAGAATTTTGTTGTTACTGCAAAACTTGTGATGTCTCTCGATTCACCACTACCTGTCTACGCACCCAATTAAACCAAATTTCTAATCCTTCGTCTGTTTTAGTAGAAATAGGAATAATTTCAACATCGGGATTCATTTGACGGACGTTTGCTTCAATGCGGCTAATATCAATATCTAAATAAGGAGCCAAATCTGTTTTTGTAATCAGCAAACAATCAGCTTCTTGAAACATAATTGGATATTTCAGTGGTTTATCTTCGCCTTCAGTAATGCTTAATAAAGCAACTTTGGTGTGTTCTCCCACTTCAAATTCAGCAGGACAAACTAAATTACCAACATTCTCCACCAGCACTAAATCAAAGTCAAAAGGATTGTATTCGTGTTCTAGTCGATGAATTCCACCTGCTACCATTTGGGAATCCAAATGACAAGAACGACCTGTATTAATTGCAATTACAGGAACACCGTATTTTCGTAAGCGTTCTGCATCTAATTCCGTTGTCATATCTCCTTCAATGACAGCAATTTTAAATTCATTATTTAAAGCTACAAGGGTGCTTTCTAGTAGTGCTGTTTTTCCTGCACCAGGACTACTCATAATGTTGAAACAAGTGATTCCCCATTCGTCAAAATGCGCTCGGTTATGGTCAGCGCCTTGTTGATTAGCATGGAGTAAGTTAATTCCTAATGCTACGTCAAATGTTTGATGCATAAGCACACTCAATCCTATCAATTTTTAACTCTCTACCTGAGCGAATATCCTCCATTGAAGAATTACACTCAGGACAGGTATACTGTAAACCTATTTGTGGTGAATATTCTTGTTGACAACGATGACAAAAGGCAATCAATGGTGTTTCTTGAATATTCAGTTTGACTTTTTCTAAAAAAGTATTACGGGTTTGCACTTCAAAAGCAAATTGCAAACTTGCAGGTTCAACACAAGTGAACTTACCAACAATTAAGTGAACTTGAGAAATTTCTGGGCGTTCAGGTTGGGATTCCCACCAATCTTTGACTGTTAAGATTAGCGCTTTAGTCATATCGGTTTCGTGCAAAACTCACCTCCATTCCTCAATTAACTGTGGTTGTGCTGCGGGATGAATATATGCAGGTTTTGATTTACGCGGTAATTGACCGGAGACAACTAAATGTGCCATCGTATCACAAATTACCCGCGCTGCCATTAATGATGTCATATCGCTAATATCATAGGGTGGTGAAACTTCCACAACTTCCAGTCCACAAACTGGTGCATTTTGAACAATTTTGCCCAACAAATACAAGGCTTCACGCGGTAATAATCCACCGGGTTCGGGCCAACCAGTTCCCGGAACAAACCCAGCATCAATACAATCAATATCGAAACTGATATAAACGCAATCTGTACCGTCTAATGCTCTTTCTAGAGCAAAGTTGACAGCTGCATCTAGCCCCATTTCTGTGATGTCCGTTACTGTTAAAATATTTGTAGCTCTTTCTCGACAAATTTTCACACCTTGACGCGGTACTTGCCAACCACCAATTCCTAATTGCACGAGGTTTTTTGCGGGTGCATTTTTAATATTTGTCGCATGAAACCAAGGACAAGTATGCATTCTTTCATCGAGGTCTGTTTCTTGGGTATCCACATGGCGATCGAAGTGAATAATCCCGACTTTTTTATCACCTAAATGACGACAAACACCACGAACTGTCGGAAAGCCGATTGAATGATCGCCTCCCATAATTATTGGGAATGCACCAGAACTAAAGATATGTGCAATACCTTTGGAAATCTGGTCAAAGGACTTTTCATTATTAGCAGGAATAGTGAAAATGTCGCCAACATCACATAAAGTAATCTGCTCGCGCAAGTCTACACCGAATTCAAAGTTATAGGGAGTGTATAATGCAGAGATTCGGCGAATTCCTTGGGGGCCAAAACGCGTTCCGGGTCGATAAGTAGTTCCAGAATCGTGCGGGACGCCGACAATAGCCACGTCATATTCACCAACTTTTCGCACATCTTCTAAATATGGTGCTTTCAAGAAAGTATTAATTCCAGCAAAGTGGGGTAGTTCTCCGCGAGAAAAGGTAGGAATTGAACGATCGCGTATGCTTTCTGCTGCTTCTAAGCCAAACTCTATTCCTCTAGAAACCTCCTGCTGCCAGCCTGTTAGCGGTAAATTCGCTTCTTTTTCTAGCGCACGTCCTGCTTGCGTAGAATTTGGCTGAAAATGAGAATTAGGATCGGTAAAAGATTGTTCACTCATAATTTCGGGAAATCAAATTTGAAGATTTGCAAGGCAAAACTATAGCCCGGATAGCCATAACAGTTAATCTTCTGTTATGTATCTCCCGGGCTTTTTTCCCGCCGTGTGACCAGTTGTTAACAAACTGGCTGCTTCTCTTGGACCAGTCATCTAACTTCAAAATGTTAAATCGGAACCCTAGAAGCTATTAATTTTTATCCAATTGCTAATAGTCGCTTTTGCTTTTTGGTTTTTATACTCAAGTTTATACTTACCAAAAGGCATTGTAATAAAAAGTATCTAAAATTACAAAAACCTCAAAATGTTCTTAACATTCTCTGAATATAGTAGTTTGAAATATTTGCGCTGATTTACTTATCTGACTTTTCACCAAATCTCGAAAACCTCTCCCCTGCAAGGAAAGAGGCTTTAAACTCTCCCCATTCCCTATTAGGAAAGGGGAAGTTAGATTTTGTGTTGACTTTGTTAATATGAGGTGAAAACTTAGATTTAGTTATTTTGTCTTCAAGACGATCGCCAACTCAATGCTTCACTGATTTGTGCTGCTAGTTTTAGGGGACGAAAGGGCTTAGCAAAAACAGCAGCTACATCTAAGCCTGTGAAGCTATTGCGATCCGAATCCTGGACTTTAGCTGTGAGTAAAATTACTGGAATTGACTGAGTTGCGGGATTAGCCTTGAGTTGTTGGAGCGTAGCACGCCCATCCATATCAGGCATCATCATATCTAATAAAATGACATCAAGTTTAAAGTTGGCAGCTATATTCAACGCTTCCCGACCAGAACAAGCTGTCAACACGTTCCAACCAGCACCCATCTCTAATCCCAGTTTGGCGATCGCTTGCACATCTTCTTCATCATCAACAATCAAGATATTTCTGCTCATTGTGTCACTTTCACATCATATATGATGCCGATTAACTTGATTCGTCTAGAATTATTCTAAAATGCAATCGGGTAAAAGTAGGGGAAAATTAGTCCTTTGTCCTTGGTAAATGACCAATGACTAGTTAATTAAAGGTAACAATACATAAAATGTACTGCCTTTACCTAAAATGCTCTGAACCCAGATTTTACCGTTATGTTGCTGCACAATATTCCGACAAATGGCAAGTCCTAAACCTGTTCCTCCTTTGTTACGGGAATCAGATGCATCTACCTGCTGAAAACGCTCGAAGATAAGTTGTAATTTATCTTCAGGAATTCCTCGTCCTTCATCTTGGATGGTAATTAAAACATAGTCGGGTGAGGAAGTCTCTTTGGTGTCAGAATCCTGATTTTCTAGAGACTCAACAGTTTTATCTTCTGAGAGAATGGCACTAATCCACACACGTTCGCCTGGTTCAGAAAATTTGATTGCATTACTGAGTAAATTTGTCAATGTTTGGATTAAGCGATCGGGGTCTGCCCAAAGTTCAATTGTTAAAGGATTGACAATCAGTTGGACTTGTAATTTATCTGCCATTGCTTGCATTGCTTCGGTTGCTGTAATTAGCAATTCGGCAACATTGCATTTGGCCTGTCGCATGAAGATATTGCCGGATTTCATCCGCTCTAAATCGAGAATATCATTCACCAAACGCATCAGGCGTTCGGTATTAGTTGTCGCAATGCTCAAAACTTTTTGTCCTTGTTCGTTGAGAGTTCCCAGTTGTCCTGCACCCAACAAATCCAATGCTCCCATTGTGGAAGTTAAAGGTGTACGCAATTCATGACTGACTAAAGAGATAAACTCGTTTTCTAAGCGTTTGCGTTCGGTAATGTCATTGGCAATTAATAAAGCACACGGCACACCACCTAAGTCAATCAATTCGATAGATATTAGTATGATTTTTACTTCACCAGACTTGGTAGAAAATTCAAATTCTTGATTGTAGAGTGAGCCAGTTTCCGGCAGAAATTGGATTTTCTGGGCGAATGCTACTGTATTTTTGCCAAAATCAAGTTCAGTAGCGGTGTGTCCAATTACTTCTTCTAGACAATAGCCGCTAATCCTTAAAAAACTGGGATTGACATCCAGAAAACGAGCTTCGGAAACCGCAGCGATCGCAATTGGATTGGGACTAGAGCGAAAAACCTTAGCAAACTTCTCTTCTGCTTTAGTGCGATCGTGAATTTCCTGCTGCAACTGCTGATTTTGGGCTTGGAGTTGTTGTTGCAATTGCCGAATCGTTAAGTGATTTTCAATACGTGCTAAAACCTCTTCTAATTGAAAAGGCTTAGTGATGTAGTCTACCCCACCAACTGCAAAAGCTTTAATTTTATCTAGTACATCACCCAAAGCACTGATAAAAATTACCGGGATTTCGCGGGTGCGATCGTTTGCCTTCAAATTTTGACAGACTTCATAGCCATTCATCTCAGGCATATTCACATCCAACAAAATCAGATCGGGGGGAACTGCATTTGCTCCCCGTAACCCCGTAGAACCTTTAGTTACACTCCTAACTTTATATCCCTGTTCCGTCAGCATGGCAGATAGGAGATTCAGGTTTTCTGGTGTGTCATCAATTACCAAAATGTCAGCTTTGGGGAATTTGAGTGACTGGTTAAGCATCACAATATCGACTTTAGCCAGAATAGGTTACTTATTATTCCTAGAAATTTTAATCTTAGTTGAGTTTCTTAATAATCAGTTACAAAAAAATGTCAATTATCTCCCCTGGTTCTCCCCCATTCACCGCTAATCTGACAAACATCAAATCAAGTGGCGTTGCTGACATTTACTAAATTAGACAACAAGGAATAGCTGATATGCAAACTTCAACCATCCGTAAACCAATTATTCTCACACCAGGAGAAGGTAATCAATTTTCAATTCTTGGTGGACATTTTACAACCAAAGCAACTGGGGAAGATACAAATGGAGCTTGGACAGTTTATGAAATTACGGATACACAAGGAAATGGCCCGCCACTGCATACTCACCCTTGGGAAGAGGCATTTTATATTTTAGAAGGGGAAATGGACATCGAAATAGGTACACAAACAATTTTGGCATCAGCAGGCTCTTTCGTTAACATTCCTCACAATGTGCCACACGGCTTCAACATTCGTTCTACTACAGCTAAATTTCTGGTTTTAGTTTCACCCAAGGGTGCAGAAAAGTTTTATGAAGAAATGGGTGAAGTAGCAGAGAGTCCAGCGCTGAATATGGAAAAAGTACAGCCTGTTTTGAAAAAGCATGGTTTGCAGTTTCTTGGTTAAATTGAAAAACTGCATCAACTAAGCACAGTGGATACAGAACAATTCAGAATTCTGATTCGACAAAAGTCATATTTATTTAATAACAAATAAGCAATTTAATTCTATGTCAAAAACTACTCGCCTCTTTGCTGCTAGTGCCCTTAGCTTGAGCCTCAGTGCCAGTTTTGTTTTGTACCCAAGTGCCAGTCAGGCAGGTAAAAATGATGCTGGAGTGCCTAACGAACTCCAAGGTCAGTGGCGTTACGGTCGAATTTCGTCCATCCAATACCAAGACAGCTACACAGGGCAGCCAGCAGCCCCCAACGGTTCTAGCGATGAATTTCAACTCGCCTCTAACGGAAACTACCAGCGAAGCAGGCTGCTTCAAATCAACACCTATAACTGTGCGTCTAACTTGTACATAGAAGAAAAAGGCAAAATTAAGGTTGAGGGTCAACGCCTGACTTTTCAACCCAGTGACAGCATATCTAAAGGACAAATCTGCAATAGTGGACGCACCTATTCCAGCCGCAATTCAGCAAAGCCTGAAACCTACCAGTGGTCGATTGAGACAAATGATTACGGGCAGCAAGTTCTAGTCCTTGAAACTACTGATGGGAAGGGTAAAGTTCATTATGGGCGACCTCAGTAAGGGTGCATAACTACACATCCCTACAGAAGATTGCAGTTTAAATAGATGAAAAAGGCTGTAAGTCCAATAAGCTGGGCTTTGTAAAAATTTTTTAAAAAGGAGAAGGTAGGGATGCACCTTCTCCTTTTCCCTTTAACTGAGAAGTATTGCAGACGGACTATCGGGTGTCTTGTGATGTATAGCAAGCGAATTAAAGGTTAGGACATCTTAAAAGCGTGGATGTTAGGAATAGTAATGTTTTTGTTTTACCTCCTGCCTCCTGCTATACATTTTCATTCAGAATTGGTATTACAACAAACACAAGATATAAAATTCCCAATGCATAATTTGAAGCGATCGCACTTTGATTGAATTAGGTTCTAGCTATCGACCTTCCAAGTCATTCAACTTCGATATCGGTTACACCTACGTATTTGTAAACGATAGCAATATTAACTAGTCAAGTTCTACAGCAGGTACGCTCAAAGGTAATTTTGAAGGTAGCGTGGATATCGTAGGCTTACAACTGAGCTGGGAATTTTAACTAAAAATAATTGGGGAAGCAGGGTGAGGGAAAAAGGCTTATCTCCTGGGTATTGGGCTAGTTTCCGTCATCGGCGATCGTAGACTGTACCCTCATCGTATTTATTATCTATCCAGAGGATATCTGCGTACTGCTTTGTGCAAATACTTTGACTTTCAAAATATAAAGCATACATAAAGTTAAGTATTTATATTTTATAGATTAATCGGCAAAGAATATAAAGAATATGCAAAGATATTTATCTAAATCTAGACATGTAGGTAAATATTTTATATTGAATTAGTATGATGCTATCTTAGATATTTCCTTTTTTGAAGACAAATATCTAAGGGCGATCGCCCACAACGAGGGCATAAAGGTTCTTTCTCCTATCTCTGTTAAGTGTTCCCTATTTTTAAACTAGTACGACTTACGCATTGAACCAACCAAATTACCAACCTTTAGTTTGGGACATTCAAGCTTGACTTTTCAATCCTTCTTCAGTGATGTTTATGCTAAACGCTTGTCAACGCTACTTAATGAAGGATGCTTGAAACAAGGCTAAAACTAGTTGTTTTTGTAAATCCACACCCTCAGAAATTTGTACAGTGCTTAAGACGTAGATAGTCATCAATAGTTGGATAAGTACTACTTGCAGGCAAATCAAAAGGAGAATTGTCATCAAAAATTTCTAATCTTCAAAGGTGATAAAAGCATGTCGAAAGCGTCAACTTTCGGCGAATTTTTGTGTAGTTAAGCACTAATAACTTAAAGTTACTCCCAAAATTCATTTAAGTAGGAAAAAGTAATGGCAAATATTATTGGAACCAATGCAAATGACACGCTAGTGGGTACTGACAGCGCCGACACAATTAATGGTAAAGCTGGGAATGATACGATCGCAGCCTCTGATGGCAACGACACCTTAACAGGTGGGGGCGGTAAGGATACATTTATTTACGACTTCAACTATGACAATATTGTTACTATTACCGATTTCGGTGGTGTAGGTAAAGGAACAAATCCAACACCAGCAGTCATTGCCGAAGTGGATACTATCAAATTTGAAGGCTCCAGTGCCAGAAATATGGTGCTCACTCAGAACGGCAACAATCTGGAAATCACCTTTGAAGGGCTAAGTATTGTAACACCTTATACAAAGGTTATCCTGCAAAACTTCAAACTAGAAGATTTAGATAACCTGAAAGCTTCTGGTACAAGACCAGCCATAGGCAATGTCCTGTTTGATGGGGAAACTAGCATCACCGATAGTTTTAATGTCCTAGACGCTAACTCTACTGATACGAGCATAGGCATCAAAAACACTGTCACCTTCCTCAATGATTTGGACAACAATATTACGGGTTTAGACAACTCAGATGATGTGGTCAATGGTCAGGGAGGTAATGACAAAATCGACGGCTTAAGTGGTGACGACTTGCTGCGGGGTGGTGCAGGCAATGATACTCTCATTGGTGGTGTAGGGAATGACAACCTTGTTGATATTACTGGCAATAACTCCCTTGTTGGTGGTATTGGTGACGATATCTTAGATGTTGACTCTTCAACAGGCAAGAACACCCTCGACGGTGGTGCTGATGACGATACATTGATAGCCCTGGGCTCACAAGGTAATAATTTACTCTTCGGAGGGGATGGTAATGATTATCTTGATACTGGTGAGTTTCCTAACCTAAACGGTACTGTTGCCTCCTTAGGCAATAATACGCTTAACGGTGGTGCTGGTAACGATCGCTTGCGTGCTGACTCTCCAAAAGGTAATAATTTACTCTCTGGGGACAATGGCGATGATTATCTGAGTGTGTCTGGTAGTAGTGGTTTTAGAAGGACTAGCTACTATGACGACTTTGAATTTAGTCCTTCAGGTGATAATACCCTCAACGGTGGTGCTGGTAACGATACATTGCTTGCTAAGTATTCAGCAGGCGATAATCTACTCTCTGGTGATGATGGAAATGATTACCTCTCCATCTCTGGCTATGTCATCTCGTTCAGCGGTGGGGATATTTTTTACCCCTCCACAGGCAATAACACCCTCAACGGTGGTACTGGTAACGATACATTGGATGTTACCGATTCAATAGGCAATAACCTACTCTCTGGTGGCGATGGCAATGATTCCTTCTCTGTGGACAATGGTAGCAAAGATACGATAGATGGAGGTAAAGGTGACGATTTGTTATCTGTCGATTACAGCAATGCTAATGGAGGAATCACTTCAACATTCAATGCCACCACTAACACTGGCTCAATTACAGCAGCCACGGAGGATCGAGTTAGCTACAAGAATATCGAACGATTAAATATCATAGGTACAGCCTACGATGACAACATTGTAGGCACCAATGGTAACGATACGCTCTTTGCAGGCACTGGTGGCAAAGATACGATAGACGGGGGTAAGGGTGACGATTTGTTGTCCGTGGATTACAGAAATGCTACTGGAGGAATCAGTTCAACATTTAATGCTGCTACTAACACTGGCTCAATTACAGCAGGCATGTATAGGGTTAGCTACAAGAATATCGAACGATTAAATATCACAGGTACAAACTACAATGACAATATTGTGGGGAACAATGGCAACGATACGCTCTCTGGGGGCTATGGTGGCAAAGACACGATAGACGGGGGTAAGGGTGACGATTTGTTGTCTGTGGATTACAGAAATGCTACTGGAGGAATCACTTCGACATTTAATGCTGCTACTAATACTGGAGAAATTACGGCAGGCACCTATGGAGTTAGCTACAAAAATATCGAACAATTAAACATTATAGGAGGTACAATCTATAATGACAACATTGTGGGCAGCAATGGCAACGATACGCTCTCTATGGACATTAGTGCCAAAGATACGGTAGATGGGGGTCAAGGTAACGATTTATTGTACGTCTACGGGGATCCTTTTCAAGGAATCACTTCGACATTCAACGCTACCACTAACACTGGAGAAATTACAGCGGGCACCTATGGAGTTAGCTACAAAAATATCGAACAATTAAATATTACAGGTACAGATTACGATGATTACATTGTGGGGAGCAATGGCAACGATACGCTCTCTGGGGGCTATATTGGTGGCGGCAATGATACGCTTATTGGCGGTGCAGGTAATGATACCTTTATTTTAGATCTTCTAAGTGGAAGCGTTGATAAAATTTCTGACTTTAGTACGACTAATGACCTGATTCAAGTCTCAGCTTTCGGTGATAGCAGCTTATTACCAGGTGTACTAAAAGCTAATCAGTTTGCAATCGGAACATCTGCAACCACAACTAGTCAGCGATTGATTTATGACGCTAGTACAGGTGCATTGTTGTATGATGCAGATGGCAGTGCAAATCAATATACTCAGTTTCAATTTGGACAATTATCTGCTGGCTTGTCATTAACCAATAATAATTTCGTGGTTGTTTAAAGGTAGTTAGGATTTCATCGCAGGTAACAAACAAAGTAATAAACCTTAAAAATGCGAGGTACTATTCTAGACACCTCGCATTAAATTCATCTGTGCATTTGTAATTCGGACTTGGATACAATTTATTTTTCTTATAGCGTAGACGTAGCCCACCGTACTTGTTGCAGCATTCAACAAGCAAAATATCTATTTTTTATTTATCTAGAGAATATCTCTCTACTGGTTTGTACAAATGAAATAATCTTGCCCAAAAACGGGAAAACTATGGTTAATCCCTAATAGGAAAATTTCCATATAAGTCCTGAATAAGAAAATGCTCAAGAAATCTCTGCTCAAGTTTTTAATTTTGCCTTTTTCTCTAGTGCCTTGGCTATGTGTGGGAATGCTTTTTGATGCCAAAGTTAATGCTTTACCAGGACAAAGTACAGAAGAAGTAGGCACCTGGATTAAAGCACATCCCACACTCCGCCCCAGAAATGGAGAGCAATTGTTTGTACAAAAGACTGATACAGCTGCCCAAAGATTCACTTTTCAAGCGTCAGTATTACCTCCAGGTAGGGTGGAATTTTCTAAAGACCGTAGCACAATTCGTAGCGAGCGGATTGCTATGTACGATGCGATTAACGGTATGACATTTGAGCGCCTGCAAGAATCTTTGCGAGTGATTTATGGTTTAGAGATTTATCAAGACTACGATCGCGCCCAAGTCGTGTACCAATATCCCAACCAAAAGGTAGTTAACTCAGCGCGTCTTGCTAAAACTCCGATTCGAGAAGCTTTAAAAGGAGAATTACGAGTAGGCGATCGCTATGTGTATTGGGTGGAAATTGCCCAACCCAAAACGGGCAAAGCTTTTACTGGTCAGATGACGATTTTACTCAAAACAGACTTAGACAAGTTAGAAAAAGAACTGCAAATTCGGTAGTATGTGGCATTAACAGTGTTAACTGTTGAGTGTTGAGTTAGGAGTTATTCTCCTTGTCCTCTAAAGTTTGGATACCTACGGCAAGCCCTACCCTTCGGGAACGACTTCGTCGAATGGGTTCTTATTTTTTGGAGTTCCCTTACAGTTTCTCGAAGCCCGCAGAAGCTAAGTTTTGCCATGTACCTGAAAAGATACTTTCAGATCCTAAGGAAATTCGTAATAAATCTTCCTTCAATAGTGGCGGCCAATCAATGCCGACTTTACGCCCTGCGGCAAATAGCTGTTGTGTCTTGATGCTTAACTGATAAAGCGCCAAAGCTAGTTCTCGGTCTAGGGTAGGGGCGTCTTTGAGGGCTTCAAACACCACTTTCAATGCCAACAAAATTGAGGTGATCTGACCGGGTACTGGAGGTTTCCCATATTTCATACGCTCTAACAGCGCATCTGGGTAATCCTGGGTTGCGATTGTCTGATCTATCAGGAGTTTGCGAGCTGTTTCGTAATTCATGTAACAAGCTTACCGTACATTTTGATTCGGCAGTAATACTTAATTAAAATGTTATAAAACTGTTTATGGTTATTTATAGCGATCTCATTTAATTTGTCAAAAGATACACGTAGAAAAAATGATGAGGAATTTGCAATGCTCTGGATTAACCAGATAGACTAAGTATAATAGCTTTGAAAAATACTCGTTTTTGGAAATTACAAGCAAAATGATATCACCGAATTTACTAGAAATTGAGCGCTCCATCCGTGCCTTGTCTGTTGAAGAACAACTTTGGCTACTAGAAAGTATTGCTCGTGAAATCCGAGAAAGGGAGTATACAAAAGAGATATTGACTGATATCAAACATCCGCAAGAAGAACTGGGAGAAATAGCTAGTGAGCTAAAAATTACAACAGAAGTTTCTCAGTTCAAAGATGAATTTGCCAGTTCGGAAATCCTCTGAACTATATAAGACTAAAAATTATTAGGTCGCTAGAATTAAAAATTAAAATATGCAAATTCTTGGTGAGCGATCGCTAATAATTACTCAAGGCGATCGCCAACTCATATTTACAATACACAAAATTTGCAATTTTGGCTAAATATTTAATATTTTTTACAAAGTCACTGGATTTGACAGTAGCTGTTTACGGACGCGCTAGCTTCCGTTATGGATGGGAGAAACAAGTCAAATCCTCTTCCCTCCAGCCTCCTGCCTTATTTCTTAGGAGATAGTAGCAAATTAATATCTACTATAGATAACTATGTAATTTAAATCTTTTGAATTAATTTTTTTGTGGATGACTTTACTATATAACCCTATTCTGGTATTTGACTGAGGTAAATACGCTCTAGAATGTTGCTAATTTAGAGGTCAATAGGGACAATCTTCCAAAAACAAATTTTCTAACGTCCTTATTAAATTGTTTGAAGTTATGTAGCCTTTTGACTACGGCCTATCAAGCACTGCGGTAAACTATGCGTTGATTATAATTCTTTCGCAGAGAAGAACACTCGAAAGGAGCCGTTTTTTCAATGTCTCATACCGTAAAAATCTACGATACCTGCATTGGTTGCACCCAATGCGTCCGCGCTTGCCCCACTGACGTGCTGGAGATGGTGCCTTGGGATGGCTGCAAAGCTGCTCAAATTGCCTCTTCACCCCGTATAGAAGACTGCGTTGGCTGTAAGCGTTGCGAAACTGCTTGCCCCACCGACTTTTTGAGCATCCGGGTTTACCTCGGTGCTGAAACAACTCGCAGTATGGGTCTGGCTTACTAAAAAGCTCGTGCAGAGTTGTGAGTGTTGAGTGCCTTGTGCTGAGATATAAACAAGCAAATTAAAAAATAATTTCTTGATTCTTCACTCAGGACTCGGAACTTAGCACTCAAGACTTTTAAAGTGTCTCAATAGCAAGCACCTTTAGCATTGTAGGGGAGCCAGTGCAGTCCTTTGGTCTCTAAAAGTGGCGTCAACTGGTATTGGGTATTGCCCGTCTGACAAAATCGTAATTTGAGATTAGAGATAAAATCTCTAGGTATCTAAATCCTAGAAGTTGCGCTTGTAGCGTTGGCTCAAAAGCAGACAATTTACTGTCAAAAGCCCAAAATCTATAACAATATCTAGTGGTAGAGGGAGCAAATAGCCCCCTTTTTTCTTTGGGAAACGCCCATGTGGTAACAACGTATACTGGATTTAATCATCCTGAAAAAAAGTGGTGTGAGCCATGTGCGGAATTGTTGGATATATAGGCACTCAAGCGGCGACAGACATTTTACTGGCTGGGCTAGAAAAACTAGAGTACAGGGGCTATGATTCCGCTGGAATCGCCACTGTTTGGGAAGGTGAGGTTAATTGCGTGCGTGCCAAGGGCAAATTGCATAACCTGCGTTCTAAGCTCGAACAAATGGAAACTCCCGCCCAAATTGGTATTGGTCACACTCGCTGGGCTACTCATGGTAAACCAGAAGAGTACAACGCCCATCCCCACATGGATACGGCAAAGCGAGTGGCAGTGGTACAAAATGGCATTATCGAAAATTACCGCGAGTTACGCGAAGAACTCAAAGCAAAAGGACACGTTTTTCGTTCCGAAACCGATACTGAAGTTATCCCCCACCTGATCGCCGAACTTCTAAAGAATTTTTCTCCCTCATCTGGCTCATCCCCCTCATCTCCTTTGTTAGAGGCAATTCGCCAAGCTGTTAACCACTTAGAGGGGGCATTTGCACTCGCAGTGGTTTCTGCTGATTATCCTGACGAACTAATTGTTGTTCGCCAACAAGCACCCTTAGTGATTGGATTTGGGCAAGGGGAATTCTTTTGTGCTTCCGATACGCCAGCGATCGTTTCCTACACCCGTGCAGTGCTACCTCTGGAAAATGGCGAAATTGCCCGCCTCACACCTTTGGGTGTGGAGATTTACAACTTTGCTGGCGACAGGCTCAAAAAACAACCCCGACTGCTCAACTTGAATCCCACGATGGTAGAAAAACAGGGATTCAAACACTTCATGCTCAAGGAAATTCACGAGCAACCAGGGGTAGTCAGAGCTAGTTTAGAAGCTTATTTTAATAATGTAGAAGAAAATACGCGATCGCCAATCAATCTAGGGTTACCTGAAGATTTATACACTGATTTAGAACAAATTCATATCGTTGCTTGTGGTACAAGTTGGCACGCAGCATTAATCGGCAAATATTTAATCGAACAACTAGCAGGAATTTCCACGCAGGTACATTACGCGTCTGAGTATCGCTATGCACCATCACCATTAACATCTAATACTTTAATTATTGGCGTTACTCAATCAGGGGAAACCGCTGATACTCTAGCAGCTTTGGCAATGGAAAAAGAACGCCGCCAGGGAAAAGAAGCGAAATATCAAGCGCGACTGTTAGGTATTACCAATCGTCCAGAAAGCAGCCTTGGTCATTTAGTACCCCATATCATTAGTACTTTAGCAGGAATAGAAATAGGGGTAGCAGCAACAAAAACTTTTACTGCCCAACTGATGGCGTTTTATGCATTGGCATTAGATTTAGCAGCTCATCGTCAGACAGTTTCAAAAGACACTTTAGAGAAAATTATTAATGGCTTGCGGCAAATTCCTAAAGATATTGAGTCAACTTTAGAAAGCCAGGAAAGTTTAAGCGAACAGCTAGCCCATGAATTCGCCGAAACTCAAGATTTCATTTTTGTGGGCAGAGGAATTAACTTTCCGATTGCTTTAGAAGGGGCGTTGAAACTAAAAGAAATCAGCTACATTCACGCCGAAGGATATCCTGCTGGAGAGATGAAACACGGCCCCATCGCTTTGTTAGATGTGAAAGTACCGGTAGTGGCGATCGCAGTTCCTGGTAGTGTGTATGAAAAGGTTATTTCCAATGCCCAAGAAGCCAAAGCCAGAGATTCTCGACTAATTGGCGTGACTCCAGTCAAAGATGGCGAAGCTGGAGAAATCTTTAATGATTTACTCCCTGTCTCTAATGTGGAAGAATTGCTTTCTCCCCTCCTCACAGTTGTACCCTTGCAACTATTGGCTTATCACATTGCCGCCCGTCGCGGTTTGGATGTCGATCAGCCTCGTAACCTTGCTAAAAGTGTTACGGTTGAATAGTAGAAATATATACTTCTACGTATGAGTGTAGACGAATAAAAAAGTCGTACAATAAATAAAAAAGTTATACAATCCTGTGGGTGCATAAGCAAGCATCTACAGGAATTTTTATGAGACCAACAGTAATCTAATATCGATAATAAGTAGAAGGACTAAATTAAACCTAACTTGAGATTATCGGGTTTCGACACTTCGACTTCGCTCAGTGTCCACTGCGCTCAACCCTCTTCTAGTCAGGCTCTTGAGCATTGAGCGAACTTGTACTGACTTGTGCCGAGCAAAGCCGAGGTAGCGTAGTCGAAGTAGTCGAAATGTGTCTTCTAAATAATTGTGTCCACTTACTTATTACATTTTCTCACGATCGCCATCGTTTTCTCAGCCACCAAACCACACAACCAACAATGATTCCAACCATCAGACTGGAACTGAAAGGGTAATCGCAAAAATAAGGAATTTTAGGAAAGATATCTTTCCTACTTTCTTTACTACAAAAATCTTTAGCAGGCGATAGTAGTAGAGATGTTGTTGCTATTGCTGAACCTGCGACAGCTACTAATTCTTGAAAATTGCGATCGCGTTCTGCTTTTTCGGCTTCTATGCGACTACGAGTAGCGTTAATTGTATCTTCTAAAAGTTGCAAGCCAAGCTGCATATTTTCGACATCTTTATTAATTTGTAGTAAATATTTTTTATTAGCTAGGGTACTAAATTTTTCTAAAAAATCTAACTGATTGTTTTCACCTGCTTTTTCTTTAATTAAAGCCAAGCGTAATTGATAATTAGATAAATTAATTTCAATGATTTGTTTTTGAAAAGAGAGGTTTAGTAAATCGATTGTGTATTGCTGAAGAATGTTATCAATATTATTTAAAATTTTCCGAGAACTGGTAAAATTTTGCTTTTCTTGCCAATAATCACTTTGATTGGTAATTTTTCTATTTTCTTCAATTTTTTTATAATGAATGAGCAGAGATTCTTTGACTAAACGACTTTGCCAATAAGCCCAGGAAATCTTACTTCGATAACAAAATAACCCCATCCAATCTTTATAAAATTCTGCAGCTTGTTCTGCGCTCTCTCGATTAGTATAAATAGCAATAATTACATGATGTTCGGGACTACTTAGAACATTGGTTACTTTTTTTAGGCTGTAATTTGTATTTTCTGAACGCCATATTTCAAAAAATTTTCCGCCTAAAAAATTACCTTGTTCTGGTTGCCAATAAGTATCTTTAAATAAAGCATAATAGCAATCTTTAGCAATATCTTCAAAATTTTGAGACGAGTTTTCTGGTAGCCAACCAGAAAGCAACCAGGTTTTTCCAATTGTTTCCAGTTCTTTATTTAGTTTTTGTTCGATTTCAGTTTTTAAGATTGCAAAAGACTTAGCTGGTTGAGGTTCGGTTTGATTATTAATAGAGCAATCAAGTTGTAAGCCATAAGTATCATTTAATCTAACAGCATAATAGTATCCTTCTAAAGTTTTATTCTGGGAAATAAAGTTAACTTGAGTAGGATGGCTAATCTCTAAATACTCGGCTTCAATGTCAGGATCGTGAAATTGAGTGTCAGAGGGTAATTGAGCTAAAAAAGCCACTTGGTTTTTTTGTGTTTCTGCATCAGTTGTGTTTAAAGAACTTTTTAAAGCATATAAAAACAAATCGAGTGTAGGATAGATTAAATCGCTCATTACAATGAAAAAACTAATTTGATGGATTTAATTGAGATAAAAATTGTTTCCATTTTTCTAAAAATGTGGCTTGTTTAACTGTTTCTTCTGGCTGAGAAGAACTACCAACAATGACTACAACATTATTGAGTTGGCTTTCGTAGCCTATAGCTTCATTTTTTGGTTTAAAGCCTTTAGTTATTGGAGCTTTTTCAAGAGTATTGAGTTTACTAATTTCTGCTGACGTAGGAAGTAAATCGGCTGGGATTTCTTCTACATTATCTAATTGAGATTTATAAAATTGATAAGATTGATTTAAATCAGGATTTAAGGTAATTATTTCTAATAAAAGCCCTTTAATATAGTCTTCCCAAGCTTTGGGTTGGGTGTCTAATTGCTTGGCAATTTCTTTTAAATTCTGTTTATCTTGTTCTCCAAGGGCGGTTTTTAAGTCTTGAAATGCTAAGAGAAAAGCGATGATAGTATTGTCAGCCTTTGTATTCATAGGTTTTTATATCAAACTCATTACGACTAGTATAAATGTAATTTAAGTGACATGATTACAGCAAATATTTGATGTTCCGTTTTAATTTTTTCTATATAAAAAGAATAATTTACACAATAAAACGTTGTTTGTTATACCTTTTGTTGCGTAAATTAATATAGTTTATTGCACGGTTTTCTATTATTTTCCGTAGAAACTAAAGAACGCTGTGAATTAAGTATTAAAGCTGTGGACAGATTTTGCCTACAGTTCAACAAAAAGTTCTAATAATTAGTCAGGTAAGAAAAATGGCATCGGAATGGGCGGCTATTGTTATTGGAATTAATTATTACCCAGAGTACACTACCTTAAAGCCGCTAACAGCAGCAGCAGAGGATGCTGAGAAAATTGCCAAACAATTAGAACAATACAGTTATAGACCTTTTCGCGCTCAGTGTTTACCTAGAACTTTAAACCCCAAGGGAGAAAGTAAAATTGACCGTCAAGGGGCAGTAAAGGTGCAAGAATTGAGAGAAGCGATCGCTAATCTTTTCAATCCTCCTCCTCCTAACCCCATCCCAGAAACAGCTTTATTCTTCTTTTCAGGACATGGCTGGTGCAAAACTGTGGCGGGTAAGGAAGAAGTGTTTCTAGCTACCAGTGATGCCCTACCTGAAGCAGAAATTTATGGTATACCCTTAAGTTGGTTGGGAGAGCAGTTGCAAATAAGTCCAGTTAAACGAGTCGTTGTTTGGCTAGATTGCTGCTATAGCGGTGAATTGTTAAAATTTATTCCCACAAATAAAGACTACTGTTTAATTACTGCAACCCGTTCCTACGAAACTGGAGTCGAAATTCCCCATACGCAGGGGTTGTTGACGGAGGCGTTACTTGCAGGATTGAATCCTGAAAATGACGCAGATGGGATTATCAATAGCCACAAATTGGCAGATTTCATTATCAGCCGAATGTCGAATACAGTCCAGCGTCCGTTAATTGCCAATTCCACACGAGCAATTTTGCTGAGTACTAAGTTTTCGCAAAAAAGCTTTCAGGATAAGTGTCCTTATCGTTCCCTGTCATATTTTACCGAAACAAAGGAAGACGCTGAGGTTTTTTATGGGCGGAGTGCGCTAACTCAGGAGTTGATTCAACAGGTAAGAGAACAGCATCGCCTAATTGCCGTATTAGGAGCTTCCGGTAGTGGAAAATCATCTATGTTACGGGCTGGGTTACTCTACCAGCTGAAGCTAGGGCAAGAGATTCCAGGGAGCGATCGCTGGACTTATATTACTCCCTTTACGCCTAAAGAATCTCCTGTTAACAGTTTACAGGAAGCTTTTTCACTTTCCTTGCCAAGCTACGGTGTGCAGACAAGTCAAATTACCCCCCTTAATCCCACGCCACTTGCTACAACGGATAGCGCAGCGTTAGCGAGTACTCGAGCGTCGGGAACCTCCGCAACGCAGTGGCTCCCCTTGGAAAGGGGGGAAACCAGAAAATCTAATTCCCTCTCCCCTAGCTTTGTGCCAATATCTACTGTGCAATTGGAAAGGGGGGAAACCAGAAAATCTAACTCCCTCCCCTTTACAGGGGGAGGGTTGGGGAGGGGTAATCTTGCCCATGTCATCGGCGAGCAGTTAAAAGCATTAAACACACCAGTAATTTTGATTATCGACCAGTTTGAAGAATGCTTTACTATGTGCGATGACAGCCAGCGCCAAGAATTCTTTGACTGTTTGCGGGAATTAATTGACTGTATAGATAACCTCTATATTTTCATTGGGATGCGATCGGATTTTCGGGCGAGATGGCGAGAATATCCCAAATTTGCTGGCAGAATCCATAAACCTTACATCAACATCGAACACTTAACCCGTGATGAAATTGCAGAAGCGATTACTAAACCGGCTGATTGGGTAGGATTAGGCATAGAGGGAAGGTTAGAACAGCAACTAATTAATGATGTTGAGGATTACCCCGGAAGTTTGCCTTTGCTGCAATATACGTTGACAGAATTGTGGCATGAATCGAGAAATCAAGGTGATGAACTTCTCAGCCTGAAAACTTATCAGGATTTAGGCGGGGTGGAAGGAACGCTACAAAAACGCGCTGATGCAATTTACGACAGTCTTTTACTAACAGAAAAAACTGTGGCGCGGCGGATTTTTCTGGAATTGACGCAAATGGGAGAAACCACAGATGTACGGCGACGCGTGCGTTTGGGCGAATTGGTTAATTCCCATCATTCCTTGGAACTTTTGCAACAGGTGAGCGAGAAGTTAGCGGATAAAGATGCACGATTAATTACAAAGACGGATGAACCGGATTCCCAGGATGTAATTTTAGATGTTGTCCATGAAGCCTTAATCCGCCACTGGCAAATGTTGCGGGATTGGAAAGAGGAATATAAGGTGGGAATAGCCATTGAGCGACAGATTGAAGCAGAAGCCCAAGAATGGGAGAGGAATGATAAAAAGCCAGGGTTTCTCAGAAAAGATGAGAGATTAGCAGTAGCAGAAGCATATTTAACTAGATTTGGCGATTGGCAAATGCTAAATGGAGTAGCCGAGGAGTACATTCAGGAAAGTCAAGAACTGCGAAATCGCTTGGTTCAAGAAGAGAAAGAACGCCAACAAGAAAAGTTGGCAGCAGCACGGCGGCAAAACCGAGTCGTTATCTTGTTTAGCATCGGGTTAGCTGGAGTAGCTATCTTTGCGGGTTATCAATGGTATAACGCTCAAAACAAAGCCAAGGAAGCAACAGAACAAAGTGCGATCGCTCTGGCGCAACAAAGTTCTGAATCTTCGCTAATATCTAACAAGCAAATTGAGGCTTTAATTGCAGCTACACAGTCAAATAGACAACTTTCAGGTAGAACACTTAGGAAAGATGTCAATTTAGAACAAACGGCTAACCAGCAAGCTGTAGTCGCACTAAGGCAAGCAATTTACAATATGCAAGAGCAGAATCGCTTGGAAGGGCATAGCAATTATATCTATAGCGTAAGATTCAGCCCCGATGGCAAGACCATCGCTTCTGCTAGTGCTGACAATACCGTTAAACTCTGGAATGCGGTTACAGGTAAAGAAATTACTACCCTCAAAGGGCATAGCAATTTTGTTGGTGGCGTAGCATTCAGCCCCGATGGCAAGACCATCGCTTCTGCTAGTGCTGACAATACCGTCAAACTCTGGAATACGGCTACAGGTAAAGAAATTACTACCCTTAAAGGGCATAGCAATTTTGTCTATAGCGTAGCATTCAGCCCTGATGGCAAGACCATCGCTTCTGCTGGTGTTGACAAAACCGTCAAACTCTGGAATGCGGCTACAGGTAAAGAAATTACTACCCTCAAAGGGCATAGCAATGAAGTCAATAGTGTAGCATTCAGCCCCGATGGCAAGACGATCGCTTCTGCTAGTGCTGACAAAACCGTCAAACTCTGGAATGCGGCTACAGGTAAAGAAATTACCACCCTCAAAGGGCATAGCAATCGGGTCACTAGCGTAGCATTCAGCCCTGATGGCAAGACCATCGCTTCTGCTAGTGCTGACAAAACCGTCAAACTCTGGAATGCGGCTTCAGCCAAGGAAATTACTACCCTCAAAGGGCATAGCAATCGGGTCACTAGCGTAGCATTCAGCCCCGATGGCAAGACCATCGCTTCTGCTAGTACTGACAATAGTGTCAAACTCTGGAATGCCGCTACAGCCAAGGAAATTACTACCCTCAAAGGGCATAGCAATTATGTTTATAGCGTAGCATTCAGCCCCGATGGCAAGACCATCGCTTCTGCTAGTGCTGACAGAACCGTCAAACTCTGGAATGCAGCTACAGCCAAGGAAATTACTACCTTCAAAGGGCATAGCAATTGGGTCACTACCGTAGCATTTAGCCCCGATGGCAAGACCATCGCTTCTGCTAGTGCTGACAATACCGTCAAACTCTGGAATGCAGCTTCAGCCAAGGAAATTACCACCCTCAACGGCCATAGCGATCGGGTCACTAGCGTAGCATTCAGCCCCGATGGCAAGACCATCGCTTCTGCTAGTACTGACAATAGTGTCAAACTTTGGAGTACGGCTACAGCTAAGGAAATCATCACCCTTAACGGGCATAGCAATGAAGTCAATAGCGTAGCATTCAGCCCCGATGGCAAGACCATCGCTTCTGCTAGTGCTGACAAAACCGTCAAACTCTGGAATGCGGCTACAGCTAAGGAAATCATCACCCTCAACGGGCATAGTAATTCGGTTACTAGCGTAGCATTCAGCCCTGATGGCAAGACCATCGCTTCTGCTAGTGCTGACAATACCATCAAACTCTGGAATGCGGCTACAGCCAATGAAATTACTACCCTCAAAGGGCATAGCAATTTTGTCGCTAGCGTAGCATTCAGCCCTGATGGCAAGACTATCGCTTCTGCTAGTGCTGACAATACTGTCAAACTCTGGAATGCGGCTACAGCCAGGGAAATTACTACCTTCAAAGGGCATAGCAATGAGGTCACTAGCGTAGCATTCAGCCCTGATGGCAAGACCATCGCTTCTGCTAGTGCTGACAATACCATCAAACTCTGGAATGCGGCTACAGCTAAAGAAATCATCACCCTCAACGGGCATAGCAATTGGGTCACTAGCGTAGCATTCAGCCCTGATGGCAAGACCATCGCTTCTGCTAGTGCTGACAAAACCGTCAAACTCTGGAATATATACCCAAATCGCCTTAAGAATTTAATAATTTCTGGTAGTCTCAACGATCTGATGATCTACAGTTGCAACAGGCTACATGTTTATTTACAGTCAAATCCCAATGTGAGCGATAGCGATCGCACTACCTGCGATGGCATTCCTACTAAAAGCAATTAGCTTTGCAGCCAGAAATCAATTACTGCTACTGCGATGCCTGTGGCGGGCGTAGCCATCGCACTTTCGGGAAACTTGCGGGGCGATGTACTTCTTAAAACAGGCGATCGTTTCACTGGTCTTCGTGGCTGTTCCCTGAGCGAAGTTGTTCGCGCAGCGTCCCGTAGGGAAGGGAGCATTCGTGCAAGCTGCAACAACTTCTGCTTTCACGTTTGCGTGTTTCGCGCAAGCTGTAGCAACTTCCGCTTTCCTTACAGCAACTTCCGCTTTCACGTTTGCGTGTTTCGCGCAAGCTGTAGCAACTTCTGCTTTCCTTGCAGCAACTTCCGCTTTCACGTTTGCGTGTTTCGCGCAAGCTGTAATATCAAGCAACTAACCTCAATGCAATTGTGCAATCAAACCAAGGCTATCTAGAGACTCGATATCGCCAAAGTTATCGTATTTTGATTGATGCCTTAATTACAGCACTAGCTGATAGTTCAGTGTCCTCTACGGGCAATTATGCTGTTTTCCTAATTCTCTATGACAATTTTGCTCGGAATAATCCAGGATTTGATACTAATTTAGACCTTGGTCGGCTCAAAACAATATTTACAAAATTAGAAGCTTCTTAATCACTAAACACATCAAAAAAAACAGCACTTATCGAATCAATAAGTACTGTACTCTCTAAAGACATAAAATACAAAGTTATTCAAAAAGCAGAACGAAAATCGCCTGTATCACCCTGCCGAGTATTTTTTGAAATAATTGCATCAGCAAAACCACCTGTTAAACCTCTTTGAGTTGTAGATATACTTAAATTACATGAACTGTTATTACGTACCGAGCGACCAATTCCATTTAATGTTCCAGTCAATCTACATGACTCAATTAGATTTCCTAACGCTCCAACACTCACAGTGGTCAAAGCAGTAAAAACAGTACGATTACCTGCGAAATTACGCTCACTCCATATGCAAGCACTATTCACAGGACAATCGGGTACAGTTTGGGCTTGAACCACATTGGATCTTATCCAGCTAGGAATTATAAGACTTACAGAAATTCCCACAATTACAGCGAAAACTATGATTAATTTTTTCATTGATTTTTACTATTATGAATTCTGTATTTTTTGAACTAATTGTCTGAACTGTTCAAAGGTAAAGGTATCGTTTGGTTGTATATCCCCCCATCCTTTGCCATTTGTAAATGCATCCTTTTCACCTTGCCCAAATAAGTCTAAAGATAAAATATCATCGCCGGATATTTTTCCATCTCCATCGCTATCTAGCCGATCAAAATAGTCTTTGAGTCCATCTAGATTTGTTCCCATAAGATTCTTTAGTTAATTATTCAAAAACCATGTATTAACAGCATATTATGAATTTGACACTTAACTCAAGAAAAATTCCTATACAATCCACAACAATCAGCCGTTAAGCCCCTAGTCGCCTTTACTGGGGGCTTCTCTGTTCTGTCCCCCAAGCACGACGACCGCCCCCAGGATTGCCCTAGAGTGCCCTAAAGTAACCAAATAATCTAATCATTTACAACCTAAAACTAAATCAAAAACAAAACCAGCCAACAATTTAAACTAAAAAAGTCACTTGCTGGCTGGTCATTAAATTAGCTTTAATTCGCTACTGTTATGAATTACGTCGTTCTAGAACTAATTGTTTAAGCTGTTCAAGGGTATATGTCTTACCAGGTTCTAAATTGCCTAACCCTTTGCCATTTGTCAAAATACTCACATGTGATCCCTGAATCACATCACGTTCCGCATACATTAACTCAGTCCCAGATATTTTTCCATCTCCATCTAAATCCGATCCTTGAAAAAGTAGTTGAAATAATCCTGTTTCAACTTCATTAAATTCTGACATAATGTCCTTTAATTAAGTATTTGATGACCATGTATTGACAGCATATTATGAATTTGACACTTAACTAAAAAATTATTGCCCATAGCGCAAGAGTACCCCCAGCCAACGACGATCGCCCCCAGGATTGCCCAATAATGCCCAATCAAGCCACTAGCTCACCACACTAGTGGCTTTTGCCATTACAGCCCTACTGCCACCCTCTAGAGCCGCTATTGACCCGTTGATGATATAACAACTTCTGCTACGGAAATTATAAATGATTAGCCGAACATGGTATCACCGCCGTAAGTAGCTGCAATCAAATACTTCAATTAATGCGATCGCAGCAAAATATATGTTGCGGTTTGCTGCTTTGTCAATTGTTAACTGAAAGTGTTTAGTTTGCACTTGATGACAACTTCGCCAGTGTGCCTACTTATAGCTTTTGCCGCATCATCAGTTGAGCAAATAGCCCTTGCTGATTGGCTAGTCGCTCAAAATTGCCCTGCTGTACAACCCGACCATCCTGAAGCACATAGATACGGTCGGCATTGTGGATTGTACTGAGACGGTGAGCAATGACTATGCGCGTCACTTTTAGGCGGTCAAGGCTTTGACTAACAATAGCCTGGGTTTTATTATCTAAGGCACTGGTAGCTTCATCAAACAGTAAAATTCGTGGTTTTAATACCAACGCCCTAGCTATTAACAGCCTTTGCCGTTGTCCGCCAGAAATATTACCACCTCCTTCACTGACAACAGTGTGCATACCCATTGGCATAGCTTGGATATCATCTGCTAAACCCGCCATCCGGGCGGCTTCCCATGCTTCATCAATTGTGACTAAAGCACCACTGGCAATGTTTTCAAAGATAGAAGCTGACATTAATCGGCTATTTTGTAAGACAACACCCATCTGTCGGCGCAGAGCATGAATATCCAGTCCTGTCAACTCCTGTCCATCATAGTAAATACTACCAGATTCCGGAGTCTCAAATCCCAGCAATAAACGAAACAAAGTTGATTTCCCACTCCCAGAAGTCCCCACCAGAGCAATGAATTCCCCAGGTTCAGCCCGAATAGTCACATCATCTAAGATTAAGGGTCTATCATCGTGGTAACGAAATGCCACATGGTCTACAACAACTCTGCCCGATAACCTGCCAGGATCTGCTTTACTATTATTAACTTCTGGTTCGGCTTGCAAAATTGGCTGGGCACGCTTCCACAAAGGTACGATTTTCAGAACATCGACAACGGTTGTACTCAAGCTGGTTGCACCGCTAATAAAGGTACCAAAAGCAGAGTTGAACGCCAGGAAAGTACCAATGGATAGTGCTTGAGTTCCCGTTTGCTGACTCTGCTGTAGTAATGTGGCAGTAAACCAGAAAAGCACGCAAGACGTGAGTATGGGCAAGACTTTATTGCAGACGTTGAGAACATCTTCGATAGCTTGGGTACTCAACACTAATTTTATTTGCTGGCTATACTGTTTACCCCAGTAAGCAAAAGCGCGTTCTTCAGCTGCTGCGACTCGCAATTTAGCAACCCCGTTGATTAACTGCACCATCACGCCAAAGATTTGTCCTTGTTGCTCCAATAAGGGACGAACCTTACGAAGGGTGAGCATACCAGAGAAAAAAGTCAGGGCAATATTTACAACAGCTGCAATAATAGCGATCAAGGTTAACGAACTGTTGTAGTAAATTAGCAATCCCAAGTTTAAGAAGGCAAACACGCCAGAGAAAATACTTTTGAGAACTGTGCCGCTCAATTGGGAGCGGATCTCGCTGATGCTAGAAACTCTAGATTCTAAGTCACCGATAGAATACTGATTAAAAAAAGATACACTTAGCTTTAACAGCCTGTCCCACACCGCAGTTTGAGTGGATGAGTCGGCAAAAGTTTCTAATCTCATCAGGGCAAGCCCTTGAGCTAGTTGAAAAATTGTACCTCCAAAAGCTGTTGCACAAAGACCTAAAGCAATTTGTAACAATAGTCCCCGGTTGGCATCTGGAACGGCGTTATCTATGAGAATAGCGGTGGCTTGGGGCGTTACCATCCCTAATAAAGAAACAGCGATCGCGCTTAACAGGATGATAATTAAATCCTTATAATGACCCTGTAGTGCAAATAGAAGTATATCCCAGGTTTTGAGGTCTTTATCGGGCAAAGGTCGATAAAATACATAGGCAGTGGTGGAGAGCGTAGCAGCGCTTTGCTCATCTACAAAAGTGCGAGTCTGCTTGAGCGGATCGAAAATCTCATAGCTATTGCCCCTTGCGCCGCTCTTAACTGGTAACAGAGCCACCGGACTCTCGTCTTCTAAAGTGTATCCCAGCATCGGGCCGCAGTCACTTTTCCACCAGTTGCCGATTAGATGCAAGCGACGTATCCGAATTCGTGAAGCACGGGCGATCGCATCTATTGGGTGTTTAAGGCGTTTGAGGTCTTCTGACTGAGCTGGAGGGCGAATCGCAATACCTAAAGCACGTCCGACTGCTCCTGCTGCAACTAACAAAGCTTGGTCTGAGGAATTACTGCCATGCATCATCTGTAAAGAAGTGGCTGTTTGCCTCTGTTGCACCACAGATGACAGTTCTTCCAACGTTTCATTCATAACCTGACGCTTCAGGTGTTCTCTTTGCCGACACCTCTGAATTTCTTGCTGGATTTCTTGCTCACAAAGCAAGTTAATCATTTGTAGAAAATTCATTTGCAGTTGAGCCAGACTAACCATTAAAGTGTCTGCTTCTTGAATCTCTTCGGTACGAAAACTTTCTAGTTCTAATATGCCCTGTGCCTGCAACCAGATATCAGCACTCAAAGGTAACAAACCAGACGCAGAGTCAAAAATTAGTTCGGCAAATCCCATCAAATTGGCATAACCATGTTGAATTCGTACCCAAGATACGCTACCTTGTTCTGGTCGGAATATCTCGCCATTAGCTAAGAAGAACTGGGTTCCCGGCTTTGGAACCTTGAAGTTGCGATCGGGTTCGCGAGCCACAGCCGAACCCAGTTGATATATCCAACGCTCTAGCAAATCCACTGCATAGTCTTGTTTGTTTGCGAACATAGACTCAAAATCTTTGCGAGAGATTCTGAGCAGTTCTGTTTCCTCAAGCGACACTGCTAAAATTTGCAGCTGCTTGCTTTGAAATGGTGCTATTGAAAACATCGCTTCTGCGGATTTGACATTAAATAGGTAACGCCGTTTTCCTTCTGAGCTACCATTGTTAACCGCAATGGCAAATAGTGACATGGAACCCGATCGCACTACCCAAACTGTCTGCGGGTCATCTAATAGTAAAGGTTCATTACCTTTAAATCTATAGTATTCTCCTGACAAACCGGGAATTTTGTTTTCAATAAGCATATTTATAACCTACTAAAAAGTTATGCAAAGATGTTTGTAAATGAATTTAAGACTATCTTTGTGTTGACTCTTTGATGTTGTTTGTATGCCTTATTGGAAAAACCTGGGTTAATTTATGCAAATGTTGGTATTTGCTGGACAGTAAAAGACGATATTATACTCTCGGTGAGAGGTTAAAACAAAGCGCATTTTGTCAATCAGTTCGAGTTTATTGAAACGCAAAGGGGCACAGAGTTTATTTCGGTCTTTTCGCTACGTGTACTAAGCCTCCTATCCGTTGGTATAGTAAGGGTCTCAGGGTTTAAATCTGTTGTTGGATTTTAGAGAATTGGTATTAGACCTGTCGCTTAATGTAGTGGTTGAGTACAGCACTGTGTAATAGTTTCGCTGGCAACATTTTCCAAGCCAACAGACTTTAATAGGTCTTGCCAGTTAGAAGCTAGGGCGGTATCTTTTGGTTTAGCAAGACGGAGTTCGCTTAAAAGTGTCAAAGCGTCTTGCCAAATACCCGCTTGAGCATAAAGGGCGACACGTTCTTGTGGTGTTGCTGTCCCTAAGCGCCGGACTAAATCGCGGTTCGGCTCTATTCGTTGGACTAATCCTTCAACAGCAATATCCTCAGATTCTTCAGAGGAGGTTTGTGATTTGCAATCAACTAAGAAGTACCAATGATAATACTTACCAATCTCTAGTGGTTTCTCTGTTGTAGGAACGCGAACGCTAATGACTCCGGGCGTTCCCGACAAGTTAATTAACAGAGGCTCTTTGGTGACGGAATTATTGTTTTCATCTAATACTACAAACTTGACAACACTAATATCTTTAATTTGGTAAGGAACGTAAAACCAAAAGGTAGGATATTCAGCAGTTGTTAACCCCAAAGCAAATTTTGATGAGGATGTGTCTGTAGTTCTTAGTTGCTTTAGACTCAAATTTCTTGGTACCAAGGGTACTAATGCAGTTAGAGGTATGCTCGCATTTGGACAATTACCACGCGTTCCTGCTCCTTGGCGATCGCTAGGCGCACCCCGGTTTTCTGGTTCTTTTTCTAAAGTTGGCTGAATAAAGCGGATTTTAGTATTATTCGAGTTATTGTTAGATGGTTGTTGAGATTGTGCAGGTTGTGTAAGACTAACTACAATAAAAGTAAAAGTAAACACTAATATTTGCGGAAATCGAAAATTTATTTTATTCATAATCAAGTTTAGTTAAGTATTTGGTTGATAAACTCTAGTAAAAAGACGAATTCCAAAAGCAGTAGTTATTAAGGCAAAAACAGTAGGAACGAACGGCACCCAACCACCGAATAACAAGAGAATAAAACAGCATCCATATAAGGTAATCAGTGCAACGCCAATTATTACTGCTAGTTGCGATCGCGACCAACGATACACAGCGATTATTCCTCCTACTAATGACCAGCCGCACAGCCAGAGAATTTCACCCCATACAGGCCAGACCCATAACAGTGGTCGGCGATCCATCACAGTACTCAGAATCTGGCTAACCATATTGGCGTGAATTACTATACCTGGTACTTGTTGATAAGGCATAGTTTTTGTACTATAAGGCGTTAGGAAAGAATCTTTAACACTGTCAGCATCAACACCGATTAGCACAATCCGATTTCTCACCCAGTCGGGATTCAACTGACCTTTAAGAACTTGTGCGAGAGTCACTTGTTGAGCAATCTCGCGTGAAGAGCGATAGTTGAGCAGTAATTGATGACCTCGCGCATCAAATTGTTGATAACCACCTGTAGGGATATCTATAGGTTTAAAGACAACTTTGCCAAGTTGCAAATATCCTTCGTCGTTAATTTGGGATTGAATGCCCTCTTTTGCTAGATAGCGACTTGCAAGTTGCCAGCTTAAGGAGTAGCGTGTTTTACACAGGGATTCTGGGTCTGGAGTTACGGCTAATAGCTGACGCCGAACTACAAAGTCACTATCAAGCACAACATCACTAAAGCCGACGCGATCGCTTGAAATTTCTGGTGGGGGTGAAATACCAGGCGCTTGTGTTTTGCCTCCACTGAGTTTACAAATAGCAAAAAAGTTGTCACTTTGGTGCAGGCGAGTTGCTAAATCTTTATATTGAGGTTCTACTGTAAAATCGCGATAGAGATCTAAACCGATCGCTCTTGGTTGGTATAATTCCAATTTCTGCATCAGCTGTTGCAATACCTCATCTGATAACGAGGATTTTTGCCGCTGCTTTTGGGCTTGAATGTCTGCTTCTGTGATTTTAACTATTAATAGGCGTTGGTCTGGGCCTTCATCTGGTCTCATCTGCATCATGGAATCGAAAGCCGACAATTCCCATTGCTGCATGATTCCTAGCGATCGCACTTGCAACACCAAGCCTGCGATCGCCATACTTGCCACTAATGCTGTTTGCAGTTTCTGTTTTTTGAACCAAGGGAAAGATACCGCTTCTGTTTGCCCGCGTAAACCGTTCCATGTCAGCGGTTCTTCTGCTGGGTTCTGGTAAATCATTGGCAACCAAGAAGCAGTAGGAAATTCATCTTCTAGACCTTGTAACCTCTCTCGTGCGTAACGTGCTGCCAAATAGTAAGATTGACCGCCTGCGAAAGCTGAGAGGAAATTCTTTAAAAACTCTTGAGCAACAAAATCCGGCACATTCTCTCGCATGATAATTACTTCGGGAATGTGCAGATCGGCTAACTGCGATGCCAATCCCAAACCATCGCAGGAGTTAAAAATAGCAAGTTTTAAACCCTGTGCGATCGCATATTTCAAAGCATTTTTTAATTCCGGTATGGTTAAACTGCTGGTTTGGTTAATATGTATTAAACCTGTATCTTCTTGACTTTGACTATGCCCTGCAAAAAACAGAATATCCCAGCCTTGTTTATCCCATAACCACTTATCTAATTCTTGGCGTGAAGGCTCTACCAAAAATACTGTTGATGCATTGGGCAATTTTTTTAGTAAAATTTGGTCTTTTTGGATATCAATTCCCGTACTATTACCCAATATCGCTAATATTCTAACTTGTCTACTATTTTTTTTTGGTAATACTTTAACTCGCTCATAAGTTGGAGGAGTTAAGGCTACTTCTGCTTTTTGGTAATCTTCAAAAAAATTCCATAGATGCCAAGGTAGTCGTCTTAGCAGGCGATCGCTTGTTTCAATAATCACCTGAAATTCTTCATCTAAAGTCAATCTGGCTCGTAATTGTTGGTCAATTTTGTGAAACGAATTTGAGTTCAGCCAACTATTAATTTGCTGATATAACTCCTGACAAACTTCAGTAAAATCAGTTTCACTAATATTAGTCAAACCAACTGGTTCCATTTCAATTAAAGCCCGACCATGAAATCGTTGTTGGAGTGCTTGATAGATTAATTGATAACGTTTATAAAGTTCTGCAATTTCTGGGGCGGCGGGTAAACTACCTGTAAATTGCATCGGACGAGAGTTGTTAGTTTCCCACAGTTGTGCATTAACAACCGAGAAGCCATCGCTTAAGTTACCTTTATCTAAATTTATAACAACTAACTTACCCATCATTAATTACTAAAGTTTTTTATATAATATTAATATTACATTTTCTTGTAAAAACTTATCATCAAAATTTAGCTTTTGGCTTATTGATTTGATATTAATTTTATAAATTCACTTTTATAAGTATATTATTAGTTCTCACTTATTCTCTATTAAAAAATATATTTTTATAATTAATATTATCTTAAGCAAACTTAAGCGTAGCTGCTAGCAATTACGCAGATAAATGCAGTAATACATAGTTTTTAATAATAGTAGTATTGTATCATTTGGTCTATCGTTATGAATAAAAAATATAGACGAAGAAAGCACAACTTTACATTTCTTCAGGCTTATTTTGTCTTCGTAACTAAATACTAAAAAAAGATATTCAATGCAAAACAATTGAATACATTACTTCAGGCATTCGAGGACGTAGCAAAAAAGATGGATTTTATACCAATTCTCTATGAAGCTTAATTATTTAGGACTTACACAAAATACCTCTCTAACTCTCATTACTCCGTGTACTTTGTGCCGCACCAGTTGCTTCAAGTCGGGGAACCCGCCCAACGCACTGGCTTCTCTGTGGTAGCCTGCGGCAAGCCGCTATCGCGTCTACGATTCTTCCGTAATTTGTGCTTAATTCCTATTATTTTAGAACATGGCAAATTCTCTCAGAAAATCTCTGCGTCCCTTTGCGCTAACCTCCGTGTACCTTTGCGTTGAAAAAAATCTAGGATTTGGCGCAGCCTTACAAAGAAACGGTATTAATATCCTTGAGTTTAACCAGGAAAAAGACCGCGTTCAGAAAAAATCAAAGCCGCGCTATAAAAGTGACTCACCCCCTCCCCTGCCTTCTACTTATCAAACCACAAAATCCTCTGTAATGCTAAAATCACCTAGAATCAATTGAATACTAAAGCTAGTTTCACGCACACATTTAAAACGATTTAGCGAAATATAGTAATCTTGATTTCTAGATTCAACTACTTGTAAAGTCTCTCCTGAACTCGAAAGTACTAGTTTTAAATGGGGTAGCAAATACTTTTGATTACCAGTAGGATGTACTTGCACTAAAACACTAGTTTTTGCCTCTGCTTCTTCAGTAAGAGCAACCAGCAGTGCTACAGTTTGTTCTCCTAATTGCATTCCCAAATCAATGAGTTTAACTCCATTAACAACAGATACCTTAGAAGCATCAAAACTTCTAGTAGCAAATGCTAAATTTCCCAATTGTGGCGTATTTATTATCGTATCAATGGATTGCCAACCTATCTCAAAAACTTTGTCAAACCATTGACTCAAATTTACTTGTATTTTGTTGGGTACAATGTCGGCAACAGGTGAAATCTCACTTTGCAATAAACCTAAACGCTGATTGTAGAGTTGATGCCGCCATTGTTCGTTAGCAAGTAATGCTGCCCATTGGCTAAATGATACATCTGCATGTAAACGCGGTGAATAAATAGATGGATTAGCTAAAGTTCGTAACAAATCTTGAGCTTCAGCTGCTGATAAAGTTGCTAAAAGTGGCACTTCTTCTCGAAAATTTAGTCCTAGTGTTGCCAACAGTATGGTAAAGTTTTCTGTTAACTCATCAACTGCTAAAGAATAAGTGCGATCGCTTTGATTATATCTAGCTTCGTTCTTCAATTGACGATGAGTCGCAAAGCCACGTACTGCCATCCAACACTCATCTTCATCATCCAAATTTATCTGTACTGCTAAGTAATAGTCAGCTACCCAATTGGGGATATCTACCCACTCCTGGGGTACAGACAATTCTTCTAAATCTGTGGTTTCAGTTGGCAACAGTACTAGCCGGGTTTCACCTACTTGAACAGCTATACCATTAACTACTTCCAAAATAGTAGGTATATCTTCAGGCCATATTGAAGGTTGCGGCCCGGATTCTTCTTGCTGCCAATCTTCAAGCCAACTGATAAAATGATCCAAGCAAATATGATTGAGATATGAGTTGTAACGAGCGATAGGATTAGAGTGGTGTTGCTGGCTATATCGCCACGCTTTTTTTTGCTCTGTTACTGCAATCTTTAACCAAAGATGCTTTGTGTTATTACTTGCTAATTCCATTAAGTTAAACATTTGTTCCACCTACTTTTATTTGCTTAGAGTTTGGAAAATATGCGTCAATAACGATGTTAATCGTTTCTTCTATTTCTAATTTTTTCCCGGAATTACTTCTATTTTTGATAACTACTTTAATTAGAGATTTGTAGTGCTTTGATAACCATTTCTCTAAATACTCTTTTATCCAAAGATTTATCTGTTCTACCAAATTTGCTTGTAACTTATACTGAGTTTGAGAAAGCTTTTCCTTGACTTCAGTTTGCTCAATACCTAATTGATTAGCAATTTTTATTTCACTCAATTTTTGGCTGTAACAAAGTTGTAAAATTTCTTTTTCTTCCGAAGATAGTTTTTTGATACCTGACACTAAAGCTGCTTGAATCAAATCTAAGTGTGAGGGATTAGTATAATTTTGCTTTAACCAATTGCTCACATACTCCTTGACCCATTGTTGAGATTGCGATATTCCTGCTAAAGTTTCTAGGAGTGTAATTGTAGACTTTTTCAAATTACGAGAAATTGTACTTTGATTAATTTCTAACTTAGCTGCTAGCTGTTGTTGATTAAGACCAAATCCATAGTAAAGTAGCAAAAGTTTTTGAAATTCAGGTTTCATCGCTTCTAGTTGTTCGCGTAAAGACAAACTAGTTTTTTTGTTGAGAAATTGCTGACTTTCTCCTACTTCTTCTGCTGAGTCGTGCCATTCTAATTCTAAAGCTTCCTCTTGGATGTCATATTGTGCTTCATATCCACTTGTTTGTAAGGCATCAAGAGACCATTGAGGTACTATAGATTTTGGATAGTTTTGTAATGCTGCAATAGAATTTTCCATCCAAGATTGCATCTGCTTAGCGGTAATATGAGTTGAAGCAGATACCTCATGAGGTGCAGAAGATAAGACTTTCTCTGCATTGTAACACTGAGCAGCTTGTTCAAAATCCTCTCTATCTGGATCGGGCCATTTCTGACCATTTTTTCTGGCGGGATTTTGAACTTTATTAAATAAATAAACTTGTTTAAAATATTTTTTAGCAAAAATTATCTGAGAAATATTAGGTTCGCTCAGTCCTGATACTTGCAGTGCTTCTCTTAATTCTTTATCACTCTTTTTAGATAACATTCGCCACTTAGAAAACTTTTGAACTCGCATTTCATCTTTAATATTGTTTTCTAAGGCGGTTGTTACATATGTCTCAATATTAGATTGCTGCGAATTATATTTAGACAATATTTCAGCTAATTTTAGAGGGTCGTAAATTATCACTCTGGCAAAACAGAGATATTCTTCCCAATTTTCTTGATTCTGATATTTACATATATTTTTAACTGCCCAATAGCATTTTTCTTCAAAATAACTTGCCAGATGTTCTAATGCTAATTGTTGTTTGTTTGCTGGTTCCCAATCTGCTACTGTTTGAAATTCTTTAAGAGCTACAGTTCGCCAAAACTGCGCTAGACCATTTCCTTTATCTTGTTGCCTCCATAAACTAGAAACTTTTTCATTTCTTTGTGCATATAGCTCTATATTGCGTTTTAAATAAGGTTGATATTTCCATTGCAGTGTTAATCGATTATTTTGATGATTAAGCATGAGATAGGTAGAAAATTTATCAGTATTGTTCTCACGCTTTGGTAGTGTTGAGATGCCATCCAAGTTTACAAAGTTTAACATCTTCGTTGCTTTTATTTACTAAGTAACAGTGTTGTGTAATTTAATTTACAAGTATAAATATCATACTTCTCCTTATTTAATTGAGATTTTAATAACTTCTTGAGATTGCAGTAGTTTGTAGGTAAATAGACTATACGGTAGAAGCATTTAACTTTATGCAATTCATAGCCAATTACCGACTAAAACGTAGGGTGCCCAATAAAAGGGATGTTCTTGATAGTTCTGGAAAATGAACTCCTGGGCGCGACGCAGGGCTTCTGATTTACTCATGGCAGGATTATTTTTTAACTGGCGATAGAACTCGCTCATCAAGATGGCAGTCGATTTATCGTCTACTTTCCACAAAGAAGCAAGGGTAGTACGTGCCCCAGAACGCACAGCGACACCCGCTAATCCCAAAGCAGCGCGTTTGTCTCCAGTAGCTGTTTCACAGGCACTTAAAACGAGTAATTCGATTGGAGAAGGTACTTGAGATGCACGTCCCACCACTGGTTCTCTGGTTTCCAATACCTCACGCAATTGCTTAACATTAATCTTGCCATTCCAGGTAAGAATAAATGTATCTTCCTGTTCGGAACTAAATTTGCCGTGAGTTGCCAAGTGTACTATAGGGTAAGAAAGAGAACTGACTTGCTTTTCAATGATTTTATTGGTAAAGGCTTGGTCGATGAATTCTTTAGAGGGAATAACTGCTTGGATTTCCTTGAATTCATCGGCGACATTTGGTAGAGAACTAAAACCGAAGCGTGATTGAGTTAGTCCACCAATTAAAGCCTCAAATCGTTTTGGTTTTGATTTGGGTTCTAGCAGTTGCAAACCAGGAGATAAGGCAACGCTGTAGTTTTCTATGAGATATTGCTTGCCATCGTAGAGGGCTGCCATCGGAATATTCCGCAAGGAACCATCTAATACAAACACTAGAGTTTTGATTTGACTTTGAGCCAAGTCTGCCTCTAAAGGTTTGATTAACCAATTGTATACTTGTTGAGAAAGCGCTTGGCGATCGCTAAATGTATAGCGTTGTCTGAGCTTTTTTTGTAACTGTTCTAGTACTGTCTCGACTTCGCTTCTTGGTTTGTAAGTCCTGTAGTGATGAAGTTGCTCTATACGCGGCAACTTGACAATCACCTCCACACGGTCTGCCAAAATAATTGGATAGATGACTGCTGTGGCAGGATTAGCATTATCAACCACTTCATCAATTGGGGTTGGTTGAACAATTGAACAGGCATCTCGAAAAAAGTTGTCTAGTTCAGCCAACTGTAACGCTTCAATTACATCACGAGCTTGTTTTAAGTTTTTCAGACTCGGTTTCTCAGGTTGCAACAATAAACCAACTAGCTGCCGATATACTGGTTCTACGCGATCGCGCAAGTCAAACTGAATATCAGGATTGAGGGACACCAAATCAGTACGTAAAGACTTGAGAGTGGTTACTGCTTCAGTGTAAGCTGCCACTGCTGCTTGGGAATTTCCCTGTGCCAAGAGTAGACGACCTAACTGCCATTGCCATTCAAAGGCTATATCTGATGCATCAATTACCTGTGCCAGGTTCAAGGCTTGTTCGGTGTATTGCCGAGCCAGCGATAATTGTTTAGTCTGTTCGTATAGCTGACCCAAATTACCTAATGCGTAAGACTCAGACCTTTGGTCTTGCAAGTCTTGGGCTTGTTGAACAGCTGTTGTTAATATCTGAGAAATTTTATCTTGATTGAAAAGGGACTTTTCTTGTGTTTTTGTCTTTTGACTTACTTGATTGAGACATCCTAAACTCCGGGCAAAATTTACCTGAGCATAGACTACGGCTCGACTTGGGGTGAGAGCGGTTAGATTAGATTGTAATAATTCTAACTCTTGATTTGAGAGATTTTGCCCAAGAGATAGTAATACAGTTAATCGATTGAGTTGGGCTTGAATTTTAGCGATCGCTGATGTAGATTTACTTGCACTTTTATAATATAAGTCTGCGGCATTTTGATAATATGTTTTAGCATTTTCTGAAATCACACCGTGGTTACAATCTAGTGGCAGAGGATTTTCCTCACTGCTGGCGTTACGTTGTAGACTTTTGTTGCCAAAACTATATAAAGTATTACCTAAGCTCAATAAAGTAGCGCTTTCCTCTTGAGGCGATCGTAGACTTTGAGCCATTGCTAAACTTTGCTCAAGTAGCTGCTGAGACTTTTCTAGCTCGCCCCTTACTCTTAAGGTATTGCCTAAACTACGTAATCCTAAAACTTTCAGTAGAGAGTTTGGCTGTGCTTGCAGATTTTGCTCCACTTGCTCCCAAATATTCATCATTCGGGTAGAAAATCCCAAAGATTCAAGAGCTGTAGCTTGGTTAATTAAACTACCAATATGACCTGCTGTATCGCCGATTTGAGTATAGGTTTTAGCTGCTTGTTGCCATGATTCTAAAGCTAATTCAGCTTGTCCTAGTGCTAGTTGTAAACTACCTTGAGTATTGAGAGCAAGAGCTAAAATGTGTTCTGCTTCCTTAGTACTGGGCTTTGCTTGAGTAAGTAACTTTAAACTGCTAGAAGTTGATGCCTTTGCTTGGTTCCATTGTCCTAGTTTCTGTTGTGTTAAAGAGAGATAGCTTAACGCTAAAGCTTGGTTTAACTTATCTCCTTGGGATTCATATATCTGTGCAGCTTGCTGCAAGCTTTCTGCTGCCTGAGTAAATTTTTCTGTTTGGTAAAAAGTTCTGCCTTGTTGTATTAGTTGTTCAACGTTTGTTAATGCTGGGACTTTTTCTATAATTGACTGTTCTGAAAAACGAGTAAGTTTAGATTCGGCCGGAAGGATATGAAAACTTAAGGTAAAAATTAGCCCCAACACAGCTAAAAGGAAAATTCGCAATCTGCGTTGCCACGTTTGGTTTGTATAGAGGTATAAACGCACTTTTCTTGGCATATCTTATTTCTTTAAAGCGAGTTGTGAGCAGACGGCTATCAGGCTAAATGCAGGAGAAGTGCTTTCGGTAACGGGGCAACAGCTTCACCTTGAAGGTAAGGGAGCGATCGCTCTCATTTAAAAGTTACAGGTTGCCAGACAAACTGGCCAGAATGATTAATATAACCTTCACTGGCTGCATTAACTTTTACATAAGCTAGTCCATTTCTAAAACGTGACGCCTTCTGAAATTTTGGTTCGATAGTTAGCGAACCACTTCTATTGATGTAACCCCATTTATCCTTGATTTTGACAGATGCTAACCCTTCAGAAAATAGTTCTGCTGTTTCTATCTTAGGATTAGGGGGGATAGCAACCTTTCCATGCATATCAATATAACCACATCCAAACAATTTTTGATTAGGTAACTTTAAGCCTACTGGTAATAATCCTTCTACAAATCCCTTGACAAAACTTTGCTCATCATCATTACAACCCAAGCTTAGTTGATTTTTTAGCACCTTTCCTGTTTTGTCAATTAACATATAGTTATGTTTGGTAACTATAGCTCTGTTCATTACAAAGTCAGTTCCACTCTCATATAAGGCTTCAAAGGGAATTTTTAATTTTCCTGAGCGCTCAATATACCCTACCAATGCTTCTTTATCAGAATATGTTCCAACTTTGACAAATGCCAAGCCATCGGAAAAACCTCTAACATCATCAAATTTTGGCTCAATAGCTATCTCTCCTTTAGTATTAATAAAGCCCCATTTCCCTTTTACTTCTACAGGAGTTAATCCTTCCTTGAAGCCCCCAATAAATCTCCAATTTTCCTTGGGCTGAATTACTACGTTACCCCGCTGATTGATAAAGATAGGTGACTCTTCTCCTGAATAAACTAATGCTAGTTTTTCTGAAAACGGATGAACGCGAGTGTATCTTGGCGAAATTACAAACTCACCTTTATGATTGATAAAACCCCAACTTTCTCCAACCTTTACAGCTGCCAAGCCATCATAAAAAAGTTGTGCATCTCGAAACTGTTGTTTAATAACTACTTGACCAGCTTCATTGATAAAGCCGACTCCATCATTGGTTCTGATAATGGAAAACTTCACAGGCTCAGAAGAGATTTGAGGAATATCTCCACTTCCACCGCACCCAAATATAAAGATGAGATGACTAATGAGAAATAAAGTTCCAATTTTGCTTTTTTTCACGCTCATTTCTCTGTTCTCAAATTTCTGGGTGTATTGTATAGCAGATTGTCATCTTAAGAAAATTAGTGGAACTTAGACAAAAAACACACAGAAAAGAACTTAAAATCTATATACAGACAGACTTTGACATCGTTTTACTTGGTTGATTACTATACTAAAAACATAACGAATAGCTCAGGGCTACTGAAAGCCACCGGCTTCTAGCCGTAGAGTTATTTACTTCAGCCCTCACTACGGATTAATTGCGAATAATATCCTTCGACTTGTTGCAATTCTTCATGAGTACCGCGTTGCATAACTTTTCCGCGTTCGAGGACAATAATTTCATCGCAATCGCGGATAGTACTCAGCCGATGCGCCACGATAATACAGGTACATCCCCGTTGACGTAGTTTTTGGTCAATAATTTTTTCTGTTTCAGTATCCAGGGCGCTGGTTGCTTCATCCACAATCAGAATAGAGGGGTTGTTAACCAAAGCACGAGCAATTTCCAAACGCTGTCTTTGACCACCGCTTAAATTAGCAGCTCCTTCTAAGAGTTTACTATCATAGCCTCCAGGTAGGGAGAGTATAACATCGTGAATCGCTGCATCTTGACATGCTTGCACTAAAGAACTTTCAGGTACAGTAGTGTCCCAAAGGGTCAAATTGTCCCTGACGCTACCAGCAAATAGTAAAATATTTTGCTCTACGAAGGCGATAGAATTGGCTATGACTTGGCGAGGAATTTGGTTTCTGGGTTTGCCATCAAACTTAATTTCTCCTTGAGTTGGTTGATACAGCCCACATATAAGTTTGGCAATGGTAGATTTACCAGAACTACTCTTACCAATCAAAGCAACTCGCTGTCCTGGTTTAATTGATAAATTAAAGTTTTCAATTATAGGAGTTTCAACTTCGCCGTAACTAAATGTCACATTCTCCAACTTGACATACCCCTGCAATTTCGGTTGAAGGTAATCAGCAAAAACTTTCGCTTCTGCTTGCTGTGTTTCCTCTGCAAACTCAGAAACTACCGGATTTTGCAAAACATCATCCAAGCGATTTAGGCTACCCTCAACTTCTTGGAGGTCGCTACCAAGACTAACGAGATTATTCACAGGTTCCATAAAACTTTGCATCAGTCCTTGAAATGCTACTAGCATTCCGATACTCAGGTTCCCATCCATAACCCGCAGTCCACCAATAACTAAAACTAGCATCGATGTAATTGTTGATAGGAACGAGGGCAAAATTCCCAAAGTCTGATTAGTTATATTTACTTCCTGATGTGCGTTAATCGCTTTGGCATAATAACCCGCCCAGCGAGCAAAGAAATCAGATTCTAACCCGGATGCTTTCAGGGTTTCCATACTTTGCAGACCAGAAATAGCTACCCCGCTAACTTTTCCATGCTCCTGGATTAATCTAAGATTAGCGTCTACACGCCAGCGAGAGATTTTGTGCAAAGCCAGGAGATTTATGGCGACAAAGAGAATCCCAATTGAAGTCAACACGGCATCGTATTGCAGCATCACAATAGCATAAAAAATTACCATGACTGCGGCGATCGCTGTTGTGGCTAACTTCCCTGAAAGTAGATTGGCTAATTTATCGTTCAGGTGGATGCGGCTGCTAATTTCTCCAGCAAATCTGCAATCGTAAAAACTTACAGGTAAGCGCAGAATGTGCCATAGAAATCGGCTGGACATACCCACAGATAACTTAATTTTCATTCGGCGCAGAAACTTTAACTGTAGTAATGTCAACAGTCCATTGATGATTGCTGTCAGTATCATTCCTAACAAAAGTGGTCGTAACCAATCTTGCCTATTTTGCACCAAAACATTATCTACAAACATTTGGGAGAATATAGGTGATGCCAGTCCGGGAATCACCAGTAAAAATCCAGCACAAATACAGAAAGCAAGTACCTCACCAGACCCTTGCAGACGTTCCCGCAAACTTAGAAGAACATTAGGTTTGCTACCACCTTTTTTGAACTCTTGACTAGGTGTAAAAAGTAGTACAACACCTGTAAAACTTGTATCAAATTCTTCCAAAGATACAGTCCTCGGCCCAGTTGCGGGGTCATTGATGTAAACTTGCTTGTTACTAAATCCCTCTACAATTAAGTAATGGTTAAAATTCCAAAAAACGATGTAAGGGCATTGCAACTGTCGCAGTCCATCCAAGTCTGCTTTCATACCTTTGGCATTCAAGCCGTAACTTCTACCAGCCTTGAGTATATTTACAGCTCTACTGCCATCCCGCGATACCCCGCAATCTTGACGCAATTGCGGTAGGGGTACAATCCGACCGTAGTAACCTAGAATAATTCCCAAAGCAGCAGCACCACATTCTACCGCCTCCATCTGCAAAACAGTTGGGGTACGACGGCGAATTTTTCTAAATCCAGAAGCGATCGCACTAGAAATAGGACGGCGATTATTTTTCTTTGTAAATTTCACTTGTGGTTGTGACAACATTTTTGTTATGTGAGGTTAATTTATACCAGTTAAAGACTTGAGAAAAGGAAAGATAAAGCTGATAGGCGCTCTTTCCTCTGTAGTGACTCTGACGCTAGTGGTGGTTCCTGAAGAAACTTTCATCTGAACACCTTTTGAAGAAGACCACTTATATCCGCTAAAGGTTGAGTTATCTGGCTGTAACTGTGCGTCAACTTGAATTTGCGGCCCTTGAGCCATTAAGCTTTCTACAATCTCTGCATTACCGATCGCATTTAAAGCACCCTCTTTAGTCATGGGAAAAGCTGAAACATGGGTTACAGTACCCACAATGCCGCCAAATCGTTCGCGCTCTACTGTGGAAGGTGTAATTTGTACCTTCATTCCCTTGTGAATTTTCTTACCATCACCAACAGGAAGGAAAGTCAGACCAATGAGTTTAGCAGATGGTTCCTCTGCTTGGATGACGGCGATGGAGGTTCCTGGAGAAAGAATTTGCCCAAAAGATGTACTAATTTCTAAAACCCGTCCGTTGTACTCGCTAATAATTTGACTGTTTTGATTTAATTGGACTTGTAATTGGGCAATGTTTCGCTTGACTTCTTGGATTTGATTTTGTCGGTTGGTTGCAGTGTCAAAATCTTGCTCAATTTTAGTTTTTTCGTTAGTATCGAGTTCTTGTAGCTGCGATTGGAAATCATTAATTTGGCTGAAGTTTTCGCGGTAGGATTTTTCAATTTCCACCTGCTGGACATCAAGTTGTTTGAGTTGAACATCAATATCAGACACTTTTTTAACAGCGTCCAGGTATGCTTGTTGTTCCTGCAAAAGGTTTTGCTGAGAAATTCCTCCTTCTACTTGCAGCTTTTTGAGTCCCTCATATATTTTGCGTTGAGCGGGAATCATACTCAGGGCGATCGCCCGACTTTGGAGTAAGTTTTGCTTTTGTACTTGCAGAGAACTGAGACCTCTATTTCTCAAAATAGGAGTCAAGCTGGTTGCTTGTTGGAGACGTTGCTGGAGATTGAGACGTTGCTGGGCGATCGCTCTTTTTTCTTGTAGCTTGCGTTCCCCTTGCAGCAAGTTAGAACTGTAATTCTGGGATTGTAATTGGGCTAGCTTGGCACGCTGCTGCTGTAATTGGCTTTGCAATTCAGCTTGATCGATGATTGCTAGCACCTGTCCTTTTTTTACATACTCACCAACATTAACATTCATCGCCACAATTCGTCCGGAAGCTGGCGCTTGCAACGATACAACCTTGCTTGGATAAACTAACACCCCCTGTCCTGAAACCGCGATCGGTATACGACCAACAATACTCCAAGTAACTGCCGTTGCTACCAACGAGCCAAGGGCAGCTAAAGACAACCAATGCATCGGCTGGATCACTTTCATAACCTGATCCAAGCGTTCCGGGGAAGATAAATTGTCTAAAGCTTTTTTTCGGAAAAGGTTATTTGTTTGTGTAACCATGTGACACCTTCTTAGGGAGATAAGGGGGACGAGGGGGATAACAATTAATTCTTGATTAGCAATTAACAATTTTTAGAAACTTTCTTCAGCATCGCTATTACCAAGTTATTTAAGTAAAACCTCCGTCATCACTTGAGTGTGTGATGTTCAAGTCGATTTACCTAACTTATTGGCAACACCTAAGTTGATTTATGCAGTTTTGAAATCTTTGGTGTCGAAGAAATTCGACAATTGCTTGATGTCACAGGTTTTCAAGCATTTTGATGAAGCTGAACTATTCCTAATTATCTCCAAGGTTGCATATTCTGATTTCACCTCTCCCAAGGAGTGATACAGAAGGCAGTCAAACAGATTACCTTCAAACAAAACATCAAAACAAACAACATCATTATTAGGAGACGGACAATGTTTGAAGTTAAAGCACAAATGCTCACCCAAGCAGTACAAGATTCACACTTTCGCGGCCGTTTGATTGCTAACCCTCTAGTAGTTGCAGCAGAGAATGGATGGAATATTCCCACTCAAACACAAATAACTGTAGTTGAGGAAACACCAAGTCATTACTATCTAGTGCTGCCAGCATTAGCCACTCAAAAAGATTTATTAGGTGAAGATTTGATTGCTAATCAAACAGCACAAACACCTGAGAATTCTGATTTGGTAAGCTCAACAGCGCACATACTTGAAATCGAAGTGCAATTGCTTGCACGAGCAGCGCAAGATTATGACTTTCGCAGTCGTTTGATTGCTGACCCCAAAACTGTAATGGCAGAAAAGGGATTGCATTTTCCAACTAATATCAAAGTCAGTGTATTACAAGAAACTGTAAATCATTACTATCTGGTGCTGCCAACTTTAGATTTCTCAGAACTAGAAGCTAACAGAGAATTATCCGATGCAGAACTGGAATTAGTCGCAGGCGGAGCCAATACACAAAATGGTAGTTGGACAGGCTGTGCTTCCGGACAAAAGGGTTGCGTTGCTACTAAGGGCTGTGATGAAACTGAAACAATCATTATGACAATAGCAGTAGCATTATAACAATAAAAACTGGCAAAAATGCTTTTGTTAGTCGTTGTCTCAAACAAAATAAATTGTGATTTTCAAGAGTAAAAGGTTGTTTTAGAAGTTGAATATATCATGACTCTTACTAGAAAAACTTACTCTGTAAAAATTGGAATTTATACGCTTCTTGTTGAGATGGGGTCTGAATCCCCATCCGAACATTTCCCTGCTCTGCCTCTGAATTCCTAATTATCTCAAAGGTTGCATATTCTAATTTAACTTCTCCCAATGAGTAATACACAAGGCAGTAAACGATTACCTTCAAACTCCATCAAACATCAAAAACAAACAACATCATTATTAGGAGACGGACAATGTTTGAAATTAAAGCACAAATGCTCACCCAAGCAGTACAAGATTCACACTTTCGCAGTCGTTTAATTGCTGACCCTCTAGCAGTTGCAGCAGAGAATGGATGGGATATTCCCACTCAAACACAAATGACTGTAGTTGAGGAAACACCAAGTCATTACTACTTAGTGCTGCCAGCATTAGCCACTCAAAAAGATTTATTAGGAGAAGATTTGATTGCTAATCAAACAGCACAAACCCCTGAGAATTCTTCTTTGGTAAGCTCAACAGGTCACATGCTTGAAATTGAAGTGCAATTGCTCGTACGGGCAGCACAAGATTGTGACTTTCGTAATCGTTTGATTGCTGACCCCAAGACTGTGATGGCACAAAAGGGTTTGAATTTTCCAACTGATATCCAAGTCAGTGTATTACAAGAAACTGCAAATCATTACTATCTGGTGCTGCCAGCTTTAGACTTCTCTGAATTAGAAGTTAACAGAGAATTATCTGATGCAGAACTGGAATTAGTTGCAGGGGGAGGTAATTCGCAGAATCACAGTTGGACAGGCTGTGCTTCCGGGCAAAAAGGTTGCGTTGCTACTAACGGCTGTAAAGAGGCTGGTGATGCCTTCGGAGTCGGATGAAGAATTGAAATTAGTCGCAGGGGGAACTGATACCCAAAATCACAGTTAGACAGGCTGTACTTCTGGGCGAAAAGATTGCGTTGCTTTTTATGACTGTAATGAGGCTAGTGAAATCTTTCTTGCTGATTAGCAATACAGAAGGTAATCGTTTGACTACCTTCAAACTCCATCAAACATCAAAAACAAACAACATCTTAGGAGACCGACAATGTTTGAAATTAAAGCACAAATGCTCACACAAGCAGTACAAAATTCAGACTTTCGCAGTCGTTTGATTGCTGATCCTCTAGTAGTTGCAGCAGAGAACGGATGGGATGTTCCTACTCAAATACAAATGACTGTAGTTGAGGAAACACCAAGTCATTACTACTTAGTGCTGCCAGCATTAGGCACTCAAAAAGATTTACTTGGTGAAGATTTGCTTGCTAATCAAACAGCACAAATATCTGAAAATTCTTCTTTGGTAAGCTCAACAGCACACATACTTGAAATCGAAGTACAATTGCTTGCACGGGCAGCACAAGATTGTGACTTTCGCACTCGTTTGATTGCTGACCCTAAGACTGTGATGGCAGAGAAAGGTTTAAATTTTCCAACTGATATCCAAGTCAGTGTATTACAAGAAACTGCAAATCATTACTATTTGGTGCTGCCAGCTTTAGACTTCTCTGAATTAGAAGTTAACAGAGAATTATCCGATGCAGAACTGGAATTAGTTGCAGGGGGAGCCAATTCGCAGAATCACAGTTGGACAGGTTGTGCTTCTGGGCAAAGTGGTTGCGTTGCTACCAAGGGCTGTGATGAGGCTGGTCAAGCCGCAGAAATATTTTTTATGGTAACAATGGCATTGTAGCAACAGTGGCATTGGGATGACAATAATGACTGGCAAAAATGCTTTTGTTAATCATTGTCTCAGACAAAAACAAGTTTTGATTTTCAAAAGTAGAAGGTTGTCTAAGAAGTTAAATACATCATCACTTCTATCAGAAAAAACTACTCTCTAAAAATCATAATTTACGCGGTTTTCGTTGAGATGAGGTCTCAATCCCCATCCGAACATTCCCCTGCTCTGCCTCTGAATTCCTAATTATCTCAAAGGGTGCATATTTTGATTTCATTTCTCCCAATGAGTAATACACAAGGCAGTCAAACAATTACCTTCAAACCAAACATCAAAAACAAACAACATCATTATTAGGAGACAGACAATGTTTGAAATTAAAGCACAAATGCTCACCCAAGCAGTACAAGATTCACACTTTCGCAGTCGTTTGATTGCTAACCCTCTAGCAGTTGCAGCAGAGAATGGCTGGGATATTCCCACTCAAACACAAATGACTGTAGTTGAGGAAACACCAAGTCATTACTATCTAGTACTGCCAGCATTGCAACTATCAGCATTAGGCACTCAAAAAGATTTATTAGGTGAAGATTTGATTGCTAATCAAACAGCACAAACACCTGAGAATTCTGATTTGGTAAGCCCGACAGCACACATACTTGAAATCGAAGTACAATTGCTTGCACGAGCAGCACAAGATTGTGACTTTCGCACTCGTTTGATTGCTGACCCCAAAACTGTGATGGCAGAAAAGGGATTGCATTTTCCAACTAATATCCAAGTCAGTGTATTACAAGAAACTCCAGATCATTACTATCTGGTGCTGCCAGCTTTAGACTTCTCGGAATTAGAAGCTAACAGAGAATTATCCGATGCGGAACTGGAATTAGTCGCAGGCGGAGCCGATACGGATAATCGCAGTTGGACAGGCTGTGCTTCTGGGCAAAGTGGTTGCGTTGCTACTAGTGGCTGTAATCCTCATTGGCCAATGCCACCAGTTTAGTAGTACAAATCTTGTTAGTGGATAGGTTCGAGAACAATGACTAACAAAAGCATTTTGTTAGTCATTGTCTGATGTCAAAGGTTTTCAAGCATTTTGATGAAACTGAACTATTCCAAATTATCTCAAAGGTTGCATATTCTGATTTCACCTTTCCCAAGGAGTGATACAGAAGGCAGTCAAACAGATCACCTTCAAACCAAACATAAAAATAAACAAGATGTCTATTAGGAGACGGACAATGTTTGAAATTAAAGCACAAATGCTCACCCAAGCAGTACAAGATTCACACTTTCGCAGCCGTTTGATTGCTAACCCTCTAGCAGTTGCAGCAGAGAACGGATGGAATATTCCCACTCAAACACAAATCACTGTAGTTGAAGAAACACCAAGTCATTACTATCTAGTGCTGCCAGCATTAGGCGCTCAAAAAGATTTGAAAAATGAAGAATTGATTGCTAATCAAACAGCACAAACACCTGAGAATTCTGATTTGGTAAGCTCAACAGCACACATACTTGAAATCGAAGTGCAATTGCTTGCACGAGCCGCGCAAGACTCAGACTTTCGCAATCGTTTGATTGCTAACCCCAAGACTGTGATGGCACAAAAGGGATTGCATTTTCCAACTAATATCCAAGTCAGTGTATTACAAGAAACTCCAGATCATTACTATCTGGTGCTGCCAGCTTTAGATTTCTCAGACCTAGAAGCTAACAGAGAATTATCCGATGCAGAACTGGAATTAGTCGCAGGGGGAGCCAATTCGCAGAATCACAGTTGGACAGGCTGTGCTTCCGGGCAAAGTGGTTGCGTTGCTACTGCCAATTGCCCTAGCAAAGGCGCTTGACTATCAAAACCTCGCAGTCTTAACCGACCCCAAAAATAGTTTTCAGTCGAAACCATAGTAGTTTCGGACAAAGAACATCGATGATAACCACTTTCTTGTTTCCATTGTTTGCGTCCAACTTCACTTATGCGATGAGTAGAAGGGTGTCTCAGAAGTTAGATATATCATGCCTTCTACTTAGAAAAACCTACTGTGTAAAAATTGGAATTTTCGCGGTTTTCGTTCAAATGGGGTCTGAATCCCCATCCGAATATTCCTCTGCCCCCTGCTTCCTGCCTTCTTCCACTAGACAAAAAATCTAACCAAAATGGCACCAGGAGTGTGCCCTATTGTCGCTCGGCAAGCTTTCTGGAAGTGGGGGAGTTTTAATTGCTTGATGTCAGAGGCTTTCAAGCATTTTGATGGAACTGAACTATTCCTAATTATCTCAAAAGTTGCATATTTTGATTTCAGTTCTCCCAAGGATTAATACAGAAGGCAATCAAACGATTACCTCAAACCAAATCCATTTCTCATCTAAATCTAAAATATATGCCTAACCCAAATTTGACAGACAGTAAAACCAATCCAATTGTATATGCGCCTACGCAGACTGAGCCAGCAAACAAATATGCAAATTACTCACAAGCGAGTTCAGCGTTTGACAGTTCTGAGGTAGATAAGTTCTCCCTGAACAGCGATTATAACCTCGCAACCGAGCAAATCGATAACTTTCAGCAGGATGGACATTTGTTGCTGCGTAGTGTAGTTTCTCCAAAAGAAATAGCTCTCTACAGACCTGCGTTAGTAGAGACGGTTGACCGCTACGATCGCGAACAGCAGGCGATGGAAAAGACTGTTAGCGGTCAAAGTCAAGGATGGAAGTTTGTTGAGAACCTTTACCAACTCGATTCAGTTGCCCAACGCTTTATTTTAGCACGTCGATTTGGCAAGATTGCTGCCGATTTATTAGGAGTTGATGCTGTCCGCTTATTCCGCGACCAATCTTATTTCAAAAAACCGGGAGGCGGCAATACACCGTGGCATCAAGACGGTTACTTTATGCCCCTAGATACAACTCAGATAGTCACAATGTGGATTGCTCTGTCAGATGTTTCCCCAGAAATGGCACCAATGACTTTTGTTACTGGTTCTCACAAACAGGGATATATAGGGGCTTCAATGCCGCTAGATGAGTCAATGGATGAGTTTGAGCAATCCATTACCAAATCGGGGTTTCAACTTATAAATTATGGAGCAATGGCAGCCGGAGATGCAAGCTTCCATTCTGGCTGGACGCTGCACGGTTCCCGGAAGAACACAAGCGATCGCACCCGTGAAGCCTTAGTAATTGTTTATTACGCCGATGGCGCAAGGGTAACAATGCCCCCTGTACCCGCCAATGCTCTACCGCAGGAGCAGTTTGCCGCCGTGATTCGCCAACGCAACTTATCTACCTGTTTGCCAGGATTGAAGCCTGGAGACTTGGCTGAAACATCAATGAATCCAATTGTTTACCGGAGAACGACTTGAATTATTTTTCCCATCTCAAATCAGGCCAACCAGCAATCTCCGAAACCAATCCCATCATTTACACCCATTCTTAAATCATCTTTGTTTTTATTATGGTTTATCAACGCACCCATACCTGGCTGTACTCTTTAAAAGATTCTCTGCAACCCCTCAAGTCGCATCTCACTCCCCTAGTCTGTCCACAAGCGATAGAACAACTCGACTCTGTAAGCAGTTACTTTCCAGATGCGATCGCTTCCACTTATGGCTTTGAATATCGCCTACAACCTTCTGCTCCAGTAGTTGACTTTGCTTTTCAAGTTACCGAAACAGGTCGGGATATTTTAGCAGGCTTAAACCCCCATATACGTCTGTCGGAGGACTTTGGCAGGCATCCCGTTTGGCAACAAATTCAGAAGTTCTGCGCCGAATGGGCAGATCCATCTTCCTTACTTCATTACTTCATTGGCGATCTTTGGTTAGAGTTTGATTCAAAGCCGGATGGCGATACTAATACAAATAATATCCCCATACCTGGGTTATTTTTCAGACTGACTAGCCCGCCAGACAATTCCGGAATCTCCTTCAACTACTCCTGGATTTGGGAGCAAGCTATGCCTTTATTGTTAGGCGCACCCCTACCTCCCGGCTTACAGAAAAAATTCATCGACTGTATCAAGCGCTTACCTCCCCGAACCAGCATTTTTCAGGTTGGGATGATGTTTTCCCGAACGGTAGAAGCGATAAGACTCTGCCTTGTCGGCTCTCCCTCGGAATTGCTGCCATACCTGAGTGAAATAGGCTGGACGGGACAGCTTGCGGAGGTAGAAAAACACGTCAACTCCCTTTCTCCCTACGTCGATGGCATTCTCCTCGACATTGATATTGGCGAACAAATCTACCCCCGAATTGGCATTGAAGGAATTTTTCTCACCCGCTACCAAGCCTGCGTCAATGGACAATGGGAATCGCTGCTAGATTATCTCACTTCCCAAGGTTTGTGTGCAAAAGAAACCAGGGATGCTTTGCTCAAATATTCTGGCTATACCCTAGCAAAGCCTCTGCAAGAGCGCATTTACGTCCGGGGGTTGAACCATATCAAACTCATTTATCAATCAGGGCAACCTCTAGCGACCAAAATTTATTTTGGTGCAATGCACCAACCTCTCAGCAAAATACCTGCACGTTCTGCTAGCACGGTAAATGCAAAGATTACAGAGGACGCGACCAAGCAAGAACGTAGCGATGCGGGGATAGTTTCCTTGCTATCTTCCCCTATCGAATCAGCCGTTACTTTTTTGCTAACTGCACGAGATTCCCAGGGGTGGTGGATGGATTTTCAGCTAGCAGCTGGCTTGAGCGATGAATGGGTGACAGGTTATGTAGGAACAATGTTAGCGAATATACCTGATATTCGTGTACCTGAAGCTGTTTCCACAGCTTGGAATCTGCTCAATAGTCGTCGCCATCGCGCCAATGGCAAATGGGGCTACAATCGCTTTCCTCCTGGTGATGCAGACAGTACTGGCTGGGTACTCCAGCTTGCCCACGCTATTGGTGAAAATAATTCCGAACGAGCGCGTCAAGCGATGCAATCCCTAGCAGCCCATCAGCGACCAGATGGAGGCATTTGCACCTATGAAAGTGAGGAATCGATTCGCGCTTTTATTCATGCTTCGCCGGAAATAGGATTTGCGGGTTGGTGCGGTTCGCATACTTGCGTGAGTGCAGCAATTGCAGCTCTACCCAAATACCGCTTTCAGCTTCAGGATTATTTGCAATCAACTCAGCAAAATGATGGTAGCTGGCTGGCTTACTGGTGGCAAGATCCCGAATATGCAACAGCTCTAGCGGCTGAGGCTATTGCTGCTTGTTATCCAGATTCTGACTGTATTACCAACGCCGTAGCATGGGGGATGAACCGCCTTAGTTCTCAAGGATTTGTCGCAACTAGTGACAACCCCTCTGGTTCGCCGTTTGCAACAGCTTGGTGCTTGCGACTCCTGACACTGAGACGGCAAGATACCGCAGTAGAGGCAGCGATCGCCAAAGCAACCGATTGGTTATTAGCACAACAACAACCCAATGGTTCCTGGATTTCCTCAGCCCGACTGCTAGTTCCATTACCGGATGACCTAAATCCCAATAAGTTTAACCAGTGGATTTACCACGGTACAATTCAAGGCAGTCTGGTGTTTGACAAGCATTGCGTCTTCACCACTGCCACCGTATTGCAAGCCCTACATCGTAATACTTTGTCACAGCAACTTAGCTAAGTTCATGGTAAGAAAATAAATTCTTCCCCCCCTGCCTCCCTTCACCCGCCATTTTTGTGTTGATAAACCAGTAATTTATTTGGGAACTCAAAATGAACGCAGTTATTTCTAGTATCTCTACACACCAGTTGCCTGCGATCGCCAACCCCGTTATTTCCACAGCCCAGTTACACAGCATCGTTAGCTGCGCTAGCAGCCTGTTTGAACGACTCGATCCTCAGATGTTTTCCCCCTCCGCCGAAATTGATGAAAAACTCTTGCAATCGCGTCTTGATACCTGGTGTCAGACAGTAGCAAAAGGGAATTTCGAGCATTTTCAACAATACTTGCAATGGGATGGGCTGAATTTAGAGACAGCAAAAGCCGCGATCGCACCTGTATCTCTGCGGCAGGATGCTCCCCTACCCAACTGGGCCAAGACGCTTTCATCTGTTCTCAATCTTGCCTTTGCTCAGGCAGCCACAAATCCTGATGCGACGACTTCACAGCGCTTTTTGATTCCTCAGTCTCCCCTCCCCTTTGAGGAAATTCTCGCCCCATTTGTTCTATTCGCCCAACAACAACTGATTGCTAGAACTGGCGAGGGTTACCAGAAATTAACCGATGAGGTTCATGGTGTGTTCGAGCGCAGCTTGCTCGGTCAGCTAATTGATATGGCCACACAGCCTTTACAGATAGCTTTTACCAGTTGGCGAGTCGGTCAACAATCCTCTTTTACCCGTCTACTGACACAGACACAAGAACTCCAAACCCGCAACCTCTATGTCAGGTTTGTTCGGGACATGTTGCAAAGCAAACTAACTTCTTTTTTTGTAGAATATGCTGCCCTAGCAAGGCTACTGGCTACGGCAACCGAGCTTTGGGTGGAATCCCAGTTGGAATTTCTGCATCACTTGGACGCAGATTGGTCAGAGATTGCAGAGAAATTTAACAATGGTGAACCTCTCGGTCAGGTTACATCGGTACAGCCTCTGCGATCCGATCCCCATCGGGGCAGACGCTCTGTAATTACACTGAAAATTGAGCCAAATCTGCACTTAGTTTACAAACCCAAGCATTTAGGCACTGAACAGGCGTACAATCAGCTTTTGGCTTGGTTAAACGAACAGGGTTCTCCTCTGCCTCTAAAAACCTTGCAAGTAATTAACCGCGATAGTCACGGCTGGGTAGAGTTTGTCGCCTCGCAAGCCTGTGAAAATACAGCCCAAATAGAACGCCATTACCAACGGGCAGGGATGTTACTTTGTCTGGTTTACGTGCTAGATGCTACCGACTGTCACTACGAAAATATCATTGCCTCTGGAGAACATCCAGTTCTGATTGATACCGAAACTCTGATGCAGCATCGACCTGAAATTGAGTCATTGAGAAACTTGCAGACTGCTCAACAAGTTGCATTACATCGCGTAGATAATTCAGTGATGCGTACTGCTCTATTGCCTGTTTGGCATCCAGCAGCCAATGGTAACTCCGGCTTTGATTTTAGCGGGTTGGGCAGCCACAACCAAGAGGCTAGGCATTATAAAGGACTCCAGTGGTCTGGTGTGAATACAGACCAGATGGCTTTAAATCAAAAGTTGCTGACTATCGATCCATTTTTAGCTCATGTGCCAACCTTAAATGGACAACCTACCAATTTATCAGACTGGATCGAGGCAGTAGTGGAAGGATTTGAGCAGATGTATCACTTCTTGCAAGAGAAACAAGATGTGCTACTCTCCGAAGATAGCCCCCTTTGGACAATGGCAAAACAACTTGTCCGCTTTGTGTTTCGTCCGACAAACACTTATTTTAGAATCTTAAGCAAGCTCCGTGGTTCAGAATACTTGCGGGATGGAGTTGACCGCGGTATTGGATTGGAAGTCCTGAAGTTAACAGCAGCAGGCGCAACTGAAAAACCAAAATTCTGGTCTCTTCTCCAGGCTGAACGACAACAAATGGAGCAGTTGGATATTCCTTTTTTCTCAATTTATCCGAATACAGATGTGTTGGAGTTATCGCCAGATCATCACCTTGAGGGATTTTTCCAAGGTTCTAGCTTTGAGTTGGTACTAGAGCGGATCGAAAACCTGAGCAAATCTGACTTGGCGATACAAATTGATTTTATCCGCAGCACTCTCTATTTGAGAATGATTCCCGGTCAAGAAATTGCTGTACCTGAAAAACATGCCAATCAAACCTCTCCAAACGTGCAGCAATCGTCTGAGGCGGTGCTGGATGAGTCAGATTTGGTTTCTGAGGTAATGGCAATTGCCCGCAGATTAAAGGAGCGAGCAATTTGCGCTCCCGATGGATCTGTAACTTGGCTTGCTCCTCAGTTTATCGCTCAACAACAGCGATTCCAGTATCAACCCACTGGGGTCAGCCTTTTCGATGGCAAACTAGGAATTGCATTATTTCTGGCAGCGGTAGAGCATATTAAAAAAAATGGAGAGTTTCGAGAACTGTGTTTGGGAGCGTTGCAGGAGTTTCGTCAGGGGTTATCCCAATGCGAACAGCCAACAGCTGAATTCTCGAATCTGAATCTTGGTTTAGCAGCTGGACTGGGAGGATGGATTTACAGCCTGACTAAAATCGGTCAGTTTCTTAATGACGATTGCTTGCTTGCAGATGCTGTGAATTTAGCGCATTCGATAGTACCAGAGGCAATTACTAGCGATCGCGATCTGGATATCGCTGGAGGTACAGCAGGTACGCTTTTGAGTCTATTGGCATTGTACCAAGTTGTTCCCGACCCAATTGTGCTGGAACGTGCCTGCCTGATTGGTCGTCATTTATTAGCCCAAAGTGTAATAACTTCCAACGGCAGAGCTTGGAAAACGCTGGATGGTCGATTGTTAACAGGCTTTTCCCACGGAGCAGGTGGAATTGCCTACGCCCTGCTCAAACTGGCACAGGTGACGAATGATGCTGAGTTTCAGGTGGCTGCGGCAGAAGCGATCGCCTACGAACAGGGTGTGTTTTTACCAGAGGTAGGCAACTGGCCCGATTTAAGAGACTTTTCTAAATTTCTCCAAGCAACTAGCAAATCCGAATCTTCTTCACTTATGTCTAGCTGGTGTCATGGAGCAACTGGTATCGGTTTAGCCCGCCTTGGTGGACTGGCAATGTTGTCAACTGAAGCAATTCATCAGGATATCCAAGTCGCAATCAAAACTACCCAAAAGCAACTCACCCAGAAACGAGGGATAGTAAACCAGCTATGCTGCGGTCATATGGGACAGATTGAATTTCTGCTATGTGCAGCCAGCCGATTAGGAAAATCAGATTTGTTGACAGATGCCAGAGTCCATGCCTCACAGGTTGTGCAGCAAGCAAGGCAGAAAGGGTATTATCTCGAACCCGCCCTACACTCAAGCGTATACGTTCCTGGCTTGTTCCGGGGTGAGGTTGGTATTGGTTATACTTTGCTGCGCCTAACTTATCCAGAACAACTGCCTTCAATTCTTTTATGGGAATAGCAGCTTTTGAATCTATCACATCTAGTTCCCGGTGCAAAACGCAAAAGCCTTGCAGTCATTGTGATAGAAAAAATATACTCAATTGCAAGGCTTATTTAGATTTTCACTATCCATACTATCTTCATATGTTTGAGGTTTATTGATGACTCCCCGCGCTAAAGCGTCGGGGATTTTCGCTTGCCACTCAGGACTTGCGTCTAATATCATGTCCGGCTAATCACTTATAATTACCGCATCTTTTGAAAAATCCCAAAAGCCTCTTTTCCCCCGCCCCCCTGCCTTCTAAATGAAAAGCATACCAGCTAATTATCATAGAGTCAGTTCAAGTTACTCGCTACGTTGAGAAGTCAGAACTAGATGATTCGACTGATGAGATGGATGCCGATGAGGACTGGATTATGAATCGAGGGGGCCTAGCAGCCAGTAGCCAGGAGAATCAGGCGAGTCGTCGAAGTAATAGCTGCGGATGGCTTCGAGCAGATCGCTGGTGGTGATAAAGCCATCTGCGTCCTGGTCAAGGCGACGGAATACCTCGCGGGCATCTTGCTCAGATAGGTGCATCATAGCCCCAGTCCAGCGGATCTCATCACTGACGGTGAGCTTGCCATCCCCATCCTGGTCAACGATATTCATAATAGCGCAAAGGAAAGGCATGTAGCTCTGGTCAAACGCTTCGGTGGTTTCTAGCAGTCCCGATGCGAACGCTGTTTTGTACTCGGCTTCGCTGATACGCCCATCGGTGTTTGTGTCAGCGACTTGCAACAAGCGATTCCACAAGCCTAAGCAGACCTCAAGTAGCTGTTGTCGGGCAGGAGATTTTTCTTCATGACCGAATTCTTCAGACAGACGCGCGACTGACATCTCGAAGTCGCTCCGCTCAATAAAGCCGTTGCGATCGTCATCGAAGCTGCGGAAGCGTTTGGAGAGTTTCCGATCTAAAAAATGATTCATACGGTTTTTGTGACATCACATATCTGCAATAACAGAATAACGGAGAACTGTGACATATAGGAGGAGGCAGGAGGCAGGAGGCAGAAGGTAAAAACCTTACTATTCCTAAGATTCACGCTTGTCATTATGTCCTAACCTACCTGGCAACTGCTATAAGTAACGCTAGTTCATCTTCCTGTAGTTCAAGAGAAATTGGTAAAGCTCAAACTGCGATCGATACCTATTTCCGGGAGCAAGGCGCACCTGAGCGCAACAGTGACGACTCAATGCGCCAAAGACTGACCTTAATCTGCTACGGTGAAGGTCGCAAGCCAGGTATTGAAAACCGCAACAGCTATGAATGGAACTCACGTCGTCATTGCTATGAACTGCAAAATCGTATAGAGTCTTCAACAAACGAGTTCGATTCCGAGGTTCAAGTCGAGATTCGTAATATGCAGAGAAAAATTCATCTGGCCGGAAGGCTCATCCCGCCAATTAATTCAGGCGGTACTGATGGATGGTGGAACCTCAACGATCTCCTTGTCACACCCGAGCAAATCTCGGTAAAATATCGGGTGAATGGGCTAAATCATCCGCGTGTTGAAATTGATCGACGCAGTAGACGGATTGCCATTAATGGGATTGAGCATTTCCGTGGTACTTGCGATTCAGGCGACTGAAGCAGTGGCAGAACTCGTTTCTAGTCTGCTGTACTGTTGGGTTTCGTCTTTGTCTTGGCAAAACCCATGTCTTCGCAGGTTGAAAACTCGCTCCATCGGTGGCATCAAGACCTTCTCGTTTAGCAGTGAAGACTTCGTGTTGGTGTAGACGCGATCGTAGCGAGAATCACGACTACGGGAATCAATTATCCACTTCTACCTTAATCTTCTGGCGAGGACAGCGCCAACTCGCACCACTAACACCAACGTTAGTGCAACCTTCGGCTTGCATTGCATCCTCTGAGACATTGTCAGGCTTGTA
>JBALDB010000040.1:0-25186 GCA_036918135.1 Nostoc sp.
CGGTTGTTCGTGCTGGTTATCCAGCTTGCGAACCGCTCCCATACGTTGGCGCTACGAGCGCGTTGAATGGTTGCTGTCATTGTTTTATAAGTGCGGTTTGACTTGTTTATGAATTAGACGGTTTGTTTGCGTCTGTAATATTACTTTACAATCCTTTACCCAATTTAATCAAGTATTGTTAAGATAGTAAAACTTATCACTAGTATGAGTTTTTCTTATTTAAAGACTAGGAGGTGCGATCGCACAGTCCCGCTATATGAATTGAGATGCAGAGAATTTTGACAAAAAGCCCAGTCTCTCAGTTAACTAGGCTTTGTAACTATCTCAATTAATCATTGGAGGTAGAGTAGTGCGATCGCTAGCAATTAAACAAACGCCGATTATAGATTAACCTTGACAACTTTGTTCTTTTCTTGCTCAGTTTTAGGTAGTGTCAGATGCAAGATACCATCTTTATAATCTGCGGTGACATTGGTGTTTTGAATCCGAGCGGATAAAGGAATTACACGTTGGAACTTACCGTAGTAAAATTCTGTCTTGGTAGTATCTTTTTCTTCGGTTTTAGTTTCAGACTTGCGCTGACCGCTAATCTGAACAGCATCTTCGGTGACTTGAATATCTAAGTCTTTAGCGTCGATTCCTGGCAGTTCTAACTTCAAATGAATAGCATCATCAGTTTCTTGTAGTTCAGCAGCCGGAACTTTGATAAAATCTCTATTAAACACTCCAGATGGTACTCTGGTGTCTTCAAATAAATTATCAAGTTAACGTTGTAGAGTGTCGATTTCTCTCCAAGGATTCCAACGAACTAGTGCCATAACTCTTCCTTGCTTTAATTAGTTTTACTCTTTGTTTTCTGCTTACTTTCAATATTAGGCATGGTTATAACTGCTGGAAATTCGGTTATTATCACCAATAAAATCATGATTACCGACCAAATTGAGAGATAAGAATAAATTTCGGCTTCCTCTACTTTTTATATTCGGTAAACCGAAAAATAGCAATTTTAAATGATTCGTAAATAGACTTCTTGCATGAATCAAGATCCCTCACCCTAAATCCCTCTCCCAAGTTTGAGAGAGGGACTTTGAAGTTTACTCCCCGAATGGCAATATTGGGAGAAGGGGTTGGGGATTGAGGGTAGTTTTTGTATTTCTGCAAGAGGTCTAATAATTAGATATTCAACTTTTAAAAAAAGGTTGAGTATCTAAGCCTTTTAATTTTTATAAATCAAATAGGATTCCTATATATCCATGAAAATTCAAAAAGCTTCAGGGGGCAGGAGATACGAAGCAAGAGGAACTCACGTTTTAAAATATAGGATTAATGCAAGGACGCTTTGTATCTCGCGCACTTTCCGCGAGATACAATTCTTCTTTTAAACTGGGCAATAACCCAGAACTAAAGTTTTAATTAATACTTCTTTCCTCCTGCCTTCCTTTGTGAAAGCACTGCTTATGCTGCTGATTCCCTCATTACCAAGCAGATGAGGGTAGAGACGATCGCCTCTAGAGGAAGAACGAAATCTACTTTCCCAGTGTCAATAGCTGCTTTAGGCATACTGAAGTTTTCCGAAGTAGCTTCATCTTGAGCGATCGTTGTACCACCATACTTTTTGATTGCCATTATTCCTAAAGCACCATCTCTGCCCATTCCACTCAGGACAACAGCGATCGCTCGCAATCCATAATTAAGTCCTACCGACATAAATAGCTTATCAACTGAAGGCCGGACAAAATTCATCTTTCGCTGCTCTAACAAACACAGCCTACCGTTAGCATCAACTACTAGGTGTCGGTCTGGCACATAAGTGTAAACCGTCCCTGGACGTAATATATCCTCTGATTTTGCCTGTTGAACCCGCAGGGCTGTATGGTGGCTCAAAATCTCTGCTAGACGACTGCTATAGAGAGGATTCGTATGCTGGACTACAACAATCGCAGCAGGAAAATCATCTGGTAAACTAGACAAAATTTGGATAATTGCCTTTTGCCCGCCCGCAGAAGCTCCTATTGCCACTATGTTATAAGCAACGTCAGGGAAGTGTGATAGAATTCGATGTGGTTGTTGTACCCTCATATTTTAGTTTTTGTAAAGCTTCACGCGGTTGGAAGCGATTAAGGATTTCCAGAAAATGAAATGCCCAGCCGTTTCAAGGATATTGTTGCCAAAAGTATCAGATTTTGCCGCTTTCGCCCGGAGGGCGAAAGCGACGGTTGGGCATTTTATTACTTGTAGATGCCTTATTTAACAAACTTGTCACAGGCTGACAAATAGAACTGTTATCTTAAGGCGATCTACAACTTATTCTTGAAACTCGGCTTCTATTCTTCTCCACGAGCGAAGAGGCTTTGACTCTTGCTTCCTTTCCCTAGTAGGAAACGGATTGGAGATCGGGTTTAACAGAAAGTTGCAGGCGGCCTTATGTTAACTATTTAACATGTTTTTATCTTGATATGTTAGCTACCTAACATAAAGTATTAATAAGTAATACATCCTTTGTTAGAGGTTTTTGACTGCTGCGAGTTATTTAATACAGATAAGACTGGCTTAAACAGACTCTTGTTATCTCGACTTCGATTACTCCTTACTCTGTGGAAAACCAACTTTTAGCTTCTCTACCCTCTGAGGAATACTCTCGAATCGTTAGTTATATGGAGAGCGTCCCTCTAGAGTTTAAGCAAACCCTTTACGAGCGTAACCAACCAATTGAGTACGTCTATTTTCTCACGCATGGCGTAGCCTCTCTGCTCACCGTTATGGCAGACGGTACGGCAGTGGAAGTGGCTACGGTGGGCAATGAGGGAATGGTAGGTCTTCCAGTACTTCTAGGAGCTGATAGAATTCCGGGCGAGTGTTTTACGCAAGTCCCTGGCTATGCCTTGAGGATGAGAGCAGATGCATTTAAAACTTATGTCACCCCAGGTAGCCAGTTGTACAACTTGCTGCAACGATATACGCAAGCGCTGTTTAACGATATTGCTCAATCAACAGCTTGCAATCGCCTACACTCTATAGAACAGCGATTCTGCCGTTGGCTGCTGACGACTACTGACCGAGTAGGGGAAAGCACTTTTCCACTCACCCAAGAATTTCTCGCACAAATGCTGGGTGTGAACCGCTCTAGTGTCAGTGTTACTGCCTCCCTTTTTCAGAGGGCAGGGCTGATTCAGTATGTTCGGGGTCAAATGACTGTCCTAGACCGCTCAGGTTTGGAAGCTACAGCTTGCGAGTGTTATCGAATTGTCCAAGGAGAGTTTGAGCGTTTACTCAACGGCAATCGTAATTAACGATCGCGCTTAATACAAATTATTAATATCTTGAGTGCGTTGGCGAAGCCTTACCGAAGCCATAGTTCTGTGAATCTATGGCTGGTCTTACCTTTGAGCGATAAATTTCAATGGCGATCGGATTCACATTGCTGCGCTTTATTATGTCTAAGATATTAGGTTATCTTTAGCTACGTATTATCTCAGGAATATTTAGGATTGCTATATCTCAATCAACCAATAGGACGATTGCCAGGATTGACTGCATGAATATATTCACTACCCGATCGCGGTCTTCCTCGTTTATAATAAGCTTCTTCTGGCTTACCCCATCCTAACTGCAAAATTATTTCCAAAAAGCTAGAATTTTCCCACTTCCATAAACTTGCCCATTCTGTTCTTTGAGCAATTCTCTCGACATCAGATGTGACAATCTGTTGGTATTGCTTACTATTATTGAAACTCAAATACAAGTCCATCCCCATAGTGACTTCATACCAAAATTCCAAAATAGAATTTTTAGCGGCTTTTAAAATTTCTAAGTCACTGGTAAGCGCTATTAATTCGGTATCTACTTCTGGATAAGACAAGTTTTTGCCTTTGAGTGTCACCTCTCGCCAGATAATACCTGAAACTTGATTTTTTCTTTGGTAATCGTGAATTGCAGCTTTAAAATCTTGATAGGCTGTGAACTGTTGTAGCCCATCAGTTCTGATAAACTGGTCGATTACAGGATTACCAGAAACTGTTAATTCTAATTTTAGGCGTTTTCCTTTGAGGCAAGCTTGGCGCTCGTCTGCCAAAATTTTGATTAGTTCTTGAGTGGTGTAAACCTTTGACATCAGAATACACTTTTGTTAGTCATTGGTTATTGGGCATGGGGCGTGGGTATTTGTTATTTGTTATTAGCTATGAACTATAGACTATGAATTAACTTTCTCAGTTGTTAATCTAGAATATTTGCATAAATAGCTGTCATCAACTGTGTAAACAAATAACCGATGAAAAATAGAATAGGTTAAGAATTTAGTTTGGAACATAAGTACCTTATGCTTTCTACCTTCTACTTATTATGCTTTAGCATCGAAAACAATGCAGTAACAGATAGCACTAAAAATTAGGGCAGACCAATTTGGTCTACCCAATAAGTTACTTAGCTAACTCACTACTGAACTCATTGAAAGCCCGCCGCTTTAGCTGTGCTGTTTCAGTGCGTGGTAATAAATTGAATATTTTGCGAAATTCATCGTCTATATTTTCAAAAGGTACTTGACCCTTTTTATTCAAAACTACCTGACCTGATTGATTAAAAACTAAAACTTGAGGAATACTTCCAGAATAATAATATCCTGGTTCTGTGGACTCGTAAGACTGTTTGGGCGGGATAGTATCTACATTGATAGGGATAATCTCTGCTACCCGACCATATAATTCCTGTACCCGTGAAATGGAAATGGCATATCTTTTAGAGTCGCTGCTGTCCTCGACATAAAACGCCAAAAATATGGGTTTATGTTCTGCTAAAGCCTGTGCCAGTGTCAGTCTAGAAGGAACCAATGAACCATTACCAGCATAAACCACAAAGATGTTGCCATCATATCTATCATCATTAAGACCAGCGTATGCAGGTTGGATACTTATAATCAACAGACAAACAACTACTAACACGCATTTGGACAGCAATCTGCGCCATTGAGTAAATTTTTTATGTAAAAAAAGAAACTTTATGCTATTCATCAAAATAAACCTTGCAAGCTACTAGTTGTCGTGAGTTGTGCTGAAATTGGCAAACTGGGCTGGATATATAATTATGCCCACGCACTATTTTTTAAGATAACGCCTACTGAGTATTATCTCTCGTAAGGGGGAGTGGTTGACTTGGCGGTAGTTGAGTTTCGACTTCGCTCAACTACCACGTAGTCTAAACTCACCAACCAGGGGATGAGGGAGTATTAAGATTAATAGTTTGAACCCCTGAAGCTCAGCGTTGAACTTCTGAAGCTCAGCGTTGAACCTCTGAAGGTCAACTTTGAACCTCTGAAGCTCAACGTTAAACCTTTGAAGGTCAACTTTGAACTTCTGAAGGTCAACGTTGAACCTCTGAAGCTCAACTTTGAACTTCTGAAGCTCAGCTTTGAACTTCTGAAGCTCAGCTTTGAACCTCTGAAGGTCGGCGTTGAACCTCTGAAGGTCGGCGTTGAACCTCTGAAGGTCAGCGTTGAACTTCTGAGCTTTAAAGTACTATCCTTAATGCCCCTTATCTCTTCATCTCTCCATCCTCCATCCTCTCATTCCCCTTTGAGGCTGGCTTTTTTAGCTAGGATTCGCTAAACTCACAAAATTAAATTTGTAACTAAAAACTTTCAATTAACAACTGCTAGAAGACTAGGTACTAATGTGGGAAACAAAATACAACTTATAGATAGAGTGCGACTGGGTTTGGCGGTGTCGGTAGCAAAAAGCGTTACATTTTTAGTGCGATCGCTGCGTCTCGGTGCTGCTAGTGTATTACCAGGCTCAATCGCTCGTCGCATTGAACCCCAACTTTTACAATTATTGAGTCAGCAAGTTAAAAAGGGAGTGATTTTAATTGCTGGTACTAACGGTAAAACTACTACATCGCTGCTTTTGAAAACGATACTAGAACGCAAAGGCTACTCTATCGCTCATAATTCTACAGGTGCAAATCTGGAAAATGGCTTAATGACAGCTTTATTAGAAAGCACCAATTTGGTAGGCACGCTAGATGTTGATTACGCCATCTTAGAAGTTGATGAAAATATTGTACCGAAAGTTTTAACTCCACTCCAGCCGCGAATTATCCTTTGTTTAAACTTGTTCCGCGACCAACTTGATAGGTACGGGGAAGTAGATACAATCAGTAAGCGTTGGACAAAGGTAATCTCTACCCTACCAGCAGAAACAGTGGTAATTCCTAATGCTGACGACCCAACTTTATCTTACTTAGGTCAGCAGTTACCCCAACGGGTGTTATTCTTCGGCTTGAATGAACCAAAACATTATCTAGAAGCAATTCCTCACGCTGTTGATTCTATCTATTGTCCCAGATGTGGACATTCACTAGATTATAAAGGGGTTTACTTGTCGCATTTGGGAGATTTTACTTGTCCCAAGTGTGGTTTTAGCAAAAGTCAACCAAGTCTAGAAAGTAGTGAATGGTCGCAAATTCTGGTTGGTTTATATAACAAATACAATACTTTGGCAGCAGTAACAGCGGCTAAAGAATTAGGAGTTGATGAAGCAACAATTAAAGATACTATTAACAACTTCCAAGCAGCTTTTGGTCGTGCTGAAGATTTAGTAATTAATGGTAAAAAAGTGCGAATTTTGTTATCCAAAAACCCTGTGGGTACAAACGAAACAATTCGCGTGGTGACTCAAAGCACGGATAAAACTACACTGCTAGTATTAAACGATCGCACCCCCGATGGCACTGATGTATCCTGGATTTGGGACGTGGATACGGAGAAATTAGTCGAACGAGGAGGAACTTTAGTAGTCAGTGGCGATCGCGTTTATGATATGGCACTACGCCTGCGTTACAGCCAAAAATCTCCTGAGAGTACATTAAATTTAATTGTCAAAGAAGATTTGCGAGAGGCGATCGCTACTGCCCTAGAGCATACACCAGAGAATGAAACTTTGCATATTCTCCCTACTTATTCAGCCATGCTAGAAGTGCGAGAAGTTCTCACTGGTCGGAAAATTCTTTAATTTAGGGATTGGTCATTTGGCATTTGTCATTTGTCATTTGTCATTGGTTATTCTCCACGTCCCCGTGTCTCCCTCATCCCTGGTTGGTGGATTTCGACTACGCTACCGGGAAGCCGAACCACATCTCCCCATGCCCCATTCCCCATTTTCCAAAATTATGAGTTTCCAAGATTTAGAATTGACAATTGGTTGGCTGTATCCAACGCTGATGAGTACCTATGGCGATCGCGGTAATGTAATTACTATAGAACGTCGCGCACAATGGCGAGGATACAGTGTTAAAGTATTACCTTTGGATCGAGATGCTACAGCAGCTGATATTAAATCTGTAGATGTGATAGTCGGTGGTGGCGCACAAGACCGCCAGCAAGAAATTGTCATGCGTGATTTGCAAGGCGCGAAGGCTGAGACCATGCGGGAGAAAATCGAAAATGGTACACCAGGGGTTTTTACTTGTGGTTCTCCCCAATTGTTGGGACACTATTACGAACCAGGCTTGGGACAACGTATTGAAGGTTTGGGAATACTCGATTTAGTTTCCGTACATCCTGGTGAAAATACTCAGCGCTGTATTGGTAATTTAGTAATTGAAGTCACTGCTTCACGTCTGGCGCGGGATTTGCAAGAGATGACGGGTAGTACACCGTATTTGGTAGGCTTTGAAAATCATGGTGGACGTACCAAACTAGGGAAAGTAGAAGCTTTAGGGCGAGTGGTGTACGGGTTAGGCAATAATGGTGAAGATGGGACAGAGGGAGCGTTTTATCAAAATGCGATCGCTACCTATTCTCACGGCCCTTTGTTACCTAAAAATCCCTTTGTCGCTGATTGGTTAATTCAAACAGCCCTGCGGGTTAAGTATCAACAGCCAATTACCCTAGAACCATTAGATGATAATCTTGCTGTTCAAGCACGCCAAGCAATGTTTCAACGATTGAAAGTTACTTTACCAACTCGTGCAACGACGCAAGTTTAAATTTTTGCCATTGCTGAATGTTCTTCTCAGTGTATAAAAAACTTGCCAATTTGGCAGCATGATTTTGATTGTCTTTAGTTAAGTATTAAAAGTCAATTACTTGTGGGCTATATTTACCGAGGTTTACTATACTTTTAGGTACATTCAGTTAAGTTTGCTGTGCTAACAGAACAACAAAAATTGTTGATGTATCTACTATAACAACAACAAATAGAATGATGAGTTTTGATTAATTTCCCTCGTCTCTTTTAAAAGACGAGGTATTTTTTATTTAAGGCAAATCTTTTAATTATCGATTTGAATTTATACCAATTACCCCAATGATTATTAGGCCAATAGATATGAGCTTAGTAAATGTGGTAGATTCACGAAACCAAATCATCCCAATCATAGCAACTAAGATAGTTCCCAATCCAGCCCAGACAGAATAAGCCACACTTACTTCGATTCTTTTGAGAGCCAAAGTCAAAAAACTAAAACAAAGTCCATAAAAGACAAATATTAATATCGAAGGGATTATTTTAGTAAATCCTTGCGACAATTTCATGCAAGTTGTGCCTGAAACTTCAAAAAGAATTGCTGCAATCAAGTAAATCCAACTTATTGACATATCTGTTGTAAGCATTTAGTTAGAAGTCTTTTATTATCTCTAGGAAAATCAAAAAATGCAATCTACTCACTCTAATTAGTAATATTTATTGCCTTAAAAGTATTTATCATTCATACAAGGTAAAAATATAACATTAGTACGTTGAAACCTTTATCCTCGGCTAGTTAATTTTTGGTCTAACCTTTAATAATCTAAACTAAATAAAAGCGCTCTCCAAAAGGAGAGCGCTTTTTAGTCTATACAAGTTTTTTAGGAAAATATTACCGAGAGTACGGCACTATTTCAGATTTTAGATGCGTTATGGATAACGCTTTAAGCATCGCTTATCGTGCGTCCCTGATAAAACTTGCTGTTTATTAAATGCACATTTGTTAATTAAGCGTTAAGCGCTTCCTCTTGATGGGTTTCAATCACACAATCAGAAAGGGGCTTGGCCACGCAGGTGAGAACCCATCCTGCATCAAGTTGGTCATTGTCTAAGAAGTTTTGATCGTCTTGGTCAATTTCACCTGAAATTATCTTCCCAGTGCAGGTAGAGCAAGAACCAGCGTTACAGGAGTAGGGCAAGTCTAGATCGTTGTCCGGGTCGTTAGCAATCTCTAGGATGTACTCATCTTCATCAACTTCAATTGTTGTTTCACCTTTTGGTGTCTTTAATGTGACGTTGTAAGTTGCCATGTAAAAATCTCTAACTAATATAAACTCCATTTTCGATACTACGGGTTTATGTGCTGCTAGTCCAGAGTTATTTGTGGTTAAGTGTTCTAAATTTTAGAATTAGCTAGTGGGGGTAGTTTACATCTACCAGAAGGTGGAGAGGAAAATCACACAGCAAAAAATGTGGCGATCGCTTCTGCAAATCCCTCAAATGAACTATAATCCTCAGAGACAATCGAGACATTCACTCCTAATTGTTGAGCATTGGCACTTGTATACGGGCCAAAACAGGCGATCGCACAATCTCTATAATCGCTTTGGGAGTTAACCATTCTCAAAAAGCTTTCTATTTCCGCCGTGCTACTAAAAGCAATTACATTGATGTTGCCTTGACGAATCAGGTTTAATTCAATACTGTAAATATTTTTATCTAAACCCTGCGTGATATATGTATGTACGCGAGTTACTTTTATGTCTAAATTCTCTAAGTCTGTAATTAAATTGGGTATAACATTAGGTTCCGGCAAACCCACAACCTCTGGAGCGGGTATCAGCACTTTTTTGTGCTGAATTTGTGGAACTTTTGCTAATTCAGCGACAATTCCGCTTGGGCTAGCTTCTTGAGGAATTAAATCTACCTTGCCACTAAAAGATAATAAGATTTCCGAATCTTTCCCTAATGCAGATAATTGACAATTTTCTAGCACAGATACAGGAATATTTAGCTCGTTCATGCGGTGAAAAAATGCAGTGATGCCATTTCTGCTGGTGAAAATAATCCAATTAAAATCTTTTATACACTTAAGAGCAGTATCTAACTCACTATAGTTTGATAAATAGCTAGTTTCGATAGTAGGCATCAAAACAGGTAAACCACCTTTTTTGATGATTTGTTCGGATAACCTATAAGCATAATTTCTCGGTGCTGTAACTAAAATTCTCTTGTTGTATAAAGGTAATTTGCTAGATGGAGTCAGCAAGTTAATTTCTGTTGATTTGATGTGCATTGGTCAGTTATTAGTTATCAGGGGATAGGGAGCAGAGGGGTAGGGGGGGCAGGGAGGCAGGGGAGCAGGGGAGCAGAGGGGAATAATTAATAATTCTTGACTAATGACCAATGACTAACGACCAATGACCAATAACTAGCCATTTTTCTAGGATAAGTTCTCCCCATTTTTCTGATGTCGATTGTATGTAGAAAACGGCACTATTTGAACATCTAACAACGTTGGCAAAAAATTTTATGTCTTCATTACTAGCTCTATCTAACAGCTTAGCCGATACCGTAGAGCAGGCTGGAAGTGCTGTAGTTGCCGTAAATGGCGGTAGTCGTGTTTCTCCAAGTGGCATTCACTGGCGTAATGGGATCGTTGTTACCTCTGATGAGTCGCTCCAGCGCTATGATGACATCACCGTTACTTTATCAAATGGACAGACTGCACCAGTAACATTCATTGGTCATGACTCTAGCACTGACATCGCTGTTTTTCAACTGCAAAATCTAGAAATACCCGTGGCAAAAATTGGCGATAGTAAAATGCTCAAAGTCGGTCATCTGGTATTAGGACTAGCAAGAAGTAGCGAAGGTGACTTGCGGGCGGCGATGGGTGCGGTAAGTGTAGTTAGCGGTGCTTGGCGAAGTATGAGTGGCGGTAATATTGACCAGTTCATTCGTCCAGATATCACCCTATACTCTGGTTTTGGAGGCGGGCCCCTTGTAGATGCGGCTGGGAATGTGGTAGGTATGAATACATCAGGGCGGCGTGGTACGGCTTTGACTATTCCCACTGCTACAGTCGATCGCGTGGTTAATCAATTAATCACAAAAGGACGCATTTCTAAAGGCTACTTGGGTGTAGGAATGCAACCTGTACGCTTACCCAATAATCTCAAAACATCTCTAAATTTAACTTCTGCCACTGGGGTAATTGTCGTCAACGTTGAGCCTTCGGGGCCGGCTGACAATGCTGGTGTGCTGCTTGGCGATGTTTTGGTAACATTTGATGGGGTAACTGTGAGCGATACAGGTGATGTACTGGCGTTGCTCAATAATAGCGATCGCATCGGTAAAGCTGTGAATGTACAAATTGTACGGGGTGGCGTGTTAGTTGAGTTAGCGATCGTAGTTGGCGAACGACCTACTTCGGAACTTTAAGATTAAAACTCGAAACTTGAGCTTCTCAACTCAACAGTTGAGCTTCTGAAGGTGAAAGTTGAGCTTTTGAGGATGAAAGTTGAGCTTTTGAGGATGAAAGTTGAGCTTCTGAAGGTGAAAGTTGAGCTTCTGAAGGTGAAAGTTGAGCTTCTGAGGGTGAAAGTTGAGCTTCTGAAGGTGAAAGTTGAGCTTCTGAACCTCGAAATTGCACCTTTGAATCTCGAAGTTGCACCTTTGAGCTTCAAGTTTGGTGCTTGGTACTCGATAGTTGAGCTTCTGAACTCGGAATTTTTAGAATTTAGAAATCAAAGTTGAGTTAAACGAGTATAAAACTCACATAGAGTCTCAGTTTAATTTAGTTAAATTAGCTCAATCCAGCTAAAACTATTTTCAGCCCGCCGATTCTACTTTGACTGGCAGACAAATTACATTAACATGTCAAACACAACATTAACTAACATCGCTGCTGAATTGACACAAGTAGCTGCTAGGCTACGCAATAGCACCGTCAAAGTACAAAGTGGTTCTTTAGGAGTCGGTTCTGGTGTGATTTGGCACTCAGACGGATTAATTATCACTAATGCCCATGTAGCAATTAGTAACCGGGCAACTATCAAACTGTCAGATGGACGAGTATTCGGTGCAGTACGCGTACACTTTGATCCACAGCAAGATTTAGCAGCCCTAAGAATTGTCGCCACAGATTTAACTGCTGCAACTATTGGTAATTCTCAGGCGCTACGAGTGGGTGAATTAGTTCTGGCAGTGGGTAATCCCTTTGGTGACAGTGGTGCCGTGACAACTGGAATTATTTATGCAAATAATCCAGGTATGGTTGTAGCGGATTTGCAATTGTATCCTGGTAATTCTGGAGGGCCACTTGCAGACTGCCTCGGTCGAGTTGTTGGCATTAACACGATGATTGCTAACGGTTTAGCTGTAGCAGTTTCCACCAGCACCGTAAACCGTTTTTTACAAGGGACTAGGGCATGGGGGAGATAAGGAGATGGGGGAGTGTGGGGAGTGCGGGGAGATGAGGAGATGGGGGAGTGTGGGGAGTGTGGGGAGAGAGGGGGGCAAGATTTCTTCCCCATCCTCTCACACTCCCTTTTCCTCCCACACCTCTCACACTCCCTGTTTGCCCAATTTCTACCCTTATAACTAAAGCAAAATGCATAATTAGTAGGAGGTGGCAACCTCCTACGTTGGAGAAGTGTCTCATCTTAAGTAGTAGACGCCGTAATCCAGAGCGTCAAACAGATACTAATGTGATGTTTAGATGACCAACATGAAATTCCAACTTTACTTAGGCTCTTTATTTTCCCAGATTAAAGTACGTCATTGGTGGATAAGTGTCTTCTTGTGGATAGCTTTGGTTGCCCCAGTTCAAGCGTCTGTAATCCTGCGCGTAGCAATTGCGAGAGGGGTTAATCAGGTAAAAGTGGGGAGTTCCACAACTGGGATCGTTAAAGATAGCAGTGGCCGGACTTTGGGACAGTTACCGGCGATGAGTGCATTTTATGCTCAAGCGGTTCCTGGGGGAGTGGCTTTAGATAAGTGGCAATCCGGTTTATTTTGGATTGAACCAACAGGTAAAGGATTTGTTTACATTGGCGATCGCTGGTATCGAGGCAGAACTCTGGTTGTCCCTACAGAAAAAGGTTTAACCGCTGTTAACTGGATTGATGACCAAGAGTATCTCTACAGCGTTCTCGGTGGCGAGATGGATGCTAGCTGGCCTCAAGAAGCATTAAAAGCCCAGGCGATCGCAGCCCGCACCTATGCCTTTTACGAACGAGAAAAACAACGAAATAATCCCGTTTACGATTTAGGCAACACCCCCGATCGCTGGCAAATTTATAAAGGTGTGATTAGTGAATCTCCTGCTACTTACAAAGCAGTTGATGAAACAGCAAACCAAGTACTCACTTATAAAAATAGGATTATTCTCTCAGTTTTCCACGCTTGTTCTGGCGGACACACTGAAAACGTCGAAGATGTTTGGGGAAGTAATGAGCCTTACCTACGTGCTGTTCAAGACTATGACCAAAATATCAGCGAGTGTAACTGGGTGAAAACCTTCTCGCCCAGTGAAATTAGCGCTAAATTTCCTGAAGTAGGCATTGTGACGGCGATAATTCCAGAAACACTCTCGCCTTTTGGTAGTGTCAAAGTCTTGAAAATTATCGGCAACAAAGGCACAAAAGTCTTACAGGGCGAGCAAGTACGGACAGGACTCAAACTAAAAAGTACCCGTTTTAGCGTCTCTAAGGGAGCAGATGGTAGTTTTGTCCTCCAAGGACTTGGCTTCGGTCATGCTTTAGGCTTGAGCCAATGGGGGGCGTACAATTTGGCTCGTCAAGGAGTGAACCACCTACAAATTTTGGGGCATTACTACAAAGGTGTAGCTCTAACACCAATTGAAGCAAAGTAGTACAGCACAACATCAACAAACCACCCATTGCCAATCAATGAAACGCTTGCGGTATAAGAATTATGAATTACCCGCAGCAGTAATAGTAAGTTTAAATATCAAAAGCCCGGTCATAAAAACCGGGCTTTTGAAATAATGGGGCTATATACCCCGAAGGTTAGCTATAAGAAGTTCAGTATAATTATCGATGCTCTGATATGTAATACCGCCCTAGTATTATTGATTCCGGAAAATTCGCAAAAAATTTTTCGAGTAATTTTAATCTCCAAGTTAATGATCAAAATACAGCAAGCAACTAGCAGTTTGAACAAGATGCAGCAAGGGTTGTTGCTTTTTTTTAATCTCCTATGACTCTTCCCACTCTCCATTTCCTACTCTTTACCTCTTGTTAACTGTACGTGTAGGATTTAAAGATATTTATTTTCGGCTTTTGCTAATGAACAATATATTGGGGAACTGGCAGGAATGGTTAACCGTAATAGCCTATCTAGGTTTCACAGTCTTAATTATCTGGCGGGTATTTAGCGCCCAGAAGAATTAAAAAACTTGCATATCATTTCACCAGGGCTTCTTTGCTCAAAGGGCAAAATACTTCCATTTTGCTGAACCTTAACTCGTTGACGACAATTGTAGACCTCAATGGGTGTTTTTACTCCATTTACACTAACAGCTGCCCTATATTCCCAATAATTTTTAGCACTTCGGTTAATACTGAGAATACAAATCTGGTGGTGATTATAGTTGCGGCAGACAGAAGCAAAAGCCGGAAATGTTACTGAAAAAGATAGTATTAATAGCAACAAAAAAAATAGATATTTTATCCTGTTCATAAGCGATCGTTAACATTACATTGTGGGAAATATTATTAAATTTCAAAGCCTTTGAATTGCAACCAAAAACAAATTTTGAACAAGCTTCGATTGTACGCTGTTTTGCTGCACTACTGCTCTTTGGTCAAGTGTGGCTGCATTTACTCCAGGGAAAAACTTACTACCGCAAAATTTTGCAACATCTGGTAACTGCTGGACCAGGTTCTATCTCTCCAGTTCTGCTTGTAGGCGGTTTTGCCGGAATGATTTTTACTGTTCAAACAGCGAGAGAATTAATCCGATTTGGTGCTGTCAATGCTGTAGGAGGTGCTTTTGCACTAGCTTTTTGCAGAGAATTAGCTCCTATTTTGACGGCTAGTATTATGGCTGGACAAGTAGGTTCTGCTTTTGCAGCAGAAATAGGTGCAATGCAAGTTACAGAGCAAATTGATGCACTTTATATGCTCAAAACCGATCCAATTGATTATTTAGTACTTCCTAGAGTAATTGCTTGTTGTTTAATGCTGCCTGTAATGACAGTTTTTGCTTTAGTTATGGGAATTTTTGGGGGAGTTTTTGCTGCATCACAGTTTTTCCAAATTATTCCAGAAATATTTTTAGAATCAGTTAGAAGTTTTTTAGAACCCTCAGATTTGTTGATTATTTTGCTCAAAGGATTTATTTTTGGAGTGCTAGTTGCTGTGATTGGCTGTAGTTGGGGATTAACTACTAAGGGAGGAGTAAAGGAAGTAGGAGAATCAGCAACCAAAGCAGTTGTTACTAGTTGGGTGTCAATTTTTGTTATTGATTTTTTTCTGTCTTTGCTGCTGTTTGAAAATGTTGAATTTTGAACAATAAAATTCCCAAATTTTTTAGAACTTGAAAATTTTATCTTCGAGTTAGCTTCGGTATCAAAATATTCTGTCTTTTCAATTATGAATCTTGACTAATTACTGGTGGTACACTTTATTTCATTACTTGGGTAAAATTTCAGAATTTACTAACTTGTAAATTAGGGCACCCAAGACCAAGCCTGTTAATGAAAAAATAGATGCACTCCAAAAAGCTTGGTTTTTCTTCAGACCTGCGACTTGAAAATCTACCCTAACTAATATAGTTGCCGAAAAAATAAGTAAGGTATCAAGAAAGACCCTAAACCAGGCAAGCATAATAAAGAACAAGAAAGCTGCTAAAACGGCAATCCCAAAAGATTTAATATTTGATTCAAACAGAATATTGTAGTAGGATGTTAGTTTTGGCCAAGGAGTTGTCAAAGTTAGAATTAAAAGCAAGATAGCAACTATAATCGCCAACCATACATACATAGGAGGATGTGTTTCAGATATTACCCAGCCTAAAGTACTGTAGCTAAGCAGCACTAGCGCTAGGGACACCCAAGGAACTGTTTTCAAAATTGACACAGGTTGATATTGCCAGTACAGGGCTAAAGCATTATTTCATCACTCAGTCGAGTCACTACTCGATTTTACTTATAGCCTGTCATGCTTTTGCCAAGCAAGGCAACCAAGTTTGTACAGAATTACAGCACAAAGTAGTTAAATATATTGATAAAGATTTGTAAACTGTTAGCAGCCGAGTAGCCTCGTGTCACATCTGATTAAGGAATTATCATGAGACAACTTGTTATTGCTGAGCGTGTATGCCTCATTGCTCATATCTTGTCAAAAGCTTTTGGACTGGCAGGGATGCTATTAGTCTTACCTCATGCCGAAATAATTTTAAACTTATCCCAGGTTGGAGAATCTGCCATAGAGTTAAGTATGGCTGGTGGTGGTGTAGTTGATATCATCTTGGGAACAGTAGCCGTTTCTATTTATGCCTACCGGATGCTGGGATTAGGAACTTGGCTGACATTCATGCTTCCAGCTGTGTTTATTTCTTTGGGAAGTGAATTATTAGGAACCAGCACAGGTTTTCCATTTGGTGATTACAGCTACTTGAGTGGCTTAGGTTATAAGATTGGAGGGTTAGTTCCTTTTACAATTCCTTTATCTTGGTTTTATGTTGGGCTGTCGTCTTATTTAATTGCGATATCTGGTTTGAAGGTAGCCCAAAAACCGAGTTTTGGACGCCATATTGCTGCTATAGCCGTTGGTGCTTTACTGTTTACTTGCTGGGACTTTGCCCTTGAGCCAGGAATGAGTCAATCTTCCTTACCCTTCTGGTATTGGGAGCAACCAGGAGCTTTCTTCGGAACACCTTACCAGAACTATGCAGGTTGGTTTGGTACTAGTGCAGTGTTTATGAGTGTGGCAGGATTATTTTGGAGAAAAACCTCAATTAAATTAGAGCGATCGCAACTTAATCTTCCCTTAATAGTTTATTTAACTAACTTTGGCTTCGGCGCTGGACTGAGTTTGGCGGCTGGGTTCTCCATCCCTGTGTTACTTGGCTTAGTGCTTGGTGTCGTTCCTGCTGTGGTGCTGTGGTTTAGCAGTTCGACCACACCCTCTGAAGTTGCTATTGAACCAGCAGTTCAGGAAGTCTCAGTCCCAAGCGTTAAAGTTGTTTTGAAATAAACAGACAGATTTGGGAGTGGAGAGTAGACAGCGAGGAGATAAGGAAAGAAATTCATCATCCTCCCACACTCCTCCCCGTCCCTAATCTCCTATCACAAATGACAATTGAACAATTGACAAATGACCAATGACAACCCCTTGATAGTAGAAAGCGCCATCTCCCTTTTATTGCTAGTTATTCAAGTACCAGCAACGGCGATTCTGCTGTCGCGTCTGCTAAAGGGGCCAAGACGCCATTCACCTATAGAACCGCAACAGCCGACGCCGGAACTACTGGGTAGGGTTAGCGTTGTCGTTCCCACGCTAAACGAGGCGCTTCGTATTAGCCCTCTGTTAGCTGGTTTAAGTCGCCAAAGTTATGAAGTTCGGGAAATTATTGTTGTAGATAGCAATTCCAGTGATGGTACTCCCGATTTGGTAAAAGCAACACAGCAAAAAGACCCACGCTTTCGGTTGATAACAGATGACCCGTTACCCGTTGGTTGGGTAGGGCGTCCTTGGGCGTTGCATAACGGTTTTTTATATAGCTCAGAAGCTAGTGAGTGGTTTCTAGGGCTGGATGCTGATATCCAACCGCATTCTGGTTTAGTTGCTGGTTTGGTGAAGACAGCCCAAGCACAAGATTATGACCTGATTTCCCTTTCACCCCAGTTTATCCTCAGATATCCAGGAGAATGCTGGCTACAACCGGCTTTGTTGATGACTCTGCTTTACCGATTTGACCCAGCCGGGATCGATACACAGCAGCCAGAACGAGTAATGGCAAATGGACAATGTTTTTTGTGTCGTCGCTCAGTTTTAGCGGCTGTAGGTGGCTACAGCAGTGCGAGCGGTTCTTTTTGTGATGATGTCACCTTGGCACGGAATATAGCTGTTCAAGGTTATAAAGTGGGCTTTTTAGATGGCGCAAAACTACTGAAAGTACGGATGTATGAAGGGGCGATGGAAACGTGGAAGGAATGGGGTCGGAGTCTCGACCTTAAAGATGCAACTTCTCGTTCTCAGCTGTGGGGAGATTTATGGTTACTTTTTGCAGTCCAAGGTTTACCACTTTTAATAATTCTGACTTATTTGTTGATTTCTCTGTTACAACAGACGCGATTAATGAGCCAGCGCGTTGTGGGGGTTCCCCTCGTTGTAGCGACTGGCGTCGCGTCTGTACCTGCTCCCCTATTGCTCCTACTAGGATTGAATTTATTCCTGCTGATGATTCGCTTTGGTATGTTAATAGCGATCGCACCTTCCTACGATCGCCAAAATGCCAAAGGGAGTTGGTTATTCTGGCTTTCCCCTTTAGCCGATCCCATAGCCGTGCTACGAATCTTCTTATCTGCATTCCGCACCCCACGCGAATGGCGCGGAAGAAAATATAGTGATGGGTAAGCATGGGGCAAGCAGAGAGTGTGGAAGGTGTGGGAGGATGGGGAAGAAATCTTGCCCCCCTCTCTCCCCCATCTCCCCACACTCCCCCATCTCCCTCACTCCTCTTCACCTCCAACTCGATCCCCGCGTTCTAGTTCCCAAAGAATTTGATTTCCTTCACGGCGTACTCGTGAGACTATCCAATTTCGCCAACGCCACTGATCCCCTCTACTAGTGACAGCACTGGCGTGGACATCCATTAAATCTGCTAACTCGGAACTAGTAATTAAGTAGCCTTTTTCAGAAATTTCATCAGCTATACGCAGAGTTTCGACCAAATTGCGGAGTTGCAAAACCCTCATTTCCAAAGGTTTTTCATCGGTTGCGGTTGTAACTAGCCCAGTTGATGGTTCCATAACAGTTATTTCTGGTGCAGAAGTAGTGACTTGGTGGGTATTTTGGTTAATTATTCTAGAGCTTTCATCAGAATCAGCTACTTTTGCTACATTTGTTTCACTTGTGGTAGGTAAAGTTTTATAAAAATTGGTAGAAGATAATTGTTGTAGAGAGGGGGTTTTGCCACTAGCATAGGTGCGAGCGATCGCGTCACAACGTTCGTTCCCTATGTTACCAGAATGTCCTCTAACATATTGCCATTTTACTTGTTCGCTATTAAGTTCATCTAAGGTTTCTAAAAGGTCTTGGTTTTGGACGGGTTTACCATCTGACTTTTTCCAGCCTTTGTTTTTCCAGCCTTTCACCCATTTGGTAACGCAGTTGATTAGGTATTCGCTATCAGTGTAGAGGACGATCGGTTGGGGTTGTTGAGATGTTTGCAGAAATTCGAGGGCGGCGATCGCCGCTTGCATTTCCATTTTATTATTAGTGGTGTGGGGGGATGCATCGCCCATTTCGTGAATTGAGCCATCACTGAAGTAGACGACAACACCCCAACCACCAGGGCCAGGGTTACCAGTGCAAGCACCGTCTGTATATATGCTTTCGATTGTGGGTTGGGTGGACATAGTTAGGATATTCAATAAGCAGAGGACGCTAAAGGAAGAGTTTTTAGCGGCGAAAGCGCAGGCTAATAAAGATTAGCACAGCAAAGAAAATACCGATGCCTACACTCCGACTAAAAACTTCAGTTTAGAGGATGTTTGAAAAGTCGTTTTTAATACTTGAATCTTCGCTAATGGAGAGTAGGGAGTAGTGGCAAACGAAAAATAAGTGTTTTGAGTTTTGTAACGATACTTATTGTACTGACGATTATGACCTCAAGCAAAATTATTGATACTTTTCAAACAACTTCTAAGCGAATTGGAACTACTCAAGACCACAGAGCCATCAAATTTGTTGAAGGAATTAAAATTGTGATTAATGGAGATGTCAGAAAGTCTGGTTTAGCAGATAGTTTAATCCAAGACCGAGATTAAACTAAAAATAAACAAACCTGTTAAATTTAACAGATTTGTTTTTACTAACTTACATTTTAATTATTAGTGTTTAAATCAGAACTCAGTGTTTAACTACCCATTAAGCAGTAATATGGGTAGGCTTCTCTTGTGAATAAGTCCTTGTTTTGAGCCATTTTTGACGTTCTTGATGGCTTAGTTCAGTTTTATAGCCTACCCTGACCTGATTAGGAGTGAACTCTTTGTGGATAACCGTATGCGTTTGTTTGTCTTTCACAGAAGTCTCTTGCTCCTGTAACAGTAAATTGGAAGGTATAACCAAATTCTCCTGGGGCAATTATAACCCAGCCTTTAGGTTCCATTTTAATTATATCCTCATAGTATGGTATAGCTTCCTCCAAAGAGTCAAGAAAAACCAAAACTTCATCATCTTCATCAAAACGACAAAAATTTAATGCTACCTTGGATACATACCAAAGAAGCTATTGACCTATAGGGGCAACCATCCTTATACTTTTTGGCACAGATTCAAGATGCAATACTTCTACAGCATAAGGTATATTTTCATCAGATACATAAACAGCATACCTAAGAAAACCTAATATATTATCCTTATTACAAAGCTTAATAATATTTTGATATTCAAAATTAGTATTCTCCCATAACCTTTTCCAATTAAAACTCCATTTATTAGAAAGAGTTACATCCTCTTTTTAGCAGGTTCTAGGCTTGCTAAGATATAAGTGTTTATTTGTGTTATAATAGGAACTTAATAAGCTCCAATTGAGTACACTATTTCTGCACCTAACATTCAGATTAATTATAAAATTTAAACACTTCTATTTAAAAACATAAATTGGCAAATTTCAATCTGTGAGATTAATATTTTTACCTCTGAAATTTTAAGATAATTATTTGAGGCTAAATTTAAAAATTATATCAATTATTTTGGATTCATCTTCTTTTCAAAAACAGATCCGTCTACATAAGTAATAATTACTCTTTTGATAACCATATTATTTTACTTGTTTAATTTACTTTTTTATCATAATTTGCTTAATATCTTTTTATGACAGTAAAATCACGTAAGCCTCTTACATTAATTTTAGATTTCTTCAGTATATTTATCATCTACTGTCAAGCTGGGCGATCGCACCCTTTGAATAAGAATTTATTAAACCAGCTAATCCACTTCAAGAAATGTGATGAAAGTTACTGGCTTTTCGATTCAGACTTTCCCCATGACTAGCATAGACCTTGGAACGCTATTAAAAACAATTTTTGTAGTGGTAGATGATTGGTATCAAAAGCAAGTAAAAAAGATAATTCTATTAAAACCAGGTGTGAAAGCAAGTATGAGTGATAGTGAAATCATGGCACTGGCGCTAATAATTGATGTCTTCAGCGAATTACAGGAGTAATTTGAAAATCTTGACCATCTGATTAGGGCAACTTCCGCTACACCCGTTGCATAAACTAAAAAAGACCAATGTCAAAAATAATTGATCTGCTAAATTGCCAAATAATTAGTTTTTATACCAATTCTCAAAATTAGGCAACAGATGTAAATTAGAAAAGTCCTGCTACATCTAAGTTTCTTAATTACGAATTACGAATTGGTATTATGTATCTCTTCACCTACTGAAACATCGCTATTGACTCAGCGATCGCAATTGCAGGTTAAGATTTTACAGTCGGTGCTATGATTGCAACAAAAAGCATGGGTGGCAAATTAATTGTATTTGAAGGGGTGGAAGGCTGCGGTAAAACCAGCCAAATACAGCTTTGTCAAGAGTGGTTGGAAAGTTCGGGTATTCCTGTACTGGTAACTCGCGAACCAGGGGGAACGCACTTAGGCTTAGATCTTCGGCGCTTGCTACTATCCAAGGTAGAGGATAAACCAGTTGCCGAAGTGACAGAACTTTTATTATATGCTGCTGATAGAGCGCAACACGTCGAACAAGAACTCAAGCCAAATCTGGCAGTAGGAAAATATATTTTATGCGATCGCTACACTGACTCGACCATTGCCTATCAAGGATATGGTCGAGGTTTGAATATCGACTTAATCAATCAACTTAACTATATTGCAACTGGCGGTTTAGAAAGTGACCTAACTATTTGGCTGGATGTTGATGTCGAGGTGGGATTGTCCCGCAAACGAGGAAGTGAAGTAGGACTAGACCGCATCGAACAAGAGACAATTGCTTTTCATCGCCGCGTTCAGCAAGGATACGCACAATTAGCAGCATCCGATCCCTTACGAATTGTGCAGGTAGATGGTAGCTTGAGTAAACAGGCTGTACAACAAATAATTCAAGAAATTTTGTGCCCACATCTTCAAATATAAAGTTTTAGATTTTTAGCACGCCCTAGAATTTGCCCAATTACTATGCAATTGCTACTCTCATCTAAATTATTTCTAAAAAGTAAATCTTCTAATCTGTTAAAAGTTTAACTTAATGATGTGCAATCGCAGTATTGAAGGCTTTATTCAATTAATCGCCTGCTACCGCCCAAACTTTCCTCAGATAATTCAAGGGGCTTCTATAGCACAAATCGATGCTTTTGCTGAGCTTATCTATCAAGTTTCAGCACTGACTTTGCCATTAGATTATTATAATTTTCTGTTAAGAATGGGTGTATCCGCTCCTGGGTTCGTTGTAGACACTTCTCAACCTGGGTGGGGCGAACGTGTGCCTTGGTGTGCTTTTGTACAGGATGCTTCACCAGATCTAGAAAGTTTATACGAGTATTATAGTTATCAGTTGGAAGATGGCGAAAGTCCTCCGTCTGAATGTTTAGCTGTTGGGGTTTTTGGAGTGCATTGTGAAGAGGTTTTTTTGGAATGCGATCGAGGTCTAGCAGGTAGAGTATTTACCCAGATATCTAACTCCAAAGTGTTCTGGGCAGAAAGTTGGGTTGGACATCTTTACAAACAGGCATTCCGTTACATTATTATCAATCGTATGCAGATACAAGCCCATAGCCTCATCACTCATCAAGCAGCCTCTCAATTAGCTCAACTAGCAGGTACTTATGGCTTGGAAGTTATGTGGTTCAGCGATGCATTTGACTTCTGTGCCACGAGTTTCGATTGGGAAATTTTGCTATACATTTCTAGCTATGCAACCTCTCCTTGGTTCTATTTAGCAGGCAAGAAGCAGTCTGGCTCGTGGATTCTGAATCGTCGTACCAGTTCGGCTGTTACCGATTTCTGGCAGTTTATAAAGCGCTCAGGTTGGATTAATTAAAAAAGAGGCATTGCTGGGTCAAAGTATGAATTGAGATTTTTTGATCTGACTAACAGCGTAACTTTAGTTTAGTTAAGCCAAATACTAGGTTTTTTGAATATCGTATAAGTGTATCCAAAAATGAGAAGATTGTTGCTGTTGTGGGTAAGGAATGAGTGACAGCTATGTTTGCTTGGAAAATTTACGGAATAACTGTTGTTACTCTATTTCTGAAAATGTTCGCTATAGCCTTAATCCAAGTCAATACTCGCCAAAAGTCAAATAATTTTTCTACACCAGAAGATGCTGCTACTTTTGGTAAAGGAGGAACTGGAGTTGTACAAGAGTCTCAATTATTGGAACGCGCTACTAAGACTTTAAACAATGATGTGGAAAATATTCCGATTTTCCTATTTCTAGCTACTGCTTATGTTAACTTAGGCTGCTGGGAACAAGGCATTCTAATTTATTTTCCAGTGTTTGTTTTGTCGCGTTTTGTGTATTCTGTAGCTTATCTACGTGCTATACAGCCGCTTCGGACTCGTGCTTATCAGCTAGGTATTTCCGTGATGATGCTGTTATCTGGGCATATTCTTTGGAGTGTGTTGCAAAGTTAATTGGTCACTTGTAGTGAGCGTACGCCTGCGCGGAAGCAAGCCAGCAAGAGCGTCTTTGTTAGGAGAAGACTCACTGGTGGCGATCGCCACCCGCTATGATTGGAACAAACAAGTCAAATCCTCTTCCCTTCTGCCTTCTGCCTTGTTTCTTGAAAGCAGCCGTTGGCGCAGCCTCTCGTAGAGAAGTATTTGTCATTGGCTGGAGGATGGGGTAACTAACCCTACAACACTTGCTAATGCTCAGCTCCCCAACTTTTTAAACAAGCCAAGATTTATTTAAGTCCTAAGTCGTAATCTTTCTCATGCAGGACTACACTTTGCTCAATTTATGTCTCATTCCTAATTTCTTCTTCTTTGTGATTTAAATACATCTGTCTTCAGTAGGGTAAAACTTTAAATGTAAATTTGATAACGTTGCAGATAATAAATTAATCGCAATTGGAGTTAACAATGGCATATACGCAAACTAACGATCCAACTATTCGTCAACATGTAGAAGCTTGGCGAAAATTAGGTGTAGATGAACAGCTGGCTTTATTTTGGTTTATCTATAAAGAAATGGGTCGCTCAATTACTCCCGCTGCTCCTGGAGCTAGCACTGCTTCCCCAGATATTGCCGAAGGTTTATTTAATCAAGTTAAAGAATTATCTCAAGAACAACAATTACAGATTCAGCGTGATTTGATTAACAAAGCTGATACCGAAACTTCCCGTAAATATGGTTCTTTGGGAGATACTACTAAGTTACTTTTTTGGTATCTATTAGCTGAAGGTATGAAAAATGGCACTATTATTCCTATGCCTGAAGATTATGAGCTATCCTCAGGATCTCAAACGCTGTTTAGTCAAATTCAATTATTAGGTTTTGAGCAACAGATTACTCTTTTCCGTGATTACGTTGAACCAATGGGAGCCGAATCAAAACCAGGTGCAGAAATTTAGCAGTTTACAATTAAAATTTTAAATTTTTGCAGTTGGTATAAACAAATAAACACAGAGTAAAAACTAAAACTTTTACTCTGTGATTATCTAAGTCTTTGGGTTAGTCGCACCCTCAACTCCTAACGCCCTTTGTTTTGTATTCAATATACTAGAAGTAATTATAGCTGAGTGAATCTGCCTTTTGGTTGGTTTAAATATGTTGAATATAGACTAATCGTCTTAAATTTTTATAGTGTTTTGTTTGCAACTAAAATATCTTACATTAATAGAGACATAATCAGTAAAGTTAAACTTTTTACGTTAGTAATTAAATTAATTATTTCAAATTTAACACTAGATTAACGTGAGTTCGACGGAACTAAAAAATGGTAGGAGGTAGTGCAGGCAAATCTTTTGGGTAAATGTCAATCGAGGGTTTTTTAGGCAAATAGG
>JBALDB010000041.1:0-48162 GCA_036918135.1 Nostoc sp.
CTGCGGCGAGCGTAGCGATCGCACTTCACCTGCCCACTTAAGCAAATTCATGCCTAGCAAGCTTTTTGGGCTTTTCTATCCGTCGAACTCACGTTCAATTATTGTAGTCAGATGGCACAGCTAAATTGGTGTAAGTAGCTCAACCTACCAACACTTACGCTTTTAAACTTGAGTATTGCTTGCGTGCAATACTTCCAAGTAATGATATCGAAATGCGATCGCCGCTCAAAAATTAACTAGCAACCACTACCTGAGCGCTTATAGTTCTGCATCAAGACTCGCATTCTCGTTTCGTTATATAGTGGCGATAGCGAAACATCGCTTCTAGTTGTGCTTGCACTAACCAACCGCTGATAAATTCAACTGTTCCGCCACCAGGCATTGAAAAAGAAATTGCATCAGTCAACTTGGTTTTACCAGCATTCTCAGGTTCAAATTCATGTCGATGTACCCAAAACTCAAAAGGCCCAGATATTTGTTCGTCGGTAAACAGGCGATATTTTTGGTATTCAGTATGACGTGCTAGCCAAGTTAAGGGTAATGGCCCAAGAAACAGCCGAAATTCTGTGATAGCGCCCACATCAAGCCCTCCATCGCGACGGACTACTTGGACTGGTTGCCAAGGTGGAGTTAGTAGTTGCAAAATGTCTGGCCTTTCGTGAAATTTCCAAACTACTTCTAGTGGCGCATTGATGAGTGAGGAATGTTTAAAGTGCAGCATGGAAAGAAAAACCTAAAACTCAACTTTCAGATTCGGTATCAATCTCGATATCTAGGGTGTCTTCATCAACCCGAACATACAAAATATTTGGATTACAGCAAACTTGACAATCTTCTACATAAGACTGTTGTCCCCCAGCACTCAAATCAATAAAAGTTAAGTTTGGTTCGCCGCAATAGGCGCAGTAATACTCAGCTGTGGTTTGCATCAAGTTTTCAGATATGAATTCAAACGTATTAGGTACTGGGTGTTGAGTATTAACTTTTAATTCCTAGTCCCCAGTCCCTAGTTTCTAGTCCCCAGTACTGGCTGTAGTTCTTTGAGGGATGGATTGATATAACTCTGAGCATCAGCCAAATGCTTTAGTAGTGTAGACTGTGGCAGAGGCCCTTGCAAGTGGCTCCAGGGTAATATTTGCTCTGTTGACCAATCATCGTGAACGTAGAAATCTAAGTCGGGGATTTGTCCTTTAAGTTGTTTAAAAGCGCGTTTGTAGCTACCCAAGGAGTCGCCAAAGTTACGAGTTAGTTGGAGAAGTTGGGAGAGTCTGCGATCGCCCCTAGATAACAAAGCCTGAATTATTGACCAATTATAGCTTTCTGGGCGAAATTCTATCCCTTTTGGTTTTAGTTGTTTTTGCAAAAATTGCAACCGTTTTTCGGCTTGAGGATTTACTCCCAACCACTGAAAGGGTGTATGTGCTTTGGGTACAAATGTGCTACATCCAAATGTTAGCCGCAATCCCGGTGCAGCTTTTTTGATACTATGCATCATTGCCACGGTTTGTTCTAAATCTTCTGCTGATTCGCCAGGAATTCCTGCCATTCCGTAGAGTTTTAAACCTGTAAGTCCACCAGCTTTGGCATTTATAGCTGCTTGGATAATTTCATCGTTATGCAGCTTTTTGTTGACGATTTGCCGGATTTTTTCGGAACCACTTTCTACGGCAATAGTAAGCGATCGCGTGTCTCGTTGGGACAAAGTTTTTGCTAACTGGACTGTTACGGTGTTGGTGCGTACTGAAGCAATACTCAAACGAACATCATCAAACTTGGGCTGATTAATATAATCTAATAACGCTTCAAATTCTGGATGTTGAGTTACTGAAGCCCCTAATAATCCTAAGCGATTTGTAACTTGTAAACCTCTTTCGATAGCTGGAATTAACGATCCTTCCAAACTCGCTGTTCTAAAAGGTAATGTGAGATAACTTGCCAAACAAAAACGACACATTTCTGGACAACTTCTCACCACTTCCACCATGTAAATATTTTCCCAAGCTGCTTTTTCGGTGACTACAGTGGATGCTGATAGAGTATTTCCTCGATAAGTTTGCTTTTGCACCACTACGGGAATTTCAGAGCAAATTGGTTGAATAGACTTTATCGCACCATCTCTAGTGTGATATTCCACCTCATATAAACTGGGAACATAAATACCTGGTACTTGTGCTAATCTTTGTAGTTGAGTTTGTCTAGAACTATTTCTTACTTCTTTGTAAGCTTCAATTAAATTTCCTAGTAAATTTTCGCCATCTCCCAGCAAAATTACATCAAAGAAATCTGCAAAAGGTTCGGGATTAGCAGTGAGAACTGGCCCCCCACCAAAAATTATCGGATGAGAATCATCACGAGAAGCTGCCCAAATAGGAATCTCTAAAGACTCTAGCAAATTTAAAATATTTACATAATCCAATTCCCAGGAAATAGAGAATCCGACAATTTCCGGCTTTCTGGGGAGTTGTTCGTGAGTATCAGTAAATAGGCGACTCACCTGCACATCATTACGCATTGCCAAAGTTGCCCAAACTACCTGATAGCCAAGGCTAGTGATACCGACGCTGTACTCATTGGGAAAGGCGAAAATCAGGGGAATAGCGTTAGTGTCTGGGGTAGTTGGTGTAAATAAAAGGCGTTCCGAGTCAAATAGAGATGATGTCACAGGCTTTTTTTCTAAGTATTTGCATAAATGTAATTTACTCCCATATACACAAGACAAAAACTAACTCTGTAAGTTTTATTTTAGTCTGAGCAGGCAAACGAGAGTTTGTGTAGCTGGAAGTTATTTCTAGTTATCAAGGCTGCTTTATCTATATTTAATTTTAAGCCATAAAATTATCAAGTTAAAAAATAATGTGATGCCGTTAGCAAGAATAATAGGTAATGCTTGGAGATAAATTCCGTAAATTAACCACAAAAAAACACCAGTTATAAATGTAATCAACATCACAAAAGAAATATCTTTTGCTGATTTTGTTTTCCAGGTTTTAAACATCTGTGGTAGAAAGGCGATCGTGGTTAATGTGGCAGCCGCTAATCCTATAATCATTACAAAATCCATTTATCCAAACCTATAAAATAAACTCTTTATTCATTAAAAATTTTAATAACTAATTTTCATCATCTTGGATGAATGTTTTCGATTTTACATTTTTCTGTAAGCTATCAAGCAAAGAAAACGAAAAGGGAAAAAGTTAAACACTTTTCCCCTCTTCTGTAAGCTGTTTTCAGGTTGAACAGAGTTCGGTCTTGTTTATAAGTCAGGAAGACCCTTAAACGAGTGTTCATATTTTAATTACCTTGGTAGATTTATTCTCCGTATTTACTTATCTTTACATAGTTTAGTTTTTTCCTGCCTATCTACTTAAAATCTGAATTTCATCAAGTTGATTAATCACCACATCTGCACCTTTAACATTATCCGGCTGACCCACCCAGGTGATTCCAATACAACCTGCGGCTTTAGCATCACGTGCCATTTGCATATCACCAACTGAATCTCCTACCATCAATGTAGCGCTTGGTTCGACTCCCAAGGCTTGACAAGCTTGCAAAAATAGTATCGGATCTGGTTTACTGGGCCCCTCATCCACTCCCATTTGCAGCTGGATATAATCACCTAATTGGTGATGGGCTACAAACTGTTGCACTTCATCAGTTGTCGCCGCAGAGAGTATACCGAGTTTTATACCAGCTTCATGTAAATATTTCAATATTTCCAAACTACCGATAAACACTGGTGAAGGAGTTTGTCCAATGTATTTTTCCGCTTCATCCAAAGCTTGACGAGCGATTTTTAAGCATTCAAACCATCCTCTTCCAGTTTCAGCAATATATGCCGCAGCAGCAACTTCTGTTTCGCGGCGACTCGCCACCGATACTATACCTGCTGGGTCGAGAGTATTGCCATTGACGCCAAATGCCATTAATAGCGGTTCCCCAACACCGGGAACTTGAGCGTCTATCAACCTCGCTGCTTTTTGTGCTAGCGATCGCAAATATGTTTCTGAATCTTCTAGAGTTCCGTTTTTATCAAACAAAATTGCTTGAATATTATCAAAAGTGATGTTTCTACATTTAATAGTTGTCAAAATATTTCACCTTACTTATTTAGTTATTTGTCCTCTCTTACAAAGTTCTGATCGCTGGAAGCCAGCGCTCAGACTTTGCGCTTTGTCCGTTGTCATTTGTCCTTTAACTAATGACCAATGACAAAATACATAAAAAAAGAGGGAAAACCCTCTTTAAACAATGCTTTGATACTTTTAATTAAAGACAGTAAAACTCTAAATGTATTACTCTTCAATAGCTGCGGGAATTTCTTCTTCGGTTTCTGTCGCTGCGGGAATTTCGTCTTCGGTTTCTGTCGCTGGTGGAATTTCCTCTTCAATTTCCGTAGCTGGTGGAATTTCCTCTTCAATTTCCGTAGCTGGTGGAATTTCTTCCTCTGCTACAACTTCCATAACTCCAGCAGATGCAGCATTAGTACCTTGCTGCTTAGCTAACAGCTGTTCCCGATACTTAGCAGCCATTTCTTCTGCTTTATCGTAGACCAAATCTCGGTTTTTAATCATATCACCGGGTTCTGGTTCTAACTGCTTAGTAGATAAAGAAATTCGACCTCTTTCGGCATCCAAATCAATGATCATAACTTTCACTTCATCATTGACATTGAACACGCTGTGAGGTGTATCAATATGTTCGTGAGAAATTTCAGAAATGTGTAGTAGACCGCTGACGCCGCCAATATCAATGAAAGCACCGTAAGGTTTGATACCACGAACTGTACCAATCACTACTTCCCCAACTTCTAGGCGGTTCATCTTGCGTTCAACTAACGCCCGACGGTGGGATAGAACTAAGCGGTTGCGTTCTTCGTCTACCTCTAAGAACTTTAGTGGTAACTCTTCGCCTACCAATTCTTCTTTAGGTTTGCGGGTGCTGATGTGGGAACCAGGTATAAAACCGCGTAATCCCTCAATTCGTACCAAGGCTCCACCGCGGTTGGTTGCAAATACACCAGAACGTACTGTAGCATCTTCTGCTTGCAGTTGGCGCACGCGTTCCCAAGCCCGCATGTACTCTATACGGCGGATGGAAAGAGTTAATTGACCATCTTCATTTTCATCAGTGAGGATGAAAAATTCCCGCGTTTCGTTTGACTGTAAGACCTCTTCCGGGGCATCAACCCGGTTAATAGACATTTCTTGTATGGGTATGTATGCTGCTGTTTTAGCACCAATGTCAATCAGAGCGCCGCGCGGCTCTATACTGAAAACGGTTCCTGGTACAATATCACCAGGGCTAAAATGATAGTCGTATTTATCAAGTAGAGCAGCGAAATCTTCGTGAGTGAATCCAATTTCTGTAGCGGTTAAATTCTGATTGACCATGCTGATTTAGTTCCCGGTTTTAGTCTCCGTAAAGTTTGTGCAATAAGTGCGATGTATATGCAACTGTATTTAAGCAGTCCGCACTTAACATCCTTTTTCATCCTAGCGCAGAAAAGCTAGTAATAACACATATCAACTCCCAAGATTGGAAATTATATCACAAGATTAAAAGGATTGTGTATTAGAAGATGACTGCTGAGTGTTAACAAATCACCAATAACTAATGACGAAGGACAAACACAATAATATCCGTTACTACTGAATATGGTAGTAACGGATACTTAAGATTGAATGCGCTTAAATTTCTGGTAATAGCGACTTACTTATCTTTTTTCTCAAAGCGAGGGGGTTCGCGAAATGCGATCGCAAAGAAGAGAACACCTATACACAGGGTAAAAATCAAGATGTATGCAACGCTTTCCATTTTATGAGTTCCTGCCTATCCAGCTAGTAATCAGGGGATTAGGGATTGGGTATTAGGGACTGGGTATTAGGAATTGAGTATTGAAATCTTCTTAAATACTTCTTTCCTAGTCCCCAGTCCCCATTTTCCAGTACCTTAGAGGGCTTCGTTCCGGCGGGTTGACTTGTCACCCACTTTCTGGAATAGACCCCATTCGACTTGCTCTTCTAGATCTGCATCAACACCGGCAAATACGTCTCTGTAAATTGTACGAGCGCCATGCCAGAGGTGACCAAAGAAGAACAACAGAGCAAACACAGCGTGTCCAAAGGTAAACCAACCTCTAGGACTGGTGCGGAATACGCCATCAGAGTTCAAGGTTTCCCGGTCAAAGTCAAAGATTTCACCGCCTTGAGCCTTACGAGCATATTTCTTAACATCTGCCGGGTCTGTAAAGGTCTGACCATTGAGGTCACCACCATAGAAACTAGCAGTGACACCAGATTGCTCAAAGCTATACTTAGATTCTGCACGACGGAAGGGAATGTCAGCACGGACAACTCCATCAGCGTCGGTTAAGACCACTGGGAAGGTTTCAAAGAAGTTGGGGAGACGACGCACGGTCAATTCCCGTCCTTCGGAATCTTTGAATACAGCATGACCTTGCCAAGACTGAGCAACGCCATCACCCTTGTCCATCGCCCCAGTACGGAATAGACCACCTTTGGCGGGGCTATTGCCGACATAATCGTAGAAAGCTAGTTTTTCTGGAATCTGCGACCAAGCTTGCTCAAGGGTTGCACCTTGACCAACACTGGTTTGGACGCGGCGCTGAATTTCTTGACGGAAGTAGCCTTGATCCCATTGATAGCGGGTAGGGCCAAACAGTTCAATGGGGGTGGTAGCATTACCGTACCACATAGTACCAGCTACTACGAAAGCAGCGAAGAATACTGCTGCGATACTGCTAGAAAGTACTGTTTCAATGTTCCCCATCCGCAGAGCTTTGTAGAGCCTTTCGGGGGGTCGGACTGTTAGATGGAATAAACCTGCAATAATACCAACAACACCAGCGGCAATATGGTGAGCCACAACGCCACCAGGGTTAAATGGGTTAAAACCATCTGGGCCCCATTCTGGCGCTACTGGCTGGATGCTGCCAGTTATACCATAAGCGTCAGAAACCCACATCCCCGGGCCAAATAGTCCGGTGAGGTGGAAAGCACCAAAGCCAAAACAAAGTAGACCAGATAAGAACAAGTGAATGCCAAACATCTTTGGCAAGTCTAAAGCGGGTTCACCTGAGCGAGGATCTCTAAAGAGTTCCAAATCCCAGTAAACCCAGTGCCAAACGGCAGCTAAGAATAACAGACCGGAAAGAACGATGTGAGCCGCAGCAACGCCTTCAAATGACCAGAAGCCAGGATCGCCTCCTGAAGCCCCGGTAACACTCCAACCACCCCAAGATTGAGTAACGCCTAAACGTGCTAGGAAGGGCAGCACGAACATTCCTTGACGCCACATCGGGTTAAGAACCGGATCGCTAGGGTCAAAAATAGCCAGTTCGTATAGTGCCATCGAACCAGCCCAGCCTGCTACTAAGGCTGTGTGCATTAGGTGTACAGAAATCAGCCGCCCTGGATCGTTCAGAACGACTGTGTGTACTCGGTACCAGGGTAGTCCCATCGACTACGCTCCTCCTCGATGAGTTAGTTTACAAAGCAATTATCTTACTGAGGTTCTGAGAAACGAAAACGCCACTCAGAAAACTCGCTTTTGTTTTTGTTATTGCCAGAGCCAGACTTTGACCACAACTTAGTCTTATTAAGTCAGACAGCGTGGTGGTTTGGCAATGCTTACTCGCTCCCTTGAGATTTACCCCGTAGGGTATCCGTCGCCAAGCAAAAATGAGAATATTTTAAAAAGTGTAACTATTGATGGAACTGTTTGCAAGCGTGTAAATTATTGCGATCGCGTAGCATGTGCAAGTTTTTTCGCTACCAATCCTGTCGGGGATTAAATTTGCTTATCTTTTCTTTACGAGGAGAGTGAGGAAGAGACGCAAAGACTGGGAGACGCTCTGACGCGGGGATGGGAAGAGTTTTTGTGATAAATTTCCCATGTTATCTTTCCCTGTATCAGAGCATCCCCGTGTCCCCGCATCTTCTTCCCCTACTGAACTACCAACTGGATGTTTTGTAGTTGACACTTAGTCTGAGCAATACCCAGGCGTTCGATGACTTGTTCGGCACTCATCAAACGCTTGAGTACTACTTGACCGATGTTCTGACTGGCGGTTACTGGGGTTGTTGGCTTGACTTCGACGGTTAAAATGGCTTCTTCAACTCGATACAGCCATAGCAATTCGTTTTGTTCTACTATACAAATATTCATTCGTTGAATATCTGGTTGGCGTCGCCATGCGGTTATTTGCCAGAGTCCGTCAGATGCCCACACTCTAGCAACTGTCCATCCCTCAGATAGAAAGAAATATTTCACGCTCTTAGTCTCACTATTAGACTTTCAATCTGCTGTTCACGATATCGCGATCGCTTTTTTGCTGATGTATAAAACTAGATTTTTCCGAAAAATCATGCAGCCGTTTCTATGATAAACCGCTCCACAGCTATGTTTACCCAAGCAGCAACAGGATAAGTTTTAATGTAGGCTACTTGGGCTACTGTCAGAGCTTAACAAAGCTATTCCCTAGTAACTATGAATTTATGACAAATTTAGTTAATGTTTTAAATCTTAATTAAATAAAAATTTTCCTGATTTCTGGAAATGTCTATTAGTCATTAGTCATTGGTCATTCACAAAGGACAAATGACTAATGACAAATGACTAATGACTAATGACCAATTTGTACGTATATACTTAGCTGCAAGCATTAACAAAATTATTTGTAAAAATTAAGGCACAATAGTCACAAATGTAGTAAGATGTCTGACCGCTGATATCTAAGATTTTATTACTATGATCTGGTTTTCCTTGACCGTGAAACGCTGGAGTCGAATTATACAATTTATATCTTTATTCTGTGTATGTTTATTTTTAGTTGTGAGTTGCGCTCCTCGTCCACAGCTAACTACCCCACCATCGGGTTCTCTGAATAGCCTTACAGGCGATGGTCGCATTACTATAGGTACAACAGCGAAGCCGAGAACTCTTGACCCAGCTGATGCTTATGAGTTAGCATCCTTGGGTTTGGTGTTTAATATGAGCGATCGCCTCTACACCTACGAACCAGGAAGCACGCAAATTAAGCCCCAACTCGCTACAGCATTACCAAAAGTCAGCCAAGATGGCTTAACTTACACTATCCCTTTACGCCAAGGAGTAGTTTATCACGATGGAACTCCCTTCAACGCCCAAGCAATGGCGTTTACTATCGAGCGTTTTATTCAAAATAAAGGAAAACCCTCTTTCTTATTAGGCGATATAGTAGATTCGGTAAAAACCACAGGCGAATATGAGTTAAGTATTAAGCTGAAAAAGCCCTTTGCAGCGTTTCCTTCACTGCTGGCTTTTCCTGGGGTATGTGCAGTTTCGCCCAAAGCCTACAAAGTTGGTGCGGGTGAATTCAAGCCGAATATTTTTGTGGGAACTGGCCCTTACAAGTTAGCTCAGTATGGCACTGATTCCCTGCGATTTGATGTGTTTGATAAGTATTGGGGCGAAAAACCAGCTAATAAAGGTGTAAACGTCCAAATTCAGACTAGTCCGGTTAATTTGTTTAATGCTTTCCGTACAGGTGGAGTGGATGTAGCTTATTTATCCCTACAACCAGACCAAACTCAAAGCTTGGAGGAAGGTGGTAAAAAAGGAGATTGGCAAGCGATCGCTGCTCAGGGTAGTGTAGTAAGTTATCTGGTATTAAATCGGAATCAAAAGCCTTTAGATAAAGCAGAAGTTAGAGCTGCGATCGCCTCAATAGTTGACCGTCCATTAATAAATGAACGAGTATTACTTGGTCAAGCAGATCCGCTTTATAGCATGATTCCCACAACGTTTAATGTTTCTCAACCATTATTTAAAGATAAATATGGCGATGCTAATTTCGATCGAGCCAAACAATTATTAACTACCGCTGGTTTTTCCAAAGAAAATCCGGCAAAAGTTCAAGTTTGGTATCCTTCTAGTTCACCTACTCGGAGTTTGGCAGCACAGACACTTAAATCGCTTGTTGATGCCAAAATGGATGGAATCCTGCAATTTGAAGTTGCTGTTGCTGAAGGCCCTGCTTTCTTTAAAGATATTTCTAGAGGATTATATCCAGCAGCTTTACTCGATTGGTATCCAGACTTTTTAGATCCAGATAATTACGTGCAGCCATTTTTGTATTGTGAGAAAGGTTCGGTTGCTAAAGGATGTGAAGATGGAAGCAGTCAAACTCAGGGTTCATTTTACTATAACGAAGCTGTGAATAAGTTAATTGACCAGCAACGTAAAGAACAAAATCCCGAAGCGCGTCAGAAAATTTTTGCCGAAATTCAAAATCAAGTAACCACAGATGTACCTTACGTCCCACTATGGCAAAACAAAGATTATGTATTTGCCCGAAATGGTGTTAGTAGCGTACAACTTAATCCAATTCAAATTTTGGTTTACCAGACTATTAAAAAATAGTCATTAGTCATTAGTCATTAGTCGTTAGTCATTAGTCATTAGTCATTAGTCATTTGTCCTTAGTCATTAGACCTCTTGCGTAAATCACAAATAATAACCTCAAAGAACCAAAGCTACACTTTGTCACCCTACCCCTTGGTAAGGGGAGGGGATTAAGGTGTAGGCTGTTAGGGATTGCAAGATATCTATTGAGTATAGGGCATTGGGCATTGAGGATAGAGCATCATTCACAAATAACAAATAACGAATAATAAATAACTAAAATATGTCTCGCTCTAAAGCTTTACAATATTACATTGTTTCCCGGTTGCTGTTAGCGCCACTTCAGCTATTAACTATCATTACTATTGTATTTCTCTTACTCAGAGCAACACCAGGAGATCCAGCAGATGCAATTCTCGGTGGACGTGCGCCAGAAGCAGCTAAAGAAGCATTGCGAAAACAACTTGGTTTAAATCTGCCTTTGTGGCTACAGTACCTAAATTACTTAGGAAATCTGTTGCGGTTTGATTTGGGAAGTTCTTTGTTGAGTCGGGGAGAGAATGTTTGGGACATCATTAGGCAATATTTCCCCGCGACGGTAGAGTTAGCAGTATGTAGTATGGCGGTTGCACTCATCGTCGGAATTTTAGTTGGTACTCTTTCAGCTTCCCGTCCTAGAACATATTTCGATGTTGGTGGGCGCTTATTTGGTATCATTACCTACGCACTCCCGATGTATTGGGCAGGAATGATTTTGCAGTTGATTTTCTCAGTACAACTTGGTTGGTTTCCTAATTCTAACCGCTTTCCGCCCACCCTTCCCACCCCCACACCTATCACTGGATTGTATACAATCGATAGCTTACTCGCTGGAAACTTCAGTCAGTTTTTCACATCTTTGTATTATCTGGCCTTACCAAGTCTGACGCTGGGAATTTTGCTCAGTGGAATTTTTGAGCGAATTGTACGAGTGAATTTAAAGCAAACCTTGCAAGCAGATTATGTAGAAGCCGCTAGAGCCAGAGGTATTAAGGAAAACAAGATTTTAGTTTCCCATGCGTTAAAAAATGCCTTAATTCCAGTAATTACAGTTTTAGGATTAACTTTTGCCTCTTTATTGGGTGGAGCGATTTTGACAGAGGTAACGTTTTCTTGGCCTGGGTTAGCTAATCGACTATATCAAGCCATTAGCGATCGCGATTATCCCACAGTCCAGGGAGTACTGGTGTTTTTTGGTGCGATCGTTGTCAGCGCCAGTATTTTAATTGATATTTTAAACGCTTATGTAGACCCGCGAATTCGCTATTAAGCTGTTTGATATTTTGTTAATTTTCTTGAGAAATACCACTGGCTAAAATACCAAGAATTTTATTCACATCTTTGAGATAATATTCGCTTAAATCAATAGTTAGTGTTTGTTCTTCTAGTTTGAGGAATTGCCAAATGCTGCCCGTTGTGACTGCGCCATAAATTGTTTTAATCTCAGTTGCAGCTTGCTGATTAAAAATTTGGGCTGCTACCATTTCTGCTGCACACTGACCCAAACCCGCATTAATATTTTCTTTTTTAGCTTTTACAACTATAATTACTGGTGCTGTCAAAATCAAAATTTCTGGGGATTTGGTAATAATAAAATCGCAAGTACCATTTAATCCTTTGGTATTATCGACAGTGAAATCTACCCCAGAAAATAAACTAACTTGCTCGCTTAATTGTCGGCGTAAATCAACTAAAATTGGCGCAATAATTAACTCAGAACGCGCTTTTTCACTGTTACTACCTAAAGCAATATCCAGGTTATAATTAAGTGTTTCTGCAAGTAAATTACTCGCTACTAATTCGGGAACAGTAGCGAAAATATTGCGTTTTTCTAATGTGGTTAAACTAAATTCTTGTTTTGCTTTAGCTAAACTAAACTCGCTGTAAGCCATAAAACTATTACTCACTTTCGCTTTTAAACAGAAGACTGAAATTACCGTCCAACATCCAAGTTAAAGTAGAAACTACAGTCAACAATTCTGTTGCTACCAACATACTTGATGATGGGTATGTTGACTTGGTGCTGTCCTGGTTCAAGCTTCCAAGTTTTTTGGAAGTTACCAATATTATGGCAAGCAGCATAAATCGGGAAGTTACTAGGAGTGAAAAGTCCATTTTTATAACTCTCAACTCCATGTTTAAATAAATATCCTCTGACTTCTACTTTATTGAGTAGAGTTTGAGATGGTATGCAATAATTGAGGTTTGATAATCTTAGAGTATCTCCAGATTTGAGAAAGAGGCGATCGCGATTTTTCACTTGCTGAAGTTCATTGCTGTTAACTTGCACAGTAAGATGAGAAACACATACTTTAGTTGCAGAAGTTTGATTGCATTCTAAATCAGAAGTAGGATAAATATGAACTTCGGGATTAGTCTTTCCGTTTGCAGTAATCCAAGCAGCACCCAAAACACCACTCAAACCTATGATAGCTACTGTCAATGGTACAATTACTTTGTCAATTGAGACTCTCATACTAATTTACCTCTCAAAATCAGTTTGATTAATAAATAACTATTGACAACAGCATATATTTTCTCTTAAATAAAGTCCCAGAAAAGCCTTTCCGGTTATTAGAAAAATTACCGGAAAAAATATTCCGCATTTTTAGATATCCGGAAAATGGTATATTTAAATTCTGTTTGGTTAAAGTCTAGAAGTGCAGATTAGCTTGTCGAGGTGTCAAGGAGAATGGCAGAAGTATGAGTTCTTGGCAAACCTTTCTGGTAATGGAGATATGTCGTCAGTATGGTTTAAGACCTACAGAACAAGAAATTCTTCTGGCAAAGTTTCCTGATGAGAACACTGTTAACAACAATAATCAGGTTGCAGACCAATCATTACAAAATAAGCAACTTCCCAGCACAGCTGAGACTGTGAGAAGGCAAATGTGGACGATATATAACCAACGATTTGCTCCCCAACAAGACCGCGAAGGATTTCTAGATAATAACAAAAGTGGTAAAACCAAAGATACAAAATTTCTAACCTGGTTAAAATCTAAGTATTCGCAATGGCTGGAAACGCAAAATTATAATATTGTTGATTCCATCCCTGCTTATACAGATAACCCATTTACTCCCCTGAATGACATCATTACTGACCAGCGTCTACTCTACGGTCGCGAAAGGGAGATTACAAGGATATTTGAAACCCTCAACAGTGGCAGTAGCGTAGCACTGATTGGAGAGAAAAAAATCGGTAAGTCTTCTCTACTCCAAGCTATTTACCAACAAGCACAACATCGGCTGCTCAAACCCCGCAAAGCAATTTATCTTAATTTAAGCCTAATTTTTAGCGACGATGACTTTTATGATGAACTATGCAAGCAAGTTAATATCCCTGTCCAGAAGGGTCGGCAATTAATTCGTAATTTACAACAACAGCAACTATTGTTGTTATTAGATGAAGTAGAACGAATGACTTGGAAGGGTTTTACTAGAGACTTGCGCCAACAACTGCGTGGTTTAGCGGATGGACAAGCTAACCCACCTCTGCGCTTGGTGATTACAGCTAGCGAACACCTAGACGTTTTATTTCCTGATAGTCGAGATAATCCTTCACCTTTCCAAGGTGTTTGCATTGAAGAAATTATCCACCCTTGGGACGAAAATATAGTCCGTAGATTTATTCACAATCGTTTAATGAATACTCCGATTAGTTTTTCAGAAGACGAAATCATTCAACTAATCAAAGAAAGTTGCGGACACCCCCGGCGACTTATGTTTTCGTGTCATCAAATCTATTCGCGGTACATACAGAGGATAAAAACTGAATTATGACCCAGCAACCTCCTGTACCGCGTTTAAACTTAGCACCTAAGTTAAGGCGTCCCCTGTCTATTTGGAATCCCCTAGATTATCTGCGCCTTTTGTACTGGGTGTTTTTCTTTCCCCAGGCTTTGCGGTGGTATGTGGATAGATTCGGGGGTGGGTATATTCCTGAAACAGAAATGAATTGGCGCAAGGGATGGAAGTTATTGCGTCAAAATGCTATCCAAAGTCAGTTACTTTTCCAAGGATTAGTTTTAACAATAATTATACCTGTAGCTATAGGCTTAATTTTTCAGACAAATGTTTACGTTAGCTGGTTCGGCATGGCGTTGGGCGTGGCGTTGGGCGTGGCGTTGGGCGTGGCGTTGGGCGTGGCGTTGGGCGTGGCGTTGGGCGTGGGGTTGGGCGTGGCGTTGGGCGTGGCGTTGGGCGTGGCGTTCGGCGTGGCGCTCGGCGTGGCGCTCCGCGTGGCGGTAGGCGTGGTTAAGGTAGGCGTGGCGTTGGGCGTGGCGGTAGACGTGGCGGTAGGCGTGGCGTTCGGCGTGGCGTTCGGCGTGGCGTTCGGCGTGGCGTTGGGCGTGGCGGTAGGCGTGGCGGTAGGCATGGTGTCTGGCGTGGCGTTGGGCGTGGCGCTCGGCGTGGCGGTAGGCGTGGCGTTGGGCGTGGCGGTAGGCGTGGCGTTGGGCGTGGCGGTAGGCGTGGCGTTGGGCGTGGCGGTAGGCGTGGCGTTGGGCGTGGCGTTCGGCGTGGCGTTCGGCGTGGCGTTCGGCGTGGCGTTCAGCGTGGCGGTAGGCGTGGCGTTACTGCGTCCAGAAACCTGGCTTATTGGCTTACCTTTAAACCTGCAAATCATCCAAAACGGTAGTTGGCTATTCCCTCGCATTACTCCGCTTCCTCTTCCTAATCTTGTTTGGCGCTTGGAAAATTGGTTGCAAAATGATTGGGAAATAGGTTTACATAATACTAATGAACTGCTAGCATATACCCTACAATTTATTCCTGTTGTTCAAGCAGTCAATAGAGTACTTACTACAACTTCATCAGAACATATTATTTGGCGTGTTTCTTTACTGGCGGCAGATCCCTTTGATTGGAAATTAGTAGGTTTTGCTTCAGGTTCTTTGAGAAAACAAATCAAGTTACAACTTTTTAAAGGCTTTGTATTCTTTCGTTATTTCAAGGAACTAATCTCCTCACCCTTAACAGTAGAAACTTGCTTAGATACTCCTGCCCGTGCTGCTGCTGCTGGTTTCTGGCATCTACATGAAAAAGAACCAGCCAGAGCAATAGAGGCTTTTGCTGTAGTGCGTTCTCTTCTCTATGGCGAGGAAATGTTTATCCTTGCCCAAACTCTAGCGGCGTTTGATAAAGCTCAAAAACCAGCCTCTATTGCTGCTATTCAAGTTCCTCTTTTTCCACAAGAACCGCTTTTACGTCCAGTTTCTTGGAAAGTTCTTGCTAATTTACGTCAAGTTGTTGAGGATGTCCAGTTTATTGAACGCAGCGTCTCACGTTCAGCCAGGTCTTTAGCTCTGAATCGAGCATTAGGCAAACTGACAAAAATCCTAAATCAAGCCGACACATTACCACAAGCAGAGCAAGGGTTAATAATAGATATCGCTCAAACTTGGCAAAAAAGCCTTTTACAAATTGCTGGTGAAGTGGGAGAAATTTCCATCACCAAGCCTGTGGTTAATCCTTATGTTGTAGGCGACCCCGTTCAAGGTCATCTCTTCATTGGGCGAGAAGATATCATTAGACAGTTAGAAGAACTCTGGGTGATAGATAATCAACTCCAGTCTATAGTTCTCTACGGTCACAGGCGCATGGGCAAAACTTCTATTCTGCTTAACGCTGCTAACTGTCTAGGCTCACAAATCCAGCTAGCCTATGTCAACTTGCTACGTTTGGGAGATAGCCCCCAAGGTGTGGGTGAAGTGCTAATGGCAATTTGTGATGAAATTTCTCAAACTGTAAAACTTCCACCCCCAACTGACGCTGATTTACTAAATCTCCCCTACCGGACTTTTGAACGCTATTTAAAACAGGTGGAAGCAAACCTAGATGGTGGGTTAATCATTGCCTTAGACGAGTTTGAGAAAATTGAAGATTTAATTGAAGCGAAAAAAATCCCTATCGACTTTATGGGTTTTTTGCGCGGTTTAGTGCAAATGAGTTCTAAAATCGCCTTTGCATTTGCTGGTTTGCACACTTTAGAAGAGATGACAGCAGATTATTTTCAACCCTTCTTTGCCAGCGTCATTCCTATTCATGTAGGCTTTCAAGAACGTGCAGCTAACCACCAAATTCTTGCTAACCCAGGTAATGAAGACTTCCCCCTCGACTATATCCCGGAAGCTTTAGATGAAATTTATGCTTTGACACACGGTCAACCATATTTAGTGCAACTGCTGGGTTTTCAGCTAGTGCGCCGCTACAACGACTTTGTTTTTGAGCAAGGACGATCGCGTGACCCAGTTTTCACAGTAGAAGACGTGGAAGCAGTTATCAATAACCCTGAGTTTTACAAGCGGGGACGCTACTACTTTGATGGGGTTTGGGGTCAGGCGGCGCGAGGTGCTGAGGGTCAACAAGCAATTGTACAAGTGCTTGCACCTCACTCAGAAGGGCTAAGTCTGGATGCCTTAGCTCAATCTACAGGTATGAACGACACCAATTTACAGGAAGCGCTGAATACTCTGAAGCGTCATGATGTCGTTGAGGAAACTCAGGGAAACTGGCGGATTATGGTAGAACTTTTTCGCCGTTGGGTTTTTCAGCAGTAGAGTACGAGCGATGCTTACGGCTGGCTACGCCTATGCATTTGCCAAGAGGCAGGAGGCAGAGGGCAGGAGGCAGGAGGTAAAACTATTGCTAACTCTAGCATTCACCCTTCCCAAGTGTCCTAAAGAGTGTGACTACGGCTATACTTCGGAGTTCGCATTTGTTATTTTGGCGACAGCATTTGCTATTTCAGCAACAACAAAAACTATTTTGACGACAACAAAAACTATTTCAGCGACAACAAAAACTATTTTGACGACAACAAAAACTATTTCAGCGACAGCATTTGCTATTTCGGCAGTCGCATTTTTTATTTCAGCGACAACAAAAACTATTTTGGCGACAACATTTGCTATTTCAACGACAGCATTTGCTACTTTGGCGACAACATTTGCTATTTCAGCGACAGCATTTGTTATTCTGACAACTTATCTTCTTAAACTGCGCGGGTCAAGTGCATCTCGCAAGCCGTCACCGAGTAAGTTGAATGCTAGGACTGTCAAGATAATCAACACAGCTGGCGGCCAAATTAACCAAGGTTGCAAAACCATAATTGAAGCATTACTAGCCAGAGAAAGCATATTTCCCCAAGAGGGGTCTGGTTGTTGAATACCCAAACCAATCAGACTCAATATCGCTTCTGCACCAATAAAGCTGGGAACTGCCAGCGTAGCAGAGATAATTACATAGGTAGCCGTTTGCGGCAAAACATGGCGGACAATAATATAAAGTCGGTTACCGCCCATTGCCCGTGCAGCTTGGACAAATTCTCGCTCTTTTATTGATAGTACCTGTCCGCGAATTACCCGTGCTAAGCCAGCCCAGTCAATAACCGAAGTAATCAACACAATCAATAAAAACCGCTGGGTACTGGTTAAACCAGGTGGCAAAACTGCCCCCAAGGTGACTAAAAGATAAATACTAGGGAAAGTCATTAGCACTTCTGCCAAACGCATGATAATGCTATCTGTCCAACCTCCGAAGTAGCCGGAAATTCCACCTATCAGCAAACCCAGAGGAAAGGAAATAGCAACGCCAAAAATCCCGATAAACATACTGATGCGGCCGCCATACAACAAGCGACTGAGTTGGTCGCGGCCTTGGTCATCAGTACCCAAAAGGTTAAATTTTGCCCCAGTTGTTGTGCCAAATAAATGCCAATTCAAGGGAATACCGGGAATAATTGTAACTTCATCCCATTTGGGGGGTAGTGGCAAACTTAGCTGGAACAATCGGTATTCTGCACCAGAGACAAATAAACGCAAGGGTGAAGGTTTTTTAAAGTTTACAATCAGTTCGCGATCGCCTGTTTCTAAATTCGTCTCTCCCTGAGTCGTCGGATAAACATGAGGCCCGATAAACTGCCCTGATTGAGAAACCCAATATACCTTAGTTGGTGGCAGCAATGAACCATTAGGCTGTGAGTCATAGGGGTCATAAGGCGCAACGAAATCGGCTGCAATTACTGCTATGTAGAAAATTAACAGCAAAATTGCCCCAAATCGTGCCAAAGGATTTTTCTTCAGTCGTCGCCACCAATCCATAAATAGTTAGGAGTTATAAGTTATGAGTTAGGAGTTATGAAGCTCTTATTTTAATTCATAATTCATAATTAATTATTTTTTACTCCCTACCTCCGTATTATTAACTTTTAACTCCTAACTCCTCTAAATACCGCTGCTGTTCTTCGAGTTGTTTTTCATGTTCGACAACAAACACATTCGAGTAGAGATTAGCCAGAATTTGTTTTCCCTGTTGTGTGAGTGAGAGATAATGCAGTCCTTCTTGGATATAAGGATATACCCCATTCCAATAAAATTTTGCGTAGTTCTTCCGCAAATCAGCAGGAGTTTTATAAGCCAGGACTTTATTCATGCCTGTTTCTTCAAACTCGTAGAATAAAGAATTAATTTTCTTTAAGTAACGCGGGTCGCTTAATTGCCCAATCAAATCAGCAGCACGTACTAACCCGGCAAAGCACTTTGTGTCTTGGTGATCCTCTGCCGCAGGTACTGGAAATCGAGTCAATTCAATATTGCTTTTAATCACATCCGCATCTATTAACTTGTGACCGCCAAAACGTTCATCAATAAATAGCTTTGCTCTATCAACATGATACGGTGTCAGACTGGCATCAGAAGCCCCAGGAGCCAAAGAAATCATTCTGGCGTTCTTACCTGTGGCATATAAGCCTGCTGTTTCTCGGTCTTGTCGGCAAACTCCTTTAACGTAGCCAATATCATGGCTGACTAAGGAGATAATGAAATGCAGCCAATCTTCACTGGAAACACCACCTTCTCTGATATGTTTGCCACGCAAAATTTCCTGCCCTACCAGGGTAACTAAGACGGTGTGTTCAACATTATGGTAAAGGGCGTCGCTATTAGCAATATTTTCCAAAGCCATGTTACCAGCCCACGCGATGATGTCCTGATAATCATTTTTGAAGCAGCCATAGGTGCGACGGTAACCTTCTCGAATTTGATTTACAAAGGCATCGATTAAAATTTCAGTGGCATTAAACATATCTGTTTATTTTGGGATGTACCAATTAGTTATTGATTGATAAAAGGAGTTAGGGACTAGGAGTGAAGCAGATGAGGGGGATAAGGGAGTCAGCAAGAAGAATTAATAGCGAATGAATACTCCATGCTCAATGCCCTTAGTCAAATTTTGGACAGTGCAGTTTGCTCTTTTCTAACTCAGGTATGGGTGTAGATGCTACCTTGACATATCCTACATTCCAGGATAATATATCACTTTTTGTTTATACAAAGGTTTCAGAAAGAGTATAGATTGCGTGGTAAAATAAGTAGCTAGTATAGCAAAGTACATTAACGCTTTTAATTTTAATTAGATAAATCTACATTAGCTTTATCTATCAGTTTTTCATTTTTAACTAGCGATTGACAGTGATCTAAATACATCTAGTGTGTGACCTAATAACTCTACCAAGCGAAAATAGCTCGATTAGGACTGGTACAAAAATATCCAAAATCGGGGACGCACAGAATTTTCAGTTTTGCAAACTTGCATTAGTAGACTCTGAGAGTAAAGAGACAATATTAGAAAAAATGTATTAAATTTTACATTTTAAATTTAAAGTATTGAGAATAATTGCTATTAATCAAATTAATTATTTTGTCATATTATATACTAGTGCTTGCAAAAGACATTGACTGAAAAATGAGTCATTTTATTAAGATGAAGAAAATAAATTTCAAGTTTTCTTAAGAAATTACTAACAGTGTAAGCATACTTAGAAAGCGGAGGTGGCAGTGTGAGCGATGAAAGTGTTTCAAAACTTGAGGTGGAAGAACCTGTAACCTCTGAAGATGGTAGCTTTGCAAACAAATTAGCTCAAAAACAAACTAGAGCATGGTTGAAGCCATTATTCTTGGGTACTGGTTTAGGGATAGCGATCGCCTTTGGTAGTATGGCTATATTCAGTCGTATGCCAGCTCGTCAACAAAGCGTAGTCGGGGTTAAAAAAGTAAACCCAGCAATGACGGTTACCATTGCCACAGTAGAAAAGGCGCGTGTCATTCGTACCCTAAAAACCACTGGTACTGTAGCAGCTCATGATTTAATTCCTGTGCTACCTCAGACAAACGGTCTACAAATCAAAAGTATCCCCGAAGATATCAAAGAAGGAGCTTTTGTCAAAAAAGGTCAAGTGCTAGCGATATTAGATGATTCTGTACTCCAAAACCAAATTAGCCAAGCAAAAGCAGATGTAGAATCAAAACAAGCAGATGTTAATTCGCGACAAGCAGATTTGATATCCAGACAAGCAGATGTGGTATCAAATCAAGCAATAGTCAAGCAAAAACAAGCAGATTTAGCTCAAGCCAAAGCCAGATTAGAGGAAGCAGCCAAGAATTATCAGCGATATCAAAAACTTGCCGACTCTGGAACGATTAGTAAGCAAGAACTCGATACTCGTTCCTACGCTGTAAAAACTGCCATAGAAGTTGTGAATCTTGGGCAAGAAAATGTGCGTAGTGCCCAAGCCAGCACTAAAAGTGCCCAATCAAACATTGCTAACGCTCAAGCTACCATCAACAAAGCCAAAGCAGATGTCAAAAGTAGTGCTGCTAGAGTGCAACAACTACAAACTCAGTTGGAACAAACTATAGTGCGTGCGCCGGTTTCTGGAGTCATCGCGGAGAAACTTGCTAGAGTTGGTGATGTCACTGGAGTACCGCCACAAACCCAAGTTGGCACTGTGATTGGTGGTACACAAAAGCTATTTTCGATTATTCGGGATGAAAAACTAGAACTTCAGGCGAAAGTGCCCGAAACCCAACTAATACAAGTAAAAGTTGGTACATCTGTGCAAATTACTTCTGATGCCGATCCGCGCGTGCGAGCGCAAGGACGAGTCAGGGAAATACAACCACTAATAAACGACCAAAGACGTGAGGCTATAGTCAAAATTGACTTGCCACCAACAACTTCACTCAGACCAGGGATGTTTGCTCAGGCGGCAATCACCACCAACTCAGCCATGAGCATGATAGTACCGCAAAAAGCAGTGCAGTCCCAAACAGACTCCAGTGTAATTGTATTCACCTTATCGGGTGAAGATACAGTCCGTGCCCAGAAAGTAGAGTTAGGAAATCCTGCTAATGGTGACAAAGTGGAAATTAACAGTGGGTTGCAGTTAGGTGACCGTGTGATAGTTGATGGTGCAGCGTATCTCAAAGATGGTGACAAAGTGAGGGTTGCAGAAAGTGGGGATTAGGGGCAATGGGGAGACAATGACAAATGACAAATGACCAATGACTAATGACTAATCTAAAAATTTCCTGATGTCTTTTAATATCTCTGCTTGGTCGATTAAAAAACCTGTTCCGACGATAGTTTTATTTTTAATTTTGACGATATTAGGTTGGTTTTCCTTCATGTCCTTGGGGATTGATACCAACCCAAATATTGATGTGCCAACAGTTTCAGTAAAAGTCACCCAACCAGGTGCAGGGCCAACGGAACTCGAATCCCAAGTGACAAAAAAAATTGAAGATGCCGTCGCTGGGTTAGGCAATATTGATTATATGATTTCCACTGTGACCGATGGAAATTCCACTACGACAATCAATTTTGTTTTAGGTACAAATAGCGATCGCGCCACTAATGATGTCCGCAATGCGATCGCTCAAATTCGCCAAGACTTACCCCAAGACATCAACGATCCAATTGTGGAACGCCTGGAATTTTCTGGCGGCCCGATCGTTACTTACGCTGTTAAATCAGACCGCCGTTCCGTAGAAGAATTAAGCAACCTCGTAGACCAAACCATTAGCCGCGCTTTATTGGGAGTTCCTGGTGTAGCACAAATTCACCGTGTCGGTGGAGTTGACCGAGAAATTCGCGTTAACCTCAATCCAGACCGTTTACAATCTCTAGGTATCACTGCCACCCAAGTAAACGACCAAATCCGCGCTTTAAATATTAACTTACCTGGCGGACGTGCCGAGGTCGGAGGTAGCGAACAAAGTATTCGCACCCTTGGAAGTGCTGCCAATGTCGATATTTTGAAAACCTACGAAATCTTCTTACCAGCAGGCGGTTCTGTACCTTTATCCAGCTTGGGAACCGTAGAAGATAAATTTGGCGACGTGCGCCAAGCTGCCCATTTAAACAATCAACCCGTAGTCGCTTTTCAAGTGTTACGCAGTACTGGCAGCGTTCTGGTGACTGTGGAACAAGGAGTAAAAGCAGCAGTCAAACAGCTGGAAAAAACACTTCCCCCAGATGTCAAGCTGGACTTAATTTTTACCAGAGCCGATGTTGTCCGTCAATCCTACCAAAGCACCATTGATGAATTAATCCAAGCCTCGGTGCTGGCTGTGATAGTTATTTTAGTGTTTTTGCGTAATTGGAAAGCAACATTAATTACTGCTGTAGCTTTGCCCTTATCAATGATTCCCACCTTTGCAGTGCAGCAGGCTCTTGGTTACACCCTCAATAACATGACTTTGTTGGCATTAGCGCTGGCGGTGGGCAATTTGGTAGATGATGCCGTGGTGGAAATTGAAAACATGGAACGGCACATGGCTATGGGCAAGTCAGCTTGGGAAGCTGCGTTTGACTCTTCTGACGAAGTGGGATTGGCGGTAGTTGCAAGTTCAGCGACGATTGTTGCCGTGTTTCTACCCGTTGCTTTTATGGGTGGAATTCCGGGGCAATTTTTCCAACCATTTGGTGTTACCGTTGCCGTTTCTACAATTTTTTCAACTCTTGTAGCGCGGATGATTACGCCGATGATGGGGGCGTATCTTTTGCAAGAGAAGCAGGGGAGTAGGGAGCAGGGAGTAGGGAGTGGGGGAGTAATAAGATTCTTTAATTTCAAATTTACACTTCCAGGCAGCACAAAACTTACAACAGTCAAACATCGGGGCTTTCAACCTTATAAATCGCTTCTCCAGTGGGCGTTACGGCATAGATTGACAACAATGGCGATCGCCTTAGCTTTTTTCCTTGCCAGCGTGATGCTGGTTCCTTTGATTCCCAAGGGTTTCGTTGATGATGGTGACTTCGGAATTTCTAATGTAACTATAGAACTAGCTCCGGGTTCTACTTTGGCAGATGTTAACAAAGTAGTAACACAAGCCACTGACCTGATCCGCCAAAATCCAGTAGTTGAAGGCGTACTAGCAACCGAAGAAATAAATTCTGCAACTTTGACTATTAATCTCAAACCCAGAGAAGAAAGGAGTATTTCTCAAAAACAGTTTGAGGAACAAGTACGCCCTAAATTTTCGCAAATACCAGGAGCGAGAATTAGTTTTCAAAGTCAGTCACCAGGTGACAGTCGCAAGGCTTTATCAATTGTCCTCAGAAGTGAAAATCCGCAAGCATTAAATCAAGCTGCTGATGCTTTAGAAAAGCAGATGCGAAGCATACCAGGATTAGTAGAAGTTTCCTCAACCGTGAGTTTGGTGAAACCAGAGATTTTAATCATTCCTAACCCACAACGGGCAGCAGATTTAGGGGTGACAGTGCAAGCAATTGCCCGGACTGCTTCCCTTGGGACTATCGGTGACAATGATGCGAATTTAGCAAAATTTAATTTGAGCGATCGGCAAATCCCGATTCGGGTGCAAATCGACCCTAAAGCACGGGTTGACATCAACACAATCACAAATCTCCAAGTCCCCAGCCAAAATGGTAAATTAGTTCCCCTGGTAGCAGTAGCAGATATTCGCTTTGGTAGCGGCCCTGCTACTATCAACCGCTACGACCGCTCCCGTCAAGTTGCTGTAGAAGCAAACTTACAAGGTATTTCTTTAGGAGAAGCAGTAGAAACAATCAACAAACTACCTGCAATGCAAAACTTGCCACCAGAAGTAGTACAGCAACCCTCAGGCAGCGCCAAAATTATGCAAGACATTTTCGGTCGCTTTGGCGGCGCATTGGGCCTAGCTGTTATGTGTATCTATGCAATTCTGGTGCTGCTGTATAACAACTTCCTTCATCCATTATCAATTATGGCAGCCTTGCCCTTTTGTTTAGGCGGCACATTGGTAGCGTTGATGCTTGCCCAAAAACCCTTGGGAATATATGCCTTAATTGGTGTTGTATTGCTGTTAGGAATTGTCACCAAAAACTCAATTCTGTTAGTAGACTACACCATCATCAACATGCAAGAAGGCAAAAGCCAACGTCAAGCGCTAGTAGAAGCTGGCGTGTCACGTCTGCGCCCGATTCTTATGACTTCCCTAGCAACCATCGCCGGGACTTTGCCCCTAGCATTGGGAATTGGCGTCGGTTCTGAAGTCCGTCAACCAATGGGAATTGCCATTATGGGCGGCTTCACAACTTCCACTCTGTTGACACTGGTAGTAGTGCCAGTGATATTTAGCTACATTGACAACTTCCAAAATTGGATTATGCATACATTGCGCTATGGTTTTGGTAAGAAACCACCGCACTATTGAAGAGTGCTGAGCAATCAGTGAGGAGTTAAGAGTTAGGAGTTAGCAACGCTCATATAACTGGATACAGGTAATTTTGAACTGAATCAATTGAAAAATGGTGATATTTAGCGATTAGCGAGCAATGATTCTTCAGGAATAGTTGATAACATCAGTGGCGGGCGCAGGCAAAGGTAAGCAAGAGAACCGAGTAAGGGAACAAACACTACTGCTAAAAATACCTGAGCATTAGGGAAACGGCGACGAGCCATATCATCACCAACAACAGTAGGAAATAAAAGATAAAATAGCCAAAATGCCAAGCTCATGCCATTGATAAAGCGATCGCTTTGGAATTGCTGCACGTAATCCCCCCAATCACCAAAGGCAAAAGCATAGACAAGCAAGACAACTGTGCTTAAAGTCAAAACGATACCATAAATGCGAGAATCCAGCAGATTTAAAAAAGCATCCTTTTGTCCAGAAAATTGTTGATTGGGTTCACGGAAAGCCAAATATGGCAAAAGGCCAAGTACACCTGAACCTACTGATGCGATGGCAAAAGGCCAAAAAGGAATTGATTGCATCCTGCCATCAATAAACAATAAACTACTGTAAATTAATAGCCAAATACCCACTAGATAAAATAAAGAGAGGACAATTGGATTAATAGCAGCCCACTCAAAAGTAAATATATTTTTCAACAGCGTTAGCGTTTCATCTAAGTGCAGTGGCGGTGCTAACAATAAAATATAGGCGATAAATCCAGTCCACAGTAACCACAATGTAAATTTAAGATTCATAATCTTCATTTGGTTGCATAAAATTCTTTCAAAGACACAATTAATTGAGTATTTAGTATCTGTGAATTGATGCTAAAAGTTTTATCAGACAGCTAAGATTTAACTAATTACTAATTAAATCCTGGCTGCATTGTAAATTATGAATCCTCTGCTCGTTGTCGCTCAATAGGTAGAGCTTCTAAAGTTTAAAAAGGTAACATCAGCCCAGCTATCGATTGGAGAATTCCAACTTTTGTGCAGTAAATTATACATACTACTCAAATATAATTCCCGCTATTTATAGTTTTCAAGCAATGTTGAGAACTTTAGACGTAGCGTACGTTGTCGCCAAGTACTGCACTACCAACAATTTTAGATGCCGTACCCTACATCAAATTTATATTTCTTCATATACATTAAATTTTTCTGATTTACTTATTCCTACACCTCTCTTGTGACAAAGTTAACGCAGACGATCCTGTAAAATACTTCGCTGCAAAAGAAATTTAAGACTTAGATATGGTTAAATCTCTGCCAAAGCCAGCCTCCAATCCACATTTATCCCCTTTCCCTTCACTGACATTAGTGTAGTTACCTTAACTTCTGACAAATGAGGTATGGCTAAGTTTTGAGTTAGGATTCCCAAAGAAAGTGAGTATTCCACAGGTTGTCCTTTTTCCATTGAGCAAATTCTAAATGAGGATTTTTACAGACTGTAGGTTTATGTCTAGAGGATGGACAGGTTGCCCGAAAAGTTCTACAATTTGAACTGATTGCGGTAATTTTACCTATTGCCCAATCCAGATAACCATAGTAAAGATTTTCTAGTGATTCCGTTTGATTGCGGAAGCACTAAATTAATATAGGAAAGTCTTTGAGTAAAGGGCAGCAAACAAATGGATGTAAAGCTGATTCTAGCCGGATTAACAGTTATATTTACCGTTTCGTGTCTATTTTTTGGTACGAAAAATGGATTCTATGATTCAGATAACTATCACGGTAATGGTTCCGCACATTGAGAGAAGTCTGCTGCTGTAGACGCCAAGGCAACTTTCCGTAAAGTAATTTGGCTAAAAGCGTTCATAACTTTCATACAAAAAACAAGCCAGAGGCAAAATTCTTTTAGCTCCTAGTCTGATAGCTCTCTGGTTATCCAACTTTTCCAAACTAGTGCAGGTTTGTTGGAGGCGTCCTCCCTAATCAAAAATCCGTATTCTCAGGGTGTAGGGGCGCAAAATAAAACTTACCCCTAAGTCACAAAACCAAAATTTCTCTAAATTTTTGGCTTTTGGGACATGTCCATGACGATGAGGTTTGAGGGGAGGAGGGCATGAGGGATAATCTGTCGGCATCGTCTGGCGTAGATGCTGGGGAAGTGGGTAGTGAATTAGTATGTTTGCCCTATAGTGTTCAGCATCACGATGAGGGCATATGTCTATTAGTGAAAATGGGGCCACATCGCATCCTGTTGGACTGTGGCTTGGAAGATATTTCATCACTAACCAAGGGGCTTAGCAAGTCGGTACGTGCAGCTAATCCGCCTCTACCAGCAGATTTAGTTTTAATTAGTCATGCCCACCCAGATCACTCTAGAGGCTTACTAGCACTACATGAAGCTTTTCCGAAGTTACCTATTTATGGTAGTGAAGTAACTAGTAAGTTACTGCCACTGAATTGGCAGAACCAAAACCCTGAGAATATTTCGCAATTTTGTCATGCTTTGCCGTTGCGATCGCCTGTGGAATTCCAAGAAGGTTTGGTGGCAGAATTATTTCCGGCAGGGCATCTACCAGGGGCAGTAGCAATTCTCCTCACCTATACCACCCGACAGCGTACTTACAAGCTACTATATACAGGGGATTTTTTCTTATCTAACTCTCGGCTCGTAGAGGGTTTGCGTTTAGAGGAACTACGGGGTTTAGACTTGGATGTGTTGATCGTTGAAGGCACTTATGGCACATCCCGCCATCCCCATCGTCGTAACCAAGAAAATCAATTAGCAGAGCGAATTAATCGGGCGATAGCTGAACATTGTTCGGTAATCCTGCCCACTCCGGCTTTAGGACTAGGTCAAGAACTGTTGATGCTCTTGCGTTCTCATCACCACTTCACTGGACGAGATTTAGATATCTGGGTAGATGGTGCCGTCGCCACTGGCTGCGACGCGTACCTAGAACTGCTACCCTACTTTCCCCCATCAGTACAGAACTTTGCCCGCCATCAACCTTTGTTTTGGGACGAACGGGTGCGTCCGCGGGTACGTCGTTTACAACCAGAAGAACGTGCCACTGTTGGCAAGTCACCGTGTATCGTCCTGACTGACTCTACAGCTGATTTGCGCGAACACTGTCAACCGGATACCGGCCCTTGGTTGATCCTCGTACCGGAAAAAATTGATATAAAACTTAATAAAAAATATTTAGCTGCTACCACCGTTGAAAGCTATCTCTTAGCTCAACATAGCGATGGCCCTGGTACTACCCAGCTAATTCATAATTTGCGACCTCAGCATGTAATTTTTGTCCACGGTTCTCCTGCCTACTTAGCCGACCTCACAAGCTTAGAGGAGTTACAAAACCGCTATCATATACATTCTCCGGCGGCTGAGACTTTGGTGGAATTGCCGATTGGCGATACATTTTTGCAGCCCGCAGCCCCAGAGACAAATTATGAAGGTGAACTGACGGAATTAGGAACAGTAATTACGATTACCCTACCCGATGCAATCACTGCCGATCCTCGTTGGCAACAGTTTGCCGATACTGGTTTAGTGGAGGCTCGTTGGCAAGGGGAAGAACTAGTATTACGGGGATTGTCTCAAAGAGAACTGCTCAATCAAAATAGCGATCGCTATACATGGACAGATGTAGACTGTTGCGGTACTTGCCGACACCAAAGGGGGCAGCGGTGTTGGAATCCAGCTTCCCCATTGTATAACTTTAAAGTAACTTTAGAAGGTTACTGTCCTGCTTTTGAGCCGTTAAGTGATAGTCAATAGCCAATGGTCATTTGTCTGTTGTCATTTGTACTTTGTTGTTTGCAAATGACTTTTCGGGTGACGCTCCTGCGTCGCTAGCGCTGCGCTAACGCCAGTTACTCATGGGGAGCCACTCCGTTGCGGGGTTACCCCCGTTGAAGGAAGTGGCGTGGAAACCCCCAAGACCGCACTGGCTCACCGATGACCGATGACCAATGACCAATGACCCTTTATTCGGGATTTGAATCAGTATAACGATTGCGGATGCGTTCAGCTTCGGGACAATCCTCTGTCAGAAGAGGTTCCACATTCCCGCGTGGCACTGAAGCCAATTTTTGGGTTACAGCACCAATGCTCTCGAGGCGAACCATTTCTTCCCAAGAACAAATTTCATCCTCTTCTTCTGTTTCATAGCGTAGGGTTACTAAATCTCCCTCTATGTCTATGATGCGGGCCCGTTCAATCCAGCGTTGCTGGTCCCGCAAGAAAACACATACCTCCCGCCCGTCGCAACACAGTTGATAAATCTTGCGGTGTAGCATGTACTGCTTCTGCCTTTTTAAACAACGTAGTTAAACCTGTCAAAATCTGGGTTTGACCCCATTACATTACACCTTTAAGAGGTTAATTTCACGGTTAAGAACATGTACGTCTGATGAACCAATCTCAAGATTTGCTTGTAGTTGTCAGAATCTAGGAAGATTTTGGTTTGTCAGCCAATGGTTGCTCTATCGATGAACTAAATCTCTTTCGGGCTGATTTTAGGGAATGTCTGCTTCATAGAAGTCAAACAAATCAGGATTTGTTCTCACAAAGTTAATATTTGCTGGTGAGTGATTTCTACCATTATGTAATAAAGAATACTGAAAAACAAGCGGTGATTGCGGTTGTTTAATTTGCCTACTTGTAATCATTGGCATTATTAAGAAGTCCGGGGATTTGGCTTTACTTTTACCCCTGTGTATTTGATCTTAACTCATTCTCTTGCTGACCTTGATGATTTTCAATAACAACACCTAAAGAGTTTTGAGTTTTCAGGTCTTTGCTTGAGCAAAGTAGAGGAAAATTAGCCAGACATGGAAATCAGGATATGGGCAAGGAACAGGCAGTTGTTGCCAGAGGAGAAAGACTTACTGCTACTGCTCCCTCATCCCCCGGTTGGTGAGCGACTTGCCCTGAGCGTAGTCGTACCCCGTAGGGGAAGTAAGCTAGCAAGAGCGTCCCGTAGGGAAGGGAGTCGAACCACATCTGGCTCACTCTTGTTGTGTTAGTCTTAACAAGATTTATGCGGTAGGGGTAATTCCATTAGCATATTGGACGAGGATGCTTCTCGTTTAATTTGACCTGTGCGAACTGCATCGTATAGGGCTGTGAGGGTTGACAAATCCTCTGACTGATAGCATTTTTTAGCCAGCACTTGATGGAGTAAACCTTCAGATTCAACACTAAGATATCCAGTTTGGAAAGCAGATTCAACAATTGTGCGAATCATGTTGATTAAGTCAGAGTGAGCAGTTTATTACGTCCAGTGTGGAACATTTCCCTCTGCGGCTAATTGATATGAAACATTAATAACATGCGATCGTAATTACATGTGTATAGTGATTTAGATCACATGAATGATTGAAGTTATCAGTTTTTGGTACATCTATCTCTTAAACTACGTATATGAATAATTACAAAAAATTGTTAGCACTCGGAGTGAGAAATCAGGTCATTCATTTAGGAATATTAAAATATAGTAAAATTTTTAGATAAGCAGCCAAAATAATAGTCAAATCTAGACAATCAAGCAAAAAACTGGCGGAAATCCTCATCTTTTTGACTCAATTGCACCCAGTCTAAATTCAAGGACTGGAATTTTTCCACCAAGCGATCGCAAGCTGGACGTTCGGTAGCATAATGTCCTGCGTCGATTAAAATGAGATTGCGATCGCGGCTTTCTTGAAACTGATGAAATTTGCAGTCAGAAGTCAGGTAAGCTTGGGCACCTGTTTTGCTGACTGCTGAAATAAAACTGGCTCCCGAACCACCCAAAACGGCAACTTGTGAAATTGTTTGCTGTAAGTTAGCTGTTGGAGAAAAAATTAAATTCGGGGGAGCTAGTCGGGTTTGAATTACTGTCAGAAATTCTTGTAGCGTCATCAATGGCTCTAGCAAACCAACACGACCATATCCTAATCCTAGTTGAGTGGGTACTATGGGAGTAACTTGTTTAAGTTGTAAAATTTGAGCCAAGACATCAGCAGTACCATCCTCTACTTGGTCAAAATTGGTGTGGGCACTGTAAACGCCAATATTATGAGTAAAAGCTAAGCGTACCATTTCTGCGATCGCTTCACCAGTGCGTAAGGACTTGGGAGGTGTAAAAATCAGAGGATGATGGGCAAAAATTAGATTAGCATTTAAGGCGATCGCTTCGTGCATCACTGCTAGAGTTGGTGTCAAACACACTAATACCCGTACTCTTTCCTCTAATACTCCTGGCTCAATCTGCCAGCCACAATTATCCCAGCTTTCACACCAAGCGGGATTTGCCCATGCTTCAAACCAAGTAATTAAATCAGCAATTTTCATAATTAATTTTTAAGTTGTAATTTTTAATTGCTGCTCAGTGTTTCTGTGGTTGAATGTCTAATTTTAATGCTATCTGCTGCCGCATTTCCTGGAAAGGTTTATTCCATACAGGGCTAGCATTCCAGTTCCATGCTGCTACAGGAATTAGTTCTTGCTGAGCAAGATAAGTTAGCAGACGGTATTCATCTTCTGGTTCACGAGAAAAGGAGAAAGGATTGCGGTAGCCTGTGTCACACAGTTTATAACAAGTAATTTGACCGTAACTAATACGTTGTATCAGTTCCTTACCTTTATTGAGTAAATAATCAAAAAAAACTAAGCTAAAAGGCTCAACTTTAGCACGATTTTTTGGATCTTTTTGAACCCATCTTGCCCAATCAAACCCATACAGGAAGTCGTGAACGTAACGGAAGCGAATTTCTGTGTTAATTCCGAACATTTCCATCAAGTAAAACATCTTTTCACCAAATATTTTTAAAAAATCAACAGCACCTTCATCTGCTACTAAAGCTTGTCTGAGCATACTACTTACCATAAAATCAAAATCCCAGAAGATGTTTTCTGGAAAATTTTGTAACTGAGTACAAACTATACATTCCAAGGTTTCCTGAAGAGTTGTGATGATTTTGATGTCGATGTTTTGTTCAGTAATCAAATTTCCCAATTCTGTAAAACTGGTAATTATTTTTTTTTTCGGATTAAGTGATAAAAGTTTAATACAGTGCTGGGCAAGTATTTTATCAATAAGTTGTAAAGTATGAGTTGGTGTTAGTTCTTGCTTCATAGGAATTGAAATAGCCCAGCCATCTGACACTAAATATTAGCTTATATTAAAATAATTAAACTTTTAAATATTTATAAATAAACTTAACTTTTTATTTACATAAATATACATAATATTTTCAGTGTATACCTGATTTATCATTTTTTTGTCAACTATGCATCAAAGCTAAATTTACAATATTATTCTCAATCAATAAATTGTAAAAATAGTGTATTTAAACTGTAGAAAGCTACACCTTAGATAAATTGAATTTGAGAAATTGCTATCCAGAAATGTGGACAACTAATTCTCTTGAATGACTACGTTGGCGGTGTTCCCAAATATAAATTCCCTGCCAAGTTCCTAATACCAAATGACCGCGATTAATAGGGATATGTTCAGAAGTGTGGGTGAGAACTGTACGGATGTGTGCTGGCATGTCATCAGCGCCTTCAGTATCGTGGATATATTTAGCTGATTCTGGCACGAGTTTTGCCATAAAATTAGCTAGATCTACAAGAACATCAGGATCGGCATTTTCTTGGATAACTAAACTAGCTGAAGTATGGCGTAAAAATAAAGTACAAAGACCAGTTTCAACACCCGACTCTGCAACGATCGCTTCAATCTTATTAGTAATATTGTAAAAAGATTTGCCAGCGGTGGTAATTCTTAATAACTTTTGGTAGTGATTCATTTTAAACAATAATATTGATGACAAGAAAAGCTAGTTAGCAGTTCAAGCTACTTGATTTTGTTGTTCTTTTGTCTCCTGCTTCTCATTCAACTGAGTATATTTTCTTCCAAAGAACCTTAACAATGCATTTACAAATTCTTTTAGGACATCGGGGATGATAGGTGTGTTAGGTAGATTGTGAAATCAAGCTGTAATCTTACCTAGATTCGGTTCTGCTAGTTCTAGACTCTTTCGAGAAGATGCAGTATTGTCTTGCTTGCTATTCATAATTTTTGTAAATAGTCATCAGTTATCAGTCATCAACTTCAAACAGGATAATTTATTTCTTGGAGTTACCTTATTATAAGTCTCTCTTAAGTCACTAACATCTGTAAATGGTATTCTTAAGGTGAAAGCATCAAATAATCATCTATTAATTTTAGTTTTTCTTTTTTATTAGTCTTCTTGCTTTTTCTAGATTGGAGTTGAGCAAAAATTTACGTAGCAATAAAGCCCAGATTAGTAGCAAAAAATTAACGATAAATAAAAGTACTTATAAAAATGTAAAAATACTAAATCTTGTAATTAGTCTAAATATTGTTATAAAACTTAATAATGCCGTATTTGTAACAAATATATATATTAATCTGAGTGATTAAAATTTGATGTTCTTGCTTTTGTCTTTCAAGCACTAGATGCACATTTTGAGCAGCTAATTCCAACGTTTTGTCTATTGTTGGATTTCGCATATTAATTTTAACTTGACTGTAAATAATTAATCACAGCCTGAGCGATCGCCTGATTACCATCCTTAGAAATTGGTCGGGATTGCTTTGCTGCTTGGGGTAACTCATACAAAAAATCCCAAGTTCCTGCAAAAAACTCGCTAGGGGTGACAATTTGATGTTGGTTGTAATTAGTTACACCTTCTATTAAAAAACTTGCTTCCGCAAAGTCTTCGCGGGGAAGAGTAATAATGGGTACTCCTAATTTTGTAGCTTCAGCAAAAGTACTGTAACCAGGTTTGGAAACCACTCGCCCACAAATGGGCATAAAATCTACAGGGCGGTATTTATAGTCATTAATTTTTATTAAATTTGGTAAATCAGGGGCAAATCGATCGAAGATAATGAATTGCCAATCTGAAAATTGTTGCAGGTTTTCATAGGGAATTTGCTGTAAACCCAAGCCACCAAAAGTCAATAAAACTGTTTTTTCAACTGGTGTAGTTATTCCCCAAATAGAGCGTAAATCATCCAGAGAATAATGGGGAGAACCACCTGTTAAACCAACATCTGTGATATTATTAAAAGCCTTCATTGGTTCGTGGAAAGGGAGACGAAACAGGCGATCGCACTTTGAATACCAATCACTAATCCAGTCTGCAACTGCGTTCCATTCACTCCCCCAATTTCGGTAGATAAAATCCCAGCCAAAATTACTCATCATCCAGCAGGGAATATTTGCAGCTTTGGCAAAGCCAGGAGCAAGAAAGGGAATATCTGCCAAGATGAGATTAACGCGATTTTGACGGATAAAATTGACTTCTGAGGCAATTAAAGAATTTTGATGTTTTTTAATATCTAGCAACTTTTCTAAAGTCGCTGCTTTATCCATTGTCAAACTATCAGCTTGCACAACACCTAAATCAAATGCACGGGGACGATAGATAAAATCGTTTTCTATATAGCACTCTAATAACCAGCGTGGTGCAGTCGTCACTATAATTAGCAGAACTTCTGGGCATAACTTTTGAATTGTTGCAGCGACAGAAGCCATACGAGTAGCATGACCAAAGCCGTGATTGGTTATGGCTAAATATAAAATTGGGCGTTCCATTTTCAAGTTTAAATTTTTTCATTGGTGATTAGGAGTTAGAATTATAATTCCAACTCCTAATTGTTAGTTATTAACTTTTAATTACTTTGGCAAAAACTTTGAATTGCCTCAATTAATTGGTCGATTTCCGATTCTAAAGTAAAGTAATGGACAGTAGCACGGATACAGTTTGGGTTGGCAATTGTGCGAGTTAAGATTTTTTGTGACTCTAAAAATTGCACTAATTTGGCACTAGCTTGAGGCTGGTTATTTGTAAGTTGAAAAGAGACTATACCGCTTTCTGGTGGGGAAGTTCGCAGACATTTAACATCAGCTAATGCTGTTAACTGTCGCCAAAGGTACTCACTGTTGTGACAAATTTGCTCGTAACGTTCCTGAGAAGTTCCCCATTGCTGATGGATAGCGATCGCTGACTGTAACCCTGCATACAAAGAATAAGCTGTGGTAGAGACTTCATATCTTCGCCCATCTGGAAGCCAATCCACAGGCTGAGCTTGACTATCGACAACAATGCCACTATAGCCAATAAATGTCGGTTTGAGGCTTTCTCGCGCTTCTGGTCGTACATACAAACCCCCTGCACCAGCAGGGCCGCATAACCATTTATGACCAGTAAAAGCATAAAAATCTACCCCCAATTCAGTTAAATTTAAAGGCAACAAACCAACAGATTGGGCAGCATCTATTAAGAGTGCAGAATGATTATTTCGACATAATTGGGCAATTTTATCTAGAGGTAAAACTTGACCTGTATTCCATAAAACATGACTCAAGACTACTAGGCGGGTATTGGGGCGCAAGTGTTCGCTAATAACTTTTACAGGGTCGCCTTCATTTAAAGTCGCCTTCAAGGGACAAGTAGTAACTTCTGTAGCGAATCGCCTGCCGATTTCTTGGGCTGTGGCAATCACGCCTGGGTGTTCGCAGTCTGAGAGCAGTATGTGGTCGCCAGCACGCCACTGTATACCCCACATAGCGATATTACAGCCAACAGTGACATTCTCAGTCAGGGTTATTGTATCAGCTGGTATCTGTAACTCCGAAGCGATCGCAACTCTTGCAGCTTGCACTTGTGGTTTGATCCAGCAATACACCTCATAACCAAAAGGGCCTATATGCTGAATATGAGCTTCAGTTTGAGCGATCGCATCCATTGCCCCACGGGGCATCGGCCCTTGTCCTCCATAATTAAAATAAGCCTTATTTGCTAAAGCGGGAAATTGCTCTCGATGGCGATGCAACCTGGTTAGTGCAACAGAACTAGTGGTCATACCAATTTTAGATTTTAGATTTTGGATTAATTATTAGTCATTGGTCGTTTGTCATTGGTCATTAGTCATTTTTCATTTGTCATTTGTTATTAGTTTCCCCATCTCCCGGTTGGTGAGCGTACTCCTACGGAGAAGCAAGCTACGCGTAGCGTCTCGTAGAGAAGCCGAACCACATCTCCCCATCTCCTCATCTCCCACTCCATTATTAATTGTCTGAGTCACCCCCAGAGAGTGCTAATTGTTGTTAACTTAAAGAAATGCTAATTAATGCTGAACTCCTACTGCAATATCAACGCTGTAAACGCCGACCTTTTTTAGATATCCACGGTGATAAAAGTCAGCGTGATGCTCCTAATGAACTGCTTTTTAAACTACAACAGGACAAAATCGCTCATCAACTGAGTAATTTAGCTCAGCTGACTTATCACCAGCCAGATTATCCATCTGGAAACTGGAAAGCGGCACAAAAGGCAACTTTAGAATTGATGCAACAAGGGGTTGAGTACATTTATAAAGGAGTGTTATTAGCAACTTATTCTGAAGGATACACCTTACTGAGTCGTCCAGATTTACTCGTTAAACAGCCAGGACAATCTCTTTTTGGAGATTGGATGTATGTCCCGGCTAGTATTGAACTCGGTAAGCGTCCCAAACAAGAATATCAAGTTGTGGCAGCGTTTCATGCTCAAGTGTTGGCAACAGTCCAAGGAGTTGTACCCGAAACAGCTTTGCTAATTTTGCGAACTAAAAACACTAGTTATGCGGTGGATCTATTTAAATGGACGCCACAGATGCAGCAAATTCTAGAAGAATTTATTCAAGTTTTAGAGTTACCAAATCCGCCAGAGGTGTTTATTTCTCGGCAAAAGTGCAATCTTTGTCAATGGTATAGTCAATGTTATGCGATCGCTCAAACTCAGCAACATCTCTCACTGTTACCAGGCGTAACACCCATTCGCTACAGTCAACTGCAAACCTTAGACATAACTACACTCGAATCTCTCGCCAATACTAGTCCCAGCATTCTCGAAAACCTGGTTGGTTTCGACACTCAAGTAGCGCCAAAGCTGGTAGTGCAAGCTCAATCTGTACTCCAAAAACGACCTTTAATCTTACCGTACCCCCTACCAAAAGAAAATGTTACATTCACAGCGCCGATAGAGCTTTACTTTGATATTGAGGCGCAACCAGACTTGGATTTAAATTATCTGTTAGGGGTTTTGGTGGTTGATAGACTTGCCAACACAGAAAAATTTTATTCTTTTTTAGCAGATAAACCAGAAGACGAAGAATTAGTTTGGCAGCAATTTTTGAATTTAGTTTGGCAATATCCCCAAGCGCCAATTTATCATTTTTGTGTCTATGAATTTGATACAGTCAAACGGCTGGCAAAGCTTTATAATACTCCCTACTCCAGTGTGCGTCCTGTACTGAATCGATTTGTCGATATATACGAACAATTAACTCAAAGTGTCGCATTGCCTGTAGAAAGCTATGCTCTCAAAGCGATCGCTCGTTGGTTAGGATTTGAGTGGCGTGACAAAGAAGCTAGTGGTGCTAAGTGTATTTACTGGTATGAACAATGGTTAAAAACAGGCGATCGCACTTTATTAGAAAGTATCCAAAGCTACAACGAAGATGACTGTCGTGCCACCAGGGTAGTCAAAGACTGGCTTGTTCAGTTTTTCCATGATGAATATACTTGGCAACTTGCTTAATTAGTGATTCATAGTAGGGAGTGGGGAGATGTGGTTCGGCTTCTCTACGAGACGCTACACGTAGCTTGCTTAAGAGCAAGGGTACGCTCACGAACCGGGAAATAAGGGAGATGAGAAGATGGGGAGACAATGACAAATGACCAATGAGTAATTTTAATCTCATTTAGATAATTTAGAAATTTTTACTCCCCACTCCCTACTTCCCCAAAGTAAAAGGTACAAACTACTGAGTACTAGGAAATTGTGACAAAATTTGTCTGTAGGTAATAGCCTCGGACAAAATTTTGGGTATGATTACCCAGTCCCCAATCACTTTTATAATTTAGCAATAGCTTTCTATGTGGTTAATTAAAAAAATTTTTGTCTTCCCACGAATTATTTACTTTTTCATCCCAATTCTAATTATCAGTCTCTTCTTCACAAACTTACCATCAAACGCTATTGAAATCAGTAGTATAAAATTTATCGGAGAAGTTACTTTTCCAAAAAAATTAATTTTCAAAAAAACTGAAGTTGGAGGTTTATCTGGAATTACCTATGATGCCAAAAATAATCTTTATTATGCTATTTCTGATGACCGGGGACAAAAAGGTAATACCCGTTTCTATACTTTAAAAATTGACTTAAGTAAGGATTCTTTACAAAAGAATGGAATTGCTGTTGTTAATGTAATCACCTTGTTAAATGAAAATGGGGAAAAATTTATTCCTGGTCAAACTGATACAGAAGGCATAGCTTTAACTAATAAAGGTTCTGTATTTATTTCTTCTGAAGGTGATGTTAATAAATTAATTAATCCTTTTATTAAAGAGTTCTCACTCTCTTCTGGTAGAGAAATTACAACACTTCCCATACCAAACAAGTTTTTGCCAGATAAAAATCGCCAACAAGGTATTCGTAACAATTTGGCTTTTGAAAGCCTCACCATCACACCCGATCAAAAGCATCTATTCACAGCTACAGAAAATGCGCTAATTCAAGATGGTTCAGCTGCTCAACCTAACATTGGTAGTCCTTGTCGGATTTTGCAATATAACTTATTCAGCAAGCAGCCAGAACAGGAATTTCTTTACCAAACTCAACCAGTAGCACCGTTTTTGAATCTGACAGGTAAGTTTGCTAGTGGATTACCTGATTTACTTGCTCTCGATAATCAGGGACACTTCTTAAGTTTAGAACGGTCTTTTACTGGTATAGGATTTGCTGTTTCTCTGTTCCAAGTTTCTTTAGATGGAGCCGATGATATTCACAAGATTAATAGCCTTTTAGCAATTGACTCCAAAAATATTAAACCAGTTCAGAAAAAACTCTTATTAGATTTGAGAACTCTACATGTAGCCCTAGATAATATTGAAGGCTTAACTCTTGGCCCTAAGTTACCTGATGGACAGCGCTCATTAATTCTTGTGAGTGACAACAATTTTAACTCCATCGAACGCACTGAATTCTTAGCTTTTAAAATTAAAATAGAAACACCACTAATTAGATTCTTACACCGTTTACTGCCAAATCTCAATCGTTAACCATACAAAGTTTAAGTAATTACTTTTACTACTATTTACTTTTTCCTGGTTGTTACTGTGTATTCACGGAATATACCAGGTAATTTCATTTAGCTTATTTATACTTTCAGTGTAATTTCTCAGCCGTGTTCTTTAATAAATATGTTACATAATGTTTAAGAGCTTTTGCAGATAGGCACTCTATAGTTTAATAAAATAAATTTTTTAGAGGAGTTTTTAAGATTATTATGTAATGAACTTGAATGAATAATTTTCAAATTTTTATAATAATTTTTTGTTAACTAAGTACTTAATAAACAATATTTATAATAATTTTTTTATGAAATCCAAAAAAGTTGAGAATATAGTAGGGCAAAAAGTAGAGTTAGACAATTATATTGGACAATTTTTAAATAATCGCTATTTAATCAGAGATTTAATTGGTAAAGGAGGAATGGGTAGAGTTTACTTAGCAGAAGATACTGCTAAAGGTGGGATGGCGATCGCAGTCAAAATTTTATCACTCAGTTTAGCTAACCAGCAAATGTCTCAACGCTTTGCCAGAGAAATTTTTATTGGCGCTCAATTAGGTCGTAAAAGTAAACATATTGTTCGCATTTTAAGTTACGGTGTGACTGAGGATAAAATTCCCTTTTATATAATGGAATATCTTCAAGGTAAAAATCTCAAACAGATTTTAAAAGTCCAACCTTTAACAATATCCAAGTTTTTAGAGATTACTCATCAAATTTGTTTAGGTTTGCAATGTGCCCACCAAGGTATTAGCCTCAAAGGAGAAAATTATCCCATTGTTCATAGGGATATCAAACCAGAAAATATATTTCTGAATCAAGATGGAAAAGGAGAAATTGTCAAAATCCTCGATTTTGGAATTGCTAAGTTTTTAACAGAGCGAAGTGGCATGACTTTAACAGATTCTTTTATCGGCAGTTTGCCTTATTGTTCTCCAGAACACATGGAAGGACGCAAACTGTTGGATATCCGCTCTGATATTTATAGTTTGGGAGTGTTGATGTTTGAAATGTTAACAGGTAAACATCCATTTCAGACAAAAAGTAACTCATTTGGTAGTTGGTATCAAGCACATCGTTTTCAAATGCCACCTCCAGTTGAAGAAGTAAATCCTCAAGTAAAAATACCCCAGGTACTACAAAAAATTTTGATGAGTTGTTTGGCTAAAGAAGTAAGCGATCGCCCTCAAAATATCAATCAAATATTAAACGAATTAGCAAAGGTAAATAGCCAACTTGAAGATACTAATAATAATAGTAATGAAAGTATTGAAATATTATTGCCTGTACAATTAGTTCCTGCTACACTTTTATCAGAAAAAGAGTGTTTACAGAAAAAATGGCCGAAAAATAAACCAGTCGCACCAATTGGATTTCCTCATTTATTACATACTCCTCAAAGAACTATACCAACTTTTTGGGCAATGCTGCCCAAACAAGAAATTATAAAATTTTTGGATAAAGTACATGGTACAGAATTTATTACTAAAATAAATATATGCCCAATATTATTGTGGGTAACAGTGCTGTATGATGCTGAGCCTTCTCTAACGAAATGGTTACCTTATTTTTTGGATTTGAAAGATTATAAAGGGCAGAATATAGCGCGTAGTTTAGCAGAAGTAGGTTACTATCATCTACTATTCTTTTCCCTAGAAGACCCCAACCGTTGTTCTCATGTCACAACTTTAAGTCTCACAGCTAACCAACGGCAACAACTTATAGATTGGTTAAATGTCACTCAACAATTGAATGAATCAATTTTACCTAAAGAAGCCAAAAATCTTCTGAAGATAGAGTATGAAAAGCTAAAAATAGATATTTTAAGAAAGTTAATTTCAAAACAAAAAGCTGAAAAAGAAACTTTAAAGAAGAAAATGGCAAAATTTTGGGAAATAATTTTTAAATTTTTGTCATTTCGTTAATATTGAAATTTTTCAAAGTATTGCCTAATTTTAATAATATTTAATTCGTGTATGATTAATTACAAATAGACTAAGGAGCAGAGGTTATCAAAGTGAATCAAAGCCCATTTACATCTTCAATTAGTACGGGCTTGCTTGCCAATCGTTATCAACTCAAGCAATTAATTGGCAGCGGTGGTATGGGGGAAGTTTTTTTAGCAAATGATATTTTGTTAGGCGGGACACCAGTTGCTGTCAAGTTTTTGACTCAAACTGTTATTGATAGCAAAATGCAACAAGATTTTACTCGTGAAGCTTTAATGAGTGCAGCTTTGAGTCAAAAAAGCGTACATATTGTGCGAGCGTATGATTATGGTGTCAGTGACAAAGGAAAACCATACTACGTTATGGAATATCTATCCGGGAAGAGTTTAAAGGATTTAATTCCGTTATCCTTGCCGATGTTTTTAACTATCTGCCGACAAATTTGTTTGGGTTTACAGTGTGCCCATCAAGGTATTAATATTGATGGGAAAATTTGTCCGTTAGTTCATAGGGATATTAAACCTGCAAATATATTAGTTATTCCCGATCCAATATTGGGTCATTTAGTTAAAATTTTAGATTTTGGTATTGCTAAATTTTTAAATTATACATCAACAGCTAGTACAAGTAGAGGGTTTAACGGAACTTTGCCCTATTGTTCTCCAGAACAACTAGATGGGGAAAAATTAGATGGTCGCTCTGATATTTATAGCCTGGGTGTGATGATGTTTGAAATGCTCACAGGCAAAAAACCTTGGCAACCAGAAACTGACTACTTTGGTGCTTGGTATAAAGCACATCACTTTCAACTACCAAAAACGCTCACAGATGTAAAACCCACTCTGAAATTCCCTGAAAAACTCAGTAATTTAATCATGGCTTGTTTGGCTAAAAAAGCAAGCGATCGCCCACAAAATATTGCTCAACTTTTACAAGTTATTAACAGTTTAGAACAATCTAATTGTCCGATACTTACAACTCTAGCTTCTAAATCCATCCTCAGCCGTCCCTTAGATTCTGGCTTAACAATCACATTAGAACAAACCTGTCGGCAACTTTCCTGGCCTGAGAATAAACCAATTCAAGAAATTGTTTTTCCCCAGCTTGTAGACACCGGACAGAAATCTGTAGCAGCACTGTGGTTGATGCTACCTAAATTAGAAATCAAAAACTATGCTGTTGCTACCCGTTACAATCAATTTATTTTCATGACATCCCCGCACCCAATGCTGTTGTGGGTGACTGTACTCTATCATCGGGAACTAGCCCCTAAGTGGCTACCCTGCTACTTAGATATGCAAAATCTTCAAAATCGTAAGTTGGTGAGTTTTCTGGCTGAAAATGAACGTTACCCGTTGATTTTCTCTAGTCTGGAAGCACCACATTCCTGTGCTAATGTTCTTAGCAGTCGCATTGATCCAACTCAGCGGCAAATGTTAAAAACTTGGGTGGAACAGAGTCAGAACCTACCACCTACTTCTCAACCCCACTTGAGTAAACAGCTATTAAAGCAGCAGTATACACAAATCCAATCCCGCATATTGCAACATCTAGAATCAAAGCCTCAGGTTGTATTATCTGGGTCTGTTTAAATAAGAAACTAACCCATTTGCAGGTCAAACTAGGGACTGACAAATAAAAAATATCCCACTGTTGACACTCAACAGTCAACAACGCTTGGAAAGACGAAGCAAAAATATAGCAGGAGGCAGAAGGCAGTTCTTGCTGGAGGCAGCAGGTAAAACATTACTATTTCTAGCATCTAGGCTTTCAAGATGTCCTAACCTTTAATTCGCTTGCTATAATTCCTCATTGTTCGCTCAAAAACACTTGACAATTACAAAAAAAATAGCGATAATAGCAAAGTTGCCAACAAGGGACTGTAGTTCAATTGGTTAGAGCACCGCCCTGTCACGGCGGAAGTTGCGGGTTCGAGCCCCGTCAGTCCCGTTTGAAAATTATAAGTAGTGAGTGTTGATTGTTGACTCTTAAAAGAATCTAACTGAGCTATTTGGTATTGTGATAACTCAGTACAGACATAGAGGAATTGTATCTCTAAGGACTCAGGGCTTAGAGTTTAAATATAAGCTACATTTATTCATGCTTTGTAAAAGAGAGAATTAACTGTGACTGTCAGAGTACGTCTTGCGCCGAGTCCGACTGGAAATTTACATATTGGTTCAGCGAGAACAGGTGTATTTAACTGGTTATTTGCCCGTCACCACGGCGGAAAGTTCATTTTGAGAATAGAAGACACAGACCTAGAGCGATCGCGTCCTGAATATACTGAAAATATCCTTGAAGGACTGCGCTGGCTAGGACTGAACTGGGATGAAGGGCCATTTTTTCAATCCCAACGCCTGGATCTTTATAAACAAGCAGTACAAAAACTGCTAGATGAAGGATTAGCTTATCGCTGTTACACCAGTGCCGAAGAACTAGAGGCTCTGCGAGAAGCTCAGAAAGCTAGAGGTGAAGCTCCCCGCTATGACAACCGTCACCGCAATCTCACCCCAGAACAACGCGCCGCTTTTGAAGCAGAAGGTCGTTCTTCTGTGATTCGCTTCAAAATCGAAGATGAGCGGGAAATTATCTGGAACGACCTAGTGCGCGGAAAAATGTCTTGGCGAGGTAGTGATTTAGGTGGTGATATGGTAATCGCGCGCGCCTCAGAAGAGGAAAGCGGTCAACCTTTATACAACTTTGTAGTTGTAGTGGATGATATAGATATGCAAATCACCCATGTGATTCGGGGAGAAGACCACATCGCCAATACAGCCAAGCAAATTTTGTTGTATGAAGCTTTGGGAGCAAAAATTCCGGAGTTTGCCCACTCGCCACTAATTTTAAACAAGGATGGACGCAAGCTTTCCAAGCGGGATGGCGTCACTTCCATTTCTGACTTTCAGCAAATGGGCTTTACCGCCGAAGGCTTGGTGAATTACATGACATTACTTGGTTGGTCGCCGCCAGATTCAACTCAAGAAATATTTACTTTAGAAACAGCAGCTAAGGAGTTTAGTTTTGAGCGCGTCAATAAAGCAGGTGCAAAATTTGACTGGGACAAGCTGGATTGGTTGAACAGTCAGTATATTCACAATATGCCTGTAGAGCAACTCACAGATTTACTCATACCCTATTGGCAAACAGCTGGGTATAAATTTGACGGTGGACGCACTCGCCCTTGGTTAGAACAACTAGTAGCTTTAATTAGCCAAAGCTTGACTCGATTAGTAGATGCTGTAGGTATGAGTCAATTGTTTTTCAGCAACACAGTTGAATTTAGCGACGAAGCCAATACACAACTCAAGCAAGAAGGTTCTGCTGCTGTCTTGGAGGGGATTGTCACAGCTTTGCAAAATCAGCCACAACTCTCGGAGGAATCTGCTCAGGACATCATTAAACAAGTGGTCAAAGAGCAAAAAGTCAAAAAAGGCTTAGTAATGCGATCGCTCAGAGCAGCTTTAACTGGAGACGTTCATGGCCCTGACCTCATCCAATCTTGGTTACTACTCAATCAAATTGGTTTAGATCGACCGCGCTTAAGTACAGCAATGACGCAAGTCAATTAGCAATTATAACAGAGTGGGAAGTAGGGAGATGTCAGCAATAAGGTGTTGAGGGTAGGGTGTGGCTGAGTGTGAAGACGGCACGTTTTTAGAGCTTAGAACTCTGACCAATGCAATCGTCCTTGATGACGGGGCTTGTAAACCTTGGGTTTTGGGCTATCCCTTCCCCCATATCCCACACCCCACACCCCGCCCCAACCGAGCTTAGTAACTCCCCACTCCCCATTCCCCCTTTCAAACTCAAACAGGTAGTCAATTCTCCTCATATTGGGAACTTGGTGTGTAAAATCCATGTCTTCAAAAACACTTAGAAGCAAACCTAATTACAATGCCGACAAAAGCGCTCAAAAGAGGGATGAGATTATCGTTGATGATAGTTACGCTCTTCATCACTTCAGTTAATGTCATAACTGATGCCCAAGAAGCGCCAACGATATTTGGAGATCTTACTATTAGCCCTCAGTTTTCCCCAGACCCACTAACAGTTCGTGGGATGAGTGGTGGCTCAATATCTGGGAATCAAGTAGCTGGTAGAACTGAAACAGTCACCGGTCCTTGTACTGGATTTGTTGATGAAACAACAGACCACACATTAGTATTAACAAGTAAATTTGACTACCTAAAGCTACAAGTTCAAAGCCCTGAAGACACGACCATAATTATTAAGGGACCCGGTGGCACTTGGTGCAATGACGATTTTAATGGTAAAAATGCTGGCATTGTTGGTGAGTGGCTAGCTGGAACTTACCAAATTTGGGTTGGTTCTTACGAGAAAGGCAAGTATCTTCCTTACACTTTACAAATTACAGAAGTTAAGTAGGGCATTGGAAGTGTTGACTGTTAACTAATGACTGTTGAGCCTTACCAAAGACGTTTCCTGTCTTCTTTGGTGAGAAGTTATTCTCCTTTTTCCCCGTACCGCTGTTGTTAAGTAAGCTACAAGAGCGTCTCCCTTAGGAGCAGGCGCACAAGCGGCATACCACCCGCTACGAATGAAATAAACAAGTCAAATCCTCTTCCCTTCTGCCTTGAAAGTGCTGAGTGCTGAGTAAAAATACTAGTTCCTAACCCCCTGCTCCCTGCTCCCTGCCTATTTTCATACTTAGTGATGTACGAAGTTCATGGGGACTGCCTTCTACCCTCTGCCTCCTGCCTTGTTTCTTGAAAGAAGTTCGTCAGCGCCGACTTGTGGCGGTGGTGACTTGTGTGGTTATCTCCTTGTCTCTCCACTCCGTTTCCTCTTTCTTTTCTCGTGCAATATTGTATTAAAATTAAGTTAACTTTAATTAAGATTCTTGTTGGCATAGCCATAATAGCCTAGAGCTTGTATGACAGTGCATATCAGAAGTCAAATTAAACAAAATGGATTTATGAACATCCGTTTAAGGCCTCAAAGTGACAGAATGATCGACCATTCGGTTACTAAGGCTAATGAGTTGTATAGGCATCTAGAGGCAAATTAAGATGAAATTCTCTTGGAAAGTCCTGGTACTCTGGACCTTGCCTGCTTTGGTAATTGGCTTTTTCTTCTGGCAAGGGGCTTTTGCAGGTGCGCCTGCGGATATGAGTAAAAATGCAGCTAACACTCGGATGACCTATGGTCGCTTCCTGGAATACTTGGATGCCGATCGCGTCACCAGTGTGGATCTGTATGAAGGCGGTAGGACAGCAATTTTAGAAGCCCGCGACCCAGATATTGAAAATCACATCCAAAGGTGGCGGGTGGATCTGCCCGTTAACGCCCCTGAGTTAATTAGCAAGCTTAAAGAAAAGGGAATTAGTTTTGATGCTCACCCCATGCGGAATGATGGCGCAATTTGGGGATTATTGGGCAATCTGGTATTTCCAATTTTATTGATTACTGGGTTATTCTTTTTGTTCCGGCGTTCTAGCAACCTTCCTGGCGGCCCCGGTCAAGCAATGAACTTCGGCAAGTCCCGCGCCCGTTTCCAAATGGAGGCAAAAACCGGAGTCAAATTTGATGATGTAGCTGGGATTGAAGAAGCCAAGGAAGAACTCCAAGAAGTTGTCACCTTCCTCAAACAGCCAGAAAGATTTACAGCTGTGGGCGCACGCATTCCCAAAGGAGTGCTGTTAGTCGGACCTCCCGGAACTGGTAAAACTTTATTAGCAAAAGCGATCGCTGGCGAAGCAGGCGTACCTTTCTTCAGTATTTCTGGTTCGGAATTCGTCGAAATGTTCGTTGGTGTGGGTGCATCCCGCGTCCGCGATTTGTTCAAGAAAGCTAAAGATAACGCCCCCTGTATCATCTTCATTGATGAAATCGACGCTGTAGGTAGACAACGGGGTGCTGGTATCGGTGGCGGTAACGACGAAAGAGAGCAAACCCTCAACCAACTGCTAACTGAGATGGACGGGTTTGAAGGTAACACAGGCATCATTATTATTGCTGCTACTAACCGTCCCGACGTATTAGACGCTGCATTGTTGCGTCCCGGTCGCTTTGACCGCCAAGTAACGGTAGATTCACCCGATATCAAAGGGCGTTTGGAAATCTTACAAGTTCACGCGCGCAACAAGAAACTAGATCCTAGCGTATCCTTAGAAGCGATCGCTCGCCGCACTCCTGGATTTACTGGTGCTGATTTAGCCAACTTACTCAACGAAGCGGCAATTCTCACCGCCAGAAGACGTAAAGAAGGTATCACCATCCGCGAAATTGATGATGCGGTGGATCGGGTAGTTGCTGGGATGGAAGGTACTCCATTGGTAGACAGCAAGAGCAAGCGCTTAATTGCCTACCATGAAATTGGACATGCTTTGGTGGGGACTTTGTTAAAAGACCACGACCCAGTGCAGAAAGTTACCTTGATTCCACGCGGACAAGCACAAGGTTTGACCTGGTTCACTCCCGACGAAGAACAAGGGTTAATTTCTCGTTCCCAATTAAAAGCCAGGATTACTGGTGCTTTGGGTGGTCGCGCCGCCGAAGAGGTGATTTTTGGCCCTGCGGAAGTAACCACTGGCGCTGGTGGAGATTTACAACAGTTGTCAGGAATGGCACGGCAAATGGTAACCCGGTTTGGGATGTCCGATTTAGGGCCACTGTCGCTGGAAAGCCAACAGGGAGAAGTGTTCTTAGGTCGTGACTGGATGACTAGATCCGATTATTCCGAAGCGATCGCTTCTCGGATTGATGCTCAAGTTAGAGCGATCGTCGAAGATTGCTACGAAAATTCTAAGAAGATCATCCGCGACCATCGTACCGTCACCGATCGCTTAGTAGATTTGCTCATCGAAAAAGAAACCATTGACGGCGAAGAATTCCGTCAGATTGTGGCTGAGTACGCTGAAGTACCTGAGAAACAGCAGTACGTACCACAACTGTAATAGTTGACTCTTTTTTAGGTTAATACCTACAAATGAGCAAAAAATTAAATGAGGATGGCACATACCATTCTCATTTTTTTATGAATGTTTTTATATAAATTTTGATAATTCACGCTTAATGTGAGGGTGTTGTCCTACTATTTTAACGTGAGTTCGACGGTGAAAAAAAGGCAAAAAGCTTGCTATGCCTGAATTTGTACAACTGGGTAAGCAGTAGGCGATCGCTATAATTA
>JBALDB010000042.1:0-13767 GCA_036918135.1 Nostoc sp.
TCACCCAGCAGCTTGCGCCTGAGTGCCAAAGCTTGGATGTAAAGGGGTTTGGCTTCGCTGTATCTGCCTTGGGAGTCGTAGAGTTCCGCTAGGTTATTGAGACTAACTGCAACATCTGGATGTTCTTCTCCCAAGCGTTTTTTAGTGATTTCTAGACACTGCTTATACCAAGGTGATGCTTTGTCATACAATCCCTGACCGTGATAAAATTCAGCGTTACCGAGGAATGGCAAAATTAAATCTTCATTACTGACATATTGAATGAGATTGTTCGCTACTTCTGCTATGTGAGGTATAGCGGGGGTAACATCGTTGATTTGCTGAAGGGTAGGTGAGTCAGGAATATCTTTAGCAACTGCTACCATTACCTTGCAAAAACTTCTCTTAAATTCCTCTGCCTTTTCTAAACCTGTAATCTTATATTGAAAAAACTGCCGCAACAGTGGATGCAATTGGTAAACTCCCTCACCTTTGCGCTGGAGTAAATGCAGATTCAGCAAGCTATCGTCTCTAATTTCTTCTAAATCTTCCGCATCTTCTTCTGGCAAACACTGTTCTACCAACTTCCAAGGTATGGGTGCGGCGGCAAATAAACTTAATAAACAGCCTAGTTGCTTATCGCCGTTTTCTAATTCTTGCCAACTCAACTCAAAGGCTGCTAACACACCTCGTTGTGCTGTCATGTCGGCTTCCGACTTAGATTTAGACAGAGAACGCTCATCTAGTCGCTTGTTCTCCAACCGCCGCAACATTTCTGCCAAAGATAAATCCTGTTTCCGCGCCAGATAGCGCCCCACTAATTCCACACCTAAAGGTAAATATCCCAGCCACTCAGACAACTGATTTGCTACAGCTAATTCTCGCTCAATTCGCTCTGGTGTTTCTTTGAGTAAAGACTTTAATAACTCCAGCGCCGCCTCTGGTTGCAGCACATCCAAAGATAACTGTGCGATGCGTCCCAAGTTCTGGCGCGTAGTCATCAACACTTTAAACCGAGAAGGTAGCGACTGTAAGTAAGCTTTAACTTGTTCGTAGTCGCTGACATCATCCAACACTAGCAGCACCTCACCCTCACGCCAATGCCGCCAGCAATATTGCACTTGGGCGAGTATATTAAAATCTTCTGGCGGGTTTAAGTCAAGCTGCGTTCTGGCAAACTGCACAACTTGAATGCCCACATCTCCAGTTTTTGCCAGCAACCAGCAAAGCCCACCGTTATATGTTTCGCCTTGCTGGATGGCATATTGTAGGGCGAGTTCTGTTTTACCAACTCCACCCATCCCTGCTATTGCTGCGATCGCAACTTGTTTATTATCCTGCAAAAGTTGGTGGAGCTTTTGCAATTCCTCTTCACGTCCGACAAATTCCACCACCCCACTCAAGGGCAAATTTTGCGGTATTTCAGTAGGGGGATTTAACTTTACCCGTTCCCGTTCGGGCGACTGTAGTCAATCAGGGGGATGATTATTGTAATTGATAGTAATTGGACTATTGTCTACACCTTGAAACGTAGGAGCTTTACTATTATTGCTTTGAAAACCTTGACCACCGTAAACATTCTGGACATTTTTACCTTGAACCTTGCCAATATTAATTTCTTGGTTAATTTCTTTAGCAAGGCTTTGAACTTCTTCACCAAATTGGGTGTCGGTGTCCATCTCCACTTGCAAGTAGGCAGCCACTAAATTTAAATCTTGCTTAGAACCTTGTTCAGCTTTCGTTAAGGCTTCCTGTGCTTTCGGCTTACCTTTGAACTTATCCCAAATTTTTTGACGCAGCAGTTTTAGCTTGTCTAACGTACTTTCTGTTATCTTCTCTACAGTTTTTTCTATAGCTTTGGTGATGACCAAGGTTGCGATCGCAGCTGCTGTCAGCGATACTGGCTCCATAATCCCAAAATACACGAGATTTTACTTATGGTTCTCAGTTTAACAGACTCTAAACGGACTTAATAGTTGATTCATTTTCGGAAGTTTTCGGTTCTAAATCTAATTTCATAAAGTCCTAGCAAGCTTGCTGCTACTAGCAAAGGTAAGAAATAATAGACTCCCCGATAAGCTAACATTGAACCCAAAACTACCGCCGCCGAAACTTTTGAAGAAAGAATCAACAAAATTATAGTTTCAAATACTCCTAAACCCCCAGGCACATTACTAACCACACCTGCAAACATCGCTAGTAAATAAATACCTAAAAAGTCTAGATATGACAAAGATATATTGCTAGGAAGTAAAGCATAAAGAACAGCCGCCGCCAGAATCCAGTCAAAACTAGAAATTGCTATTTGAGCCAGGGATATTTTAAAAGAAGGAAATCGAAATTCATTTCCGCGAATTATTAATGGTTGTTTAATAAAAATACTTCCTAGTAAATAAACCGCAACTAATAGGAGAAAAATTACGCCGATGGGACGCACAGTAGCAAAAGGTAAATGTAATTGAATAGGAATCTTCAGGGGATTGATGAGAAATAAGAAACCTGCAACAGCAAACATCCCCAACCAAAAAGTAAAATTAGCAAAAGCAATTATTTGAGCGATCGCCACTGCTGACACTCCCCAATTAGCATAAAATCGATAACGGATAGCGCTACCAGTCAGTAAGGCAAAACCTATCGTATTGCTAAATGCAGAGCTAATAAAGCTAGTGAAAGCAATTTTGTTCCAGCTCAGGGAACGATTAATGTAATTAAAACCCAAAATATCATACCCAATCATCACTAAATAGCCCAAAGCTGTCAGCCAAATTGCCCAGCTTAAGCGACTTTTGGGAATTACTGCTAAGGAGTTGAGGATATCACGATAATTATACTCATGCAATTCGTGAGCGATCGCCCACAGAGAAAGCACCAGCAGCAGCAAGCCAAACAAAGAACTGAAATTAAGTTGCAGCTTTTTGAGCATCCTACTAAAGAAACTTATTCTAACTCTTGATTTTTAACTTACAACCAGTCGTACAGTTTCCATCGTGTTGACACAACATTGACAAATTACTTGCATAAACTTTTGATTGCTAGCACCAACTGCCCAATGCCCTTTAAAGATGAACTATAAACAATTGAAAATGTTCTTGCTACTTTCGGTATTAACTCTATTTAGCTGTAATTTATCCCAAAGTGTCGTCGCAAAACCGCTGCAACAGCAAAACTTACAAACAACGCCTTCCCTTCTTCCATCCCAGCCGAATGCTAGCAACTTGACAACTCCCCTCAGCTATAAGATTGAAACTTACGATAGTCAAGTCATGGGTGGAAGTCGTACCTATGGCGTTTCTTTACCCCCCGGTTATCAGCAAAACCCAAAACAAAGCTATCCTGTAATCTTTCTTCTCCACGGTGGACATGGCGATCCCACTGCTTGGTTTGCTGAAAATAAAGGACAAGCTATCAAAACTCTCAAACAACTTTATACTACAGGTCAGTTGCCACCCAGCATAATTATTACACCAGATGGCAACGACAAACGCGGCTCTAGTCCCTACCGAGATCCTGAATATATAGATGGCCCTAACGGTAAAGTCTCCACAGCCGTAGGCGATGAATTAGTAAAAGTTGTACAAAGCCGTTATCGTACATTAACCAATCCAAATTTTTGGGCGATAGGTGGTTTATCCTCTGGTGGTTGGGGTGCAGTTAATGTAGGATTACACAATCTAAATAATTTCTCAATTTTATTTAGTCATAGTGGTTATTTTGAAGATAAAAGTGGCCCCACAAATAGCCCATTATTTTATATTAAAACTATTCCTCTACAAGCCCAAAAAAGGTTGAGAATCTATCTGGATTCGGGAAAATCAGATACAGAAGAAATCAACGAAGCCAAAAAATTTTCTCAAGTACTAGACAAACTAAAAATTTACCATTCATTTCGTGAGTTTCCAGGCAGTCATACTTGGAAATATTGGCGGGAACATTTAGCCGATTCTTTGACATTTGTCGGCGAACAATTCAGATTGTCAGAGATAAAAATAGGGCGTAGAGAATAGGTAAAAATTTTTCATTGCTCCTACCATAATTAATAGACCTCTTGCAAAAGTCAAAAAATTAGGAACGTCATTCTGAACGAAACGTAGTGTAGTGAAGAATCTCACCAAATGTTTCACTTTGCTTAATATGATACTTTAAGGATTTATGCAAGGGGTCTAATGAAGTCTCTGGCAAATTATAGCAGGAGGCAGGAGGTAAAACTATTCCTAGCTTTCACGCTTGTCATTATGTCCTGAAAGGTGTGACTACAGCTATATTTTATTTTTTGAAATTTGCTTATCGCAATTTCTAATTGAATATACTACAGTAGGGACGCACATCTGTACGCCCCTACAAAGATTTGCTTTTCAAGTTTGACACTTCAACTTCGCTCAGAGTCAACGGTTCGCACTTCGCTCACCGTTGACTTTCGCCTTCCGCGCAACGGTATTAGCTTCTACCACCTGGGCCAGCAGGAGTTCGATAACGACCCTCTGGACTTTCATAAATTCCACTACTATTGTCTATGTCTGTGTCTTTTGTAGAATCAAAAAACTCTCTTGTAGCTCTAGGAGGTTTTTCATCTAAGTTAAGCTTTTCACGGACAGTATCAATAGTATCCTTTAATTTGTTTTGAGCATTTCCGATTTGCTTGTCATTTCTAATTTCACCTTGTGAGTCTGGTGTAGCTTTGTAATAAGTACCCTCTGGAGTTGTGACATCAGCTTGTGCTACATTACTGTAGCTAAAAGCTTGACCGAGTAAAAACATAAATCCTACCAGAAAAACCACAATTATCTGACGGATACGAATACTTTTTAACCAAGAATTCAGTCGATTCATAAAATCCCTAATTGCATTATGTTGAGCGTACAAATCATAACATTGAATAATTATTTCTCATTCAATGTTTGAGAACAACTTTAATCAAGTTGTTTTTCTTTCTTTTGTTCAAGAGGCAGAGCCACTATATCTGCATTTCCGGGTGATTCATAGAAACGAGATTTTAAGAAAGTCTGTTTCTCGTAGAGAAGCGCAGCTATGCTTCTCTACGAACGGTTATTTTACATCGATACAGCAGCGCCAGTAGTAGGTTTGGGAGGCTGAATTTGAGCGGCTGTCCGCGCCCGATACAAATTTAGTAATCGCTGTTCGTATTTCAACAAATCTTGATAAATTTCTTTGAAAATAGCAGTTGCTACTGGGTCAGTGTGCATTGCACACAAATTTCCAATATCGCCAATACCTGTTTGTACATCTCCCAAGGCGGAACGTAGTTGATATATGTCGTCACTTCCTGTTAAAGCACTTTTAACCTTGGCATATTGGTTAGCGATATTTGCGCCTAAGGAAGGTTTTTCGCCTAATATTTGAAGATATGTTTCTAGTTTTTGAATATGGGCTTGTTTATTGCCAATTATTTCTTGAAAAGTAGATTTAACTTCACCATCTGATTCTTTTTCAAGATATTTTTCCAAAGCTTCCAGCGAATAACGTTCCCCAGCAAGGGCAGTATTTAAACCTCTGCCAATTTCACTTTTTGTTGAGCCACCCCAAGCATCAGCTAGCTTCCACCATTCGGCAGTTGTATCTTTTTCATTTGGCAATGCAGCATCTTTACCACCATAACCCAAGCGACTCAAAATAGCTGTGGTGAAAATTGGCAAGTCTCCAGGTTCGCGAGATGTAATCAAATTACCATCTACTACCAAGGGTTCATCTAAATAATTTGCACCTGCATTAGTAATATCTTTGCTAATAGCACTAAAGCCAGTAACTTGTTTACCTTTAAGCAAATCACCTTCAATTAAAACCTGTGGGCCATGGCAAACTGCAGCTACCAATTTTCCTTGCTGTATAGCTTCTTGTACGAAGCGTACTGTGTTGGGATTGCGTCTCATTTTATCAGGAGCCATACCACCAGGAATGACTACTGCATCGAATTCGGCTGCGATCGCTTCTGTTGTAGTGCCATCAGCTTGGATGCTTAATTTACCACGTTTACCCTTATATTTTTCATTCATCCGGGAACCAAGGACTACTACCTCGATTCCTGCTTGTTTTATTCCATTATAAGGAACTGTAAATTCTACATCCTCTACTCCTTGCTCGATAAGGATAGCAACTTTTTTATTATCAGGATAATTGTTATTGTCAGCCATAGTATGGTATTACCTATTTTTTCTAGTACTTAACTAGCTAGTATTTTCATCGATGATAACAATAATAAAATGTTAAATCAATAAATCAAAGTTTTAGTTTTTGGCTAATAAAAAATAGTTACGAGTGAGAAGTTGATTATCGAAGAATTTCGGTTGAGTAACTCCTAACTCATAACTAACAACTTCAACTACAAGTTGCTTGACCATGAATTTATGTCTACAATGTTACGCAGCAATAGCTAACTTAGCTTCGTACTAAGGGGATAGATTATTTTATGACTAAAGCCATACATCTTTAGTCATACAACTTGGCAACAAGAAAAGGTTATTGTATGATTGCAGAAAAGAGCTAATAATATGGCAGAAAAAAATCCTAATGACGAAATAAAAACTGATGATTTGCCGCAAGAAATTACTGAATCTTACGGTACTGGTGTGAAAGACTTGCCGGGATATAATATTGGCGGGCGATCGCTACAAGACGAAAGACAGGAATACACAGAAACTAGCCCGGAACTCACTGGTGGCGATGTTGATGCTTATTGGCAGGATGCAGATGCAGTTGGAGATGAAGCTGTTGGTGGTACGGCTCCCACTCCAGATCAAAATGTAACTGAAGAAATAGAAGCAGCAGTAGGACTAGAAATGGATGATTATACATTTCTACGTACCAACGACATTTTAGAGGAACGTGACGATGCTCGCTGGGAATTAGATCCGATGTCTTCTGAAGATTATCAACAACGGCGAGAGTAAACTGGATATTGAAGATTTGGCATTAGGCATTGGGTGAAAAGACCAAAAGGATAGGAGTCTATAACACCAAACCCTAATGCCTAGAGTTTAGATTAGAGCAAGCAAAATAGCATTTAGTTAAAAATCGTTGATTACTTTAAGCGATCAGACGTAACAATACAAGCGATCGCTCTGTGACTTGTACAGTTTGAGAACCGGAAACCCACTTTCCTGGATGGAGGAAACGAGGTTCATTAGTATCAATCACTATTTCCCATCCCCTTTGGTTTAAACCATTGGGTAGAGCAAACTCAATCATCTCGTAATGAGCGTTAAAAAATAACAGAAAACTCTCATCAATAATCCGCTCCCCCTGAGATCCTGGAGTAACAATCCCTTCTCCATTTAAGAAAATTTCCATTACCTTGGCATAACTAATTAGCCACTGCCTTTCAGTCATTTCACTGCCATCGGCGTTAAACCAACCAATATCACTAATGCCAAAACCGCGAATCGGGCGACCTTGAAACCACTTACGTCGTCTAAACACTGGATGCTGATGGCGGAAATTAATCAGTTCGCGTGTAAAGTCCAATAGCTCCATATTTCCTTTTTGCAAGTCCCAGTTCCGCCAGGAAATTTCATTATCTTGACAGTAGGCATTATTGTTGCCCTTCTGACTACAGCCGATTTCATCTCCCTCTAACAGCATCGGTACACCTTGAGATAGCATTAGGGTTGCCAGAAAGTTTCGCCTTTGACGTTCGCGCAAGCGCAATACATCGGGGGAATCAGTTTCTCCTTCTGCATCACAATTCCAGGATCTGTTATGGCTTTCTCCGTCACGATTATCTTCCCCGTTTGCCTCGTTGTGCTTTTGGTTATAACTGACTAAATCATTCAACGTGAAGCCATCGTGAGCAGTTATGAAATTAATACTTGCATTTGGATTGCGCCCATTTGCTTGATACAAGTCAGGGCTACCAGTAAAACAATAAGCAAATTGCCCAAGGCTATCATCTACACCGCGCCAAAAATCCCTTACTGTATCCCGATATCTGCCATTCCACTCAGACCAACGCAGCGGAAAATTACCTACTTGATAGCCTCCTTCTCCTAAGTCCCAAGGTTCAGCAATCAGCTTGACATCTGCCAAAATTGGATCTTGATGAATAATGTCAAAGAAAGCTGATAGATTATCTACCTCATATAATTCCCGCGCCAACGCCGAAGCTAAATCGAAGCGGAAGCCATCGACGTGCATTTGTGTTACCCAATAGCGCAGGCTATCCATAATTAACTTGAGGACTTGAGCATGGCGCACATTCAGAGAGTTACCACAACCAGTAAAGTCCATATAGTAGCGGGGATTATCGTTAACCAAGCGGTAGTACACCGCATTATCAATACCTCGTAGCGATAGCGTTGGCCCTAAATGATTACCTTCACCAGTGTGGTTATAAACCACATCTAAAATCACCTCAATTCCCGCAAAGTGCAAAGCCTTAACCATTTGCTTGAATTCGAGCGCCTGTTGTCCTAATGTTCCACTAGCACTATAGCCAGAGTAAGGTGCAAAATAATTGATTGAATCGTAGCCCCAGTAATTGGTTAGCCCTTTTGACTCTAAATGTCCTGGACGAGACAAAAAATGATGTACAGGCATTAGCTCAACTGCTGTAATTCCTAATTGCAGCAAGTGTTGAATTGCTGCTGGATGTGCTAGCCCAGCATAAGTACCACGCAATTCTTCTGGAACATCTGGATGCAGCTTGGTAAAGCCCTTGACATGAGTTTCATAAATAATAGTTTCGTGCCAAGGTGTACGCAGCAGTTTATCATCTCCCCAATCAAATGATTCATCGATGACAACACACTTTGGCATTATTTTGGCATCATCTAGCTCACAGAAAGCTAAGTCTTTTTCAGCAGCGTCCCATGAGTAACCAAAAATCGCTGCATCATTACAAATTTCACTATCAATTGCCTTAGCATAGGGGTCAATCAGTAGTTTATTGGGGTTAAAGCGATGACCTACCTCTGGTGCCCAAGGGCCATGTACTCTAAACCCATACCGTTGTCCTGGCCCCACTCCTGGTAAATAACCGTGCCAAACAAAATTATTTTTCTCTTTTAAAGACAAGCGGAGTTCATTATCTTCAGTATCAAATAAACAAAGCTCTACACTTGTCGCATTCTCTGAAAATAAAGCAAAATTTGTACCTTTTCCATCCCAAGTAGCACCTAAAGGATATACGTTTCCCGGCCAGAGATTTACATACATACAGCAGATTTCCAACAACTGACTTTTATAGCCTCTAACTAATCTTGATTGAGTTGAACTAAGTATATTTAAATAGTTAAGTAAGAATTGTAAGCAAGATTAAACTAATAAATTAGTACTCAATCATCAGATTATTTCTATTTTAATTAGTAGAGAAAGATTAGATATCAACACATATAATAGGCTATTTATGTATCAGTTTTTTGCAAATCAATAAATTTAAGAGTATTAGTAAATTACTTACAACTCGATCGTATCATTTAAACAATCTGAAATTTCTCTATTTGATGATTTTCTATCTAGAGATATAACTTTGTCATGCAATTTTGTTAATTTCCAGTTTTCAAATTCATTCAACTTCAAAAAATTATCAATTTACTAACACCATATTTGAGCAAGTAACGCTTACATCCGAGGTTTAGAGCTATATAAATTAAATCTGCCAAGTAATTTGCCTTCAAATAAATAAGTATTTAACTTGAGTAATATTGACTAAAATAACAAAATATGCAAACGAATATTAGTTAAGGAAGCTCCAAAGAGTCCAGCTCATTGGTTCTCCTTCGGTACAGATCTGCTTTTAGTTTGCCGCGTGACCAGTGCGATCGCTTATTAGGAATGGGAGGTTGGGAGTGGAGAGTGGAAGTTAGGCTTAAGCCCAAAGTTTTCATTCACAGCACAAGCCGTATCTGGATAGTCGCTAAATACGCCATCAATACCTAAGTTAAAAAATAGTTTATATTCCCCTTGGGGATTTCCTTGAAAGTCCAATGGTAAAAAGTAGTCTTCATTGCGGAAAGTCCAGACATGAACTAACAAACCCGCTACATGAGCATCGATGACTAATGATGTAGGTGAGAGTAATTTACCAGTACTGTCTTTAGTAACTAGCAGATTTTTATGAACTCCAATTGCCTGTGCATATTTAGCAATTTCTTCTAAGCTGGAAGCGGTTACTAAATCTACATAAGTACTATCATTGCTATTAACTACAAAATCATACGGTTTACCACTATTATTCACTAATTGCACCAAAGGTAAATCAGTTTTTGTAGATAAATATTTTAAATTCTCCACTTCAAAAGACTGGATGAAAACTGTTGCATTAGCTCCTTGATAACCGTTTGCTGTTAAAGTTGCTAATAGGGGTGTTTCTAAGGCTAATCCAATGGATTTAAAGTAAGTTGGGTGCTTAGTTTCTGGATAAATGCCGATTTGACGATTTATTTGGGCGCTTTGATTTTTGACTAAATTGATGATTTCTTGTAATGTGGGAATTTCAAATAATCCATTGTATAAAATATTTTGCGATCGCAGTTGGGGAATTCGCTCTTTAGCTCGTAGTGTTTTTAATTCTGCAAGGGTAAAGTCTTCGGTAAACCAACCTGTTTTTGATTCTCCATCAATTATCTTGGTGGTTTGACGGCGAGCAAATTCTTTATGGCTAGCAACGTCCGTGGTTTCAGAAATTTCATTTTCGTGACGAGCAATTAAAACACCGTCTTTTGTAGAAACTAAATCTGGTTCAATATAGTCAGCACCTAGTGCGATCGCTAATTCATAAGCAGCCAAAGTATGTTCTGGACGATAGCCGCTAGCACCTCGATGTGCAATGATAATTGGGGGTTTCCCTGTAAATGTTTTAAGCATTCCTCATTTGAAAATCTTAATTATTTAGTTCAACTTTTCTTTGTAAATTGATAAATTGTTATATAAAGCCAATTCTTTTCAGTTTTTAAGTTATATAATTCACTCATTTCAGTTTTAAAAGTATCTTTTAGTTTCCAAAAAAAATCACGATTAACTATAATAAACACTGTGTTTGAATTATTGGTAGCTATATTAACTTTTTCTGCCACATTTTTTCCATTTATTTTTTCTAAAAGATATCCGGGTAGATATAAAGTCGATGAATCTCCGTAATATTTTAATAATCTAGGCTGTCCCAACAATAATACAGATTTGGCAGATTCATCTCGATTTTTTATCAAGTATTGGACAGCTGAACGATAGTTATCTTTTCCATATTCTGGATTTAAATAATAATTAAAATTTGAATAAACATTCATAATTATCAAAAAAACAGTAGCTAATTTAACAACTTGAGACAGGATATAAATTTTATTTCGAGGTTTATTTTCTAGATAGTAGTAATGCAAAAAAGTTGATGGTATCAAAATGAAAAGTGGTATAGATAGATAAAAAGAGTGACGTGGGAGCCAATTAATTTTCGTAAATAAAGCGAATAGAAAATCTAGTAAAAAAGATATAGCAAAAATCAGTGCAAATAAGCGATCTGCACGTTGGTATCTTTTTTTATCAACACTCAATAAACTCCTCACTAAAACCACAGAAATTACAATCAAGATAATAAAAAAGATTAGTAAATGAACCCAGTAATGAAGTAAAATATCTATTTTATTATCACCGCGTAATTGATCCAGTGGTGGTCCATAGGATGTCCCGACTAATATACCGTAGAGCACAAACAAAATGTTTTCAACTACGGGTAATCCACTACGAGTAACTGCTGTGGCGGTTGGATCGGATGCAGCAGGCGAAGACAAATAGAACCAAATCATTGGCGAAGAAAAAATTACTGGAGGTATTGACCATTTGAGCCATTCTTTTAACTTTCTAAAAACGATAGCATGAGATAAACTAAGGGCTAAAGTAAACATTATTGTTAAAACACTAGCAAAACTTGCTATTGCACTAAAAATGCCAAAAAATACTTGGTAAATAATTTTATTAGTTTGGTCGTTCTTGAGTGAATGACTAAAGAAATATACTTGAAGTGACGCTATAAATATTAATAATGAGTAAGGTCTGGCATCTTGGCTATAAAATACGCTAAACGAACTAACTGCTAAGATTAAGGATGACCAGAATGCATGTTTTTTTCCATAAATACGTAGGCAAGTAAAGTATATAATAATTACCGAACTGACTCCAAACAAAGCTGAGAGCGATCGAATAGCAAATTCACTATCTCCAAAAAGCGAACGCCAATAGAACAATAGCAAGTAGTAAAGCGGTTGGTATTTATCACCAGCTTCTCTATTTACAATTCTAGAGAAATTTTCTTGAAGACTCGTAGCATCAGATAAAGATAGACTCCAGCCTTCATCAAACCAAAGACTTTGATTCTGTAATAAAAAGAAACGAGTAAAAATGCTAATTAAAATAATGATAAAAAATCCAAAATAGTATTTTGATTGTTTCATGTAAACCTCCCAATCATTAATTTACGCAATCTCGAACTTTCAAACTACCAAAATCCCATCTTATACCTGAGCAATCTCTTATAATTAATACTTCTATATTGAGATAAGAGTAATTTGAACTATGGAAGACCTTATCACATGAAGGGGATTTTTGTTATATTAATTATTCTGTTCAATAAAATAACCTGTGGTCAAACGATCGGCTCCTGCTAGCAAACATTATATCTGTGTAAATGTTGCTACGTTAGCAAACTCGAAGTCACTAGGACACCGAGCTAAACTCTATTTGGAAAAAGGGACTAAGGAGTTGAGAATAGGTATATTCTTTTTTCATGCTTGGTGATAGGTTTTTACTATAAGCGACTGTCTTGAATCTAGGGAGTACAGAGTTACGGGTTTAGTATCGCTAAACTCTTACAGAGTATAAGAGTAAAGAGATTTTTATGCTCTTGTTGTCTAATTTACTATATGAATTTGTATTGGACTCCTATTTGATTGTGTGAAAAAAACTGCATACATCTCGAAAAGCTGATTCCCTATAACCTATTCCCTACTCCCTGCCTAGCCAAATAACTTCAAAAATTAAAGCCGATTACTATAGCCTGAGTTTAGGACTTTCTGAATTTGCGATATTTGGCAGTGCCAAAACTACAATTCTCGATAATCGTCCTGATACATCAACTTTTAAGCAGCATACTTTGAGGGTATCAATGCTGAGAATTAATTTACCCCGAACTCTTGTAAGCATTTCTTACATAACATTAAACCTTTAAAATCTTTAGCAGATAAGTAGGTAGATTGCCATGAGTGAAAACACAGAAACGATTTTTAGCAAAATCATTCGTCGGGAAATTCCCGCTGATATTGTTTATGAGGATGATTTAGCTTTGGCATTTAAAGATATCCACCCCCAAGCACCCGTCCACATCGTTCTCATTCCCAAAAAACCTATTGCTACACTGACTGATGCCGAATCTCAGGATCATCCTCTGCTAGGGCATCTTTTGTTAACCGCCAAACGTGTTGCCCAAGAAGCTGGACTGAAAAACGGCTATCGAGTTGTGATCAACACTGGTGATGATGGCGGTCAAACAGTCTACCACCTACATGTGCATATCTTGGGAGGACGGCAGTTACACTGGCCTCCTGGTTAATAAAACAAGATGAATCGCATCTTCATAGATACGGTTCATCACTTAAATAAATCAGTATTATAATTAATATTTATTTATAAATTATTTACAAATCTTAATTTTAGTTTTAAGCTAATAAGCATAGGTAAGTAAGTCTACTTGCTGAAATCATAAACAAACAAGCGCACTTATAAAACAATGACAGCAACCATTCAACGCGCTCGTAGCGCCAACGTATGGGAGCGGTTCGCAAGCTGGATAAC
>JBALDB010000043.1:0-28963 GCA_036918135.1 Nostoc sp.
TCGCTCAATCCCTCAAAACGTCCAGCCATCAACTGACACACCCAACTCAAATCAAAAGTAGATTCCCACAATCTTACATTAGTGGGATAGGTTCATGAGACATTCTCAGATGAACAAAAAATAGCAGCCGCAGAAATGCTCAAAACAGTTGAACATTCTTATCTGTTAAAAAATAAACAGCAATCTGCTCAAGAAAGCTGGTTGTTACAGGAACACGATGAACTTACTAAAGCTCGAACTATAGCTGAAGAGTCGCGGATTGTAGCTGAAATAGCCCAATTGAATGCAAAAAAAGCTTGGGCTATGGCTGAACTAGCCCAATTAAATATGAAAACAGCTTGGGCTACGGCTAAACTAGCCCAATTAAATATGAAAACAGCTCGGGCTAGGGCTGAATTAGTAATTTTGAAATATGATTCGTACAACCGAGAAATATCTAAATAAAATATTAGGTAAAAACGATAATAGAGATGTGCGATCGCGCTTTATGCTGCAATTTACTCCTGAAAACAGATCGCCATTTGCCAATAGCACTAAAAAGACAATACCAACGAAAAATAGGGATAAAATTTTTATCCCTAAAAAGTTGTGTATGATTTCAAGAATAGCTAGAGAAAACTACTGCTGTTCGGTTAAATGACTTTCTAACAAAGATGCGATCGCCTCTGGATGAATGTTCTTATATTTCTTTTTCCCAAGTTGTAAAACACAGTTGGGGGCGCTGCTGCAACATTTTTGGCAACTAGTCTGTTCAATAGTAACTTTGTCTAACAAACCGCGATCGCACAAAGTTTTTTCTAATTCTGATAATAAGCCTTTACCGCCACGCTTGAGGCAACCCGACTTTTGGCACACCATAATCTTGGCTTGGGATTCGAGTGGCAAACTTTGAATTGGACAACCGCCAATTGGTGTTACTCGATAAGCTTTGATTTTTATTTCACCTGTGTGCGAGTCTAGCTGACTGTGAGCAAGAACGCGAATTTGCTCGCCAGCGACTAACGATGAACTTAGAGAACGACGTAAATCTTTTGGCAATTTAATTTGCATAGTTCCGTCTGGAACTGCCAATTGCAAATATTTATATTTCTTTGGTTCAGCACCAACAAAACCTAAAAACTGTCCCTCTAGGTTCAATTCTGATAACGTGAAATACTTGTTACTCATGATTGATTAAAAGTTAGTTATTGGATATTGGGTACTGGGTATTGAAAATTGGGTACTAGGTATTGAGGATTGGGTTAGGAAAACTCTTTCCCAGTCCCTAGTCCCCAGTCCCCTTATGCAAGCCGTTTAGCTTCCACAGTTTGCGGTAAATTGGCTACATCTGGTAATTCACGAAATTCTAATTCCCAGCCATTTGCTAAGGTGAGAATTTTACCTTCATTGCCATCAGTTTGTTTGACTACTTCTTCTTCTAGGTCTTTTTTAGCAACGTAGACTACTAAAGTGCCGGCATCATTCACGCGTAGCATTACTTTCATGAGACTCCTCAACAGATTCTATTTCTCTTTTCTTACAGCCGACGACAAACCCTGTTTCTATGAAATGCACAGCATAGATATAGGAACTCTGCAAATATGTACCTATACTTGCTATGTAACCAATATCTCCCTTGTTTGCTAAAACTTGGCCGACTTCTTTACCAGGAAACGTACCATCGTTTTTGATTAGTTTGCGAAGTCTAACTTTTTCACCAATTTCAAAAGCGGGTGGTAAGTGTAGCTCTAATTCATCGCGTTGCATGAGAATACCTCTGTTCTCTGGCCAAATTCAACACTTCTTCGGTCGTGAGGCTGCGTTTTTTCTGTACTGACTGATGGCGCACTGCGTCTAAAACTGACTGGGTTTCTTGTGAGTTTAAGAAAATTCCATACTGTTGTAGTAAGTTGGAAACTAAATGCCGACCAGAATGTTTACCTATTACTAAACGTCGTTCGCAACCCACCTCTTCGGGAGCAAATGGTTCGTAGGTGATCGGGTTTTGCAGGACGCCGTGACCATGAATTCCGGATTCGTGAGCAAAGGTATTTTCACCAACGATCGCTTTCCAAGGTGGTACGTCCGCGCCTGATGCAGCAGCAACTAGTTGAGACAGTTCCAATAAACCGGAAGTTTCAATACCCAAATTAACGCCGTAGATGCGTTTGATTGCCATGACAACCTCTTCTAGGGCTGCATTTCCGGCTCTTTCACCCAAGCCGTTGACTGTGGTATTCACAGATGTGGCACCAGCTTTGATCCCAGCAAGGGCGTTGGCGGTTGCTAGACCAAAATCATTGTGGGTGTGGATTTCTAGGGGAATCGTCAAAGCGGAAACTAGTTGCTTCACCTTTGTGTAGGTGGTAAACGGGTCGAGAACTCCTACGGTATCGCAGAAGCGGAAGCGGGATGCACCCCATTCTTGGGCGGAAAGCGCTACATCTAAGAGGAAGTTTTCATCAGCTCTGGAAGAATCTTCTCCCCCGACTGCTACCCAAAGACCGCGATCGACGGCGAAGCTGATGGAGTCTTTGAGTTTTTGGAGACTTACCCGCCACTGACCGTGAAATTTAGTGGCAATTTGAATACCAGAGACGGGAATGGCAATATGCACTCGATTGAGGCCGCAGGCGATAGAAGCCTTAATATCTGAGATGACAGCGCGGTTCCACCCTAAGAGTTTTGCTTGCAAACCTAAGTTAGAAATTGCAGAAATTGCCCGTGTTTCTTCCTCACCCATTGCTGGTATCCCAACTTCTAATTCCGGGATACCAATGGCGTCGAGAAATTTGGCGATCGCTACTTTTTCTTTTAAGTTGAAAGCAACACCGGCCGCTTGTTCGCCATCACGCAATGTAGTGTCATTAATTATGATTTGATTCATTGCAAATATCCCTCTCTTGGAAGTATTCTTAATATTCTTTCTCTCGGAAGAATTCAGTCATCAGGAGTCAGAAGTCAGAATTTCTCAAGAATCTAGTAAGATTAGTATATTTATTTATCAAATCTTCTCCTAATTCTTTAACTATTCTGAGTTCTGAATTCGGAATCCTGAATTCTTTCTCTCTACAATTTTTAGTGATGGTAAATGCTAAAAATATCACAATATATATTTAGGATAGATGATCCTCAATTATTGCTCAATTAGCAACATCACATCTGTATGACAAAGAACCAAAAACTGGTATAATTCCTAATCTTTTTTACTGATGTTGCAGGAAATTTGTCCGAGTAACAACGAACTAATATAGCTATTAGCGTATCCGGAAAAAACTAAAACACAGAATCCAGCAATTAAACTAGTAATCATCTCAGTCACCTCATATTTTTTAGAGCATTGGTGTGTAGTGTAGTCCAGCTACAAATTAGCTAACCTTGTTCTGCTAACCAGTCAAAAATCTGTTCTAACTGTTCTAAGTTAACCAAACCATACTGCCAGAGAAGCATCGGTAAGGGGCCATTTTCTAACTCACGGTGTCGTAGCGCTACAGCAATATCCGCATTTGAAAGTTCAAGTTCATGGTGCAAAAAGTTGAGGAATTTAATATCTCTGTTACGAGTTGGCATAGTCGAACTTTCAATTTCTTCAGTTAGGAAAGAAGTAAAAATCGGAAATTCCTATTTTGGGTATGGGGAGATAGGAGAATTCTCTTGTATTTCCGGCATCCTGTAGGAATTCTTCTCAGTTTGCAATAGAATTTGCTAGCAGACAGTAACTTCAACTTCTAAACCTCTTCAATATTTATGCATCCCTACAAAGAGCCATGCTTGTGTGATGAATTCAGGATTAATATTGTCTAGATTCGGTCTTTCAACAATATTTAGGATTTAGCACTCATCACTGTAAGACCAGCAACGCTCTAGCCAATCGATTAATTCATGACGAGAAGCCAGAAATTGCATAACTGTACTACGAATCAGAATCGCTTCTAGCAAATTGTTCACTTGCACCCGTAAAGAACCATCGGGAAGACAGGAACTTTTAATCTTTAATTCTTGCAAACGGTAATAGATTCGCCAGCGATCGCTCAAAGGAATCTGCAATACTTGATCGTCTAAAGTGTTATTTGTCATTTGTCCTTTGTCCTCTCTTACAAAGTTCCGATGCCTGCGGCAACCCCTTTGGTGTACGCTGGAAGCCGACGCACCCTGCGGGAAGCCGCAGAAGCGTCTACAGACTTTGCGCTTTATCATTTGTCCTTTGTCTTTTGTCATTTGTCAGTTGTCCTTTGCAAATGACCAATGACGAATGACCAATGACTAATGACCAATAACTACTGAGCCTTAACTCCTGATTCCTGAGTTCTGACTTCTAAAGTTTGCAGTTGTTTTTCTAGTTCCTCAATACGTGAGAGCAAAGAACGAATCACGCTTGCTTCGACATCGGGTAGTTTTCCATGTTCTAAAGGAGAAAGGCTGGCGCTTTGATTGCGAGAAATAATTCGACCAGGAACTCCGACTACAGTACAATCGCTGGGGACATTCCGCAAAACAATCGAACCTGCGCCAATCCGAACGCGATCGCCAATTTGCAGATTACCTAAAACTTTTGCACCCGCACCCACTACAACATTTTTACCGACTGTGGGATGACGCTTACCGCTTTCTTTACCAGTTCCGCCAAGGGTGACGCCTTGATAAATCAGTGTGTAGTCTCCGACGATTGCAGTTTCGCCAATCACAACCCCCATTCCGTGGTCGATAAATACACCCTGACCAATTTCTGCACCAGGATGAATTTCAATTCCGGTTAAAAATCTCCCCAAGTGAGAAATTAAACGGGGAATAAAACCCACTCCTCGACAATGTAACCAGTGAGCAAGACGATGTAAACACAGTGCGTGCAATCCAGGATAGCAAAACACAACTTCTAGCCAATTGCGTGCTGCTGGGTCGCGCTCAAAGATAATGCGAAAATCACTCAATAATGGCTCAAAAAAAACTCCAGAGAGTAATGTCTTGAGCAAGGATTTCTGTTTTAAATCCTCTTTTTTTAGACTTTGAGGATTTGTAATTCTGTCTAAAGACTGTTGCATCGTTACTCTCTATCTGGTTACAAGAGCCATGTACTATTTTTATGCTTATATCAGGCGACTTCCAACTCGATAGACAACCGAATGCAGATTGGATTTATTGGATTTATTAAGGTTGTACTCAAACGCCAAAAACCCCACTTAAGATAAATTTAAAATTTATTTTGGGGTAGGGGTGCTAGTGTTTAACGACAGGGGTACTGGTATTTTTGGGGCAGGGTTTAAGAATTTCTGTACTCGCTACAAGAAACTTTACCTGTAAGACTTTGCAAAGATTTATTCCAGATATTTTGCAATTTATTAAGCTGTACTCAAATGCACTCAAACAGAGGTTAGATGAAAATAAAAGTCAAATTTCTGTATATCGTATTACTATTAGTATCTTATTATTTGGTTTGACAAAAAACAAGTTTCTTTATTTTCTTTTATGATTTAGTGTCTGTGTGTATGTATACGTTTCCAAATATTGCCATCGCTCATGACAGATGTTTTCTTATTATATAGATGTGTGGAAATAGTCAACACAAAATCTCGCAACAGGATAGTAAGTAGATATTCTCATCACAATTGAATAATCACTGATTGCTATCAGGGCGTAAAGCTGCGCCACACTACCCAAGAAACTTATAGAGGCTCATTAAAAGACTCATAAATAAAAAAACATTCAACTTTGATTGTGGGATGGGCGTCTCACGCGTCCGTAAAAAAGGGCGGACAAGATGTCCACCCCACAGGTAGTAGTAATTCATTTCTTAGTAATCTCTTAATGGAGTTCAAAGCCTCATTAACGAAGTTCAAAGCCTCATTAATGGAGTTCAAAGGCTCATTAATGGAGTTCAAAGCCTCATTAACGGAGTTCAAAGCCTCATTAATGGAGTTCAAAGGCTCATTAATGGAGTTCAAAGGCTCATTAATGGAGTTCAAAGGCTCATTAATGGAGTTCAAAGGCTCATTAATGGAGTTCAAAGACTCATTAATGGAGTTCAGAGGCTCATTAATGGAGTTCAAAGCCTCAAGAACCAGATGCAGTTTTAGTGGGTCTACCTTTGATAGCTTTAAAGCGTTCGCCCAACTGTTCAGCGACAGTCTTTAAGCCTGGAGTCTTTTTCGATGCAGTCTTCACATAATCATAAACAGTCAAACTGCTAGTCATAGCTTCACTACCAACTGCCATTAGAGTATCATCTACCTGTTCGCTGAGTTGCTGGATTGAGATTAAAAGTTCAGTCAGCGCTGCGGCTAATTGATAATCCTGAACAAGTTCTTCAACATCAAAAGTGGCTGGAAGGATTTCGCGGTTCGACTGAGCAGCAGTGACGCTATTATTTACAAAGGCGAGGCTTTTGTCGCCCATTTTTACCAGCTTTCGCCGTTCTTCAGGGCTGAGAGTAACTAAAAAGGGGAGCTTTTGTTGAACTTTGTGTAGCGCAGCTTTAATTTCTTGGATATCTTGTGGAGAAAGGGAGGCTGTAATATTTTGATAGGCCATCGTATATTTACCTTGGGAGTTTGATTAATAAAGTAGCAATAGTTGCTAAGTATATAATTCCCATTTGGTAAGAGCGATCGCACATCATAACCTATTTATTTATCTGTTTTAGCGCCGATGCTGAGGGATATTGACCAGATTCTATTAAAGCTTGTCGCTCTACAAGCCTTTCATCGCTGTTAAAATCTAGGATGCGTGCGGTGACTTCTCCAATTTCTGTTTGATATTGAATTAAAGCCTCATCTAGTCGAAAATGGTCACCCCAAAAGTCTCTGCGTGGGTTAAAAAACCGCACAAGTTCGCCCGTTTGCCAATTAATTGAGCCTAAATCCGTCCCTTTTTGCAGGTTACAGAAAATACAGGCATAGCAGAGATTATCTGCTGTTGTAGCGCCGCCGTGTTTAACGCTGATGATGTGGTCAACTTGACAACCAGAGGATCTATCTACCTCAGAAACGAGACAGTATTCACAAATATGCTCGGCGCGATCGGCAACTAAACGCCGCAGTTCTGCATTAATATATGGACGAGACATTTTGAATACTTACTGAGGGTTAATGTATGTACGAGCTTTTGCTTTTGCCAAAGTCATAATATGCTCTAGCGTCAGGAAATAATCTAACTCTCGCTGGTCACTTCCAGTAAGACCTTCAGTTTTTGCGCGGTAAACGAGATCCTCCAAACGTTCTTTGGTGGCATCCGAGAGTTTGAAATCGATAACGCTTTGGGGAGTGGTTCCAGCAGCAATAAACTCTATAATTTCGTCGTAGACTTTGGCTGTATTTACAGATGTAGTCATAAGATTACCTCTTTTTATTTAATTTTACTGATTTACAACGCTACTTTTAAGGACTTTCCTAGTGTCTTAGGCTCCGGTAGAGGTTCACCATCAGCCAAAGATGATTCAATCAGCATTTCTAAAACTTCTTGAGCATTTTTAAAAGCTTCTTCATAAGTCTCTCCGTGAGTGTGACAAAACTCTCCCCATTCAGGAAGACTGACAACAAAACACTCATCTTCATCAGACCACTGAATAATTATTGTGTACCGAGAATTCATTCTTTTTCTTCCTCTTGAGCATTTTTAATTTCTTCTAACCTTTGAAGTGCATTATTAACGTCTTTTTCTTGGTAAGGTTTAGCATCACTTCCATCTTTACCTGATATAGTAACTCTCCCAGTTAAAAGAGGATGATACCAATTAGTGTGGCTACCTTTACCACTACGGAAGGTAAACCCTGCTTGCAGCAATAAGCTTTTGAGTTCTCTGATTTTCTTAGGCATAGCCTCTGTTTACATTTCTACTCCTCTGATTTACCAATACTCTCTTTGCTTATCTATGCAACTTCCAAAGATTTTCCTAGCGTCTTAGGTTCTGGGAGGGGTTCACCATCAGCTAAAGATGTTTCAATCAGCATTTCTAAAACTTCCTGAGCATTTTTTAGAGCTTCTTCATAAGTCTCTCCGTAAGTGCAAGGCTGCATTATATTAGTAAAATCAGGCAACAAAACCACATAACATTGGTCTTCTTCTGACCATTGAATCACGATTGTATATTTCATTCTTCTGTCTCCTCGTCTTTTTTAATTTTATTTAGTTCTTCTAGTGCTTCATTAACTTGCTTTTCTAAATAAGTTTGGCATCGCTACCATCTTTGCCAGCAATAATAACTTTAGGCAATTACGGATGCATTCATTTACTGTGGCTACCCTTTGCTGGTTTATAAATAAACCCTGCTTGCAATAACAAGCTTTTGAGTTCTCTAATTTTCTTCTTAACTTTGAGAATCTTGCTTGCTTTGATTTGCTTGCTCAATGCGTTGCTTAATTGCTTCTTCTGCAATGCGAATATTTTCTTCTATTGGCGTACCGTCTTCAGCTACCATTGGCCCGTACCATGTTGCTTCTGAGTCAGGAGGATTACGGCGACTAAATAAGACACGAATAGCCTCATCATCATCTCGTTGTGCAAGTATATAGGCTTTTAATTCTTTGTTAGTCATTGCTTCAAAGTTCGGTTTCATTCAAAAACCTCCAGAGTCCACTAGGGGGTACGATAATTTCAATATTCTCGCCTGCCAAAATATACACATCTCTAGTTTGGATTTGAAAACGAAACAGGTGAATATCTTTGTAAGTATTAGATAACATTTGGCAGACTCGTACACAGGCATGTGCTTGTTCATTGGTTGGGTTTATTGTCTGTTCCTCAATTGTGACATGGATAATAGTAAGCCTTTCTTTTGCGGTTTCTACTGTAAATAGTCAATCAGCTTAGATTTACCCTTCCAACTGCTTTAACTTCTTCTGAGCAAATTCCCGCACTTGCTCATCTGGGTCATTCTCTGTGCGATCGCGCAACAGTGTTAAAGTCTGGGGATGCTGAGGAAATTGCTTGATAATTATATCCAGTGCAATGCGTCGAGGATTAGTTTCATCCTTTTTCTTGCGTTCAAAGGAATCATCAACAGCGCAGTTGTAGTAGATGTCAAACAACTCAGGCTGATATTTAAAGTATTTAGCTAATTCTTGGACTGCTGCACGTCGCACATTCCAGTTATCATCCTGGGTAGCGCATAGAAATTAACTGAGACAATGAGTATCAAATTTAGCTTAATACTCTGGTTTTAGTACAAGGGCAAACGATGCTTTTAAATATGACGCGTAGGCGTAGCCCGCCGTAGGCATCGCTAGCTTAAAAATGGTGTTTCTAACCCTGATTTCGGATAATATTTTAAGCACAATTGCTTATTGACAAATAGTTTATAACCTTAAATTGTCACCAATGGTGTCGGGGTGGTCTTTGAAGTGCTTCGCGCGTTAATTCTTGGAATGCTGCACGTCGCACATCCGAGTTAGCATCGTGGGCAGCGCGTTCTTTGAGGATGGATTTGGTGTCGGGGTCATCTTTAAAGTGCTTCGCTAATTCTTGGACTGCTGCACGTCGCACATCCGAGTCATTATCGTGAGTGCGTTCTTTGAGGATGGATTTGGTGTCGGGGTCATCTTTGAAGTGATTCGCTAATTCTTGGACTGCCGCACGTCGCACATCCGAGTGAGCATCGTGGGCAGCGCATTCTTCGAGGAAGGATTTGGTGTCGGAAGATTCTTGCCAGGTCATTGCAATTGCTATAACTGCTTGAGTGCGGATTTCCTGAACTAGCTTAGTTTCTTCTTCATCTAGGTACATGTTGTAATAGTACCCGAGGTTATATTCAGTTAAGTCTTTTAGCTCGTTAAGTAATTTATTAGCCGTTAACGCAATTATCGAGCGATTTCTCACCTCTACAAGACACTTAGCCGCTAAAAAGAGATTAACAAACTTTTCCTCTTCGCCATCTTGCCCCATTAAATAATCAAGAATCTCGCCAACAAATCTTGGCTCAATCATTCCCGCAATTAGCAGCAATACTTCATGCCAACTTTCATCTTGCCAGTGTTTGCCAAAAACTTCATTCTTCAGTTCCTCAATAGTCAGCGTTTGCGTTTCTTTAAACTGCCAGACAAACTCCCAAGCACAGAAATATTCTAAAAACGTCCGATGCACAAAAGCATAATAATCCGCACCCAAGAAACATAACATAAAATTACGAGTTCGCAGTTGATTAATCATCACCTTTGCAACTTCTCTGGGTTTCTCAAATTCTATGGTTTTGAGATAATCAGTCAGAACTTTGACTAAATCATTTTCATTAATCAAATTACCTGCTAAACTCTTCTCACCAGTTTGCATAAGATAAGCAACCTGACGCAGCATCGCTTGCTTATCTTTATAATCAATAGTCTTGGGGTCTAACCTTTTATCTTCTGTCAAAGCGCGTTCCACATCCCATTGATGTAGCAGTACCCGTGATGCTTGATTATAAAGCTCTGCTCTATCTCTTGGTAGCTCTTGATTCCGATTAAGAATTGCCATCATCGTCAACAGCAGAGGATTTCCCGCCAATTCTGCAATAGCTTTGGAAGCTGCAATTCCTCTTTGCAGCCGTTCCCGTTTTCTCACTTTATCTACTGCATCGGTAAAAGTTAACTCATGCCAACAGTTGATAAAATCCTGAATTTGCTCTGAGTCTAAATCTTGTAAAATAAAGTGGCGAAACTCAGCGTTAAGCAATCGTTGCGGTTTGTAGCCAATAATCCGAGAAGTGACAATTACTTGCACATCAGGATAGTCATTAGTAAAGCGATGAATATCAGTAATTACATCCTCTCGCTTACCAGGGTCAAATACCTCATCCAAACCATCAAACATTACTAAGGCATTACCAGCTTTTAATTGTTTATCTAGTTCAAGCTGATTGAGATGATGAATTGCACCACTACATTGATGGAAGAATTCGAGAAAATTATTGCACTCTTTATCTTCCCGTCGCCGCATATAAGTGCGTAATTCAATTAGCAAGGGAATTGGTAATGAGATAACATTATCCAGTAGAGACTCAGCCCAATTCAAAGCCAGAAATTGCAACAATGTAGACTTCCCGGAACCAGGATCGCCCAAAATCACAAGATTTTTATAATCTTGCTTTTTATTGACAACATCTAAGACTGAACGGATCGGCTGTTCAATATAAACTCTTTTGTGGCGTTCTAATTCTTCTAATTCAACTGCTTCTACTTGGTCACTTTCTCGCAGCCGTCTAAGATGCTCTTTAGGCAGTTCGTGAACTTGTGGTAAAACTTGATGAGCTTCCCGGACATTTTGAGCAGTAAAAATCCGCCATAATTTGAGTTCGTTATAGGCATAGCCGCTAGTATCTAGGCTATCTAACTTGAGATTGCCATAGTGTTCGCGGATTCCTTCTTGATATTTAGTTAAATTAAAATCTACAATAACACCAGTAATCTCTTTTGTATTTGTTTCTATATTAGATAACTTTTGCAATTCTAAGATATGGTGTAATTCTTCGGAATCTAAAAGCAGTTCTTGGACTTGTGTAAAATACTGTTCTGTAATAGATTGCCAGTTAAACTTAGATGGTAGAGGTTTTAATTGCAGCCTGTTCCAATTATCTTCTAGGGTTTTAGCGTCTAGAGATTCACAATTAATATCAAAAGCCTGACCAAGAATTTCTATAACTGACTTATCGCTAATAAATTTCTGGATGTCTGTGGTGTAATCCTTAATTTCAGTTTCACTAAGTTTGCAACGAACCTTTAACTGCTGCTGCACCAGTTGTAAAAACTCCTTTAATGCTTTACCAGCAGCAATTTCTATATCTTCCTTCTTAAGCTTCTGGACAATCCTGCCGGGGATGCCTTTCAATAAATCTTTAGCCCAATCTTTAGCAGCATCTTTGGCTAAATCTTCGAGAATGGGTTTAAAAATCAACCCAGCAGCTTGTGTTACACCCCAAAAAGCTAACCAGTTCAGCATAATACTCGCGTCTGTGGAGAGTTTGATTACGAGTATATACACTAGCTTGACTAATGTTTCCGAATTTCAGGGTTATTGCAGAAATAAACCTTTCGTCAGAAGGTACGATGCTTTGCAGCAGTCTTAGCTGTAATTATTCTTCTGTTGCTGGATTCTTTGAGCGATCGCATGACTAAACTAGTAAGTGCTGAGTTGGCACTCTTGAGTATTATCGCTCCACAATCAAGATTATCTGGATGTATGGCGATCGCAATTTTCCCTACTACACGCTCACTCTCACTATAACCATCAGCCACCGCTAATTCTTGTAAGGGATATGTACGAGCTAATTACTGCACGAATTTTACTAGCTTCAAGCAAGTCTTTTTAGCTTTTTGACCGCGCACGAAGGCTGTTAACACGCTTTTAATAATCAGTCGTATATTTGCTTGTAGTATATTTAATTTATGATACTAAAAATTTTTAAGTATATAATTTAGATTGGAAAGAGCGATCGTACCTTTTTTTCTAAATTTCAGTATATTAGGGTGTATTAAACGAAAACTACAGCACTAACAACAATGCCCCTACACTTAATTCATTCTTACAAAGATATTTGAAACCAATGTTAGTTGTAACACAATATTTTCTTTATGTAACTTACGAAGACTTTCCTAGTATTTTTAGCTTTAGTAGAGCTTTTCCTTCAATTATAGTAACTTTCTCTAAGCAAATTCCCGTACTTGCTCATTTGGGGAATTTTCTACTATGTAGCACGATAATAGTTAAGTTTTATATAAATAGAGAAATACACTTAAGAAAATATTTGCCAAAATAATTACTACTGAGTAAGCTTTGTTGAAGCTATCGAAAAAATCGATTAGCTGAAATTTGTGTGTAACCTAAATCACTACAAGGCTAGAAGGAAGTTCAAAATGGATGTGTTTGCTCTAAATCCAACACAGATGCTCAGACGCATACTATCCGCATCGTTAGTTAGTTTGATTCCCTCAGTTATTAGTCTGATATCCTTAGAGGTTTTTCCCAAGGCAGCGTTAAGCGAACCCTCAGCCGCATCTGTTCAAACTCAGGTGAAAGTGCCTAGTTCAATGAGCTATAAGCCCTTTAATACTAATCGTTACTTGAAGGTACCGCCTAACTTCTCCATCTCTGTTTACGCTCGTATAAACCAAGCTCGGTTTATGGCAGTTGCTCCCAATGGGGATCTGCTAGTATCACAGCCGAGTACAGGTAAAGTGTTAATTGTTCGCCCAAATGGCAGCAAAGACCCAATTATTTCTAACTTCGTGGTCGGTCTACGCAGACCACACGACATTGTGTTTCATACGATTGATAAGACCACATACGTTTATATCTCAGAGACTAATCAAATTAACCGTTTCATCTACAAATCTGGAGACCTAATCGGGAAAAATCGTCAAATCGTTGTAACTGGCTTACCAGACAGCAGCACATCCGAACTCAAAGGTGCTTACGGTCACGAACTAAAAAATATTGCACTTGATAGCAATCACAAACTGTACGTGTCCATCGCCTCTACATGCAATGCTTGCAAGGAAGATACTGTCAGTTACCCACGGCGTGGTGCAATTTACCAGTACAACGCTAATGGAACCAATCAGCGGCTTTTTGCCCAAGGTTTACGTAATGCTGAAGGATTAGCATTCGTCCCTGGCACAAACGATCTCTGGGTATCCGTTAATAATCGAGACAATATCGCCTATCCGTTCAAGGACAGTACTGGCAATTACGGTAAAGTTATCCCGTCTTACGTAGACAACCATCCGCCAGAAGAGTTCACGCGAGTTCGAGATGGCGGTAACTACGGTTGGCCATTCTGCAACCCGAATCCTGACACGTCAACAGGCTATTACAATATGCCCTTTGACCGCGACTATCAATTCAATGCTAATGGAAGTGTTAATTGCAATGCGATGGATAGGATTTTCAAAGGTATCCAAGCGCATTCAGCTCCGTTGGGACTAACCTTCTTACAAAATACAAACTTTCCTAGCTTGTACTCAAATGGAGTAGTCATGGCTCTGCACGGCTCATGGAATCGGCAGAAGAAAACGGGCTACAAAATAATTTACTTTTCCTGGAACAGTAAGAACAAGCTCCCACAGGCTCAGATAGATTTAGTCAGCGGTTGGCTAGTTCCACAAACACAAGAAGTCTGGGGGCGACCCGTGGATATGGTAGTCGATCGCCAAGGTAATTTGTTAATTTCAGATGACTACAGTGGTACCATCTACAAACTTTCATACACACGGTGACAACAGGTTTTCACTGTTAACTGTTAACGCTGATTAATCAGCACACCCCAAGTCTGCGTTTTTAACTACACCATTGCTCCAGAAACAGCAAAGCTTTGAATAACAGCATCTTGGCTGAAATCCAAAGCTTTGCTAGGAATCTACCTTGATATTGGGACTAATAATTAACTGGAAACTGCGATCGCAATTTTCCCCACTGCTCGCCCGGTTTCACTATAAGCATGAGCCGCCGCTAATTCTTGTAAGGGATATGTGCGATCGATTACTGCACGAATTTTACCAGCTTCAATCAATTCTTTGAGATAAACCAAGTCTTTAGCATTCGGTTTCTCAAACACCAATTTAGCTTTTTGACCGGGAATCAAGGCTGTTAAGACGCTCTGGACAACGGTTTCAGGGCTGGGTAGGGTAGTGATATAAACGCCGTTAGGTTTGAGGACTTTTTTGGTTTGAGAGAGCGATCGCTTACCTACTGCATCAAAAATAATATCGTACTGCGTTGTATCTTTGGTAAAATCTTGCTGCGTATAATCAATCACGCGTTCTGCTCCTAAAGATTTTACCAAATCCAAGTTTTTAGAACTGCTAACTCCCGTCACCACAGTGCCCAAAGCAGAGGCAATTTGCACTGCAAAACTCCCCACACCCCCCGCAGCACCATTAATTAAAATATTTTGTCCTGTTTGAATGTTTCCTGTATCTCGTAGCGCTTGTAGAGCCGTAAGTGCTGCTAGAGGTACAGCCGCAGCTTCTTCATCAGATAGATTCGTTGGTTTGAGCGTCGCCAAGTTTTCTGGGATAGCAGCAAATTCCGCATAACCTCCTCCAGGGAAGCTAGTACTGCCATAAATAGCATCTCCCACTTGAAAGCGCGTGACTTGGGAGCCAACTTCTACCACATCTCCCGCCACATCAAATCCTAGAATCTTCGGAAACTTGCTTCCTGTAAGCAAACTCAACATTCCTTGGCGGATTTTCCAATCAATGGGGTTAACGCTACTAGCACGAACTTTCACGAGTAACTGCGTTGGCTGAATTTTTGGCTGTTCCACATCTTCGTACTGCAACACTTGGACACCGCCATATCGATGGATAACCACTGCTTTCATCGCATTCCTCCTGCTACCCTCTTTTGGTGAATCAACTCAGACAGATAATGAATACAGTGTAGCGATGTCTATGACGGGCTACACCTACGCACGCGATTTAGCGAAGACGCTAAGCATCCTCAGAGATTTCCTAAAATATCAGTCTAAAACTGCACTTGTATGCCAGCTAGAGACATCTATCACAACAATGTCAAAAATGCATTAATGAAAGACAAATGGATAATTACTCATAATCCACTGACTTTAAAGTTTGGTAAAAAAGATTTGTATGTTGATTTAGGTGCTAGGCAGTTGTTGGTGGCACAGAAAGCAGAGTCCAAAATTGCAGTTGTGATTAAAAGTTTTACTGGCAGATCCGATGTTGATGATTTAGAAAAAGCCTTGGGTCAGTATATTTTATATCAGGATGTTTTGATGGAATTGGAGCCAGAGCGAGTGCTATATCTTGCAATACCTAATACGGTTTTTGATGATTTGTTTGAAGAACCTATCGGTAAACTATTACTAAGAAATCACCGTTTAAAGCTGATTACTTTCGATCCAAAACAGGAGATTATTAAACAATGGATTATACCCAGTTAGATTGCTATCGCCAGGTGATTGAAACTATCTTCAATGAATATGCTTCATTCCCCTATTCCTATGCTGATATTCAATCAGAAGTGGTATTCGATCGAACTCGCGTTGGCGCAGCCTCTCCGCAGGAGACTCGGTATTTGTGGATGGATTTAGGTTGGGATGGCGAGCGCCGAATTCATGGCTGTTTGGTTTATATTGACTTGATTGATGGCAAAATCTGGATTCAGCGAGATGGCACTGAAGAAGGTATTGCTGCTGATTTAGAACGGGCTGGAATTCCCAAGGAACATATCGTTTTGGGGTTTCGTCCACCAGAATTAAGACCCTACACAGGCTATGCAATTGCTTGAGAGATGATGCCAAGTTTGTAGGGAACAATTAAGAAAATTCATTGCGATCGCTAAGTCATGTTAGATTTAAGTTGATTGTTTCCTCAAAACACAAAATCCAAGACCAGCAACAACAACTTTCCCAGCATCTCCTCATTCTGGGAATCAAAAAAAGGAGCTAAAAGCTAAAATTTTTGCAAAATATGTGCATTAATACATCTGTTTCTATCGGGCTGTATGGCTTACCAGCTAAAACTTAGAGGCGTAATTGAATATCATTAGCAAAGTAAAAATTAAAAAAAGATAAACTGCATTTTTAGCTTCAAAAAAATGATATGTTGGATACAGAATTGAATTTCGCACGTATCTGGAGTAGTACGACGTAGCCTACTCCAGTTTTTACCCCAAATCCTTTGTCTTTTGTTGCTTTTGACTGGATTTGAGGGCAATCTGAGTACACATTTAAATAACTAAAACCCAGTTTCAAGTAAATTAAAATCCTTGCTGGGATGAGGTTTTGGCTGAGTACAAAGAAATCTTGAACCCCCATCTATAAATACTAGAACCCCAACTAGAAAATACTAGAACCCCTACCCGAAAAAAAATTTCTAATTCTTGTAATACTCAAAGAATTAGGGTTTTTCTGATTTGAGTACAAGCTTAATAAATCCAATAAATTCTATCCTAGATAGACGCAAAGTTTAGCTTGGAGACGGCTGATATAAATCTTATATCGCCAATTACTTAACGCTCCTACACAAATTAGAAGCGAAGAGTAAGTGGAGGGATGACATAGCATCAATGCCTCTAGTGAATAGAAGTCACGGCTCAAGGCACAAATTCTACCCAAGAACCGAACGTTGACACACACCAGTCGAACATCTAAAGATTCATCGCCTGCCTTGACAACAAGTCGCCAAATCCAAGCGTTTGCAGGCAGTGTCCAAGCTGTGGCTTCAATTCCTGGGCATAGAGAGTAGCAACATCTCCCACAGTGGCAGCCAAGTCCACCGACCTTTTGCGAAATTCAATGACATCACCGTCTACACGACTCCTCAACTCCAACGCTACGGAATCGACAACCCAAGCAAAATCAGGTGGTTGCGGCTGCGACAGCAGTACCACCGTGGAAATGGACGAAAAGCTCCAAGAGCGGATTGCCAAACATCCTTGCTACAGCGAAGACGCCCATCACCACTACGCCCGGATGCACGTTGCTGTTGCTCCAGCCTGCAACATTCAATGCAACTATTGTAACCGGAAATATGACTGTGCTAACGAAAGCCGTCCTGGAGTAGTTAGTGAGTTGCTAACCCCAGAACAAGCAGCACATAAAGCTTTGGTCATTGGAGGCAAGATTCCTCAAATGACAGTTGTGGGAATTGCCGGCCCTGGCGATCCACTGGCAAACCCAGATAAGACTTTCCGCACATTTGAGTTGATTGCAGAGCAAGCACCAGATATTAAGCTGTGCTTGTCAACCAATGGTCTAATGCTGCCTGACTACATCGATCGCATTAAACAATTAAACGTAGATCATGTTACGATCACCATTAACATGGTAGATCCAGAGATCGGTGCTAAGATTTATCCTTGGGTTCACTACAAGCGCAGACGTTACAGAGGTCTGGAAGGCGCAAAAATTCTTCACGAAAGACAGATGGAAGGATTGCAAGCCCTCAAAGATGCTGACATCTTGTGCAAAGTCAACTCCGTAATGATTCCCGGAATTAACGACCAGCACTTAATTGAAGTAAATCGAGTCATTCGGGAAAAAGGTGCATTCTTGCACAACATTATGCCATTGATTTCTGCACCCGAACATGGCACACACTTCGGTTTAATCGGTCAACGCGGCCCCACACCCAAAGAACTCAAAGAAGTTCAAGACAATTGCTCCGGTAACATGAAAATGATGCGTCACTGTCGCCAGTGCCGCGCCGATGCAGTCGGATTGTTAGGAGAAGACCGCAGTCAAGAATTTTCTAAAGAGAAATTCTTGGAAATGACTCCAGAATATGACATGGAGAAACGCCAAGAAGTTCACGAAGGCATTGAGAAGTTTAAAGAAGAAATTAAAGCAGCCAAAAACAAGGCGTTAACCAAAAAGAAATTTGCCAACAGTCCTAAAGTTTTAGTTGCAGTAGCAACCAAAGGTGGCGGCTTGGTTAACCAGCACTTCGGTCATGCCAAAGAATTCCAAATTTACGAAGTGGATGGCAGCGAAGTTCGGTTTGTCGGTCACCGCAAAATTGACCAATACTGCCAAGGTGGATACGGCGAGGAAGCTTCTTTTGAGCATATAATGAAAGCGATCGCAGATTGCAAAGCAGTTTTAGTCTCCAAGATTGGTAACTGTCCTCAAGAAAAATTGCAAGAAGCTGGAATACAGACTGTTGAAGCTTACGACGTGATTGAAAAGGTTGCTTTGGACTTTTACGAGCAATACGTTAAGGAATTAGGAAATAAGGAATAGGGAATAGGGAGTAGGGAATTTCAACATTTACCACTCACTACTCCCCATTCCTCACTCACCACTCCCCATGTTCAAAAATGGAGAATAATTATGGCTTACAAAATTATTACTAGCCAGTGTATTTCCTGCAATCTCTGTCTATCTGTATGTCCCACAAATGCAGTTAAAGTGGTTGACGGACAGCACTGGATTGACCCTGAACTTTGTACAAACTGCGTTGGTAGCATTCATACCGTGCCTCAGTGTAAAGCTGGTTGTCCCACCTGCGACGGTTGCGTTAAGCAGCCTAGCGATTACTGGGAAGGCTGGTTTGCTAATTACAACCGCGTAGTTGCAAAATTAACAAATAAACAAGATTATTGGGAGCGTTGGTTTAACAACTATTCTCAAAAATACTCAGATCAGTTGCAAAAACGTCAATCCCAAACAGTGGCAGCAGAAGTCTAATTAAAGCTAAATGTTTAAAATGCAAAGGTTAAAGGGTAAAGGTTAAAAAGCATTAATAATTATTTGCCTTTCCCTTACTTCCCCTTCCTCTTCCCCTTCCAAAATAATTATGCAAAATAACTGCATCTATCTCGATAATAATGCCACCACTAAGGTAGACCCAGAAGTTATAGAGGTAATGCTACCTTACCTAACAGATTATTACGGTAATCCCTCCAGTATGCATACCTTTGGTGGACAAGTCGGTAAAGCAGTAAGAACAGCAAGAGAACAACTTGCAGCCCTTTTGGGAGCCGATGAGTCAGAAATTGTCTACACCAGTTGTGGTACTGAAGGAGATAACGCCGCAATTCGAGCTGCACTGTTAGCGCAACCCGAAAAGCGACATATCGTCACCACCCAAGTCGAACATCCAGCAGTACTCAATGTCTGCAAACAATTGGAAACCCAAGGTTACAGTGTTACCTATCTTTCAGTAAATCATCAAGGACAGTTGGATCTAGATGAACTAGAAGCCTCCTTGACGGGTAACACCGCCTTGGTGACAATTATGTATGCTAATAACGAAACCGGCACGGTTTTCCCGATTGAGCAAATTGGGTTGCGGGTGAAAGAATACGGCGCTATCTTCCATGTAGATGCGGTGCAAGCAGTGGGAAAAATTCCCTTAAATATGAAGACTAGTACCGTAGATATGTTAACCCTGTCTGGTCACAAGCTGCACGGCCCTAAAGGAATTGGTGCTTTGTATATTCGGCGTGGGGTGCGGTTCCGTCCCTTTATTCTTGGGGGACACCAAGAACGCGGACGTAGGGCGGGAACAGAGAATGTTCCAGGAATTATCGCCTTGGGCAAAGCTGCCCAACTGGAGCTGTTACACTTAGAAGAAGCGACCACAAGAGAAAGAAGGCTGCGCGATCGCCTCGAACAAACTTTACTTGCTAAAATTCCCGATTGTGTAGTTAATGGTGACGTTACGCAGAGATTGCCAAACACCACAAATATCGGCTTCAAGTACATTGAAGGTGAAGCAATTCTACTGTTATTGAATAAATTCGGTATCTGTGCCTCATCTGGTTCTGCTTGCACCTCCGGTTCTCTAGAACCTTCCCACGTCCTGCGGGCGATGGGCTTACCCTACACAACTTTGCACGGTTCCATCCGCTTCAGTCTTTGTCGTTACACCACAGAGGAAGAAATCGAGCAAGTAATATCAGTAATGCCTGATATTGTAGAACGTTTACGCGCTCTCTCACCTTTCAAAAACGATGATGCGGGTTGGCTGCAAGGACAAGAGCAAGCACTGGCGCACCGCTAGTAGGGACTGGGGACTAGGGAAGAATTTTCCCAATCCCCAATACCTAATCTCCAATCCCCCAATGCCCCAATCTAAAATCCAAAATCTAAAATCTAAAATTCATTATGTGGGACTACACTGATAAAGTATTAGAACTGTTTTACAATCCCCAGAATCAGGGAGCAATTGAAGAATCTAGCGAACCTGGGGTTAAGGTTGCAACGGGAGAAATCGGTAGCATTGCTTGCGGTGATGCTCTGAGATTGCACTTGAAGGTGGAAGTAGAATCTGATAAGATTCTAGATGCTCGTTTTCAAACCTTTGGCTGTACTAGTGCGATCGCATCTTCTAGTGCATTAACCGAAATGGTCAAAGGTTTAACCTTAGATGAAGCCTTAAAAGTGTCCAACAAAGACATTGCAGATTACCTGGGTGGATTGCCAGAAGCGAAGATGCACTGCTCTGTCATGGGACAAGAAGCACTAGAAGCTGCTATCTATAATTATCGTGGTATTCCTCTAGCTACCCACGATGACGATGATGAAGGTGCGTTAGTTTGTAGCTGCTTTGGGATTAGTGAGTCTAAGATTCGTCGCGTGATTCTAGAAAATAATCTCACTGATGCTGAACAAGTAACAAATTATGTAAAAGCTGGTGGCGGATGCGGTTCCTGTTTGGCGAATATTGATGATATCATTAGATCAGTGCAACAGGAAGCCGCCGCACCCGATCTCAACAATTACGGCGTAAAAGTTGCCACAGAAATTGTTACTTCTAAGCAACGAGCGCTAACCAACGTGCAAAAGATTGCTCTAATTCAAAAAGTTTTGGATGAAGAAGTCAGACCCGTTCTGATTGCAGATGGGGGAGACGTAGAACTCTATGATGTAGAAGGCGATCGCGTTAAGGTTGTTCTCCAAGGTGCTTGCGGTTCCTGTTCTAGTAGTACAGCAACTCTAAAAATTGCGATCGAAGCTAGATTACAAGATCGTGTCAGCAACAGCCTTGTAGTCGAAGCAGTTTAGGATTTGCTGTAGGACTTAGACACTCTACAAATACGCTCTAATATGCATCAGCCAAGAACAGAAAGTAGGATTTGAACCGAATCATTATTTCCACTCAATGCTTCATACCAATTCTTTCTTAATTAATTGGTATCAGTCCTACCACTATTATGGCTAACAGCATATAGGCTTCATAGATTAAGCGCCTACTTGCAACTTTCATCCTCCAACTCGCTTCAAAGGAACAGGATATGAGTGCAACATTGTACGACAAACTTGGCGGAAAACCAACTGTAGAAAAAATAGTTGATGATTTGCACAAACGCATTTTGGCAGACAACACCCTCAATCACTTTTTCGCTAATACAGATATGGCGAAACAGCGCGCTCATCAAATTGCTTTCTTCTCTTTGATATTTGAGGGGCCAAAGGAATACACTGGTCGTCCAATGGACAAAACACACACAGGTATGAATCTACAGCAACAACACTTCGATGCGATCGCCAAGCATCTAAGTGAAGCTATGGCTGTAAGTGGAGCATCAGCAGAAGACACCAACGCTGCACTAGAGCGTGTCTCCAGCTTTAAGCCCGCTATTTTGAACAAATAACAGACTGATGCATTGATTGTTAACAAATAGCTCAGTCAAGTCCTACCTAGTGTTCAAGCTCATACATATTCTGACGTATTTGTAAAGTGAGCAAGTCCTTTGTTATCAGTTAGAACAAATAACAAAGGACAAACAGAAATTTAACGAGGAAATATATGTACTTGCTTTCAATAATTTTAGCTGTAGAGCGATCGCCCCCAGCAGGCATTTATGCCAACGCTACTAACGATGCTCTACACGCGCTCACTACTGTCGCTCAACTGGCGTGAACGCAACAGACAAAGGCTGCATACCCACCAACCAACTAATTGCAGGAATAACACGAACCATGACTGATGAAAACATTAGACAGATAGCTTTCTACGGTAAGGGCGGTATCGGTAAATCTACCACCTCTCAAAATACCCTAGCAGCTATGGCAGAAATGGGTCAACGCATCCTCATCGTCGGTTGCGATCCTAAAGCTGACTCTACCCGTTTGATGCTGCACAGCAAAGCTCAAACAACCGTTCTTCACCTCGCCGCAGAACGTGGTGCAGTAGAAGATATCGAAATCGAAGAAGTAATGCTGACCGGTTTCCGCAACGTTCGTTGCGTAGAATCTGGTGGTCCAGAACCCGGTGTAGGTTGCGCCGGTCGTGGTATTATCACCGCCATCAACTTCTTAGAAGAAAACGGTGCTTACCAAGACCTAGACTTCGTATCTTACGACGTATTAGGTGACGTTGTGTGTGGTGGTTTCGCTATGCCTATCCGCGAAGGTAAGGCACAAGAAATCTACATCGTAACATCGGGTGAAATGATGGCGATGTACGCTGCTAACAACATCGCTCGTGGTGTTCTTAAGTATGCTCACACAGGTGGCGTGCGTTTGGGTGGTTTGATTTGTAACAGCCGTAAAACTGACCGGGAACACGAATTGATCGAAACCTTGGCAAAACGGTTGAACACCCAAATGATTCACTTCGTACCCCGTGACAACATTGTTCAACACGCAGAATTGCGTCGGATGACTGTTAACGAGTACGCACCCGAAAGCAACCAAGCTAACGAATATCGGACATTGGCTACCAAGATCATCAACAACAAAAATCTGGCTATTCCTACACCTATCGAAATGGAAGAATTAGAAGACTTGTTGATTGAATTCGGTATTCTCGAAAGCGAGGAAAATGCTGCCAAGTTGGTAGGTAAGACTGCTGAAGAAGCTCCTGTAGCATAAGTCGCCGTTAAGAAATAACGCTTTACCACAAGGAAAAAGGAAGAGTTCCATATCTTACCTTTGACCCTCTCCCTTGATCTCCCCCCTAACCTTAGAGGGGACTCCTAGTCCCCCTATGCCTAGATCCTTAAGAATCACAGAGGCAAATTATGACACCTCCAGAAAACCAAAACATCATCGAAGAAAGAAAAGAGCTAATTAAAGAAGTTCTAGACGCTTACCCCGAAAAAGCTAAGAAAAAACGGGAAAAGCACTTAAACGTATACGAAGAAGGTAAGAGCGATTGCGGCGTTAAGTCTAACATCAAATCTCTTCCTGGTGTAATGACTGCTCGTGGTTGTGCGTACGCCGGTTCTAAGGGTGTGGTTTGGGGTCCTATTAAGGACATGATCCACATTAGCCACGGGCCTGTAGGTTGCGGTTACTGGTCTTGGTCTGGTCGTCGTAACTACTACATTGGAACCACAGGTGTTGATACCTTTGGTACCATGCACTTTACCTCTGACTTCCAAGAACGAGACATCGTTTTTGGTGGTGACAAGAAACTCGTCAAGCTGATCGAAGAACTTGATGTACTTTTCCCCCTCAACCGTGGTGTTTCCATTCAATCTGAATGTCCCATCGGTCTAATTGGGGATGACATCGAAGCTGTTGCTCGTAAAACATCGAAGGAAATTGGCAAGCCAGTTGTTCCCGTGCGTTGCGAAGGCTTCCGGGGTGTTTCCCAATCCTTGGGTCACCACATCGCTAACGACATGGTGCGTGACTGGGTATTCACCAGAGCCGACCAAGCCAAGAAAGACGGCACACTACAGTTTGAAGGTACTCCTTATGATGTAGCCATTATCGGTGACTACAACATCGGTGGTGATGCTTGGGCTAGCCGGATTCTGTTAGAAGAACTGGGCTTGCGCGTAGTTGCTCAGTGGTCTGGTGATGGTACAATCAACGAAATGTTGATGACACCGAACGTGAAGATGAACTTGATTCACTGCTACCGTTCGATGAACTACATCAGCCGTCACATGGAAGAAGCTTACGGTATACCCTGGTTGGAATACAATTTCTTCGGCCCCACCAAGATTGCTGAATCCTTACGGGAAATTGCTTCTAAGTTTGACGAGAAGATCCAAGAAAACGCTGAGAAGGTCATCGCCAAGTATCAGCCCACAATGGATGTGATTCTTGAGAAGTATCGCCCCCGTTTGGAAGGTAAGACTGTCGCCATGATGGTTGGTGGTCTACGTCCTCGCCACGTTGTCCCAGCTTTCCAAGATTTGGGCATGAAGATGGTTGGTACAGGTTATGAATTCGCTCATAACGACGATTACAAACGTACCACCCACTATATCGAAAACGGCACCATCGTTTATGACGACGTTACCGCTTTTGAATTCGAGGAATTTGTGAAAGCACTTAAGCCAGACTTAATTGCTTCTGGTGTGAAAGAGAAGTACGTCTTCCAAAAGATGGGTCTACCCTTCCGTCAAATGCACTCTTGGGATTACTCCGAACCTAGCGATCGCTCTTACAAGTCAAGTCAGGTAAGTTTTTTACTATAGTAGTAGAAAAAAAAGTCAATTTTTAGCCTAAATGCAAGTTTTAGGGTTATTCAATAACAATCTGTTGTGATACTTTAGATAATATAACTCTTATTCTGTCTGGTTTTAAGATTTGAAACACATTTTGCCTCCAGAAAAACTGTAAAACAAAAGACTATTTAAAATAGCATTTTTTTAGATTAAATGGGGCGATCGCCTCAAATCCCTACAAAACAATTATTTGGGTTATGTGAGATAAAAGTGCGTCGTTACTAGAGGGATACGATTATATAACCGCAATTGTGCTGCATCACTAGGGCTGGTTGCTAAAAATAAAATTTTAACTTTGTTATCCATGCATATAATTTTTGTATGAGTGAGTTTTTTGGGTAATAATTAGTTCGATGAAAGTAAGTGCGTGTTACCTGAACCTAGAAACTACTGTATTTGGTGATAGGCATAGCTAGATTTAATGTAATCATTGAGATATTTACCATGAGAAGACGCACTGAGGAGTCCATGAAAAAGGTGCTCAGGAACGCTGAAATAGTGATAGATAGAGCTAGAATGAAACTCTACTTCTAGTATTTTAGTTTGTGCATCATAGCCAATGGACGATACATTCGATGACCTGACTGAAACTCGTTGTATTACGTTCTGAATCTCCTCAAAGTCTGAGTCATTACGAAAACAATGGTTCTTTGTGTTGACCTCTTGCCATTCTCTATAAGGTGAGTGAATTCCGATTAATGCTAGCAATTTTTCCTTCTCTTCGGCTCTACGCTCATCGCTCTGGAACCTACTGAGAATTTCGGTAAGCGCCTCATCAGTAATAGCAGCTACTTGTTCCAATGGCAGTACTGGAACATCATCAGATGTTAATTGACCATCCTGGTTCTTGTGAATCAAATCTCTTAAATCCGCAGCTCTGTAAATTAAGCGTGCTGAGAGACTGTCAAAAGGTCGTACAATCTGAACTAGCGGGCCTGCACCTGGCAAGTGATCCACACTACATTCAGCTGCGCGTGCACGCAAAGCACGAAGAACCTTGTCATAAGCGTCAACGTTACCCCAATCCACCCATTGCCAATTCTGCAAACGTAAAGGCAGTTCACACGAATCAAGCTTTACAGGAATAATAAAAATTGTGCCGTCTGGTTTCTCTTCAGCTATATCCAATGCAAGCTTAATTTCCTTTTGGATGTAACCCTCTTTACGAACTGAACGTGAAGACAAACACACCAATATAGCGTCACTACTTCGAGCAGCCTGCCTTATTTCCAAATTCCAATCTTGCCCTGGTAACAGTTCTTTCTCATCAAACCACGGCTTCACACCGTCTTCTCGCAATTTTGAATAGATTTCGCGGACAGCACTCCTATCTTCAGAACCGTAACTTAGAAAGACGCGAAGGTATTTGTTACTCATAAGGACAATGGCTGAAACCAGCTAAAATACTATATTTGTCTGCTATGGAATATAGACTGCTTAACATTAGATGCTAAGTCCGCTATCCTAGCCTAGAGATCATACTTAGGTAATATTTAAATTGTAGTGATAACCGTACTAAAGCGTCTTTCATCAGCCTTAGAAACGTCAGTACAAAAAGAACTGTAAATTTTAAAATAACTAGTGAAATTCGCAATTAGCAAATAAAGGTAATAAAGATGATTTAATCGCCTTTATGGACGAGCGTCCTAACTCAATAACACGCCACTGTATATTTAGGGATTGTGTGTGAGATGCACAAAAAGTAGACCGTTAGTGCGATCACCTTTAGCGATTATCTGTGAAATACACAAGAACTAGACCGTCGTAGCGATCACCCTCACTCGACAATAAACTAGGCGATCGCATTAAACTGTTACTACCTCAATTAACAATCCTAGTACTTTGCTGAAATCTCGATGATTGCGAGTTAACAAAATTAATTTACGAGATAGTGCGATGCCTGTGGCGGGCTACACCAACCGCACTTAATTATTCTTAGTTTTGTCAGTTGGTTGAACTGCGATCACTTCTATACTTCTGTTTCAATACCTTGTTGTGCTGCGGATTCTAAAACTTTTTGGTGCTGTTCTTTTAAGCATTCCGTACCATCCAAACTAAAAAGCCCAGTATTTGATCTATTGGAGGCAAAGGATAGTCAGTTAAATCAATTTCTACTATCTGCTCTATTAGCCGAAGAAACCGCCACTGAGTTCCATTGGTGATACTCCCATAGATTGCCTGTGTGGGATTTTCTTTGAGGTGGTTAAATCGCTGGGCGGCGATCATTTCCGCAATACATTGACCTATCCCAGCATTTAAGTCTCCTTTTTTTGCCTCTACAATTACTACTGTAGGCGCTTCTATTTCTAGCAGCTCTGGAGAACGGCTAATTAAAAAATCGCATCGACCATTTAATCCAACTGTTGCATCCACTGTAAAATCTTGACCAGAAAAAAGGCTGATTTTACGCTCTAATATCCGACGAACCTCTACCAGAACAGGGCTGATTATTAACTCAGATCGGGCCTTTTCACTGCCTGTTGCCACTGCTAGTGGTAAGTTTTCCTTGAGCGATTCTTGCAAGTTTGAACTAGGGCTAATTGGTTCTATTTCAGGTAAAAAGCGATCGCCCTCACGAGTGGAAATCCCAAAGGCGCTTTTTACCTTGCCAAGGGTGAATTCGTCATATGCCATTTTAACTTTACGCTTAATGTGAATTAAGACCTAAATTTCTGAACAATTGTCTGTACAATTGTCAAAATAGCTCCTACGTTATCCAAGTAATATCTTTGCTTATTGACCAAAGCCACTTTTTGCGAAAGTTGCAGAAACTGCCATACTTCTCCTGTTGTCACGCATCCATATACAGGTATTTCTGCTTGTCCAGATGAACGATTGAATAAATCTGCCGCCACCATTTGGGCAATGCACTGTCCTAACCCAGCTTCAACATCATTTTTCTTCGCTTCCACAACAGTGAGAATTGGGCTTCGCAACGGTGGTAAAGGTGGAGCTATTGCTAAAATAAAATCACATTCCCCAATCAAACCTTGTGCAGGATCGACATCAAGTCTTTGTCCAGAGAAAATAGCCAACCTATCTTGGCTCAGATCGCGACAAGTTAATAAAATCGGTACAATAATAAATTCGCTTCGAGCCTTTTCACTAATTAGAGCTAATTGCGTTCGCTTTCATAATATACGCTATTACCAAAGGTTAGCGCACCAGTTGGGTATACACAACCCAAACTACAGCTTTGTGACTTTGTTACTATTCCGGTTCAAATCTAGCACAGGAAAAAAGTAGTCAGGAGAAAATTGATTGAATGGAATATCTAAGCTATTCTTTGTATTCATATTTCTGCTTGATGCGTTCTACACGTGATTGGAGTTCTGTACCTTTATTAGGGTTAATCATTGCTACATAATTTGCGAATCCGGTAATTGCGCCAATTAAATTAGTTGAATTACCCCACTGTTTGCCTGACAATCCTTCTTGTTCAATTTGATATAGAGTTGCACGAAAGGCTTTTAATGTCTTTTTAGATATATTTAATTGCGTATTTACAATCACACCTGTTACCTCCTGTTGTACAGATTTATTTAAAATCTTGGTCTTATCAGGATTAACAGTGAAGCCTTCACTAGCAATAATTAATTTAGTGTTTTTAATTAAATTAGATATTCTGTGCGATGCATCCCCAGAAGTAGAAAATGTTAAATCGTCAGCGTACCGTGTATAGCAAAACCCAAGCTTTTCAGCCATTTTAACCAGACGGCTATCGAGATGAAGACAAATTAGATTTGAAATAGCAGGACTTGCAGGCGAACCTTGAGGTAAGTGACGGTTTTCTGAAGCTATATAGTTGATTTTACCATCTGTTTCTATTTCAGCAGTTGTACAAATTAATCCAAAAATCGTCGCTGCAAGTTCTGAATAACCAAATCCGCAAAATAGTTTTTTGACGCGTTTATAAGAAATTGACTGAAAAAAATTCTGTAAATCAAGATTGACTATTACATTTGCACCAACATGGGGTTTAGCATTGGTGACTATCGAACGATTTTTACAAAACCCATGCGCTGCATTATGAACTTCTAATTTATCTAAAATAACGTGAGTTCGACGGAACTAAAAAATGGTAGGAGGTAGTGCAGGCAAATCTTTTGGGTAAATGTCAATCGAGGGTTTTTTAGGCAAAT
>JBALDB010000044.1:0-14734 GCA_036918135.1 Nostoc sp.
TCTCAATTCTTGTTTGTAGTTTGACCACTGCTGTCGTTAATACTGCTGTGATTACCAATACTTATAAGTCAGCAGCACAAGCAGATGGCTCAGAAATGATTAACAACGGGGGATTTGAAACCGATTCTCTTGTAGATCCTAATAATCCTAACGCTACAAATCCTAATATTACAGGATGGATTAAAACTGGCGATCCGATGGATACATCAGGTACTAGGATTGACAATTTTGCTAACACTGGTAACCAAGGTTTATCGCTTGGTGGATTTTCAGCCTTGAGCTACATCTCACAGACTATCCCCACAGTCGTTAATCAATATTACCGACTTACTTTCTATTTAGCATCCACAGAGGAAGCACCTGGTCTAGATAATAAATTTAAGGCTTTTATACGTGGAGACAGGGTTTGTTGGAAAAAAAATACTTCTTACCAACCCTACACACAATACACGTTTTACTTTAAAGCTAAAGAAACATCCACCGAGATCAAGTTTGCTTCTAGAGCCAATTATGCATTTTTATATTTGGATGATGTGAGTGTCAAATCTGTAGATCAACTAGGGCAAAACTCTGTATGTGACGATCCTGGGAGTGAATAAGTTACAGAGCGCGAGCTAACCCTCATTCTCTTCAAATCCCAAGCGATATCTGGCTCTATAGTGTTGAGAATGCCACTTAAATTTATCTGAATTAAAACTTCATTATCGGTTTATGAAAAGATTACCTATGGTGAATAGCTAACTCTTATAAACCTGGATCGAGTGTTTATTTTCTGACACCTATTAGAGCCAGTCTCAATGTAACTATCAACTTGTTTGAATTGTCGGAATTTGGAATTATTTGGAGTAAATTTTGATGAAGTTCCCGAAAAAACTCTCAGTTATTGTTTTTAGTTTTATCACTACCTTAGCTAGCACTGCTGTGATTACTAATACTTATATTCCAGTAGCACAAGCACAATATAATCCCAACTATGTTGTAGATCCTCAAGACCTTGTTTATAACGGAGGATTTGAACTCGACCCTCTCGTAGATCCTAACAATCCCAACACTACAAATCCCAATGTTACGGGATGGAATAAGTCTGGCGATCCGTTCGATACATCAGGAATTAAAATTAGCAATTTTCCTCAAAGTGGTAACCAAGGTTTAGCGATTGGGTCATTTGTAAATCCTGCTTACATATCCCAGAATTTGGCTACGACTATCGGTAGTAACTATAATCTGAGTTTCTTTTTAGGAACGGACGAAGATGGCAGTGAAGTTGATAACATATTTCAAGCATTTGTTGATGAAAGCAAAGTTTTTGAGAAAATAAATAGTACAAATATTGCTGGAAATCCTTTCACACAATATAGCTTGAATTTTGTGGCGACAAAATCATCTACAGAGTTAAAGTTGGGTGGTAGAGCTAGCTATGGTTTTTTATACTTGGATAGTGTGAGTGTAACACCTGTGCCTGAACCATCAACTATCGGAGGAATAGCAATTACTGCTGGGTTGTTAGAAATATGGATGAATAAAAAGAAGGCAATAAGCTAGAAAGAATAATTTTTTCGTCATTTTCATAAAAAAACAGAGCGATGGCTACATAATTTAAATAAAAAAGCTGCGTCACTGCACAGCCCATTGTAGACATCGCATTACTTTTTTTATAGCTGAAGAAAGTTGAAGATGCCAAAAGTACAAATTTGAAAATAACACCTTTCTTTATCTATTTTTATTAAAAATTATAGTTTAGCCAATTACAAACAACAAAAACTTATTTAAGACCCTTTCTTGAGTAATTCATTGATAGCTTTTTCAGCAGTCCTAAGAAAATTACCAACCTCAAGCTTGAACTAAAGTTGGTTGGTATTTAATTGGCTACCCGTCTCTATTTAGTAAACATAAGCTATAAAGCAGCAAAGTCAATATTCTTAACCTTTATTTGTATATAACCCGGATTTTTATCAGTGCAAGCAAGCTGAAGAAATTACGAACTTATACTTCAATTGTCAAGGTTTAATTACCAAATTGCTTGGTATAGACCTACTTTACTGGTACAATCTCATCATTCTATCCTTTTTACTCTCTATTTAAGTAAACCTACTGGAAAATCATCAATTTCCATCGTCGGAAACGCTTTGGGCAATTTTGGCTTGGTTTTTTGTTTCCGGGTATAGGTGTATGAGAGCGATCGGATTTTATCTCAAACTATAACTCTCATGAACAGAAGAAGATTTATTACTTGGATGGCTACGGCAGTTACCAGCATGATGCTGGTAATAGGCTTGCAGTTTGTCAATTTCTCACCAGCAAAGTCCGCAACCACACTTAACGTGTATGCAGCTATCAGCTTAACAAATGCGCTCAATGACATTAAGACTCAGTACCAAAATGCTAACCCAGGTGTCACCGTTAATTATACATTTGGTGCTTCTGGTACCTTGCTCACTCAAATCCAAAATGGAGCACCAGCAGATATTTTCATTTCTGCCGCCACCGACCAACTAGATGTCTTGCAGAATTCCAGCCCAAGCAAAATAGTAGCAGGTAGCCGTAAAAACGTTGTCAAAAACAGTCTAGTTTTGATTACTCCGACGACACCTCCAATTAGTGCTGGTAGTTCTGGTCTGACTAGTATCAATGGTTTGACCAACCCCAACGTTACTGGTATTGCCATAGGTGATTACACAGGTAATCCTCCAGTTGTGCCAGCAGGAGAATACGCCAGACAAGTTCTTGTTAGTCGAGGTATTTTCAATCAGGTTAGTTCTAAATTATACCGTGCCAGTAATGTACGTGCCGTCTTAACTGCCGTTGAAAATAAAACTCTTGCAGTTAACGGTGTAAATAGAACTATTGACGCAGGTTTTGTTTACACAACTGATGCTTTCATTTCTAACAAAGTGAAAGTCGTACAAACTGCTGGCGCAACAGAAAGCGATCCGATTATCTATCCATTGGGTATACTCACCAGAACTACAGTTCTCTCAACGGCACAAAGTTTTTCTGCTTACTTAAGTAGTACTAATGCCAAGAATATCTTCAAAAGTTATCAATTTAAGTTGCCTTAATCACTACAAAGTAGATCGATTCAGTACTCGTTGTCATCAATTTTGAACTATTTGGAGTTATGTCTTGTGAAGTTCAGTAAAAAACTCTCAATTCTTGTTTGTAGTTTGACCACTGCTCTCCTTAATACTGCTGTGATTACCAATACTTATAAGTCAGCAGTACAAGCAGATGAGTCAGAAAAGATTATCAACGGGGGATTTGAAACCGATCCTCTCGTAGATCCTAATGATGCCACCACTTCAAATCCTACTATTACAGGATGGACTAAATCTGGCGATCCGATCGATACAACATTGATTAAAATTAGTAACTTTCCTAAAAGTGGTAACCAGGGTTTATCGTTTGGTGGATTTCAAAGCGTTAGCTACATATCACAGACTATCCCCACAGTTAAGCATCAATTCTACAAACTTACTTACTATTTAGCATCAACAGAGGATACATCTGACCCGAATAATAAATTTCAGGTTTTTATAGGTGGAAAGAAGGTTGATGTTGATAAGGATATTGCTTTTCAAGACTACACGCCATACACACTCTATTTTGAAGCGAAAGGAGCATTAACAGAGATAAAGTTTGGTTGCAAAGTCAAGTCTGCGTTTCTGTATTTAGATGATGTGAGTGTTCAAGCTCTACCTTAATATTAAGGATAAAATTATGAAAATACAAAAACAGACGCTCGAGATGAATGAACCACAGATGACAAACTAATCTCAACCCTGTTAGTAACCCAAATAATGTCTGGCTCCATAGTGTCGAGAATGCCCCCATGTTATTATTTAGAAGTGCAAACTTACCTCTAAATACAATAGAATTAAGTTAAAATTTGTTGGCGATAATTCTCGGCTATTAGAGACGCATTAACGCAACCCAACGTTAGCTTAGCGCAGCGATTTTCAGTCGAATTTAGTGTCTCTAACTTCTCTAAACTGGGATGAAGTGTTTAGTTTTATCGACACTACTTAGAGCCAGCATGAATGTAATTATCAACTTGTTTTAATTGTTTGAATTTAGAAATGTTTGGAGTTAAATTTCATGAAGTTAACTAAAAAACTCTCAATTATTGCTTTTAGTGTTACTACTACCTTAATTAGTACTGCTGCGATCGCCAATAGTTATAATGCAGCACAAGCGGTAGAACTTGTTAAAAACGGAGGATTTGAACTCGGTCCTCTCGTAGATCCTAGCAATCCCACCACAACAAATCCAAATATTATAGACTGGACTAAATCTGGCGATCCGATGGATACAACATTGATTAAAATGAGCAATTTTCCTAAAAGTGGTAATTATAGTTTATCACTTGGTGGATTTGTAGACCTCAGCTACATATCACAGACGCTTGCTACACAACCTGGTCAGCAATACGAACTTAGTTATTATTTAGTATCTACAGCCGATCCATCTGACCTTGATAATCAATTTCAGACATTTGTTGGTGGAAAAAAGATTTTCGATCAAACAAATTTTTCTATGCCAGACTACACGGCATATAAGTTCAATTTCACAGCCGACTCATCATCCACAGAGTTAAAGTTTGGGTCTGTCGATAGACAAGCATTTTTCTACTTAGATGATGTGAGTGTAACAACTGTGCCTGAACCATCAACTATTGGAGGTGTAGCAGTTGCTGTGTGCGTAGGAATGTGGCTGAAGAAAAAGAAAGCAATTAGCTAGAAACAATAGGCTTTTTTGTCAGTTTTGTAAAACAAGAAAGCGATGGATACATAATTTAAATAAAAAAGGTACGCCACTGAACAGCCTGTTGTACCGAAAAGTTGGAGCGGAGATTCCCTCTGCTCCAACTTTTCTAGATAGACACCGCCTTACTTTTTTGATAGCTAAACAAAGATTAAATTTGGGGATTTAATGCAACTAAAGCTTAGCTAACAATTATCAGCAAAAAGAAACTATTCCATTTTGTTGAAATTACTTCAAGTCAGCATAAATGTAACTATCAACTTGTTTTAAATCTTATCGAAAATTTTGAATAATTTGGAGGCAATTTTCATGAAGTTGACTAAAAAAATCTCTACTATTGTTTTTAGTTTTACTACTACCTTAGCTAGTACTGCTGTGATTAGTGGTAGTTATATTCCAATAGCACAAGCACAATACAATCCCAACTATGTTTTAGATCCTAGAGACATTGTTTTTAACGGAGGATTTGAACTTGACCCCCTCGTAGATCCTAACGATCCCACTACTACAAATCCTAATATTACAGGATGGACTAAATCTGAGCCTTTCAATCCGGCGGACACACCTGGTGTTAATATATCAGGTATTAGAATCAGTAACTTTCCTAGCACTGGTAATCAAGGGTTATCGCTGAGTTCGATAGTTGGAGCTCCTGAGATTAGCTACATATCACAGACGCTTTCTACACAACTTGGTCAGGAATACGAACTGAGTTACTTTTTAGCATCTATAGCTGAGGCACCTGACTATCTTGATAATCAGTTCCAAACATTTGTAGGTGGAAATAAAATTTTCGATCAAAAAAACATTTCTTTTCAACCGTATACACCATATAAGTTCAATTTCACAGCAGACACATCATCCACAGAGTTAAAATTTGGAATTGTGGATAGACGCACATTTTTATTCTTGGATACTGTGAGTGTCATACCTGTACCTGAATCATCAAGTATTGGAGGAATAGCAGTTGCAGGATTACTAGGAATATGGCTAAAGAAAAAGCGATCGCTGCCGCAACCACCTGATAAACTCTCTAATTGATTCGCTCTAAGTTGCCCTTGCATTTAAGCACATCTTCTTGTGTTGGCTGTTGAGTGTTGAGAGTTAACCGTCAGTAGTCAACGAATTTAATGCCCATTTCCTACTCTCTTTTTCACTCTAACAATCTAAAAACTTCAGTGCATATTTTGAGATGCCCCTGTATTGCTTCATCCCAGGTGGGGTAGAAGTTTCTTTTTCCATCCATTGCCCCACCCATGACTAACGTTTCAAACACCATTGGCTTAGATCCAGAGTTGCATCTGCCAGGATTTAAGTCTATGCCTACAAACTTGGTTGAAATCATGCAGCCGTTGAATTCGTTGACCATAACTGTAATGTCGGCAATGGCAGCCGTCGCCATCCAAAAAGACCACTCCATAAACGATTCAACAGTGACAGGTGTCTGTCCTTCAAGTTTGTAGTAGCAAGTCAAAATCTCACTCATAATCCACCCTATCTGTCGTTATAGGCTTCAAACTTTGCTTCAACACTACTTTGCACTCAGCACAATTGGTAAAAAGTGATGAGGCTTCCCTATAAATAACTGTCCTGCCACAAACAGCCTTTACATATAATTCTCCCCAGCCCTCAGAAACATAATGAGTTATTTGGTTTGACATTGGTCAAAAATCTCCATTTTGTAAAATTAGGTCAATGTTTTAACTAACTCCCGAAACAGTAGCCTTGCTGCCTTGGCTGCAATGCGATTTCTAATCAACTTTGCAGGACGACCAGCGGCTTTCTCGGCATCCAACTGAGTCCCCAATTGTTGACCAATATCATTTTTCAGGCGCGATCGCTTTGGCTCAATCCGAGTGTATACCCACTGCCACAAAGCTTTACGACATAAGTCAGAACCGCCCACAACTTTAGTCTTCTTGCTGTCACCCGATGCCACCAGCGACGGGGCAGCACCTAACGCTTTCTGGAATCGGCGTAACGACAGATGCCGTTTAGTTGGCTTTTTAGAATTTCGCCCGCTTAGGATTTTCACCTCTGGTCTACGGTCAGCATCCAGGAATCCCTCAATCGGGTAAATCTGGGATATCAGCACCGATGAGAGGCGATCGCCAAAGCCAAACTTTTTAAAAACCTTGCGGTAAGGTTGAAACCGCACCTCAGCAAGCAATTGTTGCAACTCTACCTCAATGGCGTATTCTTCGCGCTGGAGATTACAGATGCGTTTTGCGTGTTGGCGAACCGTGTCTGTAATCCCCAAGCCAGCCGTTTGAGCGTAAAGACGATCGTAACGCGTACTTTTGCGTTCACCAGCTAGCCAACCCCAAAGTAAAGGCACTTCACCAGACTCACCCCGCAGAGAGCGTACCAGTGCTACCTCTGGAAACTGCCAGGCTAAATCCTGACGGGCACGGTTGATAATGGGTGATTGCACTCGGTTGAGGTGAGCCAGTCTCAGCACCAGTTCTCGAATTTTAACTATCGTCAGGTCGCGGATTTGGACAAATCGCCGTGGGTCGGCGTGGTAGTCGAAGTAGTAACAAGCCAAGGCTAACGAATCTGCATCATCATCCTTGTCTGGCAAGGCAAGATGATTAGCCCGATAATTTTTTAACTCTTTATGACCGACCAACCGCACCTCTACCCCGCTTCGTGCTAAATGAGTACCCCAAAGCTTACTGTAGTTACTGCCAGTCGGTTCCATCAGAGCAATGTCCGGCTTTAGCTCTAACAAAGCTTTAATCCCTTGAGCATTGGCGCTAAAGCAATTAAACGGACATTCATAATAAAATTGACGTGGGTCTTCGGGTTTTTCTGTTAGCAGGCAAGCCGAAACTGAGGACTTGCTCACATCAAGTCCCAAAATTTTAATCATTCAGTTCTCCTGGGTGGTTCAGTTTATGTCCCTGATGTCTGCCTGCGAATCACCCGAAGGCCCTTTGAGCCTAATTCACTCTCAAGGCAATAGCCGTCAGCGGGAACTGACGGCGACACAGGGAGGGAACAGCACAACCACAGCAGCCGAGCTTGGGAAGGTAGGAAAGCCAAAAACAGCTTGTTTCAAGTTAAAAGCCCTAAGCTGCTGTGTGTATGCGCTGTACGTCTGGGTTGGACTCCAGACCGCGACGCGACGCAATTTATTGCATCGCGTTTCGCCGGTGAGTCAGTCCGGCTCGTCAGGCTTTTCTTATTGCTTCATAAGTGTCAATTACTCGCTGAATTTGTTTGGCTGACAGATGCTCGTATTGCTCAGTGGCTTTTTCTGATAGAATCTGGCTCCATGATTCAATTGGTATTCCAGTTTTTTGAGAAAGAGTTTGTATAGCTATTCCCGTTGCCAAAATGTTAATTACATATTCATCTCTAGGGATCTGAACAAATTCGTCGTCTTTTTCAACAACCATTACACCTCCTAAAAAGTACCAAGTTCTTCATTCTCAGTCTGAGGAACTTCCCCGCTTTCAAAAGGGATATCATCTGGGTCAGGTTCTTCTGCTTGTTGATTTAACTCCTCTTCCTTGTATTTGAGTTCTTGTAGCCTCTGTTCGTAGTCGGAAATTTGCTCTTTTAGATGACTAGCTTTTGTCTCTAGAGTTTGAATTTGAGTCACAATTCCCTTTTCTTGCGACTCCCTAATTTTTCGCTCTACCTTCTCCATTAGTAGAGAAGTTGCCTCCTCGTCGTCTTCCCCTTCTGATACTTCAGCCCAGAGTTCTAGGTGCTTATTTTCGTAACTTCCGAGGTTGAGGACTCGTTTGTAAGAAATAGTTTTGACTTGCATAAGTTTGTGATATTTTTGACTTGAATAGATGCACGGCGGTCGCGTAATGCAACCGCGATCGCCTTTAATTAGCTATTGAGTTTTTCGATAATCACTCCTCCTTGAGGATTTGGAAATGCAATGGAATTGCAAGGGGAATTTGTCAGCATTTCTATCTGCTTAGGCCAGTGCGCTTCTAGTTCAATCTTGCTCATTTCAAAACTTTGCTCTGCATTCTCGTTGTTAGCAGGTAGAGTAACTCGGAATTTACGGCTCATTTTTTTACCCTCCGAACTGTTTTCTTAATCGCTCCAGTAGGGACATCCCTTCACCGTAGCGCTTGCCAGTGAAGCCCAGCACCTCAGTGACAATCGTGCTATCGCTTTTCCCCTCCCCAAATCGCACAATTAGCCGCCAAAGTAAGCGGTCATTATCCGAACAATTTTCCTCAAAAACGGCTCCTGGAGCGGTTTTGAGGTCATTTTCAGCCCGTTTTTCGGGCTGATTTGCATTGTCGGGGTATGGTTGGGGTATGGTTGAACCACCGCGCAGCGCTGCGGCTTTCATCTCGCGGTATGGGGGGAGTTTTAACGGCTGATCGTCGAGTAAGCAGTGGGACTGGTCGAGCTTTAACCAGTTGATAAGCTGCTCATTTTTCAAGCTTTTGGCATGAGCTACAGCCTTCTTACCCAAGCGGATGCGGTAGAAAGCATCGGCTAAGTCGCTCTTGCCTTCCAGTCCCCAAGCTGCAACGCGGTCATACTGCGAGAGCAGCACTGTGAACCGTTGGGCTTTTCTTCCCCTCCTGGCGTGGCGTTCGAGCCACTCACCGGAATTCTCTACCTTTGAAACGAGTTCGGGGTACTCCTCAACGATGATTACGCGCTCACTCCCGGCTAAAGCCGCGTCACCGCGCTGCTCGCGGGTCTTCATCTGTTGAGACAAGTCCTCTAAGTCCTCAGCCATTCCCCGGTCGATAGCTGTCCAGTTCTCACCTTTTCCCAGTACCTCAAGCCCCTGCCAGTCTGTGGGCGTGCCTTCGCACTCGTAGACGCGAACGCGACCGCCCACGGTATAAGCAAGGTATTGGGCAAGGGTAGATTTTCCTGTGCCCATCTCGCCAATAATCATCACCTGTTTACCCTCAATGGCACTGATGATATCGGTGATTATTTCTAGCGGCTCCTCAACAACAGCAGCGCTGGCTTCAATGACTTGAGTCATGGGAGTGCCAGCGTAAGGGAGAGCGTCGTAGACTTTAAGCAAGCGCTTGACCCCGTTCTCAAAGCCGTCACACAGCCAAACGCCGAATTTGAAGGTAGCGCGGGTGACATTTACACCGAACAGTGAAGCTGAAAACAGTACTCTCCCTACTCCCCAAGCACAGTAACGCAGTAGAGTTTTACTGTCTGGCAAGTGCATCTCAACCCAGGTGTGGGCGTTAGCGGTTTTAGGAGGAGTGGCAACTTTGATGTCAATTAAGTCATTTGCCATACTGCACCTCAATTTTGAAGTAGAAAGGCTGGCTAGATTGATGTTTGCAAAGTGCAATGATGCCGACGAGCAGTGCAGCTAGGGTCAACAGCAGAATTAGTAGTTGGCTCATTCTTCCTCCCACCGCTCTACTGCATCAACATAGGACTGTTGCCAGCCGCGTCTCTCTGGAGGTTTTGCTAGGGTTTCGGCTGCATCTACGTTGTAAGGACAGTTGGGGTTTTTGTCGTCCAGTTCGCCGAGAATTTGGTGAAACTTCTCTGGTGAGGCAGAACTGGAGATATGAGGGATGCAGCGAATTTTGGGCGGCTGGTTACTCATGATTTACCTCAATTTCAAAAATTCTCACAGGCTCAATTGATGGCGGCTGCACTTCCCAAATGAGGTAAGTGAGCGCTGTTTGAGCATCACCTATAGTGAGGTCTGGCTGGTATCCTTTGTTTACCAAGGATTGGTAGTCTGGATGTTCGCTAATTTCACTAATTAGTACTGAAGCCTCAGTTATTAGTTCACAGAGTGGTTTCATGGTAAATTTTGATTGGTAAGGACGGTGTTAAATCGCCGTCAAAACAGGCTCCAGGTCATGACTGGGGCTTGTTTTGTGTTGGGTGATTGGATAACGAAACTCGAAAGCATCGACCGCCGCCAACCATCATCACCTCGCGATCGGCAAGGCGGACGGCTTTGCTACGGCTGACTTTCATCAGGGGAAATGAACCATCCGGCGAAAGGCTGAACACCTCGTAATTTCTTAAGGAGTTCCATTCGACGGCTGTTCTATCGCACAGTCCCAAATACTCAACTTGATTCATGTCTGCGGCTGAAGCAGCACTAGGCAAGGATGGCAAGTATCGTTTTGCTCTTTCTTTTTTTGTCTTAGCCTCGGTGGTTTCTTCAGTCTTTGCTATTTTGGTGCCGTTGGTGGCTTCTAATAGTTCCATAGTCCTTGAATACTAGGGTTATAGTCCCGCTTATGCGGCATTTAAGTCCTTGAATACTAGGGTTGTAGTCCCGCTTATGCGGTATTTAAGTCCCTGCATACTGGGGTTATAGTCCCGCTTATGCAGCACTTAAGGCAGGGTTTACTACTGCGATCGCACAATATTAATTTTGGTAAAAGCCTTGTCCTGATTGGTTTTTAGCGTTTTTGAGTTAGAATCTACCTCCTATACTTTTGGGTTTTGTCTTGTTAATTGACTCCCCAGCAGGTCTTTACATTGCCTCAGTGGCTACAGGCTGCTATCTCTGTCTGGTTGGGAGTTAGTCATTAGTCATTGGGCATCAGGTACAGGGTTCGTGCAAGGTAGCACGGATGTTTGCGCCATAATTGCCGCACGAAATGGTGCGGACAAACAGGCATTATTGCGAACTCGCTGCTCGATGGCAAACTTAGACACAGAGAAGCTAGCCAAACAATTGACCTACCAAAGCCAGAACACCTGGCTAGTCTTCTGTTGTCTACAAAAGCAAGCATACTTGCTTTTTCTGGCTTATGTCAAGCACGCTTGCTTTTTATTGGAAAATATGGCAAGAAAGAAGAAACCAGAGAATCCAGAAGATATGCCTCCTTTGCAGCGCCTGAGAGAGGCGGCTAATTTGACCCAAGCACAGTTAGCAAGCCGTATACCCGACAAAACTAGGAGTAAGACTTTAAGCCGACAGGTCATCAGTGGATGGGAGAGAGGTGAATATGAGCCAGAATTAACAATTCCGCAAATGAAAGCCTTGTGTCGAGCATTGGGCGTCGTACTTGAAGATTTACCCGATGATCTTGGCCCACTGAATAAATCATTGGTGAGCTAGGAGATGTAGGTGAGTGGATTCTCTTGGGCAAAAAAAATCACTCACCTACTATTCAAGTGAGTGATTAATTTGTAAAAATCAAAAAATAATCAACATGAATAATAACAGGAAAACAAAGAATCCTCTAGATATTCAGATAGAATCTAGTGCCTTCACTAGCCTTTATTCTAACACAATAATAGGCATTCGGGGGATACAAAAATGACACAAGGTATTTATAAATTCCCCCAAGAACAGCTAAGTTTTCAATCCGATTCTGGCAAAGTATTACCATGTGAAATAGAAGCCGAAGAAACAATCATTGGTGGTATATTAGATGACCCGAATGCGATTTACCGCATCAAAGACAGACTCAAGCCAGAACACTTTTATATCGGTGCCCATAAAGACATTTATCAAGCCTGTTTAAGACTTTGTAATAAGGGCAAACCAAACGACTTGTTGAGTGTCACTAGCTTGCTAAGAGACCACGGCATTCTTGCAAAAGTAGGTGGTCAAAACAAGCTTGCTTCTGTAATGAAATGGAATGTCAGCACCGTCAACATTGACCACATGGCTGACTTGGTGATTAAATCATCTGTTTTTAGACAGGTGATTAAACTGGGTGGCGAGATTACTTCTTTCGGATATGAAACCCAGCGTGAATTACCTGATTTGTTAGCGGAAATCACAGAGAGAACTCGGTCAATTATTGAGACACCAATTGCCCCAACAAGAGATGAACACGAGCAATGGTTGCACGATAGATTACTTAATGAATTGACAACTATTTATACAACTTGTTCTCAACCTTCCTTAAGACTTTTAAAACTCAAACGACTAGCAGATGAGCATCATTTTTCGACGAAATTCTTAGAACACTTCTACTTGAAAACTCTCATTGCCCAATGTACTGAATTACTCACCTATGAAGAGTTGAAAGAACTAGCAGGCTCTACAGTTAGAGAGTGGTTACTAAATGGTCTAATTCCCCAAAGCACGACAATTTTATTAGCCTCAGATGGTGGAGTTGGTAAAACTAAATTTGCCTATGCCATTGGTAAAATTTTGATTCAAGGCACTCAATTTGGCCCATTTGTAACGACAGGTAAAAGGAAGATTCTTTACTACCAAGGAGACGAAAGCCCAGGTGATATGTTGCAAGCCTTGGATTCTCTCGGTTATTCAGAGCAAGATATCGGCGAGTCAGTTCGCGTACGCTTTGGCTGGAGTGCTGAGAATATGCCAACACTCATTCAGGATTTAAAGGAATTTCAGCCAGAGCTTGTTTTTATTGACTCGTTATCGACTGCCAACCGCTTTTCAATTTACCGCGAGTCAGAAATGGAATATGCTCGCCCTATTTTGGAGATGACCGGGCTGGCTACCCAGTACAAAACCACCTTTGTCATCATTCACCACACAAACAAAGAAGGTGGCGTGCGTGGCACGACCGCAATTAGAAATGCAGTTTCAGAAGTTTGGACGCTGACCAAGGACAACAAAGAAACCGCTACCCCTTACGACCGCATCCTAGAAATCGATAAATCGCGATCGCGCTCCTCTAATAAAAAATACCGTATGTACTTCAACCCAGATGACCTCAGTTTTACCTTCCTAGGTGAAGAAGGGGACGAGCTTGGCGGTCTTGGTCAGTCTGCCAAGGAATCAACTTTGCAACTTTTGGCTGACAACAGAAATATCAAATTTACTAGTGAAGAGATAGCCTACAGGCTAGGACTCTCTAAAGCCTATGCACGGCGTTACTTGGGTGAGCTATCTGCTGATGGGATGATTAGCGTCAAACGTCAACCGGGGAAAGCTAACACCTATTTTTTAGCCTTTAAGGAAGGATCGCCAAAGGATCACCCCTCGGATCACCTCACTTCACATACTGAAAGTGTTGATAGTACTGAATTACAGTTGAATCCAGAGATTGGTATAAAAAACACAGGATCGCCCCAGGATCACCCCTCGGATCACCTACCAAACGTAGACATAGTAAGCAATACAAGCAAAGGTGATCCTCAAACTGATAAAAATAGCGATAAAACACCCGACTCAGAAATTTTGATAGCGCCAAGTCACATCGAGGATCACCTTCGCTCGAATGCTTTACCAGATAACAGTTCTGTCGGTGATCCAGTGGGTGATCCTACCCTGAATATGTGTGAAAATATACAGCCTAGTCAAATAGAGGTTGAACCACTACCAGTTAACGATTTGAGCGCTTCTACTCAGGGCGATCCGGGGGGTGATCCTGGGGTGATCTTCCCTAGCGATCACCACCCCACCCCCTCGGCGACAAAATTAAAATTACCCCTCCTGCCCTTGCTTGAAGAGAAAGGTATCTACTGGAGTGCTTCATTTAAGCGAGAAGTCAAAGTATTCCTGATTTTTGATGAGATGACTCAGGCTAGTTGTCAAATTCCGGGACGGGGCACATTTAGTTTAGAGTTTAGGGACTTGCAATGCTGTGAGCAATCCCCCAGGCACGATTTCAAAGTCGGCGACATGGTAGTTATTTTAACTGGCAAGCTTAAAGAAACCTTCGCAACCATTACCGACATTCGAGCCGATGGCATCTGGCTTAAATCCGAGGATCGTAAAAAACGACTAGCTAAACCTTTCTGGCCTCACCAACTGGCAAAAGCCTGACATTATAACTCGCCGGAGTACTTGTTGCAAGTCTCGTCAGCGATGCCCAAAGCCGCAGGATTCTCTTGCAGCAGCTTTTGAAATTTCCGTAGCTCATCCCAGGCGCGGCTGGTGATGTCTGGTTTTTTGGAATGCTGGTTAGGGCGATACCCCTTGCGTCTAATCTTGGCGTAGCTGTCAATTGCTTTGAGAAGTAAATCGCCCGTGTTGACGTGTGACACGCCAATACCGCTATCTACTGCTCTGGCATATTCCATAATTTGGGCTTCTAGCGCAATT
>JBALDB010000045.1:0-46927 GCA_036918135.1 Nostoc sp.
TTCCATCCCTTATGACTTTGGTTTTGAATCAAAAACTAGCTCCCAAATTCCCTATCATTTCTTTTGTGACAGTTTCAGGTGCGGAATGTAGGATAGAACACTTAGAGACCGCAATGTTTGCAATTTCTTAGTCAACCTAATGGCTTCTTTGGTTGAATATAGTTATTTGCCCCAAAAACTATCACTTAATTTTTCTTTACAAAGACCTGCCTGTTCTACCTGCTGCTGTTTTTTGAGTTCATCGAACTCATGTTAATTTATAGGTAATAAATAAAGCAATCATACTCTACCAGCTAAGTTCATCAACTGTTTGAAGTTTATAAGATAAATAATATTGTTGGCGCTGTCAATATTAATCCACCCTTTTTCATCCAGCTTTTCCATAATTTTCGTGGTTTCTTCAACGCCAATTTCTGTTACCTCTGCTAAATCTTTAAAGGGAATGTTAAAAATTTCTCTTCCCTGGTTTGATTCTTGACCATAGCTTTCACCTAAAGTCACTAAGGTATGAGCGAGTTTTACTGCTGGTGGTGAAGACCGCATTTGCAAGCGCAGGTTAATTTGCCGTAATCGTCGCACCATCAGTTGCAACATTCGATGATGTAATTGGGGGTCTTTAAACAATATTTGAATAAAACGCTCTCTGGAGATGCTAAGTAATTTTACTGGTGAAAGAGCAATGACATCAGTTGAACGTGGAGATTCATCCAAAATTGCCATTTCTCCAAAAAAATCCCCACGACCAAAAATTGCCAAAGCCACTGAATCTTCCGCAACGGTACGTCGGACTTTCACCCAACCAGAAACTACCAGATAAACGGCATTACCCCAAGCATCTTCCATGACAACAGCTCGCCCAGCCGGGTATTCATGTTCAATTGCAACGTTGAGCAGCCATTCCAAAGTCTGGGGGTTGGCTGTACTCATCAAGGGGAAAAGTTCACTAAAAACCTCTGTTTGCATGAAATATTTGCAAGAATAAGGATTTAAGAGCAAAAAATTAAATTGCTACTATAAGTTAATTTCGACCGTAATCTTACGTAGAATACAGACGTAAGATTTATGTTTATTTGTTCTAACCTTTTTAAATCGATGGCTAAAAGTTCGATTACAACATAACAATTATGTATTGCGATCGAAATCAGCGGTTTCACTGATAGACTTATGATTTACTGTTTGTTGGTGGATTGCTATCCAATACTAGTGTTTTGAGCTGTTGGTCTAAATTTTTTACTAGTTGATTTAAAGTAACTAAAGCCTCTAATTGCTCAGAGTCAAGGCTGGGATTTAGAAAAAGCCGTTCTTGTAGTTCGTGCAACTTGAAGCTTAATTGTTGAGAAATTCCTAAAGCATCGCGGCTCAAACGCGTTAACTGTTGTTGTTGATAGAACTTTAATGCTGCTCCTCGCAAGACTTGGAGTGTAGCTTCTTCACCATAGATTCCTGGCATAACTCGCAAGCGTAATAATAAACGGTTTTTTTGATATAAGCATTCTTTCTCTACCTGTTTTGGTTCTCCAACCTTGGTAATAGGTAGGGAAGCAAACCGCTTTAACTCATTAAGTACTCCTTGAAAAACAGAAAGCGGCAGTTTGTCTAATACAGACTGCAAGACTCCGTTATCACTCCAGAGTATCCTGCCTTCGTAAGGTTGTCTTTCTAAATATAGCCGACCAATTCCTCCTGCTAAAATTCGCCCTAGTAATTCTTCTAGTAATTTCTTAGGTGGTAGTGTTACCAATACTTCAATAGGACTAAATAGTTCAGGAACTTCCACTGGTAGAATAGATAAATTTTCTACTAGCGCGGCTTCGGAAGTATCCCCTTGACCTCTATTTCCGGAGGTCAAGAAGGTGGTAGTTTGAGAGGGATTATCTGGATTTGGGGCTGGCAAATCTACCTGCTGCCAAGAATGCTCATTAGTCTGTGTCTCAGGTGCTATCAATGGGGGTAGGTGCTGTGATTCAGAGTAAGTATCTGTAGAGAAAGCTACGGTAACTGTTATTTCCCGATCCGCTTGTTGAGCATCTAGTTGGGAGCTATTTTTGTGGTTGAGATAGGCTGAGAGTATTCTGCGATGAACCTCAGCGGCGATCGCCTCAGTAATCAGCGTGCAATTGATATAAGATACAATACGACCAACATAATTTAGTGCCTCAGTGTCTTGTGGATGAACCATACCAAGTAAGAGCTTTTTGTCTTTTAACCAAAAAGGCAAAATCTCGTGGTAAAGACAAGCTTCAAAAGACAAAAAACTATCCATTAACTGGAATATTTGCTCGCGTTCGCCTTCTTGCTCCCACTTACTTAGTGTAGCATTTAGCACTTGTTGTCTGTTGACTGTGGTATTGGTGAGTTCGCCCTCTGAAGACAACATAGATTTAATTATTCGGTGATTGCTTATATAATATTTTGCCCCTAATTTAGTAGGTAGTTAATAAAGATACTTTGTTTGATTGTTAAAAATTTAATTATAGCAGGAGGCAGAAGGCAGTTCTTGCTGGAGGCAGGAGGTAAAACATTACTATTCCTAACATCCACGCTTGTCATTATGTCCTAACCTTTAATTCGCTTGCTATATCTATTACATAAGTAGACGTAAGTATAGTAGGAGGCAGGAGGTAAAACTATTACTGTTGCTAGCATTTACGCTTGTCATTATGTCCTAACCTATGTGACTACGGCTGTAAAAGATAAATTTTTGATTAAGGTACTAGGGGAAAATACTGGGTATTGGGGCATAAGCACACAGGGGAAAGACTTACTTTAACTTCCCCTGACCCCTCTGCTTGGCATCTCCCACTAAAGCTTACTCCTGGGTTCTTAAAGCTTGGGCTACAAGATAGACTTTTGTCCATTCACCTAATACTTGATAAGTTTTGAGTTTTAATTGTTGGGCTATCTGTTCTATTGATTTACCTGCTCTCCGTAAATCTAGGATCTGCTGCATCACAGGAGTGAGTTTTTCCTCAAGTTGCTGCCATTGATTTGGTGTTAGCCCTAAGTTATGTTCTTGCAAGGAAATTGAGAGCCAATTATCTACCAGTTCTGGTTCACCTTTAAGGGCAAAGACGCGCACAGCGTGGTAACTAATTTTTTCTCGCAGTCGATATACTTCCCGAGTCGGCTTATTCATTCTCTTGGCAATCTCTTCTTGGGATTTACCTTGGAGATACAATCGCAGCCACTCCACTGCTTCGGTTCCCAGATTTTCTTGTAAATAATTTTCAAATTCTTTTTGTACGGACTGACGTAACGCCTGTTGTTCTTCTAGTTGTTGTGCTTGTTGATATTCTGCGATTGCTTGACTATCGACTAAGTTAACTCGATTGTCACTGTCATCTGTGAGAACTTCTTCTGACACTAGTCTAACCAAATCGCGGTTTGGTACTTGGGTTAAGCCTCCACGCTGAGTACGACGCAAGTAATTTACAAAACGGTAAGCCAATAGGGGTTGATTGCGTACTGGCCGCAAACAATATTCTTCTACACTGGCAAACAGTAGAGCATCTGCCAATCGTCGATCGCTTGTATATTTGGCAATATCAGCCATTTGTTGTTGCATGTATGTATCATTTTGCAATAATTCTTGTATTACTTCTTGTAACACATCTATGACAGTACGTTGGCGATCGCGGCTAAGGGCAACCCAAGTTTGAATTTTATTCCGTAATGTTGCTAAACTCCCCAGTCGCGTTATCAAGTTACGATAGGCACGCTCTCGCCCTAACCCTAAATAGCGTTGACGTAAAATCCTCCAACGATATTCCATTGCTTGCTTGGCAACCTCAAATTCTTTTGGGTTAAACAGATCGAACCGTTTTGAATCAGATCCAAGCAGCCAGAGAATAATACTTTGCCTAGCAGCTTCAGTTTGTTCTGAACATTCTACAGTCAAGCGCTTTTGCCAATCTAGAGCCAGTTTTTCCACATCCGTTGTCATAGCGAGATTGCGCTCCTCGAAACTCAATTTTGAAGTTTGCATCACAACCCCCATTCGTCCCACTTAACCTAATTGTTTAACTGGCATCTGCCCCGGATTTCATGAGTTTCATGAAAACATCTCAGTGATTCCACTTTTATTACGTCTTAATTCACTAACTTTATGCAGAAATTTCTATATTGATGTTTTTATGGGAAACTCAAACTGCTCTAAACCAATGTATATGAGGCATTACCGTCAATTCTATTAATTTAAACTTTTGTTAAGTTATGTTTCTAAACTGAGAACACAAATCTACTAGACTAGTTGGGGAAATCTGACCTTTATGAACCTAACCGAGGAACGAATATAATTTAACTCAAGATCGGACGTTATTTCACCCGTATAAGTTTCAACTTTCTGCAATGCTTGATGTACTACAATACTTAGTAACAATTATAATTATTAAAGTATTGAATTAAGTGTATATATGGAAACTATTAGTTAATAATAAGAGAGTTAAAATTTTAATGCTGCAAATATATAGAAAAATTCATCGGTCAATTTAAAAATAGCAAATTTTAGATAGATACTGTTAGCATAACTGCGAATCGGTCTAAGTATGCCAAATGGCGATCGCTATTCTAAATAGTACGGCTAGATATAAGAATTGTTCGTTTTGATTTTTCAGCAAGGTCAAACACGCTTGACTTCCAAAGAAGCATCAGCCGTTGGTTTAGGGCAATAGCGTAGCGTTAGCGAGTCTAGTAAACATTTGACTCCGCCAACGCCAAAAGGGAAAAGAACGGGGCGTAATTTTGAATTCAGAAAAAGGGTTGACTTTATCGCCCGTTCGGCGATCTCACAATCGGGTTTTCTACAGATTCTCGATATTGTTGCACTTGTTCTGTGTAAGCAATTGGCAGAATAGTTTCAACGTTTTCATGGGGACGAGGAATAATCACCCAAGATTCGAGAGTACCACCATAAACATTTTCTGCGGCTTCAACACCAGCAGCCATAGCTGTCTTGACCTCAGAAACATCACCACGAATATTAACTGTAAAACGAGCGCTACCGACTCGAATGTAACCAACGAGAGTGACTCGACCAGCTTTTACCATAGCGTCTGCTGCGGCTAGCACAGCAGGAAAACCTTTAGTTTCCAGCGAACCAACTGCTTGGAGTGACATTAGTAATCTCCTGTATGAATAAACGATAATATGGTGCTACAAATTAATTGTACGAAGCTTCGCTACAGATTTTTATCGTAAAACTGCTTAGAAGATACGGAAAGGTTCTGATTCTTCAGTGAAATGGATTGGTAATATGGTTTCCACATTTTTCGGAGGATTGGGAACTATATAGTGGGTAATTACTGTTTCAGCTTTTACTTGCTCTCCAGCATTAATACCTTCTCGAACAGCTCTTTTTACTTCAGCAACTTGTCCCCGAATGGCAACTACAAAGCGACCACTCTCGGCTAGACCATAATACACCAGCGTGACCGCAGCAGATTTCACCATTGCATCTGCTGCGGCTAAGACACTAGGAAAACCTAAAGTTTCGATTACGCCAACCGCCATTGGCATGGCATTAGCTCCTGAGTCAAGAATAAGTGATATTTATTGTACGAGGCTTTAGTCCCAATTTTGACATTTTGGAAAACTTTCTTTAATGGAGTGGGGAGTGAGGAGTTAGGAGCTAGAATGTTTTGCTAGCAGCTAGATTATGTTTTATATATCACAAGTAATACTTGAGAATATTAGTTGTGTAATTTGTGGTTTAACAAAAAATCAGTGATGTGTGGAAGTGAGCTAGTACGATAAACTGAAGTTTATGTTTCCGAATTTTCTTCCTACAGCAGTTGGGCAACTGACAGAACCAGCCTCGATCGCCTTAGCTCGGAGTATTCAAACAACTGCGATCGCTACTCCTTTAACTAATCAATCAATTACCACAACTTTTGCTCAGCAAGGAAGTGGTGGGACTCCTATTTTATTAATTCACGGCTTCGACAGTTCTGTATTAGAATTTCGTCGGCTTTTACCACTGCTTGCTGGAAATAATCAAACGTGGGCGGTGGATTTGTTGGGTTTTGGGTTTACAGATAGACTCTCAGGAATTGCCTATAGTCCAACTGCAATTAAAACTCATCTTTATTATTTTTGGAAAAGCCTGATTAACCAACCTGTAATTTTGGTGGGGGCTTCAATGGGTGGTGCGACGGCGATTGATTTGGCGCTGACTTACCCAGAAGTTGTCAAAAAGCTGGTGCTAATTGATAGTGCGGGGTTAGCAGGTGGTTCACCGTTAAGTAAATTAATGTTTCCTCCATTGGATTATTTAGCAACTCAGTTTTTGAGCAATATGAAGGTGCGCGATCGCGTTTCCCGCATTGGATATAAAAATCAAAGTCTTGCCTCTTTGGATGCTCTATATTGTGGCGCATTACACCTACAAATGCCGAGTTGGCATCAAGCTTTGATTGCTTTCACCAAAAGTGGTGGTTACACTGCTTTTAGGTTTAAAACTCTATCGCAAATAGTGCAACAGACACTCATTTTGTGGGGTGATTCCGATAAAATTTTGGGTACTAAAGATGCAAGAAGATTTAAAAGAGCAATTCCCCAAAGTACCCTCGTTTGGATTGAAGATTGTGGACACCTGCCTCACTTAGAACAACCACAAATCACTGCCCAGCATATTTTAAAGTTTTGTTCTGAGTGATATTAAATCATCTTAATATGGCGCTACGTTAGGCGCTTTGCAGATATTTCTCATCACAAATCATATTTAAATATGTGCCTAATACAGGCTACAAGAATTTCAAAAACATTTCTCTAGCGTTTCTCTGATGTAAAAGGCTTTTCATCTATTAATGACGGTTTGTGCAAAAGCCGTTATTTTCCGGCAATAGTGTCACTTTCACAGAATTTTAGGGAACTATATAGCTGAATAAGGTTCAGCCAACCATTATTTATGGAAATTTATGGCTCGAACCTTAAACCAAGCTTATTGCTATATAGCTAAAGCAAGTTTGTCTTTGAGGCAGACACTAGATTGTTTGGGTATATTTGAAAAGTTTATAGAAAGTCAGTTGATAGATAATAGTTATGAGAATAGAAAGAAATAATAGTTTGGATACTTTAAAAGTATTAAGCATTGCTTTTATTTTTATCTGGCATTTACAACCATTTCAATTTCTCCTCAATGGTTTTACTGATATTACTAAATTAATGATTGCCAACAGGATTTTTTGGAACTCCTTTGAGTACAATCTTTATAATTGAAGGATTTTTCGTTGTATTTTTTACTGTTGTAAGTGTTTATTTGTTGAGGTTAACTTGTTTCAAACAGTTTGTTACCTAATAAGTAGACATTAATAATATCAGGCTTAAATGAACGCTTATGATTAAATGTTAGATAATCTGAGCGAATTTTTCATTTATTTGAACCATTAATGCTCTGTAGGGACGCACATCTGTGCAACCCTACTCAATCTCTCTACAAATGCTCAAAGCCTTTAGTTGAAATTGTTACAATTTAGGTATTTTATGTTGTTTTGTTAGCTTACTTCAAAAGCTTTTTGAATTTCTAATTTCTCCTTGTGGTGCTAGTCATACAGCCAAGTCTTGTCTGCAAAATCATCATTTATTGTTGTTTGTTGTTCTGCTAACTTTTCAGATGAACGATGTGATTTTTTATAAGTAAGTGGATTGTAACTCTCCTTAACTGGTCTTATAGCACTAGTTGGTTTAGCTACAATTTGAGAAGTAGTTTTTGCTGGTTGTTTTAAGGCATTGATTTCTTCTATAAGTTGAGAATTTGCTTCTGCAAGTTGTAGTGCTGTTTTTTTGGTCTCATTAAGTTCTTTGGTTAGCTGTTCTGCTAGAGTTTTTTGTTCGGATGCTAATGTTTTTTGTCGAGATAAGTTTAATTTCAAATCAGCAATTTCCTGTTCTAGAGCAGCTTCTTTTTTGTGACTTTTTTCTAAATTACTTGTCAACTCTTTGATAGTTACTTCTAAATCAGCTTTAGTGGGATTTGTGCGCCTAGTAGTTGGTTCGGGCGTTTGTGGCGAGGATTCTTCATCAGTTGAAGCTTGTTCTTGGGCAATTTCTTGTACGGGAATTTCAATCGCAGAGTCATCTTCTGGGGATGTAATTTTTTGCGCCTCTTGTTGTAGTAAATCCGATAGACTTTGTTTCTTAGCCATTATTTTCTCCAATCACGCTGTAGTTCGTCAGCTGCGCGGCGATAGTCTAACTCCGCCTCCCGTGCGTTTCCTCCTCGCCATTGAGTAATTGCTACACCTTCAAGCGCAGCTCGCTCGTGAGCTTTATAGGTACGGATGAGGGTATCAAAAGCAGGAATACCTAGCTGAGTCAGAGTTTTTTTTGCTTCTAGCGCTTCCCCGATGCTGCGCGTATCGACTTTGGTGAGCAATACCCGATGGGGGGTTCCCAAGGGGATGACGGCTTCCTTGACTGTTTCCACGAGGACAGCTAAATCCATTGCAGACGGGGGTGTAGGCAAAACTAGGTAATCTGCGATCGCAACTACTGCCACTAATGCTTCAGAGCGCAGTGCGGGAGGCGTATCCACCACTACTAAATCGTAACCTTTTATCTTTGTTAAATCACCTAAAAGTGTTGGATCGGTTTCTTGAGATAAATCAAATCCCATTCCCTGCTGACTCCGCCCAAACCACCAACTGGCAGAACCTTGAATATCTGCATCAATCAGCAACACCTTTTTTTTCTTGGCAAAATTTGCAGCCAGATTGATTGCGGTAGTCGTTTTACCGACTCCTCCTTTACCGTTGAGAATAGCGATGATTTTTGGCACTGCTTTAGGTAGAAAAAGGAATTAGGGAGTGGGAGAGATGAGTAAAGATGAGGGAGATGAAGGAGAAAAACGCCTCGTTGGCGCAGCCTCTCGTAGAGAATAAACCTAACAGCACTCAGCACTCCTCAGTCAACAGTCAACAGTTAACAGTCAACACCCAGTAATGCCCTATGCCCCAATGATGAATATACCGCTTTGTGTCCCCCCTCAATCACATAAAAACTCGTAACAATAAAATATAGAAGCTATTAATTCCACAAATTTCAATGACAACAACTTACAACCTACCTGATGGCCCTCTATTACCGCGCTGGCTGCGGATGGTCAAGTTTATTAGTCAGCCGATAAAATATGTGGATGATTTTGCCAAAATCTATGGTGACACTTTCACAATCAAGAGTAGTCGCTCAGACAATGCTATTGTCTACTTTAGTAAACCGGAAGCACTTGAGCAGATTTTTACAGCTGATTCGAGTTATTTCGAGGTTGGTAGAGGAAACACTGGGCTAGGATTTTTACTTGGCGATCGCTCTTTCATGTTAACCGATGGCGTTCGCCACCAAAGGCAACGACAATTATTAGCTCCTCCTTTTCATGGGGAAAGAATGCGGGCTTACGGCGAGGATATCCGTAAAGTAACACGACAGGTGAGTCATGATTGGCAAATTGGCAAGCCTTTTAAGATCCGTGAGTCAATGCAAGAAATCACTTTGCGTGTTATTCTGCAGGTTGTGTTTGGTTTAGAAGAAGGAGAGCGGTTTGAGGAATTAAGGCGATCGCTTAGCGATTTACTAGACTTCATGACTTCGCCTTTGATGTCCAGCGCCTTCTTTTTCCGGTTCATGCAAAAAGATTTCGGTACTTGGAGTCCGTGGGGTTGGATTCTCCGACAACGACAAAAAATCGACCGACTGATTTATGGTTTGATTCGGGAACGTCGGGCTGAATCTGATAAAAATCGCCAAGATATCCTGAGTTTGATGATGGCTGCTCGTTATGACGATGGTCAAGGAATGTCAGATGAAGAATTACACGACGAGTTAATGACACTGCTAGTTGCGGGACATGAAACTACTGCTTCGGCATTGACATGGGCATTTTACTGGATTGATTCTTTACCTGAAGTGCGTGAAAAATTGCTACGGGAACTCGAGACTTTCTGTGTTAACTCAGATTTAAGTATCATTGCTAAATTGCCCTACTTGACAGCAGTTTGCCAAGAAACATTGCGAATCTACCCAATTACGATGAATGCTTTCTTGCGGATTGTGAAAACTCCAATTGAAATTATGGGCTACAAATTGCCACAGGGCACGGTAATTCTTCCCAGTATTTATTTAGCGCATCATCGCCAAGAAGTTTACCCACAACCTAACCAGTTCAAACCAGAACGATTTTTAGGAAGACAATATTCACCATATGAATATTTACCATTTGGTGGCGGGAATCGTCGCTGTATTGGCATGGCATTTGCTCAGTATGAAATGAAAATTGTCTTGGCAACTGTTTTGTCAGAATTTCAACTATCCCTAACGAACAAACGTCCCGTGCGTCCTGTGCGCCGTGGGTTAACTATCGCCGCACCGGCTGGAATGCGGATGATTGTAACGCCTCAAGTTAAGCGTGCGAATACCCCAGCGTTGGTTTAATTGATATCTTGCACCATTGTTAACAATCGCCTCAGAATCAATTCTGAGGCGAAGAATTACTTTCTTGCTTACAAGCGAGTTGTTGATAATGTTCTTTGTCGCGGTATTTAATTATTCTCATTGGTTGATTGCCAACAATTGCTAAAGGTTCAACATTCGCAGTGACAATCGTACCAGCTGCTACAATTGCTCCATCTCCAATAGAAACTCCGGGAATAATTAGGACATTTCCGCCAATCCAAACATTGCGACCGATGACAACAGGTTTATGAATATAAACATTGTGTTCGTAGGGCAAATCATTACTTTGATAGTCGTGATTTGCAGACAAAATCACAACGTTAAATCCAAGTGTTGTGTTGTCGCCAATTGTGATGCCGCCACGTCCATCTAATATGACATCTTGTCCAATGTAGACTTTATTTCCTAAAGATACATTTTGCGGGTGTTGAATTCTCAAGTCTCGCTTGAATCGTAGACCTAAGCCACAAAATTTTAACTGACTCTTCAGTTGTTGATGTTTATATCGCCTGATTTTGGTTTCTACGTATTCTCCCCACTCAACTAGACGAGGTACTAACCGTTGTTCAAATAGTCGCTCTAATTTATTTATAATTTTCTCTTTGATTTGTTTCATAAAACCTCATGGAAGTCTATTAAAGCTTGAGTTTTAACGTAACGATGATTTTTCTGGCTATCATACCTATTTTCTGGCACTGAGGTTTTAGCTAAGTTCCCAGAATGCAGTCTCAGCGATGCAATTGTAGAACAACAAACGATAAAGCAGCACCTTGGTTTAAGCAGTGTATAGAAATCATCAAAAAACACTTGCCACAAGAACATCGATTTGTCGCACAAAGCCTCAACAACCTAGCAGAACCTACAGTCAACAAGACAGATACAGCGAAGCCAAATCTCTGTACATCCATGCTTTAAATATTTGTCAGCGACAGTTAGGAGTGGGTCATCCAAATACTGTAACTGTGCGTAAAAATTTAGCAAATCTGCGCGTAAGTGTTAGCGCAGCATCTCGTAGAGAAGCCTGCCGCAGGTACATCAATCAAGCTTTTATCTGCAAGTTTCGCATTTAAAACGAGAACATTCTTCTTTGAAGTGAAAATGTTCTTGTTCCAAATGAGAACGTTTCTATTTAAAGTAAGAATATTCTTGTTTCAAACGAAAATATTCTTGTTTTAAGATTTAAGGCGATCGCTTGACTGAAAATTGTTAAATTATGTGTTAATTAAACCACATAATCCCTAAACCACAGACAAGTAAAATCTTTTCTTCGCGTTCCTCTGCGCTTACCTTTGCGTCCCTTTGCGTTAAAAAACAATCTCCTCACTCATCCGCTGTTCCAACAATTCCAACAACCCATCTACATCCTTTCCAGCTTCCTCAAAACAAATCGCTGGCGCAGGTTCCGGTGCAAACTGAATTAACTTAATTTCCCCCTTGCCAATCCCAATCATCACAACTTCCACTTCTGGCTTGTGATTCTCAACAATTCCCAAAATTTCTTGTAGCCGATTTTCAACCTTATCATTTAACTTTTCTATTTGCTCTTTCGGACAATAAACAAAATGGGGTGTTGGCTGCAAATCAATGCCAATAGTACCCTGGCTGTCACCATTTGCTAACCATAATCCCCAAAACAACGCCGCCAATTCTTTTTGATTTGCTTTGACAAACTTATCCAACTGGCGACGCCACTTGTTATCTCCTGTTTCCGGCTGGGTACTACCAAACATCATAATTAATTCGTAATTAAGGGCAAAGAATGGGTGATATTTATTTCAACCCACTTTGTACGCGCCAGAGACTAGAATAAATTCTATCTTTCTCCAACAATTCCTCATGGGTTCCTGATTCTACTAATTTCCCATGTTCCATGACATAAATGCAATCGGCATTGCGGATAGTGGAAAGACGATGAGCGATCGCAATTGTAGTTCTATCTACTGTAATCCGTTCGAGCGATCGCTGGATTGCGGCTTCTGTTTCATTATCTACCGCTGAGGTCGCTTCATCTAAAATCAAGATGGGCGGATTCTTTAAGACTGCACGGGCGATCGCAATCCGTTGTCTTTGTCCACCAGATAACTTTTGTCCTCTTTCCCCCACAATTGTCTCATAACCTTCGGGCAAGTTAATAATAAATTCGTGCGCCTCCGCTATCTTCGCTGCCGTGATAATTTCTTGCTCTGTGGCATCAAAGCTACCATAAGCGATATTCTCCGCTACAGTGCCATGAAATAGAAACACATCTTGACTCACCAAACCAATGCAGCGGCGTAAATCCTGTAAATTCAAGCTTTGCAAATCAATACCATCCACGGTAATACTTCCAGTTTGGACTTCGTACAACCGCAACAAAAGTTTGACTAAAGTGCTTTTACCAGAACCGGTGGAACCGACAATTGCAATAGTTTTCCCGGCTGGAATATTCAAAGACAGATTTTTAATCACTGGAAATCTATCTTTATAAGCAAAATAAACATTATTAAATTGCACTTCTCCACGCACTTCATTTACAGGTAATGCCATATTTCCTGTATGAATAGCAATGGGAGTATCTAACAAATTCATAATTCGATTAGTAGAAGCCATTGCCCGTTGATATTGGTCAAATGTTTCGCCTAATCTGGTTAAAGGCCACAGCAAACGTTGAATTAAAAACACCAATACACTATAAGTACCGACAGACATTTTTCCCGAAACTGCTGCCATCCCGCCATATAAAAGTAATGCCGTGAACCCCACCAAAATCAGCATCCGAATTAACGGTACAAAAGCCGCAGAAAGGGCAATTGCTTTGGCATTACTGCGACGATAAGCTTCACTATCTACTTCTAAACGATAGGCTTCATAAACTTCAGCGGTAAAACTTTTAATAGTAGTAATGCCGCTAATATTATTTACTAAACGCGAGTTAATAAAACCTACCTTTTCCCGCACATCAGCGTAGCGCGGTGCAAGTAATCGTTGATAAGCAAACGAACCCCAGAGAATAAATGGCATCGGCGACAGAGCCATCCAGGCTACACTAGGAGCCAAAATAAAAAAAGCACCGCCAATAATTAAAACTGTTGTGGCAACTTGGATAATATCATTCGCTCCCACATCCAAAAATCGCTCTAATTGGTTAATATCATCACTGAGGACAGACATTAAACCGCCAGTGCTGCGTTCTTCAAAGTAAGCTAATTCTAATTCTTGTAAATGTTTATATGCATCTAAACGCAAGTCATGCTGAATCTTCTGTGCCAAATTACGCCAAAGTCGAGCGTAGGCATACTCAAAAACCGATTCTAGTACCCAAATAATCACAGTCAGGAAAGAAATAATCAAAAATTGTCCAAAGACATCGCGTACCCCTAACTGTGCAATTATGGAATTTTGTTGTTTGACTACCACATCCACTGCAACACCAATTAAACCTGGTGGTGCCAAATCGAAAAACTTATTGAGGATAGAATAAGTAGTCGCTAGCCAAACTTGTTTACGGTACTGATGTCCATAGTCAAACAAGCGCTGGAGAGGATGCGTAGAATGTTTACGCCTTCTTGATGCCCGATGAGATTTTAATACAGTAGCCACGGCTTTTTGCAGTTGCGTGCAACTGATATTAACACGGAATCAAGTTTTGAATCCCCACCCGAAGATTGGGGAATGCGGAGATGGGAGATAATTTTTCATTCCCAATTCTTGTACAGACGCGATTTATCGCGTCTCTCACTCATAAGGAGAGAGGAAATTGAAAAGTCAGCAATTTGGCAATTGGCAAACCACAGTTTTAGGAATTGTGTTAGCAATATTAGTGATTATTGGACTAAATTCCTTTATCATTATCAACCCAGGACAAGCAGGAGTGATTAGCATTTTGGGTAAAGCGAGAGATGGCGCTTTATTGGAAGGTATTCACCTCAAACCACCTTTTATTTCTGTAATAGATGTGTATGATTTGACAGTGCAAAAATTTGAAGTACCAGCAGAAAGTTCTACCAAGGATTTGCAAAACTTATCTGCAAGATTTGCGATTAACTTTCGCCTCGATCCCATACAGGTAGTTGAGGTGAGAAGAAAACAAGGAAGCTTAGAAAATATTGTCTCGAAAATCATTGCCCCTCAAACACAAGAAGCGTTTAAAATTGCAGCAGCTAGAAGAACAGTAGAAGAAGCAATTACTAAAAGAAGTGAATTGAAAGAAGACTTTGATAATGCATTGGGCGATCGCTTAGATAAATATGGGATAATTGTCTTAGATACTAGCGTAGTTGACTTGACATTCTCACCAGAATTCGCTAGAGCAGTTGAAGAAAAACAAATTGCCGAACAGCGCGCCCAAAGAGCAGTTTATGTAGCGCGAGAAGCCGAACAAGAAGCACAAGCAGAAGTTAATCGCGCCAAAGGTAAAGCAGAAGCCCAAAGACTCTTAGCAGAGACACTCAAAGCCCAAGGAGGGCAATTAGTTCTCCAAAAAGAAGCAATTGAAGCTTGGAAAACTGGTGGCGCTCAAATGCCAAAAGTCCTTGTCATGAGTGGTGACTCCAAAAGCGGTGTACCATTCATGTTCAATTTGGGGAATGTAGAAAATCAATACTGAAAGGAAACTGGGGATTAGGGACAGGGGAATGGGTAAATTATCAATTACCAATTATCAATTCAATCCCTAATACCCAATCCCAATAAAAAAGCTCAAATCTCAAATTGTATAAGGCTAGCCCCAACTGAAATACCAAAAAACAATCAACGAGATAATAAACCAAATTTATGTCAACTTCCAATCATCTCTCTCTCGAAGAAGCGAAAAAAGTTCTGAATAAATTCAACTATCTAGACATAGCACCCGTCCTCAACCCATCAGAAAAAGCTGTAATTCGTGATGCCTTAATTTTGCTCGCTAGCCTTGCTGACTATAAAATTTTAGGAATTTGTGCCGATACAGCAGAAGAAGGAATATTAGCCATGAAAACCTATTCTCTGTCCTTTGGTTATCAACCGCCAAGCAATTTACCTACACCTGAAGGCCCAGTTTATATCAAATTAAACGGTAAAAATGGCTTGTGTTATCTCGATTCCTATCCCGGACATCATCGTGGCGTATTAGTCTCTTGCCAATCTTTCGATGAAGACGGAATTAACGAAATGTATGGACATCTACCCTTGGATTTATTCGTCTAAAATTCATCAACCATAGGTCAGCCACACACCTTACTTACCCCCTCCTTCTCTTCGTTTGCATTTCTGTGCCTTTGCATGAGAAAAAATCTATATATTATTGAATCCTATGAGTATCATTACCCTGCAATCAGTCCAAAAAGACTTTGGCATCAAAGAAATTTTAAAAGATGCCAGCTTTAGCCTCGATGCTAGCGATAAAGTTGGTTTAATTGGTACTAACGGTTCAGGCAAATCAACCCTACTAAAAATCATCGCTGACTTAGAACCCATTGATAGCGGTCAAATCTTAATCAACTCTGGTTCTAAAATTATCTACTTACCCCAACAGCCAGATTTAGATGAAAATCGTACAGTTTTAGAGCAAGTTTTTGCCGACAGTGGCGAACACATGACTTTAGTGGGTGAGTATGAAGAACTCTCCGATAAATTGGCTCACTATCCAGATGATAATCAACTGATGTCCCGCCTTTCTGCGGTGATGCAACGGATGGATACAAGTAACGCTTGGGAACTAGAAACCAACGCCAAAATCATCCTCACCAAGTTAGGAATTTCTAACTTTGACGCCAAAATCGGCACTTTATCTGGAGGTTATCGCAAACGCATTGCCTTAGCAACAGCCTTGCTAGCAGAACCCGACGTTTTACTCATGGATGAGCCAACAAACCACCTTGATGCTCTTTCTGTAGAATGGTTACAAAGTTATTTAAATCGCTATCGCGGCGCACTTTTTCTGATTACTCACGATCGCTATTTTTTAGATCGCGTCACCAATCGGATCGTGGAGATAGACCGAGGCGACATTTACACTTATACAGGTAATTATTCATACTACCTGGAAAAGAAAGCTTTAGCGGAAGAATCTGCAATTAGCACTCAACGCAAACATCAAGGCATATTGCGGCGCGAGTTGGAATGGCTCAAAAAAGGCCCAAAAGCCAGAAGTACCAAACAAAAAGCCAGAATTGACCGCGCTCACGCTCTGCGAGATACTGAGTTTAAACTAGTTCAGGGTAAAGTTGATATTTCTACAGTTGGTCGTCGGATTGGGAAAAAGGTTATTGAATTAAATAACGTTTCTAAAGCATACAATGGACGCACCTTGATTAAGGATTTTACCTACGAATTTAGTCCAGAAGACCGCATTGGAATTATCGGCGCTAACGGTGCAGGAAAATCCACTTTAATGGATATCATCACTGGGCGAATTCAACCTGATTCTGGCAGTGCAGAAATTGGTACTACAATTCACATCGGTTATTTTGACCAGCATTCTGAAGAATTGCTCACAGCATTAAACGAAAATCAGCGCGTGATTGACTACATCAAAGAAGAAGGAGAATTCATCAAAATTACTGATGGTACTCAAATTACTGCTTCCCAAATGTTGGAGCGATTTCTGTTTCCTGGTAATCAACAGTATGCCCCAATTCATAAACTTTCTGGTGGCGAAAAACGCCGTTTATTTCTGTTGCGGGTGCTGATGAGTGCGCCAAATGTTTTAATATTAGACGAACCGACAAATGATTTAGATGTCCAAACATTGGCAGTATTAGAAGATTATTTAGAAGATTTTGTCGGGTGTGTAATTGTAGTTTCTCACGATCGCTATTTTCTTGACCGCACCATCGACACAATTTTTTCCTTTGAAGAGGGCGGGAACCTGCGACAATATCCAGGCAATTACTCTGTTTATCTGGACTATAAAAAAGCAGAAGAAGCAGCACAGCAACAAGCTGCTAATACTAAAGAGAAGCCGAAAAATGTCGAAGTTCAAAATGGCGCATCTTCAGCCAAAAATGCCGAAAATCAAAAGCGGCGGAGATTATCGAATTGGGAGAAGCGAGAATTTGAGCAGTTGGAAGGTAAAATAGCCCAGTTAGAAGCTGATAAGGCAGAAGCGGAGAAAAAACTCGCAAACGTGCCTCCAGGGAATTATAGCCAAGTGCAGAAATTGTATGAAGAAGTGGAATCTTTGAAGCAGGCGATCGATGTAGCGACTGAAAGGTGGTTAGAATTAGCTGAGATGGAATCTTAATGTGTGAATATTGTGCGTTAGAGGATGTTTTAAAAGTGGTTGGCTATCACTTGAATTGAATTATTACCCCCCTTAATCCCCCCTTATAAAGGAGGGAGACCAGAAATCTAGTTCCCTCCCCTTTATAAGGGGAGCCACTGCGTTGGGCGGCTCTGCCGACTTGAAGCAAGTGGCGTGAGGGTTAGGGTGGGGTGAAAAATAGTTGATACATCAATATGAATTTTTAGATATTTAATTGCTTAAAATGCCAACTAAAATATGAGTTAATTCAATTAATTCTTCAGGGACTCGATATAATTTCAGGTCTTCTGTTATCTGTTTTTCCTGACGATCATAGATTGCAAATCGCCAATCTTCACCAGTAGTTACAGCCCCATAAAGAAGTGGTAATTCTGAATTTATCCATTGGTCAAGTGCAATTAACTCAACTGCTAATTGTGTAAATCCTCTACTTAAATCTGCTTGTTTCGCTTCAATGACTAACAAGCCTTTACCTTTATCAATGTAATAATCTAAGCTGCCTTTTAGTTGGTCGCTAACACTAATAGGATACTCAATATTCAATTGGGTTTGGGCAATTTCGCAAACTTCTAGTAATATTGGTGCGATAATTGCTTGCTTGCGTGCATCTTCATTAAGTAGCTTGACGCGTCGGAGATTACGCTCAATTACTCGCTGTAATTCTGCAATTATCTCAGAGTTAAATTCTGTTTTTGGTAATTGCAACCGTTCGCGTTGATAGGAACAGCCAAGTTCAGCCAGAATATCTTCTGGGGAAAATGGCAGTTCAAAATATTTGCTGAATGTATAGCTTTGACCGGGTTGAATGATTCGGGGACGACTCATACAGCAGTTTTCGTATGCATGGCATACACTACTCTACGATTATTCTTAACAGAATTCTATGTAGGGTGCGTTGTCGCCAAGCGCAACGCACCATTTAAATATCTATTGCGGTGCATTACGGCGTTTTGCTCAACACACCCTACTACTTCATCTTTTACTTTTAGGCTTTAGAGAATCGTTTTTCTCCCTTTTATTCTGCAAGCTGCGAATTTTAACCAGCACTGGAATATACTGTTGAATCATCCAGGTTAATGCTTCAAGGCTGAAGTTACCTTGGTCAATTCGGATTTTAGCTTGTAAACCAATTAAGAATAGTTGCATTGCCAGCAACAAAGCAATAGTTTTACCGAGAATATCTTGACGCTTGCATTGCATTTGTTTGTACCCCAAAAAGTTGATAGATACAGGTTCTCTTTGGGGCTGTGTACTTAAGCAAATACCCCAATATTGCTGAAAATGCTTTAAAATCAGGATTTAATCAGCTTGGGGTGGTAGTTTCAATTTGGGGTAGCCCCAAAGTTCTTGCTCAATTTTTGAAAGGCAATGCCGCGACAAACTTACGGCCCTGAACCTAAAAAGCGAGTTAAGCGTCTGTTGGAGGCGTTGCTTTGTTTTGCTGATGAAGAATTTGAAGATGGTGGCTTTAAAATTCAATACGACTGGAAAGACGAAGACAGCAATAATCCCAAGCTGACTTTTCAGACAACGCTGGTAGCTTTGGAGTTGCTGACACTAAAAGACAAATATCCTGGCAAGTTAACTAAAGGGCAAATTCGAGAAGCGCTGAATTTGCTAAAGGATTTTTTGAAGATTCTAGAAGATAACCGTCTTCACACTCAAGGTTCTGAGGAATGGTACTTTACACTCAAGCTATGGTCAAAAGATAGGGAGAAGAACCTAAAAGGGTTTGATGAAGTATGGGAAAGCAATAGACCAAAGAAATCTAAACAACTAGAAGCTAATTTCATCCCGGATGATGGTGTTACTATTGCACCCCAAATTAAACTTACTCTATTTCAAGCACCACCTTTACCCACATACTTTGTAGAACGCCCAGAGTACAGCGATGATTTAAAGACTCGTCTTTTAAATGGTTCATCGTCTGATAGTCGCACTTTGGTAATTACTGCAATTCACGGTTTGGGTTCGGTGGGCAAATCTACTTTAGCTGCGGCTTTAGCCCATAATGCAGAAATACAATCTCGTTTTTGTGATGGCATTCTTTGGGCAACATTAGGTCAACAACCCAATGTGCTGGCTTTACTTAGTGGCTGGGTGCAACCATTAGGAGACTATAGCTTTAAGCCTACAAGTGTAGAAGCAACTTCCTCGCATTTGCGGACTCTGCTTTATGACAAAGCTGTGTTGCTGGTGGTGGATGATGCTTGGAATACCGAAGATGCACGAGCATTTAATTTTGGTGGGGCGCGTTGTCAAGTTTTAGTAACTACTCGTGAAGGTCATATTGCCGATGCTTTAGCAGCCAGCACCTACAGCCTAGATATAATGAAACCAGACCAGGCAATGGAATTGCTGACGAAGAAATTAAGACGCGAGATTACAGGCACAGAACGTCACTCAGCAGAAAATTTAGCCAAAGGTGTTGGTTATCTTCCCCTAGCATTGGAACTTGCAGCCGCCGAAGTTGCCTGTGGTACGACTTGGAATGAACTGTTGGCAGATATTCAGCAAGAAATAGCCAGATTAACAAGTTTTGACCGACCGGAAGCCGAAGAAATTACTGATGAGGCTAGTTTAAAACGCCTGAGTTTAACCGCATCATTAAATTTGAGCGTCAAGAGAATGCCACCAGAAAAGCAGCAGCATTTCTCTTGGTTAGGGGTATTGCCGGAGGATGTCAACATTAATAAGATGATGGCGGCAACGCTGTGGCAGATGGATAAGTGTGATGCTGCCAAGATGTTGCAATATTTACGGAATAAAGCATTGCTATTAACAGGACTACCGCTTGCTGATGGTATGCCTACCTATCGCTTACATGACTTATTCCACGATTTAGCTTGTAATTTGTTAACTGCTCCCTCCCAGCCAAAGCGCCCAGGAGATTTGGCTGGGTTGGGTTTAAACCTTGCTGATGTTCACGCAGCTTTTTTAAAGAAGTATCGGCAGAAAACCCAGAATGGTTTATGGCATACTTTACTCGATGATGGTTACATTCATCAGTATTTAGTTTGGCATTTGGAAAAGGCTGGACAGTTAGAAGAGATTCACACCTTATTGCGGGAAGAGTCTGCAACTGGAAGCAATGGCTGGTATGAAGCGCGAGAACAATTGGCACAAACTGGCGGTTACATCACAGATATTTCTCGTGCCTGGGAACTAGCAGAAGCGAATCGGACTGAATCAACACTAAGCTTGCAGTGTCGTTATGCTTTGATTACTGCATCAATGAATAGTTTGGCAGCTAATCTACCAGGAAATCTGCTGGTAGCGTTGGTCAAAAACAAGATGTGGACTCCCGAACAAGGACTAGCTTATGCTCTGCAAAAACCAGAATTACGAGAGAAAATTGACTCGCTGACAGAACTAGTCAATTATTTAACACCAAATCTTCAAGAATTAACACTGCAAAAAGCCCTTGCTGCTGCCAGGGTGACTCAGAATGAGTCAAATCGTGCCAATGCCTTGAGTGCCTTAGCTGACAAACTGCCAGATATATTGCCAGAAGCCCTTGCTGCTGCCAGGGCAATACAGGATGAATATGATCGTGCCAATGCCTTGAGTGCCTTAGCTGACAAACTGCCACCAGAGTTATTGCCAGAAGCCCTTGCTGCTGCCAGGGCAATTCAGCATGAGGATTCTCGTGCCAAAGTCTTGAGTGCCTTAGCTGACAAACTGCCACCAGAGTTGTTATCAAAAGCCCTTGCTGCTGCCAGGGCGATTCAGGACGAGTATTATTGTGCCTATGCCTTGAGGGGCTTAGCTGAAGAACTGCCAGATATATTACCAGAAGCCCTTGCTGCTGCCAGGGCGATTCAGCATGAGGATTCTCGTGCTGATGCCTTGAGTGCCTTAGCTGAAAAACTACCAGATATATTGCCAGAAACCCTTGCTGCTGCCAGGGCAATACAGGATGAGTATTCTCGTACCAAAGTCTTGAGTGCCTTAGCTGACAAACTGCCGGATATATTGCCAGAAGCCCTTGCTGCTGCCAGGGCGATTCAGGATGAGGATTCTCGTGCCAAAGCCTTGAGGGACTTAGCTGACAAACTACCGGATATATTACCAGAAGCCCTTGCTGCTGCCAGGGCCATTCAAGATAAGGATGATCGTGGCTTAGTGTTGAGTGCCTTAGCTGAAAAACTGCCAGATATATTACCAGAAGCCCTTGCTGCTGCCAGGGCCATTCAATATGAGGCGAATCGTGCTGATGCCTTGAGTGCCTTAGCTGAAAAACTGCCAGATATATTGCCAGAAGCCCTTGCTGCTGCCAGGGCAATTGAGAATGAGGATTTTCGTACCCAACCCTTGAGTGCCTTAGCTGACAGTTTGTCACAAATCCGATCTACGGAACTTTTCCCCCTTTGGCAAGATACACTTCATGAGCTATCCCTTCGCACTCGCTCTAATTTGGTGCAAGATATCAAAGCATTGTTTCCAGTTATCTTTGCATTAGGTGGCAAAGCAGCAACGGTAGAAATTGCTCGTGCGATTGTCGATGCGGGGCGATGGTGGAAATAATTTTTAATTCGTAATTCGTACCTCGGCTTCGCTCGGCAACCTAATTCGTAATTTAAGAGAGTTAGATTTAACTTGCATCTGTAGCCTAATTTTGGTCAATTGGTATAAAAGGATGCAAAATTTATAGTTTTAAGCGAAGTGCGATCGCCTTTTACAGCTACTCAACCCAACTATCTCTGGTATCCATGAGTAAGCGATCGCAGTTAATCATAAAATCATCAAAGAAATTGTCTAGACTGTCGATGAGCGATCGCCAGGGGTTATCTTTGGCAATAAGAGCGATCGCGTTACCAATTTTTTTTAATATAGACTTCTGTGCCAGTAAGATGAAAATCTTCGGGCAAAACAACAACTTGGTGAGTGCCATCAGTGCTGAGTTTAGCGGTGTTTACGATATTACTTTTATTCTGTTGCAGTTGCTCATCGTTCAACTATAGCGCTTCTCAGTTTTTAGCTCTAACCCAAGCGTATTGGATACTATTCTTCAATCCAATTACTCAAAAATTCTACCTGGTTTTGCATTTCTTCTGCTGACTTAACTGCAATTAATCTCAAAATACCGCGCATTATTTCTCCCACTGAATAACGTTGCTGCTGTACCAAAATCATTCCTGCATGAGATTGTTCTTTGGTCAAAAAATCAGTGTGCAAACGGCAGAAATCTCTGATATTAGAACTATATAAGACAAAACCTTGTTCAGTTGCCCACGTTAGCTGTTCTTCATCTGTATATCCCAGCCTATTCAAATTTAGACTTGTAATCACATCTACACCACGATTTTGTAGAGCCAGAACTAGAGAACGTGCAGTAGAATCCTCATCCATATACAAGCGAATTCGGCTCATGAAAGTTTTTGAGTTTTATGTAGTTTCTCTAATCTCTCAGCCTCATCTGCTTCTGCTGCAATGTCAGCGTCAATTTGGTCGCGGTTAGCATGATAATAAGCTAAAGCTGCATAAACCTGCGCTAAGGTCAGATGACTAATTTGATCTGCAATCTCTTCGGCGCTATAACCTTGTTTGTACCAGATTGCTATGCGCCTGACTGTCACCCCTGTACCAGCAATAATCGGACAACCGCCGTGTATTCCAGAATGATGGTTAATCAGTGTACCAATATCAGTAATAGTTGTCAAAACTTGTTCTCCAAGATTTTTTACATTATCTCTAATTTGAATTAGACTTGCCTAAACTGCGATCGCGATCGCCCTTCCATAACACGCTACTAACTATTTCTCATAAACTGCGATTACCTACAAAAGTTTTGCCTACGCAGCCATATCCATAAACAAGCCGCTTTGCTGGTATCAAGCAGGTATCGCATTTACAAACTCTCTCTGGTGTCGATGAGTGAGCGATCGCAATTTATCATAAAATCATCACCAGAAATTGTCTAGACTATTGATGAGCGATCGCCAGGGGTTATCTTTGGCAATGAGAGCGATCGCGTTTGGGCAAAAAGCGATCGCGTTGAGGTTGAGCATCTCAAAACTAATTTTTTCTATAAACATCTTTCCGATGCTTGCACTGCAAAATTTGTATGAGTTGACTTTCATCATCAATCTCATAACGAACTCTATAATCACCAATACGGATACGATACTCGTTATCAAAACCTTTTAACTTGACAATTCCATCGGGACGCGGTTCTGAAGCAAGATTTTGGATTTTTTCAATAACACGCTCAAGAACATCATTTGGTATAGTTGTCAATCTGCTTTTGTACCGACTTTTAAATAATGACCGCATAACTCATTATCTCTGCTTTGAGCGGTTGGCAAGATATTCATTTATAGTCACGGATTCACCATCGCTATACTCAGCGCGAACTGCTTGAATTTCGGCCAGTGTATCTGCATTATCTTCGTACAACGCTTCTTCGGCTTCAAAAATTTGTTGCTCAATTAGCTCTTGAAGTTGACGTTTTTCTGTTAAATCAAGGGAAGATATTGCCTCTGCTAAAGTTTCTAAGGAGAGTTGTAGTTTAACAATGGCTGGCATTTATTCTCCTGTTGGGTGTGTTTTTTTCGCTTTGACACCATTATGCCATTGGGCATTGGGCACGAGGTATTCATTATTAATTCTTGCTCAGTGGCTGATCTCATCCAGTCCCTTTTACCTAACGCAGCAATTGAATTTACCTGACTTGCAAACTGCGATCGCCATTCCATAACCTATATTTTTATCTCAAAAAGCTTGTGAAAATCAGAATCATTTTTAGCCAACTTTCTGAGCCGCAATAATCTATAAGAAAACACAGCTTTTTTCATCAATTTATCAGTTACTTTTCGGACAATTGAACGATTTTGGTATTCAATATTTTCGTGGATATCGAAGTAAATTTGTTTTTCTGCTAAATTAGATTGTCCTTTTTTGATTCTTACTCGCTCTATATTGTCTTTAAAAAATGGAAATTTATCTTCGCGGTCATATCGAATTGTCATTCCCACCTTAGCAGCAGCTAGTCCCATCGCATAACCTTCACCATGATAAATTCCTCGCATTTCAAATAAGTAAGAAATAGTCTGCCAAAGCTGAAAAAAGTTTGTTTCCAATCCTGCTTGTCTGCCCATAGCAAACATGAATTCATGCAACCACTGCACTTGTTGAATATCGATATTTAGTTTTTGAGCTACTTCTTCTATAACTTGAATTTCTTTAGGGTTTTTGATTTCTGCCATGTGTTGCCGTAAATCACAACCAGTTCTAGCTGTAATTCCAGGAAGCCAATTCATTTCTCCGACTACAGCACCAAGAATTCGGACATCAGAATCTAAAAACATGCAACTCTCGAATAGTAAGAGAGCCTTTTCCAGGACGAAGCGTTTATCATGATACCCTTTCACACTTTGAAGACGGTGCTTGAATGCCAGAACGTGAGGAAATTCCTGAAAATACTCTGGCTTATCAGTCAGAACGCATAGAGCTGTAGCGTGTGTGTGTTGCTGAATATCTTTAGCTAGCATTTGTGCGTGAGTACGATATCTATCACCCACAGCCAAGGTACAAAAGCAAAATTTGTCAGATGTGTTCATATTAGGATGTCAGTACTTTATTATCATCCTTTTCCTATGTTACAGGTCAAAATTTAGTTTCAAAATTTGGTAAAGCTTTAATTTTGAGTTGATTGCCATCGAACACTGAAGTAGTCAGTATTATCAGATGGATTAGATACATCATAATGTGAAAAATTATCTCGATCCCGATGAGGAAAAACTATGGGTTTTAACTAGACGGGGTTTATTTTTATTTGAGATTGCTTTTAAGGGTTAGACCTGTACCTAAAGTGCCTAAAGCTAGTAAACCTAATATAGAAGTCGATTCAGGAACGGATGTTGAGACTGGATCGGCACGAAAAATAAAATCTCTCGAAATATTATTACTATCTTTAATCGTAGCCATAAATGCAATTTGACCCAAATTATTGAGACCCCCAGCAAAAAAAACATTGGTTACAGTACCGCCGAAAAGAGAGTCACCTATGCCAATTACCTTATCTGCAATCGGGTCTGAACCTGTAAAGATGCCATCAGCAAAAACATTCGGTGTTCCATTGTCTAAAATTCCATTGAAAGCTATTTGATTATTATTATTAATCCTAAGATCAAAAAATTCACTAAAAGTGCCACTGGTGTTAGCAACAGTGGTAATTGTTTTACCATTGCCTATAAAAACTCCTTCTTCCCCACTTTTTAGAGTGGCAGTAAATCCAACAGCATTTCTGTTATTAATGGAAAAGTCGAAAAAGCCACCCAAGAAAGGACTAGTCTCATCAGCATCAGCGATAGTAGTAACTAAACCATTTTGAATAGTGTACAGACCTTGGCTTACATCTTTTTTTGACACAGCAGAAAAAGCCACTACATTATTATCGTTAATTACAGGAGGTTGGTCAAAAAAGCTAAATTGCCCGCTAGTATCTACAACAGTGGTAAAAGAACCACCACTACTAGTAGCAATTACAGGGTTGTCAAAGGTATTAAGCGTAAAAACTAATGTATTATTGTTATTAAACGCATTGGATACTACTTGGCCGACAGACAAACCATCGCTTGGTGTAGCAACAGTTATAACTGTCTTACCGTTACTTATAAAAAGACCATCTTTAGGAAGAATTTTTCCGAAGCCTATTGTACCACTGTTGTTAATTTCTGCACCGTTAAAACCGTTTAGTCGAGAGGGTTTGATAACCTGACTAATTGCTTCGCCGTTGCCAGTGAACAGACCCGTACCTATAACTGAAGGTGTGTCGGCAGCAAAAACTACTGTACCATTATCATTTATACCGCCTACTCCAACTCCAATAAAGTTTTTGTTGTCAGCTTCGGCGATTTTTGTAAAAGTAAATGTGCCTGCATATGCAGATTTCACTTCTACTACTACTAGACTAAGAAAGATCCCAATTATAGAAGTTAGAAACTTCGGGTAAATATCCATAACAATCTCAGCTTATTACATAAAGATTTTTGACTAAATAATTATCTCACCTTACGGCAATCAAGAATTAGTTGAATGAAATAAGGAAACGTGAGTTCGACGGGTAGAAAAGCTCAAAAAGCATACTAGATAGGAATTTGCTTAACTAAGTAGGTGAAGTGCGATGCCTGCGGCGGGCTTCGCCTACGCTACGATTGATTGAGAATCAGCAAAAAAGTCACAAAAAATGCCGAGACTAAGAATATCTAATAAAACGTGAGTTCGACGGATAGGAAAGGACAAAAAGCGTGCTATGTATGAATTTGCCCAACTGGGCATACAAAAAGGCGACCGCGACGATTGATTGAGAATTGGTAAAAAATTGATGCCTTGGTGCTTAATGTTATTATGTTGCTTTTTACATACACGTGATTGTGAAATTACAGGAATCAGCTTTATCGATTCCACCCCAATTAATGTTTGTCATAACTGTAGGGCAGATTCACACATCTGTAGCGGCTTCTAGCAAATCTGTAGCAGCTTGTGGCGAATCTGTAGTGGCTACTGTCAAGTCTGTAGCGGCTTGTGGCGAGTCTGTAGTGGCTACTGTCAAGTCTGTAGCGGCTTGTGGCGAGTCTGTAGCGGCTTGTGGCGAGTCTGTAGCGGCTTGTGGCAAATCTGTAGTGGCTTCTGATAAGTCTGTAGCGGCTTGTGGCGAGTCTGTAGCGGCTTCCCTTATAGCTATTCTCCAAAATACCGAAATCTTACTGGTATAACCAGAAAATTTGATGATAAAAAATTGCGATTTATGCTGAACCGGAATCTAGTTTAATTGAGGCAAGCTAGCGTTAGAAGTATCTTAAAAGAGCAAATTTATGTCTCGTAAAAAGCGCACATCCCGCGTTTTAGAAAAAGCTGAGTTAAGATCTGCTGGAATGAAATTGATTCTTCCCAGCATTAAATTTGATGAAGATTATAACCTAGAAAAACTGATTGAGTCAATCGATGATTTACGTAATGAACTTAATATTCATAATAACGCTTTGGCTGTAGTTGATTCTTCACTGACTAAAGTTGAACAAATGGAAAAAAACTTAAATCAGCTTTCTGAAAAAATGCTAATGTTAGTTGCTATCAAGTATGGCAAAGATAGCGCTGAATATGAAATGGCAGGTGGTATTCGGGATAGCGATCGCATCCGCAAAATGAGATCCAGCCGCTTGAAAAATGCTGCACAACAAGCATCAGAGAAGAATGGTAAAACTGCATAGTCAGGTGTGTTATGCCTAAGGCTACTAACACAGCGTTTTCACCATCTATTGTGGTGCCTTATGGTATTAGCCTAATGCATCCAACTGGGTTGGCGATCGCAAATCAAAATTGGTGCGCGAATTTCAGTAAAATATAGATAGATAATATATATTTGCCGTAGGGTAGCATAGCTGTGCTACCCTATCAACGTATTTATATCCAACTAATAATCTAAAATCTAAAATCGACTTATGCCACCAAATAACCAAGCTGCCGTCGAATTCCGCGATGTCACCTTTAGCCGCAATCATCGCCCTTTGGTGTCAAATCTCAATTTTACCATTCATCAAGGAGAAGCACTAGTATTACTTGGACGCAGTGGTAGCGGCAAAACTACAACAATGAAGTTAATTAATCGCCTATTCACACCAACACAAGGCGAAGTTTTATTTGATGGAATTCCCACAACTAAATGGGATGAAATTAAACTGCGGCGAAAAATTGGTTATGTAATTCAAGAAACTGGTTTATTTCCCCATTTTACTGTGGAAAAGAATGTCGGTTTAGTTCCTTCTTTAGAAGGTTGGCAACCAAAACAAATTAAAACGCGGGTTTATGAATTGTTGCAATTAGTAGGTTTAGAACCTGCCCAATTCGCAGGGCGTTACCCACACGAACTTTCAGGAGGACAAAGGCAAAGAGTCGGTGTAGCTAGGGCTTTAGCAGCAGATCCACCAGTGTTGTTGATGGATGAGCCTTTTGGCGCACTCGATCCGATTACGCGGCTAGAAATTCAACAAGAGTTTCGGCATTTGCAACAAGAATTAGGCAAAACAATTGTTTTTGTCACCCACGATATTCAAGAAGCCTTTATTTTGGCATCCAGAATTGGTTTAATGTATGGCGGAGAATTGGTAGTGTTGGGGACAACAGATGAATTTCTCAAGTCCGAACATCCAGAAAGTCTTGCTTTTTTAGCATGTTTGCCTTCTTTGAATTGTTGAGAGCTGCTATTGATATTTTTACAACTAAAATAGGATTGCTATGGACTATTTTTAATTTTGAATTATGAGTTATAAATTCTGTATTCTGACTCTTGTTTATGAAAGATTTCTTCCTCGTTAAGTATGCTCCTGAAATTCTTGAGCATACTCTAGAACACTTTTTCTTAGTCGGCATTGCCATTGGAATTGCCATACTTATAGGCATTCCATTAGGTATTTTAATTACACGTAAAACTTATCTTCGTCAACCAATTCTTGGTATAGCAAATATTCTCCAAACTATTCCTAGTTTGGCGCTATTTGGCTTACTCATTCCCATTGCCGGAATTGGTGTATTACCAGCAATCGCGGTCTTAACTTTATATTCTTTTTTACCAATAATTCGCAACACTTACACAGGTATCACTGGCGTCAATCCAGCGATTCGAGAAGCTGGCAGAGGTATGGGAATGACAGATAGACAATTACTATTACAAGTTGAAATTCCCTTAGCAATGGGAGTGATTCTAGCGGGGGTACGAGTAGCAACTGTAATTGCTGTTGGTATTGCCACTATTGCAGCTGCAATTGGGGCTGGTGGTTTAGGAGTATTTATTTTTCGTGGGATATCACTAGTTAACAGTGAGTTAATTTTAGCTGGGGCAGTTCCAGCAGCGGTAATTGCATTAGTGGCTGATTTTGTAATTGGTTGGATAGAGAATCAATTAAAAATCAAAAGTTAATCAAAGATGCATATTATTGAATACACAACTTGATAGTCTTTCCAATCTCCCAAAAGCTTCAACACTGCCCCAGGTGGTAACTAGATTCTTTCTTGTGTAATTACGGTATCAATAATTACCTTACATTTGAGATATTGGCGATCGCATTACATTGAGGATAACGATTAAACAACCACAAAATTGTTATTCGTTAGTGACAACCCAGCAGATAATCCGGCAAATTGTACCTGAGTAAATGCGCCTGCACTACCGTCCTGGTCAAAGAACAATGCACCTGTAGTGGAGTTATAAATAAATCGCTGGCTGCTAGTGATTGCAGATTCTCCAACTGTAAACTGACTTGCCTGAAGTACACCTGCTGATAAACCGCCACCAAAAGCAGCAGCCGATACCTGAATTAGTTCATTCGGTTCATTATTGGCACCGAAGTCACGTATCAAATCGAGACCTTGATCGAAACTATTGAAAACAAAGGTATCATTACCCTTGCCACCGATGAGGATATCATTACCATAGAAAAAATCATAATCATTACCAACGATGAGGGTATCATCACCATTGCCGCCTTCGAGGGTGTTATTACCACCGAAACCAGAGTCTATCAGGGAATCATTACCATCACCACCGTTAAGGGTATTATTAGCTGAGTCATAAGAGACTATCAGAGAATCATTACCAACACCACCGTTGAGTGTATTATTTGAGTCATAATAAGAGGCTATCAGAGAATCATTACCATCGCCCCCATTTACTATGGTGGCATTTGAAACGCTAATATCGAATGTATCGTCACCAACACCACCGTTGAGTGTGGTATTTGAGCCAGAATAGGCATAGAGAAAATCATTACCATCGCCCCCATCTAATATGTTGGCACTTGAACCGTAAACCCTTAATGTATCGTCACCAACACCACCGTTGAGTGTGGCATTACCTGAGTCATTAATAGAGGCTCTCACAAAATCATTACCATCACCCCCATCTAACAGATTATTGCCTGTTAAACCCCTAATATCCAATTTATCGTCACCAACACCACCGTTGAGGGTGTTATCACCAGAGATCCTACCGTAAACGTAATTTCCGAATTCGTCGTAACTGTAATTCGACCCCCATAAATAATCATCGCCATCGCCTCCATTGAGCAGGTGATTTCCTGTTGAAAGACTAATATCTAAGAAATCTTCACCAGCGCCGCCATCTATTGTATCGTTGCCATTGCCTGAACGGAGCGTATCATTTCCATTGCTTCCCAGAAGATAATCATCGTAGTCTGTACCTGTGATATTTAATTGTTCGATATTCTTGTAGCTAAACACTGTTGTGTCCGGTGTCGTCGAAATTACTACAGTGTTAGTAGTCGGATTGAAAGTCGAAGTAATTCCCGTGGTAGCACTGCTATAACTGAAAGACAAGCTGTCGTTACCTGTTCCCCCATCTACTGTTTGAGTCACTAACGTAGATAGAGAGGGGAAATTAAAGGAATCATCGCCATTGCCACCATTGAGGGTGTTATTGCCAGTACCACCATTGAGAGTATCATTGCCATCGCCACCATTGAGGGTGTTATTGCCAGTACCACCATCGAGAGTATCATTGCCATCGCCACCATTGAGAGTATCATTGCCATCACTACCCCTCAAAATGTCATTGCCACTTAAGCCTTCAATAATGTCATCACCCTTTTGACCATTGATCGCATCATTTGAGTTGTCAAATCCACTAACATTGTTGTTGAGGTCGTTTAGGAAGGTGACTGTGTTTTTTCTAAAAACAGTGCTTTGGGTGGAGTTGGCATCAAAAACATCAAAACTGTCGGTGATGGTAGTTTGCCCATAAAACAAAATATTGCCCAAATCTACGCTGGCTCCGGTGGATAAGCTGAGGTTATCCAGGTTTTCTAGGGCAAAGTTTTCCAGGATGAATCTGGTATCACCATACCCTTGAAAGCTGATTTCCAGATTGTTGCCATTCTGGGTAAGAAGCAAATTGTCGGCAGTGAAGCCACTATTGTCCTGGAATATCAGAGTATCTACTTCGGCTATGACTGCTGCTGTGGGGTTTATTCCTTCACCTACTCCAGTAAAATCGGCGATAGTAGTAGTACCATTATTAATCGTCTCGCTGCTCTCATTATTAGTGGTGTTATTGCTTAAGCCTTTGTAAACAAATTTATCCTTACCACTGCCGCCTATGAGGCTATCCTTACCACCACCGCCTGTAAGGCTATCATCGCCATTACCACCGTTGAGGGTGTTATTACCAGTGGCACCAAAAGCTGTTAGAGTATCATTGCCATCGCCCCCAAAAAGGAGGTTCTTGCCAGATGAGTGAGAGTCGAAGTAGAAGTAGTCAGATTGGTAATCATAGCCAGAGATATCTAGAAAATCATCGCCATTACCACCGTTGAGGGTGTTATTACCAGTGGCACCAGAAGCTGTTAGAGTATCATTGCCATCGCCCCCAAAAAGGAGGTTCTTGCCAGATGAGCCAGAGTCGAAGTTGATGCTTTCAGCTAGGTAAATATAGCCAGAGATATCTAGAAAATCATTGCCATCGCCACCATTAAGCAGGTTATCACCATTTGAACCACTAGCGCTTAAGGTATCATCACCAGCACCACCGTTGAGGGTGTTATCGCCATCTGAGCGAGAGTTAGACGCTGTGAAATCCTCAATTCTTCGACTCCCAGAGATGGAGAGAGAATCATTGCCATCACCTCCATCTAAGAGGTTATTACCGAATGAACCGCTAGCGCTTAAGGTATCATCACCAGCACCACCGTTGAGGGTATTATTGCCTAAAGAGCGATCGTCGTAGTCTGGTGCGTTGTAGGTGTCTTCGTCGCTGCCAGAGATGGAGATAAAATCATTGCCATTACCACCATTAAGCAGATTATTGCTTGAGGGAGAGTCAGTATATAAAGTATCGTCACCAACACCACCGTTGAGAGTATTATTGCCCGCGCCACCCCTCAATATATCATTGCCACTTAAACCTTCAATAATGTCATCACCCCCTTGACCATTGATGACATCATTGGAATTGTCGAAGCCACTAACATTGTTGTCTAGGTCATTTAGGAAGGTGACTGTGTTTTTTCTAAAAACAGTGCTTTGGGTGGAGTTAGCATCGAAGACATCAAAACTGTCGGTGATGGTAGTTTGCCCATAAAACAGAATATTGCCCGAATCTACGCTGGCTCCAGTGGATAAGCTTAGGTTATCAAGGTTGGACAAGGCAAAGTTTTCCAGGATGAATTTGTATTCACCATACCCTTGAAAGCTGATTTCCAGATTATTGCCATTTTGGGCAAGGAGCAAGTTTTGCACAGTGAAGCCACTATTGTTCTGGAAACTTAGGGTATCCACTTCCGCAATGATTGCTGCTGTGGGGTTTGTTCCTTTACCTACTCCACTGAAATCGGCGATCGTATTAATGTAGTTTGAGTCGCCGTTAAAAAATATATCGTTACCACCGCCACCAGTTAGGGTGTCGTAGTAATCCTCGGAATCTAAAGTGCCCTGTAGGGTGTCGTTACCGCTGGTTCCAATGATAATTGCCATAAGTTTTTCCTGATTTAATCGGTTTTTGGAGTAACTTTAGTTGTCAATAATCGAGTTAGTGCTGTTTTATGGCACAAATAATCTGCCAAAAGTTCAAGCTTTCGGCATATCTTATTCACTCTTTAGATAGAAGCGCAAATTGTTCATTAAAGATTTCCTCTTTAATTCACTTGCAAACACTACTTATCTTGGTATCAAGCACTATCTAAGTCTTAAGCACTGTACAAAATTTAGTTGGTTTGTCAACGCATAAGTCTTACTATTTTCAAAATAGGAAACACTTGAGACAGCATAAAACGGGAAATCTTTATTATGCATTCGTTGTCGGCATTGCCTTTGAATTTCTATCTGGAAAATAGAAAATATCAAAATAACCTAACAATAACTGAATACCGAACATTTACTTAGATGTCTATCTTTTATAAAAATCTTTGCATACTCTTCATATTTATAATTGTTCAAGTGGGGGTAGGAGAGCGATGCCTATGGCGGCAAGCTACGCAAAAAATGGTAATCAAAATCTGATAAATTAAGTACACCAAGATGCTAAAAAAAGATACTAAAAATGCATAAGATTTTATGAGTAATGGTATAAAAAAGCTTACTGTCACTAAAGCCAAGCTAGTTGCGATACCTGCGGCGCGCGTAGCCATTACAGTCTTTTGTTTTACCCTCCTTGTTTATAGCCAAGTAGCATCAGCGGCTTTAACTTTACCTTTACGCAGTAAAAAGGGAATGGTGGTTTCAGCGCATCCTTTAGCCAGTGAAGCGGGAATTTCCATGTTACGTAAGGGTGGTAATGCAGTAGATGCAGCTGTAGCCACAGCCTTGGCAATTTCTGTAGTTGAACCTTTTTCAGCAGGAATTGGCGGTGGCGGATTTTTGCTGATGCATTCTGAGAAAACAGGCGAGATGAAAGCCTTAGATTTTCGCGAACGCGCACCCCTAAAGGCGACAAGAAATATGTATTTAGACGCACAAGGTAAGGTGCGTCCCAATGCAAGTACCAATGGTTATTTAGCAGTGGCGACACCAGGAACGGTGGCGGGACTATATGAAGTGCATCACAGCTATGGTAAGCTTTCTTGGCAAGAGGTAGTAAAACCTGCGATCGCACTTGCTAAAGATGGCTTTATTATTGGCGATGCACCAACTTGGCGTTCTCTGCAAACAAGCCAGTCTAGCAAACGAGCAATTCTCAACAATCCAGCAGCGCGGGAAATTTTTACTCACAACGGCGAATTTTATAAACCAGGAGACAAACTGGTACAGCGCGATTTAGGCGAGACTTTAACAGCAATTGCCGAAAATCCCCAAAGTTTTTACACTGGAAAAATTGCCCAAGCGATCGCTGCTGATATGGCAAAGAATAACGGCTTAATTACTCTAGAAGACTTAAAAGCTTATAAACCAATTTGGCGGACTCCGGTTTGTGGAAATTTCCGCCAAGCTAAAATTTGCTCAATGCCACCACCCTCATCTGGAGGCGTTCACCTATTAGAGATTTTAAATATTATTGGTGACACAAATTTAAAATCTTTAGGATGGCATCATCCTGACGCCTTACATTTAATGGTAGAAGCAATGAAGATTGCTTACAGCGATCGCTCGCAATATTTAGGCGACCCAGATTTTGTTAAAGTCCCCGTACAACAACTAATCAGTCCAGCTTACGCCAAAAAACGCCGCCAAGAAATCAACATGCAAAAGGCCAGACCCTCCACCGAGGTCAAGCCAGGAAATTTGAATTCTCAAGTCCAAATTCTAAATTCTAAATGTCTCCCCATCTCCCCATCCCCATGTCTGAGTTACGAATCTCCCGAAACCACTCACCTTACGGTTGTCGATGAACAACGCAATGCTGTAAGTTTGACTTTCACGATTAACCTTGTTTTTGGTGCTGGTGTAGTGACACCGGGAACTGGAATTGTCCTCAACAATGAAATGGATGATTTTGCAGCTGCGCCAGGAGTGCCTAATGCCTTTGGTTTAGTTGGCAACGATGCCAACAGCATTGCACCCCGTAAAACTCCTTTATCCAGTATGACTCCCACAATTGTCACAGAAAATGGACATTTTCGCATGGCAGCAGGCGCGCCTGGTGGTAGCACCATCATCACTCAAGTGTTGCAACTGATTTTGAATGTACTGGAATACAACATGGATGTTGGTGCGGCTGTTTCTGTGCCACGCATACATCATCAATGGCTTCCCGATGAGTTGCGCGTCGAATCTTGGGGCTTGGATGCTTTGACTTTACAAGATTTACGCCGTCGAGGACACAAAATTATAGAAACTGCACCTTGGGGAAATGGTAATGCGATCGCAGTTACAGCCGATGGAACTCTAGAAGGGGCGGCCGATCCTCGCGGTGAAGGTTCCCCAAGAGGATTGTGAGGGATACGGGAAGAGGGGGAGTGTGGGGAGTGTGGGGAGTGTGGGGAGAGAGGGGGGAACCTCCTCTGTCAACAGTCATCACTCAGCAACTTCAAGTGGTTGTTTTTGTTTCTTGGAGAATCTGAGCTTTCACAGTCTTTGCCTTTGCTGCTAACTCAGCACTTGCAATCCCGTTATTGATTTTCGATTGTTTTTTTCAATTCAAAATTGTTTGACTCTGCATAGCTACTACTGCCTAACTCGTTTGCACGTGCGCTAGGTACTAGCGTCCAACCTGCTTTGAGAAGTTTTTGATAAGTTGCCCAACCTTTAGAACCACCTGGTATTCGATAATCTGGGACTGCAAAATGTCCAAAAGCTGTGTAGGGACGCCAAGGTTGACTAGGTTCTGTCTGCAAATACAAGATTTTCTCTCCGTCGCCACCAGACTTAGATAACCAACACATTTGTCGGTGCATTGCAAACTCCTTTACTTGTAGCTGAAAATGCATAATGGCTAACTTTTGTCAAGCCATACCTCAACCTTTTGGGGTACTTTGCCTAATACTCTAGACAAAATCTAATTAATTTCTATGCACTACAGGATAATTACTTAGAAATTCCTACCCATGAGGTAAGCTGCTAGGGCGATCGAATATCAACAGCTTTCCCTCATCTCTCCAGGATGAAGTTTTTCTAATGTTATCCGCGTTTTTTAGGCTTGTATGTAACCAGAACTACTATTTTATTTAGGGTGCGTTGTTGTGCAGTGCAATGTACCGTGAATAATTCAATGTCAGTTCAACGGGGATAGCGCAATGCACCATATATCTATAAGATTATTTGCATTAATTGCTTTGGTACGTGACGGCAACCTACAATTTTTTGCTGTGTCCAATCTTCTATTTAAATATTCTCTATCTTTTAGAATTAGCCACATTTTCCGTCACTAAAATCTATTTTTACAAGTGCAGCTAAGAAAATAGACCTCATTAAAATTTATTTTCAAAGGATATAAACAACCGCATATGATGCCGAAAATTTTATGTAAATATCCTTGAAAATTAATTACTCCAGCAATACCCTATGTTTTGATATAAATCAAAAATACAGTGAGACCCAACCAATCAAGATGACAAAATTATTCAGTAGCGACTTAGACAATAATTGAATCGAGCAGGTTTGATTGCTAAATTCATTATGCTACTAAAAGTCGCACTCGACTTGAAATAATAAATTAGTATTTAATAACCCGCAAATTGGGTTATTAGAAGGAAGGGGCATACAATTTATCACCAACAATCCCGCGAATTGTCTCTACTAGTTGAGTATATCCAAAGTCAGATAAAACTGGTTTTGCTCCTTCTAATTCAATTGGTTGGTCTAAATCAATCCATGATTTACAGCCACCATATTTAGCATAATAGGCAATCTCTTGCTCTTGGGGTAGTTTATAAGTTCGTAGCAGGAGAATATATAGGGGTTGACGTGGTTTCCATTTGAGGCGATCGCTAATAAAATGCTCGTTCCAAATATGAAAGGGAAGTAAGGCGCTAACAATAGACTCGTCACTAACTGGCAAAATATCTGTAATTTCAGCCCAACTACCAATGCGAATTGTTTCTGGATGCCAGCCTGATGTTACTGGATATACATCACTAGCATACTCAGGTTTGAGCATAAAAGCTTGTTGATGTTCGTAAGTAGGGTAAAGCAAAATTTGCTTGTGGGCAACTTGGAAATGTCCATTTCGTTCGTGGATACCGCCTTTGCGGAGCAACATAATTGTTTTGCCAGTTTCCAAGGCATTTACGGCGACTGCCCATTCTTTAAGAGCATGAAAAGTTGTAGTCAATTCCATCACATCTACTGTAACTCTGATTTAATTTCAAGCTAAAACCTATAAAGTATGAAACTATCTAGAGAAATGAATTAGGAAGTAATTATGGAAAAGCGATCGCTAGGTACTTCTGATGTGCAAATCACACCCATTTTAATGGGAACTTGGCAAGCAGGTAAAAAAATGTGGGTGGGAATTGAGGATGCTGACTCGATTAAAGCAATTCGAGCAGCATTTGAGGCTGGTATCACAACAATTGATACTGCTGAAGCTTACGGTCAAGGACACTCTGAAAAGATTGTAGCTGAAGCTTTATCTGATGTGCGCCATCAGGTAGAGTATGCCACAAAAGTTTCTGTTAGCCATCTTAAGTATGAACAAGTAATTGAAGCTTGTGAGCGTTCCCTAACAAACTTAAAAACTGATTACATTGACCTTTACCAAATTCATTGGCCTTCCGGCAATTTCAATAGTGAAATAGTACCTATCGAAGAAACTATGAGCGCTCTCAATTTGCTCAAAGAGCAGGGTAAGATACGAGCGATCGGTGTTTCCAATTTCTCTCGCGCCCAATTGGCAGAAGCCGCCAGTTATGGACGTATTGATAGTTTACAACCACCCTATTCTCTATTCTGGAGACAGGTAGAACAGGATACCCTGCCTTATTGTATCGAACACAATATTTCTGTCCTTGCTTATTCGTCTTTAGCACAGGGGTTGTTAACAGGGAAATTTGAGAGGGGTCATCAATTTGACCCAACAGATAACCGTGCTAATAATAAACTCTTTCAAGGTGAAAACTTTGAACGCGCTCAACAAGCACTAGAAAAATTGCGTCCTATAGCCTCTGTTTATAATTGTACCCTTGCTCAGTTAGCTTTGGCGTGGTTAATTGCCCAACCTCAGACAAATGCTATAGCAGGGGCGCGATATCCTCAACAAGCACAAGACAACGCCAAAGCCGCTAAAATACAACTTTCTACCGCCGAATTAGCAGAGATTGATGGTCTTGGACGCATTGTTACCGATCGCGTTGATAACAATCCAATTATGTGGAATTTTTGACAATATAGTTTGATTGAGCAACTTCAACTCTCTAAAATCCCTTCAACTCTCTTCAAAAGAGGATTAGGGATCAAATTTATTTCCGCAAATTGCAAAATTTAACAAAACGTCAACTTTAGTAAACTAAGAGTTGCAACTCACTCAACTTAGTGATAACTTAAATAGTAGGACATCAAAGAAAGAAAAACCAAACACAAAGGGTAATGACTTAGTGTCCCCTGTCATCAACCCAAGTAAACTTCCGCATATCAACATATAAGTGGTAAAAACTCTATTAGAAGACAAAGCCAAATCCCAAAGCGGAAAAACGTAGAAATGCGAAGTTTGCCAAATATTCTGTCCACCTTAGTTATTAACCTCTCAGTTAGTTAATTAGTTTAACAATTTGAAACCTGTAAACTTGATAAAACCTGGTTAACCTCGACCAGGTTTTTGGATTTTTATAGTTAGAAAATTTTACTCACCCTATATACACGAACAAGCCCGCATCAGTGGGCTTATTTTGTCTAGTCTATCAAATAAAACTCTTGGTAATTTTCTAGCAACGAATAAAATAAAACAGCAACATATCCTGCTGTGAATTGATGAAAAACTACAACTTTTTGAAGAATATTATTACAGCTATTATTATAGCCGCCGTTTCTTTTTCCTGTGAATCCAAGATTACCAGAAAAACCGAGCAAGCAAAAGCAACTGACAAACCGAAGTCACAACCAAATATTGTCTATGGTGATTTAATTATTAAAGAACAATCGGATTATCTAATGATTCCAGTTAATCTTCCAGAGGATAATCAAGAAAAAGAAAGCAATTTAAATCTTTCGCGTTCTTCTCAAAGAAATAATTTGTTGTATAACATAATATTTTATCGTAAGCTAAATGGCGAAACTCATCTTTTATTAAATAAAAAAGCTATTATTAACTCCTTTGATTTATTAGAGGTAAAAGCGGCAGACAAAGCAATTACAAGAGTTTGGTTGTATAGAATTGTTGACCAAGATACAAACGCAGATCGAAAACTCAACACCGAAGATGCCATTATTGGTTATATTTCTGATTTATCAGGTAAAAATCTTCAGCAAATTACTCCAAACAATACAAAAATTATTAATTGGGTAGTTGTTACCGGTCAAAACGCAATTTTTATCAAAATTATCAAAGATTCCAATAATGATAAAAAATTTACTGAAGAAGACAAGACAAATTTTGTAAGAGTGAATTTAGACAAACCCGGTATCGGAACTGAAATTGTTAGCAACGAAATAGAACAGGAAATTAAATCTTATATTTTTAAATAATTTTTAAATTATTTAAACTGAAATTTATGATTTTTTTTAACTGTATGTTTAGAGACGCGATTTCTCGCATCTCTACTCAATATTTTCTGGTAAAATTTAATCTCCTTAGTCAATAGACAAAACCCAATCGCGTAAAAGTTGGTTTACTCTATCCGGCACTTCGTCATGAGGACAATGACCTGCCATTAAGAAATGTTCTGTGAGTTGAGGATAATATTGACGAAACTTTTGAGAACGTTCCCTAGCATTCATCCAAGGATCTGCTTCTCCCCATAACATTAACAAAGGACAAGTTAATTGCTTTAGTAGCACATCAACTTTTTCTCCTTGAGGCGTGCTAAAAACTGAAACAAACACATCCATTGCTCCAGGATCGTAAGCTGGACGATAAATTTCTTCTACTAATTGGTCTGTAATCGCACTCTTATCAAGATAAACTTTCTCTAGGGTTTGGCGAATTACCCAACGTTGTCGCACGTATTGAAATAATAGAAATTGAGCTAAAGGTTGTTGAAAAATCCACTTAATCGAGTCACCCAAGATTGTTTGTAAAGAAGCTTGTTTGGGAGGCTGAATTTCTGATTGTAAAGCTTCAGGTTCAGGTGTCGCCTGGCTTTCGCTAAAGGGGCCGGCGCTATTGAGTAACACTAAACCAGCCGCACTCTCAGGACGTTGTGCTGCAACACACAAGCTAGCATAGCCACCAAGAGAATTACCTGCCAAAATTGCTTTTTGACCGATCGCTTCACTGATAAAATCATGAAGTTGGTCGCGCCATAAGTCACCACTGTACTGCAATTTTGGTTTTGCCGATCGCCCAAACCCCAAAAGGTCGATCGCAAATACTTCAAAATCTTCACACAATCCTGTGATATTCTTACGCCAGTGGTCACAAGAAGCACCAAATCCATGTACCAAAAGTAAAGGTGGACGTTGCGGTTGCTTCTCTCCCACACGCACATAGTAAATATTGTGCCCGCGCCACTGCCAGTATTTACCAGGAATTGGAGTTGTAGAGGGGACTGTAGTTGCCTGCATAATTAAAAGAAGTGTTAAGGAGCTTTTAATAATTGTAAAGTAAGTCCGCGAGCAGGTGGGCACACGGGGAGAGGGGCAGGGGAGCAGGGAAGCAGGGGAGAAATAACCGATGAGTAAATTAATTACAGGTAAAACTAAACTCTTAGGAGTAATCGGATATCCGGTGGAACATTCGCTGTCGCCAGTGATGCATAATGCAGCAATCGCTCATTTAGGATTAGATTATGTTTATCTGCCTTTTCCCATTGCACCAGAAAATTTGGAGATAGCGATCGCAGGTTTCGCCGCTATTGATGTTGTCGGTTTTAATGTGACAATACCTCATAAACAAGCGATCGTGCCTCTGCTTTCAGAAATTACCCCTATTGCCCAAGCTATAGGCGCAGTGAATACTGTGAGTTGCCAAAATAATCAATGGGTGGGCACAAACACAGATATAGAAGGATTTATTGCTCCTTTGCAGACAACCTATAAGCAAGATTGGAGTCAGAAGGTAGCAGTGATTTTAGGCAATGGTGGCGCAGCAAGGGCAGTTGTCGCAGGTTGTCATCAACTAGGTTTTGCCAAAATTTATGTGTTAGGGCGCAATGAGCAGAAATTACAAGCATTTTGCGATAGTTGGAGTAATTCATCTATAGACGAGAATTTGCAAGTCGGTACATGGGATGAATTAGCAAAATTGATTCCTCAAACAGATTTGCTAGTAAACACAACCCCTATTGGGATGTATCCTAAAGTTAATGAGTCACCTTTGAGTGCAGCAGAAATAGCACAATTGCCCCAAGGTGCGATCGCCTATGACTTAATATATATTCCTAAACCAACGCAATTTCTCCAACTAGCAGAAAAACAAGGCGCAATTGCGATCGATGGATTAGAAATGTTAGTTCAACAAGGCGCAGCAGCCTTAAAAATCTGGTTGCAGCAGGAAATCCCTGTAGAAATCATGCGCCAAGCTTTACAAAATCACCTGGGTTTAGGAAATAGTTAAATACTAGGCAACTCCAACAAATAAATTATCCTGTTTGAAGTTGCTGAGTGATGACTGATAACTGTTGACTGTTGACCGTTGACTGTCAACAGTGGGATATAGCCGTAGTCACACTCTTTAGGACACTTGCAAAGGGTGAATGCTAGAGTTAGCAATAGTTTTACCTCCTGCCTCCTGCTATATTTTTTAGAAAGGAAGTCCTAAGGATAAAGACCCCTGTCAGTCAGTGCTTGAGCGACTCTACCTACCCCTAGCGTATAAGCTGCTAACCTTAGAGAAACTTGCCGCTTCTTCGACTGCTGAATCACTTGTTGATAAGCCTGCACCATCAAATGTTCCATTTCGCGGTTGACGCGTTCCTCGTCCCAAAATAGGTAAGAAAGACCTTGCACCCACTCCAGATAACTTACTACTACACCGCCAGCATTCGCCAAAATATCTGGTAGCACTGTCACACCCCGCGCTTCTAACGATAAGCTAGCCTCAAGAGTCACCGGGCCATTAGCTGCTTCTGCGACAATCTGCGCTTGCACCTGATTGACATTTTTTTCAGTGATTTGGTTCTCTAAAGCTGCTGGTATCAGGACATCGCAAGGCAAAGTCAATAAATCTGCATTACTAATTGCTACTGCTTGCGAAAAACCCACAACACTCTTGCGATTCTCAACGGCGTAGGCTTTCAATTTGGGAATATCAAGACCAGCTTCGGAAAATACTCCTCCAGCACCGGTAGAAACAGCGATAATTTTCGCTCCCGCTTCATATAGTAATTCAGCTGCGGCAGCACCAACATTACCGAAACCTTGAATCACTACTCGCACTCCTGCCAAGGATTTACCTTGGTCTGCTAGCGCTTCACGTACAATAATCATCACTCCGCGTCCGGTTGCCATTTCCCGTCCTCTGGAACCACCAATGGAAATCGGCTTCCCAGTCACAACTCCTGGTACAGCATGACCGACATTCACAGAGTAAGTATCCATCATCCAAGCCATTTCACGGGCAGAAGTACCCATGTCTGGTGCAGGAATATCTACGGAAGGCCCAATATCTTTAATTAACTCACTGATATAACGACGGCTGATGCGTTCTAATTCGCTGAGACTATAACGTTTTGGATCTATGGCAATACCACCTTTAGCACCACCGTAAGGAATACCCAACAGCGCACATTTCCAAGTCATTAGCATTGCTAAGGCTGAAACTTCTCGCAAAGTCACAGCCGGATGATAACGAATTCCACCTTTATAAGGGCCTAAAACATCAGAGTGCTGCACCCGATGTCCAGCGAGAACTTGTATTTCCCCATTATCTAATTTCACAGGAACCGAAACCGTTACCACTTTGCGTGGATGGCTGAGAATTTCTATCAATCCCCGATCTAATCTTAATTCCTTAGCCGCCGCCTCTAAGTAACTACAGGCTTGGTCGAATGGACAAATATACGCTGGAGAAGCAGCTTCCAACGGCAACACAGATGTTAAACTCATAAAATTTTCTCCTAGTCGCGGTTTGTTCCCCAACCGGATCTCATATATTGCCTAGCTTATCGTTTTTTTAAGTAAATAACAATTTTGTAGTTTTTGTTACAGTTTTATTGCATAAGTCGTGAGTCGTTAGACGAATGACAAACTATTTTCCCAAGGCGATCGCTGCATTCTGTCCCCCAAAGCCAAAACTCAAACATAGTACGCGGTCAATTTTACCCAGACGTACTGCTGTAACCAAGTCCAAATCAAACTCTGGCTGCTGCAATCCCACACAGGGGGGTAAAATTTGATGCTTTAATGCCATCAAAGAAAAAGCTACACCTAAAGCCCCAGATGCTCCAAGGGTATGACCTGAGCTTCCTTTGGTAGAACTAACTGCCACGCCTTGGGGAAACAAACGCTGGATTACCATACTCTCCATCTGGTCATTTAGCTGGGTAGCTGTGCCATGAGCATGAATGTAATCGATATCAGCTGGCGATAAAAAGCTACGTTCTAGACATTGTTTAATAGCAGCGATCGCACTTTTTCCCTCAGGTTGGGGTGAATTAGTATGATACGCATCGTTGGTTAAACCGAAACCAAGAATTTCACCATAGACTTTTGCTTGACGCTGTTTTGCCAACTCTGCTGACTCCAAGACAAACACAGCTGCGCCTTCGCCTAAAACTAAGCCTTCCCGGTGCAAATCAAAAGGATAAGCTCCAGTTTTTGCCAAAGCACCCATCTGCTGAAATCCTGCCAAAGTCAAAGGTGTAATTGGTGCTTCCACTGCGCCAGCTATCGCTTGTTGACATTGCCCAGTTTCTATAAGTAAAGCCGCTTGGGCAATAGACCAAATTCCAGTAGTACAAGCTGCCATTGGTGCTAAAACTACGCCAGATGCACCAATTTGTCGCGCAGTTGCGATCGCATTCATTTGAGGTAATATATCCAGCCAATTTTCTAAACAGGATGGTTTAAAGGGGAGACGCAAAGAGGAAGGGAAATTCTTTGCGTCTTTTTCACTAGCCGCCTCTTCATAAAACTGCTGCGCCAAGATTTCCCAAGATGCTTGATGAGAGCGACTTGAGCCAATGACTACAGCACAATCAGCTAAAGGTGGAACTAAGCCAGCATCTTGCAAAGCAGAAGTAACAACTTGCTGAGTTAGCACTGTTAATTGAGCTGGTTGTCTTTCGATTAAAGCCAGAGGAAAAGGTCTAAGTTCTGAGAATGGTTGATGTAATCGGATTCCAGATTTACCTGCTAGCAAATTTTGCCAACTATCCTTTAGATTTCCACCCAAAGCAGAAACTAGACCAATACCAGTAACAACAACCTTTACCAATTTAAAAATCCTGAGTCACAAGTATTTGCCTCAGTAGCGTCTCCTGAAGTTCCAACCGACGGAAGCCGACACTCAGACTTCTGTTTGTGTCTCCTTTTACTGTGCTGGTATTTTCAGATTTTCTGCACCTTGGGTAACTTTAGCAGAGTCAATGCGATCGCCTCGCTGAATTTTGTTGACTACATCGAACCCTTGAGTAACATTGCCAAACACAGCGTATCTACCATCCAGAAATCCTATATCCGCTAAAGCAAAGTAAAACTGCGAAGAAGCGGAGTCTGGTGGTTCCGAACGTGCCATTGCTACCGCACCTTGTTTATGGGGCAATACAACGGGTTGAGCAGTAGCATCAAATGTTTTATTGTAAATCGGTGTATCTGAACCTTTTGGCTTAATTTCTAAAGGTATGTAGCGGATATTTCCCGTTTTGGGGTCAATATAACTACCTGTTCCCAATTGCTCTAAGGGAAATTTTGGATCTTTGCTTTGGGGATCGCCACCTTGAACTACAAATGGCTGCGGCTGATCCTCAGTTCCGCGCTCAACTCTATGGAAAACTAAGCCATTGTAGACACCTTTTTGCACTAAATCTACAAAGTTGCCCGCTGTAATTGGGGCATCAGTACCATCTACTTCGATAGTAATCGGCGAGCCTTTAACTGTAAGCACTACAGTAGCCTTGCCTTCAAGCCTTGGTAAATTTTCAATTCCTGGGACACTCTCATTAGTACTTTGAGATACAGACGTTGCTTCAGTATTTGTATTATTACTTGCCTCACTTGTGGTTGAGGTAACTGTCGATGTTGGAGAAGAACTATTAGAAGCGACTTGCTGTGTAGAGCATCCTCCCAGCATTAAGCCACTGACAATCGCCAGACAAAGCAAAAATTTTGAAATTTTCAACCGCATTGCTAGTTACTGATTCAACTAAGGTATCTTATCGTTTTAAAGGTAAATTGGGGATTAGGAGTGTTGAGTTAGGAATTAATTTTCTTTGTCTCCCGGTTGGTGAGCTTCGACTACGCAAAAATCCAGTAAAGTCGAGATTCAACTACCACCAAGTCGAACCACGTCTCCCAATTGCCCGCGATCGCTACTTAGTGAGGGCTTCGAGTTCCCTATCTTCCCTACCTCTTCATCTCCCCAATCTCCAAACTCTTAAAGTCCTTCTAGTGATACTCCTAAAAAGCGAGCTAACTTTGCGCCTTCTGTTTCCAATTCTGTTAAAGATAAGGGTTGTCCAACCCGTGTTAAGGGTATATCTCGCCGACCTTTAACGCGGAGATAAAGTGAGCGACGGGGATTAATACCTTCTTTTACGGCTATTCGCACAGATTGCACATCTTCTATCCGTCCGTCAATCTCAATTCGACGATTTTTGCCAGGAAATCCCCAACGAAATATTTTGATTGTGCCAGTTTCCCGATCGAATTCGTTGTAACCGCCTCCCACATCCCATAAAATCACTAACCAGAGGTATGTAGCTAGTAGCAAACCGGCGGTGCCATATAATGCCATTACCAATCCTTGAGGAAGGAATATCAGTTGAGTGGGATCGGTAACTATGAGTAAATTAATCTTTAGGTAACTGGATATACCAGCCAGTAAAAAGCCTGTTGCTCCCAAGGTAACGATAGTTGCCCACCAGTAGTTACTGAACCGACGAGAACCGAGAAGGTTTTGATGCAGCAGGCGATCGCCTTTGTTAATCGTTGTTGATGCTGTCATTGAACTACCATTGCCTGTGAGATACTCTCTTTAAAAGTCTGCCATTGAATTGGGATATCTTGCAACTGGATTGGGGCAGGGAGCAGGGAAGCAGAGGGGAAAATCTTCTCCCTTTGCCTCCTGCCCCTCTGCCTCTTTCCCTATGGCCCAATCAAATTGTTTAGATTTCTGAGAAAACTTGTGTCAAATTGTTAAAATTCTGATATTCATATTATTAATATAGTTTCGTGTTAAATACCTGATTCACTTGCGTATGTCTGGCCAAAACCGAACTAATGTGGTAAGTTAAGAATCATTAAGTTACCACAAGCTAAGTTACTAGCCAGTGGTACGTGTAATGGTATAGACCTGAGAAATACTGACTTCACTAGACAGCTAACTCTCAGAATCTCAATTGCTTTGAGGCTCTTGAGATTGTCAAAAAAACGTTAATTCCTCACGGCAGTCGCCCAATAAAGCAAAGCTTTAAAGTGGCGCTGGTTCAAAAACGTTGCAATTTTAGTAAAAAAAGAGGATTTTAGTCCGATGACCATCGCAGTTGGACGCGCCCCGAGTAGAAGAGGGTGGTTTGACGTAGTAGACGACTGGCTCAAGCGCGATCGCTTTGTATTCGTAGGTTG
>JBALDB010000046.1:0-212111 GCA_036918135.1 Nostoc sp.
TCTTTTCGCTTCGCTCTCTCAGGCACTTATTCAATATAACGAACCCAATCAAAAGTGTCAACCACTTTGACTAACTTTTTTTGCCTTTTTTTGAGGAGGCTGTAACTCCCCATACTGAAGGATTGTAAGCAACAATGATTTATGCAATACGCTGACTAAGGAAGTATAGAGCGTGAATTTTCAATCAGTAATAGCCTTGTTGCATCAGTTTTGGGCCGATCGTGGTTGCTTGATTGCTCAGCCTTACGACATTGAAAAGGGAGCAGGCACTAAAAATCCTCAGACATTTTTAAGAGCATTGGGACCAGAACCGTGGGCTGTTGCCTATGTCGAGCCGTGTCGTCGTCCGACAGATGGACGCTACGGTGAGAACCCTAACCGCTTTCAACACTATTATCAGTATCAAGTCTTAATTAAGCCGTCGCCAGATAATATTCAAGAGATTTATCTAGATTCATTAAGGGCCTTAGGGATTCGTCCTGAAGACCATGATATTCGGTTTGTAGAAGATAACTGGGAGGATGCAACAGTGGGAGCTTGGGGCACTGGGTGGGAAGTCTGGTTAGATGGGATGGAAATTACTCAATTTACCTATTTCCAACAGTGTGGGGGAATTGATTGCCGTCCGGTGTCGATTGAGATTACATACGGGTTAGAGCGACTGACAATGTATCTCCAGCAAGTAGAAGCATTTACAAAGATTCAATGGACAGACAACATTACTTATGGAGATGTTTTCCTGCAAAGTGAGATTGAGCAGTGTGTTTATAACTTTGAAGCATCGAATCCTGAAATGCTATTAACACTATTTAATTTGTATGAGCAGGAAGCTAACCAATTGACAGAGCGAGGATTGGTCTTACCTACCTTAGATTATGTAATGAAGTGTTCCCACACCTTTAATTTACTGGATGCTAGAGGTGTAATTTCCGTGACTGAGAGAACTCGCTACATTGCTAGAATTCGGCATTTGGCGCGGAAGGTGGCTCATTTATATGTCGAGCAAAGGGAGAAGTTGGGTTTTCCGTTGCTCAAAGATACAGTGAATTAAACAATGACTCTGACACTATCAAGAGTCTTGTTACTAAGTGGCAAGCTTCCTTGCAAAGGTTATCAGTTGAACTAGTGCTATTAGTGTTGCTAGTCTAATAGTCAAATTTCTTTAAGTGGATTTGCAGAAAATCAAAAAGGGTTACAGGCAGTTTATACATATCTGGCCACTTTAGGGATTTGTATTTTTTCTCCATACTGCACTGAGATTTAAGCTGAGTATCTCTATTACTAACAGTCGTAAATACTACTAAAACCTCACTCTAAGCCATTAAAAACACAAACAAAGCCTGCACATGCGGGCTTTGTTTATATAAATCTTGATGGAGTATACTTCACCATAAGTATAAATTTTTTCGGGTTGCTGATTAAAGAAATGAAAAGTTCATGTACACAGAAGTTTGAGCACTAACTTTTCCAGTTGGCTTAGCCCACCGTATCCTTATGGAGAAACAAGCTACCCTAGAGCTAAGGTTTGCTCAGCTTAGAACTTCGGTCTTAACAAGAGTTTGAGAGCTTTCTTACATAAGTCTTATATTTTTAAGTTAGCTGCCAATTCTATTTGCCAGGTGCTTTTACAAAAAATCTTATGATTCAAACCAGTGGTGTAATTATTTGTCTTGCCTACATTATTGGGTTGCTATTTACAGCAATTCCTTGGGGTGGTGCGTGGATTTTGATTTTAGGGATAGTAGGAGCAATTTTTTTGAGAAGACGCTACTTCATCTCAAAGAAACTTGCTCAGAAACCAGAAAATGGTCGAGGGAAAACTAAGGGAGTGCTTAACACCTGGCAAAGTAGTCCCCATCCTAGAATATGGCTAGCTGCTGGTTTGGTGGGACTGTTGGCAACTCTGTATTTTCAATGGCGAGTACCGCAACCAGGTGCAAAGGATATTAGTCAGTTCGTTCCGCCTGGAAATAGTAGTAATCAAGAACAACTTGTAATTGTTCGCGGCGAAGTGGCAAGTAATCCTCGCTTAACTCGCAGTCACCGGGGACAATTTTGGCTGGAAGCGACTCAGTTAGATGAAGTCAAAAATGAAAAAGGTTCAGCAGGTGTCCCAAAAGGAGTGACAGGCAAATTGTATGTAACAGTGCCTATACTTCAGGCTACAGGTTTATACCCTAGTCAACAAATCGCTGTGACTGGAATTTTATACAAACCAAAGGCGGCTTCCAATCCTGGTGGTTTCGATTTTCAAAAGTTTCTCAAGCAAGAAGGAACATTCGCTGGTTTGATTGGACGACAAATCAATGTTTTAGAACAAGAACGTAAATGGGGTTGGTGGCAAATTCGGCAACGAATTGTGCGATCGCAAGTTCGTAGCTTAGGTATTCCAGAAGGACCACTTGTCAGTGCAATGGTTTTAGGTAGCAAAGCTGTGGATTTACCCTATGATATCCGCGATTTGTTTGTACAAGCAGGATTAGCTCATGCTTTAGCTGCTTCCGGGTTTCAAACTTCGTTGATTTTAAGTGTAATTTTACAGTTAACTAAGGGTACAAGGAAAGGAACACAATTTACGCTTGGGTTTTTGGCTTTAATCATTTTTCTGAGTTTAACAGGTTTTCAACCTGCGGTTCTCAGAGCCGTAATTATGGGTTTTGCAGCATTAATTGGTTTGTTATTAAAAAGGAAGGTAAAACAGTTGGGTTCGCTGTTATCAGCAGCAACACTCTTATTACTATTTAATCCGCTATGGATTTGGGATTTAGGTTTTCAATTGAGTTTTTTAGCAACACTGGGATTAGTTGTAACAGTACCTGCAATTATCGAGCGTTTAAATTGGTTACCACCTGCGATCGCTTCTTTGATTGCTGTTCCTCTAGCTGCTACTATTTGGACTTTACCCGTGCAACTTTTCATCTTTGGAGTTGTACCAACCTACAGTCTATTACTGAATGTGGTTAGTACTCCATTAATTTCTATTATTAGTATAGGTGGTATCATTAGTGCCATAGGAGCATTAATTTTTACAGAGTTAGGAAGCTTTTTGGCTGGACTGTTGCATTACCCCACTGATTGGCTAATTAAACTAGTAGAATTTTTTAGCAATTTGCCAGGAAACTCTGTTGCTGTGGGTAGTATCTCTACTTGGCAACTGCTAATAATTTATGGACTAATTATCTTAGTTTGCTTAGTACGTTGGTGGCAGCGCCAGTGGTGGTTTGCTAGTGTAATTGCGGTTGGTTTAGTAATCATCCCCCTATGGCATTCTGCAAATACATTATTTAGGATAACGATATTAGAGTCTGGTACTGAACCAATTATAGTTGTTCAAGACAAAGGAACAGTAACTCTGATTAATAGTGGTGATGAAGGTACAGGACGCTTCACAATTTTACCATTTTTACAACAGCAAGGTATAAATCAAATAAATTCGGCAATCGCTACTGATTTTCAAGGTAATGAAAGTAATGGTTGGTTGGAATTAGTACAACGTTTACCAATCAAAACTTTTTATGAATATTCCCCAAAACCAGAAAATTCCATTGCTACTCAAGCAATTCAAGAGGAACTACGAAAGCATCAAGGCTCTTACCAACCATTACCAGTTGGTCAAGCGGTGCAAACTGGTTCGATAGTTGCACAATTAATCAATAACGAATTACCTATTTTACAATTGCAAATTTTAGAGCAAAACTGGTTGTTAGTAGGTAATATCAAGTCTCAAGAGGTGCAACAATTAGTTAAAAATGGAAGTTTGCCTCGTCCACAAGTTTTATGGTGCGATCCTCAGGCTTTGAAAAATTTAGTTCTTACTCTGCAACCAAAAGTGGCGATCGCTTCTGCTGCCAATTTTGATAAAAATACTTTATCTGAACTCAATCAAAGTCAAACAAAACTGTTCTTCACAGGACGAGATGGGGCTATTCAATGGTCTCCAGAACGGGAGTTTGAGGCGTTTATTGAAGCATCTGAAAATCAGGGTTCTGTTTTATAATATCGGTTTTAAATAAGTAAACTTAAATATACTAATTTATTTGGCAAAATGTAGTAGTGGCAACATCTATATAAATCTACTACTATTAAATAATTTGATTAATAGAATAGCAAGAGCTATTAGGTTTTTTTAGTATTTAAATTGAATTAGACTTTATGGCAATCTACTTTTACAGTACTCGCGAACAATATGGCTGTTTTTCTAACTTTTCGCCCCACGGCTTTGAGTTAGATGGATTATATTGGCTGACTAGCAAACACTACTTTCAAGCACAAAAGTTTATCAATACACCTCATGCAGAACAAATCCGCTTGGTTAAAACGCCTAAAGATGCGGCAAGAATGGGGCGTGAAAGAACCCGTCCTTTACGTCAAGATTGGGAACAAGTTAAAGATGACATTATGCGCCAAGCCGTACTACGTAAATTTCAAACTCATGTAGATATCAGGGATATTTTACTTTCCACAGGTGATGAAGAAATTGTTGAAAATTCGCCCATTGATTTTTACTGGGGTTGCGGCTCAGATGGTAGTGGTAAAAATATGCTAGGAAAAATTCTCATGGGAGTGCGAGAGACCCTCCGCTGTACCTACAGTACAGATCGTGATATATAGCAATCCTATTTGAGTTTTGAAATTAGTTGTAGAGGCAGGTAATAAGCAACAAATTTTTTTTACGAATTATTTAGGATTGCTGTATGAAAATAGCTTGTTGCCGAACTTCAGTCTGTTAGTTTAGAGTATTTCACTTTAAAAGTTGCTTGTTGGCTAAGTGAGTAGACAACTGAAGTTATGCTTGTTGAGGAGTAGAAACTCAAGCATCAATACTTTATCTATCAGCTCTCATCGCTACTATCCTCAACGACGCGATTCAATACAAGCGGCATCAAACTGACATTATTCACAATACAAGTATTTGATATCTACGCTTTGATAAATCAGCTTTATGAAAGATGCATCCTGGTTTTGGGAACACTAGATTTACCACCAGACTAAATAGGAAGGGGTTAATGTCTAAAAACGGATGGAATAATAGATCGAAAAATACAGTTCCCCTGCAATTACCCACAACTTACCTAAAACCAGTGAAGCGCAATACAATTACCCATGAATTTGACTCTGGTTCACAAGTAGAAATACCACTACCACAAGAAAGTGACGAACATTTATCGGAAGCATCTGCGCTGTTACGACAAGGTATTCAACAGCAGCAAGCTGGTGAATTAATAGCGGCGATGAAGTCTTTACAACAATCCTTGGTACTATTTCAGGCAGCTAAGGATTTACAAAAACAGGCACAGGTACTTTCTTTTTTAGGTTTGGTAACTTACAGCGCAGGAGACTACAAGAGTGCTATCTCCTACTCTCAAAAGTGTATGTCTTTAAGTGAGGAAACTTCAGATTTAGCATTACAGATGCAAGCACTTTCGCATTTAGGCAATGCGTACCGCCATTTAAATGAACATAACAAGGCAATTGAGTTTCTAAAAAAATGTTTGAAAATAACCCAACAGCTACAAGACAAACGCAGTCAAGTAGCAGCACTGAATAACTTAGGATTAGTATATAAAGCTTTAAGTAAATTTACACAAGCTATTAAGCATCAACAACAAAGCCTAGAAATTGTGCGCGAACTCAAAGATAATTGGGGCGAGGAACAGGTACTCAAGAATTTAGGTAATGCTTGGTATGCTTTAGACAATTATCCAAAAGCGATCGCCTACTATGAGCAATGTGTAGTACTAGCACGCTCCTTAAAAAATGTTCGCAGCGCTTCTCAAGTACTAAAAAATTTAGGTAATGCTTGTTATGCCTTAGGTGATTATACCAAAGCTATTAAGTATTATGAGGAACGCTTACAATTAGCCAGAGAAATTCAAGATCAGCGCAGCGAAGAACAGTCCTTAGGCAGTTTAGGAGTTGCTTGTGAAGCCTTAGGGGATCATCACAGAGCAATTACATATTATGAAGAACGTCTACACTTAGCTAGGACAATCAAAGATCGGCGTAGTGAAGAACAAGCTCTTGCCAGTCTCAGAGTCGCTTGCTACGCTTTGGGCGATTATGCTAAAGCCATGCAATACCAGCAGGGGACTCCAAATAGTTAATATCATGTCTAGCTAAATACTTATAGCGAATCCGTCTGTGATAATCATTTTTAAAATTGGTATAACTTTTATTTACTTGCTCTGAGTTGTCCACAAGCAGCATCAGCTTCTAAACCACGCGAGTAACGGACACTAACAGCAATTTGTTGTTGCTTGAGAATATTGACAAATGCTTGAATGCGATCGCGGTTGGGGCGTTTGTAGTCTACTTCTTGGATGGGATTGTAAGGAATTAAATTCACATGACTTTGAAATCCGCGCAAACGTTTGGCTAGTTCTAATGCATGTTCTGGCAAATCATTCACATCAGCCAGGAGAATATATTCAAAGGTAACGCGGCGTCCAGTGATTTCTACATATTCTCGACATTCAGCCAGCAAATCTTCTAGAGGATAAGCGCGGGCGCTGGGGATGAGTTTTTCTCGCAATGCTTGGTTAGGTGCATGGAGACTAACTGCAAGAGTGATTTGCAAATGGTGTTGCGCGAACTGACGGATACGATCGCGAATCCCAACTGTAGAAACAGTTAGCGATCGCTGCCCAATACCAACATCTTGATTGAGAGATTTCAGGGCAGCCAAGACATTCTCAGTATTCAACAACGGCTCACCCAGTCCCATAAACACGACATTACTAACCCGTTGCTGAAAATCTTCTTGTACAGTCAACACCTGATCGATAATTTCGTGCCGTGCTAGGTTGCGTTTGTAGCCTCCCTTGCCAGTAGCGCAGAAATCACACGCCATTGGGCAGCCCACCTGAGTAGAAACGCAAACTGTCAAACGGGCTTTTGGACCTTCTCCTCTTTGTCCGAAGGTGGGGATGCCAACAGTTTCAATAATTTGTCCGTCTGCTAATTGTAAAAGATATTTCACCGTACCATCGGGTGCCACAGAGCGGTAGTGTAAAGTTGAGCGGCCAATGGGAATTTCTGCTACTTCTTTGCGCCATTGCTTGGAGAATACAGAAATATCAGCTAGCGATCGCACCCCCTTGTGATATATCCATTCATGTAATTGCTTTCCTCTATAAGCAGGTTGTCCCTGTTCCTGCACCCAAGCAGTTAACTCCGCAACGTTTGCACCAAGTAGGGGAGGAAGTAATGCTGATTTAACTGAATTGTGTAAGTCAACCTGAGATATAAGAGGCGTAGCAGACATAACAAATTACGAATTGATGCTGGATCTCTATCCTACACCTGCTGGATCGAGTTCGTCTTTACTAAAGAACACGACAAATTAACCAAAGGTAGTGCCGTTCCAGCCCCACATAGCACCTTTAGCGTCTGCAAATTCTATATAAATTCGATTTTTCGGCACACCCAGGGTTTGGTTAATTTGCTGACAAAAATCTTCACTCATTGCTTTAGTTTGGTCTGGCTTCATCGAGCCAACGCTCTTAATTTCAATGTAGCAAACTGGGTCTGTATTGCCAGCGAAAGTCATAGGAATTACTGGTTCAAAAGCAGTCATTACATAAGATTCTGGTTTTCCTAAATATTTAGCTAACTTGGCTGATAGACTCAAAAGCATTGATTCAATTTCAGCTTTTTGAGGAGCAGATGCAGAAGTTTGGACTTTAATTAATGGCATATAGGACTCCTTTTATATTTATGAACGTTAACTCCTAAACAGAGGTAACAGTGAAGATTAATTGCCTTTTGCCTGTCGGCTATTATCTATTAATGAGACGAACGAAATAGATGATTATGTTCGGGATGATATAAACGCGATCGCGCTATTGTTGGCGAAAGTGCTGGACTGATTATATAAAGTGTGGTGCGAATTAGTTTTTCTTGATGAGTACAGTCTGCCATTTGATTGAGAGGAACAATCCTAATTTTTTCATCCGGCCAGCTGATGCGAAAGCAAATTGCCACTAAGGTTTCGGCTGGGTAATGTTCGAGTAGTTTGATTTGGGCATTTTCTACATGACGCGCACTCAAGTATAGGCAAAGGCTAGCCTGATGTGCTGCTAGAGAGGCTAATTCTTCTGAGGCAGGCACTTCTGTACGTCCGCTGATGCGTGTCAAAATAATGGTTTGGACTAAACCAGGTACAGTCAATTCTGTTTTGAGTTTGGCAGCAGCGGCTTGAAAAGCGCTGATACCAGGTATGACTTCAAAAGGAATATTTGCCTCTGCTAGGAGGTGCATTTGCTCGTGGATAGCGCTGTAAAGACAGGGATCGCCGGAATGGAGACGGACTAGAGATTTGTGTTGCGATCGCACCTTTTCCACCATTATTGCCAAAATCTCTTCTAAAGTTTGATTTGCAGTTCTAATTATCTCGGCATCTTTTCGACAAATTTCTAAAATCTGTTCTGGTACTAAAGAATCAGCAAATAAAATCACATCAGCAACAGCTAATAGTTTCTGCGCCTTTACTGTAAGTAAATCTGGATCTCCAGGGCCTGCTCCAACAATGTACACAGATGGTTCTATAGCGTATAGTGTTTTTTTATAACTCAAGTTTTCTGTATATTCATCTTTAGAAGCACGCACGGCAAACTCTCAAAAATTTTTTTAGGATTTTCTCAGTATCTTTCCGGATTCACCCTCTTTCCCTAGTAGAGAGTAATGGTAGATGCACCCTGGTTAAGCCCTAGAGAAAACTCTGGGGCATTTTTTATTTTGGGCATAGAGCATAGGGCATTAGAAGTACTAAGTTAGGAGTTGCTCTCCCCACACTTGTTCATCCCCTTATCTCCCCATCTCCTTTAGAAGTAGAAACTACATCGGGTAAAGGGCGTTTGAGTAAGTAAAGCCAAGCTAACCCAAATAATCCCAGTAAAATTCCCAGACAACTTACTACTTGTGCCATCCGCAAAGGCCCTAGCATCAGGCTATCAGTGCGAAATCCTTCAATCCACAGGCGTCCTAAGCTGTAGGCTGGCCAGTAAACTAGAAACAGCGTACCTACTTTCAGGCGTGGCTTGCCAGATAAAGACCGGAAAAATAAAGTTATTAGCAGCCCAAACACAATTAAATCCCACAGAGATTCGTAAAGGAAGGTGGGATGGAAATAATCAAAATTAACATACTCTAGAGGACGACGTTCTGGTGGAATATATAGCTTCCAAGGTAAATTGGTCGGGTTGCCAAAAGCTTCAGAGTTGAAAAAATTGCCCCAACGTCCGATCGCCTGCCCTAAAATTAGCGAAGGCGCTACTAAATCCGCTAGTTGCCAGAAAGAAACCTGCTTGACTTTGGCAAAAATTAATGCTGCCAAAACTCCACCAATAATCGCTCCGTGAATGGCAATACCTCCTTCCCAGATTGCAAAGATTTTTTCTGGAGTTGAGGCATATTTAGGCCATTCAAACAAAACGTAATATATCCGTGCGCCTGGAATTGCACCAATTAATAACCAAAAGAACAAATCGCTCAGCAACTCTGGATTAATATGACGGCGCTTTGCCAAATATTGAGAAAGCGTAACGCCAATTAACACTGCTGTGGCAATCAACAAGCCATACCAGCGAATAGTCAATGGTCCTATTCTCACCAGAATCGGTCCTGGAGAAGTAAATTGAAACGCCAAGGGCAAGGTGGAAAAATCCAGTGCCATGCAAAATTACCTAGAAAAGTTCATTAATTAACCGCGCACTTTGGTAAGTACGGAGTTTCTTACCTTGAATACCAGACTAACCTTGAATTCTCTACAAGATTATGAAGACACAGGTACAAATCCGACATCCATAATTAGGAGTCTAGTTCCTAACGCTTAGTTGAGCATAACTTGTACCACCAAAACAATTGACTTTAGCATTTTTGCTGAGAGTGCAAGATGATAGATTTGAGTAAGTTACACAAAACAATTTCAATATAATCACTTAAATTAAGTTTGATATATCATTGTGATTGCGATTTATCCTGGCAGCTTCGACCCCATTACCTTAGGACATCTTGACCTCATCCAGCGTGGCAGTCGGCTGTTTGAGCGCGTAATTGTCGCTGTATTGCGGAACCCCAATAAAATGCCACTTTTTAGTGTTCAGCAAAGGCTAGATCAGATCCGTCTTTCTACACAACATTTACCTAATGTAGAAGTAGATAGCTTTGACGGTCTTACCGTCAATTATGCCCAAATACAGAATGCACAAGTTTTGCTACGCGGCTTACGCGCTGTGTCAGATTTTGAAGTGGAACTGCAAATGGCTCACACAAATAAAACTCTTTCTACCCAAATAGAAACAGTTTTCCTGGCAACTTCAAATGAGTATAGTTTTTTAAGTAGTAGTGTGGTAAAAGAGATTGCAAGGTTTGGTGGCTCTATCGATCATCTCGTTCCCCCACACATTGCCCTAGATATATACCAATGCTACAATCACAACTCTCCAATGTTGAACCCAACCTCAACGGAAGCAACCCCCCCCCTCAAGAGTATGCCGGCACACAGGGAAGCATAGATATTCAGGAGGAACTCAACCGTTTAGAGGAAATGGTTCTCTCTAGTCTGAGGATTCCCCTGACAGGACGCACACTCATCGATGAAGAAAAGCTGCTAGATCAGCTTGACTACATCCGGCTTGCTTTGCCAGCACTTTTTCAAGAAGCAGCAGTAATTCTGGGACAAAAGGAGGAAATTCTCCTGGAAGCAGAAGAATATGGGCAGCAAATAGTTGAAGCCGCCCAAGCAAAAAAAGCGCAAATTTTAGCTGAAAGCGATATTATTCAACAGGCAAAACAAGAAGCTGAACAAATGCGGCGACAAGTGCAACAAGAGTGTGAGGGAATAATGCAAGAAACTCTGGCTGAAATTGAGCGCAAGCGCTATGCTTGTCAGCAAGAGTTAGAGCAAATGCGACAAACAGCAATCGCTCACGCTCAAGAAATTGAAGATGGTGCTGATGCATATGCCGACGGTGTTCTAGAAAATATTGAGCAGGATCTTAAACAAATGTTGCGAATTATCACTAACGGACGGCAACAGTTGCAAGTTGATAACCTGACGCAACGCAATTCATCTCTTGGTAATAAGAGATAGAGGTTCTCAGGAAATGGGCAAGAATTTTAGGTTGGGTTTTGCGATCGCTTAACCCAACAATTCCAATCAAAATAACTTTTAGGCTTCTATATTCTTTAATAAAACAGAACCCAAATCAAGCTACTATCTGAAATAGGCAAACAGTTTACACAAGGATAAGGAAATGTAGGCAGATTAGAAAAAAGCTTCCCACTCTTCCCACACTCTTTATTTAATGCTCTATACCCCATTTTCTAGTCAGGATTTTAATTTAGTTATTTTTGAGATGAGGAAGATGAACTACCACTTCCTCTGGGGTAGGGAGAATCAACAAAACCCAATTCAAACAACTGTTTATAGGCTTTTTTACCTAAATCTCGCGTTGGGTTTTGACTTTTAATTATTTGAATCAACAATGGTACTGCTAATTCTGGCTGATTTTGTGCCCGATGTACCAATGCTAATTGAAAGGTCGCTTCATCTCGTTTTTGGGCTGTTAATAGAGCTTTTTGACGCTGAGAATCAGAAACTCTATTGTCAATTCCTGAAAAGCTAGCGTTTAAATCTTGATAAAAATTAGATAGTTGATTATAAACCTGACGTGCTTCTTGCAATTTTTTGGCAGCTAAGGTGTAGTTTTGAGCAGAAACGGCTTGTTCTGCATCTTTCATTAAGCGATCGCCCCCTTCAATGCTCAAAAGGCTGTTATTCTCTGTTACAGGACGGAGGTTATTGGGATTATTGGGGTCAATCGGTTGTAGTTGGCGATTAGTGCCTGGTAACTGTGATACCTGAGCATTCACAGGTGATAACAAGCTGAGGACTGCTAAGACTGATAAAAAAGCACGATGCATCGAGGTAACAGCGGCAGCAGTGTTCATGGGGTCAATTAGTGCAACAACTATATAGAAAACTTCTGGATACTTGGGGTATCTTAACTCTGTTTTGGTCTTGGGCAAAGCAAAGTCACATAACTAAGTTTCTCAGATTTAGACTAAAAATTACTTTAATAGAGTTCCCATTGCTACTGCATAATTTTCATCACGGAAAAATCCACTATTTTCTAGATAATAATTAGTTATTTAGTCAAAAACTGCCAATTTGGCAGAATATTCTGTCAATTGAGGCTAATCTATAGATATACATCCTCAAAAGATTGCAAAATACCACTATTACTATTTTGGATTAGCAATCAGTTGCTAAATCTAGGTTCTATTAATTCACCTGTTAGATTCTTTTTTCAAATTGGTATAATTTTTTCTGATAAATCGAGGCTGTCTCAAGACTCTTAACTAAATCAAGAATTGGTAATTTCTGCAAAAGTGTGATTAGTAATTTCTGTTTCTTGGTGGCTTAATTGTTGAAGTGCTTTTGCTAAATCAGCTGTCAGGCTTTTGGCATCTTGTTTAATAGAGCCATGTATGTAATCCTTGACTTTAATTGGACAGCCAATGTGAATGCTCACATCTGTACCCCAATGCGGATAAGGTTGGCTGTAATTAATGCCTATGGGTATAATACTTACTCCTAACCCGGAGTTACTAGATTCAGCACTCAACGCCAGACGTGCAATTCCCGGTTTCAAAGGGGCTTGACTATGACGATAAATGTTCCCCTCCGGAAAAATCACTATCGCTTTTCGCTGTTTAAGTAGCTCAACTCCATGTCTTAGAGTGCGAATTGATGGATGTCGGGTATCTACAGGAAAACCACCCAAGCGTCGGACAAACCAGCCTTGCAATCCTTGGCATTCATCAACAGTGACCATGAACCGCAGGTCTTTTGCTGTCATACAATCAGCAACAGCGTAGGGTACAAGCAGTCCATCCCAACGTGCCCTATGGGTAGGAGCAAAGATAACTGGCCCAATTGTGGGGATGTTTTTTTGTCCGGTTATTCTAATTTGCCCAAAGAATAATGGTAATAGACAGTGACGACCAAATAAATACACCAGAGGATTTAACCAAGGAGAAACCCTTGAGGTAGTACAATCCGCTTGAGGATTTGCTGGTGTATGCTGACAAGCATCGAATAAAGAGTAAAATTCCATCATGATGGAGACAGCTGATTGACGGATAAAATTTAAAGAAAAGCCTCATTAGTTACACCGTAGATTCTCTTGCGTAACTTGTGTCGTATGAGATGGACAGTTTTACCTCTGTCTGTTATTTTCTCTGATGCCGCTTAGTGGCGAACCAAGCCTGTAATTGTTGACGACAAGCTGATTCTAGAATGCCTCCGATTATTTGTAAGCAGTGATTAGAAGCAGCGCTATCGGGTATGTTAATAACTGTCCGAATTGCGCCAGTTTTCGTATCGTCCACCCCATATACAAGTCGTCCCAGACGCGCTTGGACGATCGCACCTGCACACATTGGGCAAGGTTCTAGAGTTACGTACAGAGTACACTCATTAAGATGCCAATTTTGTAAAGTTATGGCAGCTCTTTTGAGAGCAAGAATTTCCGCATGAGCCGTGGGATCTTTGTCGCGCTCTTTTCTGTTTTCTCCTTGTGCAAGTAAATTGCCATTTGAATCGATGATAACAGCACCTACAGGAATTTCACCAGCATCACCTGCTGCTTTTGCTAATTCTAAAGCGCGACTCATCCATTCTATGTGTATAAGATAATCACCGTATTTATTCAGCATCCTCTGAGGAATATAAAAACTTTATAAAATTTTTATAATTTAAGAAATTTTGTCATTAGTCATTGGACAAAAAACAAATGACTAATGACCGGTGACTATTGAGCTAACAGAGGATCGAGTTGACTTTGTGTATCTAACTGATAAAGATCGTCACAACCACCAATGTGTTGGTTATTGATAAAAATTTGTGGTACGCTGCGGCGTCCGTTAGCGCGTTCTGCCATTTTCGCTCTGGCTATTTCGTCGCCATCGATTTTATATTCGGTAAAGTTTACACCTTTCCACCACAGCAGCATTTTAGCACGAATACAGTAAGGACAAGTTTGCCATGTATAGATTTCGACGTTGGCTTTGACTCGCTCTGGATGCCTATTTAAAAGAGGATTAAGAAAGTCCAGCATATTTTATCTCAAGCAAGGTTTTAACTATGTTTCTAGCCTAGATCATTGCTAGCATAGGTTACCGCATCGGGGATGGAACCCACTTTTGAAAACTTTCTAAGTGATTCCAGTAAGCTAAATATCCAGTCAATGCCCAAATTAAAGCAGCTACTATTAATACACCAACACCAATTAGCCGCCAAGTTCGGTTAGTTTTCCAATAGAGAGTTGGTGCGGCAAATATACCACCTAATCCTGTTAAGATAAAACCGATTCCTGACACAAACGGCTGTTTTGTGATATTCAAGTTGATGATGCGGATACCGACTACGATCGCCACTAAACCAGCAAAAAAACCGTAAATAGCGATTGTCAGTAAATCCCAACCTAGAGAAAGAGCGATCGCTGCTGCCACAAACAGAATGCCAAATAAAACACTTGTTTCACCGAAGGCTATATTAAAACTGCCACTCACTGGCCAAGTGAAGCTCATGTGTAAACCAGTTGTTAAGGCGATCGCACCTGTAATTCCAAATCCTGGAATCCACTGCTTTTGATGTAAGTTATCTATCCCACGATACACATAGTCAGCCAGTAGAAATAAACCAGCTACCATGTTGATTAACATGAGTGTAATGTAGTCAATAAACACGATTAACCTCTAATGCTTTTCTGGGTTGATATAAACTACCTTAAATACTGTTACATTTATAAATATTTAAAATTAGAGATTAAGATTCCGGTGAGGATTTAAAGTATTTATTATCACAAGTAAGAGGTCAAAACAAAGCTAAGGCTCCTAGAAAATTATTGCGAATAATGTCAATAAAATGGAAGTCGAGACCGAGTTAACATTTGTAATCGAAATTTGGTAACCGCCCTTTGGTAGACTTATAGACTGAAATAGCCAGATAAAGTAACGCAAATTCAAGCAGTTGAGAGGGCAGACTCTGTGGAAAATACACTTGGGTTAGAGATTATTGAGGTAGTAGAGCAAGCAGCGATCGCATCCGCTAAGTGGATGGGTAAAGGTGAAAAGAACACTGCTGACCAGGTAGCAGTGGAAGCTATGCGGGAGCGGATGAATAAAATTTATATGCGCGGTCGCATCGTCATCGGAGAAGGCGAACGCGATGACGCGCCGATGCTTTACATCGGAGAAGAAGTCGGTATTTGTACTCAGCCAGATGCCAAAGATTACTGTAACCCCGATGAACTGATTGAAATTGACATCGCCGTTGACCCCTGTGAAGGTACGAACTTAGTAGCATACGGACAACCTGGTTCTATGGCTGTGTTGGCAATTTCTGAAAAGGGTGGATTATTTGCTGCTCCTGACTTTTATATGAAGAAATTAGCAGCACCCCCCGCAGCTAAGGGGAAAGTGGATATTAACAAGTCAGCAACGGAAAATCTTAAGATTCTTGCTGAGTGTTTAGAGCGCTCGATTGAAGAACTTGTGATTGTGGTCATGAAGCGCGATCGCCATAATGATTTAATTAAAGAAATCCGCGATGCCGGAGCCAGAGTACAACTAATTTCTGATGGTGATGTCGGTGCAGCTATATCCTGCGGTTTTGCTGGAACTAATATCCATGCACTCATGGGTATCGGTGCTGCTCCTGAAGGTGTAATTTCCGCAGCCGCAATGCGTGCTTTAGGTGGACACTTCCAAGGGCAACTGATCTACGATCCAGAAATAGTTAAAACAGGTCTGATTGGAGAAAGTAAAGAAGCCAACCTGGATCGCTTGAAGTCTATGGATATCAATGACCCTGATAAGGTTTATGATGCTCATGAACTGGCATCTGGTCAAACTGTTCTATTCGCTGCTAGCGGAATTACCAGTGGTAATCTCATGCAAGGTGTGCGTTTCTTCAAGGGCGGCGCAAGAACTCAAAGCTTGGTAATTTCTAACCAGTCCAAGACTGCTCGATTTGTTGATACAATCCACATGTTTAGCGAACCGAAGTCTCTCCAACTGTATTAATTTTTGGAGAATGGGGAATGGTAATACTAAGGGTGAAGCATTAAAATTGAAATATAAGTTATACAAATGCTTCACCAATACGGTAGTTAGTACTTAGTAGTTAGGAATCAATTAAGTTTGTTGCTTGGTAGTTTTTCCAAGCAACAATCTTCAATTCCCCATTCCCTATTTTCAATGCCTTATTGCCAACTACCAATTAGCAATTACGATTTAGCAAATGAATATAGCAGTGGTGGGCTTAAGTCATAAAACAGCCCCAGTTGAAGTCCGAGAAAAGTTGAGCATTCCAGAACCACAAATTGAAAGTGCGATCGCTCATCTAGCAAGCTATCCCCATATTGAGGAAGTTGCAATTCTTAGCACTTGTAATCGCCTCGAAATCTACATTGTTACTAGTGAAACAGACCAAGGTATCCGGGAAGTAACTCAATTTCTTGCAGAACATAGCAAATTACCTGTATTTTCTCTACGACAACACCTATTTATGTTGTTGCATGATGATGCGGTTATGCATGTGATGCGGGTAGCAGGTGGCTTAGATAGTCTGGTTCTCGGAGAAGGCCAAATTTTGGCTCAGGTGAAGACTACTCACAAATTGGGTCAGCAATATAACGGTATAAAAACGATTTTGAATCGATTATTTAAACAAGCGCTAACAGCTGGTAAGCGAGTTCGCACTGAAACTAGTATTGGTACTGGTGCTGTCTCTATTAGTTCGGCGGCTGTGGAATTAGCACAAATGAAAGTAGCAAATTTAGCTGCTTGTCGAGTGGTAATTCTCGGTGCTGGAAAAATGTCGCGGTTACTGGTACAACACCTGCTTTCTAAAGGTGCTGTGCAAATCAGCATTATTAATCGCTCTCGCGAACGTGCCCAAGAATTAGCCAAGCAGTTCCCTGGGCAACCTATTCAAATTTATATGCTATCGGAAATGATGACAGTAATTGCCGATAGCGATTTGGTGTTTACAAGTACTTCTGCAATTGAGCCGATACTTGACCGTGCCAAATTGGAAATGGTTTTAGAAGCTCAGCGTTCTCTGATGTTATTTGATATTTCTGTGCCGCGCAATGTTCATGCAGATGTAAATGAGCTGGCAAATGTACACGCCTTTAATGTAGATGATTTGAAGGCAGTAGTGGCGCAAAACTACGAAAGCCGCCGAAAAATTGCCCAGGAAGCAGAACGACTTTTAGAAGAAGAGGTGGAAGCTTTCGATGTTTGGTGGCGTAGTTTAGAAACTGTTACTACTATTAGCTGTCTGCGAAATAAAGTCGAAACCATCCGCGAACAAGAATTAGAAAAAGCATTGTCGAGATTGGGTTCGGAATTCGCGGAAAAACATCAAGAGGTGATTGAAGCTTTAACACGCGGGATTGTTAATAAAATCTTACATGACCCGATGGTGCAATTGCGATCGCAGCAAGATGTTGAAGCCAGACGGCGTTGTATGCAAACTCTGCAAATGCTGTTTAACTTAGATGCAGGCGAGCAGTTTAGTTAAACTCAACAACAAGATCCCCGATTTCTTAAACAAGTCGGGGATGGGAGTCTTGCAATTTTTAAGCCACAAATTAATGTAATAAATTACACAATAATAAGATAAAAATCTCTTCACCCTTATACCGTATAGGGGTTGAATCTGGCGAAATGGTAATTATGTACTATTATATATTGAGCGATCGCCCTTTGTTCTAAGACTGACACCCATTAATATGAGCGAAGAATTATAAAATTAAGTATAAAGTAAAACTTATTGTTTACAGTAGAGGATGAATTTCATTTGAATGAGATACATCCTTGGGCTAGCAGCACAGCTGTGCTACCCTACTCAATTCTAAAAGGCTATAAAAGTGGTTTAATTCTAGCTTGGGCGATTAAGGCTCCTTGGCTAATAACAGTTCCCCCGTTTCTCTCTGGTAGTGGGAATCTATCCTTTTTGCAGAGTGATGTATAGAGTACTCTCGTTTACACCCAAAAATCTCGCTGCTTGTACAAGTGAAGTACCTTGTTGAAGGATACTCCCTCTTTTTCTATTCCTAATTAATGAGGGACGGATCGTAGCCAAATGTAAAGATTAACTTAAGAAATCTTAAATATCTTAATTTTCTCAGAAAAAAATCTCAGAATTAACATTAATTTACAATTAGCGAAGACGAAGCAATACCCTGTCAGACGAGGACAGCAGAGCTAATTTGATTTTTTTAATTAGATTGATATCTAATTTAATTATCACAAATTATGGAGAAAGAACAGTTTCAGACCCTGCTGCGATTTTTCAAAGCTTTAGCGGATGAAAGCCGACTGAAGATTGTAGGTATCGTAGCGAATCAGGAGTGCAGCGTCGAAGAATTGGCTGTATTACTGCAACTTAAAGAACCAACAGTATCGCATCATCTAGCGAAACTAAAGGAACTAAACTTGGTAACTATGCGCCCTGAAGGTAATAGCCGCCTGTACCAGTTGGATAGCAATGTTTTACAAAGCATTAGCAAGCAAATTTTTACACTTGAGCAAATTGCTTCTTTGATTGAGGATGTAGATACTGAAGCTTGGGAAAATAAAATATTGAAAAACTATTTTGATGGCGATGTCTTCGACAACAACTCCGTCCAACGCCTCAAAGAAATCCCTGCTAGTCGCAAAAAGCGCTTAGTAATTCTCAAGTGGTTAGCAAATAAATTTGAAATTGGAATTCAGTATCCAGAACGTACAGTGAATGATATTCTTAAGCGCTACCATCCTGATTACGCCACTTTACGACGGGAATTGATCGGTTACCAGTTGATGCAGCGAGAGAATAGCATTTATTGGCGTTCTGACTGATGAGTGGGTACAAACGCGATTAATCGCGTTTGTACAGAAGTAAGGAGCAGTTGAGAAAGCTGTGCTACTCTGCGACGCGAGTTGATTGACTACCAGTTAATGCAGCGAGAAAATAGGGTTTATTGGCGGATGACACAGGTGTAATACCAATGTCAAATAGCAAGCTTTTTGGCAAGTGTTTAGCTTTCAAAAACTGACCAGAATTTTGTACAAAAAGTAAAAAAGTTAGCTTTGAGATTCAGTATAAATTTTTATGTTTGTCGTAATGCAATAGTCAGATTCGTAAACTTCAAGCTTTAATCAATTTCAATTTGCAGTTCTTGAAGTAGTTGAATTTACAAGCGAGGATGTGATGAGTGAATATGATTATATTGTGATTGGTGCGGGTTCAGCAGGCTGCGTTGTCGCCAACCGCTTGACACAAGAGTGTGAAACAACCGTGTTATTGCTCGAAGCTGGCAACCCGGATACTAAACCAGAGATTCAAATCCCGCTGGAATCCCCTAACCTACCCCGCTCGGAGTTGAACTGGGGATATTTCTCCCAACCAGAACCGTATCTCAATAACCGCAAAATCTTTTGTCCCCGTGGCAAAGTCTTGGGTGGCAGCAGTTCGATTAATTCTATGATTTATATCCGGGGTAATCATCACGATTATGACCACTGGCAAGAATTGGGGAATCCTGGGTGGTCGTACCAAGATGTATTACCCTATTTCAAGAAATCTGAGAACCAGCAACACGGTGCCGACACATACCACGGGGTTGATGGGGAGTTGAGCGTGACTGATATTCAAGCCCCTACTGTAGCATCCCAACTATTTGTAGAAGCAGCCGTGGGAATCGGATATAATCACAATCCAGATTTCAATGGCATACAGCAAGAAGGTGCGGGAATTTATCAGCTGACGGTCAAGGACGGTAAACGTCACAGTGCTGCGGCTGCATTCTTAATGCCAATTGTCCAGCGTCCTAATTTAACAACTCAGACAGAAGCGCTGGTAACGCGGCTATTGTTTGAGGGAACCCGCGCTGTTGGGGTGGAATATATGCATGATGGTCAACTGCACCAAGCTAGGGTCAACAAAGAAGTGATTTTAAGTGCTGGTGCATTCGATTCGCCCAGGCTGCTGATGCTTTCTGGCATTGGTGATGCACAACACCTGCAAAAATTGGGGATTCCTGTCATCGTTGATTTGCCAGGTGTCGGTCAAAACCTTCAAGACCACTTTCTCGTTCCTGTAGCATACCAAATAATTGCCGAGTTAAACCCAGCAATTACCAATCCTGTGGTAGACCGGGTGATTGCTGGGTTAGACCCGGCAGTTACCAGTAATGGTAATGCTGAAGCCGGACTGTTTTTACATACCAAAGGTAATCTGGATGCCGCGCCAGATTTACAGTTTTTCTTCGGTAACATTCTGTGGATATCTCCTGGCACTACCCTCTCTGGTTTGGGATTCACTGTTACAGTCAGTTTGACTCATCCCCAAAACATTGGCAGTGTCAGTTTGCTCTCACCTGATCCCAAAGACCCACCGATTATTCAGATGAACTTTCTGCAAAGTCAATCTGATGTGCAAAAGGTGATTGAAGGTATTAAAATAATGCGCCAATTGTTTAATACAAGTACCTTTAATGAATTTCGAGGTAAGGAAGTCGGCCCCGGTGCTGAGGTGACTAGCGATGAAGCACTCGAAGCTTATATCCGCTCAGTTTGTGTTACGGGGTATCATCCTGTCGGCACCTGCAAAATGGGAACTGACCCAATGGCGGTTGTCGATCCGGAACTGCGGGTATGCGGTGTTACGGGGTTGCGGGTTGTTGATGCATCAATTATGCCAACTCTAGTTGGGGGCAATACAAATGCGCCCACCATTATGATCGGCGAAAAAGGAGCTGATTTAATTAAAGCCGCAGGTGGCGTTTCACAGCAAGTAGCTTCAACAATGGCAAACTAACTCGTCGGCGCGATCGCTTAGAGGTAACGATGAAAGCCTCTCTTCCACATAGGAAGAGAAAGCCAATCGCGCTTTATTTTCCCAAATAAGCTTCCAGAACTTTGGGATTGGTTTGAATTTCTGCTGGGGTACCGTCAGCTAAATTCTGTCCTTCGGCAAGTACCCAAACACGATCGCACAAGGACATAATCACATCCATATTGTGTTCAATAATCAAAAACGTCATCCCATCTTGGCGGTTCCAAGTGAGAATGCGATCGCAAATATCATCAATTAATCTCGGATTTACCCCGGCTGCTGGTTCATCTAACAAAATTAACTTAGGATCGGTCATCAGTGCGCGTCCCATTTCCAACAGCTTGCGTTGTCCGCCAGACAAACTACCAGCATAATCGTGGGCTTTTTTTGCCAAACCCACGGATTCCAACAGAAACATTGCTCTCTCTTGCAGTTGTTTTTCTTCTTTGGCGACGATGTGCGGTTGTAACTGCACTTGCCAAAAATTTTCACCCGTTTGTTTTTGCGCCGCCAACAGCATATTTTCTAACACCGACAACCGCGAGAGAGTCCGTGCAACTTGAAAAGTGCGTACTACTCCTTGCTGAGCGATTTGATATGGTTGCAAATTGTGAATAGGTTCGCCGTCAAAAATTACTCGTCCTTTATCTGGACGAATGAAGTTCGAGAGTAAATTAAATAAAGTAGTTTTACCAGCGCCATTGGGGCCAATTAAACCTGTGATACTGCCTTTGGCAACTTCGATTTTCGCTTCATTAACTGCTTTAATACCGCCAAAGCTTTTAGAAAGTCCAGTCGCTACCAGCAGAGGAAGTGGTGATGATTGGTTATTTACCAAGGGTGAGTTCCTCCTTTTTCCCTAAGATACCTTGAGGACGCCAAATCATCAGTACCATTAAAATTAATCCAATTACCATGATGCGAAATGCACCCAAACGTGCTTCATCAAGGGAGATAATTCTGGGTAAAACTTCTCGCGTAATCGCATCGTAAGCAAAGAAAATTACCGCACCTAAGATTGTGCCAATATTATTACCAGAACCGCCTAAAATCACCATAATCCAGGTGTCAAAGGTTAACTGGGGTTGAAAATTATCAGGGTAAATCGCGCCCAGTTGCCAAGCAAAGAAAGCACCAGCGATACCAGCGATCGCACCTCCAAGCATCAGAGATTGTAGTTTATACCAAAAGACATTTTTTCCTAATGCTTTGGGAATTTCTTCATCTTCGCGGATAGCTTTAAGAATTCTACCCCAAGGCGATCGCACTAAAATTTCTAACCGCCAGAATACAAGTGCTAAAACTAACAACAACACCAACATTAAACCTGCTTTTGGGTTGTAATTATACAGTCCAATTACCCCAGAAATATAAATTGCTGCTGCCAAAACTGCTAAGACAATTCCTACTCCCAAGCGCGATGCAAATTCTTGTTTGTCAGTCATTTTTTGACCAAAATCAGTAGTCCGAGATACTTGAGTAGTACGAATCCATCGCCACAACGTCAAGAAAGTTACAACAGCTACTAATGTTAACAGCCCAATCATCACTAATCTGAGAAATAAACTCGGCTGTGCGGAGAAGGGTATGCCATAACTTTGTACGCCAAACGCTCCAGAAACCCAAGAATCTCCCACAGGTAATTCCTGATTATTGACTACTAAACGAATTAATTCTCCCGTACCAATAGTGACAATTGCTAAGTAATCTTCCCGCAAGCGCAGAGTTGCAAAACCAATTATCAAACCCAATAAAGCGGCTATGATTGCTCCAGCCAGCGCCGAAATTAGTAAGGCAACGCCTTTTAAGCTTAACAACACAGTTGTATATGCTCCCAAGGTCATGAAAGCAATATGACCAAAGTTAATTAATCCCGTAAAGCCCCACTGCAAATTCAGTCCGAGAGCAAATAAGGCAAAACTGGCTGTAGAAATTGCTAAAAAAATGAGATATTCAACCATAATTAAATAGTTAGGAGTTAGAGATTTTCAATAAATAAATTCTCGAATTTTCTAGAGTGGAAATCTTGCACCTGTTTAATCTTCTGCCAATAAATAAACTTCTTGGCTAATAATCTTAAAGTCAATTAAAGTGGATTGTGAGCAATCCAGTCATTAATCGAGTTTAGTTCTCTTGAGAAAATTTCAGCTATTAGCCATCGCTTTCTTACCTATGGTGGTTTTTACGATTGATGCAAGATTTGAGTGGGAAGTTGAAAGTCGCTAAGGCTCAACTTTGAGGTTCAGAGGTTCAATGTTGAGGTTCAGAGGTTCAATGTTGAGGTTCAGAGGTTCAATGTTGAGGTTCAAAGGTTCAACGTTGAGCTTCAGAGGTTCAATGTTGAGGTTCAGAGGTTCAACGTTGAGGTTCAGAGGTTCAACGTTGAGCTTCAGAGGTTCAACATTGAGGTTCAACGTTGAGCTTCAGAGGTTCAATGTTGAAGTTCAACAGACTTTACAGGGCAAGTTCTAAAACCTCTGGTACGACAGGGGGTAGGGGGTGGCTGAGTAGGTGTAGGGAAAAGAAGAAAGCCTTACTACACCCCACACCCTTGCTCATGAATTCACATAACGTGAAAAGTCAGTGAGGTTTAAAGGCTCAAATCTTTATCCTCCCACACGCTCCTGTGCCCCCTAGCCCTCCTGACTGGGCGAATAAATTTTAGCTTAGCTTGAGGGTAGTACTGCAATTGTCGTTAAGCCTGACTAATTTTTTGGGAATACTATTTACTGTTAGTGTTTGCTTATAAGGAATAATTAACGTATGAATTTGCTGCGACTGAGAATGCATCATTTAATCGAGCAGTTAGCCGATGAAGATTTGCAAAGCATTTGGAACGTTCTCGAAGCTTTACATTGTGACTCTTATATGCTTAAAGCCATACAAAAAGTTAAGCGATCGCAGCAGCCGTGGGACATCTTAACCCATGATGAAGCAGTACGACTGTTAATGTTTTTCTAATGCAGCAGCGCTTCGATCTCGTCGTACCAGTAACCCTCAAGTTTTGCCTAGCTTGCTTGTTTACAGGAGTAGACAATCCAAAATCTAAAATCCAAAATGGTATAACGCCTAGTGAGTCTGGAAGTGCGCTATGCAAGGTCTTTTTTGCTAGACCTAAAAAATTTAGAACCTGCTGCTTACGAGCGGGTGTATGATTTTGTATTTACCGAATTTGCCCAAAACTGGCAGCTCAGTGGACTAAAAGAACTACGACAGCTTGATAGTGAGGGGATTTTTCACCGCTTCACCCTAGATGAATATCTGATTGGTATAGAAATTAGGGGTGGAATTGTGAAATTTTTGCGTGTCATCCCTATGCCAGATGTTTAAGCCATATAGTTTAGCGAACACTTAAAACTGTAAACTGTATAACGCTAGGCAGGGATCGCTATGACCTTCCATTAAACTGGTCTTTGAAAAACACTTTATTTGAGATTTCCCTATGGATGCTAGGGCACTTTGGCAACGATACCAAAACTGGTTGTATTTCCACGAGGGATTAGGACTGTATTTAGATGTGAGTCGAATGCGGTTCGATGATGCCTTTGTGGAGTCGTTGCAGCCGAAGTTTGAGAAGGCGTTTGCGGATATGGCTCAACTGGAGAAAGGAGCGATTGCAAATCCCGATGAAAACCGCATGGTTGGACACTACTGGCTGCGAAATCCAGATTTAGCGCCAACTCCAGAACTTACGCAAGAAATTGTCCAAACCCTAGAACAAATCGAAGCCTTTGCGGAAAAAGTCCAAACAGGTGCTATTCATCCTCCCAGATCCAGCCGCTTCACAGATATTATCTCTATTGGTATTGGTGGTTCCGCCCTCGGCCCCCAATTTGTCGCTGAAGCCTTGGCGGCTGATTTCCCGCCCCTGAAAATTCACTTTATTGATAACAGCGACCCAGCAGGTATCGATCGCGTTCTGAATCATTTGCGAAATAATCTTGCTAGTACTTTGGTATTGGTGATTTCCAAATCTGGGGGAACACCAGAACCTCGCAACGGCATGATTGAAGTTAAAAAAGCCTACGCTGGACACAATTTGGACTTTGCTCAATATGCAATAGCTATCACCAGCCCTGATAGCAACCTCGATAAAGTAGCCAAAGAGGAAGGCTGGCTGGCTAGGTTTCCTATGTACGATTGGGTGGGAGGACGCACCTCAGAAATGTCTGCTGTGGGGCTAGTACCAGCAGCACTGCAAGGCATTGATGTTCGCACCATGCTCGAAGGTGCAAAAGAAATGGATGATGCTACCCGCGTCCCAGATGTGAAAAATAACCCAGCAGCCTTGCTTGCTTTGTCTTGGTACTTTGCTGGCAATGGACGAGGTGAAAAAGATATGGTTGTTCTACCTTATAAGGACAGCTTATTTTTATTCAGTCGCTATTTGCAACAGCTAGTGATGGAATCCTTGGGCAAGGAAAAAGACTTAGACGGCAAAACAGTCTATCAAGGCATCGCTGTTTATGGTAACAAAGGCTCAACAGATCAACATGCTTACGTCCAGCAGTTGCGTGAAGGTGTGCCGAATTTCTTTGCTACTCTCATCGAAGTTCTAGAAGATCGTCAGGGTATGTCGGCACAAATAGATCCAGGAGTGACATCAGGCGATTATCTTTCTGGTTTTCTCCAAGGAACTCGACAAGCACTTTATGAAAATCACCGCGATTCAATCACAGTTACTATTCCCCAAGTTAACGCCCGAACTGTAGGGGCATTAATCGCTTTGTACGAGCGTGGTGTTGGTTTATATGCTAGCTTGGTCAACATCAACGCCTACCATCAACCAGGAGTAGAAGCTGGCAAAAAAGCCGCTGCCAGTATTCTTGACTTACAAACACGAGTAGTAGCAGTGCTACAAAATGAAAAAACTCCCCTTTCTGTGGAAGAACTCGCCGAAAAGGCTGGTGCATCAGAGCAAGTTGAGGCGATTTACAAGATTTTGCGTCATCTTTATGCCAATCAGCGCGGTGTAGTTTTGTCAGGCGATTTTCATAAACCCAGTAGTTTGAAGGTTTCTGTTAGCTGATAACTGTAGTGCAGATATCACATTTTGTTGAGAATTGTTGTATCTGCAACAATTTTTTATTGTCAAGCATCCTAGATAGAAGGTATATCTTTAATCTAGGATGCTTCAATAATTCGTAATTCATTATTTTAGTTATGAATTGCCATTAGGCGTTGGTTAAAGTAACTCTTGGGTAAGAAACAGCGACCGGGTAAAAAAGGATTGTTGACATTTTGAGATAAAAGAGTATTTTGATTGGGCTTACATCGGTGAAGAACCTCTACAAACAGCTAAGGGAGAATCAAGATTTGATATTTATTTAGGTAAGGTGATATTAAACGAACAGGAGTATGAAATTAATGTTTATACAGGAGATGAAATTACAGAAGTTTTGTTAAGTTCAGAATGGCTAAAGATTCTGCCTTTGGTTGTAAATTATCAAGCTGGTATCTTGACTTGGAGATAACTACAATATCTTATAAGAATACGCTGTTGGTATTAATAGGTAAATCGCGTAGAAAGTAAAAGCGATCGCTCCTCCAATCACTGCTTTTAATCCGTCCTAAATAGCCCGTTAATGGCGAAGAAAGTTCTATCAAAATTTCGTGCATTTCATTTGTTTTTAGTGCCTGTGGTGGATGTGAACCGAAGTAAGCACCATGTAAAGCTTCGACACCAGCAGATTCTGTGCCTGAATTTTGCAAATAATTTTTAACAAGTTCGATAATGTGCGATCGCAACTTAATCTCTCTCTCAGCTTTATCAATATATTCATCGATTTTATAGTCAATTTGCCCAGATTGTAGATATTGCTGTAATTCGACTAAATTAATAGCACCTGGATATTTTGCTTTCAATTCAACTAGTTTTTGTAAAGTCATAGCATTAATAATACTTACTTTCCATTCTTTAGCGGCTTTTAGCATATCTGTGGATGGATTACCAGGGCCAATTACTAATTTTGCTGAATCAAGAAATTGATCAGCACCTAAATGCATTCCGCCTAGCTTAATTAATTCCTCAACTGTACCGCTAGGAATAAGCCTACCCGCTTTACATTCACAAACAATAGGGTAAGGTTTTGAACAATATAAATCTAAGCCTCCAGCGCCACCTTTGTAAGCACTTTCTACTTTGAAGCCTAAAAACTCCAGACTTTGACGTGCGATGTTTTCAAAATCTGTACCAGCTTGGTAGTTGCTTTTTTTCTCGTCTTGTTCGATGCTGCGATCGCCCAATTTTGCAATATTATTTATCCAAGCTAAATTTGGATCGGGTTGCTTAATTAGCTTGTCACTACTCCAACCCAAAAATACTTTGATATCGTCGTCTAATTGTTTAGCTGTTGGCTGGCTAATGGTTAGGGATGCGATCGCACTTTGTAATTCTTCAAGTTCAGGATGCAGTGGTGGCTCTAATTTTTCTAGTTGGTGCTTGCGTTGGGCGAAAGTGCGATCGGTTAAAATTGGCTTGTCTTCAGAAACCGTTAGAGAATTAGGTAAACTAACAAACTTTCCTAACTTTTCTTGAATGTTAGGATTAATTGATATTTCTTGTAACTGAGGTAACTGATAGACACGTAAGTAAGTTAAAAAAAGGTACTGCTGTTGCCGTAGTATTTCTTTTAGCTCTTTTAATGTCCATATTGTTAATTTAGACAAAATATCTAATGGCTTAGTTTCGTCTAAAATTTGACAAAGTTCGCATTTAGCCCAAGTTTTAATTGAAACTGAAGAGTCAGCAGAATAAAGTGCAAATCTTTGCCTAGGACGAATAAACATCTTGGGTAAAGCTGCAATTGTTCGCCCTTGTATTAAAGCTTTAATATCAGAGGCGGGTAGACACAGTGCTGTTGGAATTGAGAACAGCTGATTCATTTCTAATTAGCTATAAGTTCAGTTCTACGTAATCGTCAGTATTAATACTTTGAGGAATACTAATAGGTAATCCATCATCAGTTAAATTAGTTGGTTCTTGTCCAGAAGGATCGCTAAGGATTTCTCGAATCAAAGGATTATTGCTTGCTAGTTGCTTTTGCTTAATAAAATCAAAAATTTGTTCTTCTGCTAGTTCATAGGTTTCACGGTTATAGTAAACGAATAATATCGCCAATAAATATTTAATATCTTGCCTTTGCAAGCTTACCCACTCTCCACCCTTATTTTCCAACAGTATTTTTAAATGCTTTCTAGCTAATATTGCATTTTGACTAATTTTCTTTGAACGCACTAAACAACCACGAGTTAGGTCAAATGTTTTATAATCAATCAGTCGTCCCAAGGCTGCACTAATAACTGTCCGGTCTTGCTGAACTACATCTACTCCAATCCTCACTTTTTTCTTATTACCAACAATTTTAAAATCCATAAAGCCATTATTTGCTGTACTAGGCTCTATTTCTTCAATTGATTCGATTTTCACTCCTTCAATAGTTTCACCTATTAAACTATTGAAAGCCAGCCAAAGAGCATCAGCAATTGTTGCTTCTTCTTCCATGAGGGAGTCAATAGAAGCTTCAACATTTGCTAATTCACTATTAAAGTATGGTTTAACTGGATGTGCTAGCGGTGGAACCTGTATCAAAGGAGGTACAAAATTATCTGCACACCATTTTAAAACTGACCTAACAGTAGGTTTACTCTTACCAAGTTCTCTGAGTTGAGCTTCGTTAAATGGGTACAGAGGATGAAGTGGTGTTTGTTTATGTTCCAGATAAAAATCTTCCAACCATTGACTAACTAGAGCCACAATATCATCAGAATTTAGATATTTTAATGCAATTGGTTGCCTGTCAGCTTGTTCGCTTGCTAATCTATCAACGACTGCTTCCGCTTGTGGTAATGTCCTGATTTGCTCGTTCCAAGTTTCAGGATACATAGCCAAAAGGAAAACACCTCTTTTAAGATTGTTATATAAATCCTTAAATAAGTTTGCAATAACTTGTGCTGCTGTAAAACCTGTGTCGGAAATTTCTGCAATATCTAATTCATCAAAGCAAATTACAGGAACTCTATAATGGCTGATTATATCTAAAATCTGGCGTACATTAGATAATGCTTCAGCTTCTCTATCTTCATTTTTGAGATTTGGTAAACCTAGTGTATTAGCCTCTGTTTGGGTGATTTCTAAACCTGATAGCCAATAATTTGCATAGTGAGTATGTGCTGTGGAAAGTGTCCACAAAATAGCCCTGATTATATAAGGATTAGTAATATCAGGCTTAATTTTCAATACGGCTTCTGTTAAGGTGTCAATTGTCTTAGTTGAGTATTTGCTTAACCAATTGGGGTAAATATTACTGATGTACTGGCGTGGTGTATAGTTACAATTTTTAGCTTCATTGATTAAAGCAGCAGCTATTTCTTGCCACTGCATTACTTGTTGACCACCAAAAGCTCTAAGACTAGAAGCAACGGCTTGAAGGAATTGATACTTGATCTGATTCAGGCTGTCATACTTACCCATGTAAATAAATAGGGCATTATCTTCTGTTTCTAAACGATGACGAACACGGCTGATAAGATGACTTTTACCTAACCCCTTTTCAGCAGTTATTGTGATACCTACAGTTTCACGCTTCCCTTTACGAATTTGTTCGACTGCATCAAATACTACATTAGAAGCGTAAGAATTAATTGAGGAAACATCAGGATAACTTTTTCCCCATATCTGTTGAGGTCTGACAACAATATGTCCGGCAAATGGATTTTGATTTGTAATTAGTTCATCAATGGTAGATGTAGTAGCAATCATAGTATTGTGAAATTGATTTAGTGAGGAGTATAAAAAAGTTTAGGATTTGAGAAGCTTGGCGTAGCAGCGTAATCCATCTAATACCGTAGTAATGGAATCTTCTATTTTGTCAGGTGTGTTATCTTCTACAGTTCCGCCTTGTAGTTGCAAAATATCATCGGCTTGTGTTTCCAGTAGCCAATCATTAAACTCTGTACGACTCACCCGATCGCCAATCTCTCTCCTAATCCGGTAAATTGGTACTAAATGATTAAAGTTGTACTCATAGTTCAACTTGTCGTAGGCTTCCAATGCCACAGATTTAAACTCGTTGTAAGATGCGATCGCCTCACTCTTCCCATTCATTGGTACATCTGCACCAGCTACTACAACATCAATCTGACTAATCCATTTCACCAACGCATTCGCTGCCCAAGTTCCGACAATTGTGCCTTCAAATTTAAAATCATCACTCCTTAAACCCTCATCTAATACCTCTAAACCTTTGGGAGATATCAGAGAATATCCCTTTTTAGAAATTGCGATCGCTCCTTGATTCTGTAATTCCTCGAATATTCCTTGATAATCTGCTACCTTTTTATTTTTTGATACAATTCGTTTCGTAAGTATACCTTTATTCACTTGCTGCTCAATTCCTCCCAAATCCCACAAAGCTAAAAGGACACGAGTTCTGGTTTGGGCTGTGTTTTTTGATGCCATATTTAGTGTCTTTTTTGACAAATATCATCGTATTAACTGTATCTTTTTAAACTATTAATGTACACAAAAATAACCGAGAAATTGCTGAATATTTTTATCCTTGTAGAAAAGAAATTCATCAAAAATCAATAAGATATTTCGTTGGGATGAAGTGAGTTTCTCTCAAAGGCAGGATGGAATATTTGATAAATTCACCCATTATGTTTATTGAAATGCTGTAGTTGCGCTGTTGTAATCAGCGATAAATGTTTTTGCAATCCCAGGCAAAGTAACAGGAATCCTAACTCTGTAGTTGCAACAGCAAGGCTCTTAGTAAACGTAGGTGATGATGAGATCCGATGATTACAATATTTAAAGAACGTAAAGTAGTTTCACGTTTGCTGGCAGTGTTGCTTTCAGCATTGCTAACAGTGCCATTGCTCAGTAGCTGCGGAGGAGGTTCCAAAAAAGCTTCAGCGCCACCACCTGTGGATGATACAGTTGGTAGAACAGTGAGCGATCGCAGCACAAATCAAGCCCAAGCTAAGAAGGGCTTGGGCACAGGACAAAAAGTGGCAATTTTGGCCGGAGCTGCGGCACTTTATTACCTCTACAACCAACATAAGAATGCTTCACAAGAAGGAGCGCAAGGTAAGTACTATCTTTCCAAGAATGGGCGTGTATATTACCGTGATGCAGAACACCGCGCTCACTGGGTAACTCCACCATCAGAAGGAATTCGAGTGCCGGAATCTGAAGCACAACAGTATCGGCAATTCCAAGGATATAACAAGAGTTCTTCAGGTCGCGATCTAACTGGCATAACTTCATCGGCAGCTCCAACTTTCTAGATTCAGCGAAGCGTGTGTAAATCTAAAGCGGGTTTCCCGGAGGATAACGCCGATCGCGCACGTGGAATACACGGAACTAAATAAGGAGACAAAACATGGTAGATGACTTTTTGCGAAAGGCGAAGGATTTCCTGTTGGGGTCGAACAGCGATCGAAGCGATGAAAATAATGAATTCCGCGATCGCGATGTCCGCCCAGCTAGCGAAGACCCCTACGGCGACCCCGCAGACCCAGCATCATATAGGAACGTTCGCCCAGCTAGCGAAGACCCCTACGGCGATCCCGCAGACCTAGCATCTTACGGAGATGTTCGCCCAGCTAGCGAAGACCCATACGGCGACCCCGCAGACCTAGCATCATACGGAGACGTCCGCCCAGCTAGCGAAGACCCCTACGGCGACCCCGCAGACACAGCATCATACGGAGACGTTCGCCCAGCTAGCGAAGACCCATACGGCGACCCCGCAGACCAAGGTTACCGTCCTTAACACGCAACAAGTTTTGTGATGCTGTTTTCATAGGATGATGACTTGTGGAATAGCAAATCAAATAAGGCAGTAGGTTCAAATACTACTGCCTTTTGTTTTTATAGCCGTAGTCACACCCTTTAGGACATAATGACAAGCGTGAATGTTAGGAGCAGTAATAGTTTTACCTCCAGCAAGAACTGCCTTCTTCCTCCTGCCTCCTGCTATACTACTAATTTTCAATTTCCAAACTAAAATTAACGTGCGCCTCGTTTGGAGACTCAGGTTAAATTAAAATGCAATTTTATTAACCAGAAATCAAAAGGCAAAATTGAGTATTCATTCTCACTTTTGAATTCTGAATTCTTTTCATTATTTAAACTGTTCAAGTTGGTCTGTACGTAACCAAACATTTGGTGTTGGCACTTTGCCAAACTTAACAAGTGCATAATCACCTTTAATATCTACAATTTCGCCCTTAGAGTCAAATAAATACGAAGGAAAGCGAGTATCACTAGCTTTTGCTTCGAGACTATTTTCCAGTTTTTCGCGGATAGCACGAACCATATCTCCTTTTTTGACTGCCATAAATTCCCCTCTCAAATTTGTAAATTGTTTTATCTGCATTCTAAGAGACTTAGAACTTACAAGTTATTAGTCATTCGTCATTAGTCATTATTTATTAGTTATTCCCCATCTCCCCACTCCCTACCTTCTTTGACACTGAGGACAAAAGTGGCTCGATCGCCCAGCTAGCCTAAATCGCATAATTGATGTACCACAAACTCGACAGGGTTCTCCAGCGCGGTTATAAACCCAAGCTACACCCCCATAATTGCCGTTGATACCCTTAACATTGAGAAAATTGCTAAAAGTCGTACCACCAGCCTCAATGCTGGTTTCTAACACTTGAATTATCGCTGTTCGCAAATTCTCGATTTGCTTTAGCTGCAAATCCGTACACAACGTTTCAGGTAAAATTCCACTCTTAAATAGGGCTTCATCAGCGTAGATATTACCTAATCCCGCTACCACCGACTGATCCAGTAGCGCAGTTTTAATCGGACGACGGCGCTTTTGGAGTTTACCTGCTAGATATTCAACAGTGAATTGATCTGAAAACGGGTCTGCCGCGAGTTTTGCCAAACCTGTTATCACACTTTCTACAGCAACACCAGACGGAACCCACCACATTTGACCGAAGGTACGCTGATCGACAAAGCGTAATTCCTGTTCTTCTCCAAAGAATAATCTAACTCGCGTGTGCTTGTGTAACGGTTCATCTGGACGCACCCACAGAAGTTGACCGGTCATTCGCAGATGAACCCCTAGCCAACTGGTTGAGGAAGACAGGGAAGCAGGAGATGAGAGTGTGAGTTCAGCTAGCAGATATTTGCCACGACGATGCCAAATGGCGATCGCATTGTTTTTAATTCCATCCACAAACTCATCGACAGAAAACGGGTAGGCGATGGTGCGATCGAGCAACACATCTCCACCCGTAATTTTTTGGTTGAGGGTCAATTGATTTAGACCCCTTCGGACTGTTTCAACTTCAGGCAGTTCAGGCATTCAAGCTGATTAAGCAAGCAATTTTTGAGTATATTTGGGGACTAAGCAATCTTAGATGACCTACTGTGTAGACACCCATAGGCGGCGAAAGCCATACTACTGAACAGAAACCGTAAATACCCGCAGGGCGGCTTCTCGTAGTTAGGGTAGGCTAAGAGCAAGGATGAAAAAACTGAAAGTTTTAGATTTCAGACTTCATACTTGAGACTTCCCTTCATCATCCCATTAAACAATCCCCTTGTAGGTTTAGTGCTTATTTTTTCGCCTTAGCCTTTGGTGCTTCCACTTCCACTAGCTCATCTTCGGCAAAATTGTTGGTATTGATACCATAGTAATTTACCTTTTCAAAACGGACAATTACTGGGTATTTGATGCCGCTTTGATCGATAGAAGCTACGGTTCCTAGATCTTGAAACCAGTAGGATTCAGGGCGGAGAATACGTACTTTAGAACCACGTTGAACCATAATAATTTTCCTCTTGAGTTATCAATTGCCAATCTAGAGGGCTAATTGATTTCACTCTACAACCTGAAGGTAGCAGCAAGAGGCTTTGTTAAGTTATTTGTCTGACATTAGGTGTGGGGTATGGGGAAAGAGGCTCTAGGGGCAAAAAGACCAAATAGAAAATGTATCAGAGGTGGTTAGGATTGTTGCTTTTTTACAATCTTCCCACACTTCCTTATCTTGCCAGTCTCCTACCATATATCAAATCTCAAAATAGTACTCAATTGTTCTTGACAAAGTTTTCATAATAATGTACCTTCGTTCGCAAACAGTACTTTTGCATAAGCTTATGTTTTACTCAATACGAATACACTTCCCTCGTTCCCTCTACCAATTCGCAGATCGTTATCTATATAAGTAATATCTAACCAGCCTTGCTGTTGATTGTTGTTTATCGGAACATCAATCCCCAGAAATTTTCTACCTGCTTCAATTTGTTGGATAAAAGTTACCGGAGAATTGTATTCTATTAAACGTTGTAAGCCGATAATAGACCGCTCAAATTTTACTCGGACACGCCGCTCTGAAACTGGCTCAAATTTAGCAGCAACGCTAACTAATCCTTCTAGGTAAGGTAAGCCGTAAATCTCTGCTATGTTGTAAACGCTGGTAGTTTCTACCCGGATACACTGATAAATTTGACCTAGTTTGCATAAAGGTAGACGATCTAAGTTTAAAAGAGCCTTACTAGTGGTGTATAGTAATCGCCAATTACCATTTAGCAAGTTGTTAGCTTCCACCGGACGTGGTGTAGGGTTAAAGTCTTCTAAATTGGCGATCGCTGCTAAGATAACCTGTTTCTGTTGTTCAGTCGCCAATAAACCGCGATTTGTACCAGCGATCGCATCCATAAGAGCTGCTTTTCCAATCATCGTCTATGACCTCAAAAATCACTCACTTTTCATCAGCATAAACAAGTTATTCATAACCTATGTGTAAAACCAAAAAAATTACTAATAATTACTTTCCGTAAACCATCAGCCTATTCAATAAAAATTTCTATCTGAATGCGGATTTCTCAACTCAAGGGTTGAAAGGATAACTAAATTAATTCGTGTCAGGTGATAGACTCTAAATGTCAAGTTAGGTAAACCTTTTGTTGTCTTCGTCGATATGTTGAACTCTCCATTACGTGAAGAACCCCGCAATCAACGAGCTGGTGTCATCCCTCTAAAGCAAGAATCTTCACTATTAGATTGGTTACAAAGTAACGGTCGGATCATAGCGCGTGATGTTCAGGAACCGGATTTCCAAGATGACGAAGAAGAAATAGACTCCCTGATGGGTGTAGAAGATGGAATTGGCGATTACGACCTTGATGATGATGACGATATCCCAATCGCTGAAGATTAATCTTTTGTCTTTAGGAACTTGGTGATATGCCTAGTTTTTGGTATTCAGTTTTATAAGTGTGGAGTGAAGGGAAACTTCTGTGGACGCTAAATTATCTCCTGAGCAAGGATTAAATATTTCTGGAATCGCTCTAGCCTGTTTATTAGCCGTAGGACTAGGGACAACCGCATTTTTCTTGGATTGGATGGCCAATAGGTTACCTTGGCAAGCTGCATCACTTACGCTGCCACTATTGTTGTGTGCGCTGGCTTCAGGTGTGATGGGTTACTTAGTAATACCTCTACTACAAGCGCTCAAAACAGGACAAATAATCCGTGAAGATGGGCCCCAAGCTCATCTCAAAAAGGCAGGAACGCCGACAATGGGCGGTATATTTTTTATACCTGTAGCCGTAATCCTTGCCTGTATATTGTCTAACTTTGCGACAGAAGTGCTTGCAGTTTCCGCATTGACAATCAGCTACGGATTGATTGGTTGGCTCGACGATTGGCAAATTCTCCGCCGGAAGTCAAATAAAGGTATATCTCCCCGGATGAAACTAGCTTTACAGGTAAGTTTTGCTCTGATGTTTTGTCTGTGGCTGATGTTTAATCAACCTTCTAATATTACAAATATAGCTTTGCCTTGGGTTAGCTTTACACTACCCTTAGGGTTTCTATTCTGGCCCCTAGCAGGTTTTGTGCTAGTTGCAGAAAGTAATGCTACTAATTTAACTGATGGTATTGATGGCTTAGCAGGAGGAACAGTAGCGATCGCTCTTTTGGCTTTAGCTGCCCTAATCGCGCCTACAGCACCGGGGTTGATGATTTTTTGTGCTGGTTTAAGTGGCGGCTGCTTAGGTTTCTTAGCTCATAACCGCAACCCAGCCCGCGTTTTTATGGGAGATACTGGTTCCCTGGCATTGGGAGGAGCTTTAGCAGCTGTGGCGTTGTTGACAAATAGCTTAGTAGCACTGTTTATTCTTAGTGGTATCTTCTTCGTAGAAACGCTATCTGTAATGGCACAAGTCAGTTACTACAAAGCCACTAAAGGCTCTGATGGCAAAGGCAAACGTCTCTTCAAAATGGCACCCCTACACCATCATCTAGAACTAACTGGCTGGTCAGAATTGCAAGTAGTTGGAGTGTTTTATATTATTGCTGCAATTTTAGCTGCTATTAGTTTAGCGATCGCTCCATTCTAAATCTTTTGAAAAACTTATTTAAAACCAACTAATAACCCCCGCACCTACGGGGGTTATTTTTTATTTTCAAGTACTTGAACTGCCCTTGTCATAAACCTATTAAAAACCCTTGAAAAGGGAGATACTATTTATCTCCTCTTTCAAGGGCAGTAAAAACTGCACATTGCTTCGATACCAAGGTCGAATATCAGTAGTATAACCTTAGTTTAATGTAGATAATGCCTTACGAAGCTAGTGCTACTTCTACCTTTTGCTGTAATTCACCTTGTTGGTAAAGTTCAATCATAATGTCAGAACCACCAACAAATTCACCATCTATATACACTTGGGGAAATGTTTGCCAGTTAGAGTATTCTTTAACTCCCTGGCGAATTTCATCGTCTGCGAGAATATTAACTGTCTCGAAAGGAACTCCCAAACTATTAAGAATTTGCACAACATTGTTAGAGAAACCACATTGGGGCATTAACTTGGTTCCTTTAATGAAAACCAAAATCTTGTTCTCTTGTACCAAGTTATCAATTTTTTCTTTGAGTTCTGGTGTCATGGTATTTTTGTTTCCTATGTTGCATGGAACAATCATGAATTACGAGTAAGAGTAAAAAATCGATTACTCTTACACTTTTGCACAGACGCAATTAATCGCGTCTCTCCTAAGTTTATATTTACGAAGCTGATGTTGCTTGCCAAGCTTCAGGAGTATATGTTTTTAGAGACAAAGCGTGAATTGCTTGAGTTGATATAGCTTGTTGCAACGCACCATAGATTAATTGATGCTGTTGCACTAGTCCTTTACCTGCAAAGTGCGATGAAACTACTGTCACCTGATAGTGGTCATTACCACCAGTCAAGTCTTGCACCTGAACCTGGGCGTCTGGCAGTTCCGCCTTGATCATTGTCTCAACCTGCTGCGGACTAATCATCGCAATTCCTGAAAAAACCTACTTCTCTATTATTAGCAGATATAGAGCAAATGCCTATGCCAACTTTAGGTTTTGGCAAGGTTGAGAGGGACTTGGGACTGGGGACTTGGGAATACTAAGTTAGAAGTTAAGAATTATTCTCCTTGCCCCCCGAAGTTCTGTTAGTCATACCTCTACGGGGAAGCAAGCTACACGTCGCGTCTCGTAAAGAAGCCAGACGCTTAAGCCTGCTAACACTACTCTATCGCTAAAAGTCGGCGCTGGTGACTTCTCTCCTTGTCCCCTTGTCTTTGCATTTACCCAGTCCCTTTTACAGAGTATAAGTAAAATCTTCGACCAACATTCCAGGAACTAAACTACCTCCTAGTTGGCGACTTTCATAAGTTCCAACTTCCGGAATAAATTCTTGAAAAGTAGTTAAATCTATGAGGTTTTCTCCCCAAAAGCGATAGAGACTTTCGTCAAAACGCAAGTTTTCAATGGGAGCGATAATTTTTCCGTTTTCTACCCAAAAACAAGCATAACGAGTCATACCTGTAACTCTACCAGTTTGGCGATCGCTCCAATTCAAGTAATGCAAATTTGATACATATAAACCTGTATCTAAACTCCGCAAAATCTGCTCAAATTCTAAATTTCCCGGACTTATTTCTGGCGCACGTAACGTCTCTGAACTATTCGCACCATTAGCAGTTTTTCCATATTCTTTAGCAGTACGAGAATTAACTAGACTATTTACTAAATATCCTTTTTCTATAACTCTCAACTCCAATGCTGCCATTTCTCCCAATTCATTAAATCGTGGTACTAATCCTCGTTGAAAATTTTCTTTCAAACTGAATTTTGGAGACAATTGTTTTTCTTGACGCCATAAAGTCGCTAAAGCACTGTTTCCTTGTTGGATATCAGCTTCGCTCAGAGATCCCCAAGAAAGCATCATTAATAAATCTGCTACAGCAGCAGGTGCAAAATAAGTTTTGTACTGTCCTCGTGGTAATTCTTTAGCTGGACGAGAAAGTAGTTCTAGTTGCTTTTTGGCTTCGTTAATTTTGGCTATATATGCAGCTTTATCCCAATCACTACCTGCAAATGTACCTTTAACTGCTTGTCCAGATGTTATGAATAGAGAATAATCTAAGGTAAAAGAATCAGTGGCAAACCAGTGTTTCTGACCGCTAGAATCACCGTAAGCTTTAACTACGACTCCCCCCGCGTACATCCCAGTAAAATCTAGTTCGGCAACTAATTCTAAAACAGTTGGTACTACTGCTTCTTGCACCAATAAATTTCCAGAATGTATTTCTCGACTGGTACTATTTCCTGATGGTAAAACTAGATAAGGATCGACTGGGATTAAAATCAATTCATCACGTAGTTCCTGCAAAGCGGCATACCCTAGCTGCCAGTCCGTCTTCCAATTTCCAGTAAAGGGAAATAGCCGAAAACTACTGCGCTGCTCTTTCATCAAAGTTAGTTCAATCCAACCATCGGCAACACAACCAGTTTGTCGCACTTTCGCATGATTGAAGCGAGTAAATTGACTGCTTTCGCTGCTGAGTTTTACAGTAAATTCTTCATTTTCTGCTTTTTTTATCAGCAGAGTTTCAATCAATTGATTAAAACTGAATTCTAAAGGAGATAATTCTTCATTATTCATAGATATTAAATATTAATAAGAAGATAGGGAGACAAAGGGACACCTAACTCACCAGTCAACAGTTAACAATCAACCCTCTTTCAAATTCCTCCACCAAAAACTTCGACATTAGCAAATACACAAACAGGTGAACCGTGTCCTACCGAAATAGCCTGATTTGGTTCTCCTTTGCCACAATAAGGAGTACCGTACATTTGCCAGTTGTTAGCATTTCCGACTTTAACTAAGCTATGCCAAAACTCTGGTGTTGTCGCGCGATAATTAGGATTACGGAGGGTTTTGGTAAATTTACCGTTTTCAATTAATTTGGCGTATTCGCAACCAAATTGGAATTTATAGCGGCGATCGTCAATTGACCAAGAGCGATTAGATTCCATGTAAACGCCATGTTCTAAGCCAGCAATCATATCTTCAAAAGTAGCGTTTAGAGGCTCTAAATTCAAGTTTGCCATGCGGTCAATTGCTGGGCGATTCCATGAGGAAGCACGGGCACAGGCTACTCCAGGTACACCTGCTCTAGCTTGACTCTCTAAGCTACCCAAACCCCGTTGGAGTACACCTTCTTTGATTAAATACTCTCGTGTTGCTACAGCACCTGTATCATCAAAGCCATAACTGGCAAATTCACCTGGTACGGTAGGGTCAAAGGTAATATTCATCAGTGGCGAACCATATACAAGTTTGCCAAAATTACTTTTGTTAACAAAGCTGCCTCCAGCATAGTTACGCTCATCTCCCAAAATTCGGTCAATTTCTAAGGGATGCCCGACACTTTCATGGATTTGCAGCATCATTTGGTCTGGAGCTAAAACTAAATTAGTACGGGTGGTTGGGCATTCTTCTGCTGTCAAGAGTTCTATTGCTTGTTCGCCAATTCGCCGCACCTGATGCCATAAATTTTCTTGTTTTAAAAGTTCTAGTCCGCCTTGGTAACAGTTTGCCTGAGCGCCGTTGTGGCTGCGCTGTTGTACAATTGCCCCATCTTGGGCTGTGGCTCCGTAATGAGTACCTATAGATAGAAATTTTTGATATACTTCTGAGCCATTGCTACTGACAAACCAAGACTCCTTCTCGTTCGTGTTAGCAGTAGCTATGGTTTGCACAATCTTGTCGTCAACTTTTAAGGTTTGGCAAATACGAACCAGTAAATCATTGATTTCTCCAGGACTTAAAGCGTCCAATGGCTGAATAAATGGAGATTTATATTCACCAACGACTTTAGGACGCTCGCTTTCACGGAACGGATGTATCCACCATTCGCTGGCTGCTAGCGCCTGTTTATAGGCTGTTTGGGCAGCTGCTTGTAGGGATGGCAGTTCTAAGGAGTTAGTAGCTGCATAACCCAAACAGCCATTGACCAAAACTTCCAGCATGGCTCCTACAGTGAAGGATTTGCCGTTGACTTGAGGTAAGCCGTCACGGACTAAACGGTTAGTAGAAGTTTCCTTCACGGCTCGGATACCAATCCAATCAACAGGAATATCGAAACTAGCGATCGCCTTTTTTAGTTCAGACCACATAATTAAAGAGAATAGAGAATGGGTAATGGGGATTGGGCATTGAGAAAACTTTTCTCTAGTCCCTAATCCCTCTTAATTTCGATGCCAACGTGTGCCATCGCGGCTATCAATTAGCGTAATACCTTGGGAAAGCAGTTCGTTACGAATGCGATCGCTTTCGGCAAAATTCTTGGCTTGACGTGCTGTTTGTCTTTGTTGAATTTTTGCTTCAATTTCCGTATCGCTTAAACCTTCTGTTGGCGAAGTTTCTACTTCTTTTTTGGCTTCTAAACCCAATATTTCAGCTAAGGTGACGAGTGTTTGCCATTGGCGTTGTAACTCCAAAGCCGGTGTTTCGGTTTTTCCTTGATGCACAAGGATATTTCCCTGACGGCGGAGTTCTTTGGCTAATTCAAACAACACTGTTAATCCACCAGGAAAATTAAAGTCATCATTGACAAGTTCTTGGAAGCGTTCAATATAAGGATTAGGTACTGGGGAAGGTGGGGCCCCCTCTGGGGATAAGGGGTAATGGGTACTGGTTATTAAAATATTTCCAATCTCTAAATCCCAGCCTAGTTTTTTTCCGTATTGGTAGCCGAAAAGTAAACCTTCTTTAATGGTGTGCCAACCGTTGGTAGCGGCAGCGATCGCTTCCTCGGTAAAATCAATTGGTGTGCGATATTGGGCTGTGAGTACGAATAATCGCACTGCCATCGGGTCAACTCCTCGATCCAGCAATTCTCGAATAGTGATAAAGTTGCCCAAAGATTTGGACATTTTTTCACCATCTACTTTCACCATGCCGTTATGCAACCAGTAACGCGCTAGGGGTTTTCCTGTTACAGCCTCAGATTGGGCAATTTCGTTTTCGTGGTGGGGAAATATTAAGTCAGCACCACCAGCATGAATATCTATGGTATCACCCAAGCGATCGCGCACCATTGCCGAGCATTCAATGTGCCACCCCGGACGCCCTGCGCCCCACGGTGATTTCCAAGCTGGTTCTCCCGGTTTTGCTGCTTTCCACAGCGCAAAATCAAAGGGGTCTTTCTTCTTCTGATATTCTGGATCTTCAACGTTGACGCGATCGCTGGCTCCAGCTTGCATATCTTCTAACTTGCGTCCTGAAAGTTTGCCATATTCAGGAAACTGTCGCACGGCATAATATACATCACCGTCAGCCGGGTAAGCAAAGCCTTTATTTTCTAGATCGTGAATTAATCGCAAAATTCCATTCATCGTATGAGTAGCACGCGGATACTCATCGGCTTCTTTGATTCCCAACCGTGCCATATCCTCAAAATATGCTTTGATAAAGCGATGGGCCACAGCCTCCATTGAGGAATGTTCCACACAGGCTCGATTGAGAATTTTGTCATCAATATCAGTAAAATTTTGAATATAACGTACTTCATAGCCGATAAACTGGAGATATCGGCGGACTACGTCCCATACGATGCAAGCTCTGGCATGACCCAAATGGCAATAATCATATACTGTCACGCCGCAGTAATACATCTTAACTTTGCCTGGTTCGACTGTTTCAAACGGTTCTTGACGACGGGTGAGAGTATTGTAAAGAATTAGGGTCATAATCAACTAATGCTGAAATAGAGAGATACGCAATAATTAAGATAAGCAACTGGGATGACAGTCCAGCATCCCTATGCTAGTGTTTTCTGGACTATCTGCGCTACATTACTATTTTTGATTTTTTGATTACAGCGCTATGCAATCAGCAGTTACTTCCGAATCTCAAGCAATGGATGCACCTAAACAAGGAATGCCAGTAACAATTATTACGGGTTTCCTTGGTAGTGGCAAAACGACTTTACTTAATCATATCCTCAACAACCAAGAGGGTTTAAAGACCGCTGTTCTAGTGAATGAATTTGGCGAAATTGGCATCGATAACGAGCTAATCGTTTCCACTGGTGAGAACATGGTGGAACTAAATAATGGTTGCATCTGCTGCACTATTAATAATGATTTAGTAGATGCAGTTTACAAAGTTTTAGAACGCCAAGAAAATCTAGATTATTTAGTAGTAGAAACAACTGGATTAGCAGACCCTCTACCAGTAGCCTTAACATTTTTAGGCACAGAATTACGGGATTTAACTCGCTTGGATTCGATTATCACCGTTGTAGATGCAGCGAATTACAGTCTAGATTTGTTTAATTCTCAGGCAGCATACAGCCAAATTGCTTATGGCGATGTAATTGTGCTGAACAAGACAGATTTAGTTGATGAAGCTACTTTGAATGAGTTAGAGAGAAAAATTAACGAAGTCAAAGAAGGAGCAAGAATTCTCCGCACCACGCGATCGCAAGTGCCACTTCCTTTAATTCTGAGTGTCGGTTTGTTTGAGTCAGATAAATATTTTGACTCAGTGGTAGACGACCACGACCATCACGCTCATCACGACCATCACGACCATCACCACCACGACCACGACCACTCAACATGTGGTCATGACCATCACGACCATCATGACCATGACCACGAACATCATCACCATCACTCTGACCATTTAGAAAATGATGGCTTTACTTCTATATCTTTTCAGAGTGACAAACCTTTTTCTATTAGGAAGTTTCAGTATTTCTTAGATAACCAGCTACCCTCAAATATCTTCCGAGCTAAGGGGATTATGTGGTTTGATGAAAGTCCGAAGCGTCATATTTTCCACCTTTGTGGTAAACGCTTCACTTTGGATGATGATGATTGGCAAGGTAAACCCAAAAACCAAATAGTGCTAATTGGCCAAAATTTGGATCGTGAAACTTTAATTACTCAAATAGAAAATTGTATTTGCTTACCTTCTACCAATCGTGGTAAAGGGTTTGGCAAATAAAAGTTAGACTGAGGAGTTAAGAGTTAAAATTGCGTTTTCGTTCCCAGGTTTGACCTGGGAATGTGTTTTTATTAGTTCTACCATCGATTTATATTGATGAAAATAAGAAAATAGCGATCGCATTTTCTCATCTAAACTTCTAACTTCTTATGCGTGTTGTCATCCAGCGAGTTAAATCATCTCAAGTTATTGTTAATGGCGAAATTATTGGTAAAATTGGGCGGGGACTCAACTTACTCGTAGGTATTGCCAATACCGATACCGATGCTGAACTCGATTGGATAGTGCGTAAGTGCCTAGAATTACGCCTGTTTCCCCATGAGGAAGAGGGTACAGACGCGCAGGGGCTTGTGGATAGACATCGCTGGCAAAAATCTGTGCAAGAAATTGGGGGTGAGTTGTTGGTAGTTAGTCAGTTCACCCTTTACGGTGATTGTCGCAAAGGTCGCCGTCCTTCTTTCGACCGTTCAGCCGCTCCTCAATCAGCAGAAGATTTATATAATCGTTTTATTACCAAGTTAAGAGCCAGTGGTTTGCTGGTGGAAACTGGTCAATTCGGTGCAATGATGCAAGTTACGATTGAAAATGATGGCCCAGTTACTTTAGTCATTGAAAAAGAAGCCGGGTAAGTATATATATTAGTAATACGAGCTATCGGAGTTTCCTCTAGACCTTAGAGTTCTAAATGATGAGAGAATATTAAACTAACGATCGTAAAAGTTTAAACTCATTTATCATGGCGAAAATCCAGTTTGCTAGAGGGGTTAACGAAGAAGTAGTTCCAGACGTGCGCTTGACGCGAGGGCGTAGTGGTGAAACTGGCACAGCAACATTTATTTTTGAAAATCCCAAGATTTTAGACCAAGGCAGCACCGATGACATCACTGGTATGTACCTGATTGATGAAGAAGGCGAAATTATCACTCGCGAAGTAAAGGCTAAATTTATTAATGGAAGACCGGAAGCATTAGAAGCAGTTTACTTGATGAAATCTTCCCAAGAATGGGATCGCTTCATGCGCTTCATGCAGCGATATGGGGATGAAAACGGTCTTGGACTAAGTAAAAAAGAAGGATAAAACATAGGACATGAGAAATTAGGTGCTAGGTATTGGAGATTGGGGATTAGGCTAAGAAAACTCTTCCCCAGTGCCCAGTTCCTAGTAACCAGCCCTCACTCCCTCTCCCCACTATTAAAAGTTAATAACCTCTCCATGACGCAACAACCGCACCCAGACTCATCTGGAATGACTCTAACTTGTGCCGTGGTCACTGTCAGCGATACACGCACTTTTGAAACAGACAAAAGTGGTCAGCTAATTCAGCAGCTACTTATTGCTGCCAACCATGCTGTAGGAGCCTATACAATTATTAAAGATGAACCAGCACAAGTTCAACAGCAGATAGAAAATCTAGGAAAAAGCGCTTTTTTGGATGCTCTAATTTTCAATGGTGGCACAGGTATTGCGCCAAGAGATACTACCTATGATGCAATTGAGCAGTTATTAGAGAAAACCTTGCCGGGATTTGGGGAGTTATTTCGTTATCTAAGTTATCAACAAATTGGTTCGCGGGCGATCGCTTCTCGTGCTGTTGCTGGTGTTTATCAAAATAAATTAATCTTCTCGCTTCCTGGTTCCAGTAATGGTGTGCAACTAGCAATGGAAAAACTGATTTTGCCCGAATTAACTCACTTGCTAAGTCAGATACGGAAATAAAAGCTAGGGACTAAATTCAATTTTTACGTATTTAATTTGTCTTGGAAATCAAAAAACCCCTCAGTCGCATTAACAAGACTAATACAGGACTGAGGGGATAGATTTTATCAATACAACATATCCAAAATCTCACACCACGAGAACCCGTTGACCAATACAGATAATATGCTATAATCATCTGCGTTGATTGACGGCTACTATTAATAACCAGGTAAATGATATTAGTAGTAATCGCGTAGTGGCTGTGGTTGCGGCACTGCAAAATTTGATGCATCGTACAAGTAGCGGCTGGCTTCCTCTTCTAAACGATGAATCAGAAAAGGTTCTATGGCGTTACCATGTCGCAGTGCGGCTAAATATCCATCCAAATACATCCGCATATCATCCATACGATAACCGCGATTCCATAACTCGACGAAGGCGTCAGTAAGTCTTTGGTAATAGCGGATGGTTTGTGTGTCTTGGAGCATAACTGCTGTATTAATGTCTTTGGAATGAGAATTGTAAATGATTCACGTTCAAATGTGAAGTGTGATTTCCCTTGGGGATCGATTAAAACTAAACATATATTTTTCGGGTAGCACTCTCCTGGTAGCTACAAATATACTTTAATCCTATTCCAGAAAACACCTATCCTACTTGTCTACTAGAGTATCTTTATAATTTTTCCTACTAACAGCCTAATTTTATTGGTGCTATATTCATGGGTGTAGGCACTAATTTATAGATTGCGAATTACTTTTCAATCGGCACAAAAGCTGTTTTGCTAAGGATTAGCCGATTGGGTTATGGTTTTTGGATATTATAGTCATGTAAAAACACAATATTAAGCGCTAAAAGAACTTTTAATGAGTCGACAAGACTTTTTCTAAGTTTAACAAAAATTTAAGAATATTTCTAATCCCTTTTGCGAAGGGACAAATTAAAGATATTCCCACTTTTTTTATGAGGAAATGTAAAGCTAATAGCAATTGAAGTAACAAAGGCTACAAAACCGGAGACATGGGCTTGTTACTTTGAAAGTCATCGACGCTAAGGGGTCTTGCCACCGTGGGTTCGGTATGTATAGAAATCATTGAAGGGAATCCCCATCTAAGGTCGTTGCTAGGTTGGCACTTGCAACAACTGGAATACCGGGTGCATCAAGCTGCCAGTATTTATCAAGCAAGGGAAGTATTTTTAAGCCATCAACCAACACTAGTCGTCTTAGATGCAGATCTGCCTGATGGTGATGGCATTGAGTTTTGTCGTTGGTTGCATCGTCAGCAACAGCCTCTAATCTTAATGCTATCTGCGCGCAATAGTGAAGCTGATATTGTCGCAGGTTTAAAGGCGGGTGCAGATGATTACCTTAGCAAACCTTTTGGGATGCAAGAGTTTTTAGCACGGGTAGAAGCACTGATTCGTCGTAAGCGCACACCTGCTGCACCAGCTTATTTAGATTATGGAACTTTGCAAATTGATTTAGTTCAACGCCGCGTTCGCTTCCAGGGAGAGTTCATTGACTTAACGCCCCAGGAATTCAGTTTACTGTACGTTTTAGCGCAAGCTGGGGGAGTACCTTTGAGTAGGTCGGAATTGCTGCGTCGTGCTTGGCCTGATGCTATCGATAACCCTCGTACCATTGATACTCATGTTTTGTCGCTGCGGAAAAAGGTTGAACTCGATCCCCGACAACCTAGCTTGATTCAAACTATCCGCAATGTAGGATACCGCTTTAACATGGAAATTTTGAATACTAATATTCCCCAGTCACAAACAAAGTTAACTAGAGAGAGATTTAACAATCAACGTTCAACACTTACTAGTAGTCAATTGTAATCGGGACTGGTGAGTGGGAACTGGAGAACTCTGGGCCCCCACGAAGTGGGGATTAGGGGCATGGAGACTAGGAAATAAGATTAACAATACTATTTTCTAATAGCCAGTACTCAATGCCCAATACATAATGCCCAGTACCCATTACCCACTCCCTAGTCCCTATCCAAAATCTAAAATTCAAAATCGTCTTGAGCTTGTGCTTTAATCAAGGTTTCTCGTAATTCATCCCAGTTTATTTCAGAAACTTTTTGATTTGCCGATAAATGACCTTGCTGTAAGTGTAATAATCGAGTGCAAAACATTTCAAGTAGATCTATTTGGTGATTTACCATCAAAATCGTGGTTTGATGAGTTTGACTCAACTGAATTAAAACTTGTATCAGATGCAAAGCTGTACCAGTATCTAGAGTAGAGCTTGGTTCGTCTAATAATAGAATTTTAGGCTCAATGAGTAAAGCACGAGCGATCGCTATTAGTTGTCGTTGTCCCGCAGAAAGTTGCACCTCTGTTCGTTCTAACCATTCATTGGGAATGTGCAGTTGTTCTATCCAGTAATTGACTCGTTCTTGAATTGCTTGTTTGGCTAAACCACGCAAAACCAAAGGATAAGCTAAAGCTTGCCCAACTGTCATCCCTAACAGCTTTGATTCTTGCAATACAAGTGTTACCATCTGACGTAACTGGATGACTGGAATTTGGCGATACTCTTGATTCTCTAGATAGATTTTGCCGTTACTAGGTTCAATAAGACGGTTGAGCAGGCGTAGTAAAGAAGTTTTACCAGCGCCCATCGCGCCTACAATAGCAATACGTTCGCCCTCGAATACCTCAAAGGAAATATCCTGCAATATGGGGTATCCTTGCTGATTCACCGAAACTTGGGTTTTCAGCTTTGTAAACAGATTAACTTGTTCTAGCCTGAGTGTGGCTGCTGTGACATTATTCAAGGTAAGTGGGGAGATAGGGAGATGGGGAGTGTGGGAAGTGTGGGGAGTGTGGGGAGAGAGGGGGGAAAGATTTCTTCCCCATCCTCCCACACCTCCCACACTCCCTGTTTGCCCTGTTTGGCCAATGTCCCATGCCCTATTCTATGCTAATTGTTTAGTAGTTAAGGCTGTGGCGATCGCCCAACCATCAACCAACAGTAATAGCAGTGTGAATCCTAGTAAAATCGCGTACATCCACGGCTGTGCTAAAGGACGAACATCTGTAGTGTCAATGTCTGTCTTTGTTTGGACAATTTGCACCAAACGGGCAAATCCAGCTACACGCATTGGTAGTAAATAAGCTTTTCCATCCTGACTAAGAAAATAATAAACTAGTCCTCCTTGACCGGTAGTACGGGGTTTTAACTCTTTGACTTCTGACCAAGGTAAAAACCAGCCTTTACGAAAAAAGCGGGGTACCCAACCTGGGTAAGTAACCTGAATTCCTTGTTCGTCTACTATTACTTGTTCGGTCAACACCGCATACAAAGCAATTAAGCCGATGCTAATTCCTACCCATAATAATGCTGGGGGTATGGGTGCGGCTGTTACTTGCGATAAGAAGGGTAATGGAATTGTAAGTGCTATGTATAGACTCAGCAGCGTTATCCGAATCAAAGGAGAAAGGTGAAAAACAGAAGCTGAGGTATTGACTGAATTTGCTGTCACGGCTCTATTACAATGCTTTTCTTTATTCTAGGACAGCTTTTTGCCCTACTCAATTTAAGGTAAATACTTTTGCACGACACTCCAACCAGTAAGGGATACCCAGACAAATCCGACAAACAGAATCATGTTTACACCTATGTGTAAAGGTCTAGCCCAAGGTTTTGTCGAACTAATTTGCCCTGCACTGAAAGCAGACAGTAAAACCAACGCTACTACTATCAATCCAGAAACTAAGTGTGACGAGTGTCCCAGAGAACCAAAATGACCTAAAGTGCCAACAATACCGATCGCCAGCAATAGTAGTACTAAACTTACCATGCTGATTCCCATTAAATTATGCAGCGATCGCACTCCTGTATTTCCACCCATTAATAGGGAAATAAAAGGAAATTGCTGCGAGGTTCTCATCCGAAACATCAAAACGCCTGTAACTGCTAACATCAGGTATGCCAGCAGTGACAACCCCATCGACCAGGCGGCAATTTTCCACAACCAAAGAAATGAAGGCAGATTCATAAGAATGATTGTAGATGAGAGTAACAGACAAGGGACACAAAGACGCGAAGATAAGCTAGAAAAATTAATCGCTAATCACTAATGAACAATGACTAATAAATAAAAAAGGCTGCTGAACTCAGCAACCCAAAAATTGAGCCAAATTGTTTTTTTTAATCGACTGCTGCTAAACCAGCGACTTGTAAGGGTTTTATACTATCTCCGGTCTTTTTATTAAGTTGCTGCACCATTGCTGCGGTATTTATAGAGTCTTTTGCAAAAGATGAGTCTGCTGTATCAAACTCAGAATTACTAGGGTCATTGACCATCAGGCGATCGCACGGAATCTTATCCGATAAAATTGCACTTGCCATCATTCCTGTATGAATCTCCATTTTAGCTTTTCGTGGAGCTTCAAATACCAGGCGTTGTCCTGGAAAAACAACCCTTTCAAAATACCAATTGGGAATATTAGAGATGCGAGCTACCTGTATTTTGCTGGTGGCATTGATGTAGCAGCAGAGAATTTTCCCGAATTGCTCAGGTGGTAGAGGATCTAAAATTTGAGCCATAACTGCTGAGGAGCTTTACGCCACAATTTAACATTACACTACTCAAGCCTAACATCGACTGATCCCCTGTTGTTGTAACTGTGAATACCAACTGAGGATTTGTAGATTATTTCTATCTAAAGAAATATTTTATGGTTATAAAAATTTTATAATTATTTATGCCTTTTTTGCAATTCTACACTATACCTAAAGATTTAGATATTTTTTCCTGGTATAAAAGTTTTAATTCTCTAAAAACAAATAAGTAGAATATTGCTCTGATGACGATCCCCTTGCTTTTCGCTTAGTGAACAAGCGATCGCTGTTTTACCTATCTGAAGATAAATACCCCTAGATCGTCGCTTAATGAATAAACTCAATGTTATCGTAAAGCTATATGAAAAATTTATTCATAAACATCTGTCAATCACATGTATTTAGCGTGCAAAGTAATTTTATTGATTCCTAGAATTTGGAACAACAAATTGTTCAATATCAAGAATTGGCTTCAATGTCAAGCAATATTGTGATAGATAAAAGTAGCCAAGACAAAAATACCCCTGAAAACTGAAGTTTTTCTCGCTTTTCTCTCAATATTGGCAAGATTGCAGTCAAAACACCTATAATGGAAAATCGAATTCTTTACGTTCGCCTTCCTTGTAACCCCATCTTTCCCATTGGGGTTGTCTACCTGAGCGATCATATTCATAAGCAATTTCCCAACATTGAACAGCGGATCTTTGATTTGGGAACGGTACCACCTTTAGACTACACCTCAGCTTTAGATAGGTGTATCGATGAATTTAAACCTACACTGCTAGTATTTTCTTGGCGGGATATTCAAATTTATGCCCCAGTCGGCGGACGTGGCGGTAATCCCTTACAAAACGCTTTTGAATTTTACTATGCCAAGAATCCTTTATTAAAACTACGTGGGGCATTAGGCGGTTTGCGAATCTTCATTGCTTACTATGTAGAGCTGTGGCGTAATCAGGGCTTGATCAAACGTGGTTTAAAGCGTGCCCAAAAATATAATTCTCATGCCCGTACAGTTGTAGGTGGTGGTGCAGTCAGCGTATTTTACGAACAGTTGGGAAAAAGCTTACCCCAAGGGACAATTATTTCTGTAGGTGAAGGGGAAACTCTGCTAGAAAAACTTTTAAGTGGCAGAGAGTTTCGAGATGAACGCTGTTATGTTGTGGGAGAAACTCAACCACGAAAACGGCTAATTCACGAACAACCCACTCCCCTAGAAAAAACAGCTTGCGACTACGACTATATCGAAAGTATCTGGCCGGAATTTAATTATTATCTGCAAGAGCAAGACTTTTATATAGGTGTACAAACTAAGCGTGGTTGTCCGCACAACTGTTGTTATTGTGTTTATACGGTTGTCGAAGGTAAACAAGTACGCATAAATCCAGCAGATGAAGTAGTTGCCGAGATGCGCCAATTATACGATCGCGGCATTCGCAACTTTTGGTTTACCGACGCCCAATTCATCCCCGCACGCAAATTTATCGATGATGCAATAGAACTCTTGCAAAAAATCGTCGATTCTGGTATGAGAGACATCCACTGGGCAGCTTATATTCGAGCTGACAATTTGACACCAGAATTGTGTGAGTTGATGGCAAAAACCGGGATGAACTACTTTGAAATTGGGATTACTAGTGGTTCTCAAGAACTCGTACGGAAAATGCGGATGGGGTACAACCTCCGAACCGTCTTACAAAACTGTCGTGATTTAAAAGCAGCGGGTTTTAACGACTTGGTTTCAGTCAACTACTCCTTTAACGTTATTGACGAACGTCCCGAAACCATTCGCCAAACCATTGCTTACCACCGAGAACTAGAACGAATTTTTGGTGCTGATAAAGTCGAACCTGCCATCTTCTTTATTGGACTGCAACCCCATACCCATTTAGAAGAATATGCCTTCAAACAGGGCATCCTCAAACCAGGGTATAATCCAATGAGCTTAATGCCGTGGACAGCTAAAAAACTCCTTTGGAACCCCGAACCCCTTGGTTCATTCTTTGGGGAAGTCTGTTTACAAGCTTGGCGACAAAACCCCAACGACTTCGGGCGCGAAGTCATGAATATTTTAGAAGAAAAACTGGGTTGTGCCGACTTAGAAGCAGCACTTTCTTCACCAATAGAGAGGAAAGAAAAACAGCTAGCAGGTGTATCTTAGAAAACACAAGAATGTGGGAATATTCAGAATTTGGAATTTCTCCCCCGTCTGTTGTTCAACGTCCTCAGTGCCCACTGTACGCCTGTGGAGAAGCACAAGCTACGTGCAGCCTCTCCTTAAGGAAAAGTTTTGCTCAGCCCAAGCCCTTGCTCAAACTTCTCTGTGTGGTTCGTTTTCATCAAATCCTAAACTCATGTTAGAAGGTTCAATTCTACAACAGCTGCAAACAGCCCATCGCCACAGTACCAGGCCAATACGATTCGGGGTGTACTACAAAAATACCCTAGTATCTCTCTGCCATGCCTTAGAAGACCATATCCTAGCAGATGACGATCGACCTTTAGCGATCGTAGCCTTCCAACAGGGTAAATGGTATCTGCAAGAAGCCGGGCGATATGCAGACATTGCCCAACGCAGCCACAAAATTGCAATCATGGCTGCCCCTGACGCTGGCTTTGCCGAACATCCGACAAGCCTTCTACCCAATGTAGACTTAGTAGCATTAGATCCAGCAGATCCAGTAGCACAAGAGTGGCACTTAATTATTTTGTCGCCAGGCTACACAGCAATGGTAATTTGTCAAGAGCTATCGGCAGCTGATTATGGTAGCAGTGGAATACCGACATCAGACTTAGAGCGCAAATTCTATGGCTTATGGACGTTTGAGCCACAGTTAGTGCAAGAGACAGCAGAAATAGCGATCGCTCACATCAGCAAATATAACCCAGAACTGGCAAATAAACTCATTGCTGATAAACAGGCAATATCTACAACGGGCTACGCCTACGTATCATCTACTGCCAGATTAGAAAATTTGGGTGCAGTTGTCACTCGTGTAGTCGATTATCTCCAGACTGGGCAATACAATCTATCTATCCCCACAGCCCTTGGTCAACAAACCTTAGATCGCAACTTGGTTTCTAACGAAATCCAAGCATTTTTACGGATGGCGCAACTGTTAGATATAGCAGATGTGACTAATCCAATGGCAGCTGCGGAAGTAGTAGTACTTGCCGAGACCATCGCCCAACTTTTAGATCTTCCGGCATGGCAGATAAAAAGATTGCGCCTAGCGGCTTTGTTGCATCGCATAGATCCATTACAAAAAGCAGAAAGCGTTCTTAGTTCTGATAAAGTACCCACACATTCTCAACAAGATGCCCCCAGTTGTCCTTTAATACCAGGGGCACAGGTATTGCGAACCATGCCACGACTGCGAGCAGTTGCCCAAATTATTACTCACCAAACAGAGTGGTGGAATGGTAGAGGGGAACCAGCAGGCTTAGTTGGAGATGAGATTCCCCTAGAGTCGAGAATTTTGGCATTATTGGCAGACTTTCAATGGCGAGTAAATCAGCGAAAATCTTCAAATCAGAGTCGCCAAGAAATATTTACTCAAGCTTTAGATGAATGCAGACAGCAACAATCTACTCGCTTTGACCCTAAACTTGTAGATACCCTAGCTTTATTAGTCATGGGTTTACAACAGGGACTCGACTTACCCATAATGACACCCAAAGTTAGTAGTGGCGTCTGGCTACTCGATTCGCAATGGGATAGCCACAGCAAGACAAGTGAGGAAATTGGTAGTTACCCCAAATGAATATTGAAGCTATCAGATTAGGAAAACTCAAACAACTTCCAGGGACAAATTTAGAAGACGAGGAACTTTCCCAACTAGATTTAAACCGAATTAATCTTGCTGGTGCTACCCTTGTCGGTGCTAATTTCGCTGCTTCTAAACTCGAAGGCGGGCATTTAGAAGGAGCGAATTTAATGGGAGCAAACCTCCAAGGAACTGACTTGCGGGCGAACCTCATGGGAGCAAACCTGATGCAAGCAGATTTAACTGGTGCTGACTTACGGGGCAGTAATCTGCGAGGTGCTAACTTAATGGGAGCCAGACTCAGCGATGTATCTTTGGCAGGTGCTTTCCTCAGTGGTGCGAATTTGATGAATGTAAATTTGCAAGGTGTGGACTTACGCGGTGCTGACTTGCGTGGTGCAAACCTGACTGGGGCAAATCTCAAAGGTGCAGACTTAAGTCGTGCTGATTTGCAAGGGGCATTATTGAGTGAAGCAAACCTGGAAGAAGCTGACTTGCGGGGGGCGAATTTGGCGGGGGCGAATTTTTCCGGAGCGAATTTGCTCTGTGCAGAGTTAGAAGGTGCGAATTTGAGCGGCGTTAATTTGGATAAGGCGTGTGTAGTGGGTACAGTGGTTGAGACGCGGGCGTAAATATTGCCCTAAAAAACCACCTATGGCGATTATTTGTATTTTTGAGGGCTACCCAGAATCACACCCGTTGCCCCACAAGTCCCAATCACCGCAATTATTCCCATGCTAACCGCGATCGCAAATCGGCAATGGCAACAGTTCAAAGAACTGGAGGCAGATTCTTTATTACAGTATAGTATAGAGGTCTAGCAAGAGGTTTTTAATTTCCGTTTCAAGCTAATACTATAGCAGGAGGCAGGGGGCAGTTTTTGCTGGAGGCAGGAGGTAAAAACATTACTCTTCCTGACATTCGCGCTTGTTATTATGTCCTAACTTATATAACTACGGCTATAGATAAAGATTTTTACAGATGGCTACTTATCAAGTGGTATGGTATTTAGTAATGCAAGTGGGCAAAGTCCACCTATGTGTATTTCAAAAATTAAATAAGAGTTTTATATCAACATCTAGTTAGAAACCATCTAAACTCAAGAATTTTAAGAAGATAGTGATTGACTGTTTTGACGCTGTTGTAAAAAGTTGTCAACATATTCTTCTGGGAAAATTTATTTTCCTAATACCAAAACGCATTTATTACCAACTATTGTTCTTGTGTCGGCTCCACAAGTGGTCAGTGTGTATAGTAAGGTAATGCTATCTTATCAAAGAGGCGATCGCTGAGATTGCCCCCGTATCCACAACGCCAGTATACTCATCAACAATACCCCCATCACTCCTTGTAAAGGATTGTTATTTATACCAGTTACCCAATCAGGAACTTGACCAGAATATTTGATTAGTTTCCCTACATTAATGATGTAATAACCCCACACTAAACCAGCATGCAGACCAATTGGAAAACCTAAGCGTCCTCTACGCCAGCGCTTTCCCCATACCTGCGTTAACCCTAGCAATACTAAAGCTGGAAATTGTGGTAGTGTTTGAATAATTACCGACAACGGCTTAATAAAGTGCAATGTTGCAAATGTAATTGCATCTGTCCACAGCGCCACAGGCGGACTATAATCTCGTTGTAATTCATCTAGCAACCAGCCTCGGAATAACAATTCCTCTGCAAAACCAATGCCTAAAGCGACAACCAAACCCTCTAAAATCACTTTCAGCAAGAAAACTTTCGGTTGCTGCCATACTAACCAACCCAAAAAGCCTTCTACCCCAAAAAGTATCAGAATGTTAATTATCCCTGTAGCCAAGCCATGCAGTAAATCCACACCGTTTTGCCGCGTGAATTTTAAGCCATAATGCCGAAGAATTTGGGGCTGCTGGTAAACATGCTTACCCCATAGTATCAGGAGAAAAATAAATATTACATATAACAACACCAATGTCAATATACTTTCTAAGTTTGAATTATGCACTAGTAAGTATATTGGTGCAGCTAAGGGTAACCATAGCAGCAATAAAGTCACAATAAAACAGCCCAGCCTGATAGGGGCAGGGCTTTCGCCTAAACGGACAAGGTTTTTTTTCATACTAAAAAGGTCAAAACAATTCGTAATTACAATTAGTAGCAGTTTTAACTTTCCACTAAATTGTTGCTCGCTGAATTATTATTTAATGTTGCCTTTGTACGCTTTTTAATTACGAATTACGAATTACAAATTAGTAATTATTTGACTACTCATCAGGTTCAATTGTGCTACTTAAACCGTGACTTTTCAATGTTTCGCAATAGAACTCAGCATGTTCCTGAGCGCAAGTAATAACTAAAGCTAGCCCGTTAGTATGGGCTTCCATCATGATGCTAACAGCCTGAGGTTGGGTAAGGCTTGGCACAGTGGTTATTAGTACCTGTACCACGTACTCCATAGGGTTGTAGTCATCGTTATGGAGCAAAACGCGGTACTGAGGCGCGAGCTTGCGGGATGTAGAACGCTTTTCAATGGTTTCAACTGACACTGCTCTTTGCTCTTTAATCGTTAATTCACTACAACAAAGCTTCTGTCTGGCGATCGCTTAACAGTTATTTACTTATTCTATAGTATTTCTTACCAGATACTACGCTACAAAAATCCTTTGCTGCTAAGGATTGGTCGTATTAGCTTTGCGTAGGCACTTGTGAGCCATATCTCTTAAGACATCACCACCGTAAGAGTGCTACCCTAATTTTACAGAAGCTTCCTTAAAGGTAGCGCATTCTCTACTTTTAAATCAAAAAAGTTAAAAACAATCCTTGTTACTGCCTAAACTGCCTTAATGATGGACATGAGTCTAGATTTTCTTCAACCGGGACAAATAGTGTCTTTAAAGCATGGTGAGAGGAATCTATATGCAGAAGTCATTCAATTTGTAGCTTCCCGCCAGTTATGCTGGGTGCGTCCTTTATTAATGGTCTCCTTGATTGAAGACTCGCCCCTAATTACCGATTTGCGCCATGCATCTGACTTGCTTTGGCCTGCCGATTTATTTCAACCAGCTTTAGACACAGAAGTAATTACCTTATTGAGCCAAGTTTTAGCAAAACAACCAAAAACAGAGCTTGACTTAGCTGGCAAAGAGCAACTCAATCAGTTTATTCATCAACTTTGGCAAGCACATCAAGAAAAATTAGGAATTGGGGATTAGGGATTGGGTACTGGGCATAGGGGATGAGGCATTGGACATAGTTGTCTTTCTCACCTTTTTTAATCCCCACTTTCTTGATTACACTTCATGCATTATCTGAAGAATATGAGTAGGAGTCGGTTTATCTTGATCGCCAATAGCCATATTGATGATACCAACTCCCTTAGCAACGAGTTCATTGTATTTATGGATAATTTCAGCAAACAGATAGAGAGGAATTTTTTCTAGGCGTTTAGCGAACTGCATGGTGATTTATTCGGAATGCACAATCTAGAGGCTCATTAGCATAGTTTACGCCACGTTCAAGAATTTAAATAATTAATCTCATTGAAAAATATAAGCAATAATATTACCTTATTTATCTCTACTACCTTGATAAGATTATTTATAAAGTAAATTTTAAGTAAGAGTGTCAAATAACATGGTGTGTTAAAGGATATCTGTGTTTTTTAGGACAAATGTCTCTTGATATGCACTTAAGATACTTTACAGTAATTTTTTACTCTTTTAAAGTTTGATTTCTCCAATCTTAGTCAAATTAACTCGATATCACCAACCAAACCTCTATGTCCAAGTAACTAAAATTAACTAATTCTAGAGATTTTAGTTAAAAGTGTTAACTTATAGATAAGTTTTGTAGTTATTTATTCTATTTTCGTGACAAAACTTAATTATGAATTATTTTAATATCCCAGGCTAGAAACTAACTGAATTCGACCAGCATCCATCTCTGCCATTAATAATTCCAAAGCTTCGTAGTCAACATCAGAAATGTAACCGAGTTGAGTCAGTTCTGAATTGATTTCATTTTCTATCTCGGGAGTTAATTTTTTAATATCAAGAGCTTTTTCTACCAATTTCCGAATAGCGTACCTAGTTCTCATAAGTAATAATCCAACTCTATAAGATATTAATTATTCAAAATAAAGCTAAGTATAAAAAGCGATCGAATACTAGTCAATTAGTGATATAGATCACAATTTAAATTAGTTTAGATAAATAATTTGTTGTGAGTTTGCTACATATTATCAGTAACAGTAAGGTGTGAGATTTAACTTACTGTTAAAACTTGGCTAAATTAGCTTAAGTTATAGACTGGTCAAGTTTCCTCAGAAAAGTTACGGATAATTTTTCTGCTTTAACGCTGTCTATGTTGATTGTTTTTGAACTAAGATAAAAAAAAAGTATATGTAAACACATTTTAAACTTGAATTATGACAATCTTTAAACTGACATCCTAAAGCAATAAAGATTCAGCAAAGAAACCTAAGACATATGGTCGATGCAACAGAAAAAAGTTTATGTTCAAATAATTCTTACTTTGACGCTTCAATAATTCTCATAGGATGTAACTATGCAAGCAGTGCTTCAGTATCCCAAAATTGCAGTTATTCGACCCCAAGGCTGTTTGAATGCTGCAAACGCCTTGGAATTTGAACGAGATCTTACCAGTGGGGTAACAAAAAATGATATTTCCATTTTGGTAGTAGATCTAACGGCAGTAGAATCCTTAGATAGCACAGCCTTGATGGCACTGTTATCAGCACACAAGCTGGCTGTTAGTTTAGAAAGGAGTTTCCAACTTTGCAATGTCGCTCCCTCAATTCAAATTATTTTTGAACTAACGCAACTCGATAGGGTTTTTGAAATTTTAGAAAGTGAAGCTGAATTGTCTGCAACATAAATTTATATATAAGCGATGTAATAATTAGCAAAGTTCGGTAAGGAGCGGACTTTATGTAAATAAGTTATAAGTTGCAACGAAAAACTTTGCGATCAGACTAAATTCAATGTTAAAGTTACGGTTGAGTAACTGTAATTAAAGTAGCTCGAAGATAGCATAGTGGCTGTTGCAGTTGAAAAATTAATAACACCGGAAATTTTCAAACCAGCGCGTTACTTGGGTAACGAGCGCTTAGCAATACACAAACCTTGGGATACAACAACAATACGCTGGGTTTTAACCTATCCAGAAGTATACGAAGTCGGGGCATCCAATTTAGGGCATATCATTCTATATAACATTTTGAATGCCCAACCCCGTCAATTGTGCGATCGCGCCTATTTACCAGGACAAGATCTCTGTGCCAAACTACGCCAAACGAATACACCGTTATTTGCGGTAGAGTCAAAGCGATCGCTCACAGAATTCGATATTTTAGGTTTTAGCCTCAGTTACGAATTGGGTGCAACTAATATCCTAGAAATGTTGGATTTAGCAGGAATTCCCCTGACATGGCAAGAGAGGCAAGGAACCACAACAGCACAGGGGTATCAAGACAGGGGAGAGTTGAGCAATACCCAGCGCTCATTTCCTCTGATTTTTGCAGGGGGACAGACAGCAACATCAAATCCTGAGCCTTACGCCGACTTCTTCGACTTTTTCGCCCTTGGAGATGGAGAAGAATTACTGCCAGAAATTGGTTTGGTATTGGAAGAAGGCAAACAAGCTCTTTTGAGTCGGGAAGATTTGTTACTAGAGTTGGCACAAATACCAGGTGTATATGTCCCCCAGTTTTACGACATGGCAGATGATGGCTCAGTTTATCCTGCGCGGCCAGGGGTGCCAAAACGTATTGTGCGAAGAGTTGCAACTCCTATTCCAGCATATTCCATTGGGCTAGTTCCCTACGTAGAAACAGTACACGACCGCTTGACCATTGAAATTCGGCGTGGTTGCACTCGTGGCTGTCGCTTCTGTCAACCAGGAATGTTGACTCGACCAGCACGGGATGTAGAACCGGATAAAGTGGTAGAAGCAATTGAACAAGGTATGAGGGCAACTGGTTACAATGAGTTTTCTTTACTGTCTCTAAGTTGTTCTGATTATTTATCCCTACCAGCGGTGGGGATGGAAATTAAAAATCGTTTAAAAAATGAAAACATTTCTTTAAGTTTACCCAGTCAACGGGTAGACAAATTTGATGAAAATATTGCTAATATCCTTGGAGGTACGCGCCAAGGTGGACTAACGTTTGCTCCAGAGGCTGGAACTCAGCGGATGCGAGATATCGTGAATAAGGGTTTGACAAATGAAGAACTATTGCAGGGGGTGAAAACAGCTTGGGAGCAAGGCTGGAATAAAATTAAGCTATATTTTATGATTGGCTTGCCTGGTGAGACAGATGCTGATGTCTTAGGTATTGCCGAAACAGTAAGTTGGCTACAGCGCGAGTGTCGAGGCAAAGGCAGAAAACCTCTAAACTTTAATTTGACAATTTCTAACTTTACTCCCAAGCCCCATACGCCATTTCAATGGCACTCAGTTTCTAGCACTGAATTTGGGCGCAAACAAAACCTGCTGCGGCAAGAATTCCGTCGGCTCAAGGGAGTGAAGGTAAATTTTACCGATGTGCGAATTTCAGCAATGGAGGATTTTGTTGGACGAGGCGATCGCAGTTTGGGCAAGGTAGTACGCCGCGCTTGGGAGTTGGGTGCAGGTATGGATTCATGGTATGAGAATTTAGACCGAGCTTTTGCTGCTTGGGGAGATGCGATCGCCCAAGCTGGTCTAGATTGGAAATACCGCCAAATCGAAAATGGCGAATGGAATTTGTTTCAGGCACAGCCGCCCAAGAGCACAGAAGTACACAAGCATAGTGGAGAATACCTAACTCAAGACTGGGCAGTGAGCACTCCCCACTCCCTCGATACTCCCCTACCTTGGGATCATATTGATACAGGGATTGATAAAAAGTGGCTCAAAGAAGATTTGGAACGCGCCTTAAAAGCGGCAATTGTACCCGATTGTTCTTTTGAAGGTTGTTCTCACTGTGGCGTTTGTGGCACTGATTTTGGGCACAATATCGTCATTGAACCACCTGCCGTACCAAAATTCGCCGGCGATTTTGTGCCCGATACTGCTAAGACACAACGAATACGAGTATGGTTTGGCAAGCAAGGAAACATGGCTTTGGTGAGCCATTTAGATTTAATCCGTCTGTTTGACCGAGTTGTGCGGCGAGCAGGCTTGCCAATTGCTTTCACTGGTGGTTTTCATCCAATGCCACGAATTTCTGTAGCTACTGCTTTGGCTTTAGGAGCTACTAGCAGTGGTGAAATTGCGGATTTTGAGTTAACAATGCCCGTAGCAGTTGATACTTTTAAAGAGCAACTAATTCGAGAAATGCCCACAGACATACCTATATATCATGTGGCGCAGACCGATTTAAAAGCTAAAGCAGCTAGCCAATTATTGGTAGCCGCAGAATATTTAATCACTGTAGCAGCATTTGAGGAAGCATTGTCTAGACAATGGCAAAACTGGATTGATACTATTAAAGCCAAAGATGAATTCTGGTACGAACAAACAACTAAGTCAGGCAAGAGCCAGTTAATAAATCTGCGCGATCGCTTGTTTGAAATGGAATTGCAACAAACCTACAATGGCACAGCAGAATCTACATCTGTTATTCGTTATCTAGGTAGCTATCGTCAAGATGGTTGGCTGTTACGTCCCGAACAAATCATATTTATGTTAGAGGCAGTAGCTAATGTAGAATTTCAACTTCGACACATCCACCGCAATCGGTTAGTTTTAGGAGTATAATCCCTGTATGACAACTTGCTAGTAGTTGTCATAACATCGCAAATCATCGGAATTGATTTTTAGCAAGGTTGCGTTAGAATGAGGTGAAGAGAAATTTTCTGGCGCTGCATAGAATTAGCTGGTTCACTACCCTCGCATTCAGGGGGCGAAAGCAAAGATATTAGAGTGCAACTTCTAGGATTGTATCCCAGACAAACTGAGGCAGATTAAAGAACACACTCTCTCTATAGCTACCTTGTGAATCAGTAATGAACAGCAGGCTCGGTTAGGTTCTCTAACTCCATGCTTTTTAAACAACTGCTGAATATCTAATCCACAGTAGTGTCCAAGAGCTAGTGTGTTACTCTTGTAGAGTTTTACTCCTTTGGAGAACTCACTATAGAAACCAACTGCCGTCAGCTATGCCGACCTCTAGACGCCCACAGACGCGCAAAATCAAAGCGTAGCTTGCCGTAGGCTAGGGCAACTTCAGACAAAGTAGCAACTGATGTTGCTAAATATAACCCTAAGGATAAATCTGGGGAATGGAAAATAGAAGTGGTTTCTTTTTGTTAACGACTTGACTAAGTTACTCTAAAATTAAGCATCCTGAGTTAAAAGCTGGCTCAGGATTTAGTATTTTCAACTTAGAACTTTCTTTGTTGAGGTATTGCATCACAAATCAATCACCAATGGTTGATTTAATTGCTTAAACAATATGAATATGTAGCCGTTCTGGAATCATCAAACGTGTGAATGCTCTTAAGAGTGCCAATAGCTTTTTATCTTAGAAGCTCAGGTTAACCTATATTTTCAATTTTAGATTTGAGATTTTGGATTTTTTTATGGTTCATGCCTCATCCATTGTGGGTCGAACAAATCTCAAATCATCAATCTAAAGTCTTTAAGCCTCTTACCCTCGTGGTCTGTTTCAATTCAAAATCGCAAATCTAAAATCTAAAATTGGTTGACGATTGTTATTAGTAGTAGCGTCTTTTTAAGGTAACAGGAGAAAAAGGTATAATATCAAACTGGCTTAATATTGAGAATGAAAACTGACGCAAACACGAGGCAGGTATTAACGGCGGATTTTCCGACTTGTACTCCTTGAGAGAATCCGAAGGGTAGCGACTACCATGCAAAGAGAAGTTTGAGCTAGGGCTATAGAACGGGTTTTGCTTTGGAAGTAACGACGATAGTTGTACCATCGCGTCAAAGAATATGGGAATGTAAAAAGTTTTCATTTATTAAGTAATTAACCGGATTTGAGATACAAACCTCCAAACCTGTTAGTGCTGCCAATTTTTGAGGAAATTGAATGCCAAAACAAATTATTATCGCGGAGCAGCACCAAATTGCTGCGGTTTTTTCTGAAGATCAGATACAGGAACTGGTTGTTGCTACAGGTCATCATCAAATAGGTGATATCTATTTAGGAGTAGTAGAAAATGTATTACCTGGGATAGATGCGGCTTTTGTCAATATTGGAGACCCAGAGCGCAACGGATTTATTCATGTCACTGATTTGGGTCCGTTAAAGTTAAAGCGTACCGCAGCGGCAATCACAGAATTATTAGCACCACAACAGAAAGTGTTGGTGCAAGTGATGAAAGAACCAACGGGGACAAAAGGACCGAGGCTTACGGGTAATATTACTTTACCCGGACGCTATGTCGTACTAATGCCCTACGGTAGAGGCGTAAATTTATCCCGACGAATTAAAAGTGAAAGCGAGCGCAACCGCTTGCGGGCACTAGCCATTTTGATCAAACCGGCGGGAATGGGTTTGCTTGTACGTACAGAAGCAGAAGGCAAACCAGAAGAAGCAATAATGGAAGATTTAGAGGTGCTACAAAAGCAATGGGAAGCAATCCAGCAAGAAGCCCATTCCACTCGCGCCCCAGCATTGCTCAACCGGGACGATGACTTTATTCAGCGCGTATTGCGAGATATGTACGGCGCGGATGTAAATCGGATTGTTGTGGATTCCAGTACTGGTTTGAAGCGAGTTAAACAGTACTTGCAGAATTGGAGTGGAGGTCAAACACCTCAAGGATTGTTAATTGACCATCATCGCGATCGCTCGCCAATTTTAGAGTATTTCCGGATCAATGCCGCTATTCGAGAAGCCCTAAAACCAAGAGTAGACCTACCTTCTGGAGGATACATTATCATTCAGCCAACTGAGGCATTAACAGTAATTGATGTTAACTCAGGTTCGTTCACGCGATCGGCAACAGCTAGAGAAACAGTGTTGTGGACAAACTGTGAAGCTGCAACAGAAATTGCTCGTCAGTTACGTCTGCGAAATATCGCTGGAGTGATTGTGGTTGATTTTATTGATATGGAATCGCGACGCGATCAACTGCAAGTCCTCGAACACTTTAATAAAGCGCTCAAAGCAGACAAAGCTCGTCCCCAGATTGCTCAACTAACTGAACTGGGTTTAGTAGAACTGACTCGCAAGCGTCAGGGTCAAAATATTTACGAATTGTTTGGTGAAACTTGTCCCACCTGTGGTGGTCTAGGACATACTGTGCGTCTACCTGGAGAAATCGAAAACCGATTGCCCACACCAACAGAAATACCAGAACGCGAGCGTTTTGTATCTCCTTTACCTCATAGAGAACCACGTCAGCCATCGGCGCGCATCCCAGAACCACGAGAAACCTATGATGGATTTGGGGAATCATTCGATGCCGACTCGGAATTGAGTAATCTCAATCTGATCAATCATCCTAGTTATCAAGAACTTAATGATAATAAACGTCGTACCCGCACTCGCCGCAGTCGGATTGGTAGTATCAATGGATTAAACGGGAAAGATGAAGCCCGGACTAGTACTAATCCACTGGCTTTTAGCAATGAGCCAGACTTAGACCTTGATGTTGAACCAGAACTAGGAGTAACACCAGAGATTCCTTCGCCGACCCTTGGTAAATCAGGTTGGAGTGAAAGAATAGAGCGCACTAAAATTACTAAGGCAGATCCAGTCAAACCAGTGGTAGAACCACCGGAAATTAGAACTGTAGAAATGACGCTCCAGGAACAGGATATGTTTGCCTTAATGGGAATCTCTCCCTTGGTGAAATTGGAGCAAGAAGTTAAGAATTCCAAGTCTGTGATTATTAACGTAATTCAGCCCGGTCAACTGCCAACAACACCAACTGAATCAGTTCCAGAATCAACTACTGCTCAAAGAGCAACATCTGAACTTGCGCCCAGCAGAATACCGATACCAAAGGTTATTGAGCCAGAACAAAAATCATTAATCCAAGAGACAGCTCAAGAGGCAACTGAACTATCAGGGTTTACTGACACTCCTTCAGAAGGCTTGACGAACGTAGATGAGAGTGACGCTAATAGCACTGCTACTGCCAACCGTCGCCGCCGCCGTCGTTCCTCGGCGCTTGAGGACAATTAATTTACCTTATGGTAGAAATACAGCAAACAGCTCCCATTCGTTCGCCAACACCTTTGGAAAAATCCAGTTGGCTGGAGTTTTCTACCTTATCAGGGATTCCAGGACTAGTTGCAGGTGTAGATGAAGTAGGGCGAGGCGCTTTATTTGGGCCTGTGGTAGCGGCTGCGGTGATACTCCCAGATTGTGCTTTGCCAAAACTAATGGCAGCCAAAATTCAAGACAGTAAAAAGTTATCTAGTCCAAGAAGAACTCAGCTAGCACAACAAATTTGTGAGCTAGCTGTAGATTGGAAAATTGGGTTTGCTTCCAGTGCAGAAATTGACAAAATAAATATTCTGCAAGCGACGCTGTTAGCAATGAAGCGGGCTGTACTGAAGTTAAAGGTACAGCCTGTACTCTGCTTAGTTGATGGCAATCAGTCAATCAAAGATTTGCTACTGCCCCAACAAACAATAGTCAAAGGAGACGAGCGATCGCTTACTATTGCCTCTGCTAGTATTGTCGCCAAAGTTTGGCGTGACGATCTGATAATGCGTCTAGCATCAAAATACCCGATGTATAACTTGGAGTATAACAAGGGTTATGGTAGCCAGCACCACTTGCTAGCTCTGCAACAATACGGCCCTTGTCCCCTACATCGCAAGTCTTTTCGTCCTTGTCAAATCAAAATACTTGATAATAAGTGATTTAATAATTACTCAGGATTCAATATTGGTAATTCAGCACTCTCACCCTCAAGTTCTTTATCCTTTATTTGTGATATCACCCAGTAGTGATAATCTGCTAAAAGTTGATGTAATAAGCGTTGCTTGATTGTTAAGAGTACACTTTTGAGCAAACCATTGCCAGCAGCCTCTAAAATTGGCTTTGGAGTCAGAGAAAATGGCGGTGGCAGCTCCACCTGTACTTCCAAATCAGCTCTTCCTTGTAAACGAGTGCCAGTGCTTAACCGTTTGGGAGACAAATATCCTTTTAAATTGAGAGCAAAACGCTGATTAATAAACTCGAAACCCAGGATTTCACAGCGTAGCGATCGCAAATAAATTATGCCATTTGATTCAGCCCAAACTCTCATATCTACAGTCGGTTGAATACTCACTGACATAAAATTTAGCGGACGCATTTTCAAGCGAAATACGTCTTCAGAAAGTTGCTGAATTCGGGTATTGTCAACCAAAGCCTTAACCAGACGTTGAGGCTGACGTAAATAGTGTTGAATCGGAATAGACTCCTGTGGAACAGCGATTTCAACCGATTGGGAGGCAGTAAACCGGATAGCCATGAGCAGATAAAAGTATTTGTTTCTTAATTTTAAGATTTTTTAATAAACTAAATCCAAATACACAAAAGTAGAAAGTTTATTTATACCTTTAGTCATATATATTAGGAGAGAATTAATTGCTCAAAGCTCTTTAGCAACCAGCTTTATACTCAGTATTAAGTACTTTGTACTTGAGTATACCAGATAAAATTTTTTTATAAATCCTCTCAATCCCAAGGCTAAAGACATGACTATATCGATCGCACATTTAGGACCTGCCGGCACTTACTCAGAACAAGCAGCTGTTTTTTATGCCAACTGGCTGGGCAAAAGTACGGGAGTTGAAGCTATGTTATGCCCCTATCCCAGTATCTCCCAATCACTGCACGCCGTTGCTAACGGTCGAGCACACTTGGCTGTTGTCCCGGTGGAAAATTCTATTGAAGGCAGCGTAACCATGACGCTAGATACAGTCTGGCAATTGGACGGGTTGCAAATTCAGTTGGCCTTGGTATTACCCATTGTCCATAATTTAATTTCTTGTGCGACTAGCCTAGATAACATTCAAACTGTTTACTCTCATCCACAAGCCTTGGCACAATGTCAGGTATGGTTAGAGCAATTCCTGCCAAGGGTACAGATTATTGCAAATAATTCCACAACCGAAGTACTAGAGCGATTGGAACAAGATCCAACAATAGCAACGATCGCCTCTAGTAGAGCGGCTCAACTCTACAATCTACCGATACTTGCCAGTGGTATTAACGATTATCCAGAAAACTTTACTCGTTTTTGGGTAGTAAGTCACCCTCAAGTAAACCCTGGCTCTGGAAGGTTAAAATCACATGGTAGTCATACATCTCTAGCTTTTAGTGTACCTGCCAATATTCCAGGAGCGTTAGTCAAACCTTTACAAATATTTGCTCAACTAGGAATTAACCTAAGTCGGATTGAATCTCGTCCAACGAAGCGATCGCTAGGCGAATATTTGTTTTTCATTGATGTAGAAGCAGATACTAACCAAACACATATGCAATCTGCTTTGACCGAATTAAGTATTTACACAGAGATTCTCAAAATTATGGGCAGTTACAATGTTTTACCAGTAAGCGCTCTTTAGTAATTTATGCTTTATCTTTTGCAATTATCAATGACCAATCACTGATAATTAAATAACTACTCACGAGTTCTGATTAAATGTGTCTTTCAGAACAGCCCGAGCTGCCAAGTGATTACGAGTAGAAGTTAAAATTTCTGCTTCCCGCTCTAGTCGAGTTGCAGTATCTTGCATTTCTAGCAATAACTGTTGTTCTGCCGCAACACCATATAGGTTACTTGCTACCCAATAAGATAGCTCTATTGGCAGGTCGGGCAAATCATCTGGCAACTCTATATTTTGTTCGGTTAATTTGGCTGACAGACGCACAACATCCCGTAATAGTTGTTCTACTTCTGAAGACAAAGGTCGTAAATCTTTAGTTGGTGGGTGGTCTTCAATCCACTCTACTAAACCAACACGGTATGGCTTTTCACGAACGTATTCTAATACACGAAATCTTTGTTGCCCCAGAGTCAGCATTTTCATCCGGTCGTCTGGCAGCCGTTGATGATGAACGATTTCGGCGCAGCACCCAGTATTTGCAATTGTACCTTTAACTGGATCGAACATCAGAACACCGAACCTGCGATCGCTCTCCAAAATTGTGTTCATCATGATTCGGTAGCGAAATTCAAAGATATGCAGGGGCAATGGTCTGGTAGGAAACAGAACTACTTCGGGTAACGGGAACAGAGGTAGTTCGCGAACTGCAATTTTAGAAGATGATGTCATTGTTACCTTAGTATATACTTAATCTTTAAAATTTATTTTTCTCTGCTTTTCCCGTAATATGTCTACATTCTATCATTTGTTTTGCAGCTAAATAAAAAGCCCTGAGATATATTTCTTCAGGGCAAGGTAAATATTCATACTAATGTCTTTTGTCATTTGTCCTTTGTCCTCTCTTACAAAGTTAAGGCAGTCCGTTGGCGGGGTTCCCCCGCTTAAAGGAACTGCCGTCTGTTCAGAGGAAACCTCGCAAGAGACTTTGCGCTTTGTCATTTGTCTTTCTTCTTCGACTAATGACTAATGACCAATAACTAATGACTAATTATAGTTTTACTTCAATATCTACACCCGATGGTAGATCCAATTTCATCAAGGCATCAATGGTTTTAGAAGATGGCTGGTAGATGTCAATAATTCGGCGATGAGTACGGGTTTCAAAGTGTTCCCGTGAATCTTTATCTACGTGAGGCGATCGCAGCACACAGTAGATTCGGCGTTTTGTTGGTAAAGGAATTGGGCCTATAGCTGTAGCATTAGTGCGGTTAGCTGTATCTACAATCTTCTCGCAAGATGTATCTAGTAAGCGTCGGTCAAAAGCTTGTAAGCGAATTCTAATTTTCTGCTGCTGTAGAGTTGCCATCTTTAATTGTCCAGGTTCTGCGTAATTAGGGGAGTAGTGAGTGGGGAGTGGGGATGAGAGAGACAGCATGTATGTTGATATCTTTTTTCCCTACTCCCTTTAATTAAAGGAATAGAAAGGAGCAGAGAGGCATCATACCATCTCTGCTCCTTTGTTATGAGCAAAAAGGTGCTATTTCAGAATTTTGGAGACAACACCAGCACCGATGGTGCGACCACCTTCACGAATGGCGAAGCGCATTCCTTGTTCAATAGCGATCGGGTTGATCAACTCTACTGTCATTTTGATGCGATCGCCTGGCATCACCATTTCAGCATCACTACCATCATCGGAAGTAAAGGTTTTGATAGTACCAGTTACATCAGTTGTCCGTACGTAGAACTGAGGACGGTAACCAGCAAAGAATGGAGTCTTACGACCACCTTCTTTTTCTGTCAAAACGTATACTTCACCTTCAAATTGAGTGTGAGGCGTAATCGAACCAGGTTTAGCAATTACCATACCCCGTTCAATATCAGCCTTTTGAATACCTCTGAGTAGTACGCCAGCGTTATCCCCTGCCATACCTTGGTCGAGACTCTTCTTGAACATCTCAATCCCAGTTACGGTGGTGGCGCGAGTATCTCTGATACCCACTAGTTCAACGTTATCGCCGACTTTTACTACGCCCCGTTCAATCCGACCAGTGGCAACAGTACCACGACCTGTGATGGAGAATACGTCTTCTACAGCCATCAGGAAGGGCTTATCAACATCCCGTTCGGGGGTAGGAATGTAAGAATCAACAGCATCCATCAGTTCGTAGATTTTGTCTACCCACTTATTTTCTCCCCGTTGGGTCTTGGGATTCTTGGTCATTGCTTCTAAAGCTTGCAGACCAGAACCTTTGATGATGGGGATGTCATCGCCAGGGAAATCGTAACTGGAAAGCAATTCCCGCAGTTCTAGTTCTACTAGTTCCAAAAGTTCTTCGTCATCCATCAAGTCTTCTTTGTTCAAGAAGACAACCAAGCTAGGAACGCCGACCTGTTTTGCTAGCAGGATGTGTTCGCGGGTTTGGGGCATAGGACCATCAGTAGCAGCAACTACGAGGATGCCACCATCCATTTGGGCTGCACCAGTGATCATGTTTTTCACATAGTCAGCGTGTCCGGGACAGTCTACGTGAGCATAGTGCCGCTTTTCGGTTTCATACTCTACGTGAGCGGTATTAATTGTAATACCGCGCGCCTTTTCTTCTGGTGCATTATCGATTTGGTCGTAGCCCTTAGCTACAGCCTGACCGAGAGCTGCCAAGGTCATAGTGATGGCTGCTGTCAAGGTAGTTTTACCGTGGTCAACGTGGCCAACTGTACCAATATTAATGTGGGGTTTATTCCTTTCAAACTTTGCGCGTGCCATGAATCCTCGTTTCCTTTTTTAATTAAGCGTTCCCTTTGCTTTTTGCAATGATAGTTTCAGCTACGCTCTTGGGCACCTCTTCGTAATGGCTGAACTCCATCGTGAAGATACCACGACCTTGGGTCTTCGATCGGATATCAGTGGCGTAGCCGAACATAGTTGCCAGTGGAACTTTGGATGCCACCTTAGAGAGTCCCTGTTCAGTGCTTTGGCTTTCAATCTGCCCCCGGCGGGAGATGAGGTCGCCAATCACGTTCCCCATAAAGTCTTCAGGAACTTCCACTTCAACTTTCATCATAGGCTCTAATAGTACTGGTGAAGCTTTAAGCACAGCTTCTTTCATTGCCATTGAGCCAGCAATTTTAAAAGCCATTTCCGAAGAGTCTACATCGTGGTATGACCCATCAATCAGCGTTGCTTTGACATCAATCAATGGATATCCAGCCAGAACTCCTGATTCACAGCTTTCTTTCATTCCTTGTTCTGCGGGGCCAATGTACTCTTTCGGTACAACACCACCAACAATTTTGGAGACGAACTCAAAACCACTGCCAGGATCTCCTGGCTGTAAATCGATTACAACGTGACCGTATTGACCTTTACCACCACTTTGGCGGATGAATTTACCTTCAACTCTAGTTACGTGCTTACGAATTGTTTCGCGGTAAGCTACTTGCGGCGCACCAACATTGGCTTCCACTTTGAATTCGCGTAACATCCGGTCTACCAGAATTTCTAAGTGTAGTTCTCCCATCCCGGCAATTACGGTTTGGTTGGTTTCTGGATCGACGCTGACGCGGAAGGTTGGGTCTTCTTCTGAGAGAGATTGCAGAGCTTTGGACAGTTTGTCCATGTCGTTCTTGGTTTTGGGTTCAACCGCTACCGAGATTACAGGCTCAGGAATGAATAGAGATTCTAGAATTACTGGCGAAGCATCATCACAGAGCGTGTCACCTGTCAAGGTGTCTTTCAATCCTAAGGCTGCTCCTAAATCACCCGCACGCAATTCCTCGACATCTTGCCGTTCATCTGCCTTCATCAGAACTAAGCGGGAAATCCGTTCTTTTTTATTCTTAGTGGCGTTGAGAACGTAGCTACCTTTTTTCAACACACCAGAATAAACACGAACAAATGTCAGACGCCCGTAAGGGTCGGCCATAATCTTGAATGCCAGAGCCGATAGGGGTTCGTTGTCATCAGCCCGCCGCTCAACAGTATCGCCATTCGGCAATATGCCTTGAATTGGGGGTACTTCACTTGGTGCTGGCAGGTAATCGACAACCGCATCCAGCATCAACTGCACGCCTTTGTTTTTAAACGCTGAGCCACAAAGCACTGGCACAATAGTGCCCGCAATTGTACCTTTACGTAAAGCAGTACGGATTTCGTCTTCTGTAAGTTCTTCACCCTCGAAGTACTTAGTCATCAGATCGTCATCGGTTTCTGCTACAGCTTCGATGAGCTTGGTACGGTATTCTTCTACCAGCTCTTGCAAGTCAGCAGGGATATCCGTTTCTTGGATATCAGTTCCTTGGTCGTTGTTATAAATGTAGGCACGCAACCTTACCAGGTCAATAATACCCTTGAAGTCGTTTTCGCTACCAATTGGCAGTTGAATGGCGATCGCATTTGCCCGCAAGCGATCGCGCATTTGCTCGTGAACTTTATAAAAGTTCGCTCCTGTACGATCCATCTTGTTGATGAAGGCGATCCGAGGCACTTTATAGCGGTCTGCTTGTCGCCATACTGTCTCTGACTGGGGTTGCACGCCGCCCACAGAACAAAATACTGCGATTACACCATCCAAAACGCGCATGGAACGTTCAACTTCAATTGTGAAGTCTACGTGACCCGGAGTATCGATAATGTTAATTTGATGATCTTTCCAACTGGTACTAATAGCAGCAGCAGTAATGGTAATTCCCCTCTCCCGCTCCTGCTCCATCCAGTCTGTGACGGCAGTTCCTTCATGAACTTCGCCAATTTTATGAATTATCCCAGAGTAAAATAATATTCTCTCTGTTGTTGTTGTTTTGCCCGCATCTATATGCGCCGCAATACCGATGTTGCGTACTTTCTCTAGCGGGATCGTGCGTGCCACAATTACCTCCTATAGTTTTTGCCTCATGATATCTTGTATATTACTCTTTGTTAAGATTCTATACTTTTACGGAAAACCGTCTTTATTTTTGTCAATTTCACGATATACCGCTGATATGGAGCGATATATCGCTTTTCTGCTTAGTAGCGATAATGAGCAAATGCTTTATTCGCTTCCGCCATCCGGTGCGTTTCTTCGCGTTTGCGAATGGCATTTCCAGTTTCATTGGCAGCGTCCATTAACTCATTTGCCAATTTGCTGGCCATTGTACGCCCTGGTCTAGATCTAGAAAACTGCACCAGCCAACGTAGTGCTAGGGTAGTACCCCGTTCTGAACGCACTTCCATTGGTACTTGATAAGTTGCTCCGCCGACGCGGCGAGCCTTGACTTCTACTAGAGGCGTAGCATTCCGCACTGCTCTTTCAAAAGTTTCTAAAGCATTATTACCAGTGCGTTCCTCAATAGTTTTTAATGCATCATAAACAATCCTTGCGGCAAGCGATTTCTTGCCATGACGCATGATCCGCCTGATAATCATGCTCACAAGGCGACTGTTATATACGGAGTCAGACGGAACTGGCCGCCTTTGAATAACACCACGACGAGACATACTTCACCTTTAATTCGGATTTGGCAACGAAATTATATGCTATCAGACACCGGAAACTAAAAGCGGTGGAACCCAACCCTCAGACTTCCTCAATTTTTTCGAGCGTTGCAGTTGCCAATTTTGAATTTGGGATTTGAGACTTGGGATTAAAAATTTTCGGTACATATTCTGACGACAATCGTCAGAATAAATCAAAAATTAAGAGTCTGTAAGTCTCATTTACATCTGATTCAATAAATCCAAAATCGCAAATCTCAAATTTAAAATTGTTTGACTTGCTACCTGCAACTAAAATATTCAAGGCGACAAGATTATAAACCTAATGTCCAAATGAGAATTCTGTTGTCGTTACAGCATTCTCCTCACAAATTCTACACTTGCTCGCTGAGTGTAGGGTGTAGCTTGCTTGATTGCTTCAAAGCAAATACAACAGCCTTGATGACTGCTGCTAAAACCCAGGTGGCGATCGCTTTTGTCCGTGAGCATTTTTGGCCTAGGCGATTAATCGTGTTTAATGCGATTAATCGCCTAATCCTATTTTTTCGCTTGTTTTGGACGCTTGGTTCCATACTTGGAACGACCTTGCTTGCGGTCTTTAACTCCGGCTGTATCTAAGGTGCCACGGATTATGTGGTATCTCACGCCTGGTAAGTCCTTAACCCGACCGCCACGAATCATCACAACTGAGTGTTCTTGTAAGTTATGACCAATCCCTGGAATGTAAGCTGTGACTTCAAACCCAGAGGTTAGTCTTACCCTTGCTACTTTGCGTAGAGCTGAGTTAGGCTTTTTTGGTGTAGTCGTGTATACTCTGGTACAAACTCCCCGCCGTTGGGGGCATTGTTTCAGAGCTGGAGACTTAGTTTTCTGACGCGCTTGTTCGCGTTCATTACGTATTAGCTGCTGTATTGTTGGCATGAGTTACAGCGCGTAAAGCTGCTTATGGTCTAAGTTTTAACAAATCCTGATTATATCGTTTTTTAGGGGTTCATGTCAATTATTATTTGTCCTCTTTTACAAAGTTGAGGCAGTTTTTTGGCGCGGTTCCTCCGCTTAAAGGAATTGCCGTTAAGCTATTACTCGACTAATGTTAGTTGACTTGTATTCCTTATTTACAAGGTACTACGCTTAGCTTTGCTTTATTGTAGGGTTATCCGTAACTTTACACAAAAGTAAGTGGCGTCTGTACCCTACAGGATCTCAAAGCCAAAGGCTTAGAAACTCCGATTAGTTGCTCTGTTTACACAAAAGCGGCATTGGTGATTTTCCGCTTTGTCCTTTGTTGTTAGCATAATGACTAGTACACTGAGGCGTAAATAGAGCAACCATTTAAAATCCCTAAAAAGCCCAATCCATAATATTTTTGACTTTTGACTTCCGCCTTGCAGTACTAGTGACTTATGGAGAAGGAATGACCACAAGTACAAGTAGCGATCGCCTGAGGGTTGTGGAAGCGAAAACCACCACCCATTAAGTCTTCTGAATAATCCACTGTCAAGCCGTTGAGCTGATTTAAACTTTCAGCGTCTATGATGACTTGAATCTCGTCGAACTCAAAAACCCGATCGCCAACTTTTATTGCTCGATCGAAGGACATATCATAAAAGAACCCGGAACAGCCACCTGGTTTTACCGCGAATCGAAATAAAACATTTGGCTGCTGCTTGGACTTGATTCGCACGATTTCACTCGCGGCTGCTTGACTCAGATGAATCATGAAATTCGTTTTTGCAACTAAATAACCTATCTTAATTCTACCGATCGGTTGACCAATGCTTCTTGAGCGGATGCTACGTGTAGCTTACTTCTTATCTAGGTAGTAAGCTTGAATTCCAATTTAGAAAGACTCAATTTATACAGCAAAATTTAAACTTCAAAGTACGGATGAATATTTTTATTGAGTTTTGATTTTTGGTAAGGGACTGACAAATAAAAAATATCCTACTGTTCCCAGTTAACAGTCAACGGTCGACATTCATTAACTTCAAACAAGATAATTTATTTTTTGGAGTTCCCTATATATCTTTGTTTTTAGTTAACGAGCTATTTTGTTTTAGAGAGTTGTGAGGGTGTAGGTATTTCTTTATATAGAAGAAAAAATTGCCTATTGTTAGTTGCGGACAGAGCGATCGCTCTTACTACATATTACTATATTTATAGCACTAACACACCACAAGTCCCTACCAACAGTTGAGGTAGGAACTTTTGGTGCGTAGTAGTTACTAAAGACACTTTGTACAAAAATATATTTAGTTTTTGGAGCAGAGCTTTTATAGCATTCTTTTAGTTTTAATCCTTGGTACGAGCATAATCATCTTGGTAGCGAATAATATCATCCTCACCTAAATATTCACCATTTTGCACCTCAATCAACACCAAAGGAATCACACCAGGATTCTCTAAACGATGAGCTGTACATTGAGGTACATAGGTTGACTCATTATTACTCAATAGTACTTCTTGTTCGCCACAAACTACCCTAGCTGTACCAGAGACGACAATCCAGTGTTCGCTACGGTGATGATGCATTTGTAAACTCAGACGGTGTCCGGGCTTAACTTCGATGCGCTTGATTTTATATCCACGTCCTTCTTCCAATACTGTAAAAGCGCCCCAAGGACGTAACTCAGTTGCAGCAATGCTTTTGGAACTAATAACTGGAGAGATGTGTAGAGTGTCAGTCTGTGTAGTTTCTTGATATCGAGCCATAGTTACCTCATTTGAAGACATAACAAACCGTTGGTACTCTTAAAAATATTAATGAAAAATTCTGACGCTATCTTGCAACTTTGTAAATCACGAAATCACGAATTTTGTTGCACTTTGCTAAAGATAGCAAAATCAAACCTTATGGTGTAAACCATCACTATTAAAATTTTTAGGTTTACACTAAGTCTTCATCAAGCAAAATGGCAGCTTGTTCTAAACTTTAAAAAGGGATTGGTTACTGGGAAGCAGAGGGGCTTCAGATGCACAGGAGTATAGGGAGAATAATAACTCCTAATTCTTAATTTCTAACTCCTAATTCCTTACCAGAGCTTTCAAAGTCTCCGGCGAGGCTCAACACTGCCAACACCCCATGCCTCAATCCCTTAAATCCCTTATTTTTTCAGGAAAATACCAATGCCATTGTGGACACGAGCCGCAGTACTAGGAAAACGGTCAAGTAGTTGTCCTCCCAAGTAAAGGCTGGTAGAGCTACCACCATCCAAGTTGAGGGCATCTACACACCCCATTTGTTGCATTAGCTGAGCGTGTTCTGCCAATGTAGGACCATAACCACCAACACGATTTTGCACGGCAGTAATCATTAGTGTGCCTGTTGAGGTTGTACAAATCCCGCTACGAACAGCTTTTTCTGCAATAAAAGCATTACTGAATTTTTCCCCTTTAGCATCAAGGACAATTTGACGATTTTGGATTAATAGCGGCCCGGCTCCGATAATGTAGGGATAACGACTAAAATCACCGGGATTAGGAGTACTGGAAATAGTCACTGCTGTGCCAACAGGTAACAGTGAGGCATTAGTAGTAGCGCTGGCGCGTAAGGTTAGTAGGTAGCCATCCTGGGGAATAGGAACGACCTGCTCGCCAACTTTGCCGGCTGGTAATTGATTCGTAATTTGGTCTTTTTGTACTACTAAAATGATTTCGTTGTCCGTTAGAGGCGTATAAGTTGCTCCCCATGCAGGAGTGTAACGGGCAATACCACTTTGAATATAACCACTATTAAGAAATAATATTGGTAAGCGCTGGTTATTTCCAATAATTAAAGTTTCTTCTAAGTTAAGGCGACCAAAGTAAAATTCACCAGAATCATTCCAGGCGATCGCTCCTCGGTTGAGAATAGGCCCTGATAACCACTGACCATCTCGACGAATCGCACCCAAAGGTAATCTGTTATTGCGGTTAAAATAACCACCATTAATTGCAGCTACGGCTGAGTAGCGTTGTGCTGTTTGAATTAAGGGAGCAGTACCCATAAGTGTATTAGGGCTAGCTGACATCGGTTTGAGTGTTAGTCCAGTGCGGGGATTAACTTCTAACCAAACCACTCCAAAGCGTTCTGTACCTAAGTTAATATAATGCTGTCGCCAGAGCAATCCTGGTGCCCAAGTAATATCCCGCTCTTCTAAAGGATCGGGTCGAATATTTATAATCAGGCGATTGGGGTCTGCTACAGTGCTAACTTGAGGCGATAGACCAAAAGGAACGCTTAGGTGAATAATTGTTTGGTTGTTCGCTACTTCCACTTTTTGAATTAGTGGTTCTGGAGCTGGTAGTGGTGGTGTAGCTGGGGATAATTGTTTGAGTAGATCTGGCAGTGATGTTGGTGGTGCTGGTGGTGGCTGGGGAGTATAACGTTCTATCAAAACGGGATCGGCTATGGCATCCAGGGTAACTATCCACTCGCGATTCGGCGGTATAGTTGATTTCGGTATTAGTGTATCTGGATCGGTGGATGGAATTTGAGTTGTTTTAATAGTCGACCCTTGTGCAACTTGCCAAGGAGTTGGACGATTTAAATCTACAAGAATGCGGGCTTGTTGCAAAGGAGTAACACTTGCGTTTGAAGGTTGCTGGCTCTGAACGATGTTTGTTAGTTGTACTTTTGGGGTGGTAATCATTAAGGTATTACCATTGGTTGCAATTTGCCATCCGGCTGTTTGAGCAAAATTAGTAATATCCAGATAGCGATATCCCCCTAGTAATGTAGTGTTTAAAACTAGTGGGTTGGTCAGGGAGGAAAACCACTGTATTGGTTGCCTAGTCCAGTTGCTAGTATTTAAAAAATTTACGCCAATTAATTGCCGGAATGCGCCGTCACTGAGATAAGTTGTGATTTGATTGGCTGTTCCAGATCGCTGTAACCAAGTTCCTGGTAAAGTACGCCCATTGAGGGAAATTTGATTAGCGAGTGCAGGCGATCCCACTGCTGGTAAAGGAGAGGTCGGTGACTGGGACGACCTTGGTAATGGTTTGGCATTTGGGAACTCCTGGGCGTTAGCATAGCTAGTACCTAAGCACAGGGCGATCGAAAGTATTGGTGAGAGACTAGCTCGGATAAACCTGCTATTCCCAATCAGCGAAATAGCACTGGAGTATTGTTGTTGGCAACAATTCGGCATTTTTACCATAATTTACTAGGTATTTTTCAAAACTATCACCCAAGGTATAAACTAACTAATTATTTGCAAATATAAAAAACATCGATTTCTTGGCGAAGAAACATGATATTCTATATATTGGCTTCTTATCACTTTTGAAAAGAAACAACCATTTAGTCGCATAAGCCACTGTAACCAAGTGTTTTAACTGGCACTAATACCAACTACACTATACACGGTAGTTTTAGTTATCCAAACAGGATTAAAATATTCAATCCTCACTGTTAGTTGCTACTGTTGCTACTTGAGTGAGGTGTAATTACTGGTAAGACAGGTGGCAACAGGGAAACAGAAATTTGTGGTAATTGTCAAATGACTATATATTGTAATACGCTGATTTTATTGCCAAATCGGAAAATTTTTGATTTTCAAACCTAGTGCAGCGTCCAGTTTCAATCATGTTTCAGGTGAGCCAAAATAGGCTCAACAATTAGCTAGTGTGCATCTGGAAAAAGAGAATTGAGAAAATACTTAGCTTCAAAATATAAAAAACAAACTGTCAGGACAATAATCATGTCTTGGCTAAAGTAGCTTGTCTAATACCGCATAAATACATAAAAAATACGCAATTATTTTAACACAGGTTAACTTAAAAGGAAAACCGGAGTTAAAATTTTTTTTCCCTAAATTTTAAGTGCTGATGCATTTCTGCATCACTGAATAGAAAATTTTTCTCATTATTTATTGGCAAAATTGGTAACTCAACAGTTCAGGTATAGGGTATGAATAATCAATCGATGAATCAAGACCAGAAAATCACAGTGGATATAAACTCAAGAAATACCAGCCAGGGGCAAAGGTGGTTAGTAGAGGAACGAGATGCCTGTGGTGTAGGTTTTATTGCTCATCGTCAAAATCATGCCAGCCACGAAATAGTCAAAAAAGCTTTAGCTGCTTTGACCTGCTTAGAACACCGAGGAGGGTGTAGCGCTGACCGAGACTCTGGTGATGGTGCAGGAGTATTGACGGCAATTCCTTGGGAGTTGTTTCAAGAAGATTTTGCCCAAATAGGCGAGGAATTGCTATCTACTAGCAACAAAGCTGTGGGAATGATATTTTTACCACAAGACCAACAAGCAGCCCAAAAAGCTAGGGCAGTAGTTGAGCAAGTAGCTGCCGAAGAAAAATTGATTGTACTGGGTTGGCGAGTAGTACCAGTGCAACCCGATCTACTGGGGATACAAGCAAAAGAAAATCAACCCCAAATCGAACAAGTAATGCTTGCTTCGCAGGATAAAAGCGGCGATGAACTGGAACGTCAGTTGTATATTACCCGCCGCCGAATTGGCAAAGCCGCATACAATGTCTCAGAAGAATTTTACATCTGCTCTTTGTCAAGCCGGACAATTGTCTATAAAGGGATGGTGCGTTCGGCGGTATTAGGAGATTTTTATCAAGATTTCCGAAATCCAGCTTACAAAAGTGCCTTTGCTGTTTATCATCGCCGCTTTAGTACCAACACAATGCCCAAGTGGCCGCTAGCCCAACCGATGCGGCTGTTGGGTCACAACGGCGAAATCAATACTTTGTTGGGTAACATCAATTGGATGATGGCACGAGAAGCTAGCTTGAATCATCCAGTATGGGGCGATCGCATTGACGAACTCAAGCCATTAGTTCATATTGACAACAGCGACTCAGCTACTTTAGATAATGTACTGGAATTGCTGGTGCGTTCTGGACGCAGCCCCTTGGAAGCCTTAATGATAATGGTTCCAGAGGCATATAAAAATCAGCCTTCTTTAAATGAATATCCAGAAATTATCGATTTCTACGAATATTACAGCGGTCTGCAAGAAGCATGGGACGGGCCAGCACTTTTAGTATTCAGTGATGGCGAAAAAGTTGGTGCAACATTAGATCGCAATGGGTTAAGACCAGCTCGCTACCTGATTACCGAAGATGACTACATTGTTGTAGCCTCGGAAGCAGGAGTAGTCGACTTTCCAGAAGCCAAGATTAAGGAGAAAGGTAGACTAGGCCCTGGGCAAATGATTGCTGTGGATTTAGTCAATCAGGAAGTGCTGAAAAATTGGGAGATTAAGCAGCGGATCGCCAAGCAGCAGCGATATGGAGAATGGCTGCAACAGTATCGTCAAGAATTAAAGTCGTTGGTCATTAGTCATACATCATCAGGAAATGGAAACAGCAACGGCAAAGGACAAATCACGAATGACCAAGAGCAATTGACAATCGACAAACAAACTTTACTGCAACTGCAAACCGCTTTTGGTTATACCACAGAAGATGTGGAAATGGTAATTCAACAAATGGCGATCGCAGGTTCTGAACCGACTTTCTGCATGGGAGATGATATTCCTTTAGCAGTATTGTCAGAAAAACCCCACCTCCTATACGACTATTTCAAACAGCGTTTTGCTCAGGTAACCAACCCAGCGATCGATCCCCTACGGGAAAAGCTGGTGATGTCTTTGAAAGTCGAGTTGGGCGAACGCGGTAACCTATTACAACCACAACCAGAATACGCCAAGAGATTAAAACTTGAGTCGCCAGTCTTGAACGAAAGAGAATTAGAGGCGATTAAGCTCTCAGGATTTGCCACAGCCGAGTTGTCAACTTTATTTGCGATCGCTAACGGCCCAGAAGGATTAAAAGCCGCCGTCGAGTCTTTACAAGCACAAGCAGCCCAATCAGTGCGGGCAGGTGCAAAGATTTTAATATTAAGCGATGCCTACGGTGGGCTACGCCAACACCTCAATGACACCATCACCACGGAATACACTTACATTCCTCCTTTATTAGCAGTAGGTGCGGTGCATCATCACCTGATTCGGGAAGGGCTGCGGATGAAAACATCCCTGATTGTCAATACTGCACAATGCTGGAGTACTCATCATTTTGCTTGTCTGATTGGTTACGGTGCTGGTGCAGTTTGCCCGTATATGGCTTTGGAAACAGTGCGTGATTGGTGGTGCGATTCCAAAACTCAAAAATTAATGTTTGAGGCCAAAAAAATTACCGCCCTCACCTTAGAGCAAGCTTTAGGAAATTATTGCAAAGCAATAGAGTCCGGTTTACTGAAAATTCTCTCCAAGATGGGAATTTCTTTACTCTCCAGCTATCAAGCAGCTCAAATTTTTGAAGCGATTGGCATCGGTAGAGATTTAATCGATTTGGGATTTTCTGGTACGACTTCCCGCATTGGTGGTTTGAGTGTGAGCGAACTCGCTGATGAAGTACTTTCCTTCCACAGCAAGGCGTTCCCGGAACTGACCAACAAGAAATTAGAAAACCTGGGTTTTGTGCAGTACCGTCCTAACGGCGAGTACCACATGAATAGCCCAGAAATGGTAAAAACGCTGCATAAAGCTTTAGATGGCAAAAACTACGACCACTACGAAGTTTACAAAAAACACCTCCAAGGTAGACCGGTAACAGCCTTGCGTGACTTGCTCGACTTCCAAAGCGATCGCTCACCCATATCTATAGAAGAAGTGGAATCGGTCAGTGAAATTGTCCAGCGCTTCTGTACTGGTGGCATGTCTTTAGGTGCATTGTCAAGAGAAGCACACGAAACTTTAGCGATCGCCATGAACCGGATTGGCGGCAAATCTAACTCTGGGGAAGGCGGCGAAGACCCAGTGCGCTATACAGTCTTAGATGATGTAGATGAATCTGGATACTCACCAACTCTACCTCATTTAAAAGGATTGCAAAATGGCGATCGGGCTTATAGTGCGATTAAACAAGTTGCATCGGGACGCTTTGGTGTGACGCCAGAGTATTTAGTCAACGCTAAACAAATTGAAATTAAAATTGCCCAAGGTGCTAAGCCGGGGGAAGGTGGGCAACTTCCAGGGCCGAAGGTGAGCGAATACATTGCGATGTTAAGGCGCTCCAAGCCTGGTGTAACGCTGATTTCACCACCACCGCACCATGATATTTATTCGATTGAAGATTTAGCACAACTGATTTTTGACCTGCATCAAATTAACCCGAAAGCAAAAGTTTCGGTGAAACTAGTTGCGGAAGTTGGTATTGGGACGATCGCTGCTGGTGTAGCCAAGGCAAATGCTGATATTATCCAAATTTCTGGTCATGATGGGGGTACGGGTGCATCGCCACTCAGTTCTATTAAACATGCAGGTTCGCCCTGGGAACTCGGTTTAAGTGAAGTGCATCGCGTTTTGATGGAAAACAGCTTGCGCGATCGGGTGATTTTACGCGTCGATGGCGGTCTCAAGAGTGGTTGGGATGTGGTAATAAGTGCATTGATGGGCGGTGAAGAATTCGGTTTCGGCTCGATTGCGATGATTGCTGAAGGCTGCATCATGGCACGAGTTTGCCACATGAACACCTGCCCTGTAGGTGTTGCTACTCAGAAAGAAGAACTCCGCAAACGGTTTACAGGAATACCGGAAAAAGTTGTCAACTTCTTCTACTTCATCGCTGAAGAAGTGCGGAGTTTGTTAGCACGACTTGGCTACCGTTCTTTGTCAGAAATTATTGGACGTGCAGATTTGTTAAAAGTGCGCCCAGAGGTAAAACTTACCAAAACGCGATCGCTAAATCTCAACTGTTTACTTCAGCTACCAGATAGCAGAGAAAACCGTCGTTGGTTAGTGCATGAAGAAGTCCACAGTAACGGCGTGGTTTTGGATGACAAATTGCTTGCCGATGCCGATATCAAGACTGCTATCAACAACCAATCTACTGTCACCAAAACTTTCCCGATAGTCAATACTGACAGAACAGTAGGTACTAGATTAGCAGGGGCGATCGCTTCCCAGTATGGTGACAGTGGGTTTGAAGGACAAATTCATCTCAACTTCACAGGTAGTGTTGGGCAAAGCTTTGGGGCTTTCAATCTTCCTGGGATCGTTATCGCCCTGGAAGGAGAGGCAAATGACTACGTCGGCAAAGGAATGCATGGTGGTGAAATCATCATTAAACCTTCAGCTGACGCCACTTATAATTCATCACAAAACGTCATAGTTGGCAATACTTGTCTTTATGGCGCTACTGGTGGCACATTATTTGCCAATGGTTTAGCAGGAGAGCGCTTTGCTGTGAGAAACTCTAAAGGTCTAGCAGTAATTGAAGGTGCTGGGGATCACTGCTGTGAGTACATGACTGGTGGTGTAATTGTCGTTCTTGGCAAAGTAGGACGTAATGTCGCTGCTGGAATGACCGGTGGACTGGCATACTTTTTAGATGAAAACGGTTCATTCCCTGAGTTAGTCAATCCAGAAAGTGTCAAAATGCAGCGAGTGATTACTCAAGCAGGCGCAAAGCAATTGTTTGAGTTAATCAAAACTCATGCAGAACGTACTGCTTCACCAAAGGCGAGGAAAATTCTCGAAAATTGGCAAGAATTTTTACCAAAATTCTGGCAGCTAGTTCCGGCTTCTGAAGCTGATAGTCCAGAAGCTAATCCTGAAAAAAAAACTGAGTTCAGTTTAGTAAGCAGTCATTAAGAGACTTCCAACAGATAAATTATCCAATCTTGTGAGGCGGGCTTTTCGGCCTGCCTTTCAATAAAACAAGGTTTTCAACGCCAAAAAACTTTCGTAGTATTCATGTAATAACGCTAAATCCTGTTTTCTGTGACAATAGTTCTCGTATTTTTTTAAACCTTATTTGTTCGTTATTTATTCTCAATAAAAATCTAATTTTAGTGATAAGTTGTAAGTTTGTTTGAGGAATGAAACTACAACCCACACTGATTTTGATTTTTGGCTTAAATTATAGTTCAGGAATTTATAAACGCCAGCGAAATACTTTTCTGCTCATAAATATAGCTATACTTGCACCTATTGCCCCTAAGATACCCGGAATGAAAAATCTAAAATCAATTTTAGGAAAATAAGTAATTTCTTTAAGTATTGCATAATGAAAATCAATAATTATTTTAAATATTTCATTTAGATTTTTAAATGAACTACTTAAAATAATCCCAATTATTACGCCTTCATACCCTCCGATAGCCCCAATTAATAGTCTAAATATTTCAATAAAAAAATTTGTTTTCCTTGTAATAATTAGAGTAGCTATTCCAGCAAATGCTCCTCCAAAAAAAGGCGCTCCAAATATTATTATGAAAAGTATTAATAATGTTATATTGTCTGGTTCCCACATAATCTAAATTATTCATAATAATAAATTTCATTTGTTAATCAACTATTATTGCTTAATGACTTAATAATTAATAATTACTTTTTGTTTGCCACCAACTTTATGTCTTTATCTTCCATTTCTAAAAGTTCTGGAATAGTGACAAACCGATAGCCTTGCTTTCTAAAGTTACTAATAATTACTGGTAAAGCTTGTACAGTTTTGGAACGATTACCACCACCATCATGCATTAGCACAATGCCACCAGATCTTGAATCTTTAATTACATTATTAATCAACTTTGGCACAGGGGGCTGTTTGTAGTCTGTAGAGTCAGCTGACCACAATACCACAGTATATTTTTGTCCTTTGGCATAAGCAACTAATCCATTGTGCATCATCCCGCCAGGAGGTCGGAACAGAGTTGTTTTAACACCTGTAACTTGATAAATTAAATCTTCTGTCCGATCAATTTCAAAGGCAGCTGCCTGTTGATTAAAAAAGTGGTACCAATGATGCCAAGTATGGTTGGCAATGACGTGGCCTTGAGCTACAATTTCCTTTCCTAATTCTGGATAATTTTTTAGATTTTGTCCAATTACAAAAAATGTCCCTTTAATATTATTTGATTTCAATATATCTAGTACTTGCTTTGTACTTTGAGGCCAAGGACCATCATCAAAAGTAAGGGCGATCGCTTTCTCTCCTTGAGTTAGTTTTGACGCTCTAATTATCGCACCTTCAAACCGTGATGGTACAGCATAGGAAAAGCCTTTTACTTGTGCTTGTTGCTGCCAACTCGTCAGCATTGCCCCCTTAAATTTCTCAATGCGCTGCTGAGTTCCTGTATTTGCAGGCATATTTTTGACATTGATAGGTCTACTCTGAGCCTCCGAAGTATTTGGTCTGAGAAGCATCATGAAACCAAGACTAAAAACACCACCCAAGGCAAGCAGTCCAACTAATATTCCTTCCGGCCAGAAAAATGACTTATTGTTTTCCACTTTAAAGCTCCTTCAACGATCGAACCATCAATCACGTACATGACAGTACGTTTTAGCACATAATTTATTAAATATTTAAAAATTAATTATTTTATAATTTTAAAAATTAGAATCTGCGAGAGATATACTACAGCTTTAACTAAAATCTGGATGCTCTAAATTTGGGCGATCGCTGTTTAATATCAAGCCATTTATCAACTTCAAAGTCTGCACTTGTATATTTTGACTACTAGTTCTAAGAAGGAGCATAATTATATAATTAACCATATATCCAAATCCTGTTAATCAAAGTTTTAAATTAACTGTTGTCTATCAGCTAAGTGCTAGCTAAAGCAATACTATGCTTTCAGATTGCATACCTTTGTAAATAAACTTAGTGAAGCTATCAAGCCTACAAGTTGCACTTTTTGTAGACATAAATCCGATATAATTTTATATCGACAGCTTAATTAATTGTTTAATTAACCTATAAAAATACTCATAGGAGCGAAATTAAAAAAATTCAAATCAATTATTAGTTAGAAAATTAATAAAATATATTTTACTGCCTAATATCATTATTTCATTTTTAAGAAAAAGTTAAATTTTTAACTCAGAGAATCTTGCTTGCGAATTTTTATCAAATAAAAGGACGGAAATTAATTTAATATAGTTTCTCATTGCCAAGACATATTTAGTCCTTTATATAGATACTTTTTACTCATTTAGCAAAAGTAATTGTATTGGCAGATTAATTACATTTTTGAGGCTAATACTCTAGTAAAAATTGCTACTAGTTTTCTATGTACTAATGAGCTTCTCAATAGTAAATAAATTCATACATTATTCATATTATAATTTAATCAGCGTTGTTACCGTATAATTACCTAAATTGCCTACATTTTGCTCGACAATTTGTTAAAATCTTAATAGTGTGTTACAGAACTATTAAAACATTAAACATAGCATTTGAATCAAATGTTTTTTTGGCTCATTACACTGTACTTAACTAATTTTTTTGCTGCTTATAGAAAAAACCAACTGATTATATCGCTTTACAGTCGGGAATTAGTTTTTTTAGCCGTAGGAAGCAAAACTGAAAATTATCTAGGAACTTAGCTTATAATTGCAGCAATTAGAATTAGGATTTTTAGTTATCTGTTTAAGAATCCTAATCATCAACTTTTGTTCCTTGAAACAGGTTATAGTTTCTTTTCAGAATTTTGCATAGCTTTGCCAGATACAATAAATGTATTATTTAATCTATGTATAAATTTGTGCAAAATTTAGCTTGCTTTTTGATATAGCTTTGGAGTCAAAATAATCAAGGTATTTGTTCCACTTCTTAAACTGGCTAAAAACTTCTATGATTCCTCACGAAAGTGATGCAAAGCAAGAGCCTGCGTCGTTAAAAGTATGGCGTAGTTGGCAGGAAAATCTGATTTTAGTGGCGATCGCCTTATGTTTGGCACTCTTTATTCGGACTTTTATTGCTGAACCCCGTTATATACCTTCTGACTCGATGTTACCCACCTTACATACTGGCGATCGCTTGGTGGTGGAAAAAATCTCCTACCATTTTCATCCCCCTGTAACTGGGGATATTATTGTTTTTCAGCCACCTGTAGAACTACAACGTCGAGGATATCCCCAAAACCAAGCCTTCATCAAGCGAGTGATTGGTCAGCCTGGTGAGGTAATTAGTGTTGTTCAAGGTAAAGTTTATCTCAACAGTCAACCCTTAGTAGAAGACTACATCGCTGAACCAGCAAATCAGCCGTATCAACCAGTGAAAGTTCCAGAAGACCAATTTTTTGTCATGGGAGATAACCGTAACGACAGTAACGATTCTCGTTATTGGGGCTTTTTACCGAGAAAAAATATTATTGGTCGGGCAACATTTCGCTTTTGGCCTCTCAATCGCATCGGATTTATTTAATTAGTAAGTAGTCAGTTGTTTTTTGACAACTGACCATTTTTAACAGTTAAGTGTAGTCAGAAGTGAGGACACCAAGTTCGCATTGCTAGAAAATAGTTTAAGCTGTTATGCATTTAATTTGTACATTTAATTATGTTCGCGCAGCGTCTCCTTCAGGAGAGGGTTGTCATTAGTTATTTGTATTTTCAAGTCCAGATGACCAATCACAAAGGACGGTTTGAATGCAAAGATGTACAATCTAGACCCGTACCAGCTTAACTATAAAAACAGTTAAAATTTGCGAGATTGTCTCACTTATTGATAAATACAAGAAAAATCAGCAGCCTCACATTTTAACTCGAAACAGCGTAACTCACAATAACCTGTTAAAAACGGAGAAAATACATTAGCTGAGCGATCGCATCACCAGGTAGTTCTAGCCGCCGCTGGAAATCAGCTAAGTTGTGAAAAGGGCCAGCAGATTGGCGATTTTGCACTACTGCTTGTGCTAAAGACAAATCGAGAAAGGGAATTTGTGCTAAATTTTCGACTGTTGCTGTGTTGGGATTAACTAAATGCGTAGGACGATCTAAAGATTCTTGGTCATAATAACTAAAATTTAATAGCGGTTTTAATGGTTCGAGTCGTGGTACTGGCATACCCAAAGCCGCAGCAATATCTTCTATACAGTAAAATTTCACACCTGAGAGTGAAAGTTCTACTAGCGATCGCGCTTGGTGAATTGACAAACCCGGTAGGCGTAACCAATCATCTACAGTTGCTTGATTAGCATCAATGCGGATACCTAATTTTGCCGCAATCTGAATTTCTTCTCCAGATTGCAAGCGATAGTAGGGATCGTTGAGCAGCTTAGCACGAAGTTTTTGCAGTTTCAAGTTGAAAGGTAGCCAATTGTCGATCATTTTCGCTATCTCAAGAAATTTGGTCTAGCAGTTGGCGGCGTTTTTGCTCAAATTCATATTCTGAAATTAGTCCATCTTGACGTAGAGCATCTAATTCACGCAAAGCATCAGCAACTGCTCCTACTTGATTACTCAGGCGCTGTGAATTCCTAGAAACTGACTTGCCTAGATTAAAATTGCGATCGAAAGCTTCTTCATCTTGGGCTAAATACCAAACTCCCTCAATAGCACTAGCTATCTTAGGAATAGGCGTCCAGGAAAGCAACACATACAAAATACCCCAAAAGTGCTGTCCCAGATAAAATTTATGTAATCCAGAAATTGTCAGCGTGCCAGAAAAAGCTAGAACAGCGGCAACACTTCGGCTTTTGCGCTTAGTCAACATATTCCTAACAAATATACGAGTACCACAGTTGTGACAGTCAAACAGCTATAAACAATTCAAAATTTTCAATCAATAAATACAATGGTGGCAACTATCCTGACTATATTCCTAAATTTTTTTTAATAGTGGTCATATAATTATTATTTTAGTTAACTACCCTACCTTGCCTTTGCAACTTTTGGTGCAAAGTTTCACGATTTAGTGTTTGAGAATAAACTTGAGTAGGTGTCATCTGACCAAGCCCCTTTGGGGCGGGTGTAGAGTCTAGGGTGTAGGGGGAAGAGTCTAGCCCCAAACATAAAGGTACAAGCCCCTGATTTCAATAACGGAAACAAAGAAAGATGTGTTTCAAGATACGTAGTACGAGAAACACAATGTCCTTACTTGAAACCCCTTGTTTTAAGAATGGGGTTCCCTACACCCCACATCCTAAACCTGCAACCCCGTTCATTATGTATTGAGCTTTGATGCTAATTTTAAGTATTTAAGGGATCGGATTACTACGATGTCACAGACTTTCCTACCGCCAAAATGGCTTGAACAGCTTTGCGATCCTTTTGCTGTGCTAGGAATTTCCGTGACTGCTGACGATCGCCAACTTCTCAAACGCTATCACACTTTAGCAAAACTGCTGCATCCAGATGGCCAAACCAAAAGCAGCAATCCAGACCAAGAATTAGCAACGGCAATATTTAGCCATTTAATCAATCCAGCTTATGAACAGTTAAAAAACCAACATAAGCGCTTTAACGCTATAGCGATGCTACTCTCACAAGCAAGAGTCATCAAACAAGCTTTGTCTTCTGATGCCATAACTGAGGAAATTCGGCAAATGTCTGCACCCGAAGCAGAGTTATTTTATGAAGAAGCGATCGCCTGCTATGCAGAAGCGCAATACAAATCACTACATCAGTTTTATCAAGTAACGCAACAAATTAGTATACTGAATTTAGCCTACTTACAATTGCATAAACCATATCTGTTGCTACCTGAAGAACCTCTGCCGATCATCTCTCAGGTAGAAGTTAAGCCAGTTGAATTGACGTTATCTGAAAAAACTAATGTCAAACCAGTTTTGAAAAACTATGCTCAACGTCACTACGAGCGAGCTATTGAGTATACTAAACTAACCAACTGGACGCTAGCTGTCCGAGAACTCCGCGATGCCATCAAATTAGAGCCAAATAATAGTGATTATCACGCTTTATTAGGTTTTGTACATCTTCAACAAAAATTGTTAGGGATGGCTAGGGTTTATATCACTCAAGCATTAAAACTTAACCCGCAAGATTCACTAGCTTTGAAATGCGCTTCCAGACTGAAAATTCAACCTGGTGAAAACCCCAATCCGAAATCAATTGCTAAAGCTTTGAGTATTGCGGCCTTATTAGGTGGGTTTAGAGACGGGAAACGTTCGCAAGTCAAGTGTTGAAATTTCGGTAATAAACCGCACTCAAACCGAAGCTTGGTGATTAGATTAATTGCCTAGACTAAAATAATAAATATAAGTCAAACTATTAAGCTACTGAGTCTGGGCGCTCAGTTTTATATACGCAACATGGGATTCTTCGATTCTGAGATAGTTCAGCAAGAAGCAAAGCAGTTGTTTGATGATTATCAAGCACTTATCAAGCTTGGCAATGGCTACGGTAAATTTGACCGCGAGGGCAAAAAGCTATTTATTGAGCAAATGGAAGCCATGATGGAAAGGTATCGCATCTTTATGAAGCGCTTTGAGCTATCAGAAGATTTCATGGCACAAATGACAGTAGAGCAACTGAAAACCCAGTTAGGTCAGTTTGGTGTTACCCCGCAACAAATGTTTGACCAAATGCACCTCACTTTAGAACGGATGAAAACCGAGCTAGAAAAACAGTCTTAACATCAAGTTAGGAGCTAGGAGTTAGGAGTTATAAGTTATCTGAAATTATGTCTTTAAAACTTTGTTATTGACTTGATTTATCCAAAATTGTAATCTTGCGGAACTTTGGAAAACCTTATTGAACAAGATATGAAGCCATATCAGGTCTGAGTTAGTTAATAACTCTTAACTCATCACTCATAACTCCTAACTTTAATTAGACTTGGGACGAGGAAACTGGGAAGGTGACTTGAAGTTTTCTACTGGTACATTCTTAAGTGCCTTCTCCATAAAATCTTTCCAGATGGGAGCAACCATTCCACCACCAGTAGCATGGTCAGCTAACTGTCTATTATCGTCTCTCCCCACCCAGACAGCAGTGGTTAACTGGGGCACAGTGCCAACAAACCAAATATCTTTTTCTGAGGAAGTTGTACCTGTCTTCCCAGCAGCAGGGCGACCGATAGCAGCACCCTTACCTGTACCACTAGTAATTACTGTTCGCATCACATCGATAATCGTTGCCGAAGCCCAAGGGTCTAAAACAAGCTGCGGTTTCGGGGTGTTATCTAGTAACACGTTACCACTACTATCGCTGACACGGGCAATTACAGTAGGTGGCGACTGCCAACCATAATTAGCAAAGGTAGCATAAGCACTAGCCATTTCCAAGGGAGTGACACCAATTGCACCCAGAGGCAGAGAAGTAACAGGTTCCATCGGACTCATAATACCCAAGGTACGGCAGGTTTCGATGACTCTATTCATCCCTATAGCCTTACCAACCTTAATTACCGGAATGTTACGTGACTGAGCTAGAGCTGTACGAATTGGCATAGGGCCGCTAAAACCGCCATCGTAATTTCTCGGATAGTACCAACCGTTACCATCTCGATAGCTGACTGGAGCATCTACCACTGTTGTATCTGGGGTATATTTACCGCTAGCAAAAGCAGTATAGTATACAAATGGTTTAAAGGAAGATCCTGGCTGCCGTTGAGCTTGAGTTGCCCGATTAAATTCACTAGTCTTAGGATCTATACCGCCCACCAGTGCTTTAATAAAATGCGTGCGCGGATCGATTGACACCAAGGCCATTTGGTTTTTCGATAATCCTTGTCCCAAAAGTGATTGATGCCACTTAGCGACAGTTTCCTCTGCCATAGCTTGGAAATTGGCGTCAACTGTAGTTTGCACTCGCATTCCGCCTTTAAGTAGTGCCTCACGCCCAAACTTCTTAGCCAACTCCTGCGCTACAGTATTGGTTATGTAAGGTAAAGCACTACCTTGAAAGGATTTGATTTTACCAAGTTTAATTTCTTGCTTGAGGGCATTATCATACTCTTGCTGGCTAATCCAATTCAATTCCAGCATCCGTCCGAGTACTTCTTTTTGTTTTTGTTTTGCGAGTTTCATACTCACAAACGGGCTGAATTCTTCTGGAGCTTGAATCAAACCTGCCATCATTGCTGACTCACCTAAGGTCAAATATTCTGATGACTTATTAAAGTAACTACGTGCCGCTGTCTGCACACCATAATTATTATGACCCCAATAAACTTGATTGAGGTACATTTCCAAAATTTGGTCTTTAGTGAGAATTTGCTCTAAGCGAATGGCTAGTACTCCCTCTGCTAATTTGCGAGTAAAAGCACGCTTGTGAGTTAAAAACAGGTTTTTTACCAACTGCATGGTAATAGTAGAGCCACCTTCGCGCACTCCACCAGCTACCGCGTTAACTACTACAGCACGTCCAACACCAGTAGGGTTAATACCGTGGTGATCGAAAAAGTGGCTATCTTCGCTTGCCAATACTGCTCGTTTGAGATTTGGGGAAATTCTATCTAAAGGAACTACTTCCCGGTTAGCTTCTCCGTGGACACTAGCTAAGAGTTTACCTTTAATGTCATAAATGTAAGTCGTTTCTGAAGGAAAGAAGTTACGTAGCTGTCTGACATCTGGCAAATTACGGAAACTAATCGCTAAACCAACCAGTCCTCCGGCTACAATGGAACTTGCCAGCATGGTGATTGATAGGAGAGTACCGCCAGTCACCTGACCAACTCCTTTCAAAAACTCAAAACCTGATGAAGCCCGACGTTGTGGCTGTTTCTCTTCAAAAGTCCTAGATGACACGGCGATTTCACTTCCTCACTTGTAAATTTAACTGTAATTTATTGGGCGAAGCAAGGCGGTTAATTTTTTGCAATTATAGTAGTTTGGCAGATGAGAAAGTGGATAAATTGCCAGTGAATATAACCAACTTAACTTCTAGTGTACAAAGTATAGCTAACAGTGGGTCTTCTAGTATGACGCAAGATATGAGTTGGTTGCGTCGTGGTGTAGTAGAAGTTTTTCCACAACCAGTTGATGTTAACAGTGAAACTCTAGAAAAGCGTTTATTAACTACAAACCAACCTTTGAGGATCAAATTGGGAATCGATCCTACAGGTACTGATATTCATCTAGGTCATAGCATACCAGTACGAAAACTGCGAGCTTTTCAAGATGCTGGTCATATAGCAGTTCTAATTATTGGTGATTTTACAGCACGTATTGGCGATCCGACTGGGAAATCAGAGGTGCGTCGTCAGCTTACCCAAGCAGATGTAGCCCAAAATGCTCAGACTTATCTCGACCAAGTACGTCCTATTTTGGATTTTGACACACCAGGAAGGCTAGAGGTACGGTATAACTCTGAATGGCTTTCCCAACTCAATTTAGAGAAAATTTTAGAGTTACTCTCCACAATGACGGTAGGGCAGATGTTAGCTAAAGAAGGATTTGCCGAACGCTACAAAAAAGAGAATCCGATTTTTATCCATGAGTTCCTGTACCCATTAATGCAAGGTTTTGATTCTGTTGCCGTTGAGGCAGATGTGGAATTAGGAGGAACCGATCAAAAATTTAACATTGCTGTAGGCAGAGATTTACAGCGCCATTTTGGTCAAAAGCCACAATTTGGAATGCTGCTGCCGATTTTGATTGGGACGGATGGGGTACAAAAAATGTCAAAGTCTTTAGGTAATTATATTGCATTGTCTGAACATCCGGGTCAAAAGTATCAGAAGTTACAAGGAATACCAGATAATTTATTGGAGCAGTATTTTGAATTGTTGACAGATTTACCTTTAGATCGGCTGCCAGAAAATCCCCGCGATCGCCAAACACTCTTAGCATCGGAAGTTGTCAAACAGTACCACGGCCAAACAGCAGCTCAAGAAGCGAAAGAAGCCGCCCAAAGTGGCGGTAAGGAAGGTGCAGTTCCAGAATTCTCTTTAGCTGAGGTATCACAATTTCCTGTCAAATTAGCCTATCTTCTAAATGTGACTGGCTTGTGTAAAAGTACAGGGGAAGGAAAGCGGAAAATTCAAGAAGGTGGAGTACGCTTAGATGGCGATCGCATTTCTGATGCCGATACCACTTTCGCTGCTGCTGCTGATTTACAAGGTAAAGTTTTACAAGTTGGCAAAAATAAATTTGTGCGTTTAGTGCTTTAAATGGGAGTAGGGAATGGGGAGTGGGGAATCGGCACAACAACGAGTAATAGTGGCTTTGGATATGCCGGACAAAGAAAGTGCGATCGCCCTTGTGGAGCGACTTGAGGAAGTGACTTTCTTCAAAGTAGGGTTGGAGTTATTTACCAGTACTGGCCCGAAAATTCTAGAAATCCTCAAGTCGAAGCAAAAGCGCATTTTTCTGGATTTAAAGTTTCACGATATCCCCAACACCATTGCTGGTGCTTGTCGAGTTGCAGCCGATTATGGGGTAGATTTATTGACAATTCATGCTACGTGTGGCAGAGAAGCCCTGAAAGCTGCAACCGAGGCAGCACACCAAGGAGCTGCCCAAGCGGGTCTAAAACCACCTAAGTTAATTGCTATTAGTTTGTTAACAAGCATTTCTGCTAGACAGCTGGCATTTGATTTAAAAATTCCTTTAGAATTATCAGAATACGCCTTAGAAATGGCATTAATGGCTCAAGAGGCGGGATTGGATGGGGCAGTTTGTTCGCCCCAGGAAGTGGCACAACTACGACAAACTTGTGGAGATAATTTTTTGTTAGTTTGTCCAGGAGTGAGACCGACTTGGGCAGACAAAGCCGATCAAAAGCGATCGCTCACTCCAGCACAAGCAATGATTGCTGGGGCAGATTACCTAGTGATTGGGCGTCCCATCACTACTGCTGCTGACCCTGAGCTAGCTTGGAAGAGAATTTGTGAGGATTTGAGTGCGATCGCATGAAGGCAGAAGTCAGAAATCAAATTTATGGCTTGTGGCTCGTAGCTTGTGGCTTCTGGTTTCTAATACCAAATACTTTTAATAACTCAGCATTTGCGAACAAATTTAACCCTAACCCCTCTTTGTTAGCAGAGAAGGGAAACGTCAACAATCAGCCGAAGTTCTTGTGTTCTGAGCAAGATTTAGAAACATTAATTACACATTTATTACAAGATTTACCTAGTTACACTAATCGCGCTAGTCAACGCGCCCGTCGTCGCAGCCGCAGCGCCGATCTATACAGTTATATCCTGGTAGCAGGAAGACCTGAGTTTACTCCCTTACCCCTTAACCTGGAAGAATATAGTACAGATACTCCAGAAAGTGCTGCATCAGGAGTTGAGCAAGTTTTTTTTACTACTTTAGAGCGCCAGTACATAAGTAAGAAAGCAATAGAATTACAAGAATTTCACTGGTTACTGTTGACTAAAACTAAAAGTGGTTGGCGTCTAGTGATGATGTTTTCTCAAATCGGTGCTTATCCAAAAAAGCAGCCACCATCGCCACCACGCGATAGTAGTAATGGCACGATCGCTCAAGGAGTTAAAGCTTGGTTACGCGATTGTCAAGCAGGAAGTGTGCGTCAATAAGTAAATTAGGAGAATATAAAATAATGTCTAAAATACTCACTCAAATTCTTTATGAACAGGATTATCAGTTATGGTTAGAAACTACATTGAAACAATTGCAAGAACGAGATTTAGAGCATCTTGATTGGGAGCATTTGATTGAGGAGATTGCAGCATTGGGTAATGAACAGAAACACAAGCTCGAAAGTTATCTATTGCAACTTCTCAAACATCTGCTTTTGTATCAACATTGGAGTCTTCCTGATTGGAAAAATCATTGGGAAGTAGAAATTGATAATTTTCGGGTAGAACTCAGGAAATTAACCAAATCTAAAAACCTCTACAATTATCTACTCACAGTGATTGAGGAAGTATACATTGATGCATTACGACAAGCAAAAAAGAAAAGTAACTTAAATTGTTTTCCGAAAAGTTGTCCTTATACCATTGAGCAAATTTTAGATGTGGATTATTTGCCATCATTTAGCTATTTATAAGGCAATACGGTCGAGTTAATAAAACTTCTCTGTCAAGGCAAGGGAACACAAAGAGAAAAACAAGCTTATCTGAACTGTATTGATTTAAAAGGTAGGCATCACCCACCCTATACTTTCCAAAGTTTATGGGAAAATACCAGATAGTTGTTAACTAATTAGTTGACTGGATTTCGTCTAACTTGGCACGCACTGCTTGAATATCCTGCCACATTAACCATTTGGGGCCGCCTCTTTCTTTAGAAGGGTTACGCAGCAAATAGGAAGGATGAAAAATTGGCATACACAAACGTCCTTCCCACTCTAGCCACTGTCCGCGAATTTTAGTAATCGCCCGCTTATCACCTGTTAAACCTTTGAGTGCAGTTGCACCTGTTAAGAGAATGATTTTGGGGTCAACTAAACGAATTTGTTCTAGTAAATAAGGTTTGCAAGCCGTCATTTCTTCAGTAGTAGGAATTCTGTTATCTGGTGGACGGCATTTATTAATATTGGCAATGTATACATCTTGCTCAGTACTCAAATTCACAGATGCCAGAATTTTCTCTAGCAGCTGTCCTGATTTGCCCACAAATGGTAAACCTGTTTCATCTTCATTTTGACCAGGCGCTTCTCCCACAACCATTATTGGTGCTTTGAGGTTACCGCGTCCAACAACAGCATGGGTACGAGTGTTTCCCAATACACATCGGTGGCAGCGATCGCAATCCTGCGCCAACTTAGTGATAGCGGAATAAGTTCCGGGGGGGATAGGAATTTTTGCGTCTGTAGGAATCAGCTCTCGTTGGTCAAAGGTTGAGTCATCAAAAAGGCTGAGTTGGGTTTCGCTGCTCATGAAAATTACGATTTTGGTATCAGCACCAGTCTTGTTTAATTCAAGTATGTCTTTGGCTAGGTACTTATCAGAAATAGACTTCAGAAATAGACTTTTACTGAATACTTACTTATTTATACAAATCTTATTTTATCAGTTAATTTGAGACAAAATTCAGTCATCATAAAAGTAGTGCTGTTCTAAGACGCTGGGGGAAACTATGTCACAGACCCCACTTTTCGCCGATCGCATCCATGCGGGTGAGGAGTTGGCGCGAGTAATTCACGAGCTTTTGACTCAGCAAACTATTGATTCTGGGGTAAAGCCTGTACCAATTGTTTATGCTTTGCCGAGAGGAGGTGTACCAGTAGCAGCACCAATAGCACGTCTTTTGGGTTGTCCGTTAACGATAGTTGTAGCAAAAAAAATTAGTCATCCAGAAAATCCAGAATTAGCAATTGGTGCAGTCACTAGTTCCGGAAATGTTCTTTGGACTGAGCAAAATCTACTTTACCCCAACCATGATACGCGCTGGCAAGAACTAGCTTTAAATAAAACCATTAAGCAAGCGAAGTTATTGGAAGAGCAATTAATTTCTGCTTGTCCACAGGTGAATCCAGAAGATGCGACGCTAATCTTAGTTGATGATGGCATTGCCACAGGTATGACTATGGCAGTTGCTGCTACTGCTATCAAAGCCTTTTCTCCAGCAGCAGTTTGGTTATGTACTCCAGTAGCGCCACGAAAATTATTACCCTGGTTGAACCAATGGGGCGATCGCACAATTGTCTTGAACGCACCAGAAACTTTCTGGAGTGTGAGTAATTTTTACCTACACTTTCCTCAAGTGGAGATATTAGAAGTTATCGCGTATCTCCAGCAACAAAAAAGAATCGGCATGAATTTGAGCGAGTAATTTTTAGTTTTTTATTTTCTTGCAAGAATTCCTGGAGCATAAGCCTCAATAACTTTGCCAGTAAGAGTGCAACTAATCATCAAGTAGTCACAACTTGGGCATTGTGTCCGAGTTAAGTGATTATCAGTAATATAATAACGCTCAGCTTGGCTACCACAATTTGGGCAGTAAATCTTTTGTACTGTCTGCATTTTAAAACCTCTAGTTTTAATTATTTTTATTTAAAAAAGTTACTAGTTAAACCAGCAAAATTTCTGGTTCGACCCAACTTAACAAACTGTTGTGAGATTGACTAATTATTTTAAACAAAACTTTATGTTTAAAAAATTTTGGATATCTTTAATCTATTATTATAAAGTTTACGTGATTTTACCCTCCTACTTTAGATACATAAAATAGTTTTTTAATAGATTTTATTTAGAGATTGAGTGATCCCTATGGTTAATCCCTTGAGAGAGACTAATTTTTAGTTCTTTAAGACAAAAACAAGAAAAGCCTTGATTCTAATATTCAAAAATTAAAACTTCAAAAATACTGTATCTTTAGTTACAAAATCTCTGTCTTAAGATTTAGTTCATATTTACGAATAAAATTTATGAGATTAAAGGTTATGTTGCAAAAACTAGGATTGGTCTGATAAAAATGTAGTTGTGTCAACAGTCTTGTCTCAAAGTTATACCAATTTGAAAAAAGAATGCGACAGATACATACGGACATACCTTTGTTCTGTCCGGCTTTCTTAATGCGTGAATTTTGCCGAAAGTCTGAGCGGAGGTTTCCTCCGATCGGAACTTTCCAAGACGAATTTTGAATTGGTATTAGTCTGTTGATGAACTGCAAAGAAGCGTTAACAACGTGCAAAGCATGAGATGCTCCGCCCTCGATTGTTTCCGATAGGAGATCGTCCTGCTATGTGTGCAGTAATACTTGAGATATTCACTCTCGGCTCGTCACTTTCAACAAATGATGCAACGGGCACTATTGGTAGCCACAACACCAACTAGACTCAACAATAGAGCTTTTGACATCAAAAGCTCTATTTTGCTGTATGCATATCTTTTTACCCATATCAAGATGGGTGAAAATAATCGTAAATATCTTGAGCCAAACGCGGCCCGATTCCAGAAACTTCCGCTAGTTGTGTAGTTGTCGCTTGTCGAATATAGTCAACTGAGCGAAAATGCGCTAGTAGCTGCTTTTGTCGATGATGTCCTAAACCAGGAATTTCATCTAAACGCGATCGCTTTAATTTATCACTGCGTTGCTGACGATGGAAACTTACTGCAAACCGATGCGCTTCATCTCGCAGTCGCCGCAACAGCTGTACTCCTGGTTGTTCTGCGTCAGTAGTTAAAGGTTTAGATTCTCCTGGTAAAAAAATCTCTTCTCGCTGCTTCGCTAAACTAACAACTCGCAAGTCTTCTAATAAATTCATTTCCTGCAAAACAGCAACAACTGATGATAATTGACCTTTACCACCATCAATCATAATTAAATCGGGCCAGTCAGGATTACCTAAACGTGCTAATTGTCGATCCTCAGCATACTTGCGAAATCGACGCTGAATAACTTCTGCAAGACTAGCAAAATCATCTGAATGTCCGGCTGTAACGGTAGGATTTTTGATTTTGTAGTGGCGATAGTGCTGCTTAGCGGGTAAACCGTCGATAAATACAACTTGTGAAGCTACAGCATTTGAACCTTGAATGTGGGAAATGTCATAACCTTCAATGCGGTGAGGTACATCTGGTAAATCGAGGATAGCGGCTAAATCTTGCATTGCTTGGTGGTTGCGATCGCCTAATTTTTGCATTCTTTGCAATTCATACTGGGCATTTCGCTCTACCATCTCTATTAATTCTGCCTTAGTTTGCCGCAAAGGAGCCAAAATCGTCACTTTTTTACCTTTACGTCCACTCAAAACATCTGCCAATATTTCTGTATCTGGTAACTCGTGCTGTACCAAAATTTCTGTGGGTATTTCCACTGAATCAGCAGTTTGGTAATGTTCCTCTAAGGCTCGTTGTAAAATCGCCCCTGGTTCTGCATGAGCATCCGCAACAAACGCTAAGCGTCCTACCAATTGTCCCGCGCGAATCTGGAATAGTTGAATGCAAGCGTGTTGTGCGTCGGCTGCCAAGGCGATCGCATCCCGCGAAACTGTATCATCTGGTAAGGATACTTTTTGGTCAGCTGTCAGCGACTTTAACCCAGAAATTTGATCGCGAATTCGCGCCGCTGACTCAAAGTTCAAGTCCTCAGCAGCAGCGTTCATTTGTTGGGTCAAAATATCAATCAACTCTTGAGTCCGACCTTGGAAGACCATCGCTATTTTTTGCACAATTTTGCGATATTCTTCTGGTGAAATCATTTGTTGACAGACACCTGGACAACGCCCTAAATCATAATTCAAACAAGGACGGTCTTTGAAAAGCGGTTGAGGTCGTTGTCGCTGGGGAAAGATACGCTTGCACAAGCGTAAAACTTCTCGCAACAGACCAGCATCAGTATAGGGGCCATAAAATTTATCCTTTTCTTTGCCTAATTGGCGTTTCCGGGTGATAAAAATCCGTGGATAGTCTTCTGACCATGTGATGCAGAGATACGGATATTTTTTATCATCTTTGAGCAGCACATTAAAGTATGGTTGGTGCTGCTTAATCAAGTTAGCTTCCAGCGCCAACGCTTCCGCTTCAGTGTCAGTGACAATGAATTCAATTTCTGTCACTAATTTTACCATTGTCGCGATGCGTTCGCTTTTGTTGTAACCATCTCGGAAATATGAACGCACACGCGATCGCAACTTACGCGATTTACCTATATATATAATGCGATCGCTTTTGTCCCGCATGAAATAAACCCCCGGTTCCGGTGGAATTTCCGCTAGACGGCTTTCTAGTCGTTCTGGCTCTTTAACCAGTGATAGTATTTGAGTCGATATTGTCACAACCAAAATTAGGTAATCTTTCTCTATTTTAAGAAAAATTATTTTTTCTTGCCGATTTAATGAAGTATTCTCAAGTAAATATACAGTAGCTAGGCTTTTAGTCCACACATAGAGAAGTCTGAGTCGAGGAAATCTCGATCCAGAACTTAGACATAGTTTGTGTAACTGCAAATTTAATCTTCAGTAGTTGTCCTCAGAAAAACTTGATTTTTTTCCATTTATGCTTAACATTTTATATTTCTATTTTGTTTAGATAAAAAGTATTGTAGTTTCTTGACTCTGTTCAATTTATATATTTTTATGTAACTCACTCATTTTTAGAAGTTTTAATATTAAGCAAATTAACGGATTTAGTAACTGAAATTTACGTTTATTATTGGAAATCTAACTATTACAATAATTTCCGAAAAATGAATTATGAATCTGCAAGATTTTGAAGCCCAGTACCGTGAGGATATCGCGGAAACGCTCAACGATCTGCAAACAGCAGTTTTATTATTAGCAGAGGCTCAAAGTAAAATTTATCAAATTGGCAATTCTGTGCAAAATCTCAGTCAACGTGTTGAAGAGTTTATTGCTGAGCAAAAAGTAGAATAAATATGTATCCAGTAGAAAAGTTTATCTGTGGTAACAACTAAACTCTTTATCAATTGTCAAGATAAGATCCTTGAGTTTTAGAGGTTTGACAAAATAGTGACGTGCGCCCAAACTCAGAGCTAATTCTCGATCTGCTTTGAAAGCAAAGGCTGAAACCACAATAATAGGTATTTTTAACAAATCCGGTTTTTGCTGGACTTGTTTTAAGAGTGAATAACCATCAATATCTGGCAATTTCAAATCGAGTAACATTAAATCTGGCCGGAATTTCTCGATAGTTGAGAAAAAAGCAGAACCTTCTGATAAGCTGTGGACATCGTACCCACAATAACTTAAGTAGTCACTCAGCAACATCCTATTGAGCTCGTGGTCTTCGATTAATAAAATTCGTCTAGCTTGATTTGAACGGAATTGGGGATTTATGTTCAGTAATTGTGCTGTCATTGCTATCTATCATCATTTTTAGTTACAAGTCAATTATTGCCAGATGAATTATTAAATCAATAAAAATTTAAGTTATATAATATACTAAATAAAATTATAATTCACTAAATTTACTTATATTGGTATAATTAATCATATTATCTTAAAATGAAATAATAATAAAAAATTAAGCTTTTCTTCACAAAGTCTTTATTATTAATAATATCAAATAGTTTGCTGCTAGGGTAGAGGGGTTTTTGTTGCTCATCTGCATAGATTCGGGAATATAACTAATTAGCTGGACACGTTCTCAAATAGGAGTTTTAATATGATGTCCGAGAAATCACCCGTAATATGTCTGAAGTGAGTGAAACGACGCAATCAATACGTTTTTGGGATTGCTTGCTACGGTCGCAATAACGGTTATTTGAGTGGACACGATATAACCTATCATCTGATAATTGGAAGCAAATATTCATAAAAAAGGGAGCTAATAGCCCCCTAATCATTTTGTAGACTTGCATCCACTATTTCAAATAGATACTTTTTTTATTTGGCGTCGGGTAGTAAAGATACCAGCAACACCCAGCAGACCAAGTATTACCGATGGTTCTGGGACTGATTTTGGAGGAGTCGGAGCAATGTAATCTGGAGTCTTCCAGGTGTAATAGGCGCTGTATGATACACCATCATCGGATGCTGTAATTCCAGATGCAGTGGAGTTAAAGCTATAGGCATAATAGGTTTTATTACCAGTAACAACCTTAGCAATTTCACTAGCTCCGATTTCACCTTGGTAAACCTTTAATGCCGCTTGGAAGTTGAGTAAGTCTTTGAACGATGTCAGTTGAGTTATTTGAGTTTGTAGCGTTAGTTTCGTAGCAGCAGAAGTTAGAGGCAAGTTCGCCAGTAATTGAAGTGATGAAATCTTAGCGCTAACATCTGAAGCGGTTACTAGAGTTATATCTTTATCACCGAATAGTGATTTCAGTGTAGTTGTACTAGTCACTGCTATTGGTGTAGTATACGCAGCATTCAGCTTAGTAGTAAGTGTCTCTGAGAGTTTAGTCTTCACATCCAAGTGACCAACCAACGCCAGTTCCACACCGCCATTTTGACCGAATTGGAAGCTACCAACGTTCGGGTCTCCCATCCCTAGTAAAGGAAAATAACTCGTTACTAATGATTGGGTAGTAGCTGAAAACCCATTCCATACTGACTTGAATGGAGTATAAGTACTCAATAAATCACCCAACCACTGGGAACCAAAACTATTCCAGTCATCAGCAGTAACACTGCTAACGGTAGCACTGTAGTTTCCTTGGGTAGCGGTGAAACCTACATTAGAAGTAGGATTTTCGGTACTATACCAAAGTTCGACGTTAGAAGAGGGATTACTATCACTCAAGGCTTTGGAGGCGGCTACAGTATCATTTGCTTTGAATGTGCCATTTGACCCACCAGTATAGGTTCTAATTTCATTAGGGTTGTTGAAACTAAAAGATGTAGCGTGTGCAGGAGCAGTGGCAAGAGCGCTCACACCAATAGCAATTGATGCACCAATCACAAGTTTCTGAAAAGTCATCTTCATTTTTTTCAAGTCTCTGTCAGTTTGAAAGTTAAGGTTTAAACTATTGCTGTTTCTAGGCTTGGACTGTCTTAGCTACAGGCTTTTTGGCAATACTGCTGCTTAAAAACACAATTTGTATTGTTAGCCATCTCTGGTAGCTGAATGTACAAACCCAGTTTAAGAAATGGGAGACTTAATTAGGTGAAGTTCCTGTGGATTATCAATAAATTGATGACAAATATTTTTCTATCCTTATAAGTATAATTATGTGATTAGAACAAAAATTAAAGTAAAAAAACATACATTTATTAGAAATTGTAATATATGTATTTTTAGGGTAGGACAGCACAACTGCACTACCCCAGGTAAAAAATGCTTGGCGTTGAGTTTGAAAACAAGTTTAGTTGAGGAACTTAGCCATTCTTTCCACAGCAGTTTCTAACAAAGATGGCTCATGTACCAAGGCAAAGCGGACATACCCTTCCCCGGATTTACCAAAACCCGCACCTGGGGAAGCAGCTACACCAGTTTGTTTGACTAGCTGGGTGCAAAATTCTATGGAGTTTTGACTCCAAGCAGAAGGCAACTTTGCCCAGATGTACATTGTGGCGTGGGGAGTGGGAACATTCCAGCCAATGCGATGTAGAGCAGCAATAAAAGCATCACGGCGTTGCTGGAAGGTAGCGACAGCAGTATTGACTCCAATTTGAGGCCCAGTCAAGGCAGCGATCGCCCCATTCAAAATACCCCGATATTGGTTAAAATCAACAGCGGCTTTGACTTGGCGTAAAGCGTTAATCAACTGAGCATTGCCGATGGCGTAGCCAATACGGAAGCCGCCCATATTGTAGGACTTGGAAAGAGTGAAAAATTCAATGGAGATGCTTTTGTCTGGATCGGCTTGCAAAATTGAAGGTACTAGGGACTGAGTATTATGTATTGGGTATTGGGAAAACTCTTTCTCAGTCGCCAGTCCCGAATCCCCAGTCCCTGCAAATACTAAATCCACGTAAGGGAAATCGTGAACTAAGGCGAGATTATGTTGCTGACAAAAGGCGACAGCTTCTTGGAAAAAAGATAAAGGAGCGATCGCAGCAGTAGGATTGTGAGGATAACTCAACACCATCATCCGCGATTGAGCCAAGACTGGGGCGGGAATATCGGCAAATACTGGTAAAAAGCCATTTTCTGCGCGTAATGGCATTGGATAGATTTGCCCGCTAGCGAGGTAAACTCCTCCAGCATGGGAGGGGTAACCGGGATCGAGTAACAGCGCAAAATCTCCTGGATTGAGCAATGCTAGAGGTAAATGGGCTGTGCCTTCTTGAGAACCAATTAGAGGTAGTACTTCAGTTTGAGGATCGACTCTGATACCAAATTTTTGTTCATACCAATTAGCTGCGGCTTCGCGAAAGCCTTGAGTACCATTAAATAACAGATAGCCGTGGGTAGTAGGATCGCCAAGAGATTGGGCGATCGCTTCAATGACATGTGCTTCGGCTGGTAAATCAGAAGACCCCAAGGATAAATCAATTAACTGTTGTCCAGCTGCCAAGGCAAGTGCTTTGGCTCTGTCCATATCAGCAAATACATTCAATTGTAGAGGTTGTAAACGTTTTGCAAACTGTATATTAGTCATTTTTCCTCTCTTACAAAGTTCTGCTCGCCGGAAGCCGACACACCCTGCAGGAAGCCGCAGAAGCGTCTACAGACTTTGCGCTTGGTCATTTATCCTTTATCGTCTCTTACAAAGTTGAGCCAGTCCGTTGTCTGTTTTCCCACGCTTAAAGGAAGTGCCATTGAGCCACTGCATTGGACGGGTTTCCTCAGCAGCGATACAATTGGCGTTTGTTCCCCTTTGGCGCTGGCTTTGCCCTAGCTGGTGACTTTGCGCTTTGTCATTCATCAGTTACCAATGACTGACTAATGACCAATAACTATTAACTAATTACTATCTAAATGCTTAGCTAGAAGGCTGAGTAATTTTTCTTTACCAATGACTCCCTCAGTGGATTCTAGTAGTTTGTCTCCTTGAATTAGCCTAAGGGCGGGGACACCTTCCACTTGATACCGCTTAACTGTGTCTGGATTGGGGTCAATTTCTATTTTAACGACTTTGAGGCGATCGCTATAAGCACTAGCAGCCGAGTTAATTACGGGGGACATTAATTGACAAGGCCCACACCAAGAAGCCCAAAAGTAAACTAATACAGGCTGCTCGGCTTTTAACACTTCGGTTTCAAAATCAGCATCAGTTATGGTGATTACAGCCTTACTCATTGCAGTCTCCATCAGGTGGCGATCGAAGTTGGCACACACAATACTCTATCCCAAACTGAGTCCTGAGTCATCGAACTTCTAATCTCAGTATGCCTGAAGCTTCAAAGTTCATGCCCTGTGCTGAGAAAATAGTACACCTCGTCGTAGGGGCACAACATCGATCGTTGGTTTGCCTTACTTCTATTGTTCATTCAAATGAGAATTGCTATAGATTCAAGCTAAAGTGAAATGTAAATATTACTAGGCTGATGCAAGTTAAGACAGCCAAACAATAGCGCCTGGATATCACTCTGTTTAATTATCAGAATCGAGGTGCAATTCTTTTGCCAAGAGGCTGCGCCGATGGGTGCAGAATATTTACACTGTTGCCGAAAATTATGGATAATTTCCCAGTGGTTGCTCAAATAGATGCATCCCTAGCCAATTTCCCTCACGAAAATACACTTATCATGCGGCCTAATACCGACTCAGATTCACCACCAAAGGAAAAAGTAGGAACTGACTTTGACTCTTACATGATGCGGCGGTGTTTGGAACTTGCTCGCCGCGCTTTAGGGCGTACTTCACCAAATCCGTTAGTGGGAGCGGTGATTGTCAAAGATGGGGAGATTGTTGGGGAAGGGTTTCATCCTCGTGCAGGTGAGCCTCATGCAGAAGTGTTTGCCTTGAAAGCAGCAGGGGTTCGGGCCCAAGGCGCAACAATCTATGTTAGCCTTGAACCTTGCAATCATTACGGACGCACTCCCCCTTGTTCGGAAGCCTTGATTAAAGCAGGGGTGGCAAAGGTGGTAGTAGGTATGGTCGATCCCAATCCACTCGTCGGTGGAGGCGGTATTGCCCGTTTACGTGCGGCGGGGGTCGAAGTGGTGGTAGGAGTCGAACAGGAAGCTTGTCGTCAGCTAAATGAAGGTTTTGTTCATCGCATTCTCTACAATCGACCTTTGGGAATTTTAAAATATGCCATGACTTTAGATGGCAAAATTGCTACTACCTCTGGTCATAGCGCTTGGGTAACAAGCCAAGACTCCCGGACTGAAGTACATCAGCTGCGGGCGGCTTGTGATGCTGTAATTGTCGGTGGTAATACGGTACGACTAGATAATCCTTATTTAACTAGCCATCACTCAGGGTCTCATAATCCCCTGCGGGTGGTAATGAGCCGCTATCTTAACTTACCGGAAAATGCTCACTTGTGGCAAACTGCGGATGCTCCAACTTTGGTGTTGACACAGGAGGGTGCTAACCCTGATTTTCAAGAACTGTTGCGAAAACTTGGGGTGGAGGTAGTGGAATTCACATCACTTACACCAGATAAAGCAATGGCGTATTTATATGAGCGGGGTTTTTGTAGTGTGTTGTGGGAGTGTGGTAGTACTTTAGCTGCTAGTGCGATCGCTCAAGGAGCAGTGCAAAAAGTCTTAGCATTTATTGCCCCAAAAATCATTGGTGGTAGCATTGCTCCTACGCCTGTGGGCGATTTAGGTTTTACCACCATGACTCAGGCACTATCTTTAGAACGCGTTCGTTGGCGTGTAGTAGGCTCCGACTGCTTAGTGGAAGGTTATTTCCGCCAAACCAGTCAATCATCACAAGCAATCAAGAGTTAGAATTGGCGAATTCAGTAATTATACTTGTATGAATATATAGCAGTTGGTAGGTAGCTTAGGACATAAACTGATGATAAAATCCGGAGATTAAGAGACTTTTAAGCCTGTTTCCTATTACCTGTTCCCTGCTATAATCCTTGGCGATTTTGCTTCGATTAACACTGACGTTCATGAGCAATATCACGTATGAGTGCTAGCCGAGATTGAATGTACTGGCACAGAAAATCAGTTTCGTTGGAATTTAACAAAATTTGCATTTCGGTTTGTTTTACCAACCACTGCACCAAGCTAGCATCATCGAGTTGTAAGAGGATCTTAGCTTGGGCGGTTTCGACTACAGACCAAAGCTGACGCATAATTGTAGGAGTCATCAGACCTCAATAGAATCATTAGCTTAGCTGTTTTTAGATTACACAATTTTGAGCGCACTTTACTACATGAATGTAGAAGCTGAGACAAGTATTATTAAAAAGTTAATAATGCTATTTATAACTTTATGAAGATTCAGAATCTAAAACTCTGTTTTGAAAATTGGGCATAGGGCATAGGGTGTAGGAAATAGCGAAGACTGAATTTTTTAAATTTAGTTCCAAAATCTAGAATATAAATTTACTAATCTTAAAATTAGATTTTTGTACTTATAAACACTGAAATATGTTGAATTAAACCCTAGAAAGCCAATTTTATATAAGCTTTAGTTGAATTATTTATTTGTATTGTAGAATACAAAACTCTGAAAAATTCAGAATCTACAATAAAGAATTAGTGAGTTAGCATTATTTTTTACTTAAGGTTAATAATCAACAAGAAAATTAAGTAGTCTTACCAAGGCTGATTTAGGAAATATTCTAGATTCTGACTGCTGACTCTAATTTTTGAAATCAATTTTTACTAAAAAACTAACATTTTTTACCTGTAGATGGACTGACAAAATCATGTAAGTCTTCATCCCAAATACTAATGTAAATAAAATCACATTCTTGACGAATAATCTGACCTTTAACTGAGCCATTCTGAAAACTGAAATTATCGGACTGGCGCTGTTGTACTTGTTTAAGTCCCTGCTTAATATCTTCAGTAGCTTGCCCATTTAAAAGTCCATTTAAAGTAGCTTCCATAATCTGTGGTTCTACTGTTTGGTTAAAAGCTACCTCGGTTTGACGCAGCATTCGAGAATTGCGATCGAATAAGTAGCCAAGGTCTATTTTGTTTGGTACAAGTTTGTAAACAATAGCGCGGGTATTACCCCACGCACCTCTTAAATCTTTGCTTGGTTTACCAAGGCTAGCTTCTACAATATTTCTAGATGTCCCTGTAGGAAATGCAGGAACGCTTTGTCTGCTTGCAGTTGCAGCTAATTTACTGCGCGGCTTTTTCTGTGGTGTGGAACGTACTTCTGGTGTAGGAATCGCAACTTGCTTCTCTGGTTCTGGTTGGGGAGTTGATGTTGCTATTGGTGCTGGAGTATCTAAAGTTACAGGCTCGTTTTCTGGCTGTGGTGTGAAGACAACTGGGGGATTATAGGTTGGCAAAGGTTCGGCAATTACTCGTGGTGGTGGTGAGATGGGTATAACTCGGACTGGAGAAGGCTGGGAAGAAATAGGCGGATTGGTAAATGTTGGAGTGGGTAAAGATTTTGGTGATGGAGTAGGACTTGTGGCAGTGCTTGTCTGTAGCTGTTGCTGACGAGTCATAGCAGAAATTGCGACTGCACCAATCAATCCACCTACTAGCAAACTACCAGCGATCGCCGCAGGTTTTTGCCAATTTCTAGGAGTGCTGGAATTATTAGTAATTGGAGGTATTTGGGGGGAAGATAATGACTGGGCTTGTCTAGTTGATGTCGCAGTGGGAGACAAGCTGACTGTGTTAGTAGTTGTCGGTGATTGTGGGGAAATATAACTAGGAGATTGCAATGCATATAGCATTTTACTAGCAGTACTGTAGCGATCGCCTGCATGAGGCTTAATTGCCTGATTGAGTACCGCCACCAATTGGGGAGAGACATTAGGAGTGTGCTGGTGCCAAAGTATTTCCCCTGTTTGCAAATCGGTTAGTAGTTCTTGGGGGTGTTTGCCAGTCAGCAGATAAATTGCCGTTAAGCTTAAACTGTAGATATCAGTAGCGTAAACTGGACGCCCAACAGCTTGTTCGCTAGGCATATACCCAGGCGTACCAATGACGAGCGATCGCGTACCGTATCCAGGGGTAGTCACCACCGAACGAATTGTTTCCTTGACTGCACCAAAATCAATCAAAACTGGCTTGCCATCAACAGAACGGATAATGATGTTCTCAGGCTTGATATCTCGGTGAATGATGCCTTTACTGTGAACATAATCTAAGACTGATAGCAGACTTAAAAGGATTTCCCGAACAGCAGTTTCGCTCACCCATCCTTTAGCTTCAACAATTTTCGTCAGGGTTTGACCGTGAATCCATTCTTGAACGAGGTAAAACTGCCCGTTCTCAGAAAAATAAGCGTAGAGTTTGGGAATTTGGTTACAACTTTCACCCAAATACTCCAAGGTTGCTGCTTCTCTTTTAAACCGTTCTTGGATTATTTGGTAAGTTTGCGGGTCATTATTAGTTATCGGTTTGAGTTGCTTAATTACACAGCGACGCCGAGAAGGCATGTAGGTGTCTTCTGCAAGGAAGGTTTCGCCAAACCCACCAACACCGATTACCTCGATAACTTGATAGCGATTGTTCAGCAGCGTTGTTGTCATGAAAAGTTACAAAATTTTGCCCTTTCCAATGTACATCAGATACATCACTTATCTTGGGTTTAACCTGTGAAATCTGATAATCATAAGTATCTATCTATAATTTAATTTTATAAATTAACTTCTGCTCAAACTGCGGTTTATGGAAAAACTGAGTTAAGGTCTGTAAAATAATTTAGATTAACAATAATTGATGCTGTGCAATTACAACGACACCTTTCTGCTTTGAAAGCTGATATTTAAGTTTTTGGGAGCGGTTTCTTGCAAATTAACTCAATTAATAACTTTAAATTCTCTGAGCATAATTAAATACTAAATCTTAACTAGATATACTGATATTAATTTAAATTGAAAATTTCTGAAGATTGAACGAAATATTTATTTTATTAGAAAAATTCACAGTTGAAGAAGGCAGGAGGCAGAGGGTGGGGGGCAGAAGAAGGCAATTGGAAGAAGATTCAAACTCCTCCCAATTGCAAGCGCCGTATGAATGGTGGGGTCTTAAACCCTTATTTCCTACGGTCATCAGCAGAGAACAGAAGTTAGGATTCCCTTCTGCCTTCTGCCTCCTGCCCTCTGCCTTTCTTAATTAACTTTAGTCAAAGATTTTGAAACAAACTTAAGTTTATGAATACAAGTAAAAATAGTATAAATGTAAATTCTTATTTAAAAGTAGAAAATAAGGGTACAGTATTATACTTTGAACTAAAAGAGCAACAACATATATTGGGGCGCGATCGCACTTTTGCCGATCTAGTTGTCCCTCAAGATTGGCAACTTGTTGGCAGATATCAAGCCCTCTTACGCAAAGATGGCGAAAATTACTGCATTTATGACGGGAATGGTGACAAACCCAGTACCAATGGGCTTTATATCAATCAAATCCGGGTAACTCCAAAATCTGGCTATAGCCTGAAGAACGGTACAGAAATCCGTATTGGGCAAAACTCTCAAGACCAAATAGTACTAACATACCATAACAATCGCCAACCCTCAGCTAACAATACACACGAATTGCAAAGGGTTTCCTTGAAAAATCGGTCAGTTTTATTGGGTCGCGATCGCAATGCTACTTTACCTCTAGAAGCCCCTACTGTTTCTCGCCGCCACGCCACAATTGATACTGACGCTCAAGGGCGTTATATTCTCCGCGATTACAGTACCAATGGTGTGTTTATAAATGGGCAAAAAGTTAATAGCACTGCTGTATTGTCACCAGGAGCAAAAATTCGCATTGGCCCATTTACGCTGGTGCTGCGAGGTGATGAATTACAAATACTCGACCGAGGAAATCAAATTCGCTTGGATGCTTGTAATTTAGTAATTCAAGATAAAGACAAGCGGCGATTGGATGATATTTCTATACCAATTGAACCAGGACAGTTTGTCGCCTTGGTGGGTGGAAGTGGTGCTGGGAAGTCAACTTTGATGCGGACACTACTGGGAGTTGAGCAAACAACTCAAGGTGTAGTCTATTTAAATGGTGAAAATTTGCGAAGCAACTTTAACATGTACCGCACGCACATTGGTTATGTGCCTCAAGACGATATTATTCACCAAGAACTCACTGTATCTGAAGTTTTAACTTACGCCGCTAAGCTGCGACTACCGCCAGATATTGATGTGGCGCGGGTGGTGGAAAAGACTTTACAAGATGTGGAAATGTCCCATCGTCAGGATGCAAAGGTATCCCAACTGAGTGGAGGACAGCGCAAACGAGTAAGTATTGGCGTGGAATTACTAGCCGATCCGAAGTTATTTTTCTTAGATGAACCAACTTCAGGACTCGATCCTGGGTTGGATAAAAAAATGATGCAATTGTTGCGGAAATTAGCCGACCAGGGACGCACAGTGATTTTGGTGACTCATGCAACAACGAATATTAAATTGTGCGATCGCGTTGTCTTTCTCGGTCGAGGAGGAAAGCTATGTTATTTTGGCCCTCCTGATGAATGTTTACAGTTTTTTGGTGTCAAAGATGACTTTGCCGATATTTATAATCAATTAGAAAAACCAGAAAACATCATTGACCAAGCTACTAAATTCCGGCAATCAGATGATTATCGACGCTATATTGATAATCATCTCAATTCTGGAACTCAATCGCCCCAGTCAGATACTGTGAATAATCACAGTCATGGCATTTCTTTTGGCAAACAATTTAATATTTTGACGCAACGCTACTTCCAAATTCAAAAGCGCGATCGCATCAACCTCGCTTTAGCACTTTTAACAGCGCCTATTAGTATTAGTCTAATGACATTCGCTATCCGAAATAAAGACCCTTTAGTATTAGGAGAACAACCCGATCCAACTCTTGCACCTTTAGCTTTGCGTGTGTTATTCGTCTTTACTTGTGCTGCTTTATGGGTGGGACTTTCTAGCTCATTACAAGAAATTGTCAAAGAGTCAGCAATTTACCTACGAGAACGGCTAGTAAATTTGGGTTTATTTGCTTATCTTATTTCTAAAGTTGCAATTCTTTCAGTATTAGCAGGATTACAAACTCTGTTAATGATAGTGGTGATTTTTATATTTTTTAAATCCCCGCAGCCAGAATTAGTTTCTTGGCAATGGGGATTAAGTATTACTACATTTTTGACTCTTTTAACTAGCATTAGCCTTGGCTTATTTGTCTCAGCATTTGTCAAAAATACTAGTCAAGCAAATAGTGCTTTACCCCTGTTGTTACTTCCTCAATTTATCTTTTCTGGTGTTTTGTTCAAAATGGAAGGTATTGCCAGTAAAGTTTCTTGGTTAATGCTGAGTCGTTGGTCAGTCGGTGCATACGGTGCTTTAGTTAATCTTAATCAACTGGTTCCGGAACCGATTAAATTACCTGATGGCAGTACAGTGCCCCAACCATTTGAACCAACGCCTGTTTATGAGGCAACATGGTCTAATTTGAGTTTGAATTGGGGAATTTTGTGCTTGCATACACTCATTTATCTAACTGTGACTTTTTATTTGCAAAAGCGAAAAGATATTTTTTAAAGGTCAACTACTTGGTATCACTAATAACCCACCTATTATTTTGGGCATCCCATAAAAGAAAAAAGCGTACAGAACCAGGAACTACTTTGCCAGTTTTCATCACGTATTTAAACTGAGCATCAACCGTAGCTAATTCTGTATTTGCTTCTACCAAACTAACTTGTTCGACATCTACGCTTTGAACCTTTCCGCCCCACCAGTCAATATAAGAAAGATAGCCATTTGGGTGAAGTCGTCGATTATTTTGGTAGCTAGGAGATAGCTGATTCCACCCAGCTTGATACTGACCCTGATTAATAGTTGCATAATAATTTTGTACCGCTTCTTCTGGTGAGGGTCTATCGATTTGTGGCTGGGTTGAAGAGGGAGTTTGAGGAGATTGTGTAGCACTAGGCAATTGCGATCGCACTGGTGCATTATCTTCAGGTTCAAAAGTGCTGAAAATTGGAGATTGTGTAGGTGAGGGCGTATCCTGTGGTTCTTTGGGGGTTGGGGTAGATTCCGATGAGATGGTTGACTGTTCGTTGGGAGTTGGGGTAGATTCCGATGAAACGTTTGATTGTACTACTGATTGATTTGGTCTATTGAGAGCAAAACCAACAACTATAGAAGTAGCAATCAAACCACCAGCAATTAAACTACCGAGAAGGATTCCTTTGCGTCCACTACTTTGATTAGTAGGTTGACTGGAAGAACCTGGACTAACAGCAACCGTATTTTGCAATGTTGCATGAGGCTGTACGCTGACTACTGGCGGTTGATTGTAAGGTACTGTTGGAGGAACTGGCGGTTGATTGTAAGGTACTGTTGGAGGAACTGGCGGTTGATTATAAGGTACTGTTGGAGCAACTGACCCAAATTGTAAGGCGTCAAACATTTCTCTGGCTGTGGGAAAGCGGTCGCGTGGATGATAGGCGATCGCCCGATCTATAACTCCTGCTAATGTAGGACTAATACTCAAAGCATATCTGTGCCAAATAATTTCTCCGCTACGCGAATCTGTCTCCAATTCATGTGGCTGTTTTCCAGTGAGAAGATAAATTGCTGTAATTCCCAAACTATATAAATCACTCGAATAAACTGGTCTACCTGCTGCTTGTTCGCTTGGCATATATCCCGGCGTACCAATCACAATCGAACTCGTAGGTAACCCTTGGGAATTCATCACTGTTCCCATTGATTCGCGGACAGCACCGAAATCAATCAGCACTGCCTTATGGTCTCGATGACGCAAAATGATGTTATCTGGCTTGATATCTCGATGAACAATCCGGTGATTATGTACTTGTTCTAGTACTGGTAATAAATGTATTAATATTTCTCTAACGGCACTTTCACTTAATAAACCTTGTTCGTGAACTTTCGCTGTTAAGGTATCACCTTCTATCCACTCTTGAACCAAGTAGAATTGTCCATCTGATTGGAAGTAAGCATATAAGGTGGGAATTTGGTTACTTATACCGCCTAAGTCTTCTAAAATTGCTGCTTCCCGTTGAAATCTTTCTTGCACCAACTGATAAATCTGCGGGTTATTTTGAATTGGTCTTAGCTGCTTAATTACACAACGGCGGTTGGAAGGCATTTGGGTATCTTCCGCTAAGAAAGTCTCACCAAACCCACCGCTTCCTAAAGTCCGAATAACTCGATAGCGGTTGTTTAGCAATGTTTGCATAAATTAGCACTAGTAATTATAAGGGTGTTTTATGGTATTGTTCTATCTACTTTAGTTTGTATCTGATTTTTTTTCTTAGTAGCAATATAAAGATTACTGAATATAATACTTGTGATATCATGTCCGGTTGAATACTTATGATATCTGTGAGGGTCGGTAATGCTTCGGCGAGGCTCAGCATGAATGGGTAATGGGCAAGAAAAACACAACTGTTCGCCCAAGTAGGTCAACCTAATTAAACGTAAAACCCTCAACTTGGTACTGAGCTTGTGTAGCTCTATTTTCTATACCATCAATAATTGCGATCGCTAAATCGTACTCATCCTCGAATACCCTACTTGCAAGTTGATCGCCTTTGAGATGCAACCATTGATCTTCAATACGATTCATTTGTGGATTATAAGGAGGTAAGAAAAACTTTCTTCGTACCTGGCACCCCTGTGCATTTAATCTTAAGGCGATCGCTCGATATTTTGTCCGACGCGGAACTTTCTCAGCAGCGCTTAGCTCTAATAAAGGTACGGTCTTCTTCTGAGGTTAGCTTTATTTTTAATGGAGCAGGTATTGGTTCACACTGAAATACTATAATAATTCCATTTTACGTTTTTTTAGGTTGACCTACTTATAGCAGTGGATGCTGTGGATCTTCGACTTCTAAAGACTTAATTGACACAATTAAGTCTTTTTTGGCACTCAGACTTTGGAATTTATGATTAAGTGGCATATCACTTCGGTGTAAATTACCACGTTTACTTAATTTCCAAACATAATAATAATTATCACTATATATAATATCTGTTTTTAAGTGATACTTTTTTTCTATTACTTCGCGCCAATTGTCTGAAGGATTGAATAAAAATACATCAGCAAACTCTTTAGAAATTTTTGGAATTTTTTGAGTATTTACCAACAAAAATCGCACTTTTGGTTCCAATTGATAGCTTAAAGAAAAGACATTTCCATAATTAGTATCTAAAGAATTACTAATCACAAGTGGGCTAGTACTCTGATTGATAATTTGCACAAATTGTAAATTGCTATAATTCATGCCCTTATTCCACCAAGTTTCTGCTTGGGAATTTACCTTAGAAGAAATCAAACCACAAATAATCACCAACATCATAATTGTGTGCCAAATGGTTCGACGTGACGCATTCTCATTCTCTAGTTGCCTAGATAGTAGATAAGCAACAGCTAATTGGATTCCTAAATAAGACGGTATTAAATATGGTTCAGTAAAATATCGTATTCCTCCAGCACTTAAATCTGGTAGTATTATAGGCAGTGCTGGGACTACAATCAATGTAATAATAAATAACCAGACTTTGTGACTAGTGGTAACACAAAGGAAATAAATTGCATATCCTATCAAACTTAAAAAAATTAATACAATTAAATAGCTAAAATAATTTTCTAAGCTCAAATTTATATCAAAAAAAATTCGGCTTAACTGCATCAGTAAAAATGGAATTATCGGCATCAAAGATGACTGTGTTGTGACTTTCTCTCCAGAAATCAGAAATTGGAAAAACTCCCCAATCGCAACTATTATCCAAGGCATAAAAGCTAACAAACCTATCAGTGATGCTAAAAGGTAATTTTTCACTGTTTCAGTTAACTGGAATTTAGCTATGCCAATCACATAAATTGCGTGAGCCAGTGCTACAAATCCACTCCAAAGAAATGTATAAAGACTAATCGCCAAAGTTATTGCATAAATACTCCAGGCAGCAAAAATATCTGGGCGTTGTTTTTTCGTAAGTTCATCTTTATCTTGTGATTCTAACTTCATTGCCCGCAATAGTGAAGCGCTAGATAGTAAAATAGTGACTAACCAGAGAATATATTCTTGTGCTTCTTGGGCATAGACTAGGTGAATTGGAGAGATAGTCATAAGTGCGATCGCTACACCACCAAATGATAGCGGCACATTAAATAATTCTCGGCATAGCCGATAAACGCAGGGAAAAACTAGCAAGCTAATGAAGGCAGATAAACTTCTAATTGCTGTCACTGAATCACCGAAGATTTCCAACCACAATCTGGCGATTATATAATACAATGGTGGATGCAGAGAATCTTCTTTTGCCAGAGACATAATTGTATCATTTAAGTTTTTTTCTGTATTTGTACCTTGAAATTTAGCAAAACTTTCTTTGGCAATAACACGATTATTAAAAAGTTGTTCTTTTACTTCAGTTATTGTGTAACCAGAAATCCGCAATGAGCTATAAGTTTCATCACGCCAATAAACCTTGCTATCAAGGTTAAAAAAGCGAAACAATATAGCCATTGTCAACAAGAAAACAATTAAAAATCGCAACCAACTCGGCACAGATTTAAGATGGCGCATAAGTAATTTTCCCAAAAATTTATCTAAAACGATCCAGTTTGCTTGGCTGGATGAGGTGTCCAAGGGTAGCCCATCGTAGATATTGCCGAGATATTAACTAATGTGAGTTCGAGGAAGGCGATTTGACTTGTCTGTTAAAAAGCTTCCATAAATGAAACCTCCACTCAAACTTTTCCTTTTTCAAACCTCTCCTCTTCTAGGGGAAAGACTTAAAATCCTCTCGTGGTAGGATACAGCCAGAGAATAGGGGGTCACACCCCTCATTTGGTATATCTCTGATTCTCTCATGAAATAACCTTTGGAATATGCTAGATTTAATCCTAAAAAATCAATCGTGGCGTAAGGGGTAACATGCCTCAATGACCCAGCAGTATCCCACTAAAAGAGGGAGGTTGAAGGGAAAGAGGCTTATTGAACTCGCTCTCAAGCGCAGTTGTTTGTCAGATATCACTAACGTCATTGAGAGTCACTTGATTTGCAAGATTGCCGATAAACACCTCTTTTTTATTAACTGCAAAAATAATTAAGTAAGGTTGTATCAAATACGGCAAAACTTGCTTGAGTCAATATTTATTTTTTTAGTTTGTGTAGCCACGACTGAGTATCGCTAAGAAGATATTTGAAAAGTATTGTATGAAACACTAAAAGCCTTATAACCTAACCCCCTACTATAAGTAAATGGGGGTTTTATAGTCTCTCTTCTCGTAAAAGAGAGGTTTTAAGTATATATTTTTAGTTTATAAATCACTTATAATATAAAATATAATTTTTACAAAATTTGATAACCCGATCTGCCAAAATCTTTGGTATTAGATATAGTTAAAAAATCAATAGTTTTAAACTGTCTATCAATGGCTGGAAAGCTACATATTTTAGCTCCAATATTTAAGTATGCCTGCAAAATTTTCGGAATTTCCATATTAGATGAATTCTGAGAATTTTGAGGCAAATCTAGACAAGATTGTGAATTTGGATAGACTAAAATACTCGGATGCATCGAGCCATTCTGCTGAAAATAATCATAAACGCAACTAGCTTGCCAAGGAGATTGTGTTAGTAATGATACACAGCCAAAGAAATATTGGTTTTTACTCCAGATGAGATAATTTGCTAGCCCTTCCCAGAGTAATAAAAGTGCCTGACTATTTCGGTATTCTTTAGCTATACATGCACGTCCAACTTCCACTGATGCTTGAAGCACAGAATCAGGAATTGCATTAAGATTAAATATATCGGCAGCATCAAAGCCTAATCTTTGAGAAGCCATTCTATAGGTTTGCATCCGATAAGTTCCGATGGTCTTACCCGTCTGTTTACAGATGAGAATTAAATGATGGCAAACTTCATCAAACTTATCTCGATCCATCTCGGTAATGCTAGAAGAAGACAATCCCAACCCTAGTTCCAGATTAAAAACTTCAAAACGCAATCGAAAAATTGATCTTAATTCTTCTTCAGTTGAGGCCAGCCGTAGGATATATTTTTTAGTTTGAAGGACAGGAAAATCTTCAACAGGAGGAGGATTCAGTGGGTAATTGATATTGCAGCGAGAAACTTCCATCTGTCTTCCTACTTAAATTAGCGAAAATATCCTACTAGGATTTAGGCACTATGCTATATCGCATTATGAAATTAATACGTTGAAGTGTGATTGGGACAGTTTTCAATATAAAATCCTCTAGAGAGATTTTTGCTCTCTGGGATTAGAGGTAGATTGTTTTTATTATGAATATAAATGCCAAAAAAATCTGGCAATAAGATACAAAATTTTCCTTTGATATAGAGTATAAATGCAAGTAATACTATTTCTAAAAATTTTGACATAGAGGGCTACCACTCTATGATTTTACACATCTATCTGTAGCAGTAGGTTAATCAAATGGTATCAGTTAAAAAAGTTACAATTAAGGAAACAAGCCCCTAGAAGAATCTAAGGGCTGGGATAATTTTGATTATAATGCCTGGAATAGGCGTAGCGAGCGCTACTTATAACAAAAGCGCTCTCAAATACTTTATCAACTACGGTGATTATTGCTGTAATGAACCCTTGTACCTGCCCACAGCAACTTCTCCCGCAAAGTTTGGTAGTAAGAATTGTTCTCGCGCAAAATAATAAATTTAGCTCGACAATCCGCCATCCGCACATCAACGCGGTGTCCAGGCCAAATCGAAGTCCCCAACACTCCATCTGTCCACAACTTGGTACTTAAATCGTAATCCCCTAAAGGCCAAATACTTACCACAGAACCAGGAGGTAAAACCAGGGGGCGACTAGAAAGACTCATTGCACAAATCGGAGTGACGGTAATCGCCTCCATTCCATCGTGCATAATTGGCCCATTAGCAGAAACGGTGTAACCTGTGGAACCTGTGGGAGTGGAAATAATTAACCCGTCCCCGACGTATTGATCGACTACCTCACCATCGATTTCCATTTCTAAAATCGAGGTAATCATTCGGTCAGCAGAAGCTGGTTTAACACAAAATTCATTCAAAGCGAGGTAACGCTCACTGACTGGCTGCAAATTAGACCCATGACCCTCATACACCGCAGCTTGTAACATCATCCGCCGTTGGATAGCATAGCGATCCTCAAACAGTCGATCCCAAACTTTCTCGGTATCCTGAAATTCATCCACTGACTCAGTTAAAAACCCCAGATGACCTCCCACATTCACTCCCAGAATTGGGATGCCAGCTGGGGCTAAATGTCTGGCACCAGTTAAAACAGTACCATCACCGCCCAGTACCAAAGCGAGATCGATTGGTTGACCCGCCGAAGCCAAAAAGACCGGATAAGGGTTGTCTTTTGGTCCGCTAGGCCCCATCAACACATGGCACTGGCGATTTTCGAGTTGTTTAGCACAGATTTCTGCCCATTCTTTACTCCGGGCATCCCGCGCTTTATAAGCAATGATTACCTGCTTGAGTTGCACGCACAGTTACCACTTCAGGAGATTAAACTGCTCCATATCGACGGTATCGCGGTTGCGATAAATGGCAAGCACGATCGCTAAACCCACCGCCGCCTCGGCTGCGGCCACAGTAATCACAAACACGGTGAAAACCTGACCCTTAATTAATGTTGAGTCGAGGAAGTTGGAAAATGCCATTAAATTCAGATTAACAGCATTGAGCAACAACTCAATCGACATTAGCACCCGCACCGCGTTGCGGCTGGTAATTAAACCGTAGATACCAATGCAGAATAAAGCTGCTGCTAACAATAAAAAGTACTGGAGTTGCATGAATTTGAGTATTCCTTCTGAAAAAACAGGGCTTTTTATTTGTGACAAAAGTCGCAAATTTTACTCTTTTGTTTCGCTGCTGCTTGATACCAGTTCTCTGGGGCGTTCTGGCAAAGTCAAAACGGTTTGTGGTAAGTCAGACGATGTAACTTGGTCTGGCAAATACTCGCGACGTGCCAAAATTATCGCTCCTACCATCGCCATCAGCAGCAAAATCGAAGCTAGTTCAAAAGGTAGTAAAAAGTCACTGAAGAAATGCTCGCCAATCAGAACTATAGAACCTTTAGTAGCCACAGCCCCAGTTGAGTAGGCCCAAGGAGTCGCCAGCACCATCGTACTCAAAAGCCCAAATAATCCGAGACTAACCACACCCGTTAGTGCCTTCCGCACCCAAGAATTGGGAAATGGCACAAAATTCTGCCGTTTGTTCACCAACATAATGGCAAACAAAATCAGCACGTTAACTGCCCCAACATAAATTAGTACTTGTGCGGCTGCAACAAAATCACCATTGAGCAACAGGTAGATTCCTGCAATGCTAATGAACACGCCCCCTAGCATAAAGGCAGAATAGACGATGCTAGGGGACAGCACTACACCAAGAGCTGCCCCAATCATCATCACACCCAGTAAGCCAAGGGATACTAACTGTACTCCTTCCGCTAGATTCACTGTTTTTTGTCCTCAGTCAATTGTCATTGGTCATTAGTCAATTGTCCTCAGTCAATTGTCATTGGTCATTGGTCATTTGCTTAATAACAAAAGACAAATGACAAATAACAAAGCGCAAAGTCTCTTGCGAGGTTTCCTCCGAACAGACGGCAGTTCCTTTAAGCGGGGGAACCCCGCCAACGGACTGCCTTAACTTTGTAAGAGAGGACAAATGATATTTATTTTTGAGTTTGTTCGGCCAAGTCTTGTGGACGCACACCCGCAAGCGGTGCATCAGCAGGCGATCCGTGGGGTTCGAGGACGCCTTTGGGTAGGTAAACTAGTTCGCGTAGTGGTGTTACCATTGGGTCATTTGTTACCTTATAGGGCAGACGACCTAGCGCTACGTTGTCATAGTTCAATTCATGGCGATCGTAAGTGGAAAGTTCATACTCTTCTGTCATGGATAGACAGTTAGTCGGGCAAAATTCCACACAATTACCGCAAAAGATACAAACTCCAAAGTCAATGCTGTAGTGGTTGAGTTTTTTCTTTTTGCTGGCTTTGTCGAATTCCCAATCTACTACAGGCAGGTTTATCGGACAAACGCGAACACAGACTTCGCAGGCGATGCACTTATCAAACTCAAAGTGAATTCTACCGCGAAACCGTTCGCCAGGAATCAGTTTCTCGTAAGGGTACTGTACGGTAATCGGACGCCGCCGCATGTGATCGAAGGTAACAGAAAGTCCCTGACCAATGTAACGCGCAGCTTGTATTGTTTCTTTGGTATAATCACCAACTTGTTTTAGAAACTTTAGCATCGTGTTTCACTCTCTGTGTTTAAGCTATCAGCGTTATTTGTCTTTTGTCCTTAGTAATTTGTCCTTAATCATTCGTCCTTTGTCCAAAGCAAATGACTAATGACTAATAACTAATGAGTAATGACTAACCGCCAAAGGCGAAAGGAAAGGCTAGTTTGAGTGCGGCAGTTAATAGGAGATTAACCAAACCAACTGGTAACAAAAACTTCCATCCTAAATCTAACAATTGATCGATCCGTACCCGTGGCACTGTCCAGCGTAACAAAATAGCGATAAACACTAGTAAATAGGCTTTGAACACAGTCATGGTGATACCCAAAGCAGCAGTTACTATCTGCAACACGGGATCGGCTTCACTGATTCCCAGCCAATTAGCTATGAGGTTGAGGGGAATGGGAAAGTCCCAACCACCCAGGTAGAGAATTGCTACTAGTAGGGCAGAAAGTATTAGGTTAACGTAAGAACCGAGGTAGAACAGACCGAATTTCATGCCTGCGTATTCAGTTTGATAACCTGCTACGAGTTCTTCTTCCGCTTCGGGTAAGTCAAAGGGCAATCTTTCGCACTCAGCTAGGGCGGCTATCCAAAAAATTAGGAAACCGACTGGTTGACGCCAAATGTTCCAGCCTAGGATGCCGTAGCCAGATTGTTGATTAACAATGTCAATGGTGCTGAGGCTATTAGACATCATAGCGATCGCTAATACTGCCAGCGCCAATGGAATTTCATAACTAATAGATTGCGCTGCTGCCCGCAAGCCCCCTAAAAGGGAGTATTTGTTATTAGATGCGTAGCCAGCCATCAACAAACCAATGGGCTGAATGCTTGACAAAGCAATCCATAAAAATACGCCCATGCCCACATTGCTAATTACGATGTTCTGCCCAAAAGGCACAATCAGGAACGAGAGAAACACCGGAATCACAACAATAATTGGCCCAAGGGTAAACAACCAAGGGTCAGAATTGGCTGGCACGATATCTTCTTTAAATACCAGCTTCAGACCATCCGCTACAGGCACTAGTAATCCAAAAGGCCCTTGGTATTCTGGCCCAATTCGTTGCTGTGCAGCAGCAGAAATTTTTCGTTCTAGCCAGGTAGCTACTAATACCCCCACTGTTGCCCCAATTAGCATCAGTACCATTGGCAATGGCAGCCAAATTGCTTTGGCTGTTCCTGCTGGCACACCTAAATCCGTGAGGGATTCAATGAAAGTTCCTTGGAGGTCAATTCCTGAATTCATGTTTGATGCTCTTTAAGACATGAGTTATTGTGAGTTACAAATATTACTTAATTAATATCTGTAAATTCACTCATTAATAATTTTTGCCTAGATGATGTGTGATTGAAGATTTGTTGCCAATTCCCATGCCTAGTATATCCTTGGATGGTTTTACCACCCTGAAGCGAGATGAGAACTTCTACTTATGGTTGGCATTGAGATTGGCTATTGGTGGAGGGAGTAGGAAATGGGGAGATCAGGAGATAGGGAAGTGTGGGGAGTGTGGGGAGTGTAGGGAGAGAGGGGGGAAAGATTTCTTCCCCATCCTCCCACACCTCCCACACTCCCTGTTTGCCCAATGCCCGTTAACGTTGGTCAATGGGCAGATAAGAAACTTCGTGAGCGCCGTTGTAAATCTGGGTAGGACGGAAAATCCGGTTTTCTGCTAGCTGTTCTTTCCAGTGAGCTAGCCAACCAGCAACGCGGGCGATCGCAAATATTGGTGTAAACAAGTCTGTAGGAATACCCATCTTCCTATATACCAAACCAGAATAAAAGTCAACATTGGGAAAAATCCCTTTGCTACCGAGTTTTTCCTCTACCACACGTTCCACTTCTAGGGCAATGTCATAGAACTTGTCATGCCCAAACTTCTCAAATAATTGTTCTGCTAGGCTTTGTAAAATTGTGGCTCGTGGGTCTTTTACTTTGTAGACACGATGCCCACAGCCCATAATCTTCGCTTTGCGTTGCAGACGATCTTCCACATAAGGACGCACATTTTCCACAGAGCCAATTTCTTCCAACATCTGAATTACTTCTTCATTGGCTCCACCATGCAGGGGCCCTCCTAAGGTTCCCACCGCACTAGCAACTACAGCATAAGGATCGGTCAAGGTAGAAGCTGTCACTCTGGCACTGAAGGTGGAAGCATTCATTGTATGCTCGACCTGAAGTATCAAGCAGATATCAAAAATTCGCGCTGCCAAAGGATCGGGTTCTTGCTCATTGAGCATGTATAGAAAATTGGCAGAGTAGTCTAAGTCATCACGGGGACGCACGGGGTCGTTACCTTTTCGCATCAGTTGGAACGCCGCCACCATCGTGGGAATGGTTGCTATCAAGCGCACTACCGAATCTCGAATGTAAGCAGGATTATGTAAGTCCCGGAGCGAATAAAACAAGCCTAAAGCAGCAGCAGAGGCTTGCAGGGCATCCATTGGGTGACCGCTTTCTGGAAAGCATTTCATCATGTCCCGAATGCGGTATTTTATTCGCCTGTGGTGACGAACTTCATGTTCAAATGCTTCCAGTTGTTGTTTACTGGGCAGTTCACCCCAGATTAAGAGATAAGCAGTTTCTAGGAATGTACTTTTTTCTGCTAGTTCCTCAATCCGGATGCCACGATATTCTAGTATTCCCTTTTGCCCATCAACATAACTAATACTCGATTGGGCGGCGGGAATGCCTTCTAGACCAGGCTTGTATTCGCACACCATCATGGCAACACCATTGACTTTTTGAAATGTTCGATGGAGCTAACTTACCAGAAATTTCTTGTTGACATAACAGTAGCCGTTCTAACAACAATCAAAAATGTTGAAAAACTGTTATAGCAGGTACTTGGGTGGTGTCAACCAAAACATCTGACTACGACCCAGAGGAGAACCATTTTCTGGTAGTTTTATCCCAATCATACCTGCTTTTTTCAAGACTAAGCTTGCTTTGACCTCCCCCCATAAGAGAATTTCTGCCCAATTGGTTAAATCAGGTTCGTGTCCAACCAACGCCAGTTGGGTATTTTGGGAGTAATTTCTTGGCTCTAACCAGTCTTTGAGCCAACCAGAAATTTGACCATCGTGGGCGAGGTGGCTAGATTCCTCTAACTGGGAGCTTAGTTTTTCTGCTATGAGAATTTCAGCCGTTTGACGGGCACGCACTAAGGGGCTAGTGAGAATCAAATCAAAGTTTAAACCTAATTTAACAAGCTTTTTAGCAACTTTCTCAGTTTTTTGCCTTCCTTCTGTGGTCAGGCTGCGCTCCTCATCCTTAATACCTAAATCTTTATCTTGGGCGATCCCATGACGAATTAAATATAGTTTCATACTTTAAATTTTATTGGCGTAGCCTATGCTGAGTTATTTGTTACGCTTATTGTGAATTTATCTATCCTAACTTAATCATCATTATCTATTCGTTTATCTGCTATCTGCCTAGAGTAGCGAAGTGTTACGCGTTCTAAGGTGTTAGGGATATGGTAATAGATTTAAACCTTGAATAAATCTGTAATCCCTTTAATTTTTTGCGATCGATGGGTAATTCGACACTATTGCTGTAGCTACAATTAAGAGTCAAAAGACTCATCCATTAAGTGTTGTAAGTCATTGAACTGATTTTCTAAACCTTCTTGTTGTAAACGGGTTTTAATACTTGAGAGTATTTTAATTTTTGTTTCTTTGTCAATGTTCCTTAATTCTGAAGCAACGATTTCATTAAATATCTGATAATCTTTTGCTAGTCTATTTATCAAAATCGACGCTATTCTTTTTATCTCACTTTCATTTACCCATTCCTTTAGTAATTCACAAACTAAATTGTCAAAATCATGCAAAACTTGCAAATTTAGTCTTTCAATATATCCGTGAGCAAGACGATTACGAGCTTCAAAACAAGCTTGAGCAAGGTCAAACTGAGAGATTGATAACTCTCCCAATGAGTACAGATGTCTTAGTAATCCTATTACTGGGAAACGTTCAATGGGGATTGATACATCGATCACTCGCTTTCTTAAAACTCCCTCAAGAATACTCCACAGAAAAAGAAAACCAGGCTCAATTTCATCATTTTCAATAAGCTTATGTGCTTGAACAAACCGATTGGTTAGCTCTTGCCATGAAGGAAGTTGTTCCGATGTTCCAGGTAAGGATTTGCCTTCTATATCTTCAAGCGTGACCAATAAAAAACGCCAGCCTCGATGTTTACTAACTTCCTCTGCTAAAGCCTGTAAACGCTCCACAGAAATTCGGCTGAGACTGGTTCTTATTTCGATTACAAAACCTGAGTTTCAATTGGGTCAGACAAAAACCGACGATGGCTCTCTACATCTGATACTAAGCTATCATCTTCAAAAACTAAATCTACAAGTGCATCCTGAATCGGCTTGATAATGTTATCGATGTCAGCCGGAAACTGATCGCAAAGATAAACTAGCGTCAGTTGTAGATTCCCTTTTTTAATGGGGCTGTTATCTTTCCAAACTTTTTGAGCTTCAACGCGCACAAAATTCTTCCATGCCTGAAGGTTTTCTCTTTTCTTTGTCTGTAACGAAACAGGGCGTCTGGGAATGAGAAATTCAAAAGGTATTATTCGCATTCCAACTGTATATCTTGATGATTACTTAACCAACTTACACCAATTTTCATATATAACTCCCGATCATATAGGGTATATTTACACTTATATAAAAATTCTACATAGTTATTCGTCAGAGTTAGGATAAAAGTCTAAATTTAAAATTTCATTAATAGAAAACGGACAGACAAGCGCAAAATTCTCTGCTGATAAACCTGTTTCCACTATTGCCTCTTGCCACGCTCTTTGATAGGTAGTATTAGGCTACTCAGTATCATTTAAAAGACGGCGCAAGCTAGAGCTTTCTTGTAGCAATTCATCTATATTTAGTCGCTCACGGGTAATAGTTACTTGCCAACTGGGGCTACGACGTTCAGATTGATACTTCCACTTTAATAAATACGACAACACTAACCGCAATGCACTTTGCAACGCTTGCTGTTAACTCTTACCCAATTCCACCACTTCTTCAATTAAGTGTTCTAAATCTACTCCGTTCCACTAATGCGATTGTAAAAGTGCTGCGGTCTGCTCTACCCAAGCATAAAAATCTTGCTCATATAGACTTTGTAACATTTCAAGTTCTACAGACTTCATGGCGCTCCTTTTTGATAAATAGGTAGACACGAGTTAATACTTGTATCGACTTACTAAACATTAGGCACGAACTATATTGCCAATCAATTAATAAAAATTAAATTCCCGACTTTGATTCAAAGTCGGGAAGGAATGCTATATAATCAAACACACTTCAACTGCTACATGATTTAGGAGTTCTTCTGATTTCCCTTATCGCTACTCAGACTGAATTGGGTTATCTCTGGGGTTAACTAACCTCAGTAGCTTTTGCTTAATTTGAGTGTCGAATACTTCCCATTTCATTTTCGCATAGGCGGAATTTTCGTTACTGCCAGATAAGAAACCCATCGGGATTTCAAAGCCGCCAGCGCTTGTCCTTCCACCACCAAAAAAGCGCCCTGTGCTATCTTGCCCAAAGGCTTCTTTGATGAATTCATCGGGGTCAAGGGTAAGTTTGGTAGTTCTCAAGGAACCAATGACTATTTCTAATTCTTCGTCTTCATCATGAACAATGCCGTAAACTACGGCGGTATGCACATTTTCTTCCGTGACGAGAAAATCAGCTGCTTGGGGGATAGCATCGCGGTCGTCGTAGCGCAGATAACCGACACCAGCAATGGAAAAGTTATTTTGGACGATGCGGTTTTTGAGCGATCGCTCGATCACATCCATCACCCGCTTGGAACGATTCGCCTGTAAAATGGCATTCAGCAGTTGTGCGTCATAAAATCGACTTAAATATGCAGCTGCCATAAAGTCTTCTTCTTGCGCTTGCATCAAGCGATTTGTATCCGATCGCAAGCCATGCATTAAAGCAGTAGCGCATTTGACGTGTTGATTGATGCTGCTATCTAATGCTAGTAATCCTGTTTGCAGGTATTGAGTAAAAATTGTTGCCGTCGCTCGTACATAAGGACGGATATCCTCAAACTCTGATTGGAGATCCCCTTGTATACTGTGATGGTCGATGAGCGCCACTAAGGGGATTCCAGCCTCCTGCACTGCACAGAGTAGCTGCGAAGTCGTTCCTTGGTTATCGATGAGTACAAAACCTTGATAAGATGACAAATCCTTGCTTTTCAAAGTTTGCTGCGTCCAGCGTTGGATCGGTAAATTAGTCAGTCTAACCAAGGCAATATTTTCTTGATGACTTAATGCGCCGGCATAAATGATTTCACACTTGATGTCGTATTGCTGGGCAATTAATTGATAAGTCCAGGCACAAGAAAGAGCGTCTGGGTCAGGAAAATCTTGCAAAATTACTAGTTGGCGATCGTGTCGGTGCGCTAGTAGAGTTTTTTGCAGTTCTTCTGACTTTTGTTGTGCTAGGGAATTACCACGCTGACCGAGATAGATGGCTCCTTCACCTGGCGATGGCTGTAATGATGGACTTTTAAGTGCAACTTCCACTGGGTCTTTCTCTATTTCAGATTCCTCTGGGTTTGGTTCTGTGTTCAATGACAAACTATCAAACTCATTAACGGGAGAATTTAAATACATAGGGAACTTTTTTCAACTGTGAGGCTCCATGAATTCAGAAACGCTACAATCAGCAATTCACTGAATTTAGGCACATTATTTCGATCTTCGCAAAAATATTAAGACATAGCACTCTATATCTGAGTATATTTTTTCTGAGTGACAGTGCTTAGGAATCAATTAAATTTTACTAGAACGCATATAGGTGCTAGAAAAAAGGAAGTTTCGTATATCTGACTGTATCTAGTAGCATAAATGTCTTTTATGAGCTTTTTTGTTTTCCGTAAATTGAACTAAAGAGATTTTTATTCTAAGTTGATAATCGACCTTTAAAATTTATCTTATTTAAGGTATACTTTCCATCTAATACTTAAGAGTTAGTTTTTGATATTTGAAATCATCTTATGCTTAATAGTCTCATTATTTTGATTATTGAGCAATCAATAATTATATCTTTAACGAACAGGGCATGTTTTGTATTTTGTGTAAAAGCATTGGGTATGGATTAAACACGCAGTATGGGAAGATTATTAAAAAAGCTTCCCACCCCTCTACAGACTTCCTCATCTGACTGCATTCCCCTGTCCACTTCTGCACTTTGACGCTTGCGTGCTTTGCCTCGTCTCTCATCCCCATAGTTAATAATCTCAAGGTATGGTAGATGACTTTGGCAATCAGGGATTCGCTACCACTGCGCCCAGTGAATGATTCAAAGATTTTCTAGCCAAACCGAGTTATTTGCCGCTTTTATCAGGTATGGTAAAAAATTGTTGTCTTTTTTGCCTGGATTTCATCAAACTGCTATGTTAAGCTGTTCCACATCAAAGTTCCATATAATAAGCAATCAAGACGCCTGCACTACAAAAATTGTATGTTTTTGGGTTATGCAACGAATATGTCTTACGGCTTTACTTATGCGGAACAATGTCCTTCAGTATCAGCGGACTAGCTTCAGGCAACACATAATTTATCAAAGCCAAATGTCTACTAAATCGACTTTAGGCTTATTCTAAAATTAACCAAGAAAGCAACCTGACTATTGCTCTATACTCTTTGGGCTAGTAGGCTACATCAAATCAAAGTCCTATAACATATTTTTGCCACTCCGCGTGTAGTCCACTCTTAAGATGTTTGCTAACCTCGAAATAAAGGCTGCTATAAGGTTGGCGAGGAGGATGACGCAAGGGCATATGAGCTTCGTGCGGAGTACGACTACCTTTCTTAACATTGCAACGAACGCAAGCTGTGACAATGTTCTCCCAGGTATCTCCACCGCCGCGCGATCGCGGTATTACATGGTCTAAGGTCAACTCATCCCCTGTGTAACCACAGTATTGACAAGCATGACCATCACGATGCAATATGTTTCGGCGCGTCAGAGGAATTTCTTTATAAGGAACGCGGACATAATGACGCAACCTGATTACGGTCGGCAACGGGAAATCCGAGTAAAGGAATTTACCATTGTGTTCCACGCGTTCTGCCTTGCCCTTGATTAACAGAACCGCAGCACGACGCCAACTCGTTATATTGAGAGGTTCGTAAGAGGCGTTTAAGACTAAAACCTTCCCCATTGATCTGCGCTTAGGGTATTAGTTTTACATATATTAACACAAATATACCCTTCTAGGGAGATGAGAATAAATTATACTTTCGGAATAATTCGCAAATTAAGTTATGAGTTAGAAGTTTGGAAGTAAAACGCCTAACCTCAGCACTTAGACATAATTTTAAAAAATATAGACACAAATAGATTTATCGTAGGCTAACGCTAACGCTAAAAGCTGGCGCTCAGACTTATGCTGGCAATGGAGTGGTATAACTTGGACGAAGTAGTACAGGGCGGCTAAATTACGCCATCGATTTGAAATGTCTAAAACCCATATGCAACATGAATTACGAATTACGCATAACTTTTACTTGAGTAGCGCAACATATTGTATCAATTCCAAGTCAAGGGTAAACTTCCTGTTTAATCTGATATCGCTTCTAGGAGCGTGTATAGATAGATAATTTGAAGTTGAGCTACGGTGTGATAGGAGTCAGTACAAATGTTAAGTCGCAAACAAATCCCTGGTGTAGTTCGTAATGAGCAGTGCGACACCTACGCGTGGTTTTCGCAACGAGCTTGGGTAGAAATTGATTTAGGAGCGTTATCGTACAATGTACAGCAACTAGTACAGTTGTTATCGCCGCACACCCAGTTGATGGCAGTGGTAAAAGCTGATGCCTATGGACATGGAGCGGTAACAGTTGCCCAAACTGCAATTCAATCGGGAGCTAGTTGGTTGGGAGTCGCTACAGTTCCAGAGGCGATTCAATTGCGAGAAGGCGGGATTCAAGCTCCGATTTTGATTTTAGGGGCGACTCATACACCAGAGCAGATTTATGCGATCGCTCAATGGAAACTTCAGCCTACATTGTGCAGCCCGAAACAAGCTTTAGTATTTTCTGATACTCTAGAATCGATGAATTTCGGTTCTCCCGTACCCGTACATATCAAATTAGACACGGGAATGTCCAGGCTGGGAACTAATTGGCAGCAAGCTGGTGAATTTGTGCAATTAGTGCAGCGGTTACCACATCTTTCTATTGCGAGTATTTATTCCCATTTGGCAACAGCAGATAGTCCCGATAGTACGGCAATGGCAGAACAGCATAGACGATTTGAAGAAGCGATCGCTCAAATCAAAGCATTGGGAATCCAACCGCCTTGCTTGCACTTGGCCAATTCAGCTGCCGCACTCACTGACCGAGGATTGCACTACGATATTGCACGAGTAGGTTTAGCAGTTTACGGACTTTACCCAGCGCCGCATTTACAAAAGGCGATCGACCTCAAACCCGTTTTGGAACTTAAGGCACGAGTTACCCAAGTCAAAACAATTGCCGCAGGAACCGCTGTCAGCTACGGTCATCAATTTATTGCCCCGTGCGAACTTCGCCTCGCCGTCGTGGGAATTGGCTATGCTGACGGCGTTCCTCGTCATCTTTCTAATAAAATGCAGGTGTTAATTCGCGGTCAGCGAATCCCGCAAATCGGAACAATTACAATGGATCAGTTGATGCTCGATGTGAGTGCTATACCTGATATCCAAGAAGGAGAAGTAGTCACCTTACTTGGAGAACAGGGAAAAGAAAAAATTTCAGCAGACGATTGGGCAGAACAATTAAATACTATTTCCTGGGAAATTCTTTGCGGCTTCAAGCATCGTCTGCCTCGTGTTGCTGTTATGTAATTGGATATGGGGTATTGGCCATTAGCATGGGCAAACAGGAAGTGTGGGAGGTGTAGGAGGATGGGGAAGAAATCTTGCCCCCCTCTCTCCCCACACTCCTCATCTTCCCATCTCCCCACTCCCTATTCCCAAAAATAATTTCTTATGGTAGTATAGTAAACTGATGCGGATGTGGCGGAATTGGCAGACGCGCTAGATTTAGGTTCTAGTTCCGAAAGGAGTGAAGGTTCAAGTCCTTTCATCCGCACTTTTAATTACTGAAAGCTGTATGAGCCTATTGGCTTATGTAGAAAATCTATAGTTACAGCGATCGCTCGTGTGTTTCCTTTTTTCTTTAGAAGGAGTTTCAGGCTGTGGCTAGGCTTGGTGATTGGGTGCAGCACTGAACTATAGGCGTTGGTTTGCTTTCAAACAGGCAATCGCAGTTGCCACAATAACGTTAGGCGCATTTAAATTAACTTACAAGAATTAACATCAAAAGCGATAATTAATGCTTTTATTCGTCCAAATCTGAGGTAATGAGTTTTTCAATTAGTTCGATAACACCATTCCCCCGACTACCATTAGTCACAAAATCCACGCGTTCTTTGAGCATTGGCAAAGCATTGGCAACTGCTACTGAATAACCACAAATACTCAGGAAATCATAGTCATTTTCTGCATCGCCAATCCCAACTACGTTTTCTGGTAATAACTGCATCTGGGCCAAAGCGGCGGCTAACCCTGTAGCTTTGTTAATTCCTGACGGTAACACCATTACCGCAGCTTTGTTCAAGATGACTTGCAATTCTAATCCCATGTGGCGGATAGTTTCTAAGACTGTTGTTTCATGGGGATGCCATGTAGCAACAATTACACGGCCAACTGAGAGGGGCTTGACTTGGGGATCGCGTAATGTGTTAATAAATTTTGCTGATGGTTAGGAACCTAATAGTTTTTCCTGACGGGTAGCTGGTGAGTAGAGCAAAGCGCCGTTTTCTGCTACTACATAATCAAATAAATCTACATGTACAAACACTTGTTGCAATTCATCTAACTGTCTACCTGTCACCAAGATGAGTTTATAACCAGAACTTTGCAGACGTATAAGTGCTGCTAAAGTATTTTCATTTACATGATTGTCAGTTGCTAGTGTACCGTCATAGTCAGTGGCTAATACAGAATAACGCATAATGTTACTCCATTTTTTTGAGTGTTGAAGAAGAATATAGAATTCAGAATCAATTATATGTAGGTATTTACCGCTAATCCGGGAGCGATCGCATCCTCGTGTTGCCTTAATTTAGGGATAATCTTAAAAGCTTCAGTAGCTAGTTTTTTGTTGAATGTAGCATGTAGGGACTCGGCGGTCGGCGTTTGGAACACATCACTTGTGCTGAAACTCTATACTTTTCTCAAATATAAATTGCTGGTATTGAATTATTCTGATAATAAATATGCAAACTTTCAATTATGTTTTATTTTTTTTTTTTAAATCAGTATTATCCCTGTAGTCATAATGGGGGTAGTTAACGAACAGTAGCTTTATTTAGTACTTACATAATTAAAGACTAGATTTTACTTAAGTGTAAATACAGAAGTTCAAAGATATTATTTTCAGAAAATCAGTATTATTCCTGTGGTCAGAATGGGGTTACTCAATGGAAAGTGGCTTCATCTAGTCTTGACATTTCTATGTCTTATTTTTCAAAAATGTTTCTAAATCTCAGTAACAGGAAGTAAATTAATAAGAATTTACGAATTTACTGGGATTTGAGCATTTGAAAATAACGCTGCTTTCGTTGAGTTTCACCACAAATCTAGAAGTAAAATTTATGTATTTTAAAATACAATAATTATAAGCCTTTTACTTAATTTGAATTGTGGAAGAACTCTGCACGAATTTAGCTTACACATACCGAATTTAGCTGAGTAAAAGCAAAATGAGCACAACTCCTATAGGTAGCTTCAAGTTGTTCCAAAAACTACATCCGCTATCTCTGTTGGCACAATTAACTAGTCGGCGTGCTACAGGTTGCTTAAGCGTATTTACTGGGATAGTTTATTGGTCAATTTATCTAGAGGACGGTAAACTTACTTATGCCTCCTATTCAGATAAACTGTTTGAGCGGCTTGATAGTCACTTGCGGCGCTTGAGTCAGCAAATTCCTGCTCTCAATAGCGCTACTCGCGTACAGATGCGGCTGATGTTTGAAACAAAAAATGAACATCAGTTAATACCAAATGCCGATTATCAAGCTATTTGCTGGCTAGTAAATCAGGATTTGATTACCCCTGTGCAAGCAGCAACCTTGATAGACGAATTAGCAAAAGAAGTACTGGAATCATTTCTGTGCTTAAAAGAAGGTAGCTATGAATTTAGTCCAGAAAATTCTTTAGATGAACTACCAAAATTCTGTCGTCTAGATTTGCGGTTACTTGTCGAACATTGTCAAAAACAGTTAAGAAATCGACAAAATATCAAGTCCTCAATTCCTGCTGGTGGGAGTTCTCAAGTTTTGCCCCAATTGCAAATTAAACTTGGACAAAAATCTCCTAGACAAATCAATTTTGATATTTCAGAAAATAATATAACGCAGTTACCTGTTGGCAAAAATATATACACAATTGCCTGCATTGATGATAGTCAAACGGTGTTGAATTCTATTAAGCACTTTTTGGATGAAAATACATTTTCAGTTGTAACAATCAACGATCCAGTGAAAGCTTTAATGCAAATTCTCCGCAGTAAGCCCGATTTGATTTTGCTAGATGTTGAAATGCCTTCATTAGATGGCTATGAATTATGTTCATTATTACGTAAACATTCAGCTTTTAAAAATACACCTATCATCATGGTAACTGGGAGAACAGGATTTATTGATAGGGCAAAAGCTAAAATGGTCAGGTCATCAGGATATTTGACTAAGCCTTTTACGCAGTCAGAATTGTTAAAAATCGTATTTAAATATCTTGATTAATTGAGAATTGGGAATTCTGTCTCCTAAATTCTCAATTCTAACTCCTGATTCTTGAGTTCTGATAGCAAATTTAATCGCCTTAATTTACTTTTAGGAGATTTATAGTGAGCCTGACTTTGCTTGGCACAATTCTGATTGTAGAAGATTCTCCCAGCGAATTGGAATTAATGAGCCATTATCTGAAAGAAAGTGGTTACAACGTAATTAAAACTGCTGGTGCAAAAGAAGCTTTAGAAAAAGCTGTGTTAGAAAAAATAGATGCGATTGTTACTGATGTAGTAATGCCAGAAATGAGTGGATTTGAATTGTGTCGCTCCCTGAGAAAAAATCCAATTACTGCAAAAGTGCCAATTGTAATTTGTAGTTCTAAAAATCAGGAAATTGACCGATTGTGGGCGATGAGACAAGGAGCAGATGCTTATATAACTAAACCTTATACCCGCGAACATCTCCTACGTACTATTAAATCAGTGGTAATTTAAATCAATGACTAGTACAAAAATTACACTTTCCTCAAAACCAATCGAAAATAACTTAGCAGATGGTTATTTAAAATTCCAGTTAAATCAACAGACTGGTGCTGTTTTATCAATGAAATATACTCAAGAAGCAATTATTGTACCTGTTGAGTCTGTTACTTCGATGCCTAATATGCCTCCTTGCATATTGGGATTAATGAATTGGCGGAGTCGGATAATTTGGGTAATTGATTTGCCAAAAATACTGAATTTAGAATCTCTTGATTATCGAGTGCGGCAGTATAATGTGATCGTTGTTCGAGTAGAATCATTGTTATTAGGTTTAGTTGTACAAGAAATCAAAGGTACAACTAAGTTTGTTGCTGATGAAATTCATTCTCCCATAGGACAAGTGGCATCTAGTTTAGTTCCTTATTTATGTGGATGTGTAGTGCAACAAAAAGAAATATTACTCGTATTAGATGCTCAAGCTATTGTGCAGTCTTCTAGTCTTCGCAGTGATTAAAGTTTACTAAAAATATTTCAGGAGTCCAGAGTCAAAATCCTTTATAAAAAATAATTTTTAGTGTACTTATTCATATACCGGAGAACTAATTTTATGTTTAATAAAACTAATACGAACAACGGTAGTGTTCCTCCAAATCAGACATCACTGATTTCATCTCAAAAAATTATTGGTAGTGCAGTAAAGCTGCCAATTAAACCTACTACTGACACTGCTAGGAAGTCTTTTGGAAATCCAGTTTTTGACTATTTTACAAGGCTGAGCTTAGTTACGAAAGCAACAATTTTGGCGATCGCCATTGGTACACTACCTGTATTGGCCATAGGTGCGATCGCTTTCAGCTTTGCTAACAAATCGATTACGAAGCAAATTACTCAGTCTCAACAAGCCCAAGCCACTGGTTTAAGCGATAAAATTAACCGTTTCATGTTGGGACGCTATGGAGATATTCAAGTAATATCTAGCTTACCATTTTTGACAAATTCTCAAGCTAGTGTAAGCACAAATAGTCAAGAAAAGCAAGCAGTTCTGAATCGGGTTGTAGAAGCTTACCAAGCTTATGACAGTGTTGCCATTTTCGATCCCCAAGGCAATTTAATTGTTCAATCTACAGGCGAACTTCTGGAAAACCAAAAAGACCAGAAGTATTTTCAAGAGGTTCTGCAAAAAGATACTCCTATTATTAGTAATCCAGAAGCAGCAACAAATACTGGGGTGATAAATATTTATATAGCAGCACCAATAAAAAATACATTTACTGGTCAAACTATTGGTGTGGTTAGAGCGCGGATGCCCATAAAATCTTTAGCTGAAGTCATTAAAAACTATGCGGTTAATGGACAAAAATATTATTTACTTGATGCTGCGGGAATAGTTTTCTTAAGTCCACAAAAGCAATTATTGGGCAAACAAGCAAAGGCAGAATATCGGAGTTTAGCTAAACTGCTAACAGCAAAAAAAGTAAATAGTTTTATTGAAGTTCCCAAAAATTATAAAAAACAAGAATTAGTTAGCTACGTGCCATCGACTAAGTTAGATGGCTTGCCCGATTTAAATTGGCAAGTACTTTTATCTACAGACACAGCAATTGTATTTGAACCGCAAAGACAACTATTGTGGATTATAGCCATCGGCACTGGATTAACAGCTTTGATTGTAGCAGCGATCGCATCTTGGTTAGCGAAACTGACTACACAGCCAATTTTGAATGCAACTGCGGCATTAGCAAAGTTAAATCAAAGAAAATTAAACACTCGTTTGGATACCCAAAGAGAAGATGAATTAGGGATATTGAGTGCAAATATCAACCAGATGGCTGAACAATTAGAGATTTTATCCAAGGAACAGGAACTAGATGTTGAAGCAGCAAAACTATTAGCAGATATTAGTTTAAATATTCGGAGAACTCTCAAAACAGAAGATATTTATCAAATAGCAGTTCAAGAAGTTCGCCGAGCAATAAAAACAGACCGAGTAATCATTTATTATCTGAATCCAGATACTAAAGATGGTGTCGTTATTGCTGAATCAGTAAGTAGCAATTGGCCTCAAATGATTGGAGTGCGAATTGACGAGCCTTCTTTTTGGACACACCGTATAGAGACTTATCCAGATAATCGAGTACAAGCAGTTGCCAACATTTATCAAGACCAAAATGTTAAAAGTACCGACGGTTACATTCAACTATTAGAAAAATTCGCGGTCAAAGGTAATTTAATTACACCAATTATTGTCCAAGAACAACTTTTAGGCTTATTAATCGCCGATTGTTGTGAAACTCCTCATGTTTGGCAACAGCCAGAAATTAACTTGTTTCAACAGATAGCAACTCAAATCGGTTATGCATTGGAAGAAGCTAAGCTACTAGAGGAAATAAAACAAGCCAAGAATATTGCTGTAATAGATTCTGATGAAGAACGGCAAGAAAAAGAAGCACTGCAACAACAACTTTTAGAATTACTCGATGACATAGAAGGTGCAGCTAAAGGCGATTTGACAGTGCGTGCAGACGTGACTGCTGGAGAAATAGGCACTGTTGCTGACTTTTTCAACTCCATTGTCGAAAGCCTGCGAGATATTGTTACCCAAGTTAAACAAGCTGCTACTCAAGTAAATACCGCCATCAGCTCTAACGAAGGAGCCATTTACCAATTAGCAGAGGAAGCACTCACCCAAGCCACTCAAATCAATTGGACTCTCGATGCTGTTGACCAAATGACCCAATCTATGCAGGCTGTAGCCGAAAGCGCCGAAAAAGCAGCTTTTATTGCTAATCATGCTGCTCATAACGCCACTCAGAGTGGACACGCGATGGATTTAACAGTACAAAACATCCTGTCTATGCGGGAAACAGTTGGTGAAACTGCCAAAAAAGTCAAGCGTCTTGGCGAATCTTCGCAACAAATTTCTCGCGTAGTTTCTTTAATTAATCAAATCGCCATCCAAACCAACTTGCTTGCAATTAACGCTGGTATAGAAGCAGCGCGTGCGGGCGAAGAAGGTCAAGGTTTTGCTGTCGTTGCAGAAGAAGTCGGCGAACTAGCAATTAGGAGTGCAGCTGCAACCCAAGAAATTGAAGAAATTGTAGAGAATATCCAACGAGAAACCAGCGAAGTGGTACACGCGATGGAAATCGGAACTACCCAAGTGGTAGAAGGTACTCGAATTGTAGAGGAGGCGAAGGGAAGTCTAAATCAGATTTTGGATGTATCGCGTCAAATTGACTTTTTAGTGCAGTCGATTTCTACTGCAACTGCATCTCAAGTAGAAACATCACAAAGTGTCAGCCAATTGATGAAAGATGTCGCCGCCGTATCACAACGCACCAGCGATTCTTCTGTGCAAATCTCCCAATCTCTACAAGAAACTGTAGAGATTTCCCAGCAATTGCAAGAGACTGTCGGAACTTTCAAAGTTAGTTAGGTTTGTTATTAGTCGTTAGTCATTTGTCATTTGTCCTCTCTTACAAAGTTAAGGCAGTCCGTTGGCGGGGTTCCCCCGCTTAAAGGAACTGCCGTCTGTTCGGAGGAAACCTCCGTCAGACTTTGCGCTTTGTCATTAGTCGTTAGTCATTTGTTATTTATCCATAACCAATGATTAATGCCTAATACCTCATATTCAATGACTAATGATTAATGACTAATAATTAATAACTAATAACTAATGACTAATGACTAAGGACAAAAATCATGTTAAATGACAAAGAATTAGAAATCCAGATGCAGTTTCTGGAAGAAGCAACCGATTACTTGAATACCCTGGAAGGGGTATTGCTGGAAATCGATACTAGTAACCGCATCGATTTAGATAAAATTAATGCTGCACTCAGGGCTGCTCATTCGATTAAAGGCGGTGCGGCAATGATGGGATTTCGCTCGCTCAGCGATTTATCTCATCGTTTAGAAGATTCTTTTAAAGTTCTAAAAACTCGAAAAAATTCTTTAGAAATTGATACTCAGTTACAAAGTTTATTGCTTTCTGGTGTTGATTGGTTGCGGCAAATTGTCGAATTGCTTGCCCAAGGAAATGTTGTTGAAGAACAGTGGTTAGCAACTTTTTGTTACCCAATTTTTGATGAGTTGCATGAACGCTTAGGTGACCCCACCCCTGAGGATGCCACAACCATGCTATCCCCAGAAGATGGACAAGATGTTATTCCTTTATTATTTGAAACAGAAGTAGAAGAGTGTTTGCAGCGTTTAGAATCTGCGTTAGCAAATAGCCAGCAGTTTAATTTGCAACAAGAATTTGCCGCTATGGCAGCAGAATTGGGCGGCTTGGGAGAAATGCTCCAATTACCAGCTTTTAGCAAACTTTGTGAGTCTGTAACCCAGCAATTAGCCACTGCTAGCAGCGATGGCATTTATGAAATTGCTCAGTTAGCATTGCAAGCATGGCGGCGATCGCAAGCTTTGGTACTGACAAATCAATTAGATAATTTACCTACAAAAATTCAATTTGGTAATTCTATCCAATCTCAGCCAATATTAAAAACAGAAGTAATACCACCGGTGAGCGCTACAAATACAACTGACACAGATATCTTGGAGACAGAAATCGTGTCAACATCTATAGAAATTAATAATAAAGATGAAACAGTTGCTACCAATTTTACATTTTTAGATGCAGAATTTATTGATGATATTAATGCTGGAAATATTATAGAACAAAATATAATATTTGCGAAAGACAATCACCCTCTAGATGCCAAATTAGCTATTGGCAAAGAACGGGAAATTCAAGAAAATACTGTTCGAGTTCCCAGCAAACAACTCGAACAAATTAATGATTTATTTGGAGAACTGGTTGTTCAACGCAATGGATTAAATGCCCAATTAGAAAGATTACGCAAACTCGTGCGTCATCTCAACCAGCGAGTGCAAATTCTCGACCGGGAAAACCAAGAATTACGTACAGCATACGAGAAAATTTCTACTCAATTTACTATCCCTGGTAGTGGGCAATTCCCAGTTGAAAATGGTCGCCATATCCCAGAGGCAGAGAGAGAATTTGATGCTTCAGAAATGGAGCGCCATAACGATTTAAACCTGCGATCGCAGGAAGTTATGGAAACCATTGTTCAGCTACAGGAAGTCACAACTGATGTGCAATTAAGTGTAGATGATACAGACCAAATTGCACGCAAACTTAACAAAACATCAAAACAATTACAAACAAAACTCAATCATATCCGGATGCGACCGCTGTCAGATTTAGTTGAGCGTTTTCCTAGAGCTTTGCGTGACTTAAATGTAGAGTATGGAAAGAATGTACAGCTAAAAATTGAAGGTGGCAACACTCTGATTGAACGCAGCATTTTAGAAGCATTGAACGAGCCTTTAATGCACCTATTAAGAAATGCTTTCGACCATGGTATCGAAGATCCTGCGACCCGTCGCCTTCTCGGTAAACCAGAACAAGGATTGATTGAAATTAAAGCAACTCATCATAGTAATCGCACGCTGATTAGTATACGTGATGACGGTTGGGGCATTTCTCTGGAGAAAATTCGCACTCGCGCTTTAGCTATGGGCTTAGATGCTTCTCTAATCAATAATGCTAGTGATGAAGAACTGTTATCACTTATTTTTGAACCAGGTTTTAGCACTTCTAATCAAGTGACAACATTATCCGGTCGTGGTGTTGGGATGGATGTGGTTCGCAACAATCTTAAATTGATTCGAGGAGATATCAAAGTTGATACCGAACCGGGAGTTGGTACCACCTTCACTCTCTCAGTACCATTTACACTTTCCATAGCACGAGTGCTGCTAGTAGAAATTAACAAAATGCTATTAGCATTTCCCACAGATGTCATTTCTGAAATATCGCTTCTTCAAAACGAGCGAGTTTTTCAAATGGCGGGTAGCGAAGTCCTCAATTGGCAAGGAACTATGTTGCCACTAATTCGCTTGAGTCGCTACTTAGAATTTAATTGCTTGCGTTACGATAACGCAGAACTGGAAACTCCAGCAGCAATTAATGCTAATAGTGTGTTAGTAGTCAAAGGTAATAATCAGCCAGTAGGGATACAAATAGACCGTTGTTGGGGCGAACAAGAAGTAGCTATTCGCCAAGTTGAAGGAAATATACCTCTACCTCAAGGCTTTAGTAACTGTACAATTCTCGGTGATGGTCGAGTAGTGCCATTAGTTAATATCAATGAATTGCTATATTGGATTGCTAGTAATCAGCGGACTCCTAGAGGGACTCAATTACCATCAGCAAGATTAAAGACACCTTTTTTAATATTTGATGAAGAGAAGGTATCTGTAGCATCTAGCAAATTCAAGGGCACAATTTTAATTGTAGACGACTCGATTAATGTTCGCCGCTTTTTAGCTTTAACTCTAGAAAAAGGAGGATATCAAGTAGAACAAGCTAAAGATGGTCAAGATGCTTTAGAAAAGCTCCAAAATGGATTGAGAGTTGAAGCAGTAATTTGTGATATTGAAATGCCTCGTCTTGATGGTTATGGCTTCTTAGGTAAGGTAAATTCAGACGTTGATACAAAAAATATTCCGGTTGCTATGTTGACTTCTCGTAGTAGTAATAAACATCGGCAATTGGCTATGCAATTAGGTGCGAGAGCTTATTTTTCTAAACCCTATAACGAACAAGAATTGCTGCAAACATTGGAAGAAATAATTCGTAATGTTGCAGAAAAAGCAGCGTCAAATTGAAAATTGATAATTCATAATTAGATTTTTGTAGGGTGCGTTACGCCAAAGGCTAACGCACCGCTTGTTTTATATAGTGCCTTGGCGACTATAAGTCGCGGCTATACAGACAAAATCCGTCTGCGCGAGTTAAAAGACCGAGTTATATCAGTAATAATCGCCCAGGTTTTGCGTAATACTATTTGTATTAATTGAAATAATTTCTATATTAATTCAGTTTATGGTGAATTTATGGTAACTGTAACACTGACGGCTGTTGCTAGTGCGATCGCAACTACGCTTTGGACTAAAGCACAAGAGAAAATCGGCGAAAACATTGGTGATGCTACATGGACGCTAGGTGGTAAGTTAATCGGATTACTCCGCCAGAAGAATAAATTGCCATTACTCACCAATGCTGTTGAGGGAAATGAACCGCAGCGATTAGATTATGGTCAAGCAGTGCTGGAACTGAAAGCGGCCGCAGACGCAGACCCAGAAATTGCTCAAGCTGTTGTGGAAGTGGAAGCAGCAGCAAAAGCAGAACCAAAACTCACTCAAAAAATTCAAGAAATCGAAAATACCCTTAAGTCTCAACAGCCAACTATTCAAAATCTGACGCAGCTAGCAGAAAAAATTGGGTTTGTAAATCAAGGACAGATAAATAACCAAACTAATAACTTCAACTTTTGACTACAGTCGTCCCAAGGGGAGGATGGGACAAAGTTAACCCCCAATGACTGGCGTGAAGTCTGCCATAAAATGCTCGTAGAACGGCGCAAGCTGACTACAAATCCTCTGACATCAACTCAAGGAATCGCCCTGCAAGTTGATGATGTTTACGTACCACTGGGATTAGTTGAGCGCAAAAAACCATCCAAGCGTCAAGGTGATATTTCTCCAGAACAGGGGTCAGAACTGTACAAGGAGACAGAAATCACCAAAACATTTGAGTATGATGCTTTTCTTGAAGAAGTGCTCAAACAGAAGAACACGCCTAAAAGTCAAGGTAAGCGGATTGCAATTATTGGCGAACCCGGAGCAGGAAAGACAACACTGTTACAGCAGATTGCTGAGTGGGTATCTCGTGAGATTCACCAGTCGATTGTGATTTGGGTATCTTTAGCAGATTTGCGAGAGAAGGAACTAAAATCTTATCTGTTCGAGACTTGGTTAACTCAGGTGGCTGAGAAAACAGGTAAAGCTGAAGCCACTGAGCAACTAGAGAATGATTTTGTTGCTCTGTTTAATCAAAATAATGTCTGGCTGCTGCTAGATGGGTTAGATGAAATGTCCGCATCTAATCCTCTAACTGAAATTGCTCGACAATTCCGTGAAGCAGGGTCAATTTCTCAAGCGCAAATTGTGCTGACTTGTCGGGTTAATCTGTGGGATGGCAGCATTAATGCACTTGATAATTTTGATATTTATCGCAGTTTAGATTTTTCTTATCCACAACAAGAGAAATTTATTGACAAATGGTTCACTGCTATTCCCGAAACTGGGAAGCAGTTATCTACTGCGTTGAAAGAATCAGGTAAGGAACGGATTCAGGATTTAGTGAAAAATCCTCTGCGGTTGACGCTGCTGTGCTTGAATTGGCAAGCAGGAGATGGCAAATTACCGGATACTCAAGCGGGACTCTATCAGCAATTTGTTGATGACTTCTACAAGTGGAAAAAAGAGGAATTTGTTACAGATTCTGACCAGCGTCAGCAACTCAATGTCGAGTTGGGGAAATTAGCTAAAGAAGCTATAGACAAAGAAGTAACCCGTTTTCGCTTGCGGCAGGATTTTGTTAGTCAGTTTTTGGGAGATGCTGATAATGAAAACTCGCTGCTGACATTGGCATTAAATCGGGGCTGGCTGAACTGTATAGGTGTAGATATAAATAGAAAACCTGTTTACGCTTTCTTTCATGCCTCATTTCAAGAGTACTTTGCTGCTATAGCAATTGATGATTGGCATTTCTTTCTCGATCACAATACCAAAAATCCCAGACGAGGAACTTATCGCATCTTTGAACCGCAATGGAAGCAAACAATATTACTTTGGTTGGGGCGAGAAGAAGAAAACCTCAAACAGCAAAAGCAACAGTTTATCAATGCTTTAGTTAGTTTTAAAGATGGATGTGGTAAATGGAATAAAAGATATGTAGATAAAGGATTTTATGAATATCGCGCTTATTTTTTAGCAACCGTAGGAATTGCTGAGTTCAGAGACTATTCTAGAGCCGATGAAATAGTAGCACAAATTGTCAAGTGGGGCTTTGGTTATTTCAACACTAAAAAACAAGAGTGGATACAATTTCCCTATGTAATTAAAGAGGAAGCTAGGACAACACTGCAACAGACAGACCGTACAAAAGCCATCACTGGATTAGTGGAGTTAATCCGTACTTCTCAATCTGAAGAAACTCGTGAGCAAGCCGTATCCATTTTGGGAGAAATAGGCAAAGATAATGCCACAGCCATCACTGTATTAGTGGAGTTAATCCGTACTTCTCAATCTGAAGAAACTCGTGAGCAAGCGATTTATATCTTGGGAGAAATAGGCAAAGATAATGCCACAGCCATCACTGTATTAGTGGAGTTAATCCGTACTTCTCAATCTAAAGAAACCTGTAAGCAAGCGATTTATATCTTGGGAGAAATAGGCAAAGATAATGCCACAGCCATCACTGTATTAGAGGAGCTAATCTATACTTCTCAAAATGAATATACCTGTTTGCTAGCGGCATCTAGCTTAGGGAAAATAGCCAAAGACAATACTAACTATATCAGTAGATTAGAGGAGATAATTCATACTTCTCAAGATGAATATACGCGTTTGTTAGCAGCATCTAGCTTAGGAGAAATAGCCAAAGATAATCTTACAGCAATTGCTGCATTAGTGGAATTAATCATTACTTTTCCAGATGAATATATTCCTTTAGAAGCGGCATCAAGCTTAGAGAAAATAGCTAAATACAATCCTAAAGCTATCATTGCATTAGAGGAGTTACTCCTTACTTCTCAAGATCAAGATATCCGTTGGCTAGTAGCAGAAAGCTTAGGGAAAATAGCCAAGTACAATCTTCCCACAGTTATGGTTGGATTAGAAGAGTTTATCTGGACTTCTCAAAATGAACTTCCCAATTTGCTACTGGCAAGCTTAGAAAAAAGAGGCAAAGATAATCTCACTGCTATCACTGCATTAAAAGAGTTAGTCGGTACTGCTCAAGATGAAACTACCTGTAGACAAGCAACATATAGCTTAGGGAAAACTTTAACCGAACCTGAAAAGATGACGGCAGTAGTCACTGCTTTGAAGAAGTACTTCTCAAATGAAACTTATAAAAATGACTTTGAGCTATTCAAAGATTGCTATAAACTAATCTGGCACTGCGCCCGAACTATGACTTATCCAGCCTTTTATCAAGCTTGGCATCAGCATAATGTTGCTACTCGTGCGATGCAAAGCTTAAAGAAAATCTTCTTCACAAGAATAATTTAAGTACTTTTGCCGCAGTGACGTTACAAATGAAGTTTTTGTGGTAACAATAGCTTGTCCGTTCGTTACCAACACAAGTTGTTTCGTTCAGAATGCTTATCCGTTGATTCACAACACAAGTTGTTTCGTTCAGAACGCTTATCGGTTGTGAACGAAAATTCGTTTGTTCGTTCACAACACAACTTCTTCCGTTCAGAATGCTTGTCCATTGGTCATTAAAACTTGTCTGTTCGTTCAGAATGCCGATCTATTTTTGACAAAACTTATGCGCTCGTTACAACAGCTTAAGCAAAACTTATAAATAATCATGTTTGGCTCAGATTGTATCTGGATTGATATTTAACTCCCGCAGTTTTGCTGCCAAACGTGCTGCTTGTTGTTGTGCTTGCTGTGCAATTTCTTCGGGTGTGGGTACTAGTTGATAATCTGGTGTAAAATAACGTAATAAACCCTCATGAACACCAAGATACAATCCTAATTGTTGACTCCACAAATGCCCTCGTTCATTTGATTGCAGGGGTTGATATTCTCCATCTAATAAATGAAACCCTGCCAATTCTAAGGTGTAAGGATCGAACCAAAAATAATCTGGTGTGCGGAAGGTGTCTTGATAAATTGTTTTCTTTAAACCTTTGTCTGTATTTGCTGTGGAGTCAGACAAAATTACGACGATGACATTGGGATATTTGCCATATTCTTCCCACACCACCCAACTTTTTCTATTTTTACGTTCGCATCCTAGCACTACAAAAAAATCTGGCCCTCGGAAGAATTCTGATTTGCGTTGATGCGGACTGTAGTAGATAGTCAAATTTCCCGCCGCGTAGAAATCATTTCTATCTTGCCACAGCCATTTTAAACATTGGAGTAAGAGCATAATTTGCTCTAGATGTAGGTCGCTTTCCAACGGTGGTTCGTCACTATATATCTCACTAGGAGGAAATATAACATCTTGGTAGATACCTGCTTGAGGACTTACTTCTGGCGCGATGGTCATAAAATGAATACCCCATCAAGTATGGGTTTATTTTAACAGTGTTGTCTAAGGCGATCGCTTTCTCAAATCCAAATTTCAATTCCGGTTTAAGACTATGGAGGTTAACACAAGCCAACCTCCACAAAATTTAGTTTGATGATTGCTGTAAATACTCAATCAATTTTTTGGAAATAAAATACTTCCAGCAATCTTGATTAAGCCTCGACTTTTACGCCCTTCCAAAAAGCGACATAGCCTTCAATATTCTTAGCTTTCTCTTTGGCGCTGGGATAGTACCAAGCAGCATCTTTGTTGACTTGTCCATCAACTTCGACGCTGTAGTAGCTAGCGACACCTTTCCAAGGACAAGTAGTGTGGGTGTTACTTTCTTGGAAGTACTCTTTGTTAATTGTGTCAGCCGGAAAATAATGGTTGTTTTCCACAACTACAGTATCATTGCTCTCAGCTAAAACTGCACCATTCCAAATTGCTTTCGGCATAAGTGATTTTGTAAATAAAGTTTACATATATATTTTGACACTTCTACAGTATTTAGGTTGACGTGGGGACGCGATCATGAGCGCGGCACAATCTAAAATTCTCGTTTTTATGCTCAGTGGCACTTTGCTAATTCGTAATTTTTATTCTAAAAAATAAGTTCCTAACTCTTTTATTCTCTCTACCCAACCTTTTACCTCATCAGCCACTTTATACTTCCATTGAAGTTGAAGCACTTCTCTGGTATGAGAATCATCAAATATAACTTTGTCTTTATTTTCAAAGACTGGTGCAACGAATTCTACCCCAGCAGCCTCGGCAAACAAAGTTGATATCTGGCTAATACTCAAATTTTCCGGCGCAGCCAAGTAATGTCCTCCTTTAGTACCTTTTTGCGCTGCGGCAATGTAGTAGTCTGCCAAATCATCAACATGAACCCATGCCGTCATAAAATCTGGTGGAAATGGCTGATAGCCTTGGTGTGGTTTCCCTGTAATGAACTGCTGAATTGCAAAATCCCAAAAACTGCCACGAGTTGGTGCCGAACCATACACTGATGCCGGATAGACAATGGAAGCGTTACCTCCATTGTTGATATATTCTTCTACTAGCCCATCTTTCAACACATTCACACTCATTAGTAAGTCAATAAATGCTAAATATTCGGGCGGTGTATGACCTTTTGGTGGTGGTGTTTCCGTGATTCGTCCTCCATCGGCAGTAATTAAAGAGAAATTCCCACTGGTTGCAATTACATGAATATCTGGTGAAACTGCCCTAGCACCATGTAAAGCGGCTTCTAATGATATCCGGTCTTTGGCAAATTGAGCTTCTTTGGTTGACTCTGGAGGCATGTGCCAAGCAACATTAATTACTGTTGTAATATTATGCTTGCGAATTGCTTGGGCAACGTCATTACTGGAAAAGCTTGCTTGTGAAGAGCGGATTATTTCCTTGCACAAAGGCTTTATCGCCTCAACATCACTACTCGGACGCACAAGTGCAAATACAGCTAAATCTTCGGTCTGGGAACACTTACGGCATAACGCTCCGCCAATATAGCCGGTTGCACCTAAAATCAAAATATTTTTCTTGGAAGAATTTTTTTCGGCTAAAAATTCTCTATTATCTGACATAAATTTGTAATTTGTAATTGCTGGTACCGCACGATCGGTTATTCATTGTGTGTTAACCTACACACCCTACTGTGTAAGATATGTATTTTGCTGCAAAAATGGATTCACAATAAGTAAGATATTTTCGATAATTAAGCTATCTTAGATATTTTATCTGTCAAAATAATTTATCTTATCTAGCACAGCACTAGCAACAAGCAAGTTATCCTAATAATTGGAGTGAATAGCGATCGCCACCACGTTCCTACTCTTTACATTTCTTTAGAAACAACCTTTAACTTTCTATACTTAGTAACAACAAAACAAAATAATACAAATAACTAGTAATTTCACTGAAGATAATGAAATTGATAGATTTTTCTTAATTCGAGCATTTTTTCAGTTGTATATTATTACTAAGCTAAAGGAAATCTGTAATTTTATTCAGTGTTTAACTTTTAATAACCGTGGAAGAATTGCTAGAAGCAGTAGAAAAAATTCTACAAAATAAGCCTCTCGATTCCATTGAGTGGTTTGTGCTTTATCAATCGTGGTTGGGCAAAACTTACGATGAAATGGCAGAGGGAACAGGTTATGGTAGAAACTACATAAAGCAAGTTGGCTCTCAGTTGTGGCAAGACTTGTCGCAAGCAGCTGGAGAGAGAGTAACAAAAAAAAATCTGCATTTAGTTTTGAGCAAATATTCCCAAGGCATAAGTTGGCAGCAAAATCAACTACAACAACAGTTCTATAGAGAATCGAGATTCACAAGCCTTTATCCGAACATATTTTCAGTCGGCAAGATGGAATTTCCTAGCGGCCCGGTGCCAGTGGATTCTCCTTTATACATCAATCGCCCTCCACTAGAAGAACTGATTTGTAAAGAGATATTACACCCAGGTTGCTTAATCCGGATTAAAGCACCTAGAAAGATGGGAAAAAGTTCTCTGCTCAACCGAATGATTGCTTATGCTAAAGAGCAGAGTTATCAAATTGTGTATTTAGACTTTCAAGAAGCCGATAGAGAAGTTTTTACTTCCCTAGATAAATTTTTGCGTTGGTTCTGTGTCAATGTCAGCAGGCAGTTAAACCTGCTTCCTTGTTTAGATGATTTTTGGGATATAGAAATGGGCAGCAAAGTCAGCTGCAAAATCTATTTTGAAGCGTATATATTACAGTACATTGCATCAAATCCTGTGGTTTTGGCTTTGAATGAAGTACAACAAGTTTTTGAACATCATAATATTGCTCAAGACTTTTTACCAATGCTGCGATTTTGGCACGAACAAGCAAAGCAAGACCCGATATGGCAAAAACTACGAATGGTAGTGGTTCACACCACAGAAATTTACATTCCCCTAAAGTTCAACCAATCGCCTTTTAATGTCGGGATTACAATTACCCTGCCACCGTTTAGTCTCAACCAAGTACAAGATTTAGCATTGCGTTATGGACTAGATTGGGCAGCAGACTCACTTGGGGCACAACGCCTTGCACCTCTACAAGCAATGGTGGGAGGACATCCTTATCTAGTGAATTTAGCACTATATCATTTATCTGGGCAAGAAATCACCCTAGAACTGTTATTAGAAACAGCATCGATATCAGCAGGAATTTACACTCAGTATTTACGAGAACTGTTGAGCTTGCTGCAAAAAGAACCACAACTAATATCTGCGATGCAACAGGTAATTGCCAGCGACCAGAAAGTAGAATTAGATGCGCTGGCTGCTTATAAACTCGAAAGCATGGGTTTAGTTCAAATCAATGGCGATCGAGTTTCTCTGATGTGTGAATTATATCGTCTTTATTTTAGCCAACAGTTGGGAAAACACTCAAGATACTAATAATTCTGGTAAACTGTTGGCAGAAATGCTTTTTAGATGAATTTTTCAATACCAATACAAATTTTTATTTAAAATAACAAATTTTAAATTTCAAATCAAATGAACAATTATCGATACCAAGTAGGTGGTACCCTAACGAGTGATGCTCCTAGCTATGTTGAGCGCAGAGCAGATATCCAACTATACAATGCATTGAAACAAGGTGAATTTTGCTACATCCTTAGCTGTAGGCAAATGGGCAAATCCTCACTGATGGTGAAAACAAAGCATCGTTTGCAAGAAGAGGGCTTTCGATGTGCCACTATTGATATGACCAATATTGGTTGTGAAAATATCACTCCAGAACAGTGGTATAAGGGAGTTGCAGGTGACCTATGGTTAGGTTTCCAGCTATTAGGAAAGGTTAATTTAAGAACCTGGTGGCAAGAACAGAAAGATATTTCTTTGGCTCAAAAACTGAGTCGATTTATTTTAGAAATTCTGTTAGCTCAGTTTCCTAACGAAAGATTGTTTATTTTTATTGATGAAATTGATAGTATTCTGAGTCTAGATTTTCCAGTTGATGACTTTTTTAGCTTAATTAGGTTTTGTTACAATCATCGGGCAATAGATCCAGAATATAATCGAATAACATTTGCGATTTTCGGTGTTGCGACACCTTCAGACTTAATTTCATATCGAAATCATACTACTCCATTTAATATTGGTAAAGCTATAGAAGTAAATGGTTTCACATTTGAAGAAGCTCACCCATTAGCTCTGGGGCTGGAGATTCAAGACAATTATCCTCAGAAAGTTTTGAAAGAAATATTAGCTTGGACACAAGGGCAACCATTTCTGACTCAAAAGCTATGTCGGGTACTTGTAAGTTTATCTCAAGACGATTTGGGTAGAAAGCTAAAAGTTCCTCCTGGTACAGAAGAATTTTGGATAGAAAATGTAGTGCGATCGCATATCATTGAAAAATGGGAATCCCAAGATGAACCAGAGCATCTGAGGACAGTTCGCGATCGCATTCTCAGAAGGGAACAATCTGCTGCTAGATTATTAGGAGTATACCAGCAAATCCTCCAAGGAATTAAAGTACCTGTTGATGATAGTCGAGAACAAGCAGAACTTTTGTTATCCGGTTTAGTGATTAAAAAGCAAGGTTTTCTGAAAATTAAAAACCGCATTTATGAAGAAGTTTTCAATCTAGAATGGGTTGGAAAAAAATTAGCTAACCTACGTCCTTACTACGAAAATTTCAATGCATGGGTAGCCTTAAACCAAGAGGATGAGTCTCGCCTATTGCGTGGACAAGCCTTAATTGATGCCCAAACTTGGGCAAATGGCAAAAGCTTAAGCAACTTAGATTATCAATTTTTAGCTGCTAGCGAAGAATTAGATAGGCGAGAAGTGCAGCAAGCATTAGAAGCCGAACGTGCTAAAGAAGTTGAAGCACGACTTGCAGAACAACAAAAAAGGATGGTTCAACAGAGAAGAAATTCCAGAATAGTGGCACTTTTGCTTCTGGGTATGACAATCAAGTTGGTGATTTCAATAGTGTGGGGAATGTCACTTTTACGAAAGATTGATGCTCTGCAATCACGGATAAAATGTACTCAAATAGAGCATCAGGGTACACTTAAAAGAATTTGTAATTAGTCATATAAAGTTCGGCTAATTACTTACAATATGGTTAGTCTTTTTAGTAATTGGTAATTGCGAATTGGGAAAAAGGAAATAAATAACTGACGATTACCCATTACCTATTACCGATCACCCATTACTGACCCTCACAGATATCATAAGTATTCAACTGGACATAATATGACTAATAAATTCTGTTTTTATTAATAAAATTCTGAGAGGAGAAAGCCTCCACTCAGAATAGAAACAGTTTACCGTATAACTTTTCACAGTATATGAAAAAAGGTGTAAGGGTTTAGGGAAAACACACTTGTTTGATTTGAATTTTGGAATTTTACATTCCTTCTAGCGTCATCATACCCTTACTCCCGAACTCAAATAGAGTTTCCAGACCCCATGAAAAGTCAGGTTCCGGTAGAGTAACGGTATTAGATTGTGCTGTTATCACTTTCCAAACCACTATTTATAGTGTTATTTAAGCTTGTAGCAATACTGCAAGCTATGATGGAATTTTTGACAGCCCATCTGTTACCGTGTTTTCAAATCTTAGCCTAAGTTTTTGCGATCGCTGAAAATTAGCAATTATCAACTTACACAAATTTAACCAGAAAGCTAAGATTATTAAAATATATCTTACTTTTGTAGCTCAACTGAGTTATCCACGCAGAACGCCCCCGAAAAAGCGATCGCTATGCTTCAGTATCCCCATCTCGAACAAGCGCTAAAATATTACTTTGGTTATGATAGATTCCGCCCCGGACAACGGCAAATTATCGAAGATGCGCTGCAAAATCGGGATTTATTGGTAGTAATGCCTACAGGTGGCGGAAAATCTTTATGTTTTCAGTTACCTGCATTAATCAAAAAAGGTTTAACTGTAGTCGTATCGCCCTTAATTGCTTTAATGCAAGACCAAGTGGAAGCACTGCGAAATAATAATGTTAGCGCTACGTTTCTCAATAGTAGTTTGAATGCGTATCAGGTGCGATCGCGGGAAGAAGCCATCCTCAATGGGAAAGTTAGATTACTTTACGTCGCCCCAGAACGGCTGTTGAGTGAAAGATTTCTGCCGTTTCTCGATTTAGTCCATCATCAAATTGGCATTTCTATTTTCGCCATTGACGAAGCACACTGCGTCTCTGAGTGGGGACACGATTTCCGCCCAGAATACCGCCAGTTGATATCTCTGCGAAAACGCTACACTAATGTTCCTACCCTCGCCCTCACCGCCACAGCTACCGATCGCGTCCGCAGTGATATCATTCAACAATTAGGGCTGAAGCAACCTAGTATCCACATAGCCAGCTTCAATCGCCATAATCTTTATTACGAAGTTCGTTCTAAAACTAAGTCTGCATACGCACAATTATTAGAACTGGTGCGAGAAAGCGAGGGTTCAGTGATTATTTATTGCTTGACGCGCAAAAAAGTTGATGAACTCACTTTTAAATTGCAAAATGATAAAGTTTCTGCATTGCCTTATCATGCCGGATTAACTGATGAAGAACGCAGCAACAATCAAACTCGATTTATTCGCGATGATATGCGCGTTATGGTGGCAACAATTGCGTTTGGGATGGGAATTAATAAGCCAGATGTGCGATTAGTAATTCACTTTGATTTGCCGCGGAATTTAGAAAGTTATTATCAAGAATCAGGCAGGGCGGGAAGGGATAATGAACCTTCACGTTGTACATTTTTCTTTAGTTTTGCTGATGTTAAAACCATTGAATGGAGTATTAACCAAAAAACTGACCCTCAAGAACAATTAATAGCCAAACAACAACTGCGGCAGGTAATTGATTATGCTGAAGGTACAGACTGTCGCCGGACAATTCAGTTGGGTTATTTTGGCGAACGGTTTGCTGGAAATTGTGGTAACTGTGATAATTGCCGCAATCCCAAACCGATGCAAGATTGGACAATTGAAGCCATGAAGTTTTTATCTTGTGTGGCGCGTTGCAAAGAAAGATTTGGCATGACGTATATTATTGATGTGTTGCGCGGTGCCAAAAGTCAAAAAATTATTTTAAATCAACACGACCAACTTTCTACCTACGGAATTGGCAAAGATAAAACTGTAGATGAGTGGCGAATACTGGGGCGATCGCTTTTACATCAAGGAGTATTAGAACAGACTAGCGATGGTTACTCTGTTTTGAAACTCAACGCCCACAGTTGGGAAGTAATGCGGCGACAACGCACAGTTTCCCTAGCTTTGACTGTAGCAGAAAATATTACTTTGACACAAACAAGTGAAAAAGCTACAGAAGCAGAGATATTAATGCAGAGATTGCGATCGCTCCGCAAACAACTTGCTGATGAACAATCTGTTCCACCTTATATTGTCTTTCAAGATTCTACCTTGAAATTGATGGCCCAGGTACAACCTAAAACAATGACTGAATTTGGTAAACTTTCCGGCGTCGGCACTCACAAACTCGCCCAATATGGCGAAAAGTTCCTTGCAGAAATTCGCGCTTACCGCCAAGAAAAAGGTTTGGTAGATGCAGCACAAGTTAATTTTACACCCTCTACTAGCTTACCTTCCGACACCGAAATCTTGACATTTCAATTGCATAAACAAGGTTTGAGTGTTACTGAAATTGCCCAAAAACGCAATATTCGTCCCACGACAATTATCCGTCATTTGGCAGATTTAATTGAGAAAAATCAGTCTGTAGATTTAAATCAGTTAGTATCTCTCGAACATCAGCAAAAAATTTGGCAAGTTTTAGAAGTGCTTGGCGACATCTCTTTAACACCAATTCGAGAACAACTAGGTGAAAGCTATACTTATGACGAAATTCGCTTAGTGCGCGGTAAGTGGCGGCGCGAAAATCGTAAGTAATAATTTCAAGTTTTAGCTAATAATTTAGAATTCAGGTAGAAGGTAGTGCGTTAGAATATTTTTTGCGACCAAAACCTTTTATACAAAAAGTGATAAATATTAGATAAGGGATACATTAACGAAGCTAAAACACATATTCACTGCATAATCACTTGTGAGGTTCCTTGACTACTGACTGTTAACAGTCAATCGTCAGCCGTCAACAGCCAACACCAAAATATATGCTTTCTTAAATGTGAAATAGCCGATCTCCATCTCTCGAACTGCAATCAAGCTAAGTATTATTGCTCAAATCATCAGATAACCAGAGGGGAACTATGACGGCAGAAGAACAACGGTTGCAAGAAGACCGCGATCGCAAAGCCTATTGGCGACGCTGGGGATCGTACGTGAGTAATCGGCAGTGGGGGACAGTGCGCGAAGACTATAGCGCTGATGGCTCAGCTTGGGACTATTTCCCCCACGACCATGCCCGATCGCGTGCTTACCGTTGGGGTGAAGATGGGATTGCCGGAATTTCTGATAATCATCAACGGTTGTGTTTTGCGATCGCCCTGTGGAACGAGCAAGACCCAATCCTCAAAGAGCGGATGTTTGGCTTAACAGGCAATGAAGGCAATCATGGCGAAGATGTTAAAGAATATTATTTTTTTCTGGATAACACGCCAACTCATGCATACATGAAATGCTTGTACAAATATCCGCAGCAGGCATTTCCCTACACACAGCTAGTAGAAGAAAACCGTCGTCGCAGCAAGCAGGAGGCGGAATTTGAATTGCTTGATACGGGTGTATTTGACGCAGACCAGTACTTTGATGTGTTCGTCGAGTATGCTAAAGCCTCTGCTGAAGACATATTAATTCAAATCACAATTGCTAATCGCTCTTCCGAAGCCAAGCCATTGCATCTGCTACCTTCGCTTTGGTTTCGCAATACCTGGTCATTCGATGGCAATAGTGAAAAACCAGTATTAAAGGTACTAAAATCTGAGACAGATTTCAGCATCATTGAAGCGTCTCACCCTGGCATGAACGATTATTGGCTCTACTGTCAAGGTGCAGCAGAACTTTTGTTTACTGAGAATGAAACGAATTTTGAGCGGCTGTACGGCGTGGAAAATGCCTCACCCTACGTTAAAGATGCTTTCCATGAATATCTAGTCCACAATCGCCAGGATGCAGTAAATCCGAATCGGCTCGGCACAAAATTTGCAGCTGACTACAAATTGATGATTCCAGCAGGAGGAGAGCAAACTATACGCTTGCGGTTGGCAGATTGGTCTGGGATTGCCGAACCATTTGGCAGTGAGTTCGAGCAAATTTTTGGCGATCGGATCAAAGAAGCCGATGAATTCTACCAACGGATTACGCCGTTTTCCCTACCCGACGACCAGCGCAACATCCAGCGTCAAGCTTTTGCCGGGATGCTGTGGAGCAAACAGTTTTATCTCTACGTCATCGAAGATTGGCTCAAAGGCGACACGGCTACTCTAACTCCCCCCGATTCCCGTCGCAGTGTTCGCAACACTGATTGGCTACATCTGCATATTGATGATATTCTCTCAATGCCAGACACCTGGGAATATCCTTGGTTTGCTGCTTGGGATTTGGCATTTCACATGATTCCCTTGGCAATGATTGACCCAGATTTTGCCAAGCGACAATTGCAACGCCTGACGCGGGAATGGTATATGCATCCGAACGGGCAGTTACCTGCGTATGAGTGGAAACTCAGCGATGTCAATCCACCTGTACACGCTTGGGCAGCGTGGCAAGTGTATCAGATTGAGCAGAAATTCTACGGTCACGCTGACAAACAGTTTCTTGAGCGCGTATTTCAAAAGCTGTTGCTCAATTTTACTTGGTGGGTCAACCGCAAAGATGCCGACGGTAAAAACATTTTTCAGGGCGGCTTTTTGGGTATGGACAATATTGGCGTGTTCGATCGCAGTGCGCCGTTACCCACAGGCGGTGATTTAGAGCAAGCAGACGGTACAAGCTGGATGGCAATGTTTTGCATGAATATGCTGACCATCGCCCTCGAATTGGCTATGGATGAACCCATATACGAAGACATTGCCAGCAAATTCTTCGAGCATTTTCTACGAATTGCAGCCGCGATGGATGGGATTGGTAAAGATGAACTTGTCCTTTGGGATGAAGAGGACGGGTTTTTCTACGATGCATTGCTCTTCCCAAATGGGCATCATTGCGCGATGAAAGTGCGCTCAATGGTTGGCTTGGTGCCTTTGTTCGCGGTAGGAACACTGGAACTCGAAACTCTAGAAAAACTCAGCGGGTTCAGGGAGCGAACCGAGTGGTTTATCAAACATCGCCCAGACCTCACATCTGGAATTGCCTGTATGCACACTGAAGGCGAACACCAGCGGCATTTACTGGCAATTTTAGATAGCAAGAAGCTAAAGCGCATCTTGAGCCGGATGTTGGATGAGCGCGAGTTTTTAAGTCCCTACGGAATTCGCTCTGTATCAAAATTTCACGCCGAACATCCATTCATCCTGCGCGTCAACGACGAGGAGTATCGGGTAGACTACGAACCAGCTGAATCTACAAATAACTTATTTGGTGGCAATTCTAACTGGCGCGGGCCGATTTGGTTTCCAATGAATTATTTAATGATTGAAGCTTTACAGCAATTTTATCAATATTTAGGAGATGACTACAAAGTAGAATGTCCAACTGGTTCTGGAAAATGGATGACGCTCAAGGAGGTAGCGATTGATTTGTCAAAACGACTTGAACGGATTTTTCAACAAAATGCTGATGGCACTCGACCTGTATACGGCGCTGTTGAGATTTTTCAGAATAATCCCCATTGGCAAAATTTGCTCACATTTAACGAGTACTTTCATGGCGACAATGGTGCTGGCTTAGGGGCAAGTCATCAAACTGGCTGGACAGGAGTGATTGCACAATTAATTCATCACTGCGGCGAAAGCTCATCCCTCGTTTAAGGACTTTGAGAAAATAAATTATTCTCTCTTAACAAGAATCATAATTATTAATAAGTGTTAAGGGAGAATATTTTACACATTTGCAATGTTCGCCTGAATAAAAATTTTAAAAGAAAAAGTTCTCAAGCAGTTCAGGAGGCAGGAGGAACCCACTCTTAAAAAGGTGGGATTGAAACAAGGAGGTTTTATACCTTGCTGCAAGTAGTCTCGGTATAATTATGATTTTAAACTGTAGTTCAAATCCTGCAACTTTAGCAGAGCCGGAGAAGCTCAGCCTCCGATTTTAATTGATACTCTTAACCTCCTGCCTCCTAACTCCTGCCTTTCTTTGTAATTTATAGTGTACTTAAATTGAATGGAAAAACAGATTTCAAGTAATGGATTAACCAAAGTCCAAGTACTGATTATGGCGATCGCTGCTGGTGTTTGTGTTGCTAACATTTATTATAATCAGCCAATCCTCAAAGATATTGCATCTTCTTTTGGAGTCACTGAAAGCGAAGCGGGTAGCGTATCTGTGCTTTCACAAGTTGGTTACGGTTTTGGGCTTTTCTTCTTAATTCCTTTGGGCGATAAAATCAATAAGAAAAAATTGATTCTTAGCTTACTAGCATGTTTGTTTTGTTTGCTAATAGTGATGACGTTTGCCCAAAACATCGTCGAAGTTTGGATATTGAGCGTAGCAATTGGAATTGCAACAGTCTCAGCTCAGGTTATTCTGCCCTTAGCAGCAAGTATAGATAGAGTCACTACAGGTCAAACTGTAGGTAACATTTTTACTGGTATATTGATTGGAATTTTAGCAGCAAGGGTTGTTAGTGGATATATTGCTGAATGGTTGGGTTGGCGTTATGTATATGGATTTTCGGCAGTCATGATTTTAATTGTTACTGTCTTACTCAATATATATTTACCTAATGTTAAAAATGAATTTACTGGTTATTATTGGGAATTATTAAAATCAACACTTCACCAATTAAAACGTTTTTCCTTATTAAGAGAAACGTCTTTAATTGGCGGGTTATTGTTTGGTGTTTTTTGCTCCTTTTGGACAACGTTGACTTTCCATTTAAGCGGAGCGCCTTTTCATTTTCAATCTGACACAATTGGGATGTATGGCTTTGTAGCGATCGCAGGTGCATTGATGGCCCCAGTTTTTGGTAAACTAGCGGATCGAGGTAACTCCCAACGTTCCTTAACTTTTGCTGTATTGCTGGTGATTGCAAGTTTAGTGATTGCGAAAATTGCTTCTGGTTCAGCAGTGGCGATCGCTGTTGCTGTATTGTTACTAGATGTAGGTGTACAAGCAATGCAGGTTACTAATATCGCAAGAATATACACTCTGGATGCTCAATCCAATAGTCGTATTAACACCGTTTACATGACCACCTATTTTATCGGCGGTGCTGTAGGTACTAGCATTGGTCTATTATGCTGGAATCTTGGTGGCTGGAATTTGGTGACTTGGCAAATGTTAGTTTTTACTTTGCTTGCATTTTTTATTATTGTCAGACCTAAAATAACTAAGTAGGTTGGGAAAAATGAGTCCTATAGCTGTACTTAATAATTTGCGATCGATAGCTCAACCTCATTAAACGTAAAATGTGATTACGAGTAAAAAGAAGTCAAGCGTACCACTTCCCTGCGGGACGCTACGCGAACGTGGAAGCAAGCTACGCGGAGCGTCTCGTAGAGAAGTAATCGCCAGGACTCTAGATTACATTTTCAATGTTGACCTACTTAAACAATAACCCCAACTTCTTTTAGAAGCCGGGGTTATATCGCTTTTAATTCTCACAAATCAAATAGATATCACCTTGCACCAATAAGTATATTTTATCCTCATCAAGGTAATATCTTGAAATCAGCGTGTTTTAAGTAAAGCTGGGGATTTCCAAGTTGGAATCTTGCGATGTTACAGCAGACGGTGATGTTACAGTGTTCTTCTCTTTAGCAGACACAATTACAGATAACAGCTTAGGTAGCGCTACACAAACAACAGTACTAAGCAGCGTCATGAATAAACCATCTATCAAACTCATTATCTTATCTCCCCCGTTTGCAAAACTGCTATTCACATAATTATTAGTTTGAAGCAAAATTAGTACAATTACTTAAAACTAGATTTTGAATTTCCTTTCTCAGGTATAAGTTAACTAAATAATATATTTTTATCCAATGGTAACTATCAATTTTTAACTATCACCTTATTTCCTACTGTCTTGGGGTCTTCCTCTGCAACGTACTAGGGTATGTTATGGCTTTGCCGTCGCTGCCCTGTGGTCGCTTACCATCTTTTTCGTGACAAATCATCTAAAAATATGCGCCTAACACACCCTAAAGTAATTTTATTTTTACTTGATAAATGACCTCTAATCGAATAGGAGTTCTATATTTGATTAAACTTAAGGGACTAATAAACAAAAAATATCCTGCTGTTCACACTTAATTGTCATCAGTCATCAGTCAGCAATTTAACGTAAGATAATTTATTTCTTGAAATTGGGTATGATTGGAAATTTGGAATATTACAAAGACCCGAAAAACATATCATAGAAGATACAAAACTTTATCGGGTTCTTGAAGGTTTAGCAGAATTAGTCAGAGTGCTTGTAGGAATTCTGAGTAATACTAATCTTAGTTGACCGAAAAGTTTTGCAATCGCTATTAATTCGGAGAACACCGATCGCAAAAATCAGGACGAAATTTGCAGTATTGGCTACCCGTTAATGAGTAAACTGTACAATAGGGAAAACTCGTAAGTTGAATTTTGGCTGGTTGTAATTCTGAATTGTTGGGCGACAATTCAGTAAATTTAGTTTTATGAGCTAGAAAAATATCTATCAGTTTAGGTAGCACTATGCAGCCAGCAATGTTAACCAAAGTTAGCAGTATAACGTCTGTGCAATTCATAGGTAATCATCTCCTCTAAAAATAGGCGATCGCTTTTCTTACTGCAAACACAATCCATAGCTTCCAGTCTATGCAAATTAATCTTAACATAAAGTTTTGTAAATATAAAGTTGGATTTCCTGGAATTATCGTAAACAACAGGGAATGTGGATAATGAGCACGGTTATTGTAGCGGAATGACAAAATAAGCTAGAAAGCGATCGCTTAAAAATCTTGATTGTAAGGTGTTATGTCAAAAACTCAAACCGGGTCTTCTTTTTTATCTAATATCAGTGAGCGAGAACGCCAAGCATTAAAGAAGTTGGTAGATTACACAAATGTGGAATCGCTACCAGAGATTTGGCCTTTAGCAGCTGAGAAATTTGGTGATGTTGTTGCCTTGCACAACCCCCATGCTAAACCAGAAATAGTGATTACTTATACCGAATTAGCAGAGAAAATACAACTATTTGCTGCTGGGTTGCAAGCATTGGGAGTAAAAGTAGGCGATCGCATTTCCTTAATTGCTGACAATAGTCCCCGGTGGTTTATTGCCGATCAAGGTATCATGACTGTTGGAGGAGTTGATGCGGTGCGTAGCTCCCAAGCTGAAAAAGAAGAACTGCTGTTTATCATTGCCAACAGTGGTAGTACAGCAGTGGTAATTGAGGATTTAAAGACACTTAAAAAACTGCAAGACCGCCTCAACGATCTACCAATTCAATTTGTCATCTTACTTTCAGATGAAGCACCACCCACACAAACAACTTTAAAACTGCTAAATTTTTCCCGGTTGCTGGAAATAGGAGGGGCAAATCATGATTTTGTGCCAGTCAAGCAAAATCGTGACGCCTTAGCAACTCTTATTTATACCTCTGGCACCACCGGCAAACCCAAGGGTGTGATGCTCTCTTATAGCAATTTGATGCACCAAGTGACAACATTTGGCACAGTATTGCAACCAAATCCAGGCGATATCGTTCTCAGCATCTTGCCTTCGTGGCACAGCTACGAACGAACTGTTGAATATTACCTCCTATCTCAAGGTTGCACGCAAGTTTATACTAGCTTGCGTTCTGTAAAAGCAGATTTGAGACAATTTAAACCCAACTACATGGTGGGTGTACCCCGTTTGTGGGAATCAATTTATGAAGGAGTACAAAAGCAGTTCCGCGAACAACCAGCCAAAAAGCAACGCCTAATTAAATTTTTATTAGGCATGAGCGAGAAATATATTAAAGCGCAGCGAGTTGCTCAGGGATTGGATTTAAATAATCTTCATGCCTCAGGTGGCGAACGATTAGCAGCTAAGATACAAGCATCAGCTTTATTACCCCTCCATAGCTTGGGAGAACGACTAGTTTATGCCAAAGTCCGGGAAGCTACAGGAGGAAAAGTTAAGCAGATGATTAGCGGCGGCGGTGCGCTTCCCAGACACATCGATAACTTCTTTGAAATTATTGGCGTGCAGATTTTGCAAGGCTATGGCTTGACAGAAACTTCTCCTGTTACCCATGTACGTCGTCCTTGGCGGAATTTGATTGGTGCATCGGGGCTACCACTCCCAGCAACAGAAGCTAAAATCGTAGATCCTGAGACAAAAACGCCTTTGTCAGTAGAAAAGCGAGGCTTGGTATTGTTAAGGGGGCCGCAGATTATGCAAGGCTATTACCAAAATTCCGAAGCTACAGCCAAAGCAATTGACCCTGAAGGTTGGTTTGATAGCGGCGATATGGGTTGGTTGACACCAGAAAATGACTTAGTGCTAACTGGGAGGGCGAAAGATACGATTGTCTTGACGAACGGCGAAAACATCGAACCACAGCCGATCGAAGATGCATGTTTGCGATCGCCCTACATCGATCAAATCATGCTTCTCGGTCAAGACCAGCGCAGCTTAGGAGCCTTAATTGTCCCCAATCTCGAAGCTTTAGAAAAATGGGCAGCAACTCAAAATCTGACCCTGGATACACAAAGCGATCGCCCGACTGACTCATCCGGTGAAAAAATTGGCTTGGAGAGTAAAATGATCCAGGATTTATTTCGCCAAGAATTAAATCGCGAAGTGCAAAATCGTCCAGGCTATCGACCAGATGACCGCATCGGGCCGTTCAAATTCATTCTGGAACCGTTTTCTATTGAAAATGGCTTAATGACCCAAACATTGAAAGTTCGACGACACATCGTCGTGGAACGCTATCGCGATATTATTAACGGCATGTTTGCCTGATAATTCCACCTGCCAACTATAAGAGTGAACGTGAAATATTTATGGATGTCTCCAAATCTCATTTGCTCCTGAAACGTGTCGTCAACGTTAAAGTGATTGTTACTCCCCTGTGGAAAGAGGAAGTACAACAGCAGCTACAAGCACAGATCAATCAACTTGACCAGCAATTGCAACAGCTAGATGTTGAAGGACAAAGAGCGATTACTGCAATTCAAAAGCAGAGTTTGCAACCACCCGGCCCCCAGACTCTCCAACAAATTGACAATATCCAACTCCAAGTCAATCAAAAGAAGAGTGAATTTCTAGAGCAGAAAAATCAGTTGCTGCAAAACCTCCAGCAAGTGCAGTTTCTCCAACAGGATCAAGAAGTCAACCAATTCCAAATGGAAGGCTTCTTCAAAGTAGAAACGGGAGATAACTTGATTAGCAAAATGCAAGTCGAAATTGTTCTGCGCGATGGCGTTGTCGAAGAAATTCGCGGCGACATTTAAATTTGTCATTTGTTCTCTCTTACAAAGTTCCGATGCCTGCGGCAAGCCGCAAAGCGTCTACGGAGGAAACCTCCGCACCCTGCGGGAAGCCGCAGAAGCGTCTACAGACTTTGCGCTTTGTCTTTTGTCCTTTGCAAATGACCAATGACCAATGACCAATGACTAATGACAAATCTGATTTAACTTAGCGTGGGTACGGCTTCCAGACCAACATTCCACCTGGGAGCCAGCCCAAATAATTTGCCAGACTGGAGGTGAACTAATAAAAAGCGATCGCCCAAAGGTTGTCATCTCAACTCGATATTTAATACCAATAGAATTATTATCCTGCTTGATTTGTGTAATCGTCACCAAGGCTTGATTTCGTTGTGGATAAGCTACCTCTACCTTTCGCGTTCCTTGTGCTGATGCTATATCCTCAAAGGCATTCAAGGCGAGTGTAGCAGGATCGCTACCTTGGAGAGATGAGTTGATATTTTCTAGAGGTATAGTTTTATAATTTGAGCGCTCTGAATATGCCACAACTTCCTGAGACTGATGCATCACTCTCACCTGGTGGGGTTGCCCATCGATATTGTCAACAATCGGTGTAGATTGGTGGCGCTGGGTAACATATACTCCAATACCGACAGTGGCAAAGATACTTAATACCACAATCACAAAGAGTTTTAACTTTGCCGACATAAAAGTAAACAGGAATTTCAAACAGGTTAATTACCAATTTTGAATTCTAGATTGAACTGCATCCCGTATCCTCTACCTCTAAGAAACTCCTCTATCTTAAGCAGTAGGAGGAATACAAATATACCTAATATGTAGCAATCCTATTTGATTTGTGAGACACTCGTGGTGATTTTTTAAAACCACCAACCAAAACGCGATATTGACTAACCATTGAGGATAGCTCTGTACTTATAGACCTCTAAGTCAGAATTTAGGTTCCTGGGGTCTTGGCAATACTGATTGCTCAGTAGTGCTGTTAGCGGTAGCGGGGCGTTTAGCCCGTGTTGAGCTAGGAATTCTTCCCGCTGCCTCCCTGCTCCCCTGCCCCATGCTTAACCTAAAATATAAAATCTCCAGTCCAAAATTCTTTTATCAAGATACAATTCGATCTGACAAAAGCTGTTAAAGTCCATAAACCATTGATTCCCAAACCACCCTATGAGCATTCACGAAGTATTTATGCCAGCGCTGAGTTCTACCATGACCGAAGGCAAAATAGTCTCCTGGGTGAAATCGCCAGGGGACAAAGTGGAAAAAGGCGAAACAGTGGTGGTTGTAGAGTCAGATAAGGCAGATATGGATGTAGAAACCTTTTATGAAGGATTTCTTGCCCATATCATAGTTGAAGCTGGTGAAACTGCCCCGGTAGGATCTGCGATCGCTTTTATTGCTGAAACGGAAGCTGAAATTGAAAGTGCGAAATCTCTCACCAATTCCGGTGGTGCAGATGCTACCAGTGCCTCTTCCCCTGAACCAATCGCACCCGCAGCCGCAGCCGAAGACAGAACACCTGCCTTGGCGTCTCAAAATGGCTCTAACCACCGTGAAGGGAGGCTTGTAGCCTCACCTCGTGCCCGGAAGTTAGCCAAAGAACTAAAAGTTGATTTAACTACTCTCCAAGGCAGTGGCCCCCACGGTCGCATTGTCGCCGAGGATGTGCAAGGATTATCTAATAAAGCTAAGCAACCTGCTGCTACCCCAGTTGCTCCAGCAACGCCTGTACCACCCGTTACCCCAGTAGCGCCCCCTGCACCGCCTACACCAGCCGCCGCACCCGCACCAGCTGTGGCATCTGTTCCTGGTTCAATCGTGCCTCTAACTACCTTCCAAAATGCGGTAGTACGGAATATGGTAGCTAGTCTATCTGTGCCTGTGTTCCGTGTGGCTTACAGCATTACCACTGATGAGCTAGACAAACTTTATAAACAAATTAAATCCAAAGGCGTAACGATGACAGCCCTACTGGCGAAAGCTGTAGCGGTAACATTACAAAAACACCCACTTTTGAACGCTAGCTACTCAGACCAAGGAACTGTTTATCATTCTGATATCAACATTTCTGTAGCTGTAGCGATGGATGATGGCGGATTAATTACACCTGTGCTGCAAAATGCAGACGCAGTGGATATTTATTCTCTATCGCGTAGTTGGAAGTCTTTAGTAGAACGTGCCAGAACAAAACAACTACAACCCCAAGAATATAACAGTGGTACTTTTACCCTATCTAACTTGGGGATGTTTGGTGTAGATACATTTGATGCGATTTTACCACCTGGACAAGGGTCAATTTTAGCGATCGGGGCATCCCGTCCGCAAGTGGTAGCAACACCCGATGGTTTATTTGCTGTGCGCCAACAAATGCAAGTAAATATTACTTCAGACCACCGAATTATTTACGGTGCCCATGCTGCCGCATTCTTGCAAGATTTGGCGAAATTGATTGAGACAAATGCTCATTCTTTGACACTCTAGTTTTGAAAGAACGCCAAAATTAAATGTTAGCGCTATTAGCGAAGTAGTTTGCCAAAGATTAGCGCTAACAACCAACAATATCGACGCTAAAATTTTTGATGGATAAACTATGTAGAGATGTGGCGTTGTCAATGTCTCTACATAAATTTATGTCCAAGCTAATATCACAGTGACATACGACAACACCTTAAAATATCTAGTTGAACAGTATCCAGAAGATTTTATTTGCTACTTACTCGCATCTGAAGTAATGGATATTCAGATTCTCAAAACAGAATTAAACCAAAAACCAATCCGTGCTGACTCAGTAACCTTTTTGCAAACTGCCAATCAAATACTGCATTTAGCAGTTTCAAACCTTACCAACATCAACTCTACCCTTACCACTGCGGATGCTCGACTATTGGGTGCGGCTGTATCGACAATACAATTGTGATGTCGAGCAGGTAGTAATTTTTCTTAAACCCACAACTTCAGAAGCAGTATTTGTAAATCAATTTACTACCCGCAATACTACCCACTGCTACCGCATCATCCGAATGTGGGAACAAGATCCACAACTGTTGCTAGTATCTCCTGGTTTATTACCTCTGGCAACTTTGGCAAGAACAAATTCTCCTCAAAACTTACTCCAACAGGTAGCAGTTCAAGTGAGTATGATTGAAGAACCAGCCACCAAACAGAGTATTTCGGTATGTACCCAACTTTTAGCGGGGTTGGTATTTGAGCCAGAACTTATATCGTCAGTTTTTGAAGAGAGAAGACATGAAAGAATCTGCAATTTATCAATAAATTCTTCAAGAAGGACTTCAAGAAGGAAGAGAACAAGGTATACAAGAAGGTATAGAACAAGGAAGACAATCACAACTGAGGCTAGTGATAGGTTTATTAACTCGTCGCCTTGGTTCAATTAATTCTCAGTTACAATCTCGGCTACAAGAGTTGTCCTTAGCTCAATTGGAGGACTTGGGTGAAGTCTTACTAGATTTCGCTACTGAAGGTGATTTAATTAATTGGGTGAATACAATATAAAATTAGAGTTTACCTAAACCTTTTTACCAGTTACAAAAAAGTTAGATTATCATTCCAAGCTCCTTGCTCAGTTGCGTCTGCTTCAATTTTTTGTTCGATTAATTCAATTAACGCAATTACATATTCTTGAGTATAATTATGAGTTAAAAAATTAAAAGGTGGGCATTACCCACCTAGCTAATTTATCCTTTTACACACATAACTTGTTTGAGTGTTGCGATAACTTCGACCAAATCAGCTTGATTTGCCATCACTTGTTCTATCGGTTTATAAGCACCGGGAATTTCATCCAAAACTCCTGTATCTTTCCGACATTCTACCCCTTGAGTTTGCTGAATCAAATCATCAAGAGTGTAGACATTTTTGGCCTTATTTCTAGACAATAATCGACCAGCACCGTGAGAGCAAGAACAAAAGCTGTGGGCGTTACCTTTACCTTTAACAATGAAAGACTTTGCCCCCATTGAACCAGGAATAATCCCATAGTCTTCTGTTTGGGCGCGGACTGCACCTTTACGAGTAACGTACACATCCTCGTCAAAATGTACTTCTTTTTCAGCATAATTGTGATGACAATTCACCTGCAATAAAGGTTTAGTCGCCTTTCCACCTACAAGATGCTTCTCGACTATGTGCTTAAAACGCGCCATCATCACATCGCGGTTGACACGCGCATACTCTTGCGCCCATTGCAAATCATGCCAGTATGCTTGGAATTCTGCGGTTCCAGCGACAAAATAAGCTAAATCAGGATCGGTTAATTTATTACCTGCCATCTTCGCTAATTCCTTGGCTGTGTTAATGTGACACTGAGCTAGATTATTGCCGATGTTGCGCGAACCAGAATGCAGCATTAGCCAAACTTGATTCTCTGTATCAAGGCACACTTCAATAAAATGATTTCCTCCACCTAGAGAACCCAGTTGTTTCATCGCTTTGCCTTGCAGGTCTTGTACGCCGTGATGCAAGTCTTTAAAATCATTCCAGCGTTGCCAGTTGGTAACAGATTTTTCAACGTCTTTGTTTTCGTTGAACCCTGTAGGAATTGCTGCTTCAATATCTAAGCGGATTTTTTTAAGCTTCCCTTCGAGTTGTTCGCCACTAAATGACGTTTTGATAGCACTCATACCGCAACCCACATCTACGCCCACAGCAGCAGGTATAATCGCTTCTTTGGTTGCTATTACAGAACCGACTAAGGCACCTTTACCTAAGTGGACATCTGGCATTAAGGCTACATGCTTAAACACAAATGGCAGCGATGCGACATTCTTTGCCATTTTGGTTTCTTCTGGCCCTAAAGGGTGATTCGCCCAGGATAAAACGGGTGCTGGTGTGGTAATTTCTAACTTTTCGTAGGGCATAATTTTTTTATTTTGGATTTTTAATTTTAGATTTTAGATAGGGAATTTGGCATTAGGTAGTCAAAGGGACTAAGGACTGGGGAAGATGAAAAGCAAAGGGGCAAATAATAACTCCTCACTTAACACTCAACAGTCAACACTCTCAATGCTCACCCAATAATAAAATTATACTACAATTGTAATACAAAGTTTTCCAGTCTCAACCCGATCGCCACAACTAGAAAAGATGTACTAAAATTTGTAAAGAAAATTCTCTGATTAAAACAGTCTTTATACTTTTGGCACAATACCTATGGCAGTGCGTCAAGATACAATCTGGGAACGTTTTTTATCCCCTGTAGCGCGTTTTTTCATTGATGAAGATGGGTTGCGGCGTTATCAAGAAAGTATTGATTGGGAGAAAGAAGGCGATCGCTTTCGCCGAGCTGATGTCATAATTCCATCGTACTACAGCGAACAAAACTTTCACGGGATTGCAGGGGGATATCTCACTTCTGGTGCAGCAGTGACTTACGACCCCATAACCCAATATGTTCTGCTGCCTAACGAAAATTTTATCCGTCAGGCTTTAATTGATACCATTAAAGTAAAACCACGACGCATACTTGATTTGGGTTGCGGTACGGGTTCCACTACTTTAATGTTAAAACAGGCTTTCCCCGAAGCCGAAGTTATTGGTTTGGATTTCTCACCTTATATGTTGGTAAGGGCAGAACATAAAAGCCAAGCTGCTGGTTTAGATATAGTTTGGCGACACGGGAATGCTGAGAAAACTGGTTTGAGTGATGCTTCCTTTGATTTGGTGACAGCTTCTTTACTATTTCACGAAATACCAGATACGGTGTCATTAGCAATTTTGCAAGAAAGCTTCCGGTTGCTGGTAGCTGGAGGACAAGTGTTAATTCAAGATGGCAATCAAAAAACTCTGCGTCAATTAGAATGGCTCAGTGACATTTTTGAAGAACCATATATTCGTGAGTATGCCAATGGTAGTGTCGATGCGAATATGGGTGCAGCAGGGTTTGAAGCAGTGCGAACTCAAGATGTGTGGTGGATAAATCAGGTAACTAGCGGTATTAAACCGATAGCCGCTGAAAATCCTCGCCAATATTCTGCAACGTCGATAGACACCACAATAGATAATAATAATTTGGAGGGACTTGGATCGCCAGCGTTTGGCATAATCGCATGAGTTTAAAGGCAGTTCTCTTTGATTTTAATGGTGTCATCATTAACGATGAGCCAATCCACCTGCAACTGATAGATGAGATTCTCATTCAAGAAAATCTCCAACCCCAGCGGGTGGATGAGCGACAAGCTTGTTTGGGACGCAGCGATCGCGCTTGTTTTGGGCAACTACTCGCTAATCGTGGTAGGGTAGTTACGGAAAACTATTTAACTCAACTGCTGCACCGCAAAGTTCAAGCTTACGCACTAGAACTAGAGAAAATCGAGAAACTGCCTTTGTATCCAGGTGTTGAAGACTTGATATATCAAGTGCGATCGCGCAATCTGAAATTAGGATTAGTCAGCGGTGCTATTCGCAAAGAAATAGAACTGGTACTCAATCGAGCTAAACTCGCCGAACATTTTAAAATTATTGTCGCGGGTGATGACATCACTACTAGTAAACCAGAACCCGATGGCTACCTACTAGCAGTTAAACAGTTGAACCAAGAATATTCCGAATTGAATCTTCAACCCGAAGAATGTCTAGCAATTGAAGATACACCAGCTGGTATTCAAGCAGCAAAGCGATCGCATATGCAAGTTGTGGGTGTCGCAAACACTTACCCCTTCCATATGCTTCAGCGCTGCTGTAACTGGACTGTTGATTACCTCAGTGATTTGGAACTAGAACGCGTGCAGAAAGTTTATTCCCAAAAACAGCCCCAGCCATCGGTTACTGAATGTTAAAATATTCATTAATGAATTAATTAAGGGGAATTAGCTCAGTTGGTAGAGCGCTGCGATCGCACCGCAGAGGCCATCGGTTCAAATCCGTTATTCTCCATTTGTTCATTAAATAATTATTGTCAGTTTTAAATCTACATTCTGTTCTTTGAACTCTCATAATTAGGAATTATGACTGTACGTTGATGTTAATTTTACAGCCAAAACTGGCGATCGCCTTCCACTGTACCTGGAGCAATTCCTTGTAACCGCCGATAAGCTATTTTGTCAGAACCGTATAATGGGACAGGTAAGCGAGGTTCTTTCAACGCCCGGTGATGTAGCAATGTCAGTTTAAGTGTAGCTTCTATCCCTCTTCTGTCACTTTCCGGAATAAGCAAGTAGTAAAGAAGCTAAATTATCCAGAAGCATAACAGGGCTTGAATTGATTCATTGCGGCAATTAAATGATTGAATTCCAGTAATAAATTTGAATTAGGGAAAATACTTAACCAGGGATAAATTAACCAAAATAGTAAAAGTGGTTGGATAATAAAACGCAGATTATTTAAAGTATTATTCCATCCAGATTCATGATTCCATTGTGGATGATTAAAAAAATAAACATCACTATTTTCTTGTGCTTCAGTCTCAAGTTGACTAGATTGATTCAAGCCTAAGAAGACTGGATAATTTAAACTAATCATTGTATAAACACTAAAAATAATCTCCCCCCATCTCTCAATATATAGGAAATTAGTTAAACGGTAATCCGTCCAGCCTAGTTCCTGTTTACACTGTCGAAACCCATATTCAACCCAGGTTCTTAATCCATATAAATCACCTAAAGTCTTCTTCAAATTCCCTTGAAGATTCGTCATCACAAAGGAGGTAGAATTTTCCGGCATGGTTTCTGGGTCAGTAGTTATTTCCCAGTAAGTTGTAGCTCTTTTTTTACTATAAATTATTTCCCTGATGTATCTAGTCTCTGATTTTTGATTGCTAAATGTTCTCTCAAATTTACACCACTTATTCGCTCTAACGCTTTGCCCTGAAGGGAACCAGACTCCATGATTAGTTCTAATTGAGACCACATAGCCTAAGTTATATTTAGCTATTTTTCTAATAAATTGGCTACTTTCACCATATAAACTGATTTTCAGACCTTTTAAAATGATGTTGCTGAAATTTATTTGACAATTACCTTCTCCAAAAGCTTTGGGTAAATTACAGGCGATCGCTACTTTTGGTTGCACAACAACTAAGCGGCAACCTTCTTGCTTAATAGAAGGCTCAAAATTAGATGTTTCTAAAACATCCTGTAAATCTGGATGGCGAGTATTTTCTAATAGTTTTATTTTTGTTTTCCTTAATTTCAGTAATAGAACTTTAATTTTTTGCTTGTATAGTCTTATCATCCAAGATTTTGTTTTTTATACAAGCTTTTCTCAAAAATTAAAAATATAGCAGGAGGCAGGAGGTAGAAGGCAGCTATGCTGGAGGTAGAAGTATTACTATTCCTAGTATTCATGCTTGTCATTATGTTCTAAAAGGTGTGACTACGGCTATAAGTCTAATTTTTAGATTTCTGTAATAATTAGTTAAAATATTTAAAATATCTAACCATAGAAATTATTGCCACAAAAAAACCTTACTGTTAATTAACAGTAAGGCAAGTTAGTTGTGTCGTTTTCTCAAATTTGTTAATTCACTGGATATTTAAATTTTAAAATTGCTACATATTATAAACAATATGATTTATCCCTTACATTTTCAGGGGAGTAGCTTATGTTTGCTTTTTTAGCTATATAGAGAGCTACAAAACCAAAGTGCAGTATTCCGGATTATGACTAGAATATATAAAAAGTAGCTTGTTGTCAGACATTAGCTTGCTATTGTTGTGAATCTGGAAATCGCTAGATGTGTATTTCACTAAGGACTTTTGGTGCATGAATTCGCAAATTCAGTTGCTGATAACGCACAGTTAACCAAGGCTGACCTAAACTCATTCCAGAAAAAGGACTTTCAGCGGGGATTTCTAACTGAGAACCAATTAAACCCAATAGACAATTAAATTCAGCGGAGAATATTAGTAAATTAGTACCCTTAGCACTGAAACTAAACGCGCTTAATTGCGTAGGCCATGCCCAGCGAGGTCGATGATAGTTAAAACTACACAATTTCTGGTTTCCCTGATGCACAGTAGTAGATTCTCGTTCCAAAGTAAACTCAGCTAGTTGCTTCGGTAGTCCCCAAATTTCTCGACCACCAGCTACAGAATCAGCATTATCTACATAAATGTGTGAAATCCAAGCGCCGATTTTTCTTCGGTAATGAACCAAAGCCGGGACAATAATTAACTCATTGTACTCCGATACAGGGCTTGTTTTGTAATTAGATAAATATACACTACCAAAAGTTTTACCAGGCCATACAGAAAGAATTTCTAACTCTGACGGAATCAAAGGGCGCACTCGGTCAATATTCACCAAATGCAGAGTTTGAATAGCGTAGCCTTGAAGTATCCAAGGTGCTTGAGGATAAGGCATAAGAAGTTAAGAGTTGACTGATGAGTGTTGACTGTGAACAGAGGATATTTATAGCAGGAGGCAGTTCGCGTAGCGTGTCGAAGACAAGGCAGTTCTTACAGGGGGCAGGAGTTCAAAGGGGGTAGGGGTAGAGTCTGGGGAACCCACATTTTAAAACATGGGTAGAACAACAAGGGTGTGACTACAGCTATATCTGTCAGTCCCTAGTAATATTATTTCTGACTCCTACTCCTAACTTAAAAAAATCCCACCCAAGCCAAAGCTTGAATGGGCAATATGAGGTGGGACAAGATAATCTTCCCCAAAGAAATAGGAGAATTATTTGCTTTCTGTAAAATCAGCGTCAATCACATCATCACCAGTGCCAGCAGAGGAGGAACTGCCATCTTGAGGTTCAGCACCAGGTGCCGCACCGCCACCAGCTTGTTGATAGATGTTACTACCTACGGCGAATAGCGCTTGTTGCAATTCTGGGGTCAGCTTCTTGATTTGCTCGTCGTCATCTTTAGCAATTGCTTCCCGCAGTTCTTTTACTAAACCTTCGACTTTGCTCTTGTCAGCAGCAGGAACTTTATCACCCAATTCTTGTAGCTGTTTCTCGGCTTGGTATGCCAAGGAGTCAGCTTGGTTCTTACGTTCAATCTTCTCACGCCGTTCCTTGTCACTTGAGGCGTTTTGTTCAGCTTCTCTTACCATCCGGTCAACGTCAGTTTTATCCAGGGTAGAAGCGCCAGTGATACTGATAGATTGTTCTTTACCAGTACCTTTGTCTTTGGCAGTGACGTTGAGGATACCGTTGGCGTCAATGTCGAACACGACTTCAATTTGTGGGACACCACGTGGTGCAGGAGGAATGCCATCGAGGCGGAAGGTTCCTAAGCTCTTGTTATCGTTAGAAAATTCGCGTTCACCTTGGAGGACGTGAATTTCTACGTTGGTTTGACCATCCACAGCAGTGGAGAACACTTCAGATTTCTTGGTGGGAATTGTGGTGTTGCGGGGGATAATTTTAGTCATCACGCCGCCCAATGTTTCAACGCCCAAAGATAGCGGTGTCACATCTAACAATAAGATGCCAGTAACATCACCAGCTAATACCCCGGCTTGAATTGCTGCACCAACTGCCACAACTTCATCAGGGTTAACACTTTGGTTAGGATCTTTACCCAATACCTGCTTCACAATCTGTTGTACTGCGGGAATGCGGGTAGAACCACCAACTAAGACCACTTCATCAATATCGCTTTTGCTTAACTTGGCATCCCGAAGAGCATTTTCCACAGGGACACGGCAACGGTCGATTAAGTCAGAGCAAAGTTCTTCAAATTTAGCACGGGTCAGGGTTGTATCCAGGTGCTTAGGCCCGTCCTGAGTAGCGGTGATAAATGGTAAGTTGATTTCTGCTTGGGTAACGCTAGAAAGTTCAATTTTCGCTTTCTCTGCGGCTTCAGTCAAACGTTGTAAAGCTTGTTTATCTTTGCGTAGATCGATACCTTCGTCTTTCTTGAATTTTTCAGCTAAGAAGTCAACTATTTTCTTATCAAAGTCGTCACCACCAAGGTGGGTATCACCGGATGTGGCTAATACTTCAAAAACTCCATCGCCAACTTCCAGCACGGATACGTCGAAAGTACCACCACCAAGGTCAAATACCAGAATTGTTTCGTTACTCTTTTTATCAAACCCGTATGCTAGAGAAGCGGCTGTAGGTTCGTTGATAATCCGTAAAACTTCAATACCTGCAATTTTCCCAGCGTCTTTCGTTGCTTGCCGTTGGGAGTCATTGAAGTATGCTGGAACAGTGATTACAGCTTGGGTTACAGTTTCACCCAAGTATTTGCTAGCGTCTTCAACCAGTTTGCGGAGAACTTGTGCAGAAATTTCTTCTGGAGCAAATTGCTTACCAGCGCCCGGAGAGTCTAGCTTGACATTGCCGCCGCTACTCAGGACTTTGTAAGAAACTTCAGTAGTCTCCTTGGTAACTTCGTCAAAACGGCGTCCAATAAAGCGCTTGACAGAGTAAAACGTGTTTTCGGGGTTCATCACCGCTTGACGTTTGGCGATTTGACCAACCAAGCGATCGCCATTTTTAGCAAACGCAACTACTGATGGTGTTGTCCGAAAACCTTCTGCATTAGCAATAACTGTGGGTTTACCACCTTCCATTACTGCCACGCAGGAGTTCGTCGTACCTAAGTCAATTCCAACTACTTTTGCCATTTTAGGTGCTGGCTCCGTATAACTACAAATGAATGAATGAGAATATAAAGGACTAAATTTTGAACCAACAGGGTCAATAAATCAGCCAGTTCAGCATTAATACCTTAATTTGGCTTCTCTGGGGTCAAAACTCCAGACTATGCTGATATATATATTGAGAGCTTCAGTGCTAGGCAGTCCATGAAGGGTGGTTTCCCGAACCTTGAGTAGGAGGGTCAAACTAATTTAATAGTTTTTAAGTTAATTCATGGATTGATTTGCTTTCACTTTGTCTAATGTATGAGAATTAATACTTTCAGTAATTAGGGTGAACCGTAAAGCCTGAGTGGTGTTTGCCGTCTTTAGAGGTAACAAATTAAAGATGTCATTAGTCATTAGTCATTAGTCATTAGTCATTGGGTAGTTAGTTATTTCTCCCTCATCCCCCACCTCCCCACCTCTCCACACTCCCCACATTCCCTACTCACTCAAGCTTAGAAAAAAGAGTTTCCCACTCGATCGTAGGCGGTCTTTGTCCCTTATTGACTATTTCAAAAATTTTCTTAGAACTACTTGGGTAAAAAAGACATTCTACACAAGCGTTTGCTACGTCAATCCGGCTAGCATCCCCTGAAAGTGTATCACCTGTACCAAGTACCACTCCGTATTTACCCCCTGTTTTTGCCCTCAGGAGGGTGTTGAGGTCGTATGAAGTATAAGGCCCGTCAATCAGGCGTCCTGGGCGGATAATAGTGTAGGGTAATCCTGAGTTGATGATCGATTGCTCGCCCTTTTGTTTGGCATCTAATACACCGAATGCATTGAGAACGTTAAAAGGAAATCGGTCTTTACGGAGAATTCCGCAAGAGGAGACGAAAACGAATCGCTGCAAATTCTGAGGTGCTGCTGCTACAAGGTTGCTTGCACCTTGGGCATCGATTTTTGCTGGACTATTCTTTGCCTTTGTTTGACTAGATTGGGGATTTAGAAAAGTTAAACCCCATTCAATCAAGTTCGGAGTTTGGTCAAACTCCCATCTAGTAGAGGGAAAGGCTGTGGTTCCGGTACAACATATGATATGGGTGACATTTGATGTTGCAGTTGGAAGTGTAGCTGGCTGACGAGTATCACCAACGACAATTTCCACCTGCTGATTAAACATTTGTTGGGCTTTTGTGGCATTGCGTGTGAGAACACGAACCCTGAAACCCTTTTCCAACAGCTTGCCTACCACCAGTTGCCCTACTCCACCAGTACCACCAGCAACTAGCACCAAATCCTCAGCTGACGTTTGCAAAGAAGTCATAAAGTGTTCTTGAAATAGTCTATTGCTAATCTACTGAAAAATTAGGCGATCGCACTTTGGGTAGTTATAAAGGCGATCGCTAATCAGTGAGTGATTAGAATATAATTTATACTTATACAAGTTTTTCTAGGATAACAAAGGTAAATGTCTAATCCATCTAGACGAAAAGGGTATTGACTCTTACCTAGCAATTTTGAGTCAATCGAATGCGTCAAGTACTAAATAACTAATAGACAGGGGAAATTGCACCCAAATTGTTCGGTTCTACGACTGTCACCAGTACACAAATGACTATAACCTCTTAAGTAGTAGTGAGATGTCTACTTTAGACGCTGTTAGTCGCTCTGGAATTAAGGGGTGAAAACCTGTGTACCAATGGATATTGCCAAGTCTTTTGGAAATCTTGGCACAAAATCAATCAAGTGTGGCTGAATCATCAGCAAAAGCGGAGCGCCAGTGGCGTATCAGCCTTGCAGCAACACAACAGTTACTATTAAATACTTTAGCAACTGTTCCAGGTGACACAACCCAAGGATTAGTTTTAGCTGCACCAGCGCCCTTATTTAGTCAGCCAAAACTGACTCAAAGCTTACAAACAGTTACTTTTAGTGCAAAACCATTTAACCCCTTGGCGCTGATGCCATTTCAGATGCCAGATGCGATGCCTGCACCAGGCTATGTCAACGCACCTGATGATGATGAAATTGCTACTTGTGAATCGGTACTTCCCTTACTATCTGCCGATCCGCTGGCAGCAGAACAGTTTTGCTTAGTTTTTACAGATAAATTTACATTAGTATTAGTTTTAGCAACACATAACAACGGTAAAAAAACCTTTTCATTTTCTTTTGAACCAGAAGTAGTACAGCAAGCTTGGCGATCGCTAGGAGCGCGGGTAATACTCAACGATCCAGAATTTTTTACCCAACTGGATGCATTAGTACAACAGTATTCTCCAGTAGCGCTAGATTCCCGGATCGTGGTTCAGTTTAGCCAGCTGTTGCTTCAGGAATTAACACAACCAGAAGAAACTAGGGATTCTTTATTAAGGAGTGGCAACAAGGAGGACAGAGAAAATAACTCAAGCTCAATGCACAATCCCGATGTTGAATTACTCCAAGCCTTTGCCCACGAAGTTCGTACACCTCTGACAACTATTCGCACCATGACGCGTCTACTGTTGAAGCGGCGAGACTTAGCCCCAACTGTAATCGATCGCTTAGAAATTATCGATCGTGAGTGTAGCGAGCAAATTGACCGTATGGAGTTACTGTTTAAAGCAGCAGAACTGGAAACTGCTACCTCAGTAAAATCCTCAAAAACTCAACTCACGCCGATGTGTTTAGATGAAGTGTTGCAACAAAGCATTCCCCGTTGGGAACAAGCAGCACAGCGGCGGAATTTAACTTTGAATGTTGTTTTACCCCAACAACTGCCAACTGTGGTTAGCAATCCCACTATGTTAGACCGGGTACTCACTGGTTTGATGGAGAATTTTACTCGCAGTTTACCCGCTGGTAGCCACATTCAAGTACAAGTTATTCCAGCTGGAGATCAACTGAAGTTACAATTATCGCCTCAATTCTTATGCAAAGATACAAATAAATTTCCTACACCAGCAACGCCGCCAATTCGTAAAGCCCTTGGTCAACTGCTGATGTTCCAACCAGAAACAGGTACGATTAGTTTGAATATGGCCGCAACTAAACATTTGTTTCAGGCGATCGGTGGCAAACTAATTGTGCGTCAGCGCCCACATTATGGAGAAATATTAACGATTTTCCTTCCCTTAGAAGTTAGCAGTAATCAGCAAAAGTTAGGAGTTAAAAGTTAAGAGCAAAAGCACAAACAATCTGCCTTTGGTCAAACAATTTTGGCTTTGGGATGAAAGTAATTTTAAATTTATCCTCTACCCGAAGGTAGGAGCTTGAGTTAGGAGTTTTAATATCTGTATTCGTGTGGTTTTATTTTCATTAAATAGATTTTGTCTAACAATCTAATACCATTCGTAAAAATCTTGGCAACAAATGAATCGGCTATAGTGGCGTACAGTTGTAGCCCCTATCCATAAACTTCTAGCAAGTAATTATCATTTATCTCTAAAAAATCAGAAATTAAAAATTAAGTATTCACAATTGAAATACTTTCGATTCTGAAAATTTTAATTCCTTTGATAAACTTTCTGAGCAAAATAGATTATACCAAAATTTGTGATGCTATTTTCTAATAATATTAAATCAAGGCAAAATTGTATAGCGCCACAAACTGAACTCAAGGGATAATCATAACTTATGACTCATTTTCCGTAGCGATCGCTGCTGAGCGATCGCCAACACTGGGTAATTGTAGTACAAAAGTGGAACCTTCATTGAGTTTACTTTTCACAGAAATAGAACCGCCACAACGTAGTAGCAATTGTTGAACAATTGTTAACCCCAATCCAGCACCACCATAATCTTCACTTGCTGTTGTCCGCACGCGATAAAAGCGGTCAAAGATTTTAGGAATTTCGCTTTCGGGAATACCAATACCTGTGTCACGAAATTCTAATTGGACATAATCACCCTGAAGACGGGCACGCACCCATACTTGACCTCCATTGGGGGTAAACTTAATACTGTTGTGCAGTAAATTAATCACAATTTGCCTCAGCCCACCACTAACGCACCAAACAGCTGGAAGTTCGGTAGGTACGGTGTAAGCTAGCATAATTCCTTTTTCTTGGGCTAGAGGTTGGTAGGTACTGACAACTCCAGGCACAATATCACCAAGACGCACCGATTCTAAAGTTGTCCCCTCTAAATCACGTTCCAGTTGCACCAGATCCAATAAACCAGTAATTAAAGAATTTTGGCGATCGCACTGGGTATTTAACATTTGTAAATAACGTTGTCGCTGTGGTGGTTTGAGATTAGGGGAATTCAACAACGAGAGTGCTGTCTTCATATGTGTCAAAGGAATACGCAGTTCTTGACAAACATTTTTTAAGTATTCATCTTTTTGTTGTTCTTTGTTCTGTAGCTCTTGATTTTGCTGTTGCAACTTGGTAGTGCGTACCGAGACAATTTGACGATTAATTTCATCTTGGCGCAAGAGTTGTTTTGCCAACAGTTGATTCATTAGTACAGGTTCAGGCACAGTTGGATAAATAAAATCAGCAGATATAATTGGGGATGATGGCGTTAGTGCCTGTTGGATACCATTTAATACTTGCTGAATTATTCTCCCCTCAACAGTAGTGATAATTAACAATGGCTGATTTTTATTGCTACTGACTTTTTCAGATGTTTGATTTTTGCGTTTTTTCAGTAGTCGATGAGCCAAAATTAAACTGCAAAACTGAGGAGACAACACCATTAGAAAGTTTTCCCGTCGCAGTTGGCTATGAGGTGGCCAATAAACGGGGATCTGATATGGGAATGAGGAAGATGAGGGGGATAAGGGAGTATTTTCTCCCCTTTCTCCCTCATCTCCCGCATCTCCCTTATCTGTACCTCTGTTAATATCCTCAATTTGGCAAGTATATATCTGACTAGACGCACCCACAGAAGATTGATAACGAGCTAATTCTAATTGCCAAACTTTTTCTGGTGGTAGCTTCACCCATAAAGTAGCTGCAATTTGTTGCTCTATGAGTAAGTCAATTTGCGCTCTCACCAGTGATAGGAGAGTCGCAGGACTGAGGGACAATGGTTTAGGAGGCGCTTGCACTCCCATAACCAGTTGATAAACAGACAAATCCTTAGTCAAAGAAACATTCATGAGTCAAGCACAATAAGGATGAAGCAACAAATAATTCTGTCTTCGATTTTCACCTTTATGCGTGCATTTTTGACAAAATCCGCACGGAAAGAAACATAAACTATTATGTTATCTATGTAAGGTAGCATAGGTGTACTACCTTACATAAAATTAATCTTGGATGTTCAGTCTTGCCTGTAAAGCTTCGCGTGCGTGTTCTCGGTCATCAAAATGGATTTTTTCAGTACCGAGAATTTGATAGTCTTCGTGACCTTTACCAGCAAGCAATACCCCATCACCTGGTTGTGCTTGTAAAATAGCGGTACGAATTGCGATCGCTCGATCGCAAATCACTGTTGGCTGCACTGTTTGGGGAATTCCCGCTAAAATATCCTCTAAAATCCGTTCTGGGTTTTCCGTACGGGGATTATCTGATGTCACCACTGCCAGATCGGCCAATTCAGCCGCAATTTTACCCATTTTTGGGCGCTTGGTGCGATCGCGATCGCCGCCACAACCAAACATACAAATCATCTTCCCAGGTATAAATGGACGTGCGGCTTTGAGCAAATTCTCTAAGCTATCTGGGGTATGAGCATAATCTACAATCACGCTAATATCTTGCTTGTCACTAATTTGTACTCGTTCCATCCGTCCGGGAACTCCTGGAAATTCAGGTATTACAGATGCCACTAATTGTAAATCTAATCCTAAGTGTAAAACTGCTCCTACTGCTGCTAGAAGATTTTCTAAATTATATTGACCGACTAAAGGCGATCGAAAAGCCACATTACCCTTTGGTGTATGCAAAGTTCCACTCACACCATTCGGCTCGTAACTTAAGTCACTCATCCATAAATCAGCGCTGTTGTCGTTGACACTGTAACTCCAAACTTGCTCTGGATTCAAGGAGGCAATTAGGCGCTGACCGTAGGAATCATCAGCGTTAATTATCGCCCGTCCTTTGAGATAATCAGGGCTAAACAACAAGGCTTTGGCGGCAAAATAATCTTCCATATCGCTGTGGTAGTCGAGATGGTCTTGAGTAAGATTACTGAATACCCCTACCTCAAATTTACAACCCAGTACTCGACCTTGCGCCAAGGCGTGGGAACTGACTTCCATCACCCCAAACTCATTACCAGCATTCACAGCCTCAGCTAACTGCTGTTGCAGTTCCACCGCAAAGGGTGTCGTGTGGACAGCAGTTTGCTCAAAACCAGCCCAACGAGTGTAGAGAGTTCCCATCAAAGCCGTAGCTAAATTAGCTTTGGCGAGCAGAAATTCAATTAAGTGGGTAGTTGTAGTTTTGCCATTGGTACCAGTTACACCCACCAGCTTGAGTTTTTGCCCTGGATAACCGTAAAAAGCGCTGGCTATCTGGGCACAAGCTTGAGTGATGTTACTGGCGCTAATCACCACAGCTTCATCTGTGGGAGGATGTTTCTGTGCAGCTTGGGGAGAGATAATTGCTGCCACAGCACCAGATGCGATCGCACTAGGCCAAAATTCCCCACCATCAACCCGCGTTCCGGGCATTCCAATAAACAAATCTCCCACACCACAAGCATGGGAATTTGTCTTCAAACCTTTAACTTCTGCATCCTTCAAAGCCGGATGATTAGGTAATTGCTCAACACTATCTACCCCTGTTAATAATTCCTGCAATTTCATCTTGTGAACCCCGTCACATAGTTTTCTTGCGCTTATTCTGCATTATTTTTTTCTAATTGGCGAAATACTTACGCAACATTTGCTCCAACTGCTGCACGCTAGCACGAGGAGAAGGACGCGGTAACACTTCCTCCGTGTCTTGGTGGTTCGCTAAAAAAAGTACTGGCACCTCATACTGATACGCACCGAACCAATCTTCACGAGTCGTAATATCCCGAATTTCTAACTCGAAACTAAGATTTTGGATTTGTTCGAGCTTTTCTTGCAAACCTTCACATAAATGGCAGCCAGGTTTACTGTATAAAATTAATCGCATGTGCTTTTACTAAATCTAGCTATGTCAAAATAGACGCAATATATTTCGTCTTTAGAAGTCATAATAAGCATATTAGTTATAAAATTGCTAATTTTAAATTTAAGAAAAGTCAGAAGCTCCTAGCTTCCTGAAATTCAGAATAAGGCGTGATTTTGTACAGGGAGATAACGACCATGACTCAAGTCAAATCTCAAATCACACTAGAAGAATTCCTTTCATTGCCTGAAGGGGAAGGGGATATCACCTACGAATTAGTTGATGGCGAATTAAAACCTAAAATGGCACCAGAAAGATTCCATTCACGATTGACTCTTGCTCTCAGTATACTTCTAACTCAATGGGCACAAAATCGCGGTGAAGTTGGTATCGAGTGGGCAGTTACCTTAAAACGTCGGGGTCGAGACTGGGTGCCCATACCAGACTTACTTTATGTCTCTTACTCTCGGCTTAACAGTGATTTAATTAAGGATGAAGCTTGTCCCATACCTCCAGATTTAGCAATTGAAATTATCTCTCCCGACCAAACTTTTGGAGAAATGAGTGCGAAAGCTACAGATTACCTCAACGCTGGCGTTCTGAGAGTTTGGGTTGTAGATCCAAAAGCAAAAACAGTCACTATTTTTTATCCTGATGCCCGACCTCAAACAAAAAGTGGTGCAGATATTATAGAAGATTCTTTGCTTGAAGGACTGCAAATTACAGCCGAACAAATTTTTAAACAAGCAGGGATTCCATAAAGCAAAATTTAGAATTCAAAATAGTTCACTTATAAAAAATGAAGTTTTAACAAAGAAGAATTTTGAGAATCGTAGAGAATTAATTTAAAGCAATTGTGACTGCATTTAATTTACAAATCCCAGAAAATAGTGATGAGGCGGGTGTTCGTATTGACCGTTATATTTCGCAAGAATTACCAGATTTATCCCGTTCCCGCATTCAACAATTAATCGAAGAAGGTAACGTTCAACTTAACGGCAAAGTTTGCATATCTAAAAAGATTAATGTAAAAGTCGGCGATCGCATCACTTTAGAAATCCCACAAGCCCAACCTTTAAAACTGCAAGCAGAAGATATTCCCCTAGATATACTCTACGAAGATGACCAGTTACTTATCCTCAACAAACCCGCAGGCTTAGTTGTCCATCCTGCACCCGGTCATCCAGATGGCACCTTGGTTAATGCCCTGTTGGCACACTGTCCCAATTTACCAGGAATTGGGGGAGTCCAGCGTCCGGGAATCGTCCATCGCTTGGATAAGGATACAACAGGAGCGATCGCGATCGCCAAAACAGAACTTGCCCATCATCACCTCCAAGCACAACTTAAAGCAAAAACCGCACGCCGAGAATACTTGGGCGTAGTTTACGGTGCGCCGAAAGCTGAAAGCGGTACAATTGACTTACCTATTGGTCGCCATCCCCAAGACCGCAAAAAAATGGCTATCATATCCGTTGAACAAGGTGGACGACCAGCTATCACTCATTGGCAAGTATTAGAACGCCTCGGTAACTATACATTAATCCACTTCCAACTAGAAACTGGACGCACCCATCAAATTCGCGTCCACAGCGCTAAAATTGGTCATCCGATTGTTGGTGACCCCGTTTATGGTTCTGGTCGTTCAGTGGGAGTAAATTTACCCGGTCAAGCACTACACGCTTGGCAACTAAAATTACAGCATCCCCTCTCTGGAGAGATGATTGAGGTGACAGCAACTCCTCCCAGCCAATTTACCAAACTTTTGGAAATGCTAAAAAGACGAATTGCACCGTAAAGGTATGGAGGATGAGGAGTGCTGACTGATGACTATTGAGCCTCGCCGCAGACACTTTGCCGAGGCGTGAGAAGTTATTATTCATCCCCTCTGCTCCCCCCACACTCTCCATGCCCATAAACAATTAGCGTGCATCAGACATGGGCTAAAGTCTGTTTCACTAGTTATACCTAAATGAAACTACTACTTAACCCAGGACTGATGCACGCTACAAAATGCTCAAAACTATGCACTAACTAGCAACTGACTTCAAATCCTTACTTGATTCCTGTCAGTTGTCGATAAGGTACATCCTTGTCGATATCGATATTGTATGACGAGATCCTTTGTGGGATATTGCCAGTTGCATTCACTTCCTGTGCCATACCCAAGAATTGAGACGGATCGCCAGCCTTGGGCTTTTTGTCTTGGGGAGTGTATCTGCGTATTTCTACCTGCCAAATAATTTGGGGGAAGCCTAGCTGGGCACGGTGGTAAGCGTCGTATCGCGGAGATTTGATGTTGAAAGGCAACTCACCCTCAGCACGGGATGGCAGTACTCGACGCCGTTGATAAGGCACTGTTGAGTATCCAAAGCTACTTAGATATTCTTCAGTATTGAGTACTTCATCAATGAAGCCTCTAATACCCTTGGTAGCGACCACAATTGACCAAGCGATTTTTTCCCGCTCGTTGTATGGGTCACGTCCTAAAGCCCGTTGGATTACTTGCTCAACAAAACGATAGTTACTGTTGAGGTCGTAGAAGCTTTTTCTAAAGGTATTGGAAAGCAGCAACCCACGAATAAAGTCCCGTACAGTAATTTGTCCATTACGGAGTTGGGACTCTAGAAATGTTTCGCGATCGGCAGCAAAGGCATGAAAGAAAATTTGACGATATGCTGCTTCGATCAGATTACCTAAATCTGATGGAGAAAGCAGATTATCTGTAGAAAAAATTCTGGGCTGTTCATCACCCGGTACTTCATATGCAGCTACACGCTGGTTTTGACTTGAAGGATCGTATGTTAACAGAGGAAGTGACACTCTAATGCCTCCATGTTCTTAATTAAAGTTAACAACTTTAAATCACATATTAAGGGACGTAGTTGGATCAGAACCTTAGATTCTGATAAAGTTTCACGAAACTTAACCAATAGTGGTTGAGTATTCATAAAAACAGCGTTTAACCTGCTAGATTTAACCCACTGCTAGCTTCAGCAAGCCACTGCGGCTTCCCAGTCAATAACTAGTGACATCTCTAGACTATCTGCAAGCAATACGCTGTAGGGTTCTCAGCTAACCCAGCTCTTGCTTATAGGTGCTGAAGCTGACTTTCAAGTTCAGGAAATGCCCTACCGCAGATGATGGATTTTCTATCTTCTCAGGGTTCTTTCCGATTTAGCTAAATATTAAGTAAAAGCTTTGTTCACATAATTCAGATTAGAAGATTCTGTTTCACTTTTTTCAACTGAAGCAATATTTTTTAACATTTCGCAAAATCAATTAATGAATAGGGGCATTGGGAGTGTTGACTGTTGAGTACAGACGCGATTAATTGCGTCTGTACAAAAGTTAGGAATTTTCCTTATCTCCCCACACTCCCCCATTTCCCTATGCCCCATGCTTCATGCCCTATTCTCTTTACCTATCCAAAATTCCAGGGGATCTACGGTTGATTGACAGTAAGGCCAGCTACGCAAAGTTGCTTCCATTCCAACTTCCCAATAAGGTGGTTCTAATCCCAGCCCTAAACACAGATGAGACAGAATGCTAGCAAACTGCTGATTATGACCAAACTCTCCTAGATGGGCATGAGCGTATTCATGAACGACGATACCGAACCAGTCTTTAGGTGCAACTCGGCCGACATCTACCAAAATGGTGATCGGGTTTATGAGAATATTGCACAAACCGTCTATACCGAAAGATTGAGCGATGGGTACTGCAAAAATTTGGATATGGCGACGCTCTTGGGGATGAAAGCACTGGTGACAGGCTTCCAGATAGGTATTGATTTGAGCGTTAACAGTATTAATGTTTTCGCCAATCCAAGTGCAAATGGCAATGCGATCGCGTAAGTTATCGAATACATTCACCATACCCGGTTCTAGGGCAAATCCCCTTACCTGATGTAGATAATCTTGCCCACGAGTAAAAGCATCGGTCTGCTTGAGAATCATTCACCAACCCAAAACAGAATAAAACTGTTGTTTAGAAGTTACCTCTTCGGTGGTGGAAGGTTCTAAAGAATTCTCAATTCGGGTTTCAGTGCAAAACGATGCAGTGCTAAAGCCGCCGAACCGTTTCACTGTACTGCTTCGCAGTCGAATGTTTGGGCTGACGAACCAAAATCGTTCAATGGAACTCATTGTTTCGTATTCGGTTGTCAACACTAATCCATCTTCATCATCCAGATGAAACAGACCAACGACGGGTACAATTTCCGCGTAGCCTCTTTCACGAAGTAATTTGCCTTGCCTTGGATTATCGGCATCAGGGACGATCGCAAATATAGTTTTCCCTTGATGGTTTTCCTCATCCTCTCTATCCCAAGACATTGTGCCTAGCCAGCGCACCCGTGACCCTCCTACTGAGAGGCTAGGGTCAATCTGATGATACTGGCACAGTTCAATGATTTCTGGATGATCGGCAGCCAGAGTTTCTACTTGTATATCAGATTCTCCCGTCTCTGAGCGCTTGAAGGCTAAGTGATGAGTTGCACGTTGCGATCGCCACTTCCCAGCACTTAGCTCAAAAAATTCCATTGCGTCTATCAATCTTCTGACTCCTACTTATGACTCCTGCGGATGATGTTTTCCTTGTTTTTTCTTTTTAATGTCGTTGGTATATAAACATTCTAAACATTACAGCCATCAATGCTTAGCTTCAATAAACTCCTGAAAAAGGAACAAACAAACGTGTCTTTTTCAAATTGTAAATTTTTATTATGTCAGCTTTTTATTACTTGACAAGATGGACATTTTAATATCTAAGTGCTAAATTAATATAAAGCAGCGTTTACCATAGGCTATACATACACATTCAGAGTGCAAGTAACAATAAACACCTCCGAGTCAGTCAAGTAGAGGAGTGAATCATGGACTTCCCCATCGAACTAACCTTAGAGCAACAATTTCGTTTACAAAACTTAAAAGACCAGGTAAAGAATTTGAGTCAACAAGAAGCTCAAGAATTTTTATTAGAAGTTCTACGGCAGATGATGGTGAAAGATAATTTGGTCAAACATCTGCTCAAACAAGCTTGAGCGACTAACAAAATAAGATTTTCCTTAAGACTTATGCAGTCACTGCGTAGGTCTTAATTTTTTTGGGCAATGGGCATTGGGCAAACAGGGAGTGTGGGAGGTGTGGGAGGATGGGGAAGAAATCTTTCCCCCCTCTCTCCCTACACTCCCCACACTCCCCACACTCCCCACAATTCCCACACTCCCCATCTCCCCATACCCAAAGAAAATATTACAGATTATTACTTTCTCTCTCATAGAAAAGACTAGGGTACTATTGATCCCCTATGTTTTACTTTGGCTACTCGCAGTTTATCTGACGAGACAACGCCAAAAATAATATCCGCCATTTGTGAATATTAAGGAGAACTCATGGTTCTTGATGCTTTTTCTAGAGCTGTAATTACAGCAGATGCTAAAGGTGCTGCTATTGGTGGTGCTGACTTAGAAGCCCTCAAAGGTTTCATTGCTGAGGGCAACAAGCGCCTTGATGCTGTAAATGCGATCGCCAGCAACGCTAGCTGTGCTGTTTCTGATGCCATTGCTGGAATCGCTTGTGAAAACACTGGTCTGCTTCAACCCGGTGGTAACTTGTACCCCACTCGTCGCCACGCCGCTTGTCTGCGTGATACCGAAATCATCCTGCGCTACGTAACCTATGCGTTGTTGTCTGGTGATTCTTCCGTATTGGACGATCGTGCTATCAACGGATTAAAAGAAACATACACAGCTTTAGGAGTTCCCATTAGCTCCACTGTACGTGCTGTTCAACTGCTCAAAGCTATCAGTGTTGCTCACATCAACAACACCAACACCGAAGCTAACGCTGGTACTAGATTCCGCAAGCTGGATGTTATCCCAGGCGACTGCTCTGCTCTAGCTGCTGAAGCTGCTAGCTACTTCGATCGCGTTATTTCTGCTCTGAGCTAATAACTCATAGTTAACGGCTACTTAGCCAAACGAAGTGAAATCAAAACCCGATCAAATCCTATCTGGAGTATAAAAAGTAATGAAATCAGTTATCACCACAGTTGTTACATCTGCTGATGCAGCAGGTCGTTTCCCCACCACCTCTGACCTAGAATCCGTTCAAGGTAGTATTCAACGTTCTAACGCTCGTCTAGAAGCTGCTGAAAAGCTAGCTTCTGGTATCGATGCCGTAGCTAAAGAAGGTTATGACGCTGCCTTTAAGAAATATCCTTACCTAAACCAACCAGGTGAAGCTGGCGAAAACCAAGTTAAGAAAGACAAGTGCCTGCGCGACATCAAGCACTACCTACGTCTAATTAACTACAGCTTAGTAGTTGGTGGTACTGGCCCATTGGATGAATGGGGTATTGCAGGCGCTCGCGAAACATATCGCTCTTTGAATCTGCCTACCGCTCCCTATGTTACCGCTATGACCTACACCCGCGATCGCGCTTGCTCTCCTCGTGACTTGTCTCCTCAAGCATTGACTGAGTTCCGCGCTCTCCTCGACTACGTAATCAACTCCCTGTCATAGTACACAGATTGACTAGCCCAGCGGTTGTACTCTAAAAGTAGGGACTCTGGGTCTATTGCTTTGCCTAGATTAGGTTGAGTGATTGACCCAGAGTCCCTCACTTGTGATTAAAAGAATTTAGCAGCAAAGCTGGAGACGCTGCACGGCTTGGCGTCAGAATTCAAGAGTCAGAACGAAATTTTTTCTTATGACAACAGATTCTTTATTTGAACAGTTGAAACACCCTAACCCGAATCTGCGGGAACGAGCTATGTGGCAGCTAGCCGAAGTCCGCGATCAAAATACCATTCCTCGACTGATGAGTATTTTAGATGATGAAGATGTGACCTATCGTCGAGCTGCGGTAAAGGCATTGGGTGCTGTTGGTGTAGATGCTGTACCAGCACTGGTAGAGTCATTACTTAATAGTGATAACGCTACGATTCGGGGCAGTTGTGCTAAAGCTTTGGCACAGGTGGCCGCCAATCATCCAGACATACCCTTCCCCCAAGAGGGCTTACAAGGATTAAAAACAGCACTCGATGACTCAAATGGTGTTGTATACATCGCATCTGTGATGGCTCTGGGTGAAATTGGTTCCCCTGCCTTTGAAATTTTAACTGAAGCTTTGAAAACCACAGATAATGTTGCAGTAGCTGTGGCGATTGTGAATGCACTCGGTTCAATGGGCGATCAGCGAGGGGTGGAAGTGCTGACAGCATTGACTAATGATGAAACTGTTGATTCCTATGTTCGAGAGTCAGCGGTGAGTGCCTTACCTCGATTAGAGCAGGTGATTAAATATACTAGAAAGTAGCGTTTGCCCTTGGCGTTGGCGCAGCGATCGCTTTTAAATATAACTACCTTGATTTGGATATAGATCGATCAAGGAAAATTAATTGCTCTCTTCAAACTTTCAAAATGAGAGCAAAATGTCAACAACTAAATTCCTGTTTCTCTATTCCCATGCATCCTCCTCTAACTGTTTCTGAATTTGAGAAATTGCCAACTGCATTACCGCCTTAACTCCTGCTTCCGGTTCTTGGGTCAATGCAGTTTGTAGAGGTTCTAAAGCGACGCCATCGCCAATTTTCATCAATGCCAAAGCGGCTGCTTTGCGAGTTTCCCAATCGGAATGATGCAATAACTCAACGAGGTTGGGAATCGCTGCTTGATAAGCTAAACTGCCTAAAGCTGCTGCTGCTTCGCACCGCACGATTGCGGATGGATCGCTCAGGGCATTAATTAAGACTTGAAATGCCTCAGCCTCAGTGTGTTCTTCAGCGATTTTAGCGATCGCTCCCACCACCGCCGCGCGAACCTCTGGGGAGTCAGAGTTGATTTCTCGATACAAGTATTCCTTGGCCTGTACTCCAATAAATCCCAAGGCCCATACTGCATATCCTTTGGCACTTTCTGGATATTCTGATGAGGCTAAGATTTTCAGCAAGGCTGGGACAGCAGCCTCACCAATCTTTGCCAGCGCTCCCACTGACGAGGCTTTGACCACTGTATCCTCATCATTTAAGAGGGCGTCGAGCAAAGTGGGAATTGCGATCGGGTCAGCAATCAATGTCAAGGTTTTCGTGCTAGCTCGCCGCACAACTGGGTTTGGGTGATTTGCCACAGCTTCCATCAACAACGGAGTTACAGGCTTACCAACTTTACCCAATGCCTCTGCAAAACTCAAACGTACCATGCCCCGTGAATCTCCCATACTCTCAATCATCTGCTTGAGGATTTTTTGGTCATCACGGTTGAAGGTATTTAGATTTAATTGTTCGCTAACTGCTGCAAGTAAAGCATCAGTTTCAGCGTGGGATAGCTGAATTGAATTTTCTTTTGACTGAGTTTCAAAGTTGACCATGCAAATTAGGGAATAGGTAACTCGAAGCCTGCATGAAGTGGGGATTAAGGAATTCTAAGAAAAAAGGGATTTCTACAAAATAAATTATCCCTCTTCTGGGGTGGGTATCTTGAGCGCTTAGCAGTACTAGTTACTTTCGCTGAGACTAGCCTGCCGATCGCGCAGTTCTTGAAGCGCGGCATCAATTTTGGCCAGCTCAGGCTCCAATTTTGCCATGACACTTACCCTCATCAACTTGGCGCGTTTTGCTGTTTCTGTAGTTTCTTTAACTAAACGTTCTCGATATTGCTCAAGTTCTGCAATCGCCTCTGCTATATCTTGAGCGGTTACATCATTATTTGTTGTGGATTCTGAGGTTTCATCCATATCTTTTGTTTCCTAAATGTATATCTTATGATAATTTTTTGTCAGTGTTCGACTGTTGTTTATTGTTAAGTTACTTTTTCAAAACTAATAGTTTGTTTACGCATATAATTGAACAATTGTCAATAAATAACTAACTAATAGCTGACAAAAGATATATTCTAATTTTCTCAGATTGGGTTACCACTAGTAAAGTTTTTTGATGCAAATCCTCAAAAGCCGAGTCTAACCGCAGGCTTGAATCAAAATTGCGGCTGCTTCAGGTTTTTTAGATTAACCTTGCTTTGCCTACTTTCAGTTTTGTACTGAAAGTTTGTAACTTGGGGTATTGACTAATTCTGCAATAAACTGGCTGTACTCAGCTTTCATCGGCAAATCTAAATCTCGCCGGATACGCCGCCGCAGTGCAAGCACAGTTTCGTCTGTAATCGGATTAAATCCCTGTTTGTAGTATTCTTCCCAATAAAGTCCTACACCTCGTTTTTGCCGATTGGGAAGTTGATTAAAATTAATTCCATGCTGGAATAACATCTCATTTTTATCGGCAACAGACAACCCTTTCATCATGTTGGTTGCTTGAGTAGGATTTAGGCGATCGCGACGCAGACACCAGTAGCAATGAGCATTCAGAGCGTTTCTGTGGGCATCCTCATGTCGCCAACGAAAATAATTTACAACTTCTTCTAAGTTGGGTAGTTGAGAAATTCGACAGTCAAAGCAGCCAATATTACCTAATAATAAAGAAAATTTTGCACTTGCTTCACCTGCTAAAACTGAATTAAGTTTTCTAAGTTTGCGGTTGAAAGTATTTTCTTGCTGAGCAAAAAGTAAAGATATTTCGTCACTTTGGGTATAGCCATAGATAATATCTATGCCGCAATTCATCAAATGCTCGACTGTTTCTAGCATCAAGTCTCGAAAACGAATGTCATAAGGAGCTTCAAATTGATGCACTTCTTTTGTCAAGCGAGTAAAGCTGCGTCCATCTAATCTGGCAACTATATAAAGTCCAGGTAGCACACAATAATCGTGGGCTGTTTCATATACCCGCATTTTACTATCAAGCTCATCAAATTTCATGTTTCCATTCCTCAACAGTAAATGAATAATTGAAATTAGTTTTTACTGAATAAATAGCATTGAATCCTTCGTCCCAACTTGGTAAAACCAGCTTTTTTTGCGTTGCTAATAGTCCTACTAAAGGTACGATTTGTTTGGGAGACCTTCGACTGTTCCGTTGTTGACACTCTTCCAATTCAGAGTCAAAATAGTAAGCTAAAACCCGGAAACCTTTGTCTTTAGCTGGAATAATGTATTGCTTTCTGTCTTCTACAGTTGGGTTAGTATTATCTACCACAAAAGGCTGTTTAGCCTCTAAACACGCTTGCAAAAGAATTTGCTCTCGATGACGAGTTTTGAGCATATCAAGATTAAGATGGATATGCGTATTAAAAAACTGAGTGCAATAAAAGGTAGATTTACCTGCTCCCTGAATTCCAATAAAAATAATGGCTTCCATTCACTGCCTCCCTCAGAGAGCATTTAAGTTGATGGACATAAATAAATATAATATCTTCTGTCATTGCGAGCGAAGCGAAGCAATCCCAGAGACTTTGCGATTGCTTCGCTTCACTCGCAATGACATCTTAGATTTAATCATGTCTATCTACTTATTAAGTAAATATTAATTTTATAGGCTGCATTATAGCGCAGTTCAAAGCATCACTCATCTCGGTGCGTTATTTAAAATTTACTTGATAAAGAGCCTCTCAAATACTTTCATTTAGTGGAAAAATATCACCCTGCAAGTAGGATTCAAAGTATTTTTTAAAGTACTGAATACTGGTCATATTCGGTTCATCACTTTCTGTGGGCGTGAATTCATAAATTGGGACTTTTTCTCTCACCAGTTTGACCAATTTAGGATCGAGCTGCTCAAAAGTATCTACTCTGGATATTGTGGTTTCAAATTTTAATTTAGCTGGATGAGCATATCCTAATTTCATCCAGGGCATCCAAGGACAATCTCTCGCCCATTTCGCAGGAGGAACATCAGTTGCATCAGGTCGGCAGGTATTTGAGATAAAATATTCAACTCCCTTAAACTTTTCTCCAGGGCAATAATCTGAGTATTTACTATCTCCTGCTAAGGGATGCGGGTATTCTAAGGGAATTTCCATCACAGAGGTGAGATATCCCTTGCCTTTGGGTATGATAAATTTTTTGGGTTTGACTGAGCCTTGGACAATTCTATTCGCAATATGTACTACTGGTACTGGTTGATTTGCTGTTGGGGAATGCCAAAAATGTAGAATTTCTTGAGTGTCTGGGTGACAAAATAGACCTAATTCTCTATTGATTCGATATCCAACTTCGCCATATTCAGAATCAGACTTGAGAAATACTTTCGTTGCATTCATGCCAACAATAGAGAACAATTTTTCTTTTGATTTATCTGGTGTCTCTTGCCACCAAATTTCTCCAGACCAATTGTAATAAAGTTGTAATCCATGATTTTTTCGATAAAAATCAAGATTATTAAGTTCGTAGTCATTTAAGTAATCATTCATATCTGTTGTCTGTGGGAAACTTTTGACCAAATAAGTAATTCGCCTTTTTCACCGCCTGCGGCTAGTAATTCACCTTGGGGATGCCAAGCTAAGCTAGAAAAGCCTCCTGAGACACCTGTGATAATTTGGGATACTTGCTGGGCTTCGTTCCACAAACACAACCAGCCATCAGCACCAGCAGAAGCCAGAAGGAAGCTTTTAGGTGCAAAGGCGATCGCATTAATCACATCAACATGATTAGTTAAAACTTGTGCTTGCCAACCTAAGGTATCATCCTCTAACTTTTCCCAGACCACAATACCTTCGACACTAGAGGAGGCTAGTATTGGCGCACCCACTTTTGTAGTAGCTTCTGACCATGCCAATTGGCGAATTTTACCAGGGAAACCCTGCATTACCCAAGGATCGGGATTGTTCCATTCCAAAACGGTGACGCTACGATCCATGTTCCCAGAAGCGAGGAATTTACCATTGGGTGACCAAGCCATAGCTAGGCTGACAGTGGTCATATCTAAAATGTATGGTTCCCGATCCCAGTTTTGAGTCTGCCAAATCTTGACTCCTTTATAACCACTAATGGCTAGATACTGACTATCAATGCGCCAATCTATCCCTAAAACAGATGAGTTGTCGAAATTCAATGTGACGACAATTTCACGAGTATCTGCGTCCCACACTTGCACGTAACGCCCCAAACTAAAAGCTAGGTGGTTAGTGGTGTAATTCCAAGCTAGTTTGTCAACCCATGCAGGTGCATTTTCTAAGGTGGCGATTAATTCAGTATCCTGCCAAATTTTGACTTGTCCATCCTGTCCACCAACGGCTAAAAATTGACCATCGGCAGAAAAGGCAAGGCAATCTATTGATTTACCGTTAGCAGTTTGCAAGGTTGTCAGTTCACCATCATTCCACAGTACTACTTCGCCAGCCGCGGAAGTTGCTGCTAAAGTTTCACCGATAGGCGACCAAGCGATCGCAGTTACATAATCTGCAAGTGTCCGTGAATAGTGTTGTTCAAATTCTTTAGATGTGCTGGTTGTGGAGTTCATATCTTTGAAGGGAGTTAGGAGTAGACGCGATTAACTCAAGTCTTTTCAGGAGTTAGGAGTGCATGAAATTTGAAGTCATAACTCCTAACTCCTAAGTCTCTATTTATGCTAAACAAGCGATAAAATCTTGCTTGAGTTGCTCTGCATTCAGGTTACGACCGATGAAGACTAGTTCGTTTTTCGGGGTTTCGCTGGGTTTCCAAGGGCGATCGGGTTTGCCATCAAATATCATATGCACTCCTTGGAACACAAATCTATTTTCTTCGCCAGCAATATTTAATATGCCTTTCATCCGGAAAATATCTGGCCCTTGAGTACGCAGCAACTCGGAAAGCCAAGCGTTCAACTTTTCGCCATCGACTGCACCTTTTTCTACTAAAGCTACAGAAAATACGCTTTCATCGTGTTCGTGAGCATCTTCACCTAAGAAATTTGGATCTATTTCTAATGCCCGGTCTAAATCAAATGCTTTTACACCTAATAAAGCATTCATTTCTAATTCAGAATTGCGGGTACGGTAGATTTTTGCCATCGCATTCATTGAGCGAATTCGCTTTTCTAATTCGTCCAATTCTTGTGGGGCGACTAAATCAGTTTTATTAAGTAAAATTACATCAGCAAAAGCAATCTGTTCTTGGGCTTCGTCTGCATCCCAATGCTGCCAGATATGCTTGGCATCTACGACTGTTACCACTGCATCTAAAGAAAGTTGACTTTGCAAATCTTCATCTACAAAAAATGTCTGAATCACTGGTGCAGGGTCAGCTAGTCCGGTTGTTTCAATTACTAAATGGTCGAATTTATCGCGGCGCTTCATCAAATTACCAATGATGCGAATTAAATCGCCACGTACTGTACAACAGATACAACCGTTATTCATTTCAAATATTTCTTCATCTGCATCGATAATTAGTTGATTATCAATGCCCACTTCCCCAAATTCATTAACAATCACAGCAACTTTTTTGCCGTGTTCGTAGGTAAGGATGTGATTAAGTAGAGTTGTTTTACCTGCTCCCAAATAGCCTGTAAGAACAGTAACAGGAACTGAATTTGTAATTACGTCAGCCACCATACTCTAAATTCCTTTTATCTCACCATATGAATAATCATTACCGCCTATGATAATTGTTTTTATTTTTTTGTGCGAACTTGGCTTATTGATTTGTGTAAAATAATTACATAATAGCTTCTGAATTCTGACACTTGAGATTAATACCATTTCCAAAAATTTCTGCTACAAATGCGTTGGTAGGGGCGTGCAGCTGTACGCCCCTACAATGGATTAATTTGTTGCAAATATTTTTAGTTCTCAATTATTGTTCAATTTGAGCGCGAGAACAAAAAATCTTCAACTGCTGCTAAAACATCTGCTGGGTATTCTTCATGCAGCCCTAGAGAACCAGGAATGACGGCGCTTGTTACTCCTGGTAATGCAGTCAAAGCGTTCATTTCTTCTCGTGATTTTACGGGGCTGGATTCCCCAATTATCACCATTAGTGGTATGGTCAAAGACTGTACGAGTTTGAGAAAATCTGATTGCTGGCGTACAGCATCGAGATTACCAGTTACAAAGGCAGCAGAAGCAAATCTTGCTCCTGGTTGTTGGGTTGTCTGCCATTTTTTCTCGATGAAACTGGGTGTAAGTTTAGCCGTGTCGGTGAAGACATGACGGCGGTACATAAAATTTAAAAAAGATGGGGTAGTGTTGAGTTTGTAGAGAGCTTGACCAAGTATAGGCGATCGCACTAATTCTTTCACCATACCAGCTATCTCCTGACTAGCCCCCATTGTCGGCAAAGGGCCGCGCCAAGTAGGAGCTAACAAGACAATTCGTGAAAAAGCAGCAGGCTGTTTCAAAGCTAATTGTAAGACGTAACTAGCCGCATGACCAGCTGCCATTACAGTAATTGGAGTATTAAAAATAACTTTGACAAAATCTTCCAGAAATTGCTGATATATTTGGGGTTGATAATTTAAACTAGGGCGAGAAGATTCACCAAAACCAGGCCAGTCTACGGCTACAACTTGAAAATGGGGAGCTAATAATCTAGCAAGTTCGCCCATTTCCAAACGCGTCGAAACACTGCTGAAGGCTGGTAGCAGCAATAGCGGCGAACCTTTACCAAGGGTTTCATAAACAACGCGCAATTGCTGGTTTTCCCAATTCCAGAGGTATTCTTGAACTACTCCACCAAATCCGACAGCAGCAGAGGTAGATAATAAATTTGTTGACATTAGATTAAATTTTGGTAGTTGTATGTCATTTGTCATTCGTCGTTTGCAAATAACAAATTACCAATGACTAATGACTAATGACCTTTAGTTAGCTACATCTAACTTACATTCCAAAGCTTTTTTTTGCATGGTTTTAAAAATGTTGTAAAATCCATTAGCACGGGAAGGTGTAAGGCTAACATTTAAACCTGTTGCTTGAATAAAATCTGGAGTAAGTTCCACAATCTCAGTTGGCGTTAGTCCATTTAATCCTTCAACCAAAAGTCCTACTAATCCTTTGGTTAGCTGGGAGTCAGAATCGCCTTGAAATATAACTTTACCATCATCCAAGGTTGCTGTGATATAAACTTGAGAAACACAACCGGGAACTTTATTGTCAGGTAATTTATCAGCTTCTGGGAACTCATTGAGCTTCTGAGCATACCAGATGAGCTGTTCGTAGCGTCGCTTTGGTTCAGAAGCGCGTTGAAAGCGCTGGACAATTTTAGCGAGTGCAGGTGGCAAAGAATCTAAAGTTGAGGACATAACAGAAGCCGGAAATAATCGCTATCATCTTGAGTGTAAATTATCTTTAGAGCGATCGCGTCTGTAGTTCATGTTGGCGTATCACCTAGCCATAGTAGCGATTATTGACTAGAAGTTGTCAAATCTACACAATTAATGCGATCGTACTCATATCGGTCAGGTTTTTTAATCTCTGTAATCACAAAAACTTTGTTTGGTTCTAAGCAGGCTTTGACAGCAACTTCCAAAAGTTAGAGTTATATCAGTCTAGACTTTCTGCTATTACGTAAGTGAGAAATAAGTGTGAAATTTATGTATCGTTTGATGCCAGGATATTTATCATCTAGAGGACATGCATTATAGTCTTTTTAATTATTTTCTAAAAGCTAGAGTGTTTACATACTCTACTGAATATGAAAGCTAATTGATTAATATAGAGTCGTTCAAATGTACTATTCAAAATTTTAGGATTTTTCAAACTCTAACGACGAAAAGCAGTAACAAGAGGCTAATTATATTAAGTAATGAGAATAACTGTTAAATATTGATGCAAAATTGGGCATTTTGTTGAATTGGCTTCGGAAATTTTCAGATTATATTTTCAATCATTAATAAATTTCGGGAGCAAATCAGGTGTTTACTTCAACATTACTTGCTGCTGCAACCGCACCCCTGCAATGGAGTCCTGTAGTTGGACTGATTATGATTATCGCTAACATAATTGCCATTGCCTTTGCTAAATCTACCATCAAGTATCCCAATGCAGAACCAGCACTACCATCAAACAATTTCTTTGGTGGTTTTGGTTTACCTGCTTTATTAGCAAGTACCGCCTTCGGTCATATCTTAGGAGTGGGCACTATTTTGGGGCTGCATAACCTGGGTAGAATTTAGGCTCTTACCCAACTTAGCCTTTATTCGATCGTTCTTTTGTCTCCGGCTTTGAGCCAGATAACTAAATCTCTGGCTCTTTTTTATGTTCACAATTTCCGCCTCTGGTAATTACTAGACACTCACTTTGAACCTTAGCGAGCATTGGCTCAAAAGCAGGAGTGTAATTACCATTGTCATCTACAACTCTACGTAAGGTATACTCTCCAAGCCGTAAAATTCCTCCAAACCAAAGGTTTTTACGTTGCCAAATGTCTTGAGAATTTTCTTGTTGGTGTATAGTAGCATCTATCACCCATTTAGGAACTTGCACCCCTAAAATAAAAGCTAGAATTTGCCCATGTTGTAAATTTTCATCTACAAACTCTATTTTGTAACTAAGTCGAGTTAATTGGATTGAACGAAGTAATAACCATCCATAAATTGTGTTGTGAAAAGTCCACTGCAAAGGAGCAGAGACAGGTAGAACAAGGGTGCGTTTGTGAATATCCCATTCTAAGTTGTACATTGTGAGGCAATCATCTGGAGCGGGATTACCATCCATAAAGAATACGCCTTTAAGGACATTCGGTAAGTTCGTTTCTTTAATGGGTATCATCCAGGTAGCAATATTGTCGAGTTGTTTTTTCTCAATTATTTTAGTCATAATTGTTGAGAAAATCCTTGTAGCGATAAGTTATTCGGAGTAACGGAAGTTACGTTTGAGAAATCCCATTTTACTTCTGTAAATGAATCCCATTTATATTTCTGAAAAAGATAAAAACAGAAAAGTTTAATGAAACCAACTGACAAATTTCTCCCAGGACAAACCCGTTCATGACCTTCACCATTCCAAGATAAGATATCAGAAAAATCTCGCGTAATATCGAAATTATCTGGATTTTCATATCTATGAACATCTCGATTTGCTGTGAAAATAGAGCCAAGTAAACGAGTTCCGGCTTGGAATGGGCATTTTTGTCTCCCTATTTCAACTTCACCGGAGTTAGTAGTAAGTTGGCTAACAAATCTTACAGGTGGATATAGTCTTGCAGTTTCCAAGATTACTTTATTCAGGAGATGGGATTCTTCAAGAGCATGTTTATTAGGAGTTTCCAGTTCATTCCAGAGCAAATTAATTTCGGATACTATATCATTTTTTAGAGTATTCTCTAAGCACAAAATACCAATTACCGAGCCTAACAGCGCACTTGTGCCAGCAGTTCCGGCAATATGAATCATATCAAAAATACTGTTAGCTATTTGGTGTTCATTTAACTGATATTTTTGTCCGACTTCCCAGTATAATTTCCATTTAGGAGATTGTTTATACTTCTCAATTAAAGACTTCCGATGTTTAATGTTCGGTGCTGTTTTAAATGCTAGTAGATATTTACTAACAAAGTTAGGTAGAGATGCTAAAGGTAAACTTTTATCATAGTTAATTGATGCGTTAACTTCTTCTTCAGTTAATGATATTTGAAGAATGATTTGGTGCAGAATCTCCAGTATTATTTTTGGCAAATCGTTACCGATATGCAGTTGTCCCTGCTTGGCTGCTTTTAATAGACATTGATTTATCAGATGCGATAAAACTTCTACTTGTGCAGATGGATCTGGTATGGCTTGCAATAATACAGCACGAACACCTGTATGTTCATTCCCGTTTGTTCCCAAACTGAGGGGATTATTCAGTAAGTAACTAGGAGCTAAAATTCTGATGATACCTAAATCATTTCCCCGGAGTTGCGGCTGGATGTGCATCAGTTCCTTAACTTGGGTATGAGATGTGTGCATAATTGCATGGTCTACCGCAAAAAATTTGTCCCCAATATTATCTCGGCGGATATAGAGAAAGTCTCTCCATGCTTTGAGCATGATTAAGGCATCGCTATAATAAGCACGCAAGCGCAGTAGCTTGCCAATTGCTGTGTTATAACCCACTTTGGCAAGACGGTAGGACAGTTCGATCTGGCGAGCGTGGTTTTTGAGAACTTTATTTTTAAGTTCCATAGTTTTGAATAGGTTAAGTTAAATGTTAATGCTTTGGGGGATTCTTGAAGGTAGAAGATACTCATAAGGCGGGCGGTGCAAGTTACGTTGATTGATAGTATCTTCAACCTGTTGCAGATTTTCCTGGAAAGCTTGTAACAAAGGTTTTACTTGTGGATTTGTAAAGTATCCTTTTGGGTAATCACTTAGCCTGTTGTAATAAACAGACCCCAGTAAGGATAAGAGGTTTAGTTGCCTTTGTGCTTGATCTAGAGGTGGAAGTAAATTTAAATAATCTTGCTCGGTTACTTGAGTTTTGAGTTTTGAAGCTGGTAAGTAACCAGCTAATGGTAATGCTGGAGCGTAACTCATTAAGTCCTTCTGTGGAAAGTTGACTGCTCCATGTTGGGCACTAGCAGTAAAGATAATCAGAGTAACAGCATCAACTAAGTAGTCAAACGTCTGAATTCCACCATTCTCACCAAAATCCAGGACACGTCCGCCATCATCAGCTTGTGCCTCGGCTGCCCAGGCTTGTAGTGCTATATCTTGTTTAATGTCATTGTCGTTAGAGTAGTAAAGTTTGAGATAATCCGATACCCACTGATAAATAGCCTGCCACACTAACAATGCATCATCCCGATAAGGATAAACAGGTAACAAATTGACATCGTCTACACCACGTTGTTGGAATTGTTTTGGTAACATGGCGTTATTAAACCCATAACTTTGCAGTCCACGCACCGCTAAAACCCTAGAGTTATCAATACTTGATGAAAGTAGTCTATCAACTCCACCGCCCGCAGCAATCAGAACCCGTTGTGCAGCATCGTTGATTGCTAAAGTTCCCTCAAAATGGGGATGTAATAAAATTCGCAGAGGATGATTAATTGGTAGTTGTCGATACGTTGCCATCACAAAAGGGCCGACGAACAAGTGAGTTCGGCCTAAGTGGCTAACAGCTTCGTGGAAGTTTGCATCTGCTATCTGAACAATTGTTTTGGCAAATAACCAAGCATATTTGCCAGAGCTAGGGCTAATGATGGGGTAGTCTGGGCCTGGAGTTTGACCGCATTGAATAGCGATAGGGCGTAGTAGACGGTTTGCTTGGGAGCCTCTGGGTAGGGCAAACAATGCCATGGGAGCATAAAGATACTTTTGCTCGTGTGGGTAAGTACCGTTAATTGCACCTTCTAAAATTTTATAATCTGCAAGATAGAGTCTGCCTTCTTCACCTGCCGCACTTAAGCAGTCTTCACTTCCCATAACTGCTTGATAATCTTCATCTGTGACAGGGAAGCGTTCGCTTAAACTTTTCACTCGCTCGATCGTCAACGGATTGAAGCCTGCTACCTGCATATAGGCGAATACTTCATCTTGCTCATATCTACTGGCGATCGTTGGTAGCGGCATTTCTGGCAGTAATTTTTCGTAATCTTTTAAGCTCGTGACATGACCTGATGGTTGATCTTTATACAATAAGTTCAAAACTTGATGCAGAGCATCTTCAAAAATTGATAGTCCGCTTTCTCTTAGTAATGAATACAATAAATCATCAATTTCTCTCAGATCCTTAGATAAGCTTTTAATAAAAAATTGGGGAACTATTTGTAGAAGTTTGACAATAACACTTAGCTTGAAGGGTATGGCTCCTTTGATTAAGGCTTCTAGAATAAATTTTTTGACATCATCCCGCACTGATGGAGAACCTTGATTTCCCCGATTTACAATTAAGGTATTAACAAAAAGTATACGTAATTCTTGCGCCAGCAGAAACAGCCAGTTAGTGGAGAACTGTTCTGCAGCCGGAAGCTCATCCAGCATCGCAATTGGTGGAATATGAATATAGTTGTATTTATATTGCTGTCTAACCTCTGCCAAGCTATCAGTTAATAGTGAATTTACCAGATTATTTTTTGATGAACTATTCACATAAGCTCCTTGAAAAACTAAAGGCTGTCTAATTTATAGCAGGAGGCAAGAGGCAGTTGTTGCTGGAGGCAGGAGTTCAAATGGGGTAGGGGGTATGGTGTGGGGAACCTACATTTTAAAACATGGGTAGAACAACAAGGGTGTGACTACAGCTATATTTTTTGCAATGCTAACACCTCCGAAATGCGTTTTGCTTCTTAAGTTCACTGATTTAGTATGATAGCTATGCCACTAATCTTCGTAGTTTACATTTATAACATTATGTGTGACTGAATATTTATAGCAATTAATAAAGGCGCACAAATGTGCGCCCTCTGATGTGTGTGTCGGATTCAAATTAACATCAGCAATTTAACTCAGCACTAGTTCAAAGTTTTCAAGAATCTGCCAAGAAATCTTTGCTGGAAATTCACTTATGGTTTGACTGCAACCTATGGAATTAAGAGTGACTTTCTAATGGATTAGCAATGTATTTAAATGTTGGCTCAGAATTCCAAGGGCCGCGCTCATCTTTCCCATTACCGTTTGTAGACAGGTTGTAGTAAAGAGCAACAGTTTCATCTGGTTTAACATTGCCAAAGAATGGATCTGTTAACTTACCCAGTGAATCTAGAGCTTTCATAAACATCTGGGTATGTGAGATTTCGCGTGTTAAAAGGTGGACTAAAGTTTCCTTAGTTCCTTCGTCAGTTGCTAATTTAATCAACGCTTCGTAGGTTTGACGAGCGCCAGCTTCAGCTGCAATATTCGCTCTCAAATCGCGTACTACATCTCCACCCTCATTCAAGTAATTTGCACTCCAAGCATTTCCTTGACTATCTAGAAAATGAGGCCCTATTCCTCGGACTGCAAAGAGAGTACTCTTATATGCGTCTGTTTGATCGGTATTCTTTGTATGGGCTTCAATCAGTTTACCAACCATTTCTAAATGCCCAAACTCCTCGATCGCAATATCTTGGAGCATGTCTTTAATTCCAGCATTTTCTACATGGAACGATTGAACCCAATATTGCAATGCTGCACTTAATTCTCCAGTAGCTCCGCCAAACTGCTCTAGAAGTAATTGAGCGAAGCGAGGGTTTGCTTCGTTAACATTTACTACGTGAATAGGATCTTTTTTGTGAAAGAACATAGTTCTAAAATTCCCAAAAATTTGAAAAATGGATCGGCTAACTTGTTATCTCTAGTCTCTTTCCCTAGAGCTTATTTGAGATTGCACGTCTTCTCAAATGCTGAATTAGAAGACAAATAAAACTCAGCGGTCATTCGATGATTAGTAATTAGCAATCAATCATTAGACATTACTACTTCTGATGAGTCCCCATAGGTAAATGGCAACTATAGCGCCAAGGACAGCTACTAAAATCCCAGAAATTGTTAAGTTAGTACCAGCGGAAGTAATTTGCAGTGTTCCAGTTCCCAGTAAAGTAAATAAACTACGACCAATGAAAGCACCAATGATACCTAAAATCATTGTGGAAAGAATTCCACCACTCTAATAACTAGGATAAATAGCTTTAGCGATTGCACCTGCCAATAGACCTAAAACTACCAAGTAATAATACTCATAATTGATAACTACCTCATCCAGCTGACCTGTATCTAATCTATCAACCTTGATTCACAATTCTTTCTATCACATGGGGTAAATGCTGAATCCAAAAGTTAGAGCAAAGAGTTAATATCAATATTTTATGAATATTAGCATTTTTCTGAAAATTAACCTCAATAAATTTTTTTAGTCAAATTAAAAACAATTTCAATTTAGACTCAATAACTACAGCAGATTTGTACAAGGTAAAGTAAAGAACGATTCTTACCAAAGCAAAATCTCAACCTTGTCTTACTTCCCAATTCTGCTGTCAACGGATATTTCTCATTTAATTAATTTATCTTGTATTGTATCTATCTGAAGATGGAATCATTTTATCTAACTTTTGGGAGATGAATCAACAATATTTGTATTCTCATACTTTTTATATAGAAGCTAAATATATGATATTGAAATGAAAAATTAGATTCCCAACTTTTTTAAAAAGTTAGGAGTTTCAAAAAAGCAAAAATTAACAAATAAAAATGCTATAACTTTGTAGCTATTTTAAATTGCACGAGAGAATTTTGAATCTCGATTTCTTATATGACTATCAAAAATGACGGCAATATTTCTTACTAGTAATCTGCCAATGTCTGTGATTTGAATATAATTTTTTGATAAATTCACTAGTCCATCAGCTTCTAGTGGCTTCAAAGCTTCTAATTCCTCAAAGAAATATTCATCAAAACTAATATGATACTTGTTTTCCAAATCTTGCTTATGCAGTTGAAAATGAGACATAATAGACATGATTGCATCTCGTCTGATGATGTCATTTTGAGTCAGCTTGATACCTTTACTAATAGGTAAATCACCTGCTGTAAGTGCCTGATAATAGTCCTTTAATTCTTTGTGGTTTTGAGCATAGGCATCTTCTAGCATACTGATGGATGTGGCACCAAAACCAAAAAGTTCTGTTTCTGCGTGGGTAGTATAACCCTGGAAATTACGCTTGAGAGTGCCATTACGTTGAGCGATCGCTAGTTCGTCATTAATTTTAGCAAAATGATCCATTCCAATAAATAGATATTGGTTATTTGTCAACTCTTCAATAGTCATTTTTAAAATGTCTAACTTTTCCTCGGCTGGGGGTAGGGCTTCTTGAGGAATATTTTTTTGTGTCGGTTTTAGCCACGGTACATAAGCAAAATTAAAAACAACAATTCGGTCAGGGTCTAATTCGATAGTCTTTTTTATCGTCTCTCGAAATGTTTGGCGGGTTTGATAAGGTAAACCATAAATTAGGTCTACATTCACACTTTCAAACTTGGCTTCCTTAATCCAACTCATGACATCAAACAACATTTCTTCAGGCTGAACGCGATTCACAGCTACTTGAACTTGACGATTAAAATCTTGAATTCCAAAGCTAATCCGATTAAATCCAATATGTCTGAGAAAGAAAATGTAGTTTCTATCAATGTATCGAGGATTAATTTCAATTGAGATTTCTGCTTGTGGATCGATGGTAAAGTAACGGTTGATATTTTTCCATAAAACTTCTACTTGGTCGCGTTCCAAATAGTTAGGAGTACCACCACCCCAGTGGATTTGCAGTACCTTTCTTTGTGAATCGATTAAGGCTGCGGTATTTTTGATGTCTTGAATCAAATACTCTAAATAAGGTTTAGCAATATTCTTATTGTTAGAAATTACCGTGTTACAGCCACAGAAGTAGCAAGCACTTTGGCAAAAGGGAATGTGGAAATACAAAGAAAGAGGAGTTTTGCGTTGATTCGAGGCGGCGATCGCAGCTTTAAAATCAGTTTGGGTGAATGTTTCGTTTAACTCTGTAGCGGGTGGGTAGCTGGTATATCTGGGTGCGCGAGTGTCATATTTTTGAATCAAATCCAAATCAAATTTGACACCAGGTAATAAAAAAACCATTGAGTTACTTTCCAATAAATGTATGAGGAGAAGGGGGAAGGGGATGAGGGAGAAATAACTAACTACCCAATGACAAATAACAAATAACAAAATTAATTGGCCGCAGTAATTTCGGTGCTACCTGGGTTCTGAGAGCGAGTTAAGTTATTAAACAAAACTTGACCGAGTGCTTTGATTAAATTTCCTTCTAGTTCTTGAGCCATCTGTAAATTTAACGCAAAGGCATTATTGGCTTCTGCAACAATTCGTTCTGCTGTAGCATCATCAATAGGTAGTTCATTTAATACCTGACGATACTTATCTTTAAATGCCTTTTTATCAGGAATTTGCTCAAAATTGTAGAAGGATGTGCCTTCGTAGCCAGAAAGCTTCAGGGCTGATTGAGCAACTTTTTGTAGCATTTGACCCCCAGAGAGGTCGCCCATGTAGCGAGTGTAAGTATGACCTAATAATAAAACTGGATCGTTAGCAGAAATTTCCCGAATGCGGTCAATGTACGTCTGGGCAGCAGATGAGGGGGCGAGTTTGTTTCTCCAATTATCCCCATAATAAAACATCATGTCTTTTTCGAGCGCAGCTTGGCGATTCAGTTCGGGAAAATAAACCGCACTAATCGCAGGATGGTCTACATGGCTTACTATAGCTGCTTCTAGTTCGCTGTAAATGTAATATAAGTTACTTAAGAACTTAGCGAAGCAGTCTTTATCTACAACTCCTTTGAGAAAACATTTCATAAATCCCACATTTTCTGCTGATGTGTGGGCTTGTTGAGTTCCAGAGCGCAGTTTGATGGCAAGATTGCTACTCATTGTTGCTTCCTTGATGTTCAAGTACAGGTTTTCAGGCAGTCATCACTCACGATGTCTGCCAGTACCAGAGTTAAAAGATTGTTATTCTAGGTTTAGAGAGGATCTGCATCACTCTATCCAGCAAGTACCATTGCCGATGTAGATCCCAGCTATTGTTATTTCTCATAAGATTATTTAACTATTAATATTTGCATAACTATTAAGTTATTAAAATTTTTTTAGATTTGAAGAGTGAGGAGTTTGAATATACAATTTCTATCTCTAACTACTTCCAATATTAAAAGGTATAACTTGCATCCACTAATGGTTTATTGAGTTTCTTGCTTAACAGATTTTCATTAAGCAAAATGAATATAAGCAATCGCTACCAATATGTTCATTTCTGACAATTTGCTTTCAATAATTTAACTGATGCCTATTAATAATATTATATGCTTATATAACTTATAAGGTATTAAATAATAAAATTATTCCTATGGTTAAGTCTTTGGAAACCCCGGAACCTGGGTTGTTGAAGCCAGGTGTAAAAGCACCTGTTCAAGAAACATTATTAACACCCCGGTTTTACACTACTGACTTTGAGGCAGTGGCGCAGTTAGATATTTCACGACAAGAGGAGGAGTTACGAGCAATTATCGAGGAGTTACGAGCTGATTATAATCGGCATCATTTTGTACGCGATGAAGAATTTAAGCAATGCTGGAATCGTATTGATGGGGAAACACGCCTCGCTTTTATTGACTTTTTAGAACGTTCTTGTACCTCAGAGTTTTCGGGATTTCTGCTATTTAAAGAATTATCGCGCCGTCTGAGAAATCGGAATCCGATTCTGGCGGAAGCGTTTAATTTTATGGCACGAGATGAAGCACGCCACGCGGGATTTTTGAATAAGTCAATGGCAGATTTTAATCTTTCCCTTGACTTAAGTTATTTGACCAAAAATCGCACTTATACCTTCTTTCCCCCAGAGTGGATTATTTACGCAGTTTACTTGTCTGAAAAAATTGGTTATTGGCGCTACATTTTAGTGTATCGTCATCTGCAAAAACATCCAGAATACCAAATTTATCCCCTGTTTTGTAAGTTTGAGAATTGGTGTCAGGATGAAAATCGACACGGAGATTTCTTCAAAGCGCTGCTGCGATCGCAACCCCGATTATGGAACAATTGGAAAGCTAGATTGTGGGTACGGTTCTTTTTGTTGAGTGTGTTTGCTACTCACACTTTAACAGTATTTGAACGGGCAAAATTTTATCAATCTATTGGTATTAACCCGCGAGAATATAATACCAGAGTTATTCAAGAGACAAATAATACCGCCGCACGGGCATTTCCTTTGACTTTGAATACAAATCACCCTGACTTTTTCCGGCGGTTAGAGCAGTGTTCTGACCTTAATCTCAAGCTAGCAGAAATTAACAATAGCAATCGCCCAAAAATTATTAAGTTCTGCCAAAAATTACCTCTGATAGCTTCCATAGTTGGACATCTGTTGCAGATTTACCAAATCAAACCCGTTGACGCAGAATCATTGAGAGGAACAGTTCATTAACTATAGCAATCCTAAATCAGTTGTGAAAATTGTCTTTCTGGTCGTCGCTAATCATTTATGATTACAAATGACACTTCGACTTTGCTCAGTGTTAACAGTGAGCGTACCCCTGCGGGGAAGCAAGCTACGTGTTGCGTTTCGTAGAGAAGTCGAACTGTTGACTTTTTACTTCCGCATAGCGGTACTAGTCCCTAGTTCCTTTTTTTTCTCTTTTTCCAAACTTAGGACGAGTAGTTGTCGTTAGTGCAGACTTATTTTGCAAAATTGCAATTTCTCTGTAGGCATCTTGATAACTATCTTTTTCCCCTTGCTGTTGGAATAGTTTTGCAGCTTTTTTAAAATCTGCGATCGCTCCCTCTTTATTTTTCTGCTTGGCGCGAATTACACCCCGATTATAATAGGCTAAGGCATAGTTTTTATCAATGGCGATCGCTTGGGAATAATCTTGATTTGCAGCTTTTTTATTTCCTAGTTCGAGATAGGCGTTACCACGATTATTATAAGCTGCTGCATCATTAGGATTTAGTTTTACTGCTTCGGTATAATCTTCAATAGCACCTTTATAATCTCCAAACGAGAAGTGGTGAATACCTCGGTGAATGTAAGCATCAATAAATTTTGGATCGAGTTTCAAAATAGTATTATAATCTTCAGTAGCTTCTATTTGGTTTCCTAAATCGCTGTAAATATCACCGCGAGTTAAATAAGCTTCTATATATTTTGGATTGATATTAATTGCATCTGAATAATCTTGTATTGCTGCATATTTTTGCTTATTAATAACTTGAGTTAGACCCCTTTGATAATAGGCTCTGGCATCACTAGGATTAATCTTAATTATGGCATCAAAATCTTGAATTGCTGCTTGTCTAAGTTCGAGGCGACGGCGGAGAATACCGCGTTGTAAATAGGCATCCGTATACTCAGGTTTGATAGCGATCGCTTTGCTAAAATCTCCTAATGCCCCTTTACGATCCTTTAGCTGAACGCGGGCTAATCCCCGGCCATAATAAGCGTATGCATCCTGAGAATTTAACTTAATCGCTTGGGTATAGTCAGCGATCGCTTTTTTATATTTAGCTAATTCATATAAAGCAAATCCCCGGTCATAATAAGCATTAGCATCTTGAGGATTGAGCAAAATCGCTTGACTAGAGTCTGCTTGTGCTTGTTCGTAGTCTCCTAATCGATAATAAGCATCGCCTCGCTTATTATATGCCAAAGCATTTTGTGGTTCTAATTCAATCAACTGATTAAAATCTTTAACTGCTCCTTCATAATTTCCTTCATCATATTTATTTACTCCTTCTTGATATAATTCTTTTTGAGGATTATTTTCAAATTTTGATAACTGGAAAAACCACGTAGCAACACCTAGTGTGATACAACCAGCTATCCCCATTATCACTAATAATATTTTTTTTTGATGCTGCTTTTGCTGATACTGAAGATTTGTTAAATTTTTCAAATCGTCTAAAACTTCAGTTGCATACTGGTAGCGCTTTCGATAATCAATGCGTACCATTTTATTGATAATTTTTGCTAATTTTCTATTAATTTTTAAATTTTTGTTCTGCCAAATAATTTCACCTGTTAGCCGATTTCTCTGGCTTCGCAAATTAGATATTTCGTTTGTTGTTAAACCCAAAAGTGCAGCGATCGCAACTATACCTAAAGCATAAATATCACTGTTATACTTCAGGTTACCATTAACCTGTTCCATAGGCATATATTCAATATTATCAGCAGTATTGATAGCTTCATTAACAGTAGTAAAATCGACTAAAACCAACTTTTTATCTGACTCTCGGCGAATAATATTTGCTGGTTTAATATTTCGATGAATCACGCCTGAGGTATGTATAGATACCAAAATTTCTAATATTTCTGATAAAAGATTAATTACTTGGTCTTCCCTCAGAGGTTGTCCTGCTAAAATTTCGTCAGTTAAAGGATTACCAGCAATAAATTCTTGGACTAGATAAAATTCTTCATTTTCTTCAAAATAGCCAACTAACTTCTGAATTTGGCTATGTTCCTGGCCTAGTTTTTCTAAAGTTGCTACCTTACTGGCAAACAAATGCTGTAAGATTGTTAAACTTTGGGGATTGTTACTAGTAGAACGTAACTGCTTAACTACGTATCGACAACCAGAAGAATTAACATCTTCCACTAGATAGTTTTTTATTTTTTCTTGATAATTGAGAACTTTTATTATTTGGTAGCGTCCATCCAGAAATTTACTACTCATCAATATAAATAAAAAATATAATCTTATATTTTCTGTAAGTCTTTGATAGTATTATACGTATGATTGTTGGGAATTTTAAAATAAAATAAATTTATTACCAGAAAAATTAATGCTATTTTGGCATGTAAAACTCCTGATAATCCATTAATATAGATATTTTTATTGTTACAAAAATATTACAGGTTGAATACTGATATTGATTTAGTTTTGTGTGGTAAACATTAAATTTTTGAAATAATAGCCATAATAAAAAATAGCATTCAAAAAATAAGTAGGCATTGCACACAAAGCTGAATGAAGGATTACCAAGAAATAAATTATTCAATTTTGTGGAGTGAACTAAAAAGTCCGCAGAAATTGGATCGTTTATTTTCTGGAAATCCCCAAAGACGTAAACACAAGTCTGTTGAAGACTTGAGATTAACTTATGCTGGGACTACAAATTTCTGACTACCAGCCAGACCAAAGGCCGAATGAATAGCTTGTAAAGCTTTAACACCTTGCTCTTGTGCGACGACACAGCTAATTTTGATTTCTGAAGTAGCAATCATTTGAATATTGATTTGTTGTTGGGCTAAGGCTTCAAACATTTTAGCGGCAACACCTGGTTGCCCTACCATACCTGCACCCACAATACTCACTTTGGCGATCGCATTATCTAAAACAACTTCACCCCATCCCAATTCTGCTGCTGCTTGAGTAAGCAGTTGTTTTGCATTTTCTCCATCCATCCGCGAGACTGTAAAGGCAATATCCCGTCTGGCAACACCATCAATTACCCGACAACGCTGAGATTGGATAATCATATCAACGCTGATGTTATATCGCGCTAATAATCCAAACAACTTCGCCGCCATTCCCGGCCGGTCTGGTAACTGACGAATCGCAAGACGCGCTTGGTTTAAGTCAAGGGCGACACCACGGACGGGAGGACAATTTGGCACAGAGGCAGAGCTGCATGTCTCCTCTGTTCCCTTACTCCCCTGCTCCCTTGCTTCGATTTCAAATGCTGTACTCAGTGCAGTAACAGCACGATCGCATTCTGCTGCATCTACTACGCAGCTGACTTTGACTTCGCTGGTGGAAATCATCTGTATATTTATGCCAGCTTCGGCTAAGGTGGCGAACATCTTTGCAGCTATACCAGGACGCCCAATCATACCTGCGCCTGCAATGCTGACTTTGGCAATCTTATGTTCTACCATTACCTCGGCTTCATCAGATTTAGGGTTGGATTTACTCCTCAAGGCTGGGGCGATCGCAGCTGTTACTGCTTCGGCTCGTTTTAAAATTGGTGTGCTAACGGTAAAAGCAATGTCATTACTGTTACCTTCGTGAATTGACTGAATAATCAAATCTACGTCTACTTTTTGGCGGGCAATTTCCCTAAATAAACTTGCTGCCACACCTGGTTTGTCAGGAACGCGCAATAAAGCGACCTTTGCTTGGTCTGTGTCAAATTCTACATGGTCTACTGGACGGGCAATTTCTAAGTTGATTAGCGATCGCCCTTGGGGTTTAGCTGATGTTACCCAAGTACCTGGGTCATCTGTCCAGCTAGATCTAACTACCAGGGGAACACCGTAGTTCCGAGCAATTTCCACAGCGCGGGGATGCAACACCTTTGCTCCTAAGCTAGCTAGTTCCAGCATTTCATTACAAGTGATAGCATCCATCAACTGAGCTTCCGGAACTAAGCGGGGGTCTGTAGTCAAAATCCCTGGAACATCTGTATAAATTTCACAGAAACTTGCTTGTAATGCTGCTGCCAGTGCTACTGCTGAAGTGTCAGAACCACCACGTCCCAAAGTTGTAATTTCCATTTCTCCGGCACTGGATATTCCTTGAAAACCAGCTACTACAACTACTTTTCCTGCTGTGAGGTGGCGAGTGACGCGAGTAGTTTCAATATGCAAAATCCGAGCGCGGCTGTATTCTGCTTCGGTAACAATTCCTACTTGAGCGCCAGTCATAGAAATTGCTGGTTGTCCGAGTTCCTGCAATGCCATACTCAGTAAGGCAATGGTTACTTGTTCGCCAGTGGAAAGCAGCATATCCATTTCCCGGCGGTTAGGATTTGGCGAAATCTCATTAGCTAGTTTGACGAGTCCATCAGTGGTTTTACCCATTGCCGAAACCACTACAACCAGAGAGTTTCCAGCTTTAACAGTTTTGTAGACACGCTGTGCAACAGCCTGAATGCGTTCGACTGAACCGACAGATGTACCACCGTATTTCTGAACTATGAGCGCCATAACTTTGAGTCAATTAATTGTGTCTGTTTTGCTCAATGCTCCCGCCAGGTTAGGAAGCTTTGAAGGTATTAATAAATATTTATAGCAGGAGGCAGAAGGCAGTTCTTGCTGGAGGCAGGAGGCAGGAGGTAAAACATTACTATTCCTAACATCCACGCTTGTCATTATGTCCTAACCTTTAATTTGCTTGCTATAGTTTACTAACTTATCAGAATCAATTGACACAAATTGATGTTTTGTCAGAAATTTTTTGGACACATCGCCTTTACAACACCATCATTCAGCCGAGGTGAACCGTCAGAGTCATCAATTTTTTAACGTAAGATTAAACTGGTAGCACAACGCAAGATTTCATGGCAATAAGGTTTATTCTGAGCGACTATGTTGACCGAGCGATGTCTAACGACAAGCCGCTTTGCGTCTACGCTCAGGCAGTTTATGACAAGTTAGAAGATGGTACATTTGCAGGTAGAATTCCTCTTTGCAAAGGAGTGATAGCCTTTGCATCGACTTTGCGAGAGTGTGAGGATGAATTACATTCAACACTGGAAGACTGGATTTTGCTTGGGTTAAAGCTGGGACATTCTCTACCAGTAATTGATAATATTGACCTCAACAAGGAGCCGACTCTTGAGCCGATGGATACCCTGTAAGCGTAGTGATTTTGTGAATAAATTACGACGGATTGGGTCTGAGGGGGCTTATTCTGGAACAAGACATCAGTTTATGATTTACGGTGAATATCGCCTAACTCTTCCCTCTAATGATGAGTATTCTGTACCGCAAATGCGGATGATGATTGCAGAAGTTGAGGTGATTTTAGAACGGGAAATCACGTTAGAAGAATGGAATAGCCTTTAAGATTTGCCGAGAAGCGATGTCTACGACGGGCTACGCCTACGCTTTTCTTTCGGCTCAATGATATACCAAAATGAATGCGTGAATTACTCAAATGAGTAAGCAAACTGAGGTTTGAGAAAGTAAAAGCTGCTTTTGCTTGCGGAAAACATCAAAATGAGAAAGTAAAAGCTGCTTTTGAGTAAGTAAAAGCTTATTTTGCTTGCGGAAAACACCAAAATGAGAAAGCAAATTGGGGTTTGAGAAAGTAAAAGCTGCTTTTGAGAAAGTAAAAGCTCATTTTGAGTAAGTCAAATTGCATTTTTACTTAGTTCAATATGAATTTTAGTATAGGCAATACCTTCGGTGAGCTTCTCTACGAGACGCTTCTCTTCGAGAGGCTTCGCTAACGCGCTTTTCAGTTTTATCACGGTACGCTTTGCACAAAACTAGCTTATTCTGGATTTGGAGGGAGGCGATCGCGAAGATTTGCCAGATTTTCAAGACACTTGATAGTGTTAGGATGATTTATCCCAAGTCGTTGCTCAAAAATCTCTAACGCTTGCAGATAAAATGGTTCGGCTTCGGTATAACGTCCTTGTAAGTAGTACAGTTTTGCCAGATTGTTGAGACTAAGTGCGACATCTGGATGTTCTTCACCCAGCAGCTTGCGCCTGAGTGCCAAAGCTTGGATGTGAAGGGGTTCGGCTTCGCTGTACCTGCCTTGGGAGTAGTAGAGTAATGCTAGGTTGTTAAGACTAAATGCGACATGTGGATGTTCTTCACCCAGCAGCTTGCGTCTGAGTGCCAAAGCTTGGATGTGAAGGAGTTCGGCTTCGCTGTATCTGCCTTGGGAGTAGTAGAGTAATGCTAGGTTGTTGAGACTAAGTGCGACATCTGGATGTTCTTCACCCAGCAACTTGCGCCAGAGTGCCAAAGCTTGGATGTGAAGGAGTTCGGCTTCGCTGTATCTGCCTTGGGAGTAGTAGAGTAATGCTAGGTTGTTGAGACTAAGTGCGACAT